>OY969922.1:3362500-4392500 GCA_963704595.1 uncultured Alphaproteobacteria bacterium
CGATCCCGACAGGCTCCACCATCACTCTGGTGGTTGTGACGAGCCGGAAACACCGTTCAACGAAGAAAAGCATCAGTTTCCTGCTTCGGCAGGACGTGCGCCTGGCGCACAGCTGACCGGCTCATGCCGGTTGTCAATGACATCGTGAAGAGAAGATTTATTCGCCCATTCCTCTGGTCTGGGGCGCAACATGCGTGAGCATGCAGCGTCCTGATCCGAACCTGGAGGGATGCGATTGGGGTTGGGGTCGTTCTCCGACATCAGGGTATGGACCGCACGGTTCATGCGCTGATCCCTCCCCTCCCCTGCCGAGATGGCAGGGAATGCGGATAGATCTCGTGAAACTGGTCTTTCTATTATCGAGCCTGCCCCTGCCGTTCTTGCCGAGCGGTTGACCGCACTCTGTTTTGCAGCAGAGCTTAAATGGGGCGTGATGGGCATCGATAATGAGAGTGATCAAGTGCCTTAAGAGCATCTGGTGGATGCCTTGGCATCGAGAGGCGATGAAGGACGTGGTACGCTGCGAAAAGTCATGGGGAGCTGCGAACAAGCTTTGATCCATGAATGTCCGAATGGGGAAACCCACCCGTTAAGGGTACCCGCAAGGGAGCGAACCCGGCGAAGTGAAACATCTCAGTAGCCGGAGGAAAAGATATCAACCGATATTGCGTTAGTAGTGGCGAGCGAACGCGCAACAGGCCGTGCAGTGACACAAGCAGAACAGGTTGGAAAGCCTGGCCATAGAGGGTGACAGCCCCGTAAGTGTAACAGATCTGCCGTTAGAGTAGGGCGGGACACGTGAAATCCTGTCTGAACATGGGGGGACCACCCTCCAAGCCTAAATACTCCTCGATGACCGATAGTGAACCAGTACCGTGAGGGAAAGGTGAAAAGCACCCCGACAAGGGGAGTGAAATAGATCCTGAAACCGGATGCTTACAAACAGTGGGAGCCCGCAAGGGTGACCGCGTACCTTTTGTATAATGGGTCAGCGACTTAGTCTGACGAGCAAGCTTAAGCCGATAGGCGTAGGCGCAGCGAAAGCGAGTCTGAACAGGGCGTTCAGTTCGTCGGATTAGACCCGAAACCAAGTGATCTAGCCATGAGCAGGTTGAAGGTTGGGTAACACCAACTGGAGGACCGAACCGGTGAATGTTGCAAAATTCTCGGATGACTTGTGGCTAGGGGTGAAAGGCCAATCAAACTTGGTGATAGCTGGTTCTCCGCGAAAACTATTTAGGTAGTGCGTTGGATGAATACCTCGGGGGGTAGAGCACTGGATGGGCTATGGGGGCTTACCGCCTTACTGATCCTAACCAAACTCCGAATACCCGAGAGTACTATCCAGCAGACACACGGCAGGTGCTAACGTCTGTCGTGGAAAGGGAAACAACCCTAATCACCAGCTAAGGCCCCCAAATTATGGCTAAGTGTGAAAGGATGTAAGAACCCCAAAACAACCAGGATGTTGGCTTAGAAGCAGCCATCATTTAAAGAAAGCGTAACAGCTCACTGGTCTAAACAAGGGTTCTCGCGCCGAAAATGTAACGGGGCTCAAGCCATATGCCGAAGCTGTGAGTTCATCCTTCGGGGTGAGCGGTAGCGGAGCGTTCCGTAGGCCTGTGAAGGGATACCCGTGAGGGGTCCTGGAGGTATCGGAAGTGCGAATGCTGACATGAGTAACGATAAAGGGAGTGAGAGACTCCCTCGCCGAAAGTCCAAGGGTTCCTTCGTTAAGCTAATCTGCGAAGGGTTAGTCGGCCCCTAAGGCGTACCCGAAAGGGGAAGTCGATGGGAATGCGGTTAATATTCCGCAACTTGGTGGTAGTGACGAATGACGTGTGTTGTCTGGCCTTACTGGATTGGTCGGGCAGCGAAGTTGTTCCAGGAAATAGCTCCACCGTACAAACCGTACCCTAAACCGACACAGGTGGACTGGTAGAGTATACCAAGGCGCTTGAGAGAACGATGCTGAAGGAACTCGGCAAATTACCTCCGTAACTTCGGGAGAAGGAGGCCTCGGATCTGCGCAAGCAGGCTCGAGGGGCACAGACCAGGGGGTAGCGACTGTTTATCAAAAACACAGGGCTCTGCGAAGTCGCAAGACGACGTATAGGGTCTGACGCCTGCCCGGTGCCGGAAGGTTAAGAGGAGAGGTGAGAGCCTTGAATTGAAGCCCCGGTAAACGGCGGCCGTAACTATAACGGTCCTAAGGTAGCGAAATTCCTTGTCGGGTAAGTTCCGACCTGCACGAATGGCGTAACGACTTCCCCGCTGTCTCCAGCATCGACTCAGTGAAATTGAATTCCTCGTGAAGATGCGAGGTTCCTGCGGTTAGACGGAAAGACCCCGTGCACCTTTACTATAGCTTTACACTGGCATTCGTGGCAGCATGTGTAGGATAGGTGGTAGGCTTTGAAGCGTGGGCGCCAGCTCGCGTGGAGCCACCCTTGAAATACCACCCTTGCTTCCATGGATGTCTAACCGCGGCTTTGGCCCGGGACAGTGTATGGTGGGTAGTTTGACTGGGGCGGTCGCCTCCCAAAGAGTAACGGAGGCGTGCGAAGGTGGGCTCAGAGCGGTCGGAAATCGCTCGTTGAGTGCAATGGCATAAGCCTGCCTGACTGCGAGACTGACAAGTCGAGCAGAGACGAAAGTCGGCCATAGTGATCCGGTGGTCCCGCGTGGAAGGGCCATCGCTCAACGGATAAAAGGTACGCCGGGGATAACAGGCTGATGACACCCAAGCGTCCATAGCGACGGTGTTGTTTGGCACCTCGATGTCGGCTCATCGCATCCTGGGGCTGGAGCAGGTCCCAAGGGTTTGGCTGTTCGCCAATTAAAGCGGTACGTGAGCTGGGTTCAGAACGTCGTGAGACAGTTTGGTCCCTATCTGCCGTGGGTGTCGGAGAATTGAAAGGATCTGCCCCTAGTACGAGAGGACCGGGGTGGACGTACCTCTTGTGGACCTGTTGTGGCGCCAGCCGCATTGCAGGGTAGCTACGTACGGACGGGATAACCGCTGAAAGCATCTAAGCGGGAAACCCACCTTGAAACGAGTTCTCCCTTGAGAGCCGTTGTAGACGACAACGTTGATAGGCTGGATGTGGAAGCGTAGCGATATGCGTAGCTTACCAGTACTAATAGCTCGATCGGCTTGATCACTCTCATTAACCCATGCCCATCCGCAAGCACGGCGGATGGTCGATGACGAAAGACCGGCTACACGCCGGACGGGTTCAGACCCGCCAGTTTCACGAATTGAACGTCCTCCGCCGGCCTGGTGGCCTTTGCGAGGGGTCCCCACCCGATCCCATTCCGAACTCGGCCGTTAACCCCCTCCGCGCCGATGGTACTCTGGCTTAAGCCACGGGAGAGTAGGTCGCTGCCAGGCCAGCCGAGCACGTTCAATTGTCTCATCACAACTCAATCATACAAAAACCCCACCGGTGAAAACCGGTGGGGTTTTTGCGTTGGCGCGGCGCGCGGTCTTTCGAGCCGCTTTCGATGCACTATACTGGCATATCGAAAGTCGTATAAGAACAAGAAGCACCGCAAATTCTGATGGCTGCCACGCTAATCGACAGACCTCCGGCAACTCTGAAAGCCAAATCGCGTAGACCCAGCGATCTGATGCTCCCGTCCGATGGCAATCGCTACAGATGCGAATGGCTGGAGAACAGTATTACTGTTCACTCCGATGGGAATGTGAGCTGCGGGCTCGATGACCCGCACGCATCCCGCAGTTTCGGCAACGTTCATCAGGCGGCCGTCCGTGATATTCTGGGGAACGATGAGTATCATCGGATGCAGGAAGCGCTCTGGCGCGGGGAGCGGTGCCCCACCTGCTCCCTCTACAAGGCGGCGAGCGAGCCGCCAGGTCCGCGGCCTGATCGCCCCGGCGTTCTTGTTCTGGAACCCACCGTTCGTTGCAATCTGAGATGCCCGACCGCGGCGTGTGAGCCGAACAACGATAGCGCCGTCTCCACGAGGGACCGCGATGATATCGGGCTGGACGCTGTAGAGGCGCTCAGCGCTGAGATCGGAAATGCGCTCACCAAGATCTACTTCCTGAACTACGGCGATCCGTTCATGAACCGCGATGCCGAGGCAATGCTCGCGGTACTGCGACGCCACGCGCCGGGTGCCGAGATCGTGACGAGCACGAACGGTATCCCGCTGAAAAGCATGAGAAGGGCAGAGCGCGTTGTCGCCGCGCGGCCTGACAATATCGTCTTCACCATCAGCGGCGCATCGGAGGAAACCTACCGACGCTACCATGTCGGCGGCCGCTTCGCGCATGCTGTGGACGGGATGCGCAATGTCCTGTCGGCGCGCGGAAGCGAAGCCCTCCCGAAGGTCACGTGGCGATATCTCCTCTTCAACTGGAACGATGAACCGGAGGAGGTTCAGGCGGCGCTGGACATGGCCAGGGCATTCGGCGTCGACCAGTTCAGCCTGTTCCTGACCCACCTGCCGGAAGGCAGCCGATCTCATCGGTTCGCGCCCGGCTCGCCGAGCTTCGACCGCTACCGCCGGTTCATCGACTATGCCGAGGGCTACAGCGCAAACGCTCCGGACGAAGACGGGTTCTACCCGCAGGAAACTTGGGATGTCGGCCCGGTCCGGTGGGCGTCACGGCGCGCTCGGCTGTCCCTCGTCCCTCATGAAGGCAAGTTGCGTTTCAGCGTCATCGCGGGACGGCTCGGGGCGACGAGTGTGCCGCCGGATCTTTTCGTCGTGACGCCGGACGCAGTATTCAGAATTCTCGGTCCCGGTCGATGCGTGGTTCGAAGTGTGCCTGGACGCTCCGGGCCACGGGCCGGTCGACGTTACGCTCTACTGCGACGACGTCTGGTACCCCATCGAGCATGGCTTCGACGATCGGCGGGCCATGGCGGTGGCTGTTTCGCTCTCGGCGCCGGGTACGCCTCTCGACTCCGCTGCCCTGACTGCGGAGGAGAATCAGCGGTTCCTGCTGCCGCAGCCCGATGCGGACGGGCTCTACGCGCCGGAGGAGATCGAGGGCCTGGGGCATCTCCGCTGGACGGATGCGATTTCGATGCATGAAGTCCTGCCGGCTCGCGGATCTGTCACGCTGTTCCTTTCGACCAATCAGCCGAACGGGGCCGCCGTAGCGGTTTCGCTGGGGTCCGGTGGATACGAGGCCCATGTTCGCCCCCACATCTGGAACCGTATGGACCTTCCTGCCCCGGTTGATCAGCCGGCCGATCTGCCGATGCGGGTGGGGTTGTTCGTGCGGGATCATTTTTATCCGATGGACGAGGGTCTGAGCGCGGATCGCCGTTGCCTCGGCGTCATGGTGGCTCTCGGGCATTCACCCATGGACGCCCAGCCGGTTACGCTGACCGCAGTTCAGGCGCGAACGCGCTGGCGCAGGAACGCCCCGTTGCTCCTCGGATAGTTCGCAAGGCTATTGCCGGTCGGCTCGGCGGCGAACGGCCGGGACCGGCGACCAGCGCCTGCCCTCCCGCTGCGGGGCGCATCGAACGCCGCCGCGAAAGACGCGCATGCCTATGGTCGGGGCATGCCCAGCACGCAGGCAATCGGTCGCATCAAGAACGCGTGTCTTGGCACGACAACCCGGCAGCCCTATGCGAGATATAGGTGCGGGCTCAGCTGCACGATGGAACGTCCAACATGAAAAGCATCCGGCAGGTCGTAACGGTTGCGGTCATCGCGGCGCTGGGGGTCGGTGGCTACATCTATTACCACGAGGTCGTCCTCTCCCCTGCCGAAGCCGTCGCCGACAGGGGCTCGCGCGGTCCGCGCTCGGTCGCGGTCGAGGTGCGGCCCGCCGAGACGCGCCGGCTCGGCGTCGTCATCGAGGCGGTCGGCTCCACCCGCGCCCAGCGCTCCGTCGATATCGTGCCGAGCGCGGAGGGCCGGATCACCGAGACCAACATCGCCGCAGGACGTGTCGTCGAGGCCGGAACCGTCCTTGCGCGGCTCGACGACGAAATCGAGAAGGCGACGCTCGCCGAAGCCGAGGCGACGCTCGTCGAGAAGACGGCGGCGCAGGAACGCGGCGAGACGCTGCTGCGCAGCAACAACATCAGCCGCGCCACAATCGACCAGACCAGAGCCGAACTCGCCATCGCCACCGCCGCCGTCGATCGCGCCCGCAGGGTCCTCGCGGACCGCACGGTGGTCGCCCCGTTCGGCGGTGTCCTCGGCATCACGTCGGTCGACATCGGCGCCCGCGTCGACACCTCGACCGTCCTCACCAGCCTCGACGATCTCTCCGCCGTCGAGATCGAGTTCGGCATCCCCGAGACCTATTATGGCCGCATCAAGCCCGGCCAGCCGGTGACCGCGACGACCGCCGCATTCCCCAACCGGGACTTCACCGGCGTGGTCGACGCCGTCGACAGCCGCATCGAGCAGACTTCTCGGGCCTTCAAGGTCCGCGCACGGCTTCCCAACGACGAGCGGACCCTCCCCGCCGGCATGTTCATGCGCCTCAGCCTCTCGCTCGGCGAGCGCGACGTGGTGGCGGTGACGGATGAGGCGATCCTCGTCCAGGGCGGCGAGACGTTCGTCTTCGTGGTCGAGAACGGCAAGGCGGTACGGCGGCGCGTGACGACCGGGATCAGGCGCGACAACCTCATCGAGATCACGACCGGGATCGAGGACGGCGAGGCGGTGATCGCCCGCGGGATCCAGTCGGTCAGGGACGGCAGCCCCGTCGAGGTCCTCGGCACCGCGCCGGAACCCCAGCCGGTCGCGGCTACAATGGAAAGCGCCTCCTGATGCTGTCCGACCTTTCCATCCGCCGCCCCGTGCTGGCGGCGGTCGTCAGCCTCCTCATCATCGTCTTCGGCATCGGCGCGCTGTCGCAGCTCCCGATCCGCGAGCTTCCCGACATCGATTCGGCCATCGTCTCGGTCCGCACGACCTACACTGGTGCGGCGCCCGAGATCGTCGACACCGACATCACCGAGGTGCTGGAGGGTTCGGTCGCAGGCATCGCCGGCGTCAAGACGATCAGCTCGCAGAGCCGCCGCGGGCGCAGCACCGTCACCGTGGAATTCCAGGTCGGCCGCGACATCGACGAGGCCGCGAACGACGTGCGCGATGCCGTCGCCCGCGTCCGCGCCGACCTGCCGGACGACGTCGACGAGCCGCAGGTCCTCAAGAACGACGCCGATTCCGATCCTGTGATGCGCCTCGCTGTCATCAACCCGAACATGACGCCGGCCGAAATCACGGATTATGTCGACCGCTACGTAATCGACAGGCTCGGCACCGTGCCGGGCGTCGCCAGCATCGACATGTATGGCGACCGGCCGATGGCGGTGCGGATCTGGCTCGACCGGCGCGCGATGGCGGCGCGCAACCTCACCGTCGCCGACATCGAGACTGCGCTCAGGAGCGCCAACATCGAGCTCCCCGCCGGCGAGCTCCAGACCGACTCGCGCCAGCTCACCGTGCGGCTCAACAACCGCCTGCCGACCGTCGAGGCGTTCGCCAACGTGGTGGTCGACCGCGTCGCAGGCCAGCCGATCCGCCTGCGCGACATGGCGCGCGTGGTGGCCGGCGTGTCGGAAGACAGCTCCATCGTGCGCAACAACGGGGTGACCGCCATCGGCCTCTCGGTGGTCCGGCAGAGCCAGTCCAACACCATCGCGATCTCGAACGCCGTGCGCGCAGAGATCGAGGCGATGGCGCCCGGCCTGCCGGAAGGCATGGCGATCGAAGTGGGCTCGGACGACGCAATCTTCGTCGCCGCCTCGATCAAAGAAGTGGCGAGCGCTCTGGTGATCTCGCTGATCCTGGTGGTCGGCGTCATCATCGTGTTCCTGCGCTCGTGGCGGGCGACGCTGATCCCGGCGATCACCATCCCCGTCGCGCTCGTCGGCACCTTCGTGCTGATCGCGGCGATGGGCTTCTCGATCAACGTCCTCACCCTCCTCGCGCTCCTCCTCGCCATCGGCCTCGTGGTCGACGACGCGATCGTGGTGCTCGAAAACATCCAGCGCCGGATCGACGACGGGGAATCGCCGCTGAAGGCCAGCGTGCTCGGCTCGCGGCAGGTGACCTTCGCCGTGATTGCGACATCGCTGACGCTGATTGCCGTCTTCGTGCCGCTCTCCTTCCTGCAGGGGCAGGTCGGCCGCCTCTTCACCGAGTTCGGCTTCGTGATGGCGAGCGCCGTGCTGATCTCCACCTTCGTGGCGCTGACAGCCTGCCCGGCGCTCGCCTCAAAGGTGCTGCGCGGCAGCACAGGTTCGCTCTCCGGCGAGCCGCGCACCCCGCGCCGCGAGCATTGGTTCATGCGCGGCTTCCGCGCCGCGGTGTCGTTCGCGATCTCGATCCCGCTTGCGGTCATCGCGGTCGGCGTCGCGGTCGCGGCGATGGGCTACTTCGTCTACGGCACGATCCCGCAGGAGCTCAGCCCCAGCGAGGACCGCGGCGTCGTCTTCGTGCCGCTGACCGCGCCGCAGGGCAGCACCGTCGCCTTCACCGACATCGCGGCCCGCCAGGTCGAGGGCATCACCGAGCCGCTGCGCGCCTCCGGCGACGTCGAGGCCGTTTTCACCCTCACCGGGAGCTGGGGCCGCAAGAACCGCGCCTTCGTGGTGATGCGCCTCGCCGACTGGGCGGAACGCGACATGAGTGCGCGTGAAGTCGCCGCTTCAATGGCGCCGAAGATGGGCTCGATTACGGCGGCCAGCGGACGGCCGCTGACCCCGTCCGGCCTCGGCCTGCGTGGCAGCCGGACGCCGCTTTCCATCGTCGTCAGCGGACCGGACTTCGACAGCGTGAAGGTCTGGGCCGCCGAGCTCCTGGAGGCCGCGCAGGGCAACCCCGGCCTCATGAACATGGAAATGGACTACGAGGAAAACCAGCCGCAGATCGACGTCTCCGTCGACCGCGAGAAGGCCGACGACCTCGGCATCAACCTCGGCACCATGGCCGCCACCCTCCAGACGCTGCTGGCCTCCCGCGAGGTGACCACCTTCGTCGACCGTGGCCGCGAGTACCCGGTCCTCCTCCAGGCCGACCTCAGCGACCGGACGAGCCCGTCCGACATCGACTTCATCTTCGTGCGCGCCGGCGACGGGGAAACGCTGGTGCCGCTGAGTTCGCTCATCAACGTCACCACCTCCGCCGCAGCCGACGAGCTCCGCCGCTACGACCGGCTGCCGTCGATCCAGGTGCAGGGCTCCCTCGCCGACGGCTATTCGCTGGGCGAGGCAATCGCATTCATGGAGCAGGCTGCGGAGAACCTGCCGCCCGAAGCGCGCATCGGCCTCTCCGGCCAGTCGCAGCAGTTCCGCGAGACATCGAGCGGCGCGATGACCACCTTCGCCCTCGCGCTCCTCATCGTCTTCCTGGTGCTGGCGGCACAGTTCGAGAGCTTCATCCACCCCCTCGTCATCATGCTCACCGTTCCGCTGGGGGTCGCAGGCGCGGTGTTCTCGCTCGCGATGTCGGGGATCTCGCTCAACATCTACAGCCAGATCGGGATCATCCTCCTCGTCGGGCTGATGGCGAAGAACGGCATTCTGATCGTCGAGTTCGCCAACCAGCTCCGCGACGAGGGCTACGGCGTGCGCGACGCCGCCATCGAGGCGACCGTGCTGCGCCTGCGCGCCATCGTGATGACGCTGATCTCCACCGTCCTCGGCGCGGTCCCGCTGGTTCTCGCGAGCGGCGCGGGCGCTGAGAGCCGCACCGCGATCGGCGTCGTCATCATCGGGGGCCTGATGGTCTCCGGCATCCTCACCCTCTTCCTGACGCCGGTGCTCTACACCCTCCTCGCTCCGTTCACGAAGCCGCGCTCCACCGTGGAGAAGGCGATGGATGCCGAACTCGCGGATCTCGGCCCGACCGGCCCCCAGCCCGCCGAATAGCCCTCCCCCGCCCACAACCGGGCGTGGCGCGGCCCTTGCTTATATGATTTTGCATAGGCAGGATCGCGAGGCCGGACGGGTGGCCGGCGGCGAAGGCGGAGCAGCGGCGAACCTCTCATGAGTGCGGTTTTCACACGGGCCTGGACGACGCTGGTCACGCTGTTCGGGGTCGCGGTCGTCGTCTTCGTCGTGATCCGCGTCGCGCCCGGCAACCCGATCGCGATGATGCTGCCGCCCGGCGCCACCGAGGACGACATCGCGCGCCTCAACGCCCTCTACGGGTTCGATCGCAGCATCTTCGAGCAGTTCGTCATCTGGCTCGGCAACGTCGTCCAGGGCGACTTCGGCACCTCCATCTCGCTGCGGCAGGACGTGGCGAAGGTGGTGCTCTCCCGCCTGCCCGCGACGCTGGAGCTCGCGTTCCTCGCGCTCCTGATCGCGGTCGCCATCGGCGGCACCGCGGCCGTGCTGGCGGCCCGCTTTCGCGACACGCCGACCGAGGCCGCGGTCGACGTCGCCGACGGCATCGCCCTCTCGATCCCCGACTTCCTGTGGGGGCTCACCTTCATTCTCCTCTTCGGCGTCGCCTTCCCGATCTTCGAGATCTCGGGCCGCATCTCGCCGCGGCTCGACCTTCCGTTCGTCACCAACTTCTACCTTTTCGAGTCGCTGGTGCGCCTCCGGTTCGACCTCCTCGCCAACCTCCTGTCGCACATGCTGATGCCGGCGCTGGCGCTCGCCCTCCCCCTCGCCGCGGTGATCGCGCAGCTCCTGAAGACCTCGCTCAAGGAGGTGATGAACCAGGACTACGTGCTCCTCGCCAGAACGCGCGGCTTCGGGCAGACGCGGGCGCTGATGCGCGAGGCGCTGCGCAACGCCGTGCTGCCGACAATGACACTTGTCGGTGTCCAGTTCACCTTCCTGATCGGCGGTACGGTCATCATCGAGCGGCTGTTCTCCTACGAGGGGCTCGGCAACCTTGCGATCGACGCCGTCATCAACCGCGACCTCCCGCTGATCCAGGGCATCGTGATCCTGTTCGCGGTCCTCTTCGTCGCGATCAACCTCGTCGTCGACCTCCTCTACGCCGTCCTGAACCCGAGGCTGCGGCATGGCTGAGGCGTTCGGCGCACCGCGCGCACGCGTCGCGCAGGCCCGCGCCGCGGCTGTGGCTAGCCGGCGGCTGGCTCCTCGCGGTCGGCCTCGCGGCCCTCTTCGCGCCGCTGCTCGCCCCGCACGACCCGCTCTACCAGGACCTCTTCCTCAACCGGATGCCGCCCTTCTGGGTCGAGGGCGCCGAGCCCGGCTACTGGCTCGGGACCGACAGCCTCGGCCGCGACGTTCTCTCCCGCCTCCTCTACGGCGCGCGGATCGCCTTCATCGTGGCGTTCGTCGCAGGCACGGCGGCCTGCCTCATCGGCGCGACGCTCGGCCTCCTCGCCGGCTATTTCGGCGGCTGGACCGACCGGGTGATCTCGCGGATCGTCGACATCTGGATGGCCTTCCCGCCCGTCCTCTTCGCGATCCTCCTCGTCGCGGTGCTCGGCACGGGGCTCCTCTCCGTCATCATCGCGATCGCGGTGATCGACTGGACGCGCTTCTGCCGCGTCGTCCGCGCCGAGGCGATGCAGCAGCGGGCGATGGAATACGTCGAATTCGGCACGGGTCGCCGGCTTCTCGCGCTGGGGCATCCTCGCGCGCGAGGTGCTCCCCAACGTGATGCCGTCGATCATCGTCCTTCTCTCGCTGGAGATGGGGATCGCCGTCATCGTCGAGGCGATCCTGTCGTTCGTGAACCTCTCCATCTCGTCGGATTCGCCCACCTGGGGCGGCATGATCGCCGAGGGGCGCGCTGCGATCTACCAGGCGTGGTGGGTGCTGGTGTTCCCGCTGATCGCTCTCTTCCTCACCGTTCTCGCCTTCAGCCAGTTCGGCGAGGGGCTGAAGAACCGCTTCGACCCGGTGCTCCAGTGACCGCAGCACTCCAGATCGCCAACCTCTCCGTCGCGCTGGGCGGCGACAGGCGCCACCGCCTCCTGCGCAGCGTCGACCTCACCGTCGCGCCCGGCGAAGTCCACGGCCTCGTCGGCGAGTTCGGCGCCGGCAAGTCGATGATCGGGAAGACCGTGTTCGGCATCCTTCCGGGCGCCGCGCGCGTGGTGGAGGGCGAGATCCGCTTCCACGGCGTCGACCTCCTCTCGCTGCCCAAGCGCGAGCTTCGGACGTTGCGCGGGCGCGAGATGGCGCTGATCCCGCAGGACCCGCTCACCGCGCTCAACCCCTCGCGCCGGATCGGCCCGCAGATCACCGACCGGCTGGTGAAAATCCTCGGCCACGGCCGCAAGGCCGCCGACCGTCGCGCCCTCGACCTTCTCGAGGAAGTGCAGATCCGCGACCCGGACCGCGTGATGCGCGCCTACCCGCACGAACTCTCCGGCGGAATGCGCCAGCGTGTCCTGATCGCCGACGCGTTCGCCGCCGAGCCGAAGCTGATCGTCGCCGACGAGCCGACCACCGCGCTCGACGTGACGGTCCAGCGCCGCATCCTCGGCCTCATCGCCGCGATGCAGGCCCGCCACGGCGCGGCGCTCCTCTTCGTCACCCACGATCTCGGCGTGGTCGCCAAGGTGTGCCAGTCGGTCTCGGTCCTCTTCGGCGGCCACGTCGTCGAGCAGGGCCGCACCGCCGATATCCTCCACACGCCGCAGACCGCCTACACCCGCGCGCTGCTGGACGCGACGCCGCGCTACGACCGGCCCGACGCCGCCCTCGTCCCCGTCGCGCCCAAGATCACCGCCGCGCTGACGCTGGAGAACGAGTGGGCCGACACGATGTACGCGCAATGACGATGTTCGCCGTCGACAACCTCGACCTCGCCCTCCCCAACCTCAACGCCAAACGCCCGTTCCGGCCTGCGCCGATGGTGCCGATCCTGCGCGACCTCACCTTCACCATCCCCGCGGGCGCGTGCGTCGGCATCGTCGGCGAGTTCGGGATCGGGAAAATCGACGCTGGGGCGGACGCTGGTGCGCCTCTACGAGCCGACGGGCGGGCGCGTGGTGTTCGACGGGACCGACATCACCCACCTCTCGGCCGAGGAGATCCGCCCGCTCCGGCGCAATCTCCAAGTGATCTTCCAGGACCCCTCCTCCTCGCTCAACCCGCGGCACACGGTGGCGGCCATCGTGGAGGCCCCTCTCCGCCTCCATGGCACGGCGAACCCGGAAGCCGCCGCCCGCGAGGCGCTGGAAGCCGTCGGCCTGTCGCGCGCCTTCGCCGGCCGATACCCGCACGAGCTCTCCGGCGGCCAGCGCCAGCGGGTCGGCATCGCCCGCGCCGTCGCGCTGCGGCCGAAGTTCATCTTCGCGGACGAGATCGTCTCCGGCCTCGACACCTCGACGCAGGCGCAGGTGATCGCGCTTCTCAAGGACCTCCGCCGCCACCTGTCGCTGACGATGGCTTTCGTCAGCCACGACCTTTCCGTCGTGCGGCACCTGTGCGACCGGCTTATCGTGATGAGCGCGGGGCGGATAATCGAGGCGGGCGAGACCGCCGAAATCTTCGACGATCCGCAGCACCCGGAGACCCGCGCCCTGAAGGACGCGATCCCCCTTCCCGAGATCGACCCCGCCTGGCTCGGCGCCTGAGGCGCCGGCCTTGAGCTCTACTCAGGCCGTGCGCGCCCGCTTCTGCCGCTCCTCGAGGTAGGAGACAAGCCGGACTGCGGGCCACAGGATGATGAAATAGATGATTGCCGCCGCTATGAGGGGCGACGGGTTGGCCGTCAGCGCCTGCGCGTCCGTCGCCTGCTTCAGGAGGTCCGGCATCGCCACGACGGAAGCGAGGCTGGTGTCCTTGGCGATGGCGACGCAGTTCGACGTCTGCGGCGGGATCGCGACGCGGACGGCCTGTGGCAGCACCACCTTCCACAGCGTGACGTGGAACGGCAGCCCGAGCGCCCGTGCCGCCTCGAACTGCCCTTCCGGCAGGCTCTGGATGCCGGCGCGAAAGCACTCGGCCGTGAAGGCGGCGAGCACAAGCGACAGCGCCATCACCGCGGAGGAGAACGGGGTGAAGACGATGCCGACGAACGGCAGCGCGTAGTAGATCACCACGAGGAGGACGAGGATCGGCAGCGCGCGGAAGGCGTCGATCAGGAAGATCGCCAGCCAGCGCAGCGGCCTCGGCGCATAAAGCTTCATCAGGCACCAGATGATGCCGAGGGTCACGCCGATGATGATCGTCGAAACGGAGAGGAGCGCGGTATTGATGAGACCCTGCCAAAGCATTGGCAGGGTCCGCAGCATTACACTGGTGTTGAAGAAGGTGTCGAGCAGGCCCATTATTGCGCGGTCGGCACGTCCAGAACGGTGACGGTGCTTGTGCCTTCCATGGGCGGCACGCCGAAGTGCTTCTCATGAATCTGCGCGAGGAAGCCCTCTTCCTTCAGCTCGGTGATCGCGTCGGACGCCTTCTGCGTGAGGTCGGAATCCTTGCCGAGCATGATGGCGTAGCGGTCGCCGGTCGGGATCGTCTCGCCCGTGGTCATCCCCTGCATTTCCTTGAAGGCGAAGAGCATTCCCGGAAGGTCGGTGATGACGGCGGCGACGCGGCCGTTCTGCGCGTCGAGCAGCATCTGGGTGTAGGCGTCATAGCCGCGGATGTTGCCGAACTTGTACTTCTCGGCGTTCTCCTTGGCCCACTTGTCGCCGGTCGAGGCGGACAGGACGCCGACGTCCTTGCCCTCGAGGTCGGAAAGCTTGGTGACGCCGGAGCCTTCCTTCACGCCGAGCGCGAGGTCGGCGTCGTAGTAGCCTTGCGTGAAGTCCTGGTTCTGGAGGCGGTCGTTGGTGATGGTGATCGAGGAGATCGCCATGTCGATCCGGCCCGAATTGGTCGCCGCAAACAGCGCCTGGAAGCCGGTGTCCTGATAGTTGACATCCATGCCCAGTTTTTCGGCAATCGCGTTGACGAGGTCGACCTCGAAGCCTTCGAACGAGCCGTCGGCCTGCTTCATCTCCCACGGCGGGTTGGCGGAATAGACGCCGACGGTCAGCGTTTCGGCGGCGGCGCTCGCCGCAAAGCCGGCGGCCATCACGGCGGCGGCAGCCGCTGCTAGTATCTTACGCATCAACTCTCCCCTTGTGTTCACCACCGCGTCCGGGCGGCGTGCGCCCGAGCTTCATGGCGAATTGAAGTTGATGCAAGTGCATTGAACGGGCCAAGAAGGGGCTGAAACGCAACTTGTTCGAAAGGTTGCGGCGGCGTGCCGAAACACGCCGAGCGCGAGGAGAGACCCGATGAACCTGACCGACTTCGACGCCCTCAGTTTCGACTGCTACGGCACGCTGATCGACTGGGAGAGCGGCATGGTCGAGGGCCTCGAACCGCTCACCTCGCAGGTCGACGGCCTCACCCGCAACGCGATCCTCGAAGCGCACGCCGAAGCCGAATCCACCCAGCAGGCGCAGACGCCGTGGATGCGCTACAGCGACCTCCTCGCCGTCGTCTACAAGCGCCTCGCCGAGCGCTGGGGCGTCCCCGCGAGCCACGCCGAATGCGTCGCCTACGGCAATTCGGTGAAGGACTGGCCGGCGTTTCCGGACAGCGCCGATGCGCTTGCGTACCTCAAGCAGCACTACAGGCTCATCATCCTCTCCAACGTCGATAACGCGTCGTTCGCAGGCTCGCACGAGCGGCTGGGGGTGACTTTCGACGCGATCTACACCGCCGAGGACATCGGCTCCTACAAGCCGTCCGACCGCAATTTCGAGTACATGCTCGCCCGCCTGCCCCACCTCGGGGTGGAGAAGCCGCGCCTTCTCCATGTGGCCGAAAGCCTGTTCCACGACCACGAGCCGGCAAGCCGGCACGATCTCGCCAAGTGCTGGATCTATCGCCGCCACGCCGACGAGGGCTTCGGCGCGACGATGACGCCGGGCGAGATGCCGGCGGTGGACTTCCGCTTCAACTCGATGGCCGAGCTCGTGGCCGCGCACAAGGCCGCGCGCGGCTGACGGCGCCCTGTCAGGTGACGGCGGCGCGGCGGTGGTACTCGGGCGTGTCCCATGCCCGGGTTTCCATGATCTCGGCGAGGATCTCGACGGCGTCGAACACGTCGGCATAGGCGGGTGTAGAGCGGCGTCATCCCGAAGCGCAGGATGTCCGGCGCGCGGAAGTCGCCGATCACGCCGCGCGCAATCAGCGCCTGCATGATCGCGTAGCCGTTCTCGTGCCGGAACGAGACCTGGCTGCCGCGGCGCGCCGCATCGCGCGGGCTGGCCAGCTTGAGCGAAGGGCATCGCGCCTCGACGCGGGCGATCATCAGGTCGCACAGCGCCGCGGATTTCTGCGCGACCGCCGCAAGGTCCACTCCGTCGAACGCCGAGAGCGCCGCCTCCAGCGCAGTCATCGAAAGCACCGGCGCCGTGCCGGTGATGAAGCGCTTCACCCCTTCCGCCGGCCGGAATCCGGTCTCGAACGCAAAGGGGGCGGCGTGGCCGAACCAGCCGCGCAGCGCCGGCATCACGTCCTGATGGCGGGGGGCGACCCAGAGGAAGGCCGGCGCGCCGGGGCCGCCGTTGAGGTACTTGTAGCCGCAGCCGATGGCGAAGTCGGCGTCCGCGCCCGAAAGGTCGACCGGGAAGGCGCCGGCCGAGTGGGCGAGATCCCAGATCATGATGGCGCCGGCGGCGTGGACCTTCGCGGTCAGCGCCGCCATGTCGTGCTTTGCGCCGGTGCGGTAGTCGACCTGCGTCACCATCACGACGGCGGTGTCGTCGCCGAGCGCGGCCTCGACGTCGTCGACCAGCCGCAGCTCAGCACCGCGCAGCGCGCCGACCCCTTGCGCGATGTAGAGGTCGGTCGGGAAGTTGCCGGGCTCGGAGAGGATGACGTTGCGCTCCTCCCCCGCCTTGTCGAGCGCTGCCGACAGGACCTTGAAGAGGTTGATCGAGGTGGAATCGCCCACCGCAACGTCCGCCGCGTCAGCCCCGATGAGAGGCGCGATCTTCGCGCCGATCCGCGCCGGAAGGTCGATCCAGCCGGCCGTGTTCCAGGAGCGGATCAGCCCGTCCGCCCACTCTTCGTTGACCGCTTCGGCGACGCGGGCCTGCGCGCGCTTCGTCAGCGGCCCCAGCGAGTTGCCGTCGAGGTAGAGGACGCCGTCCGGCAGGATGAACGCCTCGCGGTGCGGCGCGAGGGGATCGGCCTCGTCGAGCGCGACGGCGTCGGCGCGGGTGGTCACGGGATGGCTCACGTCTTTCCTTTCGTCCTCACGGATCTGCGGCGGGCCTTGGCGGCGTCGGCCCGGGCAGCGGCCTCCAGCGCCAGCAGGGTGTAGCGTTCGAGCTCTGCGGGATCGTCGAACGCTTCGGCCGGCAGGCGCCAGTAGGAGGTCGTCACCTGCCTGTCCGCCGCCTCATACACGAACGGCGCGGCGCCCGCTTCCTCGAACATGCCGCGGCTCTCCGAGTCGGTCTTCATGTAGAGCTCGCCGCCGGCCACGATCGCGAACATCCGCCCGTCGCGGAAAGCGCCGAGCCCGCCGAACATGCGGCGCACCGAGACCGGCCCGAACGGGGCGAAGATATCGGCGAGGTCGTCGCGCGTCACGGCGGTCAGCGGTCCTTCGGCACCAGGCCGTCGAGCGCGGCCGAAGTGGCGCTCCCCGCGGCGAAAGCGAAGCCGCCTGCCGCCAGTGCGCTCGCCCCCTCGAAGAACGCATTGATCGCCTGCTTGTAGGGGCCGGACCCCAGAGAGATGCGCTTGACGCCGAGCGTCTCCAGCGCGGCGAGGTCGTTGCTCGCCCCGCCCGACCCCGCGATGACGCTGACCGGACGGTCCGTCAGAGCCACGATCGCCGCGATCTCGCCGGGATCGCTGAGGCCGGGGGCATAGAGGACGTCGGCGCCTGCAGCAGCGTAGGAGGCGAGGCGCGATTTCACGGTGCCGAACGGGTCGGCGACACCCTCGAGGTAGGCCTCGCAGCGGCCCGTGAGCACGAAGTCGCCCGACGCGCTGTCGATGGCGTTGCGCGCCGCCTCGAGCCGCCGGCAAGCCTCCGCCTCGTCATAGAGCGGCTCCGGCCCGTCCTTCGAGACGTCCTCGATCGAGCAGCCCGCGATGCCGGCGTCCATCGCGGCGCGGATCGTATCCGCGACCTCGGCGGGGGTGGCGCCGTAGCCGGACTCGAAGTCGCCGTTCACCGGCAGGCCCGTCCAGTCATGGATCTGCGCGGCGTGGGCGATCGCCTCGCCGCGCGTCACGCCGCCGTCGCGCTTGCCGAGCGACCATGCGAGCGCCGCCGAGGAGGTCGCGAGCGCCTTGAAACCCTTCTCGGCCAGAAAGCGCGCGGACGTGCCGTCCCACGGGTTCGGCATGACGAAGAAGTTTTCGTGCAGCGCGCGGAAGCGGCTCGCACTGTCGTCCCGGCCTGTCTCCGCCATCGTCTCCACCCCTCTCCAAACACGGGAGAGCTTACGCCGGGGGCGGCGCAAGGGAAGACGCGCGGCGGCCGCGGGAACGGCAAGACACAACAAAAAAAAGGCCCCGGCGGAGAACCGCCGGGGCTTTTCGTCTCAACGAGGTGGAGGCGGTTACGCCGCGGCGCGCTGGTGGCGGCCTTCGCTCACTTCCTCGATGATCTTCGCGACGAACGCGTCGATGTCACCGGGGTTGCGCGAGGTGATGAGTGCCTCGTCGCAGACCACCTGGCTGTCTTCCCACTTGCCGCCGGCGTTGATGACGTCGGTCTTGATCGACTTGTAGGACGTGACGTTGCGGCCCTTGATGACGCCGGCCTCGATGAGGAGCCACGGCGCGTGGCAGATGGCCGCCAGCGTCTTGCCGGTGTTGTAGAAGTCGTGGACGAAGCGCACGGCCTTGTCCTCGACGCGCAGGAGATCCGGGTTGATCTGGCCGCCCGGCAGGACGAGCGCGTCGAAGTCGGTGACGTTCACTTCGTCGAGCGTCTTGTCGACCGCGATGGCCTCGCCCCAGTCCTTCTCGTCCCAGCTCTTGATCTCGCCCTTCTCCAGCGAAACCACGGTGACCTTCGCCCCCGCCGCCTCGAGCTGGCGCTTCGGCTCGAAGAGTTCGGACTTCTCGAAGCCGTCGGTGGCGAGAATGGCGATGTTGGCCTGATTGATAGCCGTCATGTTGGTTCCTTCCGTATGCTGCGCCGGGGGGCGGGCCTGCTGCCATGACGGCGCGGCCGCCGCTCCTCGCGCATTCAGGAGGACAACGCGGACCCCCGGGGTCAGGGTTCCGTTCGATTGTGCGCGACGGATTGTTCAGGCTGCCGCAGCGCGCCGCATCGCCTCCCACACCCGCGCGGGCGACGCCGGCATCAGGATGTCGCGCACGCCGACCGGCGCCAGCGCATCCGCGACCGCGGCAAGACCCGCGGCGAGCGCGCCGACCGTCCCCGCCTCGCCCGCCCCCTTGGCGCCGACGGGGTTCTTCGCCGTCGGCACCGGCGCGTGGGCGACCGCAATAGAGGGCATGTCGTCCGCGCGCGGCATCGCATAGTCCATGAAGGAGGCGCTGACCGGCTGGCCCGACGGGTCGTAGACCATCGCCTCGGAGAACACCTGCCCGAGGCCCTGGACGACGCCGCCGTGGATCTGCCCTTCCACGATCATCGGGTTGAGGAGCGTTCCGGCGTCCGACACCGCCTGGTAGCGGGTCACGATGGCGGCGCCCGTCTCCCGGTCGATCTCCACCTCCACCACGTGCGCGCCGTTGGGGTAGGTGCTGGCGTCCTCGGCCGACCAGCGCGCCTCGGCCGAAAGGCCGGCCCCGCCCTCGGCGGCGAGTTCTGCCCAGGAAGCGGAGCGGTTGGAATTGCCGTCGTAGAACAGCCCGTCGTCGAACCGCACGTCCGCCGGATCGGTGCCGAACAGGGTTGCGGCGGCGGTGACGCCGTTCGCGACCAGCGCGCGGGACGCCTCCAGCGCCGCCGACCCGCCGTAGATGGCGCTGCGGGAGCCGAACGTGCCGGTGCCGTGGGCGATCTCGTCGGTATCGCCCATGGCATAGTCGATGTCGTCGAGGGAAAGGCCGAGCGTCTCGCCCACCACCTGGCGCATCGCGGTCTCGTGGCCCTGCCCGTGGTTGGCCGACCCCATGCCGAGCTTCGCCCGCCCGTTCGCGCCGATCTCGATCGTCGCGCTTTCGTCGAGGAAGCCCGCGGTGGACTCGATCGCCATGGCGAGCCCGAACCCCAGAAGTTTGCCGCGCGCCGCCGCGTCGGCGCGCCGGGCGTCGAGCGCGGCGGCATCGGCGAGCTCCAGCGCCTTGGCCATGATCGCGGGGAAGTCGCCGCAGTCGTAGGTGTAGAAGAGGCCCGTCTTGTAGGGCATGTCGGCGGGCGCGATCATGTTGCGGCGGCGCAGTTCGAACCGGTCGAAGCCGAAGCGGCGGGCCGCCTCGTCGATGGCGAGCTCGATGCAGCAGATCGCCTCCGGCCGCCCGGCGCCGCGGTAGGGCGCCGTCGGCACGGTGTTGGTGTAGACGCCGCGCACGTCCGCCGCGATCACCGGCGTGCGGTAGACTCCCGCGAGGCCGCCGAGGTTCACATACGCCGGCAGCGGGCCCTGCATCGAGAGATAGGCGCCGACCGAGGCGGTGTTCCTTACGCGCATCGCGGTGAAGTTTCCTTCGGCGTCGAGGCCGAGTTCGGCTTCCATCACCATGTCGCGGCCCATGTCGTCGGTGAGGAAATGCTCGGAGCGCGTGCCGGTCCACTTCACCGGGCGGCCGAGCTTCTTCGCGGCCCACAGGACCAGCACCATCTCCGGGAAGACGGCGGAGCGCATTCCGAACGCACCGCCCATGTCGCCGGTGATCAGGCGCACGTTCTCGACATCGACGCCGAACATCTCGGCGAGAACCCGCCGCGCGCCGTGGGGTCCCTGCGTGCCGCAACGCAGGACATAGCGCCCGTCCTCGATGCTGCCGTGGGCGGTGCGCGGCTCCATCGGGCTCATCGCGAGGCGCTGGAACGGGAGCGTGACGCGGGCGACATGGGCCGACTGCGCGAGTGCCGCGTCGACTGCGGCACGGTCGCCGACACTCTTCACGAAGCATGTGTTGTCCGGGGCCTCGTCCCACACCGCAGGCGCCCCTTCGGCCGCGGCGTCGAAGATGTCGGTGACGTGAGGGCGGTCCTCGATGCTGACCATCACCGCCTCGGCGGCATCGCGGGCAGCGGCGCGGCTCTCGGCGACCACCATCGCGACCGGCTCGCCGACATAGCGCACCGCGCCGTCCGCGAGGGCATGGCGCGGCGGCTCGACGAGCGTGCTGCCGTCGGCGCGCTCCAGCGGCCGGGCGCGCAGGCCCACGCACGGGATGGGGCCGACGCCGTCAGCCTTGAGGTCCGCCGCGGTGTAGACGCCGAGGACGCCCGGCATCTCGGTAGCAGCGGTGGTATCGATCTCGATGATGCGGCCCGAGGGCATTTCCGCGTGGACGATCTCGGCGAAGAGCTCGCCCGCGGTGGTGACGTCGTCGCCGAAATGGCCCTTGCCGGTGATGAAGCGCTGATCCTCGACGCGGCTGGCACGCGCGCCGATGCCGAAGCGCATGCCCCCGCTCATGCCGCGCGCTCCGCACGGGCGGGCTGGCGGGCGGGGATGGCGTGGCGGATAGGCATGGACCGAGGGTCTCCGGGCAGGTGGACGATCGGTGCGGCGGGCGCACCGGATCAGCGTATTGAGGCAAGGTTCGGGCCGGTTGGACGCCGGACCGGCGCGGCGTCAGGCCGCGTCGGCCTCGTCCTCCGTGGACGACAGGAGCTGTGCGTTGCCGCCGGCCGCCGATGTATCGATGCAGAAGTGGCGCTCGGTCACCATGTCGTCGTCGATCGCGAAGAGCGGCAGGATCGGCCCCTCGCGCGCCGCCAGCGCCTGACGCACCGGGCCGGGGTCGCCCTCGTAGAGGACGCCGTCGAAGCCTTCGAGCGCGGTGAGATCCGTTGGGTCGAGCACGCCGTCGATCTCGGCGCGGTGCGGACCGCCCTCGCCCGTCGCACCCGGCGCCACCACCAGCACCGCGTTGCCGAATGCCCGCGCCGCATCGGCCTGCGCCATCGCGCGGCCGAGCGTCGGCCCGGCGCAGATGATCGTGCCGCGCGGATGCTCGGACAGGCGGTTGGATTCGCCCGTCGGGCCGACGAGGTCGAGCACGCTGCGGGCGCCGCGCTCCGGCACGATCCGGCCGAGCGCCTGCTGGAGCCGCGCAAGCTCCGCGCGCGCGCCGGTGTCGGCCGCGAGCCGCGCGAGCACCTTGCCGGCGCCGAGCCGCGCGACGGTGCGCGTGCCGCCCGCCTTCGGGCCGGTGCCGGACAGCCCCTCGCCGCCGAACGGCTGCGAGCCGACCACCGCGCCGATCTGGTTGCGGTTGACGTAGATGTTGCCGACCTTCACCGCGCTCACGATCTCCTCCACCCGGTCGTCGATCCGCGTGTGGAGGCCGAAGGTGAGGCCGTAGCCCTTGGCGTTGATGGCGTCCGTCACCTTGCCGATCGCGTTGCCGCTCGAACGTCGCGAAATGGAGGACGGGGCCGAAGATCTCCTCCTCCATCGCCTCGATCCCGCTCACCTTGATGACGGTGGGCGGCACGAAGAGGCCATCGTCGCGCCCGTACTGGGCGAGGATGCGCCCGTCCCTGCGGGCAGCCTCGATGTGGTCGGCGATCTTCTTCTTCGCCGTCTCGTCGATGACGGGGCCGACGTCGCAGCTGATCGGCCAGGGATTGCCGTGTGACAAGCGCCTCCATCGCGCCGGACAGCATCGTGAGGATGCGCTCGGCCACGTCCTTCTGCACGTAGAGGATGCGCAGCGCCGAGCAGCGCTGACCCGCGCTCTGGAACGCCGAGGCGATGATGTCGCGCACGGCCTGTTCCGGGAGCGCGGTGGAATCCACGATCATCGCGTTGAGCCCGCCGGTCTCGGCGACGAGGATCGCCTCGGGCGCGGTCTCGGCGAGCTGCCGGTCGATCGCCTTGGCGGTGCCGGTCGAGCCGGTGAAGGCGACCGCGGCGATGCCGGGCACGGCGACCAGCGCGGCGCCGACCTTGCCGTCGCCGGGGCAAAGCTGAAGCGCCGCCTTCGGCACCCCCGCCTCGTGGAGGAGTTCTGTCGCACGGGCCGCGATCAGCGGCGTCTGCACCGCAGGCTTGGCGACCACCGCGTTGCCGGCCGCAAGCGCGGCCGCCACCTGTCCGGTGAAGATCGCGAGCGGGAAGTTCCACGGCGAGATCGCCACCACCACGCCGCGCGGCACGGGTCCGACGCGCTCCGCCTCGTTGGCGTAGAAGCGCAGGAAGTCGACCGCCTCGCGCAGCTCCGAGACGGCGTCGAGCGCGTTCTTGCCGGCCTCGCGTGCCGCCAGCGCAAAGAACTCGCCGGCGTGCTCCTCGTACAGGTCGGCGGCGCGGCGCAGCACGTCCGCGCGCGCCGGCGTTTCGGCCCAGCCGATGCTCTCCGATGCATCCGCCACCACCTGCTCGGCGCATTCGGGCCGCAGCGGCCGCACCTCGCCGACGGTGTCGGCCGCATCTGCAGGGTTGATGACGGGCTGGCTCCGCGGCCTCGGTGTCCCCGGCGACCGTCATCGGCGCGGCCGTCCACTTCTTCTCGCGGAAGGCGCCGCGGCGCTCCTCGAAATCCTTCAGCGCCACGGGGTCGAAAATGTCGAACCCCTTGGAGTTGCGGCGGTTGTCGAAGAGCTCAGGCGGCTGGCGCAGGCGCTTGTTGACGATCGGAGCGGCGGCGAGCCGCTTGAACGGGTCGCGCGCCACCTCCTCGGCCGGGATGCGCTCGTCGACGATCTGGTTGGCGAACGAGGAGTTGGCGCCGTTCTCCAGAAGGCGGCGGACGAGGTAGGCGAGCAGGTCCTCGTGCGCGCCCACCGGGGCATAGATCCGGCAGCGGACCTGCTGCTCGCGGCGCATCACCTCGTAGAGCGTCTCGCCCATGCCGTGGAGGCGCTGGAACTCGAACGCCTCGCCGTTCGACATGGCAAGGACGCTCGCCACGGTGTGCGCGTTGTGCGTCGCGAACTGCGGGTAGATCCGCTCGGCCCGCGACAGCAGCGAGCGGGCGCAGGCAAGGTACGAGACGTCGGTCGCGGCCTTGCGGGTGAAGACCGGGAAGGTCTCGACGCCCGGTGACCTGCGCGCGCTTGATCTCGGTGTCCCAGTACGCGCCCTTCACCAGGCGGACCATGATGCGCCGGTCGATGGACTTCGCCAGCGCGTCGAGCCACGCGATCACCGGCAGCGCGCGGCGGCCGTAGCCCTGGACGACGACGCCGAAGCCGGTCCAGCCGGCCAGCGCCGGATCGGACGCCACGGCCTCGATCACGTCGAGCGAAAGGTCGAGCCTGTCCTGCTCCTCGGCGTCGATGTTGAGGCCCATGCCGGCGCTGGCCGCCTGCTTCGCCAGCTCGGTGACGATGGGCACCAGCGTCGCGAGGCAGTCCTCGTGGTGGGTTTCCTCGTAGCGCGGGTGGAGCGCGGAGAGCTTGATCGAGATGCCGGGGTTGCGCGCCACGTCGCCGTGGATCGCGCGGGTCGCGATGGCGCGGATGGCGTTCTCGTAGGCGGTGCGGTAGCGCAGCGCATCGGGGAAGGTGCGCGCCGCCTCGCCCAGCATGTCGTAGGAATAGGTGTAGCCCTTGGCCTCCATGCCTGCGGCCCGCTTCAGCGCACCGTCGATGGTCTCGCCGAGCACGAACTGCCGGCCGAGCCGGCGCATCGCCTCCGACACGGCGGTGCGGATCACGGGCTCGCCGAGGCGGCGGACGGCGCCGCGCAGGGTGCCGACGATGCCGCGGCTCTTCTCGTCGAGCACGTGGCCGGTGACGAGGAGCGCCCAGGTGGAGGCGTTCACCAGCGAGGAGGTCGACTTGCCGAGGTGCTTGCCCCAGTCGCTGGGGGCGATCTTGTCCTCGATCAGCGCGTCGATGGTGTGCGCGTCCGGCACGCGGAGGAGCGCCTCGGCAAGGCACATCAGGGCGATGCCCTCTTCGGTGGAAAGCCCGTATTCGGCGAGGAAGGTCTCCATCAGGCCGGGCGCGGAGGAGGTGCGGACCTTGGTGACCAGCTCGGCGGCGCGCTGCGCGATGGCGCGGCGGGTGACTTCGTCGAGCCCGGCCGCGTTGGCGAGGCGAGGGGCGAGTTCGGCCTCGTCGGCGAGCGTCGCGGCGCGCACAGCCTCGCGCGCGCCTTTCAGTTCGGCCATCACCTCGGACATGTCGCCTCCCCACGCTTTCCGGCCCGCATCGCACGCGGCGCCGGTCAGGATGCAAAAATCACGACCACGTGCGCAATCGTGACACTTTCACACGGGATGCTGCGCGGGGGAAGAGCTCGCCTAGAAGGCGCTCAGGATGCTGCCGCCCGACGCCTCGGGCAGGTAGGTCTCGATCAGCTCGGTCATCTTCGCGTTACGCGAATTGCCGGTGCGCCCGCCGATGACGACGGCGATGATGTGCTTGCCGCCCCGCTCCACGTTGGTGACGAGATTGAAGCCCGAATCGCGCACGTAGCCGGTCTTGATGCCGTTCACGCCGTCGACCTTGCCGAGGAGCTTGTTCGTGTTCTTCCACTCCTTGCCGTTGTAGATGAAGTCGGGCGTGGAGAAATACGTGAAGTAGCGCGGGAAGCGGGTGTTGAGCGCGCGGCCGAGGATCGCCATGTCGCGCGCGGTGGTGACCTGCCGCCCGTCGGGCAGGCCCGAGGCGTTGACGAACTGGGTGTCGCGCATCCCGATCGCGCGGGCCTTGCTGGTCATCGCGCGGGCGTACGCTTCTTCGGAGCCTGCGAGGTTCTCGGCGATCACCACCGCAACGTCGTTGGCGGAGCGGACGGCGAGCGCGCGGATCGCGGTGTCGACGGAGATGCTGGTGCCGGCCTTGACGCCGATCTTCGCCGGCGGGCGCCCCGCGGCCTCTTCGCTCACGGCGAGCGGCGAGTTCGTGCTGAGCCGGCCGGTCTCCAGCTGCTCGAACAGGAGATAGAGCGTCATCATCTTGGTGAGGGACGCGGGGTAGCGCAGTTCGCCCGCCGCCTCCTCGTGCAGGATCTTTCCGTTATTGGCGTCGACGACGATCGCGGCGTAGGCGCGCTTGGAGACGGCAGGCGCCTCGGTCGGCGTGACGATGACGGGTTCGTAGACGGCCGGCGAGGACGGTCCGTTGAGCGTCGTGCGGTCGGGCTGGGACGAGGTGCACCCGGCAACGAGCACAGCCGCGAACAGGAGGCAAAGGCGACGCATGGGAAATCTCCGGCTATGGGCGCGAACCTACAGCCGCGATCGGTCCACTGTCGCGGTGAGGTCGAAGGTCCGGAGCCGCCGCCGCAGATAATTTCGACCAGCGTTGCGGGAATGACGCGCAGGATCCAAGGAAATCTGTACCTGTTAACCAACTATTAATCTAGCAAGGTCGCAATTTCGTCCGAGATTTAATTCCGGGTTATGATAGGGAAAACGCCGGGGCCGGGGTGCGGTCCCTCAGCACGGGTCGACGAGTTCAAGATGGTCAAGATCGTTTCTTTCGATGCCTCCCGCCTGACGGCGCGGGACGGCTATATCGTCCAGGGGATTTCGCAGAGCGTTAAGTCCAGCTTTTTCCAGCAGTTCCTCGATGAACTCGACAAGCATCCGGACGCCGCGATCGACCTCGGAATCCCGATCAGGGTCACCAACCGGATGATGGTCGACTTCCTCGAGCAGCTCGACCGGCCGCCCGTCACCAACGGCGTCAAGCAGATCGACCCGCGCGGCATCGAGACCTTCCTCGGCCTTGCCGGCAAGCGTGACGCCTTCGGCGACACGTTCCAGATGGCAAACGATCGGCCGACATACCTTCAGGGCTCGAAGGTGAAGGACACGATCATCGGCGGCGACTCGAGCGACAAGCTCAACAGCCACGGCGGGAACGACTTCGTCAATGGCCGCGACGGCAACGACTTCATCCTCGGCGGCAGCGGCAAGGACAACCTCGTCGGCGGCGAAGGCAGCGACACGCTGATCGGCGGCAAAGGCCACGACAAGCTGTTCGGCGGGCCGGGGTCGGACCTGCTCGTCGGCGGACCGGGGGCCGACGCCTTCTTCTTCACCGACATCGACTTCGTCGATCCGGGCCACACGCTCGACGTGATCCGGGACTTCAACAAGGCCGGCGGCGACCAGCTCGTCGACCTCAGCGGCGACCTCGAGCTGATCGCGTCCGGCTACATCGCGGCCTTCAACAGCAAGGGCTCGCTGATCGAAAACTCCAAGACGGGCGACCAGGTGTTCGTGCGCGACGCCCTTCTCACCGAATCCGATATCCACGACAAGTTCACCCCCCCGCCGAAGGGTATCGGCGACGGCGGCGATGGCGGCGGCGGTGCGCCCAAGACCAAGCACATCCTGCCGTTCAACTTCGACCTCGTGAAGATCACGGAGTGGAACACGGGTTCGGAGAAGGTCGAGCTCTACCAGCTCAAGTTCAACAACCTGTCGGACAAGATCATCGCAAACGTCGGCGGGCTCGACATCAGCTTCCGCGATTCCGGCGCCCTCGCCGGCAAGATCGACCAGGTGAGCGGGGCGACCTTCGAGAACGGCAAGTTCAGCCTGCCGGACAGCCAGGGCCCGATCTATCCCAAGCAGGAGATCCCGGTCGTCACCTTCGCGGTCCACAACCGTCCGGGGAACCTTGCCATCAACACCGACGACTTCTCGACGCCGGGCTTCACGCCGCGCACCGAAACCGGCGCGGTGGTGGACGGCCCGCTTGCCGGCTTTCGCCTCTCGGTGAAGATGTTCAACGGGTACGATGGCGGCGGCGTGGCCGATGTCTACATCAAGAACGTCGGCAATACCGAGCTCGACATCAAGGACGCCATCTTCCGCCTTGCCGACCCGAAGGTGGACGACATCAAGGACGTCTGGGGCGCCAACGAGAAGCGGCCCGAGGTCTTCAAGATCGCCTCGTTCGACGGCAACCCGCGCGCCGACCTGCACCCCGGCGAGTACCAGAAGCTGTTCGGCTTCGTGTACGAGTACGACGACCACCGGCCGAAGATCACCGGCAGCGACTTCCACATGCTGACGTCGCTGGAATCCATGTTCACCTGATGGCTCAAGCCCATGCGGCGCGATCCGCCGCATGGGCTTGAGCTGACCGGCCGTCCGGTGCATCAGGGGGCCCATGTCCCTTACCCGCCTCCTCTCCGCCATCCTCCTCTGCGTCACCGTCGCCGGCTGCGGCATGGTCGGTGGCGGCAACGAGCCCCAGACGGTGCCGAACGTCGCGCGTGAGCGCACCGTCGACCCGGCTCAGGCCATCGCGCTCATCAACAAGCATCGCGCCGGCAAGGGCCTCGCCCCGCTGATCCACGATCCGCGGCTCGACGCGATCGCCGCCGACACCGCCCGCACCCTCGCCCGCCAGAACACGCTGCGCACCAAGATGCACACGCCGCAGGGCATCAAGAAGCGGTTCGACGACGCCAGTTACGCCGCCGTCCGCGGTGCCGAAAATCTGGGCGCCGGCTATCCGACGCTGGTGCTCGCGGTCGACGGCTGGAAGACCTCGCGCGAGCACAACCGCAACCTCCTCAACGGGGAGCTGACGCACGCCGGCATCGGCCTCGCGCTCACCGACGAGGGCCAGTTCAAGTCCTTCTGGGTGCTCCTCCTCGCCCGGCCCGACGGAGCAAGCTGATGCGCCTGTGGAACCCGCCCGAATCCGGGGCAACGCTCGTGGCACCATCCGTCCTCGCCGCCGACTTCCTGCGGCTGGGTGACGAGGTGGCGGCCGCCGAGGCCGCCGGCGCCGACCTTCTCCACCTCGACGTGATGGACGGCCACTTCGTCCCCAACATCAGCTACGGCCCGGCGATCATCAAGGCGATCCGCGGCGCGACCCGCCTGCCGCTCGACGTCCACCTGATGATCGAGCCCGTCGACCCCTACCTCGACGCGTTCGCGGACGCCGGCGCCGACGGCATCACGGTCCACGTGGAGGCGACCCCGCACCTGGACCGCACGCTGGAGGCCATCGCCGCGCGCGGCATCTCCCCCGGCGTCGCGATCAACCCTGCGACGCCGATCTCGATGCTGGAGCCCGTCCTCCACCGCGTCGCGCTGATCCTGGTGATGACGGTGAACCCCGGCTTCGGCGGCCAGAGCTACCTGCCCAACGCCAGTGCCCGCATCGCGGCTGCCCGCGCGCTGGTCGGCGACCGCCCGATCCGGGTCGAGGCCGACGGCGGAATCACGGCGGCGACCGCGCCGGAGGCCGCTGCGGCCGGTGCGGACATCCTCGTCGCCGGGTCGGCCTTCTACGGCGCGGCGGACCGGGCCGCCGCGATGGCCGCGCTGCGCAACGGCGCCGCCGGCCGGGCAGCCTAGCCGCCCGCCTGCTTCAGCGCATCTTCGAGGCGCATCGTAGCCGAACCGCGGCGCGCGGGCTTCTGCTGGCTGGCGTCCGGCGCCCAGCCCGACAGGCACGCGAACACGAACGTCGCGCGCAGTTTCCCGTCCGGATCGCTGAACGCCTCGCGATAATGCGCCTCGGTCCGCTCGAACAGCCGCCGCGGCGCGGGCGCGCGTTCGGCCAGCACCCCGCGCTGACCCATGCCGCGCAGGTCCGCGAACAGGCTGGCGAGACTGGAATAGCGCAGCGTCACCCGCACCTCGTCCACCACCGGAAGCGCGAAGCCCGCCCGCGCCAGCGCATCGCCCCAGCGGCGCATGTCGGCGAGCGGGGCCATGCGCATCGCCGCCCCGCCGGTGAGCGACGCTTCGGCGGCGAGGAGGCTTTCGGAAAGTTCGGCAAGCGTTCCCGCCGCGGCGGCGGCGCCCAGGAAGAGCCCGTCAGGCTTCAGGGCGCCGCGCATTTCGGCAAGCATCCGCACGGGGTCCTCGCCGAGGTGCAGGTCGTTCAGCGAGATCGCGAGCGGGAATGCGCGCGAGAAGGGCTGCGCGACGTCCGCCACGAGATCAACGTCACTATCTCTGATTGCCGGAGACGCGAAGACGAAGCGCGCCGGGCCGCCCGCGAAGACGGCGCGCAGGTCGGGCGAGGATCGGCCCGAAAACAGCGCGGTTTCGAAACTGCGCTTTACAACAGGCAGGCGATCCAGAAGTTCTTCCGCCAGGAAGACGTGAAGGACGTCGACCAGCGGGCGGTTCATCCGGCGGCGCAGGTGCGCGCGATTGAATGGCGTCATGGGGTGACATCCTCGACCGTCTGTGAGAAGCTATCGCCTAGGTTGCATGAACGCGACGCTTCGGAGCACCGCCATGGCCCGGGACGAAACCATCGACAGCGGCATCCGCAGCGCCGGTCCGGCGCGCTGGATCGGCGTTCTGGCACGGAAAGCGCTCGATGTCCTGATCCCGCCGCTCTGCCTCTCCTGCCGCCGCCCCCTCGCCGAGCCGCGCGCGCTGTGCGCCGGCTGCTGGCAGGAGCTGACGCTGATCGGCGCCCCGATCTGCGACATCATGGGAACGCCGCTTCCGTACGATGCCGGCCCCGGCGCACGATCCCCCGAATTGCGCTGGAACCATCCGCTGTACGACAAGGCGCGCGCCGCCGTGGTGTTCGACGCGGTGAGCCGCCGCCTCGTCCACCAGCTCAAGTATCACGACACACCCGGCGCTGCCCACCTGATGGCAAACCTGATGGCGCCCGCAATCCGCGACATCACCGCCGACGCGGACGTTCTCGTCCCCGTTCCCCTGCATCGCTCCCGGCTCGTCTCCCGCAGGTTCAACCAGTCCGTCCTCATCGCGGACCAGCTCTCCCCGCTGGTGGGCGTGCCGGTGGCGCGTTACGCGGTCCAGCGCGTGCGGCGCACCCCGCACCAGGTCGGCCTGCGGCGCGAGGAGCGCGCCAACAACCTGCACGACGCCTTCGCGGTGAAGGACCGGGCGGCGATCGCCGGCCGACACGTGGTGGTGGTGGACGACGTCCTCACCACCGGCGCCACCGCCGACGCCCTGGCGTGGACGCTGCGCGGCGCAGGCGCCCGGTCGGTCCGTGTCGCCGTGTTCGCCCGCGTCGTCGGCGAGGAGACCGGGCCGGACTGACGGCCGCTGCGCTCCGCCGGCCAGGATCGCAGCCGACGCGTCGTGTGCCGCCTTCCGGTCGCCCGTCCACGCTGCGGCGCGCCGGGTGCGGCACAACGGGCGCTTGGGCCTTGCATTCATGCCCCCATATGCGAGGTTCGGGCCGACCAAGTTGACGGAGCGTCGAATGCCGACGGTGGAAATATACACTCGAGACTATTGCGGGTTCTGCGTGCGCGCGATGGAGCTCCTGCGCAGCAAGGGCGTCACCTATCGCGAGTACAACGCGACGCGCGAGCCGCAACGGCGCGACGAGATGATCCGCCGCAGCGGCCGCAACACCTTCCCGCAGGTCTTCATCGGCGACCTTCACGTTGGCGGCTCCGACGATCTCGCCGCATTCGCGCGTTCTGGCAAGCTCGACAAGGCACTGGAAGGCACTTCCGGTCAGTGAGGCTTGCCGCCCTTCAGATGCGCGCGACGGCCGACCCGTTCCAGAACGCCGACACCGTGACCCGCCTCGTCAGGGAGGCCGCAGGCCGCGGCGCCGTCTACATCCAGACGCCCGAACTCACCAACCTCGTCGAGATCCGCAGGAAAGCGGCGGCGCCGAAGGTGCACGAGGAATCCACCGACCCCGTGCTCGCCGCCGTCCGCCCGCTCTGTGCCGAACTCGGCGTCACCGTCCATCTCGGCTCGCTCATCGTGCGCGAGGGTGACCTGTGGGCCAACCGCGGCTACATGGTCGGCCCGACCGGCGCCATCGCGGCCCGCTACGACAAGCTCCACATGTTCGACGTCGACCTTCCCTCCGGCGAGAGTTTCCGCGAGAGCCGCGCCTATCGCCCGGGCGATGGCGCCGTCGTGGTCGCGGCAGGGCCGCTCAGGATCGGCATGGCGATCTGCTTCGACCTCCGCTTCCCGCGCCTGTTCGAGGAGATGTCGAACGCCGGCGCCAACGTGCTCACCGCGCCTTCGGCGTTCGCGGCGTCGACGGGCGAGGCGCACTGGCACGTTCTCCTGCGTGCCCGCGCCATCGAGAATGCCGCCTTCATGGTCGCCGCCGCGCAGGAGGGGCAACATGAGGACGGCCGCACCACCTACGGCCACGCGATGATCGTCGACCCCTGGGGCCGGATCCTCGCCGAGGCGACCGACACGCCATCGGTGATCGTCGCCGACGTCGACCTTGCGGAAGCCGGCAAGATGCGCGCCCAGATCCCGACCATCACGGCCCGTCACCCGGGCATCGCCGTCGCCACGGTCGAAGCCGCCGGCGCGGACAGCACCCTGTCATGATCCACTACCAGCTCCGCTGCGAGGACGGGCACGACTTCGACGGCTGGTTCGCCTCGTCGAGCGCATTCGAGGGCCAGCGCCAGCGCAACCTCGTCGACTGCCCGACCTGCGGCAGCACCGCCGTCGAGCGCGCGCTGATGGCGCCCGCCGTGCGCACCCGCGGCCCCGCGCCCGCCCCGGAGGCCGCGGCACCCGCCGAGAGCGAAACCGCCTCGCAGGACGCCGTGACCGCACCGACCGAGGCGCCGGGGCCGGAGGATTTCGCGGCGATGGTCCGCGCGTTCCGCAAGGCCGTGCGCGAGCACGGCGTCGACGTCGGACGCGCCTTCCCCGAGGAGGCCCGCCGCATCCACTATGGCGAGGCCGAACCGCGCGGCATCTACGGCGCGGCCAACGCGGAGGAAACCCGCGCGCTGCTGGAGGAAGGCATCGACATCCTCCCCCTCCCCGCACTCCCCGAAGACCACAACTGAGCCCCGGGACGCCCTTCCGCAGAAGCTATTTGCAGGGCTCGGCGTCGAGCAGGGTGAGCGAGGTCAGCTTGCCGGCCATCCTGAACGAGCCGTAGTTGAAGGCGACGTCGTAGCTGATGCCGTTGTCGAGCATGTAGGTGTTGAGCTCGTATTCCGGCATCCGCTCGCCTTCCACCCCGCCCTGCTGGAAATAGCTGATGACGAGCTTCCACGCCGTGCGGTCCATCGCGCCTTCGACGCCGGACAGGACCACCCGCTCGTCGGGCGAGGCACCCGGCAGGTCGGTCGCGCCGTCGCCGATCACCGTCGCGGTCTCGTAGAGGCTGTCGGCCTCGTCGCCGCCGTCGTAGACGGTCGCCTCCAGGATGCGCTCGCCGGCCTCGGCCGATTCCAGCACCAGCGCCGTGTGCGCCGTCGGGAAGATGGCCCGGCCGAGCGACAGCGTGGTCTCCTTCGGCGTGGTGATGGCGACGTCGATGCCGCCGGCACCGCCGGTCGCCGTCCCGTCGATCTCGCTCACCATCTCGCGGTCCACCAGCGTCTCGTGGGAGAAGACGAGCGCGGGCGGGGTCGTGGTCTCGCGGGTGGAGGAGCGCAGGTCCGTGACGCGGCGGGTGCCTTCGCGGTCGGTCACCTCGGTCACGTTGCGGAACTCGACCGAGTAGCCCGCGCAGGCCGAACCCTTGAGCTCGAACACGAGGCGGCCGGAGGCGTCGACCAGGCTGGTGCTCGGCTCCGCGCCGGACAGGGCGAGGTCGTACACCGCGCGGTGCGGCTGAAGCTCGAGCGCGTGCGCCGCCGGCGCGGCGGCCGCAGCTACCACGCACAGCGCCGCACAGATCGAACCGGTTCGCATCGCCATGCCGTGGACCCTCTCGCCAAAATCGTTCGCGGCCGAGCACTGCACCGCGGGGCTCGGCCCCGTCAAGGCGGCGGGCCCTTGCGGCGACGCGCCAGTCTGCTAACCCGTCAGCCGACATTTTGCGATGGAAGGACTGTTCAATGGCTGGCGTTGTAGAAGCTGCGATCGAAGCCGACGGTGTCGTGCTGCCCACCCCCGCCACGCCGCAGGGCTCCTACGTGCCGTTCGTGCGGACCGGCAACCTCCTCTACCTCGCCGGCCAGGTGCCGATGGGGCCGAACGGGGTCGAATATGTCGGCCAGTGCGGCGCCGGGATGTCGATCGAGGACGCGCAGGCCGCAGCGAAGCTTTGCGCCGTCAACCTCCTCGCGCAGGTGAAGGCCGCGATCGGCGACCTCGACAAGATCGTGCGCCTCGTGAAGGTGAACGGCTACGTCAACGCCACGTCCGAGTTCCGCGACCATCCGAAGGTCGTCAACGGCGCGTCCGACTTCCTGGTGAAGGTGCTCGGCGACGCCAAGGGCAAGCACGCGCGCGCAGCCGTCGGCGTCTCCGGGCTGCCGATGGGCGTCGCCGTCGAGGTGGAAGCCATCTTCGAGGTCGCGTCATAACCGGACTGACGCCGGACTGGCTGACCCGCCGTCCCATCGCGCATCGCGGCCTCCACGGCGGCGATGTCGCGGAGAACACGCTGGCCGCGGTGGAAGACGCGATCGACGCAGGCTACGCGGTCGAGATCGACGTCCAGATGAGTGCCGACGGCGGGCTCGTGATGCTCCACGACCCGACGCTGGAGCGCACCACCGCGGGCGAAGGCCCCGTCGCGGGACAGACGCTCGAGAACCTGCGCGCGACCACCATCCGGGGGACGGACGAGACGCTGTCCTCCCTCGATGACGTCCTCGCGCTGGTCTCGGGCCGCGCGCCGCTCTTCCTCGACCTCAAGGCCCCGCGCACGGTCGAGCGCAAGGCGGCGATGACGGCCGCGGTCCAGCGCGCGCTCGGCCGCTACGGCGGCGCCACCGCCGCGATGACGTTCGATCCCGACATGCTCGGCCTGATGCGCCGCGCCCTCCCCGACACGCCGCTCGGCATCCTCGCCGGCCGCGTCCGCGGCCAGACCTCGATGATCAACCGCTTCGGGCTCGACGCGATGCTCCACACCCCGCGCACCAAGCCCGACTTCGTCGCCTACTTCGGCGAAGGGCTGCCCAACCCCGCGGTGCGCTTCCACCGCCGCAAGCGGCCGTGCTCGCCTGGACGGTTCGCTCCGCGCTGGAAGAGAAGCGCCTCGCACCCCATGTGGACCAGATCATCTTCGAGGGGTTCGTCCCGCGCGGCTGACCGGCGGCGGACGCATCGTCGCGCCGGCCGCCGCACCCGCGACGCCTCTGCGCCCCGGCGCTAAACTTGCACTCCGAACGTCTCGGAAAGGATCGGTTCATGGATTCGCTCACCATCGAAGCCGCCGGTGGGCTCGAAGCGGTGCCGAAGGCCGACTGGGACGCACTCGCCAACCCCGGCTGGAGCATCGGCCCGCTCGGCAAGCCGACCCGCCTCCACGACGGGGCCGGCGCCTTCAACCCCTTCGTCAGCTACGACTTCCTGAAGTCGCTGGAGGATGCCGACTGCGTCGGCGGGCGGACCGGCTGGCGGCCGCGCCATGTCCTCATCCGCAGCGCCGGCGGCGAGCTGATCGCGGCGGCGCCCGCCTACCTCAAGTCCCACAGCCAGGGCGAGTACGTGTTCGACTATGGCTGGGCGGACGCCTACGAGCGAGCGGGCGGGCACTATTATCCCAAGGTGCAGGTGTCGGTGCCGTTCACCCCGGCGCAGGGGCCGCGCCTCCTCGTCGGCGACAGGGACGTCGAGAACCGCCGAGGCATCCTCGCAAAGGCGCTGGTGGCGCTCGCCGAGCAGACCGGCGCCTCCTCCGTCCACGTCACCTTCACCGAACCGGCCGACTACGCCGCGCTCACCGGCGCCGACTACCTCGCCCGGTACGACACCCAGTTCCACTGGGAAAACCGCGGCTACGCGACGTTCGACGACTTTCTCGCCGCCCTCGCCTCGCGCAAGCGCAAGCAGGTGAAGCGCGAGCGGCGCGACGCGCTGTCGACCGGCATCAAGATCCGCTGGCTCACCGGCGCCGACATCACCGAGGCCCACTGGGACGCGTTCTACGACTTCTACACCGACACGGGCTCGCGCAAGTGGGGCCGCCCCTACCTCAACCGCAAGTTCTTCTCGCTGCTCGGAGAACGGCTCGCCGCATCGGTCTGTCTGATGCTGGCGGAACGGGACGGGCGGCCGATTGCAGGGGCGCTCAACCTCATCGGATCGCAAACCCTGTTCGGGCGTTATTGGGGCTGCGTGGAGGATCACCCCTTCCTTCATTTCGAGGTTTGCTATTATCAGGCGATAGATTTTGCGATCGAGCGCGGGCTCCTTCGGGTGGAGGCCGGCGCGCAGGGCGAGCACAAGCTGGCGCGCGGCTACGAGGCCTCGCAGACGCGGTCCGTCCATTATCTTCTGCACCCCGGCTTGCGTGACGCCGTGGCGCATTATCTTGAGAACGAACGCCGTGCGGTGGAGCACCAGAACGAAGTGTTGAATTCCTACGCCCCCTTCCGGAAAGACGGCCGTGACCGATAAAGCCGAGCCGAAGGACCGGCTGGTCCTGTCCATCCACATCCAGAAGACGGCCGGCACGCGGTTCGGCGAGATCCTGCGGCGGCGCCACGGCGACGGCTTCGCGCTCTACTACGGCGCGGACGACGAGCGGACGCACCCGCTCCTGCGCGTCCACCCGCAGGACGTGACGGCGGACCGCCTCAACGCGCTCGCCGAGAGCGGCATCACCTGCCTCCACGGCCACATCCGCGCCCGTGCGCTGATGAAGGCGGTGCCGAACCCCAAGCAGTACTACGTGTTCCTGCGCGAACCGGTGGAGCAGACATTGTCGCGCTACCACTTCGTCCGGTCTCTGCCGGAAGGCGGCCACATGCACGCCAAGATGCGCGAGCACGACTACTCCATCGAGGAGTTCGTGCAGCTTCCGGCGATCAGCAATTTCCAGTCGAAATATATCGAGCCGTTCGGGCTGAAGGAGCTCGGCTTCGTCGGCGTGACGGAGCTGTTCGAGCCGATGATCGCGCTGATCGGCCTCACCGACACGGCGCACCGGGCGAACGTCAATTCGAAGAAGCCGGTGGTCGACCTCGAGACCCGGCGGATGATGGTGCCGCATCTCACCGAGGATCTGGCGCTTTATTCCTACGCCATGGAACTTGCGATCAGGCGCCTCGGTTTCCGGGAGACCAAGCGGGCGGCCCGCTACAAGCACGCCGTATCCCATCTCGCCCGGCGGTTCGGCGCGCCGGTCTGACCTCGCCTGCCGCCGACAGGATCACCAAGGACGAACGATGACGCACTACGATCCCGACAATATCTTCGCCAAGATCCTGCGCGGCGACATGCCGTCCGAAACCGTCTACGAGGACGATCACACGATCGTCGTAATGGACATCATGCCGCGCGTGCCCGGCCACGCGCTGGTGCTGCCGAAGGCGGCGTCGCGCAACATCCTCGACATTGCGCCGGACGATCTCGCCGCGGTGATCGCAACGGTCCAGAAGGTCGCGCAGGCCTCCAAGGAGGCGTTCGAGGCTGACGGCGTCACCATCCAGCATTTCGTCGAGGGTGCTGGCGGGCAGATGGTATTCCACACCCACTGGCACGTCCTGCCGCGCTACGAGGGGGTGCCGCTGGCGCCGCATTCCTCCGAGATCGCGCCAGCCGAGAAGGTGAAGGCCAACGCCGAGAAGCTGCGCGCCGCCCTCAGCGCAGGATGAACCAGGCGGCGACGAGGGCGAGCTCCCCAGCGGCAATGCCGATAGCGAGCCGCTTTCCCGCCACCACGTAGACGGCGAGCGCGAGGAGCGCCGCGCCGCAGCGCACGGCGACCGGGAGAGCCGCCAACGGCCCGGTCGGCATCAGCACGAGCTTGGCGATGAGCGCGGCGACCAGTGCCGTCGCCACTGCCTTGACCCAGACGAAGACCTCCGACGTCTCGTCCATCCGCCCCGCGAAGAGCACGCCGAGCCAGCGCCAGATGTGCGTGGGGAGCGCCGCGACGAGCAGGATCGCGGCGATGGGGGCAAGGCCCCAGACGGCGGGTTCGGGCAATTCGCTCATGGCTTGAGGAGCCGGCCCGACGCCGTAGGCCGCCGTGCCGCCGATGAGCCCCGCGAGGAGAAGGTCCGCCTGCGGCACCAGGATCGCGAACGGCGGCCCCAGAACCAGCCCGAACGCCAGCGCCATCACGTCCGCCCGCGTCCGCGCCGCGCCCCAGAGCGCCAGCAGGAAGTAGACCGGCGTCAGGAACACCAAGGCGGCGGCGAGAAGGTCGGGCATCCTGCCGAGCGCGTTGTAGGCGAGGATGACGGCAGCCCCGTTTAGGCTGGTGAGCGTGATCGCGAAGCCGGTGAAGAACGGCAGGCGGTTGGGCCGCTCGAGTCTCCGGAAGCCGCGCCATGGCGAACACCCAGGCGGTGATCGCGACGAACCAGGACACCGCCAGAAGCTGCCAGCGCTTCGTGTCCGGCCCCCGCACTACGGGGACCCACGACATCACCATCGGCATGAAGCGCACGGCGGAAAGGCCGACCGCAATTGCGGTAGCGAAGAGCGGCGCGCCGGACCCGACGAGGCCGACGAAGACCGCCTGGCTGGGGAGCGCCCAGACGGTGACGGTGAGCGCCAGCGTCTCGGCCATGGAAAAGCCTGCCTCGCGGGCGAGCGCGGCGAAGCCGATCTGCGCCGCCATCAGCACCAGCGCGGGGATCGAGAACGCGGCGCGCACCCCGCGCAGGAACCAGCCCAGCGGCGAACGGGCGGCGACGTTGGTGGTCTCGTCCATGGGGCGGAAGATTTCCCGGTTGCCGGGTGCCGGCGTCTGGCGGCTCGAGCGCCGCATTCCCTGCCCTCGCGGATACGCCCAAAGCGGCCCACGAGGCAAGACGGCGGATGGGAATAGGGTCAGCGCGCCGGACGGCGTCAGCGGAACCGGGGGCCTAGACGCAAGAAGGGGCGGCGGATGTCTCCGCCGCCCCTTCAATCTGAAGCGCAGGGCCGGTTGCGGCCGCGCCGCCTCCCTAGCGGGAGGACAGCGGGACGCGCGGCATGATCGACGAGCCGCCGGAGCCGCGGTCGGCGGTGGGCTCGGGTGCGGGACCCTCGCCGTCGCCGCCTTCGCCGTCCTCGCCGTCATCCTCGATGGAATGACGCGGCTCGGGATCGGCGATCGCCTCGAGGACCAGCTTCTTGCGGCCGTCCTCGCCCTCTTCGACCTTCACCTTGACGGTGCCGCCGTGCTTGAGATCGCCGAACAGCACCTGGTCGGCCAGCGGCCGCTTGATGTGTTCCTGGATCACGCGGCCCAGCGGGCGGGCGCCCATCTTCTCGTCGTAGCCTTCCGCCGCAAGCCAGGCGACAGCTTCTTCCGATAGCTCGAACGTCACGTTCCGGTCGGCGAGCTGCGCCTCGAGCTGCATCACGAACTTCTCGACCACGCGGTGGACGACGTCCGCCGGCAGCGGGCTGAACGGGACGATGGCGTCGAGCCGGTTGCGGAACTCCGGCGTGAACAGCTTGTTGATCGCCTCCATGTCCTCGCCCTCGCGGCGCTGACGGTTGAAGCCGATCGGGGCCTTGGCAAGGTCGGCGGCGCCCGCGTTGGTCGTCATGATGAGGACGACGTTGCGGAAGTCGACCTGCTTGCCGTTGTGGTCCGTCAGCTTCCCGTGATCCATGACCTGGAGCAGGATGTTGAACAGGTCCGGATGCGCCTTCTCGATCTCGTCGAGCAGGAGCACGCAGTGCGGATGCTGGTCGACGCCGTCGGTCAGAAGGCCGCCCTGGTCGAAGCCGACGTAGCCCGGAGGCGCGCCGATGAGGCGGCTCACCGTGTGCCGCTCCATGTACTCCGACATGTCGAAGCGCAGGAGCTCCACGCCCATCAGCTCGGCGAGCTGGCGGGCCGCTTCGGTCTTGCCGACGCCGGTGGGGCCGGAGAACAGGTAGGAGCCGATCGGCTTGTTGGGTTCGCGCAGACCCGCCCGGGCAAGCTTGATCGCCGAAGACAGGACGTCGATCGCCGACTCCTGGCCGTAGACCACGCGCTTGAGGTTCGCCTCGATGTTCTGGAGCACTTCCGCGTCGTCCTTGGAGACGGACTTGGGCGGAATGCGCGCCATCGTCGCGACGGTGGCCTCGATGTCCTTCACGGTGACGCGCTTGCGCCGCTCGCTCTGGGGCAGGAGCATCTGCGAGGCGCCGGTCTCGTCGATCACGTCGATCGCCTTGTCCGGCAGCTTGCGGTCGTTGATGTAGCGGTGGCTCAGCTCGACGGCCGACTTGATCGCCTCGTTGGTGAACGTGAGCTTGTGGAACTCCTCGTAGCGCGGCTTGAGGCCCTTCAGGATCTCGATCGCGTCCTCGACGTTGGGCTCCGCCACGTCGATCTTCTGGAAGCGCCGGACGAGGGCCCGGTCCTTCTCGAAGAACTGGCGGTATTCCTTGTACGTCGTCGACCCGATGCACTTGATCGCGCCGGACGAGAGGGCTGGCTTCAGGAGGTTGGAGGCATCCATCGCGCCGCCCGACGTCGCGCCAGCACCGATCACGGTGTGGATCTCGTCGATGAACATGATGGCGCCCGGATAGTCCTCGATCTCCTTGACGACCTGCTTCAGCCGCTCCTCGAAGTCACCGCGGTAGCGGGTGCCGGCCAGCAGCGCGCCCATGTCGAGCGCGAAGATGGTGGAGTCCTGCAGGACCTCGGGCACGTCACCCTCGGTGATGCGCTTGGCGAGGCCTTCGGCGATCGCGGTCTTGCCGACGCCGGGGTCGCCCACGAACAGCGGGTTGTTCTTCTGCCGGCGGCAGAGGACCTGGATCGTGCGGCGCACCTCGTTGGCCCGGCCGATCAGCGGATCGACCTTGCCGGCCTTCGGCCTTCTCGTTGAGGTTGACGCAGTAGGCCTCCAGCGCGTCGGTCTTGCGCTTGGGTCCGCTTTCCTCGGGCGCTGCATCCTCGTCGGTCTCGCGGGTGCGGCCGGGCTCGAGCCCCGCGCGCTTGGCGATGCCGTGGCTGATGTAGTTCACCGCATCGTAGCGCGTCATCTCCTGCTCCTGCAGGAAATAGGCGGCATGGCTCTCGCGTTCGGCGAAGATCGCGACGAGGACGTTGGCCCCCGTCACCTCTTCCCGCCCGGAGCTCTGGACGTGGATCACCGCACGCTGGATCACGCGCTGGAAGCTTGCGGTGGGTTTTGAATCGTCATCGTTGTCGATGACCAGGTTGTCGAGCTCGGCGTCGATATATTCGGCCAGGTCCCGACGCAGACGGTCGAGGTCCACGTTGCAGGCCTTCATCACGGCCGCGGCATCCTGATCGTCGACGAGGGCGAGAAGGAGGTGTTCGAGCGTCGCATACTCCTGGCGACGTTCGTTCGCGGCGGCGAGCGCCTGATGTAGAGCCTTTTCCAGACTACGAGAGAATGACGGCATTCTCGCTCCTCACTTCTTCTCCATAACACATTGGAGAGGATGCTGATGCTTGCGGGCAAAGTCCATCACCTGCGTCACCTTTGTCTCCGCCACTTCGTACGTGTAGACGCCGCATTCGCCGACGCCGTGGTGGTGGACATGAAGCATGACGCGGGTGGCTTCCTCGCGCGATTTCTGGAAGAAACGTTCCAGAACGTGCACGACGAATTCCATGGGGGTGTAGTCGTCGTTCAGTATGAGCACCCGATACATGTTCGGGCGTTTTGTCGCCGGCTTGGTGCGGGTGATGACCAGCGTGCCGGGATCGCGGCCATCGTCGTTCTTGTCGTCGCCCTTGCCGGCCATGTTGTCCGCCATCGCATGGGGACGGAAAGCACTGCTGCCGGTTCGGGGAAAGCGGCCTGCGGATGCGGGCCGGCCGTGCCACGCAGCCGATGCGGCGGTCCGTGACGCGACTGTCTTCAGTTGGTTGGTGATGGTCAAGAATTCAAGCCGTGCGTTCCTGAGTGCCGCCGCCCGACTGGCCGCGTCACTCTCCGCCTCAGATGGATGCGGAAGGCTTTCCATGATCGCCATCCTGGGTGTTCGCTCGTCGACGCGCAAGCGGCCTGGCGGCCACTGCCGTTCAACCATGTGGCGTCTGCAGGCGCCGATGTTAAGCCATTCCCCGGCGCGTGCAACGGGGGACTTGGCCGCATCGCCGTCCGGCGACCGTTTGCCGGCATCGATGCCATGGCGGCGACCATGCCACCGGCACGCGAATTCGCAAACCCCGTTCCGCTTCGCCGCCGAGCCTGCCGGACCGAGTGTCGCACCCGGCACTTGCACGAGCCTTGCGCCGGCGACCGAGAAGTCCCCCTCCGGAGCCGGACTGATCCGGGGCGGCCTCTGGCGATCCACACCCCAACGCGCGGCGCCGCTTGCATCCGTCCGCGACGCAAGCGTACATCCAGATTGAAAATGTATACCGGTTTTCAACCATGATGGTTCAGGCGACATGAACGCCTCCCAGTGTCCTGTCGAGCGCGTGTTTGCCCACGAACCATCGGCCCATGCGACGATCATGTCGCTGCCGAAGCGCTGAAGGACCGTATGCACGCGACAATCTCTTCGCCCCGCATCCGACTGCGCGCCCTGCACTCTGCTGCTGCGTTGCTGTTTGCTCTCTGCCTGTCCGCCGTTCCGGCGCATGCCAACCCGAAATATGCCGCCTACGTCTTCGACGTTAACGCCGGCAAGGCCCTGTTCGCGGAACAGGCGACGGAGGAGCGCTTCCCCGCGTCGCTGACCAAGATCATGACGTGCTACATCATCTTCGAGGAGCTCGCCGCCGGCCGCATCAATTTCGGCACCGAGATGGTGGTGTCGGAATATGCCGTCGGGCCGTCCGCCGTCGAAGATCGGCTTCCGCCCCGGCCAGTCCATCGCCGTGCGTGACGCCATCAAGGCCCTCGTCACCAAGTCCGCCAACGACGTCGCGGTGGTCGCCGCCGAACACATCGAGGGCTCCGAGTCCGCCTTCGCCCAGCGCATGACCGAGACCGCCAAGCGCCTCGGCATGACCAGCACCGTCTTCCGCAACGCCAACGGCCTTCCCAACCCCGGCCAGCACACGACGGCGGTCGACCTCGCAAAGCTCGGCATCGCCATCCAGCGCGACTTCCCGCAGTACTACGGCGTCTTCCAGACCCGCGTGTTCGAGTACGGCAAGCGCCGCTACGGCAACCACAACAAGCTGCTGGGCCGTGTCGAGGGCGTCGACGGCATCAAGACCGGCTACATCAACGCGTCCGGCTTCAACCTCGTCACGTCCGTCCGCCGCGGCGGCAAGCACATGGTGGCGGTCGTCATGGGCGGGCGCACCGGCGCCTCGCGCGACCAGCACATGAAGGAACTCGTCGAGCGCTTCATGCCGAAGGCCACCGTCGGCAAGCCGCTGCCGGTGTTCGCCTTCAACGACAGCGAGCCGGCGCCGACCCCGATCTCCAAGCCGAGCCGCGCGGTCCTGTTCGCGGCACGCGTCAAGGCGCGGGATGACGAGGGCGACGCGATTGCCGATCAGCTCCTCGCATTCGCCGCCAGCGCCCGGCCGACGATCGAGGTCCCGGCCGCGACCGAGGCCGCCACCGGCGACACCCTGCGCGCCGTCATCGCCGAAGCGCGCGGTGCCGGCCTTCCGGCGCCGGGCCCCCTCCCCTCGCGCGCCGAGACGGTCGCAGGCCGCATCGGCGAGAACGACGCGCTGGCGCTCGCCGCAGCCAGTGTCGACCGCGCAGCTCCGGCCAAGGCGGCGACAGGCGACGCCCGTTTCGAGCTCGCATTCGCAACCTTCACGCAAGACGACGGAACTAGCGTGCATGAGGAGGTGCTGCTCACCGCCATCAACCGCGCACGAGCCTCCGTCGCCCGCGGCCTGAAGGGGGATGCCACCACCATCGTCGCCGGTTCCTCGCGCGCCGGCGTCGATGGCCGCGCTGCGCTGGAGGCCAAGCGCCGCACGATCGAATCACCCGCCCTCGGCACCGCGCAGATCGCGAGCGCAGCCGGGTCGGGATGGCAGATTCAGGTCGGCGCCGTCGGCAGCCCGCACGAGGCGGCGGCCCTTCTCGCCACCTCGGCGACGGTGGTTCCTGAGGTCTCGACCCGCCAAAGGGTCACGGTTCCCGTGGCGACCGAGCGCGGCACGCTCTACCGGGCTCGGTTCGCCGGCTTTGAAACAAAGAAAGAAGCCAACGAAACTTGCAAACGGTTCGCTAACCACAACCGTCCATGCTGGGCGGTGTCGATGTAACGCGCCAGCGGGACCCATGAGGGGCGCGCTCGGCGCCAGTGAAGCCGAGTTGCGTACCCATGTCCCAGAGTCTCGCCTCTTCGTCCCCCACCGACAGAGCCTCAACGGCGCCTGAGAAGGACGTCCTTGGCCTCGTTGAGCCGCGCCGCAAGGGCGGTGGATCCGCCCTGGTCGGGATGCATCTTCTTCATCATGCGGCGGTGGCTTGCGCGGATCTCCGCCTCGCTGGCGCCGGGCTGAAGTCCAAGCAGTTCGTAAGCGTCTTTTTCGGTCATGGCGCCGCTGCCGCCCGAACCGCCCGATGCGCCCGCCCCGCCGTCACCATCACGCTGGACGTGCTCACGCCAATCGGGCACCCGGCGGTCGAGATAAGCTTCAACGATGAGACGGCTCTCTGAGTCGGCCGCACAGTCGACCCAGACGTCGAGAACGTCCGCGGCGCTCATCGCACTGAAGCGCCGCCCCTTGTGGCGCCCCGCCAGAATTTCGGCGTCGATCTCGCCGCTGTCGTGATCGAGCGTCGCATTCAGGAAGGCCGTGCGCACGTTGGAGGCCTGCCCGCCCTTCGGCGTCCCCCGCCGGGAACCCGTCGCGCCGCCGAAGCCGCCGAAACCCACCCGAAAATCCGCCGAAACCGCCGCCACGGTTGAGCTTGCCGAGCCCCGCCATAATCAGGCTGCCGCCGAGCATGGTCTGCCCGCGCAACAGGAGCAGCGCGCCGACCACGACGAGCAGCACGCTCCCACCCGACTGCGCGTGCCTCGCGAGCAGCGATGGGTTGGCGTTCACGAACCAGCGCACGGCGACCACGCCCAAGACGATCGCCGCCACGCCGAGGATCAGGGGCAGGAAAAGAACTAGGAGCATCAGGAGAGCTTGCCGAGGAGGAGCCGCGCACCCTCATCACCGGCCTGGCTGCGGTCCGACAGCGCCTTGTGACCGCCCGCGGCATAGACCGCGACGGCATTGAGAAGGCGGGCGAGCTCGGAGCTTGCGGCACTGTCGAACCTGAGGTGCGCGCCGCGCGTCAGCCGCGCCATTTCCTTGAAGGCGCTGGTCGCGGCCGGGTCGCCACGCTCCTGGAACAGGAACATCGGCACCCGCTTCAGCCCCAGTTCGCCGGCCCTCGCGCACAAGACGTCGACATTCTCCTCCATCGCGTCGCCGATGTAGACGAGCGCCTGGATGGGGGCCTTCTTGGTTTCCTCGATGGCGCGCGTCAGGACCTTGCCGATCTGCGTGCGGCCGCCGCGGACGTCGATCCGGCTCATCAGGGCGCCGAGCTTCTCGCCGTCGGAGATCCACTTCGAGGCCTTGCACTCGCCGAACCCGCGGAAATAGACGAGCTGCATGTCGAGCCCGCCGACCTTGCCGGCCTCGGCGAACATCTCGCCCTGAATGGTGCAGGCCCTGTCCCAGGTGGGCTGCCGGCTCATCGTCGCGTCGAGCGCGAACATCAGCCGGCCGCGGCCGCCCGAGGGCGCCGGCGCGATGGTGCTGGCGCGCGCGAGAAACTCGTCGATCTCGCGGCGCGTGGAGCCGGCTGTGCCGGCCATGGTGGGGGTGCGGTTGTCTTTGTTCACATCCCTTAGATAGAGCGCCGATGGCAAAGCACCAAAGGGGGATCAGATCAGGCAGAGCTCGATCAGATCACGGCGCATCGTCGCAGGGATGTCGTCCGCGGCGTCTACGGCGCGCCAGTCCGCCGGCGCATCGGCGGCGGAGAGGTAGCGCCAGCCCTGGAACGGGCGGCACGGGCGCGGGCGGACCGCCACCACCTCGGGGTCGAGCAGGATGTGGACGTGGCCGATGCCGTTGGCGTCGTTGAACGGCTCGAAGCCGAGGATCCGCTGCCGGCCCTGCAGCGCGCCCTTGATGACCCAGTAGAGGCTGCCGCCATCCAGCACCTCGTCGACCCGGCGCGGCGCCATCCGGGTGCGTGCGCGCGACACATACGCCTCGCCCTTCGCGGCAGCGACGGCCGCCTGCTCGACCCGGAACGCCCTGAGGCTGTCCAGACTGTCGACCCCGACCGCGAGTTTGAGAATGTGCAACGCCATGGCCGAAGAGTTGGCCCCGGCGGGTGCGCCCGGCAAGCGCGGCGGACCGGTGCATCCACAGGATATGACCGCCGTCCCCGGTCGTGATCACCGCAGCCGCCCTCCCCTGTCCTCGTGCGGGGGCGGCAAAATGAAAAGCGCGCCGACCCGAAGGCCGGCGCGCCAGGTGTCGGAGCGCCGAAGCGCCCCGCACGGCGGACGCTTATCAAGCGCCGCGCCTGTTCCGCGATCCGCCGGGGCGAACGCCGCCGGCGAACCGATCAGCCGCAGTCGGGGACGTCGCGGCCCGGCTGGCCGAGCTTGTCGAAGTCCGCCTTATCCATGTTCAGCGTCTGCGTGATGCCGTCGACCTTGTCGACCATCTGGGTCTGAAGGCCGCCGTCCGGACCTTCCACCACCTCGATCACGAAGTTGGAGCCCACCGCCTGACGGTTGTCGTCGAGCGTGATCTTGCCGTTCGGGGCATCGAGCTCGATGTTGGCGAGGCACTGACGGAAGCCCGCCTGGTCGTCGGAGAGCTCGCCGTTGAGGTCGTCGAGGCACTGCAGGGCAGCGTTGGTCGCGTTGTAGTACGCGGTCGCGATCAGCGAGGGAGAGGCGAAGCGCTGGTCCGGCGGGAAGGCGTCCTGATAGGCCTTCACGTATTCCTGCCACTTGGGGTCGTCCCAGGTGTCGGCCTGCGGACCGGCGGCCGGGGTGCCGAGCAGCGCCTGCTTGGCCGAACCCTTGGAGTTCAGCACCGTGCCGTCGACCATGATGGTGCCGCCGATGAGGTTCGCGTCGCCGCCGGCCTGCTGGTACTGGTTGAGGAAGTTGACCGCGTCGCCGCCGCCGAGGCCGAGATAGATGGCATCGACGTCATCGGGCAGGGCCGCGATGATCGACGAGAAGTCCTTCGTGCCGAGCGGCACCCAAAGGCGCTCGACGATCTGGCCGCCCGCCTCGCAGTACTCTTTCGCGAAGCCGAGGAAGTTGGTGTAGGCGAACGAGTAGTCTTCCGCGACGGAAGCGACGAACTTCCAGTCCTTCTCGTTGAAGACGTAGTTGCCGAGGCCGACCGACCACTGCGCGCCGTCCATGTTGTAGCGGAAGAAGTTGTCCGCCGGGTCGACGTAGGTGGTTTCCTGCGCGCCCGAGGCACCGTTGATGATGGTGGTGTTGGGGTACTCCTTGGCGAGGTCGCGCAGCGCGATGCCTTCGGAGCCCGACAGCGGGCCGATGATGAAGTCGACCTGATCCTGCTCGATCAGCTTGCGCGCGCCGCGCACGGCCGAGTCGGGCGAGGCGTCGGTCGGAGGCGACGACGACCTCGATCGGGCGGCCGCCGGCCTCGTTGTTGTGCTGCTTGAGGGCGAGCTGGAAGCCGCGCTGGCCGTCCTCGCCGAGGACGGTGTACGTGCCTTCAAGCGTCGCCATGAAGCCGATCTTGATGGGGTCGGTGTTCTGTGCGAGCGCGGCGCCCGAAAGAAGCGCGGTGGCCGCAACGGTGGAGAGCAAGGTCCGGATCATTCGTTCCTCCCGAATGGACAGATGCGATCTGACGCCGCATGGACCCTCAGGGTAAACGGATGGCCGCCCTTCCCAACAACGCCGGATTGCGTTGCGTCTGATTTTTGCCGCCCTCGGTCAGCCGGCAAGCCCCGGCAGGAGCGCCTTCAGGCTGTCCACCATCATCTCCATGGCAATGGCCGCGAGGATCATCCCCATCAGGCGGCTCATGATGGCGACCGCCGTCACCCCCAGCACCCGCGACAGGAACGGCGCCGCGAAGAAGGCGATGGCGAGGAGCACGATCGCCCCGCCGACGGCCGCGGCATAGGCGATGTCGCCGGCGGCGCTCTCGGCCTGTGCGCGGAAGATGATCATCGTCGAGATCGTGCCGGGGCCGAGGAGGATCGGCACCGTCAGCGGGTAGATCGCGGGGTTGTCCTTCGGCGTCTCCGCCCGTTCCTTCGCGGACCCGTGGTGAGCCTGGCTCTTCTCGCCCGACACCATGTTGAGCGCGATGAGGAGGATGAGGAAGCCGCCCGCGAGGCGGAAGTCCTGGATCCCGAGGCCGAACACCCGCAGAAGCGCGTTGCCGCCGACCGCGACGATGACGGAGCCGATCACGAGGGCGACGATCACGGTCGCGGCGATCCTGCGCTGCTCGGCGACAGGACGGCCCGCGGTCAGCGACAGGAACACCGGAAGGTTCGCGATCGGGCTCATGATCGCGAACAGCGCCGCGAAGAGCTTCAGGAAGAGTTCGTGGTCCACCGGGGCCTCCCTCAGGCTCATTTCATGGCTCACCGTGGGGCGGCGAGCTGCCAGTCGAGGTTTGCTTTCACGGCCGGCCACTCCGTTGCAATCACCGAATAGACGACCGTGTCGCGGATGATGCCATTGGGGCCGATGCTGTGGTTTCGCAGCGTCCCGTCGAACTGGGCGCCGAGCCGTTCGATGGCGCGGCGGCTCTGCCGGTTGAGCCGGTGGGTGCGGAATTCCACGGCGATGCAGTCGAGCGCCTCGAAGGCATGGCCGAGGAGAAGCCGCCTGGCCTCGGTGTTGAGCGCCGAGCGCTGGACCCGCTTCGCGTACCAGGTCGAGCCGATCTCCACGCGCCGGTTGGCGGCGTCGATGTTCATGTAGGTGGTCATGCCGACCGGAGTGCCCTCCGCGTCGAGCACGGTGAAGGGCAGCATCGAGCCTTTTTCGCGAAGGCCGAGGCGGCGGTCGATTTCGGCCGTCATCCCCTCCGGCGAGGGTACCGGGGTGTACCAGAGGCGCCAGAGCTCACCGTCGTCGCTCGCGGCACACAGCGCGTCGTGGTGGGCATGGTCAAGCGGAACCAGGCGGACGGCGGTGCCGTCCAGGGAAACTGTGGGCGGCCAGGGTGTCATCGCGTCCTCGTCACGGTGTCGCGCCGCGGGGCGCGCGGCGACAATGCCGCCCGCCGCCGCGCGCTTCAACCCGCGTCAGCGCAGCGCTGCGAGGACCTGCGCGGTGGTGGTGACCGCCGCCACGTTCTGCATCGCGTACTCGATGCTGGCGCGGTGCCAGTCGGCGTTCATGGTGGAGCACGCGTCCTCGGGGATCACCATGAGGTAGCCCTTGTCGGCACCGGTCCGGGCCGTGTGCTCGATGCTCATGTTGGTCCAGGCGCCGGACTCGATGATGATGTCGCGGCCCTCCGCCTTCAGCACCGTCTCGAGGCTTGAGCCTTCCCACGCGCTCATGCGCATCTTCTTCACCACGAAGTCGCCGGGCTTCGCCTCCAGCCCTGCGACCGGGGCGCCGCCCCAGGTGCCTTCGACGAGCGCGCCGGAGGCCTTGGTGTTCTCGAACAGCGGCGAGTTCAGCGTGAGGCCGGGGGCGCCGGGCTGAAGCAGGAACCAGACGTGGATCACCGGGATGCCGAGTTCGCGGCACCGCGGCGGCGAGCGCCGCGGCGTTGGCGATCGCATTCTGCTCGCGGCAGTGCTGCGGCGCGCCGGACTCGGCGAAGGCACCGCCGTCCATCACCACGTCGTTCTGCATGTCCTGGATGATGAGGGCACAGCGCGATGGGTCCAGCGACAGGCCCTCGCCGAAGCGGCGGCCGGCTCGGAGCGGGACGCGGCCGCCTTCGGTGCCGAGGCTGCCGGACGCTGCCCGGCGTCGGCCCGCATGAAAGGCTCGCTCCGGGGGCCGACCTTGGTGTCGACCGCGTAGAGCGAGGTGGAGGCGCAGACGAAGAGGGTGCGCCAGTCCTTGCCGCCCCAGTGGAGGTTGGCGGCAAGCTCGGGGATCGCGACCTTGCCGATCAGCGACCCGTCCGGCGCATAGACCCAGAGGCCGCCGGGCGCCGTGACCCAGACGTTGCCCTGCTGGTCGCACTTCATCCCGTCGGGCACGCCGGCCTTCAGCGTGTCCTTGATGCCGGAGGCGAAGATCCGGCCGCCGGAGAGCGAACCGTTCGCCGCGACGTCGAACACGCGGATGTTCGCCTGCTCGGTGTCGTTGATGTACATACGCTTCTCGTCCGGCGAGAAGCAGAGGCCGTTGGGCATGGTGAACTGGTAGCGGTCCACCACCAGCTTCGGCTCGCCGCCCTCGGGGCCAAGGCGGTAGACGCCCTGGAAGCCGAGCTCGCGCGGCCGCTCCACGCCGAACACCGGCATTCGCCCGTACCAGGGGTCGGAGAAGTAGATCGACCCGTCGGATCGCACGCAGACATCGTTGGGCGAGTTGAGCTCGCGACCCTCGAAGTGGGTGGCCAGCACCTCGCGCGTGCCGTCCGGCTTGATGCGGACCAGCGCGGAGGTGGCGTGCTCGCAGACGATGAGGTTGAGGTCGCGGTCGTAGGTGAGGCCGTTGCCCATGTGGGACGGCTTCTGGACCTCGCGGACCCCTGCCCCGTCCCAACGGCGGCGGACGTCGCCCGGCATGTCGGAAAAGAGGAGATACTGGTCCACCGGGTGCCAGATCGGCCCCTCGGTGAAGGTGAAGCCGGAGCCGAGCTGGCGCACCGGGGCGTGCTCGTCGACGAGCTGGCGGAAGGCGGGGCGGACCGCTTCGTGCGCCATCGCCCTACACCGGGAACCAGTTGCGCCGCGGAACCGACTGCGTGACCGGCCCCGGCACCGCCATGTCCATCCGCCCGACCACCTGCGCGCCCTCGATCTTGGCGGGCTTGTCGTGGATCGGCAGCAGGAATTTCGACGAGTTGAGGAGTTTCTTGATCGCCGCCTTCTCCTGCCGCTTGGTGCAGGAGTGGTTGCCGGTGACGCGCGGCTCGTGGTCGTTCACCTCGTTGAGCGGCTTCACGATCTGGTCGTTGAAGTCGTAGATAACGTCGCCGCAGATGGTCGCCCTGCCCTCGGCGGTCTCGACGTGGACGTTCATCGAGCCCTCGGTGTGGGCGCCGGCCCAGTCGAGCGTGACGCCGGGAATCAGTTCCACCTCGCCGGTGATCTCGGTGTCCTCGAAGCGCAGCGCGCCGGGGTGGTGCAGCCGCTCCACCAGATGCTGGATGTCGGGCTTGGGGTACTGCGGGTGCATCAGGCCCGACACCGAGTGCTCCATCTCGCGCCGGTTGAGCACCACGGTGGTGTTCATCGGGAAGTGGTCGTCCTTGCCCGCGTGGTCGATGTGGAGGTGGGTGTGGCAGACGTAGCGGACGTCGCCGACCTTCACGCCGTGGCGGGCGAGCTGGTTCTCGATCATGTTTTCGTGGAACTGGAGGCCGCGCATCCCCAGCGTTTCCATGATGGCGTTGTCGCGGTAGCCGGTGTCGACGACGACGGGGTACTGGCCGCCGAGGATCAGGAAGCCATAGACGGGGACGCGGCGGGTCCGGCCGCAGTCACGCCCGAGGACGAGGAACGATGATTCCAGCTCGATGTCGCCATAGTCGAGCAGCTTGATTTCAAGTGCCATGCTTCCCTCGTCGCTCCCTGCCGAAGTCTCGCGCCCCGTCCTGATGTTTTAGACGGGCAATCGGCGATGGATGACCGGCCCAATCCAAAAATGAGACGATGCGGTATCTCCCGGGCCGACCGCCGCCGCCGCTCCGAGACTGTCAGGCGGCACGCCGGACCGTGCGCCAGACGCAGAAACGCCGCCCCGGAGGGCGGCGCTTGCATGGCCGGAAGGTGGCTGTGTCGGCGTGCTATTCGGCCGGCGCGGGGTGCGGCTCGCGCGGGCCGGAGCCGGGCGCGCCGGGGTGGACGCCGCCCTTCTCCGGGTTGTTGCGGTTGCGGCTCACGGTATCGCCGAGCCACTGGAACATCACGTAGAGGCCGGGGATGAAGATGATGCCGATCACGGTCGCCGCGATCATCCCGCCCATCACCGTGAGGCCGAGGACGACGCGCGAGACCGCGCCGGCGCCGGTCGCCGTCACCAGCGGGACGACGCCGAGGATGAACGCGAACGCCGTCATCAGCACGGCGCGGAACCGCATCTCGGCCGCCTGCCGCGCCGCCTCGACGCGGGTGTGGTTCGCCTCCCGCGCCTCCTTGGCGAACTCCACGATCAGGATGGCGTTCTTCGCCGCAAGACCGACGAGAAGCACGAGGCCGATCTGGACATAGACGTTGTTGGCGATGCCGAAGTAGGTCACCGTCCCGATCGCGCCCAGCGCCGCGACCGTGATCGAGGTCAGCACCGCGAACGGGTTCATCCAGCTTTCGTAGAGGCCGACGAGGAAGAGGTAGCCGAACAGGACCGACAGGCCGAGAAGGATGCCGAGCGTGTTGCCCTGCCCCTGCGACTGGTAGGACATGCCCGTCCACGAGTAGCTGTAGCCGGCAGGCAGGACCTTGTTGGAGATCTCCTCCATCGCCTGCATCGCCTGCCCGTCCGAGTAGCCGGGCGCGGCGCTGCCGTTCACGGCAGCGGTGATGAACTGGTTGTAGCGGTAGGAGAGGTTCGGCCCCAGCACGAAGCGCGGCCGCACCAGCGTCGACACCGGCACCATGTTCCCGTCCGTCGAGCGGACGTAGATCTGGTTGAGGGCGTCGACGGTCTGCCGGTAGGGCGCGTCGGCCTGGACGTTCACCTGGAAGACACGGCCCAGATACGTGAAGTCGTTGACGTACTGCGAGCCGAGCTGCGCCTGGAGCGTGCCGTAGAGGTTCGAGATCGGCACGTTGAGGCTCTCGGCCTTCTCGCGGTCGATGTCGAGGTAGATCTGCGGCACGTCCGCCGAGTAGCTGGAGTAGGCGCGGGCGATCCGGGGGTCGGCGTTGGCCTCGACCAGCAGCGAGCGCAGCGTCTGGTCCATGTCCTGCGGCGTCTGCCCTGTAAGGCCCTGGAGCTGGTAGGCGAAGCCTGCGGCCGAACCGAGGCCGGGGATCGGCGGCGGCGGGAACGGGAAGATGTTGGCTTCCGGGATCGCGCCGAACTTTTCGGACAGCGACGCATAGATCGCCTTCAACTGCAGTTCGGGCGTGTCGCGCTCGTCCCACGGGTCGAGCACGATGACGGCAAGGCCCGAGCCCGAATCCGGCGCGCCGGTGAGAAGGCTGTAGCCCGCGACTGTCAGCGCATTGGCAACGCCGGGCTGGGCCCGCGCGATGTCCGTCACCTGCTTCATCACCGCCTCGGACCGGGGCAGCGAGGAGGCGGAGGGGAGCGAGACGTCGACGAAGAGGACGCCCTGATCCTCGTTGGGAATGAAGGCCGTGGGCAGCTTGCCGAGGAGGTAGCCCGAGGCGAGGCCGGCGGCGACCACCGCGATGCCTGCAATCAGCGAGCGCCGCGCGATGAAGCCGACGATGCCGACATAGCCGCCGCGGGTCTTGTCGAGCACCTTGTCGAACAGCGCGAGCGGCAGGATCTTCTTCGTGTTGGGCTGCAGCACCAGCGCGCAGATCGCGGGCGACAGCGTCAGCGCGTTGATCGCGGAGAGGAGCACCGAGGCGCAGATGGTGACCGCGAACTGGCGGAAGAGCTCGCCGGTGATGCCGGGGAAGAAGGCGACCGGACCGAACAGGGCGAACAGCACCAGCGTGGTGGAGATGATCGGCCCCTGCACCTGGCGCATCGCCTCCAGCGTGGCGGCGCGGCGGTCGAGCCCCTCCTCCTCCATGATGCGGGTGACGTTCTCCACCACCACGATCGCGTCGTCGACGACGATGCCGATGGCGAGCACCACCGCGAAGAGGCTGATGGTGTTGGCCGAGAATCCGAGCGCGGCAAGAATGATGAAGACGCCGATCAGCGAGACCGGGATGGTCGCCGCCGGGATGATGATGGCTCTGAGGTTGCCGAGGAAGACGTAGGTGACGAGCATCACGATCACGGCCGTGATGGCGAGCGTCACCTTGATCTCCTCGATGGAGGCGGCGACGAACAGCGTCGAGTCGTAGACGACCTCGTACTTCATCCCCTCGGGGAAGCGGGTCGCGATGCTCTCGAGCTGGGTCTTGATCGCGTCCATGACCGCGAGCGCGTTGGCGCCCGGCGCCTGGTAGAGCGCGATGGTGGCGGCAGGCTGATTGTTCAGCGTGGAATTGGCCGAATAGGTCTGCGCGCCGAGTTCGATCCGCGCGACGTCGCGCAGGCGCACGATGGCGCCGTCGGCGCCGGTGGCGACGATGATGTCGCCGAATGCCTCGGGCCGGTCGAACTGGCCCTGGCCGGTGATCGTGTACTGGACCTGCTGCGAGTCGGTGATCGGCGGGCCGCCGATGGTGCCGAGCGAGGCCTGGATGTTCTGCGCCTTGATGGCGTCGACGATGTCCGAGCTCGACAGGCTGAGGGAGGCAAGCTTGATCGGGTCGAGCCAGATGCGCATCGAATAGTCGAGCGCGCCGAGGAGCGTTGCGTTGCCGACGCCTTCCACGCGCGACAGCGGATCGCGTACGTTGATGGTGGTGTAGTTCGACAGGTAGATCGGGTCGAACGTCCCGTCCGGCGAGAAGACGTTGACGACGCCGAGCATGTTGGTCGACTGCGCCTGCGTCGTCACGCCGAGATTCTGGACGATCTGCGGCAGCTGCGCGAGGGCCGTGGACACGCGGTTCTGCGTGTTGACCTGCGCGATGTCGGGATCGGTGCCGATGTCGAAGGTGACGCTGAGCGTGTAGGTGCCCGCCGACGAGGAGGTCGACGACATGTACGTCATGTTCTCGACGCCGTTGACCTGCTCCTCGATCGGGCCGCCGACGGTGGTCGCGATCGTCTCGGAATCGGCGCCGGGGTACATGGCGGTGACCTGGACCACCGGCGGCGTGATGTTGGGATACTGGGAGACCGGCAGCGAGTAGAGCGACAGTGCGCCCGCGATGGTCAGGACAAGCGAAATGACGATCGCGAGACGCGGCCGCTCGACGAAAACCTTCGAGATCATTTGGTGGTGCTAGCCGTGTTCGAGGACGCGACCGTGGTGGTGCCCGTCGCCGCGGACGCCGAGGTGGACGGCATCGGCTGCGGTGCGACTGTGATCCCGGCGCGCACCTTCTGGAGGCCCTGGACGATCACCGTCTCCCCGGCCGTCAGGCCCTTGGTGACGGGAAAGCCGTTCTCGAACTGCTGGCCGGTCTCGATCCGGCGGGTTTCCGCCTGGTTCTTGTCGTTCACGACGAAGACGTAGCGGCCGTCCTTGTCCTGCAGAACCGCCGAGGCCGGAACCACGGGAAGCTTCGTCCCCTGGGTTTCCTTCACGCCGACCGAGACGAACGAGCCCGGGAGGAGCATTCCCTTCGGGTTGGGGAAGTCCGCGTAGACGACCAGCGAGCCGGTGGTGGCGCTGATCTGGTTGCTGGCGAACGCGATCTTGCCGGCCTCGCCGTATCTGGTGCCGTTGGAGAGGGTGAGCTCGGGGGTGAAGAGGTCCGTGCTGCCCGCGGTGTCGGCCGAGCCGCCGGATTTTTCCGACAGCGTGGTGTAGAGCGTCTCTGGGATCGAGAACGCCACGCGGATCGGGTCGAGCTGGACGATGGTGGCGATCGTGCCGGTCTGCGCGGAGACGAGGTTGCCCTCGGTGACCGCGGTCGGACCGATCTGGCCGGATATCGGCGCCATTACGTCGGTGTAGGAAAGGTTCAGCTGCGCGGTCTGGATCTGCGCGTTGGCCTGCGCGACGGCAGCCTGTGCCTGCTGGAGCTGCGCGGCGGCAACGTCGGCGCTGGCCTGTGCATCGTCGGCTTTGGCCTGGCTGACGTCACCCTTCTTCAGCAGCGTCAGCTGGCGTTCCAGCACGAAGTCGGCATTCTTGACCTGCGCCTCGGCGGCTGCAACCTGCGCTTGCGCCGCAGCGAGCTGGCCCTGCGCCGCTGCGAGGGCGGCCTGGTACTGCGCCTTCTCGATGCCGACCATCAGGTCGCCGGCCTTCACCATCTTTCCCTGCTCGAAATTAAGCTTTTCGAGAAAACCCTCGACACGGGCGACAAGATCGACGGACTGGATCGCAATGATCCGGCCGACGAATGTGCCTGTTTGCGAAACGGTCTCTTCCTGGACGGCGGAGACGAGGACTGCGGGCGGGGCCGCATTGTCCTGCGCGATGGCGGCGACGGGGGCGCTGATGGCGAGGCCCGCTGCAAAGAGGCAGGCAGCGCGCCATCTCTTTGAGCCCCGGTCGGTCGCAGGGTTCGGAGAATTTGTCATCTGGCGGCTCTGTCGATCACGAGTGGCGGACAAGCGCCCGACAGGTGCCGCAGTGATGGCGCATGTTGGGCGGAACTCACCGCACAGTGACTTGGCCGCCTTCGGTTGGCAAGCCGACAGGACCGACAAGTTCGGCCGATCCCGTCTGAACCGATCACAATCTTGCGTGGCGAAAGGGCCCGCGCAAGCGAGCCCCCAGCTAGCCACGAAAAAGCCCGGGCCGATCAGTCGGCCCGGGCTCCGGAAGCTTAGTTGATGCGGATGGTGATCCCGTCGGAAGTCCGAGGCAGCGGGCGCACCAGCGGCGCCTCGGCGCGGGCATCGCGGGTGTCGCGGCGGAAGTCCTTGCGCGCGTCCTTCACGTCGGCGCGGTAGTCCTGCCGGGCGTCCCGCATGGCGTCGCGGTCGCCGGTCTGGCGCGCCTCGCGCATGTCGCGGCCGCGTTCGCGCTTGGCGTCGCGGATCTCGTCGGCACGCTCCTGCTTTGCGTCGTTGATCTCGTGGCGGGTGGCCGCGTTGGCGGTCGGCACCGGGCGGACCTGCTTGCTCGTCACCGTGCCGAGGTTGATCTCGAGCTGAGCGGCTGCGGGGGTCGCCGCCGCGAGGCCGAGGGCGAGGGCGGAAACCGACATGAATGCAATCGAATGCTTGAACATGATAGATACACCACTGTTGGAGGCTCAGTTGCCCCGATTACCGTGACTGGAGCACGGCAATTCACCGCCAAAGAACGTAACGGGCGGGTAGTGGTTCCGGATTTAATTCAGGCCGCGCGTTGCATGGCTACGCTGGCCGGCGCAGCGTCGATCACGATGATCTCTGCGCGATCCTCGCCGCGGAAGACGCCGTGCGAAAGCTCCACCGCAAGGTGCACCGCTTCGCCGACGCTCGCCTTGAGCCGCGCCCCCAGCGGACCGCCGGCACGGAAGGCCATCGCGCTCGTCCGCGCCCCGCAGAGCGAGCGGAGGGTGAGGCGCAGGCTGTCCCCCTGCCCGACCGGCTGGACGGCTTCGAGCACCACCCCGTCGAGGCCGAGGATCGGCTTCGGCCGGCCGGCGCCCCACGGTCCGTGCGCCTCCAGCGTCTGCGCGAGGCCGATGTCGAGTGCGCGCAGGCCCACGACGGCGTCGATCTTGAGCTGGTCGTTCGCGGTCGCCTCCGCCACGGCTGCGCCGAGTTCGGCCGTCATGAACGCCGTCAGCTCCTCGATGCGGTCGAGCGCCACGGTCAGGCCGGCCGCCATCGGGTGTCCGCCGCCCTTGACGAGCAGGCCCTCTTCCGCCGCCTTGCGCACAGCCGCGCCGAGGTCGACGCCCGGCATCGACCGCCCCGACCCGACGCCCTGGCCTTCTGACCGCGCGATGGCGATGGCAGGGCGGCGCGTCCGTTCCTTCAGCCTGGAGGCGACTAAGCCGACGACGCCGGGGTGCCAGTCGCCCGCGACCACCACCACCGGCGCGCTCTCGTCGGCCATCGCGATGGCCTCCTCCAGCGCCCGGCGCTCCATGGCGCGGCGGTCGGCATTGAGGCCGTCCAGCGTGGCGGCGATCGCCTCGGCCTCGGCGTCGTCCTCGGTCATCAGCAGGCGCGCGCCGAGGCCCGAATCGCCGATCCGGCCGCCCGCGTTGATGCGCGGGCCGAGAACGTAGCCGAGGTGCCCGGCATCAACCGGGCCGCCGAGCCGCGCCACCGTCACCAGCGCCGCGAGCCCGCGGTTGCCGCGGCGGCGGAAGGTCTGCAGTCCAGTGCGAACGAACGCCCTGTTGAGGCCGGACAGCGGCACGACGTCCGCCACGGTGCCGAGCGCCACGCAGTCGAGGAGCGCCATGAGGTCGGGCGGGCCGCCGGGGCCGGCGATGCCGCGCCGCTTCATCTCGCGCACCAGCCCCACCATCGCGACGAACGCGACGCCGACGGCGGCGCAATGGCCGAGGCCGGAGAGATCGTCCGGCCGGTTGGGGTTCACGACGGCGTCCGCGGCGGCAAGGGTGTTGACGGGGTGATGGTCGATGACGAGGACGTCCGCCCCCGCGGCCTTCGCGGCGGCGACGGGCTCGATCGCGCCCGACCCGCAGTCGAGGCAGAGGACGATCCGTGCCCCCTCGCCGACGAGCGTATCCATGAGGTCGACCGAGGGGCCGTAGCCGTCGCTGACCCGGTCCGGGATCATCACCCGCGGTGCCGCGCCGTAGGCCTTGAGGACGCGGGCGACCACCGCCGCGGAGGTCGCGCCGTCGACGTCGTAGTCGGAAAAGATCGCGATATTCTCGCCTGCCGCCAGCGCGTCGGCGAGGCGGGCGACAAGGCGGTCGCAGTCGGTCAGCGTCGAGGGGTCAGGCATCAGCGCGCGCATGGTGGGGGCGAGCTCGGCCTCGGCGTTCTCCACCGTCATCCCGCGGCCGGCGAGGACGGAGGCCACCACCTGCGGCAGGCCGTGCCTCTGCGCCAGCGCCAGCGCGGTCCGCTCCTCCGCGGGGGCGAGACGGCGCACCCAGCTCCGCCCGGTCATCGACCGGTCTACTGCGAGGACGGCGGTGCTGTCGCACGGCTCTTGGTAGGGCAAGGCGGACTCTCTCCGGTCTGGACGAGCCAATCTCGCCCATTTGAGCCGCCACTTGGTAAATGAAGCCTTAATTTCTGGACTATTCCCCAACCATGTCGCCGGAACCCAGCGAAATGGTGAGTGTCTGCGAAAACGGCGTGAAGCGGCCGACCACCACGCCCGCGGCCCGGAGCTTCTCGCCGACCCACTCATTGCAGGTCCTCAGCGGATGGTAGGAACCCTCCGCCTCGAAGAAGGCGTCGTTCGTCCAGTAGCTCTCGCCAGGCAGCGCAACCTCGGCGGCATCCTTGCGGGTGAACTCGGCCTGGATGTCCGCGATCAGCTGCCGGTAGCCCTCTTCCGACAGAGCGATGTTCACGACATTCGGGTCCGAGGACGGATCGCCGATGTAGCTGACGTGAAGGAGGCTGTCGTCCCAGATCCCGTCGAGGAGATGCCTGAGGCGCACGTCCGACAGGAGACGGACGTTGCGGTAGAAGCTCTCCGCCCCCCAGCCTATCGCGACGTGGCTGGCGCCCGCCGCCAGCGCCGCCTGGTCCGCCGCCGAGCCCCGGAAGCCGCCGACGTGCGCGAGGTGGCGCCAGTCCGCCACATCGTCCACGACCGGCAGGATGATGTCGGCATGGACCGGGCTCGAGTAGATCTGGATGACGCGGGTATGGGGCAGCCCGTCGCCGGCGCTCTGCAGGAGCGCGCCGCCGGCGACCATGGCCGCGTAGAGGCCGATGATGGCGAACAGCGCGCCGATGGTCAGCGCGATGCCCTCCACCAGGGCCTTGAGGGACGCTCTCAATCGAGCAGGAACTTGGAGTAGTCGACGTGCTTGGCCTTGATGGTGCGCACCGTGCCCGTGGACGAGCGCATGACGATCGTTTCGGTGGTGATGTAGCCCGGGTAGAACTTCACGCCCTGCACGAGAGCACCGTCGGTCACGCCGGTGGCGGAGAAGTAGACGTCGCCCTTCGCCATGTCCTCGTGGGTGTAGATCCGCTCGTAGTCGGTGATGCCCATGCGGGTGGCGCGGGCCTTGTGCTCGTCGGTCTTCAGGATGAGCCGGCCCTGCATCTGGCCGCCGGTGCAGCGCAGCGCCGCGGAGGCCAGCACGCCCTCGGGCGCACCGCCGGAACCGATATAGATGTCGATGCCGGTTTCCATCGGGTCGGTGGTGTGAATGATGCCCTGGATGTCGCCGTCGCCGATGAGGCGGATCGCGGCGCCGGTCTTGCGGATGGTCTCGATCAGCTCGGCATGGCGCGGCCGGTCGAGGACGCAGGCGGTGACCTCACGCTCCGAAACGCCCTTCTCCTTGGCGACGCGGCGGATCATCTCGTCGGCCGGCATGTCGAGGTCGATGAAGCCCTCGGGGTAGCCCGGGCCGACGGCGACCTTGTCCATGTAGACGTCGGGCGCGTTGAGGAGCGAGCCGCCGGACGCAAGCGCCAGGGTTGCCAGCGAGTTGGGCATGTCCTTGGCGCAAAGGGTCGTGCCTTCGAGCGGGTCGAGCGCGATGTCGACGCGCTGGCCGCCGGCGCCGACCGCCTCGCCGATATACAGCATCGGGGCTTCGTCGCGCTCACCCTCGCCGATCACGACGATGCCTTCGATGGCGAGGCGGTTGAGTTCGCGCCGCATGGCGTCGACGGCGGCCTGGTCGGCTGCCCGCTCGTCGCCGCGCCCCCGCATCCGCGCCGCCGAAACGGCTGCGCGTTCGGTCACGCGCATCACCTCGACGGTGAGAACGCGGTCGAGCGCGCCTTTGGGTGTTCTGTCCTGCGGCATCGTCTGTTATCTCCAGCTCTCGCCCACCGTTCTGGCCGGTGGCTGCATTCAAAGCAACCATAGTGCAGCCGCAATGACCAGCAAACGACATGGCGACGACAACTCACTTCTCGCGAACCCGGCAGATCCCATCATGAGCACCCTCGTCGCGCGCTTCGGCGCCATCGGCCGCAATCCGGCAGCGCTCGCCGTCGGGTTCGTCTTCGCCGCCAACGGCTGCATGTTCGCCAACTGGGTCGTCCGCATCCCGACGATCAAGGACAAGCTTGCCCTTTCCGACGGCACCCTGGGGCTCGCCATCACCGCGATGGCGGTGGGCGGGATCATCGCTATGCCGCTCGCCGGGGCGATGGTCGCGCGTGTCGGCAGCGCGCGGATGAGCTTTTGCGCAGGGCTCGTGTTCCTGCTGTCGTTCTGGATGGTGGGGCTCGCGCCGGGACCGGTGTGGCTCGCGGCCGCCCTCTTCCTCGCCGGGGCCGGCAACGGGGCGATGGACGTCTCGATGAATGCGCAGGCGAATGCGGTGGAAAGCGCGACCTCGCAGCGAATCATGTCGTTCGCCCACGCGATGTTCAGCCTCGGCCTCTTCGCGGGCACCGTGCCTGCCGGCATCTTCGCCCACGCGGGTACGCCAGTGGCGATCCACCTCGCGGTGGTCGGCGCCGTCCTCGCCGCGGCGCTCGTCCTGGTGCGCAGCCGCCTCGTCGCCGACGCAGCGCTCGACGATCCCGACCAGCCCAACTTCGCCTGGCCGCGCGGGCCTCTCCTCCTCTTCGGCCTCATCTGCCTCTGCGGCGCGATCATGGAGGGCGCGATGAGCGACTGGATCGCCGTCTACGTGGAGGATGCGCTGCACCTCGGCTCGGTCGCGGCGGCGACGGCCTACGGCTTCTTCGCCGGCGCGATGTTCTTCTCGCGCCTGTTCGGCGACGTCCTGTCGGAGCGGATCGGCCCTGCCGCGCTGGTGCGCTGGGGGCTGATTCTCGCCGCGGCCGGCCTCGTCTTCGCGCTGAGCGGTCCGGCATGGACCATCTATGTGGGCTTCGCGGCGGTCGGCCTCGGCATCGCCGGCGTGTTCCCGGCGGTGTTCCGCGCGGCGGGCCGCATCCCCGGGCCGCGCCCCCGGGCCGTCGATGGCCTCGGCCGTCACGCTCGGCTACGCCGGCTTCCTGTTCGGCCCGGCCGCCATCGGCTTCCTCGCCGATGCCTTCGGCCTCCCCATCGCGCTCGCCATGCTGATCCCGCTTGCCCTGATCGGCGCCCTCCTCGCCGCCGCCCTCAAGCTGGCGGACTAGCGCGGACCTGAAGGCACGCCGCTCTTCCTCATCCCGGTGGAAGACCCGCCGGAGGCGTGTCTTCCTCTTAAGCCACATCCCGGCGGAGCCGACACCCTCAGAAGCTCGCGGAGCGGCTGGCGGGTCAAGGCCGAAGAGCGAAGCGTGCCTTGACGCGCCAGCCGCTCCGCGAGAGCCTCGAACAACGCGGTGGCTTCAAGGCACGGCCCCGAACGGCCGCGCCAGCAAGCACCGCCCCCGTGTCAGGTCGTCTGCGCGATGCGGATGATGTGCGGCTTGCGGACGATGACGCCGTCGTCCTCGATCGCCTTCAGCGCGCGGCCCAGCGCCGCCTCCGTCGTCGGGTAGGTGACGAGCACCACGGTCTGCTCGTCGAGCGCGGGCTGGTCCTCCGGCCGGTGCGGCGTCTTCTGGACGATCTGCTCCAGCGAGATCCCCTCCGCCGCCATCCGGCTTGCGAGCGCCGCGAAGGCGCCCGCCCGGTCCGCGATCGGCAGGCGCACGTAGAACGCGCCCTGGTGCCCGGCGGCCGCCGCCTTGCGGAACGGCGAGAGCGTGGCGGACGGGCGGCCGAGCGGGCTCGGCGCAAGGCCGCGCGCAAGGTCGGTGAGGTCGGACACGACGGCGGATGCCGTCGCCATCCCGCCGGCGCCGGGCCCGGAGAGCACCAGCTCGCCGAACGCCGGGCCGCGGATCGACACCGCGTTGGTGACGCCCGAGGTTTCCGCCAGTGCGGAACCGCGCGGGACCATCGTCGGGTGGACGCGCTGGTCGACGCCCTCGGCCGTCATCGTCGCGATGCCGAGGAGTTTTATGCGGAAGCCGAGTTCTTCCGCCGCGTCGAGGTCCGCGGGCTCGATGGCTCGGATGCCCTCCACCAGCACCGAATCGGAATCGATCGCGGTGGTGAAGGCGATGGAGGAGAGGATCGCGAGCTTGTGGGCGGTGTCGAAGCCGTCGACGTCGAACGTCGGGTCGGCTTCGGCGTAGCCGAGGCGCTGGGCGTCGGCGAGGCAGTCGTCGAACGAGCGGCCGCCGCGCTCCATCTCGGTCAGGATGTAGTTGCAGGTGCCGTTCATGATGCCGAGCACCGAGGTGATCGGGATGCCGGCGAGGCTGTCGCGCACCGTGCGGATCGCGGGGATGCCGCCCGCCACCGCCGCCTCGAAGAGGAGCGATGCACCGTTCGCTTCCGCCAGCGCGGCAAGTTTCATCCCGTGCGCCGCGAGGAGCGCCTTGTTGGCGGTGACCACCGCCTTGCCGGCCCCGAGCGCGGCTTCCACGGCTTCGAGCGCCGCACCGTCGGCCCCGCCGATCAGCTCGACGAAGACGTCGGCCTCCGCCTCGCGGGCCATCGCCACCGGATCGTCGAACCAGGTCGCGCCGGAGAGGTCGACGCCGCGGTCGCGGCTCTTGTCGCGCGCGGATACGGCGACGAGCTCGATGTTGCGCCCGGAGCCGCCGTGGGTGGGCTCGGCCTGGAGGAGCGAAATGGTCGACGCGCCGACTGTGCCGAGGCCGGCGATGGCAATTTTGAGCGTTTCGGTCACGGGCACCTTCTCAAGTCACGAACGGTTCGGGTTCGCGCCGACATCAACCGCATTCCGCCGCGGAAGGCCAGACTCATCACCGAGAAAGACCCGCCTGCGCTGCGTCAGGCCCGCTCGATGGCGCTGCCGTCGCAGAAGCTGGCGCCGAGAAGGTGGGCGTCCTCGGCCCGCAGCGCGCTCATCGCGTAGGCGTCGGACCGGGTCTCGATCCACACGAAGGTGAGCCCGTGCGGTTCGAACAGGGCCCGGCCGATGGCCGACATCTCGGCGAGGCAGTCGGGCGTCGCGGCGTCGACCTTCGCGGCGGCGGCGTCGGCGGCATCCGGTCCCAGCGGCGGAACGTCGTGCGAGGCTGCAAGGCGGCGGAGCTGCCAGACGAATTCCGCGCCATCCACCTTCCAGTCGAAGAAGATGATGCGGTCGGCCTCGTCGCAGATCTCCGAGATCGCCCAGTAGAGGCCGGCGCCATCGGTTGCCTCTGCGTCGCTCGCCTCGGCGACGGCGGACGCGATTTCGCCGGCGAGATCCTCGCCGGCGAGCGTCGTCATGGCCGCCACGAAGGCGGCGCGGTCGGGTTCAGCCATTCGGCCTCAGCGGGCGGCGCTGGAGATCGGCACCACGTTGTGATGGCGGTCGATGAACCGCTTCACGCTGCGCGCGGCCTGGCGGATGCGCTGCTCGTTCTCCACCAGCGCGATGCGCACGTGGGTGTCGCCATTCTCGCCGAAGCCGATGCCGGGGGCGACGGCAACGTGCGCCTCCTCCAGGAGCCGCTTGGAGAATTCGAGACTGCCGAGGTGCTCGAGCCCGGCCGGGATCGGCGCCCAGGCGAACATCGACGCCTTGGGAGACGGGATCTTCCAGCCCGCACGCGAGAAGGAGTCCACCAGCGCGTCGCGGCGCTTCTTGTAGGTCTCGCGGATCTCCACGATCGGCTCGTCGCCGCCGTTGAGCGCCGCGGCCGCCGCCACCTGGATCGGCGTGAAGGCGCCATAGTCGAGGTAGCTCTTCACGCGGGCGAGCGCGGCGCACAGCTGCGCGTTGCCGACGCAGAAGCCCATGCGCCAGCCGGGCATTGAGAACGTCTTCGACATGGAGGTGAACTCGACCGCCACGTCCTTCGCGCCCTCGACCTGGAGGATCGACGGGGGCGGATCACCCTCGAAATAGATCTCCGAGTAGGCAAGGTCGGACAGGACGAAGATCTCGTGCTTCTTGGCGAAGGCGACGACGTCCTTGAAGAAGTCGAGCTCTGCGACGTGCGCGCCGGGGTTCGACGGGTAGCACAGCACCATCGCGATGGGCTTGGGGACCGAATGGATCACCGCCCGCTCCAGCGCGTGGAACAGCTCCGGGCCGGGCTCGGCGGGCATCGAGCGGATCGAGCCGCCGGCCATCAGGAAGCCGAACGCGTGGATGGGATAGGACGGGTTCGGCGTCAGCACCACGTCGCCGGGCGCCGTGATCGCCTGCGCCATGTTGGCGAAGCCTTCCTTGGACCCCAGCGTCGCGACGATCTCGGTGTCCGGGTTGAGCTTCACCCCGAAGCGGCGCGCATAGTACGCGGCCTGCGCGCGGCGCAGCCCCGGAATGCCCTTGGAGGCCGAGTAGCGGTTGGTGCGCGGGTTGGCGACGGTCTCGACCAGCTTGTCGATGATCGCCTGCGGCGTCGGCAGGTCGGGGTTGCCCATGCCGAGGTCGATGATGTCCGCGCCCTGCGCCCGCGCGCCGGCCTTGAGACGGTTCACTTCCTCGAACACGTACGGCGGCAAGCGCCTTATCTTGTGAAAATTCTGCATGGCACGAACACTCCGGGATACGCAGGATGTAGTCGCAGTTACTGGGCCGGCGCAACACTTTCGCCGGTGAAGGGTGGCACGCCGACAGGCCGGGGCGGCGGCGCGTCGGGGTCGATCGGAACGGCAGGGTTTTCGGGCGCTGCGGGGGCCTCCGCGGCCGGATCCGGATTTGCCCTTTGCGTACGGCCGGATGCCGCGATCGCGGCGCGCGCCTCGGCGACGTGGTCGCGCCCGCGGGCCTGTGCCCCGGCGCCCGGATTGCCGGACTGCGGCCGTCCGGACGCTGCGATCACCGCCTGCGCTTCGGCGATATTGTCCCGCGCCTGTCGCGGCGATCGCGGCGGCCGAGCTCGTCGTGCGGATGCCGCGGGCGGCCGATGCGGTGCGCGCGCCCCTCCCCGCCAGCGCCGCCTCGTCGGCCGCGACCTCGGTCGCGGGGCGCGGCAGGCCCGGCACGGTCGCGGGGTCGGCGAGAATGTTGGGGAAGCCGTCGGCGTTGCGTTCGGCGGCCTGACTGGGCAGGACTGTGGCAGGACGCTCCGGCAGCGGGATCAGCGGGGCGCCCGGATCCTGCACGCAGCCGGCAAGGTTCGCGCCGAAGAGCACGATCGCCATGCATTGGGCTGTTCTTATCAACGACACCCTGTCAAACCCGCCCTAACTTAATAGTCGGCCTCACGACCTCGTGCGCTATCATGCACCAAACCGACATGGATCTCGTCCCATGAGCCAATCGCAAAAGAAAGAACAGCCCCTTAAGACGGGCGACGGGCCGATGCGGAACGATGCCGAACGTGACCAGCCGGGCACACCGCGCGATCCGATCCTGAATTACATCGTCGAGAACCCGGAGGCGTTCGCGGAAAATATCGCGAAGATGCTCGCCCACGCGGGCGATGCGCTCAATGCCTACGTGAAGCCTCTCCAGGAAGGCGAGGTGAAGGCCAACTACACCGACGAGCTGACCGAGTGGACGCGCACCCTGTCGCGGGTCGGCCACTACTGGCTCGCCGATCCGCGCCGGGCCTTCGAGGCGCAGGCGAGGCTCGCCAGCCAGTGGATGAGCCTCTACGCCCACTCCCTCCAGCGCATGTCCGGCGAGCCGACGGCCCCGGTCGCCGAGCCCGACCCGACCGACAAGCGCTTCAAGGACCCCGACTGGTCGACCATCCAGTTCTTCGACTTTCTGAAGCAGGGCTACCTCATCACCACCCGCTGGGCCGAGAAGCTGGTGGAGGAGACCGACGACCTCGACGCGCATACGCGACAGAAGGCCGAATTCTACGTGCGCCAGCTGTCCGCAGCGCTGTCGCCCTCGAACTTCATCCTCACCAACCCGGAGCTATTGCGCGAGACCGCGACCCAGTCCGGCGGCAATCTCGTCAAGGGGATGCAGATGCTGGCCGAGGACGTGGCGCGCGGCCACGGCGAACTCCGCCTGCGGCAAAGTGACCCGGAGAAGTTCGCCGTCGGCCGCAACATGGCGCTGACGCCCGGCAAGGTGATCGCCCAGAACGAAGTCTGCCAGGTGATCCAGTACGACGCGGCGACGAAGACGGTAGCGAAGGAGCCGATCCTCATCGTCCCGCCGTGGATCAACAAGTTCTACATCCTCGACCTCAACGAGGAGAAATCGCTGATCAGGTGGCTGGTCTCGAAAGGCCACACCGTCTTCGTCTGCTCATGGGTGAACCCCGACGAGCGGCACGCCGAGAAGGATTTCCGCCACTACATGCGCGAGGGGGTGCTGTTCTCGCTGGAGACGGCGCTGATGGCGGCCGAGGCGGAGAAGGCGGACGTTGTCGGCTACTGCGTCGGCGGCACGCTCCTCGCGATGTCCCTCGCCTACATGGCGAGGAACGGCGACAGGCGCGTCAACACCGCGACCTTCCTCACCACGCAGGTGGACTTCACCGACGCCGGCGACCTCAAGGTGTTCGTCGACAAGGACCAGCTCGAGGTGCTCGAGAAGAAGATGCGCGCCAAGGGCTACCTCGACGGTGCGGCGATGGCCTCGGCGTTCAACATGCTGCGCGCCAACGACCTCATCTGGCCCTACGTCATCAACAACTACATCCGCGGCAAGGACCCCTTCCCATTCGACCTCCTCTACTGGAACTCCGATTCGACGCGGATGCCGGCGGCCAACCACGCCTTCTACCTGCGCAACTTCTACCTCGAGAACCTGTTCGCGAAGGGCGAGCTCACGATCGACGAGCTCACCCTCTCGCCGAAGGACATCACCGTCCCCATCTTCAATGTCGCGACGCGGGAAGATCACATCGCGCCGGCACATTCGGTCTTCCGCGGCAACCAGCTCTTCGGCGGCGAGGCGGAGTTCGTGCTGACGGGCTCCGGCCACATCGCCGGCATCGTCAACCCGCCGGAGCGCAAGAAGTACCAGGTCTGGACCGGCGGTGAGGCCGGACAGGGCCTCGAACACTGGGTCGCCACCGCGAAGGAAACGCCGGGCTCGTGGTGGCCGTTGTGGGACAAGTGGCTGAAGGCCCACCGGAGCGGCGAGCGGGTCCCCGGCCGCAAGCCGGGCGGCGGCCACTTCACCCCGCTGGAAGACGCGCCCGGCAGCTACGTCAAGAAACGCTACTAAGGATTTTGAGCATGAGTTCCCGTCCCGGCGCCGAAATGATCGACCTCATCGGCAACACGCCCCTGGTGCGCCTCAAGCGCGCCTCGGAGGAAACCGGCTGCGAAATCCTCGGCAAGGCCGAATTCCTCAACCCCGGCCAGTCGGTGAAGGATCGCGCGGCGCTCTACATCATCCGCGATGCGGTGGCGCGTGGCGCGCTGAAGCCCGGCGGCACCATCGTGGAAGGCACCGCCGGCAACACCGGGATCGGCCTCTCGCTGGTCGGCAACGCGCTCGGCTACAAGAGCGTGATCGTCATCCCCGAGACGCAGAGCGAAGAGAAGAAAGAGGCGCTTCGGCTGGCGGGCGCGAAGCTCGTCCAGGTGCCTGCGGCGCCGTACAAGAACCCCAACAACTTCGTGCGCCTCTCCGGCCGCCTCGCCGAGCAGCTCGACCGGGATCTGCCGGAGGGTGCGATCTGGGCCAACCAGTTCGACAACGTCGCCAACCGGCAAGCGCACATCGAGGGCACGGGGCCCGAGATCTGGGAACAGACCGGCGGCAAGGTCGACGGCTTCATCTGCGCGGTCGGCTCGGGCGGCACGCTCGCCGGCACGGGCATGGTGCTGAAGGAGCGTAACAGGGACATCAAGATCGGCCTCGCCGACCCGATGGGCGCCGCGCTCTACAACTACTACGCCAACGGCGAGCTCGCCTCCTCCGGCTCCTCCATCGCGGAGGGGATCGGACAGGGGCGGATCACGGCGAACCTGGAAGGCGCGCCGGTCGACATGCCGTTCCAGATCCCCGACGAGGAAGGCGTGCCGATCGTCTACCAGCTCCTGCGCGAAGAGGGGCTGGTGCTTGGGCTGTCGTCGGGCATCAACGTTGCCGGCGCGATCCGGATGGCGCGCGAGATGGGGCCGGGGCACACCATCGTCACCATCCTGTGCGACTACGGCCACCGCTACGCGTCGAAGCTCTTCAATCCCGCATTCATGCGCGAGAAGGGCCTCCCCGTGCCGGAATGGCTCGAGGAAGAGCCTTCGTTCGAGGTGCCGTTCGAGAGCGCGGCCTGAGCCTGCAGCGGCGGGGGCTCCCCGCCGCCCTACTCCGCGCCGCGCGGCTCCTGCGGACGGCCGAAGTTCGGCGCGGCGGTGTCCTGCCCGGCGCCGACGATCGAGCGGCGGATCGCGCGGGTCCGCGTAAAGGTGTCGAACAGCTGCTCGCCATCGCCCCAGCGGATCGCGCGCTGAAGCATGGCGAGATCCTCCGAGAAGCGGCCGAGCGCCTCCAGCACCGCCTCGCGATTGTTGAGGAAGACGTCGCGCCACATCGTGGGATCGGACGCGGCAAGGCGGGTGAAGTCGCGGAAACCGCCGGCGGAGAACTTGATGACCTCGGCCTCGGTCACCTCCTCCATGTCGCTGGCGGTGCGCACGATGTTGTAGGCGATGAGGTGCGGCAGGTGCGAGGTCAGCGCCAGCACCAGGTCGTGCCGCGTCACCTCCATGATCTCGATCTCGGCGCCGAACGCGCGCCACATGTCGGCGACGATCTCGGTCGCCTCGGCATCGGTCGCCCCCGTCGGCGTGACGATGCACCAGCGGTGGTTGAAGAGGCTGGGGAAACCGGCGCTCGGCCCCGAATTCTCCGAGCCCGCGATGGGGTGGCCCGCGACGAAGCGGGCCGAGGCCGGCAGCGTCGCGACCATGGCGTCGATCACCGCGCCCTTCACCGAGCCGGTGTCGGTCACGATCGCGCCCTCTTTAAGCGCAGGGCCGATCACACGGCCGACGGCTTCCATCGCCCCCACCGGAACCGAGAGGATCACGACGTCGGCGTCCGCCACGGCGACCGCGGCGTCCTCGTGATAGCTCGAGCCGAGCCCCAGGTCCTCCGCCTCCTTCAAGGCGTTCCCGTCGCGGTCGGCGACGGCGATCTCCCCGTCGAAGCCACAGTCGCGCAGGGCAAGCGCGATGGAGGCTCCGATCAGGCCGATGCCGACAATCGCGACACGCTGGAATCGAAAAGGCTCGGTCATGGGTCTGGTCTTTAACGCTGGAAGCAGGCCCGCTCAGGTGGCGGACAGGCTCTCCCTGTAGGCTGTGAGGGCGGCGATGGTGGCCTCGTTGGCTTCATCGTCGCCGATGGTCATGCGCAGCATCTGCGGCAGGCCGTAGCCCGTCACGCGGCGCAGGATGATTCCGCGCGAACCGAGGAAGCCGTCGGCGGCCTCCGCGTCCGCCCCGTCGACCGACGCGAAGTCGATCAGCACGAAGTTGCCGACGCTGGGCGGCACGCGGAAGCCGATGGCCTCGATCCGCTCCGTCAGTTCCGGCAGCCAGCGGTCGTTGTGGGCGATCGCCCGCTCGACATGGGCGCGGTCGCCGATGGCGGCGACCCCGGCCGCGATGGCCGCGGCGTTTACGTTGAACGGCCCGCGCACACGGTGGAGCGTATCGATGATCTCCTGCGCGGCGTAGGCCCAGCCGATCCGCAGCGCAGCGAGGCCGTGGATCTTGGAGAAGGTGCGCGTCATGATCGTGTCCTGACGCGTCGCGGCAAGCTCGATCCCGGCCTCGTAGTCGTTCTTGCGCACGTACTCGGCATAGGCCGCGTCGAGCACGAGGAGGACGTTGGTCGGCAACAGGTCGCGCAGGCGCCGCACTTCGGTCGCGCTGGTGTAGCTCCCCGTCGGGTTGTTGGGGTTGGCGAGGAAGACGAGCCGCGTCCGCGCGGTGACGGCGTCGAGGATCTTGTCGACGTCGGCCGCAAGGTCGGTCTCGTCGACGACGACGGGCGTGCCGCCGGCCGCGAGCGTGGCGATCTTGTACATGAGGAAGGCGTGCTGGGTGAACACCGCCTCGTCGCCCGGCGACAGGTACGCCTGTGCGATCAGGCCGAGGATCTCGTCGGACCCATTGCCGCAGACGATGTTGGCCGCGTTGAGGCCGTAGGCCTTCGCGATCGCCTCGCGCAGCGCGTTGGCGCCGCCGTCGGGGTAGCGCTCCAGCGAGGAGGCGGCGGCGATGAAGGCTTCACGCGCGGCAGGGCTCGGCCCCAGCGGATTCTCGTTGGAGGAGAGCTTGTGCTCCTTGCCCGCATGGCCGGCGGACGCGCGGCCCGGAACGTAAGGCGCAATCTTCAGGATGGACTGGCGGGGCTGTGGGCTCATGAAGCACTCGTTCGCGCGACGGGGATTTCGATGGGGAAGGCGTGGAAGCGGCCGAGGACGGTATCGTCGGCCGCGATGTCGCTCGCTGCGATGAGGCGGGGCTCGCCGCCGCGCAGCACGGCCGCCTCGGGGCCGGTGCCGGGGGAGACGTTGCCGCCGCCGAGCACCAGAACCGTGCCGCCGGCGGAGGTGCGGCAACGGGCGATCACGTGGGCTGCCGCCTCGGCGGGCGCGGCCTCGCTGTCCACCGAAGCGGTGCTCGCTGCGAGCGGCCGCCACCAGTCGCCCTCGAACGGCACGACCGCGACGTCGCCGGACCCGAGCGCGGACACGGCCGCCGCGCCTGCGTCATGGCTGAGCACGGAAACCGGGCCGTAAAGGAAGAGTGCGGCATCGAGCGCGCCGGCGGTGTGGATATCGAACGGGCGCTGGATCTGGCAGGCGGCGCTGATGAGCGTGCGCCAGAAGTGGGCGAGCATCTCGGTCGGCAGCGCGCCCTTGTGCAGCGCCAGGCGGTTCTCGATCACCGCCGCCTCGCGCGCCGGGCGGATCACGCTTTCGTCGGGCCCCTTGGCGCGGCCGATTTCCTCGACGATCTCGAACCGCTCGCGCAACAGGCGGTGGATCCCCGTGTCCACGGCGTCGAGCCGGGAACGCAGGGCCGCGAGGCGGGCCGGCGAATCGTCGTTGGGGGCAGGCGTCGTCATGGGAACCGTTGGTCTTGCGAAGGCCCGAGCGATAGCCCCTCGCCGCCTCCGAGGCAAAGAAAACATTGACCCGGGCGCCATCGCTCGCCTACCCGGAAGAACCCGGGTATCGCACGCGCCACAGATTGAAGCCGCGGCCGCCGTCCTTACCTTGAACGGGCAGCACACCGCGTGACGTGGGAGTTGTGAATGGCTGAAACCGCCGTGGACGGCAGAGCCGCCCCGCCGGATTCCGCCGAGGCGGATCTGGAGGCGCGCCGGCGCTCCGAAGTCGACCACCCGACGAGCCTGGTCGCGCGGTTCGAGAACGACCCGCTGCCGCTGGATTCCGGCGTCTCCCTCCCCGCCTGGCAGATCGCCTACCAGACCTACGGGACGCTGAACGCCTCGCGCAGCAACGCCATCCTCCTGTGCCATGCGCTGACCGGCGACCAGCACGCCGCCAACCGCCACCCCGTCACCGGCCGCGCCGGCTGGTGGGATGCGCTGGTCGGCCCCGGCAAGCCGGTCGACACCGACCACTTCTTCGTCATCTGCGCCAACGTGCTCGGCGGCTGTTCGGGCACCACCGGCCCCGCCTCGAGCGACCCCGCCACCGGCAAGCCCTACGGCCTCTCCATGCCCGTCGTCACCATCGCCGACATGGTGCGCGCGCAGGAGCGGCTGATCCGCCACCTCGGCATCGACATGCTGTTCGCCGTCGTCGGCGGCTCGATGGGCGGGATGCAGGTGCTGGAATGGGGCGCAACGTTCGGCAACCGCGTGTTCGCCGCGCTTCCCATCGCCACCGGCTCGCGCCACTCGCCGCAGAACATCGCCTTCCACGAGGTCGGCCGACAGTCGATCATGGCAGACCCCGACTGGCGCGGCGGGCGCTACCTCGAAGAAGGTCTGAAGCCGCGCAAGGGGCTGTCGGTCGCGCGGATGGCCGCGCACATCACGTACGTTTCGGAAGCGGCGCTGCACCGCAAGTTCGGCCGCGCGCTGCAGGACCGCGAGAACGTGACGTTCGGCTTCGACGCCGACTTCCAGATCGAGAGCTACCTGCGCTACCAGGGTTCGACCTTCGTCGATCGGTTTGACGCCAACTCCTACCTCTACCTTACCCGCGCGATGGATTATTTCGACCTGTCGCGCCAGCATGACGGCCGCGTCGCCAACGCCTTCCGCGGCACCAACACGCGCTGGTGCGTGGTCTCCTTCACCTCGGACTGGCTGTTCCCGACGTCGGAGAGCCGGACCATCGTCCATGCGCTCAACGCCACCGGCGCGCAGGTCTCGTTCGTGGAGATCGACAGCGACAAGGGGCACGACGCGTTCCTGCTGGAGGAGCCGGAGTTCCACCGGGCGGTGCGCGGCTTCCTCACCGGCGCTGCGCTGGCCCGCGGCCTCGAGCCGCCGTCCGCCGCAATCTGAGAGCCAGATGACCGAGACCCACGCCGCCTCCCCGTCCCGCCGGCTCGACTACGACGTCATCCGCGAACTCGTCGCCAAGGGGAGCCGCATCCTCGACGTCGGCTGCGGCGACGGCGCGCTGATGGCGCTGCTCGAAAGCTCGCACGGGGTGCGGGCGAGCGGCATCGAGATCGACCAGAAGAACGTCAACAACGCGGTCGCGCTCGGCCTCTCCGTCGTCCAGGGCGACGCCGACACCGACCTCGCCAACTACCCCGACGACGCGTTCGACTACGTGATCCTCAGCCAGACGCTGCAGGCGACCCGCGACCCGCGCAAGGTTCTGGAAAACCTCCTCAGGATCGGCCGGTCCTGCATCGTCTCCTTCCCCAATTTCGGGTTCTGGGGCGTCAGGCTGCAATTGCTCGTGCAGGGGCAGATGCCGACGACCAGCCTCCTGCCGGACATGTGGTGGTCCACCTCCAACATCCACTTCTGCACGATCCGCGACTTCGTGGTCCTGTGCGACGAGATGGGGGTGACGGTGGACCGCGCCATCGCGCTCAACGGGCGCGGCACCCGCATCCCGTTCAACGCACCGTGGTGGTTCTGGAACCTCTTCGGCGAGCAGGCGGTCTTCCTCCTGCGCCGCTAGCGCCCCGCCTCAATTGCCGGCGCGCGAGATCTGCGTGGCGGGCTTCGGCACCAGCCCAGGCACCCGCAGCGAGCGGGACTTCTGGTTCACGTGGATGCCGCGGGTGATGTTCTTCTGCGCCTCCATCGCCAGAAGCCCGGCAAAGCGCGGCAGGACCGCGCCGCCGATCTTCTCCCACGCCCGCGTCGACCCCAGGATGAAACGCCGCCGGCTCGGCGGGACGTAGAGGAAGCGCCGCGTCGCCGCCACTTCCAGCGACGCGCCCTCCAGCAGCATCTGGAGCTGCATCCGCGAGAACGGGCGGCCGAGGCCGAATGGCGTGTCCTCGGCCCGCGCCCAGGCGCCCGTCCGGTACGGCACCACCACCAGAACCTTGCCTGTCGGCATCAGGACGCGCCAGACCTCGCGCAGCAGCGCCGCGGGATCGCGCGTCACCTCGAGAAGGTGGACGAGGAGGAGCTTGTCGACCGAGTTGTCGGGGAGCGGGAGAGTGTCCTCGAAGCCGAGGCAGGTGAGGTTCGGGCCCTCAGGCGGCCAGTGGAGCACGCCCTCCGCGGCCGGCATCACCGCTACCACGCGCTCCGCCTCGCCGAGGAACGGGCGCAGGTACGGCGTGGTGTGGCCGACGCCGACGACACGGTCGGCCGATGCGCTCGGCCAGGTCGCACGGATCTCGTGCGCGATGATCTTCCGGGCGATGCGGCCGAGCGGCGTCAAGTAGAAATCCCGTAGTTCGACCACATCGAGGTGCATCGATTTTCGTCCTTCTTGTCCGTTGCGGTAACGTCCCGCGCTCGTGTGGCAGTGCCGCGTGACGTTCCGTTTTCCCCATGCTAACGCAGCGCGAGGATTTTGGAGATTCTGATGACCGACGTTCGTCTCGTCCCTTGCCTGTCGGACAACTACGCTGTTCTCGTCCACTCCGGCGACGAAACTTTCCTCGTCGACGCGCCCGACGCCGGATCAATCAAGGCAGCCCTCGCCGAGACCGGCTGGACCCTCACCACCATCCTCATCACCCATCACCACGCCGACCATGTGCAGGCGCTCGCCGAGGTGCGCGGCAATGCCCGCGTGATCGGCCCCGCCGGCGAGGCTGCCCGCATCGAGGGCCTCGACCAGACGGTCTCCGACGGCGAGACCTTCCGCGTCGGCCCGTTCGAAATCACCGCAGTCGAGACGCCGGGGCACACCAGCGGTCCCGCCAGCTATGTAATGAACGCCGAAGGCCTCGCGTTCACCGGCGACACCCTTTTTGCCATGGGCTGCGGCCGCCTGTTCGAGGGCGACGCCGCGACCATGTGGGCGTCCCTGAAGAAGCTGCGCTCCGCCATCGCCGACGAGACGCGGGTCTATTGCGGCCACGAATACACCCTGAAGAACGCGCAGTACGCCCACAGCGCGCTGCCCGACGACCCCGCCATCGCTGAACGGCTGAAGACGGTGGAGGAGGCCCGCGCGGCGGGCAAACCGACGATCCCGAGCGTCATGGCCGTGGAGAAGGCGACCAACCCGTTCCTGCGCGCCGACGAACCCGACGTTGCCCGCGCGCTCGGTATGGACGGCGCGGACCCCGCCGAGGTGTTCGCCAGGCTGCGCAAGGGGCGCGACACGTTTTGACCACCGCCAGGGATCTCATCGCGAAGCTCGACCTCAAGCCGCACCCCGAGGGCGGCTACTACAGCGAGACGTTCCGTGATGCGCCGGACGGCGGCCGCGGCCACTCGACCGCGATCTACTACCTTCTCGAGGCGGGGGACCTCTCCGCATGGCACCGGGTCAACGACGCCGCGGAGGTCTGGCACTACTATGCCGGCGATCCCCTCGTCATCACGATCTCGCCGGACGGGCACGACGCCACAGCCATCCACCTCGGCCCCGACGTGATGGCCGGCCAGCGGCCGCAGGTGGTGGTTCCCGCCGGCCACTGGCAGACGGCCGAATCGCTCGGGCGGTTCACGCTCGTCGGCTGCACCGTCGCGCCCGGATTCGAGTTCGCAGGCTTCGAAATGGCGGCGCCGGACTGGCGGCCGGCGCCGCGCGACACTAGTTCGCGTTAGAGCGCACCACCCCTCCCCGCGCCACCTCCTCCGTAAGCGCGCGTCCGCGCGCCAAATCAGGTGACACGCCATGATCCTTGCCCTCCAGATCATCGGGGGCTTCGTGGGCCTACTGATCGGCGGCGAACTCCTCGTCCGCGGCGCGTCGGCGATCGCCGTGCGTCTCGGCATCTCGCCGCTCGTGGTGGGCGTGGTGATCGTCGGCTTCGGCACGTCCGCACCCGAGCTCGTCACCTCGCTGCGCGCAGCGCTCGCCGGCTCGCCCGGCATCGCCATGGGCAACATCGTCGGCTCGAACATCGCCAACATCCTGCTGATCCTTGGCGCGGCCGCGCTGATGCGCCCGTTCGTGACCTCGCGCGACGCCGTGGTGCGGGACGGGACGATCGTCATCCTCACCGCGATCGCGTTCTGGGCGGCGGCGTGGACGGGGATGATCGAGCGCTGGATGGGCGCCGCCTTCGTTGTCGCGCTGATCCTCTACATCATCTTCGCGATCCGCGGCGACCGGCGCAAACCGGCCGAGATCGACGATGTCCCCGCCGCCGAAGGCACTCCGCTCTTCCTCTCCGTCATCTTCCTCCTCGGCGGCCTCGCGCTCGTCGTCCTCGGTGCGGAATATCTGGTGCGGGGCGCCGTCGAGGTGGCGCAGCAGTTCCACGTCTCGGAGGAGATCATCGGCCTCACGCTGGTCGCGGTCGGTACCTCGCTGCCGGAACTCGCGACCTCGATCATGGCGGCGCTGCGCAAGCACCCCGAAATCGCGCTCGGCAACGTGCTCGGCTCCAACGTCTACAACGCCATCGGCATCGGCGGGATCACGGCGCTGGTCTCGCCGATCCCGGTCTCGGACGGGATGCGCACCTTCGACATACCGATGATGGTGCTGGTTTCGATCGGGATGGTGGTGATCGTCGCCACGGGGCGCCGGGTCACGCGGCTGGAGGGCGGCGTCCTCCTCTCGCTCTACGTCGCCTATATCGGATTCCAGGCCTACGCGGCCTGATCCGCCCGGCGGCAACGGTGCCCCGCCGGCTGGCGGCGGGGCGGTCCGTCAGGCCGCCATGTACTGGCCACCGTTGATCGTCATCGTCGCGCCGGTGATGAAGGCGGCATCATCCGAGGCGAGGTAGGCGCAAAGTTTGCCGATCTCGTCCGCCTGCCCGAGCCGGCCGACCGGAATGCCCGCGATGATGCTCTGGAGCACCTTCTCCGGTACGGCGGCCACCATGTCGGTGTCGATGTAGCCCGGGCAGATGCAGTTGACGGTGACGCCCTTCTTCGCGCCCTTCCTGCGCCAGCGCCTTGGTGAAGCCGATGACGCCGGCCTTGGCGGCCGAATAGTTCACCTGCCCCATCTGCCCCTTCTGCCCGTTGATGGACGAGATGTTGATGACCCGGCCGAAGCCCCGGTCGCGCATCCCGTTGATGAGCGGGCGTGTCACCGCGAACAGCGAGGTGAGATTGGTCTGGATCACCGCGTTCCACTGGTCGAGCGTCATCTTGTGGAAGGTGCCGTCGCGGGTGATGCCGGCGTTGTTGACGACGACATCGATCGGGCCGATCTCGCTCTCGATCTCGGCAAGGGCCGTCTCGCAGGCCGCCGCATCGCCGACGTCGAACTTCTTCACCGCGATCCCGGTCTCGGCCTTGAAGGCGGTGGCCTTTTCGTCGTTACCGGCGTAGTTGGCGACCACCGTGTGCCCGCTGGCCTTGAGCGCTTTCGATATGGCGGCTCCGATACCACGCGTTCCGCCAGTGACCAGTGCGATCCGTCCCATGCATTCCTCCCGGATTCGTTGCCTCTTTCGGCAAATTCCTCGCCAGTTGAGGCACTTGACCGGGGGCCGTCAATCGTGCGCCGCAGCGTAAACGGCCGCGTCCGCCGCGCGGCGTTACCTGACCCGCGGAGCCAATTGTAGGATTTTCCTATTTTAGCGGGTCAACATTCGGAACTGATCCCTACCTAACGCTGTTCGGTCCCTGTCCAGACAGGAGCAGGCCTATGTTCTTCCACTCTTCCCGATTGCAGTACGAAGTGAAGGTCGACACCCCCAATCCGCTGTTCGCGAAGATGCTGCAGCAGGCGATCGGCGGCGTCGAAGGCGAAATTCGCGTGGCGATGCAGTATTTCTTCCAGGCCATGGGCGCCCGCGGCCCCGCCAAGTATCGCGACATGCTGATCGCGACGGCGACAGAAGAGTTGTCGCACATCGAGTTTCTGGGCCATGCGGTGGCGCTCAACCTCGAAGGCGCGCCGACCTCGATGCAGGAGGAAGCCGCCAAGGACCCGATTGTGAATGCGATCCTCGGCGGAATGAACCCGCGGCACATTCTCTCGTCAGGCCTTTCGGCGATGCCGGTCAATTCCAACGGCATTCCGTTCGACATGAGCCACATCTACGCGACCGGTAACATCGGCGCCGACATGATGGCGAACGCTACGGCCGAAGCCGGCGGCCGCGTTCTGGCAGCCCGCCTCTACAACATGACCGACGATGCCGGGATGAAGGACATGCTGTCCTTCCTGATCGCGCGCGACACGATGCACCAGCAGCAGTGGCTCGCCGTGATCGAGGAACTGGGCGGCTGGAACGCGGTCCTGCCGATCCCCAACTCGGTGCCGGAGGAGCACGAGGCGATGGCGCACTCCTACGTCTTCCTTAACACCTCGCTCGACAAGGATGCACCGGAAGGCCGGTGGACGTCAGGTCCCTCGCTCGATGGGCGCGGCGAGTTCTCCGTCGCGGCCGCGGAGCCGATGGGCCAGGCCCCCTCGCTCGGCGACGCACCGGCCGGCTCCGGCGCGCAGAACGAGCAGATGGCCGCGCCCGCAACCAAGCCGCGCCGCGCACCCAAGAAGAAGTAGCTACGAAAAAGCCGCGCGCCCTCTGGCGCGCGGCTCGTTTCGTCGCGATGCGCTGGACGTCAGCCCATGCGCTCGACGCACAGGGCAACGCCCATGCCGCCGCCGATGCACAGCGTCGCGAGACCCTTGTTGGCACCGCGGCGCGCCATCTCGAACAGAAGCGTGTTGAGGACGCGGTTGCCGGACGCGCCGATCGGGTGCCCGATGGCAATTGCCCCGCCATTGACGTTCACGATGTCGTCCGCCCAGCCCATGTCCTTGTTGACGGCGCAGGCCTGCGCGGCGAATGCCTCGTTGGCCTCCACCAGGTCGAGGTCGCCGACGGACCAGCCTGCCTTCTCCAGCGCCTTGCGCGACGCCGGGATCGGGCCCGACCCCATCACCTTGGGATCGACGCCTGCGGTCGCCCACGACACGATCCGCGCCATCGGGGTGATCCCGCGCTTCGACGCATTCGATTCGCTCATCAGCACCACCGCCGCACCGCCGTCGTTGATGCCCGACGCGTTGCCCGCCGTGACCGTGCCGTCCTTGTCGAACGCAGGGCGCAGCTTGGCCACGCTGTCCAGCGTCGCGCCGTGGCGGATGTACTCGTCCTGGTCGACGACGGTGTCGCCCTTGCGGCCCTTCACGGTGACGGGGACGATCTCGTCCTGGAAGCGGCCGGCCTTCTGGGCCTCTTCGGCCTTGTTCTGCGAGCGGACGGCGAACTCGTCCTGCTGCTCACGGGTGATCTGCCACTCGCGCGCGACGTTCTCGGCGGTCGTGCCCATGTGGTAGCCGTTGAAGTGGTCCCACAGGCCGTCCTTGATCATGGTGTCGATCATCTTCATGTCGCCCATCTTGTGGCCTGCGCGCAGGTGCGCGGCGTGCGGCGACAGGGACATGTTCTCCTGCCCGCCGGCGACGACGATCTCGGCGTCACCGGTCAGGATCTGCTGCATCCCGAGCGCGACGGCGCGAAGGCCCGAGCCGCACACCTGGTTGAGCACCCAGGCGGAGGCTTCCTTGGGGATGCCCGCCTGCATGGAGGCCTGCCGGGCGGGGTTCATCCCCTGCGCCGCGGTCAGCACCTGGCCCATGATGACCTCGTTGACCTCGTCCGGCGACACGCCGGCGCGCTCCAGCGCGCCCTTGATGGCGGTCGCGCCGAGGTCGGCCGCAGGGACGGTCGCGAATGCGCCGTTGAAGGCGCCGACGGGGGTCCGGGCCGCGCCGGCAATCACCACGCTCTCGCTCGCCATAGAAATTCTCCTCGCTCTTGTCGTCGGTTTTGGTTGGAGCGCGACGAGGCGCTCATCGGCCGACGTGCCTAGGGTTTGAGCGGACTACAGCGCCCCGCCTCCGGTGCTGTCAACCAAACCGCGAGGCGACATGTTCGCATTTGCAGCAATTCGACTCGCGCCGTCCGCAAATTCGATTTAGTCAAAGTGGGTAAACGGCCGTGCAATGCGCTCGATCTCGCGCATCCCTTGCGTACCGAACACATGAGGCGAGTATGTCCACCGAAACGCAAACGACTGTCATCAAGAAGTATGCAAATCGGCGTCTCTACAATACGCGCACGAGCGCGTACGTCACGCTCGACACGCTCGCTGAAATGGTGAGAAACGGCGAAAATTTCGTCGTGCAGGACGCCAAGACGAACGAAGACATCACGCGCGGCGTTCTCGGCCAGATCATATTCGATGCCGAGAGCCGCGGCGGCGGGCTGCTGCCGATTTCTTTCCTGCGCCAGCTGATTACGTTCTACGGCGGCCAGCTCCAGGGCCTGGTGCCGACGTACCTGGAGCATTCGTTGTCGACGTTCACGCGCGAGCAGGAAAAGCTCGGCCGCCACATCAACCAGACGCTGGGTGTGCAGGCGTTCTCGGCGGTCGAGGATCAGGTGCGTCGCAACATGGACATCTTCCAGCGTTCGATGCGCATGTTCATGCCCTATGGCGCGGCAGGCGAGCACGCCGATCAGGCAGCGGCCCCGGCCGCCCCTGGCAAGGACGAGCTTCTTGCCAAGGACGTCGCCGCACTGCGCGAGGAGCTGGCGTCGATGCAGGCGAAGATCGCAAGGCTCGGCGGCGGCGACGAACCAGCCCCCAAGACCCCCGCCGAAACCCCTGCCGGGGACGATATCGAGATCGAGGAAAATCTGGTCGCCGCGCCCGAGAAGGGCTGAGCGCAGCGCGCCCGGCGCGGGCGCCAAACGAAAGAGAGGCCGCCGGCGTGAACCGGGGCCTCCCTTCATGAGCCGAGAATGTGCGAGACGTCAGTCCGGCACGGCATCCATGCGCGAGTGCGACGCCACCATCGAGATCGAGACGGTTGCGAGCGTGTCCACCAGGGTGATGATCATCAGCAGGAAGAAGATCGACGTGCCGGCGAAGCTGACCGTGAGGAACAGCACGATGTAGGCGCACAGCACCAGCACCATGATCATGTTGCCGATGACGGTGGTGCGCGAGGTTGAAGCCGAACGCAGCATCGAGAACAGCAGGAACACCAGCGCGATCACGATCAGGAGATCGCCGTAGGTGAGTGCCCAGCTCTGGCCGGAAACGAGGGTAACTCCGGCGACCACCTTGTCCCAGAACGGATGCAGCGCGACCTGTCCGGGCTCCACCACGTAGTTGGAGTGGTCGTACAGGAAGATGGCCGCGAACCCGTAGAGGACAAGCGGTATCAGAGTGAACGGGATCATGCCCATGGATGGTGTCCTTGTGTTCTGGACTTGTGTTCTGAACGTAATCTAAGTGCGCAAACGCGACCGAAGCGACAACGCTCGCCTTACAACAGAAGTCTCACACCCATCCACGGGTTCCGGCGCACCCCGCTCGCGGGTGTGCGCCGTCGTCGATCAATCGTCCTGTGCGGGCAGGACCTGACGGCCGCGATAGCGCCCGCTCTTGAGGTCGATGTGGTGCGGGCGCTTCAGCTCGCCCGAATCCTTGTCCTCGACATAGGTCGGGGCCTTCAGCGCGTCCGTCGAGCGGCGGAAGCCGCGCTTCATGGAACTGACTTTCCGCTTGGGGACAGCCATCGGTCTCTCCTCTCGCCGCGCACCGCGGCGCAACAATACGTTTGAATAGGGGCGCGCGCCCGGAAAAGGACGCCAAGCACGCCGGACCCGGCCCTATACTGCGCAGCAGCCGGAATTGCAACGCCTGACAGGGCAACGCGCCGCGTTCAGGGCTGGATTCGATCCGACAGACAGGTAAACACCCACGGCGCGCGGTCAAGCTCCCGCTCGACATGGGCGATCACCGCGCGCTGCCGCGAGCCGGGCCGCGCCGGATTGCGCGCCGCCGGTGCCGGCAGGATGGTCGCGAGCGCCAGCGCCTCCTCCCGGCTGAGGTCGGCTGCGGCAACGCCGAACACCTTCTGCGACGCCGCCTCGATGCCGTAGACGCCCCTGCCCCACTGGGCGACGTTGAGGTAGATCTCGATGATCCTGTCCTTCGACAGGACGAGGTCCATCCACAGCGCGAGCGGCACCTCCACGGCCTTGCGCAGGTAGTCGCGCTCAGGCCACAGGAAGAGCGTCTTCACCACCTGCATGGTGATCGTGCTCGCCCCGCGCGGCTTTTCGCCGTCGAGCGCCTCGCCGATCACGATTCGCATCTGCCTAAGGTCCACCCCGTAGTGGAGGCAGAAGCGCGCGTCCTCGGCCATGATGACGGCGCGCACCAGCTCCGGCGCGATCTCGTCCAGCGGCACCCACTGCTGTTCGACCGGCCTGTCGCGCCATTTCAGCCGCTCCACGGGAAGCGCAACGGGCTGGACGAACGCATAAAGCACCGTCAGCACCAGCGGAATCGAGGCCACCAGCGCGAGAACGCCAACGAAGATTTTGAAAACTCGCCGCATCTGGCCTCACATACCGCCCGAGCGTAGCCCGCTCCACAGCCTTCACCTATGGTTGGATGTGGGGAAACGACAAGGGTGAACAACGTGATGGGCTTTGCCGACAGCCTCGGGGCCGCCGCCGCAGCGACCGATGACGTCCTGACCCGGACCCTCGGGCGCGTCGAGGCGGACGGCCGCTGCCCACCCCGGCTGGTGGAGGCGACGCGCCATGCGCTGCTGGGCGGCGGCAAGCGTTTCCGCCCGTTTCTCGTCATCGAATGCGCCCGCGCCTGCGGGGCGGACGACCTCGCCCCCGCGACAGCCGTCGGCGCCGCGTTCGAATGCCTCCACGCCTACAGCCTCGTCCACGACGATCTCCCCGCAATGGACGACGACGACATGCGCCGCGGCCGCCCCACCGTCCACAAGGCCTATGACGAGGCGACGGCGATTCTCGTCGGCGACGGGCTGCAGGCGCTGGCGTTCGAGATCATCACCTCGCCGCCGGTGAGCCGCCGAAGCGGCGGGCCCCCTCGCCCGCCTCCTCGCCGAAGCCTCCGGCTTTGCCGGGATGGTCGGCGGTCAGTATCGCGACCTCAACGCCATCGGGCTCGACGCGGCGGGCGTCCGCCTGATGCAGTCGATGAAGACCGGCGCGCTGATCCGGGCCGCCGCCGAGGCGGGCGCCGTCACCGCCGGCGCGTCGGCGGACGTTCGTGCCGGATTCGCCGCGTTCGGCGCGCGGCTCGGCGAGGCGTTCCAGCTCGCCGACGACCTCCTCGACATCGAGGGGACAGCGGAGGAGACGGGCAAGCGCGTCGGCAAGGACGAAGGCGGCGGCAAGGCGACCATCCCGCAGCTCGTCGGCGTCGAGACCGCGCGCGGCAGGCTTGCCGAGGCGGTGGCTGACGCGGCACGCCAGCTCGAGGCGCTCGGCGCGTCTGGCGGCGTCCTCTCCGAGGCGTGCCGGTTCGTCGCGGAAAGGCGTTCCTGAAGGCTCGCTGAACGGCGATCTCAGCACCGGTTCAGCCGACATTGCCTATTCTCCATGTGTGAGATGGAGGGTGCCGTGAGAAATCTGTTGTTTGCTGCCGCCGGAATGGCGGCCCTGCTGGGAGCCGCGACGTTCGCGACCCCGTCCACCGCCGGCGCCGAAGACGGGGGCTATGAGCCGACCCGGATCGACCGCTACGACGCGTCCGGAATGCCGCTCGACAGCGTGCCGCTGAGCCCGGCACCGTCGCAGCGCCTCGCGACCCGCCAGCGCGCGCCGGCTTCCGAATTCGATGCAGGCCGCGCAGACGGGGGCGGAAGGCTCGATGCGCTGCGCAGCCAGGATGCCGGTGCGCCGGTGGATGTCGCCTGGTCGCGCCCGCCGGGCTGGAGGCCACCGCACCGGCCGCCGCACTACCGGCCGCCGCATTACCGGCCTCCGCACTACCGTCCGCCGTACTACCGGCCGCCAATCGCGGTCTATCCGCCCTACTACGCGCCGCCGATCTACGCGCCCGGTCCGGTCTATCGTCCGCCGCGGTGCGTGACGCGGGTGGTGCGGCGGACCCCGCGCGGGCGTGTCGTCCGTGTGATCCGCGGCTGCGGCGGCCGCCCCTACTGGCGCGGCTACTAGAACGATTGCGGCGCGGCCCGAGGGCCGCGCCGCAAGCACGTCAGATGGTGCGGACGTCCACGAAGTGGCCGGCGATCGCCGCCGCCGCCGCCATCTGGGGCGACACGAGGTGGGTGCGCGAGCGCAGGCCCTGACGGCCCTCGAAGTTGCGGTTGGAGGTCGACGCGCAGCGCTCCTCCGGGTTCAGGCGGTCGGCATTCATGCCGAGGCACATCGAGCAGCCCGGCTCGCGCCACTCGAAGCCCGCCTCGATGAAGATCTTGTCGAGCCCTTCTTGCTCCGCCTGCGCCTTCACGAGACCGGAGCCCGGCACGATCAGCCCCGTCACCCGCTCGGCCATCTTCTTGCCGCGGACGATCTCGGCGACGGCGCGCAGATCCTCGATCCGCCCGTTGGTGCACGAGCCGATGAAGACCTTGTCGATCTCGATCTCGGTCATCGGCGTCCCGGGCGTCAGGCCCATGTACTTCAGCGCCCGCTCCACCGAACGGCGCTTGTCCGGGTGCGCGATTTCCGCAGGATCCGGCACCTTCCCCTCGATCGACACGACCGTTTCGGGCGAAGTGCCCCAGGTCACGACCGGCGGCAGGTTGGCCGCGTCGAGCGTCACTTCGACGTCGAACACCGCGTCGGGGTCGCTGGGGAGGCTCTTCCAGTAGGCGACCGCCTGGTCCCAGGCGGCGCCCTTCGGTGCCTTGGGCCGGCCGTTGATGTACTCGTAGGTGGTCTCGTCCGGTGCGACCATGCCGGCGCGCGCGCCCGCCTCGATCGACATGTTGCAGACCGTCATCCGCCCTTCCATCGACAGGGCGCGGATGGCGCTGCCGGCGAACTCGATGACGTGCCCGGTGCCGCCGGCGGTGCCGATGTGGCCGATGATGGAGAGGACAATGTCCTTCGCCGTCAGCCATGACGGGGCGACGCCGTCCACGGTGATGCGCATGTTCTTCGACTTGCGGGCGACCAGCGTCTGCGTGGCGAGGACGTGCTCCACCTCGGACGTGCCGATCCCCTGTGCCAGAGCGCCGAACGCGCCGTGCGTGGAGGTGTGGCTGTCGCCGCACACGATGGTCATGCCGGGCAGCGTGAAGCCCTGCTCCGGGCCCACGATGTGGACGATGCCCTGGCGAATGTCGCGCTCGTTGTAGTATTCGAGGCCGAACGCGACGGCATTCTCGGCCAGTGTCTCGACCTGGAGGCGCGACTCGGGGTCGTCGATGCCCTGGCTGCGGTCCGTCGTCGGCACGTTGTGGTCAACGACTGCCAAGGTCCGCGTCGGGGCATGAACCTTGCGTCCGGCGAGACGCAGGCCTTCGAACGCCTGAGGCGATGTGACTTCATGGACGAGGTGGCGGTCGATATACACGAGCGCCGTACCGTCATCGGCGATCTCGACCAGATGGTCGTCCCAGATCTTGTCGTACAGCGTGCGGCCGGCCATTGCACTCATTCCCTCAACGCGTTTTTAGATGTCCTTCAATTGCCAAGTCGTGCCGTCGTTGACAAGGCGCGCCCGGCTACAGGAGATACCTTTTGGACGTTGACCAACTTTGCAGGCGGTACCTGAGCGCCATCGAGGCGGGGGACTATGCTGCCGTCCTCTCCCTCTTCCGGCCGAATGCGAGGGTCCATTCGCCGCTCTACGGCTTGCAACCCGTCGATCTGTTTTTTGCAAACGTGTTCAGCGATACGGCGCGATCCACCACCCGGCTGATCCGCATCCTGACGGCGCGGAAGCCGGACAACGCCCTCGCGGTGCAGTTCGAGTACAGCTGGACGCTGTCGAACGGCACGATCGTCGAATTCGAGGTCGTCAACATCCTCGAACTGGACGAAGACGGGTTGGTGACCAAGCTGACCGTCCTCTACGACACCGCACCGCTGCGCGCGGCACACGAGGATGCCGCGAGGCAGCGCGAATCCGGGACCGCAGCGCGCTAGTTCGCGCTGACCGGGGTGCGCGTGAGGTAGTAGTGGGCGTCACCGCGTGAGGCGGCGTCGCGCAGCTCGTCGGCGAGGCCGGGCGAGCGCAGGACCCGGGCGATCTTGGCAAGGGCCTTCAGATGATCGGCCCCGGCGTCTTCCGGGGCGAGAAGGGCGAAGATCAGGTCGACCGGCTGGTCGTCGAGCGAATCGAAGGTGATCGCGCTCCTGAGCCGGAAGAACACCCCGACGATCTCGTCGAGGTCCGCGAGCTTGCCGTGCGGGATCGCGACGCCGTTGCCGACGCCGGTCGAACCCAGCCGCTCGCGCTCCAGCAGCGTGTCGAAGATCGCCCGCTCGGGCATCCCCGTCCGCTTGGCGAGCGCGGCGCTCACTTCCTGGATCGCGTGCTTCTTGGAGTGAACGTCGACGTCGATGTAAACGGCGTCCTGGCTGATGAGTGCGCCGATATCCATAAAGGCCGCTAACCCGCCGTCCCTGTTCCCTGCACCGATGCGGCACCGGAAACCATCGACGGGTCGATCCAGCCCACGTTCCCGTCCGCACGGCGGAACACGACGTTGAGCGTCTTGTTCGCGGCGTTCATGAACATCAGGGCCGGCGTTTCGGTGAGGTCGAGCTCGAGGACGGCCATGCCGACGGTCATCGTCTTGATCTTGGTGGGAGTCTCGGCGACGACGAGCGGTGCGTAGTTGGCCTCCAGCTCCTCCTCGTCGTCCGGCGTCTCGATCTGGAATTCCATCGCCGCGGCGGCGATTTCGCCGACGGAAGGCGCGCCGGTGTGGTGCGCCTTGAGGCGGCGCTTGTAGCGGCGGAGGCGCTTGTCGATCTTCTCGGCCGCGACTTCGAACGCGTGGGGCGCCTCGCCGGCATTGCCGGAGGCACGCAGGACGATCCCGGTGTCGAGGTGGATGGTGCAGTCGGCGTCGAAGCCGGCGGACGACTTCTTGAGGGTGACCTGGCCGGTGTAGTGCCCGTCGAAATATTTCGAGACGGACTCGGTCAGACGCTCCTCGATGCGCGTTCGCAGCGCATCACCAACGTCCATGTGTTTTCCGGCAATCGTCAACGGCATAGGAGGCAGCCTTCTGTCCCGACCCAGGGAGTATAAACGTTCTTGGCCGGCGCGGAAGGCCGGCGGTGCGGCGCCGACGATGGGTGGTCAGATCGGGCTCGCGTGGCGCGGCCTTCTATGGCCGCGCCGCCGCCCGTGTCAACGCCGGGCTGCGCTGGAGCTGAACCCTTCGTGCCGAGCCATGCGCCGGCGCTCCACGGAGGACGGGATGTTCATCGCCTCGCGATATTTGGCGACTGTGCGCCGCGCGATCACGATCCCCGAGGCTTTCAGCGTCTTCACGATCTCGTCGTCGGAGCGGACGCTGGCCGCGGTCTCGCTCTCCACAAGAAATCGGATCTTTGCACGGACCGAGTCCGCCGAGACGCTGCCGTCGGCCGCATCGATCGCCACCGCGAAGAAGGCGCGGAAAGGGAAGACGCCGCGCGGCGAGGTCAGCGCCTTGTTGGAGACGACGCGGCTCACCGTGGATTCGTGCATGCCGATGTCCTCGGCGATTTCGCGCAGGGTGAGCGGGCTCACATGCTGCGCCTTGCCTTCGAAGAAGGCCCGCTGGCGCGTCACGATCGCGCTCGCGACCTTCACGATGGTGCGGGCGCGCTGGTCGAGGCTGCGGGTCAGCCAGTGGGCCGAGCGCATGCACTGGTTGGCAAAGCTCGTCGCCGGCCCCGCACCGCAGGCGGTGATTTCAGCATGATATTCTGAATCGATCAGGACGCGCGGCAGGCGCTGCGTGTCGAGGATCACCTTGAAGCCGCCGTTGCCGAGAGGCTGGACGATCACGTCCGGCTCCATGATCTGCACGGGGGTGGTGTCGAACGTGCGGCCCGGGCGCGGGTCGAGCGCACGGATGCGGGCGGCGACAGCGAGCACCTCGGCCTCGCTGGAATTGGCAAGGTCCGCCAGACGCCTGACGTCGCGCTTGGCGAGGATCTGGAGGTTGGCGAGAACGCATTTCGCGACGCCGCAGAGCTCGCCCCGGTCGGCGAGCTGGAGCGAGAGGCACTCCTCCAGCGAGCGGGCGAAGAGCCCCGCCGGCGTGATGCCCTGAAGGCGTGTCAGCGTCCCCTCGACTGCGGCGCGGGAGACGGCAAGGTGCCCGATCGCGGTGTCGACCACATCCTCCTCGAGCCGGCCGTCCTCGTCGAGCGAGTTGATGAGATAGGACGCGATGTCACGCTCGGCCGGCGTGAAGCCGAGGCCGACGCTCTCGCGCTGGCAGTGGGTCGCGAGCGAGGTGCGCTCGGCCACCGTCGCCATCGGGTCGTTCATGAAATCGCGGGAGACTTCCCGCTTTGCCGTGATCCGGCCGTCGCCGCGGGGGGCGGGCCTCGTGTCGGCACGGGCCGCGAGGGTGAGGAGCGGGTTCTGGTCCACCTCCTCCCGAACTGCGGCCTCGAGCTCCAGGTTGGACATTTGCAGGAGCTTGATTGCCTGCATCAACTGCGGCGTCATTGCGAGCGTCTGACGCTGGGACTGGACGAGCCTGAGCTGCGGTGTCACGAAAATTCCATCGGTTGGCGCGTTCCTTGCATGCTTAATCAATAAACATTGAAACGCGGCTGTCAAAGACGGAATTTGTCTCCGAGATAGAGGCGCCGGACGTCGGGGTGCGCGACGATCTCCTCAGGCGTTCCCTCGGTCAGGACCGAGCCTGACGCGATGATCGTGGCCCGGTCGATAAGCCCCAAAGTTTCCCGCACGTTATGGTCGGTGATGAGAACGCCGATACCGCGCCGCGTCAGGTGCCGCACCAGCGCCTGAATATCCGATACCGCAATCGGATCGACGCCGGCGAAAGGCTCGTCGAGGAGCATGAAGTCCGGCCGGGAGGCGAGCGCACGCGCAATTTCCACGCGCCGCCGCTCGCCGCCGGAAAGCGACGTGGCCGGCGCATCGGCAAGGCGGGTGAGGCCGAATTCGGACAGGAGCTCGTCGAGCGCGGCACGGCGCGCGGCGCGCGTCGGCTCGGTCAGCTCCAGGATCGCCATGACGTTCTGCGCGACCGAGAGGCCACGGAAGATCGAGGCTTCCTGCGGGAGGTAGCCGATGCCGAGGCGGGCGCGCCGGTACATCGGCAGCGCCGTCACGTCGAAACCGTCGAGGGTGATGGAACCGGCATCGGGCTTGATGAGGCCGGTGATCATGTAGAACACCGTCGTCTTGCCGGCGCCGTTCGGCCCCAGGAGCCCGACGGTTTCCCCCTGCCGCAGCGAAAGGGAGACGTCCGCCACCACGGTGCGCTTGCCATAGGTCTTGGCGAGCGCGCGCACCTCGAGGCCTCTTGCCCCGTGGAGGTCGCTCATCCTCGTCTTCGGACTGACGGACTGGTCCATCCCACCTCTTCCGATCGCACGCACGCCGATCCTTTACCCTTTCGAAGGGCGCGAACCAAAGCGTAAAACGGCGCCGCCCCGCTTCGCCACGAACGCCAGCCTGCGGGACCCTTCGCCGTCCCGCCTGAAACATACGCCTCATTTTTAGGCACAAATGCGAACGCGCCCAAGCCGAATCGGCCTGCCGCCACCCGCTTCCCCCCTCACGCCGGGCCGCGGATGCCCCACGAGGTGTGCGCGACGACCATGACCACGAGGAACTGGCCGAGGAACATGTCGGGGAAAAACAGGCTGGATTCCATCATGTTGCTGAACAGCGTCGAGATCACGTAGATCGCGAACCATGCGCTGCCCGCGAGCGCCCAGCGGTCGTTCTCCCGCCGCGCGATGGCCTTTGCGATCTTGCCGAACACATCGACGACGAAGATCGCGACGACGCCGACGAAGAGGAAGCCGCCGGTGACCATCAGGTCGAGGTAGCCGTTGTGGAACTGGCGCAGGATGAGAAGCGTCTCGTCCACCCCGTTCCAGAAGCCCAGATAGCCCCAGAGCGGATGGTAGAGCGGCAGGAGCGACCATTGCGCGCCGTACCCGTAGCCGAGCCACGGCGCCTTGCCGATGTGCTGGACCGCGGCGGCCCAGAGCTGGTCGCGCGCCGAGAAGGTCGGGTCGCCGGTCACGATCTCGGCCCAGTCCGCCCCCGTGAGGTCGAACACCCCCGTGGCGAACGTGATCGCGCTGATGATCCCGACGATCCCCACCAGCGCGAGCGCCCCGACGGTGCGGCTGTACCAGATGAGAAGATAGGCCGGCAGGAAGCCGAAGATGCACACCACCGTCAGCCCCAGCGCCGTCTTCGAGACGGTGAGCGCGAGGAACAGCAGCGCCAGGAGCGCCAGCCCGATGGTAGCCCAGAACCCCGCGGGATTGCGCACCCCGATCGCCGCGCACGCGAACGTGATCGCCATCGCCTGCGACACCATGCCCGCGACATTCTTCGAGGTGTGCATTCCCTGCAGGCCGATCGGCGACCAGGCGACGCCGGGCTGGACGACGGTGTAGGCGAAGTTGCCAAGAAGCACGAACGCGAACGCCGCCAGAACCGGGCCGAAGAACGCCCGCGGCGTGCGCAGGACGGCGGTGACGCCGAGCGCCACCAGGAAGACGATGAAGTAGACGAAGAAGCGCTTCACCGTGATCGACGGGTAGACCGACCACACCGCCGACAGGAGCATGGTGGAAAGAACCAGCACCAGCGACCAGACGCGCGCGATGAGGACGGTGATCCTCCGCCATTCCAGCATGATGAGCGGCACCGCCATCGCGGCGAACATCACGAAGACGAGCTGGCGCACCGCGTTGCCCTCGGCCGACATCCCGTCTCCGCCGAGGAACGGGCCGAAGCCGATCATCGAGAACACCGTGGACAGGAACAGGAGGATCCGCGCGATCCAGAGGGCGGTATCCCGCAGCCAGCCATCCTGGGCACCGCGCACGGCGGTCTCGCGCGCCGAAAGATGGTCGAGCCAGGTCGGCGCGCCCTGCGGCGCTTGCAGGCGCTGGCGGCGGCCGTAGGGCGAACTCTCCGCCATGCGTCTCCTCTGGTGGCGTCCGAAGCGTGCGTTCCGCCGCCAGTCTACAGACATGCGCCGCGTTGCGACACCACCGGGGCTGCGCAGGACTTGCGAACGATCCGCCGCCGGCGGGGTTGGTGACCGGAGGCGGCCGGTCAGATTGCCGTCTATGCCTGCCGGCGGTGCTGGGTTAGCACTGCACCCGCCGCGATGGCCGCCGTCGGCGCGGTATCGCGCCGAAACGACGATAGGGAAGGAAACGACACCATGGTGCAGCGGAAACAGTCCGGCATCCTGAAGCTCGTGCTGGAAATCGGTCCGCTCGTGATCTTCTTTCTCGTGAACTCGCGCGCGGAAGCGTGGAACCTCGGCCGGTTCCTGCCCTATCGCTGACGTGCCGGCCGACCAGCTTTCGATCATGGCGGCCACGTCCGCCTTCATGGTCGCCACGGTGATGTCGCTGGCGGTTTCGCTCGCGGTCTACCGGCGGGTGCCGATCATGCCGCTGATTTCGGGGCTGATCGTAATCGTGTTCGGCGGGCTGACGCTCTATCTGCAGAACGACACGTTCATCAAGATGAAGCCGACCATCGTGAACCTCGTGTTCTCCGCGGCGCTTCTCGTCGGCCTCTTCGTCTTCAAGAAGCCCCTCCTCGGCATCGTGTTCGACAGCGTGTTCCAGCTCGACGCGGAGGGTTGGTGGAAGCTCTCGCTGCGCTGGGGGCTGTTCTTCCTCTTCCTCGCCATCCTCAACGAGGTCGTCTGGCGAACGTTCTCGACCGACACCTGGGTCGCCTTCAAGGTGTTCGGGACGATGCCGCTCACCATCCTCTTCACGCTGACGCAGCTCCCCCTCCTCCAGCGCCACGCGCTGCCGGAGGAGCGCGCCGGCTGAAGCGCATCCGCGGTCGCTCACCTGTGACGCCGATCACAATTTCGTGCCCGCCGACGGGCCACCTCTAGGGGGCACCGAGGCCAGCCTCGTCATTTTCCCGGCCTCAGTGCTTCATTCTCAGGAGCACGATCATGGCGGACGAAGAACCGGCGAACATCAACCAGGCGGTCGCCACCTGGGCGCGCGGCCGGATCGGACAGCAGGTCGGCGCGGGCGAATGCTGGGACCTTGCCGAGCAGGCGCTTGCCGCATCGGGCGGCCGGCTGTCAGGCTCTTTCGGCGAGGTGACCCCCAACGCCGACTATATCTGGGGCACCCGCATCACGGACCTCAGGCAGCTGCGCCCCGGCGACATCATCCAGATGCGCGACTTCACCGAGACCGACACCGGCACCACCGCCGTGACCTTTGCCGACGGCAGCGGGTGGACCGAGGAAGGCGGCAGCACGTCCCGCGGCCATCACACGGTGATCGTGGAGAGCCAGCCGGACGCGCAGGGCCGCGTCTCCGTTCTGGAGCAGAACTACGGCACCATCGGCCGCCGCGTGCAGCGCAACACCATCTACACGCGCGACTTCGACGCGTCGCCTGTCACCACCCGCGAGACGCGGACCCGCGACGACAACGGCGCGAGGGAGACCGCGACGGTGGTGCGCACGGTGCGGATCCGCACCGGCGGCCAGCTCTGGGCCTACCGGCCAATCCCGGCGGCGGCCGCAACGCCCTAGCGGCATGTCGGCACGTCGAAAAGGGGACGCGCGGTTTCGCGCCGCACGTCGGCCGGCGTGAGGCCGAGATCGGCAAGCGCCCTGTCGTCGAGCATCGCGAGGCTGCGCCGCTCGCTCCACACGTCGAGCCACAGGCGGATACGATGCGCCAAGCGCCGCTGCGGCGGTTTTAATCTCGGCACGGCCGTTACGCTCAACGCGCCTGCAGGGGTCGTCTTCATCGTCGCCTCCATCCGGTACGGGATGGACGCTAGCGGGACCGGGCCGTGCGATGCTTCGATGCGGACCGAAGCGTGAGCCGGCGAAGGGCGGTATGATGGCGGCATGAAAGAAGGAGCGAACCTTGCGCGCATCGCAGCGCTGATCGGCGATCCGGCGCGCGCCAACATCCTGTCCGCGCTGATGAGCGGCAAGGCGCTGACCGCGAGCGAGCTTGCGCGCGAAGCCGGCGTCAGCGCACAGACCGCCTCCTCCCACCTCGCCAAGCTGGAAGCCGGCGGCCTCACCGTCACCCGCCGTCAGGGCCGGCACCGCTACGTCGCGCTCGCCGGAGAGGACGTCGCGGCGACGCTGGAGGCGCTCGACGGGTTCGCCGCCGGCGCGGGGGACCTGCGCACGCGCACAGGCCCGCGCGACGCGGAGCTGCGCAGCGCCCGCGTCTGCTACAACCATCTTGCCGGCGCACGCGCGGTCGAGCTCTACGAGAGCCTCTGCCGCCGCGGTGCGCTGACGGTGGGCGCCGACGGCATCGCGCTGACACCGCCCGGCGAGGCACTGATGGAGGACTTCGGCATCGACGTCGCGGCGCTCCGCAAGGGCCGCGCCCCGCTCTGCCGCGAGTGCCTCGACTGGAGCGAGCGGCGCACCCACCTCGCCGGCAGCCTCGGCCGCGCGCTGTTCTCGGCGATGGAGGAGCGGCGCTGGCTCCGCCGCGTCGAGGGCAGCCGCACGGTCCGCTTCACCCCGCCGGGCCTCGCCGCATTCGCGAGGGCGTTCCCGCCTGCGGACGCCGCCTGAACGAAAAAAGGCGGCCCGGAGGCCGCCTTTCGGGTCGCCGCGCGAGCCGCCAGGGCGTCAGGCGGTTTCCTTGCGGTTCTGGCGGTTCTCGATGAGGTCTTCCACCACTTCGGGCTCGGCGAGCGTTGACGTATCGCCCAACGCGCCGAAATCGTCCTCGGCGATCTTCCTGAGGATGCGGCGCATGATCTTGCCCGAACGGGTCTTCGGCAGACCCGGCGCCCACTGGATGTGGTCGGGCTTTGCGATCGGCCCGATGTCGGCGCGGACCCAGTCCGAGAGCTCCTTGCGCAGCTCCTCAGACGGCTCCTTGCCGCCCATCAGGGTGACATAGCAGTAGATCCCCTGCCCCTTGATGTCGTGCGGATAGCCGACCACCGCGGCCTCCGACACGGCAGGATGCGCGACCAGCGCGCTCTCGATCTCCGCCGTCCCCATCCGGTGGCCGGAGACGTTGAGCACGTCGTCGACCCGGCCGGTGATCCAGTAGTAGCCGTCCTCGTCACGCCGGCAGCCGTCACCGGTGAAGTAGTTGCCTTTGTACTGCTGGAAGTAGGTGTCCATGAAACGCTGGTGGTCGCCGTACACCGTCCGCATCTGGCCCGGCCACGAATTGGTGATGACGAGGACACCCTCGGCAGCCCCCTCCAGAGGATCGCCGCCGTGTGGGTCGAGGACGGCAGGCTTGATGCCGAAGAAGGGCGTGGTCGCCGAGCCCGGCTTCAGCGGCGTCGCGCCGGGGAGAGGCGTGATCATGTGGCCGCCGGTCTCGGTCTGCCAGAACGTGTCGACCACCGGACAGCGCCTGCCGCCGACGACCTCGTAGTACCAGCGCCAGGCCTCCGGGTTGATCGGCTCGCCGACCGTCCCGAGGATGCGCAGCGAGGAGAGGTCGTGCCTCGTCACGAAGTCGTCCCCCTTGCCCATCAGCGCGCGGATCGCCGTCGGCGCGGTGTAGAAGGACGCGACGTTGTGCCGGTCGCAGACGTCCCACAGCCGCCCTGCGTCAGGGTATGTGGGCGTGCCCTCGAACATCAGCGTGGTGGCGGCGTTGGCGAGCGGGCCGTAGACGATGTAGGTGTGGCCGGTGACCCAGCCGACGTCCGCGGTGCACCAGTAGACCTCGCCGGGGCGGTAGTCGAACGTGAGCTGGTGGGTCATCGCGGCGAAGACCATGTAACCGCCGGTGGTGTGGACCACGCCCTTGGGCTTACCCGTCGAGCCGGAGGTGTAGAGGATGAAAAGCTCGTCCTCTGCGTTCATCTCCTCGGGCTCGCAGTCGTTGCTGGCGTCCGCCTGCATCTCGTGCAGCCAGAAGTCCCGCCCGTCCTTCCAGTTGATGTCCTGTCCGGTGCGCTTCACCACCAGGCACTTCACCGACGCGTCGCAGTTGGCGAGCGCCTTGTCGGCGTTGGCCTTCAGCGCCGTCTGCCGGCCGCCGCGGGGCGCACCGTCGGCGGTGATGACGAGCTTCGCCCCGCAGTCGTTGACGCGGTTGGCGAGGCTGTCCGGCGAGAACCCAGCAAACACCACCGAATGCACCGCGCCGATGCGCGCGCAGGCGAGCATCGCGTAAGCCGCCTCGGGGATCATCGGCATATAGATAATGACGCGGTCGCCCTTGGAAACGCCGAGCTCTTTCAGAACGTTGGCGAACTTGCACACGTGCGCGTGAAGCTGCTGGTAGGTGATGTGCTGCGGCTCGGCCTTGGGGTCGTCCGGCTCCCAGATGATCGCCGTCTTGTCGCCGTGTTCGGCCAGATGCCTGTCGATGCAGTTCGCGCTGGCGTTGAGCGTGCCGTCCTCGAACCAGCGGATCGACACGTCCGGGTACATGAAGTTGACGTTCTTCACCTTGGTGAAGGGCTTGATCCAGTCGATCCGCGCCTTTGCCTCGTCGGCCCAGAAACCTTCGTTGTCGGACACCGAGCGGGCGTACATCTCTTCGTACCGCGCCGCGTCGATCCGTGCGGAGCGCGCGATATCCTCAGGAACTGGAATGGCATCCGTCATATTCGTTTCCCCCAACAGGCAAGGCTTGTTGAGGCAGAGTTAGCCGGTTTGGCCCTCCGGCGTCCACATGCCCGCTTTCAGAAACGCCACGGATTTGTTCTCGGTTCGCTTTCTGCTTTAACTAGAACACCAACCATCTGAGATTGGTACGGAGGAGACAATCACGATGCTTTATCGCACTCTCGGCGCGCTCGCACTCGGGCTAGCCGTCTCGGCGGGCCCGGCTCAGGCGCAGAGCGAAGACTATCTGCTGGCCACCGCATCCACCGGCGGCACCTATTATCCCGTCGGCGTTGCCCTCGCGACGCTGGTGAAGGTGAAGCTGCAGCCGACCGACGGCATCGGCATGAGTGCCATCAATTCGGCCGGCTCCGGCGAAAACGTCGCGCTGATGCGCGACGACGAGGTCCAGTTCGGCATCCTGCAGGGCCTCTATGGCGCCTATGCCGCGACCGGCACCGGCCCGATCGAATCGGAAGGCCCGCAGGAGAACCTGCGCTCCGTCACAATGCTGTGGCCGAACGTCGAGCACTTCATCGTCACCAGCGAGAACGCCAAGACGGGCACGATCTCCGACCTTGCCGACATGAAGGGCAAGACGATGGCGATGGGCGCCCAGAACTCGGGCACGCTGGGTTCCAACCGCACCATCCTCGCCGGCCTCGGCGTCAACCTCGACGAGGATTTCGACCTCGCCTACATGGGCTACACCCCCGCGGTCGACGGCCTCCAGAACGGCTCGATCGACGGCGTCTCGATCCCTGCAGGCCCGCCGGTCTCGGCCGTCTCGTCCGCGTTCGCCAGCATGGGCGACAAGCTGACGCTCCTCTCCTTCACCGAAGAGCAGCGCAAGAAGGCCAACGGCGACTTCGAGGACCTGTGGACCGCCTACACCGTTCCCGCCGGGCTCTATCCCAGCATCGACGAGGACGTGGTGACGATCGCGCAGCCCAACTTCCTCGCCGTCAACGCGGACGTGCCGGAAGAGACGGTCTACAAGATCACCAAGACAATCTTCGAGAACCTGCCGTTCCTGCAGGCGATCCACCCCGCCACCACGGCGATCACGCCGGAGACGGCGACCGCGGGCCTGCCGCTCAAGCTGCACCCCGGCGCGCTGCGCTACTATGAGGAAGCCGGCATTCCCGTCGCCGACCGCCTGAAGTAGTAGATCGACCCCGAGACAGTTCCGGCGCCATCACGGCGCCGGACACCAACCTGAAACGGCGCACCGGCGGCAGAGGCTGCGGGTGCGCCGTTCGGTTCTGGCGCCCGCGACCTCTTGCGCGGGCGCACGGGACCGACGAAACCCGCCGACAGACCAGACAATGCCAGACAGCGCGCCCAGGGAGCCTTCGTTGACGCAACAGGACGCACAAAGCCACGCCAGCGGTGCCGGTGACGAAGCCTCGATCGAGGACGCCGGCCGCATCAGGGTCACCACCGGCTGGTTCGACCGGGCGCTCTTCTGGCTCGCCGTCGCCATCGCGGTGTTCCACATTCTCGCCAACACGCTGGGGACGCCGCTGCAGGACCTCCTGCTGGAGGCCGCGCGGGGCGTTCCCGCCGCCGCCCCGGTCCTGCGCCCGGTCGGCCTGTGGTTCGGCGACCTCGCGACGCTTTCCACCCTCACCCTGTGCGCCGTCCACTTCGCGGGCTTCGGGCTCCTGTGTGCGCTGCGCTACCCGATGGCCCGGCCCGAGAGCCTCGGCGCGCAGCGCGCGATCTTCGCGCTCGACATCGTCATCGGCTTCGCAGTCGCGGCGTCCGCGCTCGGTCTCGCCGCAAGCGAGAACGCGATCTACGACCGCGGCGTGCGGCTGAACGCGCTCGAATGGGCGATGATCGTCGCCGTCGTCCTCGGCGCCATCGAATTCACGCGCCGGACCACGGGCTGGATCATCCCGATCCTCATCATCGTCACCATCACCTACCCGACATTGTGGGGCTCGGAGATTCCGGGCGTCTTCCGCTTCGCGGGCCTCTCCACCGAGACCGTCGCCTTCCGCTCGATCTTCTCGGACGAGGGGATGTTCGGCCTGATCGGGCAGATCTCGGCGACCTTCGTCTTCATGTTCATCCTGTTCGGCGCGTTCCTCGTCCGCTCCGGCGCAGGCGAGTTCATCGTCGACCTTGCGCGCGCCGCGGCCGGGCGCTTCACCGGCGGCCCCGGCTTCGTCGCGGTGATCGCCTCGGGCCTCACCGGCACGATCTCGGGTTCGCCCATCGCCAACACGGTCTCGACCGGCGTCATCACAATCCCGCTGATGAAGCGGTCCGGTTTCCCGGCGAAGTTCGCGGCAGGCGTCGAGGCGGCGGCGTCCACCGGCGGGCAGGTCATGCCCCCGATCATGGGCGCCGGCGCGTTCGTGATGGCGACCTACACGCAGGTCCCCTACCTCGACATCGTCGCGGTCGCCCTCCTCCCCGCCCTCGTCTACTTCGGCTCGGTCGCGTTCTTCGTGCGGATCGAGGCGAAGCGCTCCAACGTCGTCGCGACCGACGACGGGGAGCGGATGATCGACGTTATCAAGCGCGGCGGCCCGTCCTTCCTAATCCCGATCACCACCCTGATAGGGCTCCTGATGTGGGGCTTCACGCCGACCTATGCGGCAGGCTTCGCGATCGTGTCCGTCGTCGTCGCCTCCTGGCTGACGCCGAACCGGATGGGCGTCCGCGCGATCTTCGACGCGATGGCGCTCGGCTCGCGCAACATGATCACCACCGCGGTGCTCCTGATCGCGGTCGGCCTCATCGTCAACGTCATCGCGATGACGGGCATCGGCAACACCTTCTCGCTGATGATCTCCGAATGGGCCGGCGGCAACCTTCTTGTCGCGCTGACCCTCATCGCCCTCGCCTCGCTGGTGCTCGGCATGGGGCTCCCCGTCACGGCGTCCTACATCGTCCTTGCCACGCTGTCGGCGCCGGCTCTCCAGCAGCTGATCCTCGCCGATATCATGCCCGCCGCCTCGATCGACGCCTCCACCATCGCGGACCTCGTCGCCGGCACGCTGGGTGACGCGGTGAAGCCGTTCTTCCTGCTGGCCGACCCGGCGAGCTTCCCGCTCCTGTCCGCGCCGATGCCGGAAGCGGACGCGCGGGCGCTCTACGCCTCGCTTCCGCCTGAGGTTCTGACGCAGGTCTACCAGGCCGCACGCGGCACCATCGATCCGGCCATCGCACTCGGCGCGCTCCTGTCGGCGCACATGGCGATCTTCTGGCTCAGCCAGGATTCCAACGTGACGCCGCCGGTCTGCCTCACGGCGTTCGCGGCGGCGGCGATCGCAAAGACGCCGCCGATGGCGACCGGCCTCGTCGCCTGGAAGATCGCCAAGGGCCTCTACCTGATGCCGATCCTGTTCGTTTACACTAACTTCCTGACAGGGACGCCGATGGAGATGGGCATCATCTTCGTGGTCGCGCTGTTCGCGATGGCGGCGTTCGGGGCGGCGCTGGAAGGCTACTTCGAGGCGCCCATTCCCTGGTACGGGCGCGTCGGCCTGATGGCGGCCGGCGTGGCGCTCATCTACCCCGGCTCGCATCTCCTCAACGCCGGCGCCCTCGTCGTCGCCATCGGCCTTCTCGCCCTCAACTGGGCCGCGGCGCGCAAGCTGGAGCCCCGCCCCGCCAACGCCTGAGGCGCCGCAACGCGCGCCCGCGGCGTCGCTAACGCGATTGCGATTTGCGGCGGCAGGTCCGCTATGGTCCGTACCACTGTCTCCAGGGGGTACGGGCCATGGCCGCTCACACCGCATTGCCGTCGAGCCTCTTCCGCCACCTCGGCATCCGCGAGGGGGAGATGGCACGGATGCCCGCCCGCGTCGGCCAGCTCGTCATCGCAGAGGAAGAGCGCTCCGAGCGGCTGATCGGCTGGGTCCAGCTCGCCATCACCGCCATCTTCGCCGCGCTCTACACGCTCGCGCCGCGCCCCAGCGACGCGATGGACGCGATCTTCGAGCCCGTGCCGATGGTCCTCGCCGCCTACGGCGCGTTCACGCTCCTGCGTCTCGTCGCGGCCTACCGCGGCTACCTTCCGGGCTGGCTGCTGGTCGCCTCGATGTTCGCCGACGTGGTGCTCCTCTACGGCGTGATCTGGACCTTCCACCTCGCCTACGGCGAACCCGCGGCCTTCTATCTCAAGGTCCCGACCTTCGCGTACATCTTCGTCTTCATCGCGATCCGGGCGCTGAGGTTCGATCCGCGCTTCGTCCTCGGACAGGGGATCGTGGCGGCGGCGGGCTGGTTCTTCATGGTGCTCTACGCCGTGGAAGCGGGCGGCTCTGCCGTCATTACCCGCTCGTTCGGGGACTATCTCACCCAGAACCTCGTCCTCGTCGGCGCCGAACTCGACAAGATCTTCACCATCCTCCTGTGCGCCGGCGTCCTCTCGCTCGCCCTTTACCGCGCCCGCGCGCACGCTGTTCGACGCGGTGCGCGAGGGCGCGGCGAGGCGCGACATGGACCGCTTCTTCGGCGAAGGCGTCGCCGACGCGCTCACCATGCGCGAGACGGTCGCGGCCCCCGGCGACGCCGTCGCGCGGGAGGCCGCCGTCGTGATGCTCGACCTCAGGGGATTCACCGCCTTCGCCGGCCAGCATCCGCCGGAAGCGGTGGTCGCCGTGCTCACCGAGTACCACCGCCGCATCCTGCCGCTCATCATCGAGAACGGCGGGATGGTCGACAAGTTTCTGGGCGACGGCATCATGGCGACCTTCGGGGCGCTGAACCCGTCGCCGACCGCGGCCGCCGACGCGGTGCGCACCCTCCTCGCCATCACCGAAGCCGGCGCTGACTGGGACGAGCACCTTGCCGCCGGCGGCTTCGCGCCGATGCCGATCAACGGCAGCGCGGCGGCCGGAACGGTGGTCGCCGCGACACTTGGCAGCGACACGCGGCTGGAATTCACCGTGATCGGCCGCGCCGCCAACCTTGCCGCGAAGCTGGAGAAGTACAACAAGGAGGCCGGTTCGCGGGCGCTGACCGACGCGGCGACGCTCTCGCTGGCGCGCGCGCAGGGGCTCGACGTTGCCGGCACGCCGCTGGGGTCGCGGGATCTTGCCGGCGGCGGGCACGTTGATGTGGTGAAACTGGGATAAGGGAGCTGGCGATGGGCTATCTGATGGACGGCGAATGGAAGACGGGCTCGCCGAGCTTTGCCAGCGATTCGGGCGAGTTCGAGCGCAAGGCATCGTCCTTCCGCAACTTCGTCACCGCCGACGGATCGCCCGGCCCCACCGGCGAGGGCGGCTTCAAGGCCGAACCCGGCCGCTACCACCTCTACGTCGCGCTCGCCTGCCCGTGGGCGCACCGCACCCTCATCCTGCGCCATCGCAAGGGCCTAGAGGACATGATCGGCCTCTCCGTCGTCCACTGGTTCATGGGAGAGGACGGCTGGTCGTTCGACGAGGCCGAAGGCACCATCCCCGATACGGTGAACGGTGCGAAGTATCTGCGCGAGGTCTACGTGAAGGCCGATCCGCACTACACCGGCCGCGTGACGGTTCCGGTGCTGTGGGACAAGGAGCGGGGCACGATCGTCTCCAACGAATCGGCCGAGATCCTGCGCATGTTCGCCGAGGCGTTCGACGATGTCGGCGCCGCCCCCGGCGACTACCGCCCTGCAGCGCTGCGCGAGGAGATCGACGCGGTGAACGAGCGCGTCTACGACACCGTCAACAACGGGGTCTACAAGGCGGGCTTCGCCACCAGGCAGGACGCCTACGAGAAGAACGTGAAGGCCCTCTTCGCCTCGCTCGACTGGCTGGAGGCCAAGCTCGACGGGCACGACTTTCTGGTCGGCGACCAGCTCACCGAGGCGGACGTGCGCCTCTACACCACGCTGGTCCGGTTCGACGCGGTCTACCACGGCCACTTCAAGTGCAACGTGCGCCGGATCGTCGACTACCCGAACCTCCAGCGCTACCTCACGAACCTCTACAAGATGGACGGCTTCGGCGACACGACCGACTTCACCCACATCAAGAACCACTATTACCAGAGCCACCCCTCGGTGAACCCGACGCAGATCGTGCCCGTCGGCCCCGACCTCGCCTTCGCCTGACGCGCCCTCCCCGAGCACCCGAAAGATCCCAGAGATGCTTCGCAAGACCTACGACAGGGTGATGGCGCTGGGCGCGAGCCGGCAGGCCGTGCCAGCGCTCTTCGGCATCTCGTTCGCGGAAAGCTCGTTCTTCCCGATCCCGCCGGACCTTTTGCTGATCCCGATGGTGCTCTCCAACCGGATGCGGTGGATCTACTACGCCACCGTCTGCACCGTCGCGTCGGTACTCGGCGGCGTGCTCGGCTACGCCATCGGCGCCCTCCTCTACCAGCAGGTCGCCGTCCCGATCCTCGAGCTCTACGGCTACGCGGGGCGGTTCGACGAGTTCATCGGCTGGTTCAACGAATCGGGCGCCTGGGTGGTGTTCCTCGCAGGCATCACGCCGTTTCCCTACAAGGTGATCACCATCGCCTCGGGCGCGGCGGGCCTCTCCATGCCGGTGTTCCTGATCGCCAGCATCCTGTCGCGCGGCATCCGCTTCTTCCTGGTCGCCGGCCTTCTCTACTGGTTCGGTCCGCCGATCCGCTCCTTCATCGAAAAGCGGCTGGCGCTGGTCCTCGGCGTGTTCGGCGTCCTCGCAGTCCTCGGTATTCTCGCGGTGAAACTCCTATGACCCTTTCCGGCCGTCCCTTCGCGCTCTCCGCCATCGTCGTGATGATTGCCGCCATCGGCGGGGCGTGGGGCTTCCAGCTCATCGGCGGCTACGTGCCGTGCGCGCTCTGCCTGGAGCAGCGGCTCGGCTACTACGCGGCGATCCCGCTGGCGCTCGCCGGGCTGGTCGCATACGGCCGCGCGCCGGCGCTCTCCAAGATTGCCTTCGCGCTCGCCGCGGCGGCGATGGTGTGGAGCGCCGGGCTCGGCGTCTACCATGCCGGCGCCGAATGGGGGTACTGGCCGGGGCCCGAATCCTGCGGCGGCGGCGAGCAGGTGCGCGACGCCTCCAACCTCCTCGCCGCCATCGAGGGCACCCGCCTCGTGAGCTGCACGGAGGCGGCCGGCCGCTTCCTCGGCATCTCGTTCGCGGGCTGGAACGCGGTCGCGGCATCCCTCGCCGCGCTGATGCTGGGCGCCGCCGCCGTCCGCCCGCCCCGCCCGACGCGCTGAAGGATCCGCCGTGACCGACGCCCCCGACCTCGACGCCTTCGCCGCCATGGCCGAGGCCGAATACGCCTCGCTGCCGGAGGATTTCCGCGCCCTCTGCAAGGACCTCGAGGTGCGGGTGGCGGAATGGCCGGACCCCGAGGCGCTGGCGTCGGTCGACTTGGAAGAACCGCTCGACCTTCTCGGTCTCTTCGAGGGCGCGGGCCTCTACAGCGAGGGCGACAGCGCCTTCACCGGCGTCATGCCCAACAGGGTGTGGCTGTTCCGCGAGCCGATCCTCGCCTTCACCGCGGACGGTGAGGATCCGCTGATCGCCGTCATCCGGCACGTGCTCGTCCACGAGATCGGCCACCACTTCGGCCTCTCCGACGAGGACATGTACGCGATCGACGACGCGGAGGACTGACGCGGCGTTGCGGAACGCGCTAGAAAAGCCGTCCACGCAACCGCGAGCCTGCCGTTGACCGCTGAAATCACACTGAAGTCCGGCCTGCTGTCGGCGACGATCCGCCCCGGCGCGGGCGGCGCTCTCGCCACGCTCGATGCCCTCGACGGCACCGCCCGGCACCCGCTCCTGCGCGCTCCCGCGGCGGACGGGTTCGCACCCGGACTGATGGTCCTCGCGCCCTTCTCCAACCGCATCGCGGACGGTTTCACCTTCGAGGGCACGTATCATCCGCTGGAGGTGAACCGCGCGGGCGAGCGCTTCCCGATCCACGGCGACGCGTTCCAGAAACCGTGGACGGTCGAGCGCGCGGACGACCGTGAGGCGGTGCTGTCGCTGGACGGTGCGTTCGGCCCGTGGCGTTACCGCGGCACCCTCACCTACACCGTCGACGGCCCGTCCCTCTCGATGCGGCTTTCGATGACCAACACCGGCCCGCGTCTCCCCTTCGGCGGCGGCTTCCACCCCTGGTTCCACCGCGACGCCGAGACCCGCCTCGCCTTCCGCGCCGACCGCGTGTGGCTGGAGGACGCCGACCACCTCCCCGACCGTGCGCTCGACCTCGCGCACACGCCGGAGTGGGACTATTCGGCAGGCCGGAGGGTGCCCGCGCGCTTCCTCAACAACGCCTTCACCGGGTGGGACGGGTCGGCGCGGGTGGAGCAGCCTTCGCAGGGGATCGCCACCATCGTCACGGCAGAGCCGCCGCTCGACGTCCTGATCGTGCACACGCGGGAGGATGCGGCTTTCATCTGCGCCGAGCCCGTCTCCCACGCTGTGGACGCGCACAACGCGCCCGGCCAGCCGGGGCTCGTGCCGCTGGACACCGGCGAGACGCTGGAGCTTTAGATGGAAATCGCGTGGACCGCGCTCGACTGAGACCCTGAAGCGGCCGCAAAGCGCCGCACGCCGGAGGAGTTACACCCATGTGGATCGAGATGGCGGCGGCCGACCTTGCCGCAGAACGCGCCGCGCGCGAGGAGAACGGCCGCATCGCCGCCGACGCCGCGCCGAAAATGGCGGACGAGACGGCGGTGACGTTCGACACGCCCGCCGGCCCGCTCCCCGCCATCCGCCTGACGCCCGAAGGCGCGGCGGCCGGCGCTGCCGTCGACGTGTTCGTCCACGGCGGCGGCTGGGTGTTCGGCTCGGCGTACCAGAGCCTCGGGATCGCGCGGCGGATGGCGAACCAGTCCCGCCGCACGATCCTCTCGGTGGACTATCTGCTGGCGCCGGAAACGCCGTGGCCTGCCGCGGCCGATCAGGTCGGCGCGCTGTTCGACCAGCTCGCCGCCGGGCCGGGCCTTCACGCGGTGTCGGGGAGCAGCGCCGGGGCGCAGGTCGCGCTCGCGGCCATGCGCCGGCAGGCCGACCGCGGCGGCGCATTGCCCAAGGGCGCGCTCCTCTTCAACGGCGCGTTCGCGATGACGGCGGACAGCTGGAGCCATGCGGCCTTCGGCGGCGGCTCGGACCTCCTCACCACCGCCGCGATGACCGCCTACATTGCCGCGTACGGAGCCGGCGCAGAGGGCGACATGACCATCGCCGACCTCTCCGGCCTGCCGCCGATGTGGCTGATGCTGGGAGACCGGGACCCGCTGATCGAGGATTCCATCGCCGTGTTCCAGCGCGCGCTGGCGGCGGGCACCACCGCCCACCTCGACATCATTCCGGGCGTCGGCCACGGTTTTTCGAACAATTTTCACGACAAGCCGGCGGTGGATCACGCGATCACCGAGGCGATGAACTGGCTCGGCCGGCTCTGACGCCGCGCGCCGTCAGCCGACCGCGCTGACGGCGAAGCGGAACAGCGAGCGGATGTGCGCCGCGACGGCGCGGCGGGCGGCCTTGCCGTCGCCCGCCTCCAGCGCGTCGAGGATGAGCTCGTGCTCGCGCGAATCGGGCTCGAGCCGGTCGACCAGCCGGTCGATCTCGAACAGCTGCGTGGTGACGCGCAGCGACAGGATGATCCGCGTCATCACCTCGTTGCCGCAATGGTCGATGAAGAGGCGGTGGACCTCGTCGTCCGAGCGCCAGTGGGCGAGCATGTCGTAGGGGCGGCTGGCGCGCACGTTCTCCAGCTCCTGCCTAGCGTGGGCGATGGCCGCTTCCGGCACGCTGCCGGCCGCCAGCGCCGCGGCCTCCGCCTCGACCGTCTCGCGCACGCGCAGGCTCTGGAGATATTCCTTCAGCTCCACCTGCCGGACCACGTGGCTGCGGTTGGCGACCTTGCGCAGGAGCCCCTCCGCCTCCAGCCGCTGCATCGCGTGCCGGAGCGGCGTGCGCGAGACGCCGAGCCGTGCCGCCAGATGCTGCTCCACGAGAGGCTCGCCCGCACGGAGTTCGCGTTCGCGGATGAGTAGGCTCAGCGACTGGTACGCCTGGTCGGAGAGCGTCCCGCGCGGTTTGATCGCTGCCGGCGCGGACCCCGCCCCGTTGTCGCCCTGCGGTTCTTGCGCACTCGTCATAAACGCCTCGGTGCCGACAATTCGCGGCAGTTTGTACGGTCAGTGTATACGGCCGATGCGACGGGTGCGAGCAGAAACGCCCGGATTTGGCCGTTTATGCCGGCTGCACAATCAAGATGCCGTTTTATTGCGCGCTGCTCAGAAAAGTGACTTGACCTCGGATTGTATACCGAGTGTGTTCAGTCGGCGAGAAAAAAGCGGGAGCGAAGCGATGGCTGACGGCGCAGCGGGCGAGGCGATGGAAGCAAGGGCGATCGCGCTCCTCAAGGCACTCGTCGCCGCACAGCCGCATGGCGAAGCTGCCGTGCAGGCCATCATCGCCGACCGTCTCCGCGCCGCTGGCTGCACCGTCGAGGAACTCACCTATGAGCCCGGCAAGGTCGAGCTCATCGGCGAGTTCGCGTCCGACGCGGTGCGCAACGCCGAGACCCGCACCGCCATCGTCGGCCGCCTCCCCGGCGACGACGCGAAGGCGAGCATGATGATGTTCGCCCACCCCGACGGCGAGCCCGCCGACGACACTTCCGCCTGGACCCACCCCGCGTTCGAAGGCACCGTCGACGGCGGCAAGCTCTACGGCTGGGGCGTCGCGGACGATCTCGCCGGCTGCGCCTCCGCCGTCCTCGCCATCGAGGAAGCGGCGAAGACGCCGGGCCTCGGCGAGATCATCTTCGCCTCGACACCCAGCAAGCGCCATGCGCGCGGCGTGTCCGCGCTTCTGCGCAAGGGGCTCACGGCAGACGCCTCGCTCTACCTCCACCCCGCCGAATCCGGCGTCGGGATGCGCGAGATCAAGATGCTGGCGTCCGGCCAGCTTGAGTTCAAGGTGACCGTCGAGGGCGGCCTGCCGCCGACCACCGAGCCCGGCCACACCGCCTTCTCCCACCTCGCCGACAACGCGGTCGACAAGTTCGTCGTCCTCCATGCCGCGCTGACGGCGCTGGCGGCGGACCGGGCGCAGCGCATCCGCCATCCGCTGATCGAGGCGGAGGTCGGCCGCGCCACCAACCTCCACATCTCCACCGTCGCCTGCGGGCCGATGAAGAAGTTCTCCCGCCTCAACACGCTTCTGGAGTTCGGCGGCGCCATCGCCTTCCCGCCCGGCGAGACGCTGGACGAGGTGAAGGCCGAGGTGGAGGGCGCCATCGCCAGAGCCGCGGCGGACGACGAATGGCTCTCCGCCCACCCGCCCGTGGTGACGTGGATGAGCGGCGTCACCGGCGCCGAAGTGCCGATGGACAGCCCGCTGTGGCAGATCTCGAGCGCTGCGGTGGAGCGCGTGACCGGCGAGCCGCCCCACGTCAACCCGATGCACACCTCCAGCGACATCCGCAATCCAATGGTGCAGGCGGGCATCCCCTGCGTCGGCCTCGGGTGCCTGTGCGGTGATCTCTCCCAGAACGGCAGGCACGACGAATGGGTCGATGCCGCCGACTTCATCCGGATGGTCGACGTGGCCGCCGCCGTGACGACCGACTGGTGCAGCCGCCCCCGCGGCGCCTGACCTCCCACGCGCCCCCAGCGGGCCGCCCAACGACGACAACGGAAAGGACCAAGAGAATGGCACTACGACACCTTCTCCTCGCCGCGGCCAGCACGCTGGCGCTCGCCGGCGCGGCCCACGCGCAGGACTGCCCCGCCGACCTGCCGCTCGTGGAAGCCGGCAAGCTCACCATGTCGATCAACGCCACCATCCCGCCGACGCAGTACATCGACGAATCGGGCGAGCTTGTGGGCCTCCACCGCGAGCTCGGCGACGAGATCGCCAAGCGCCTCTGCCTCGAGCCCGATTACAAGAACGTGTCGTTCGAGGTGCAGATCCCCGGCCTCGCCTCCGACCGCTGGGACATGATCAACACCGGCCTCTACTACACTCCCGAGCGCGCCAAGATCATGCAGCTCGTCCCCTACCGGGTGAACGCGCTGGCGCTGATCGCGCAGGCCAACAACCCGCTCGGGCTGACGGGCCCCGAAGACCTCGCCGGCCATGTGGTGGGCGTCGAGATCGCCGGGTTCGAGGAAAAGAAGCTGCGCGAGCTCAACGATGCGCAGGTCGCGAGCGGCCTCGAGCCGATGGACATCCGCGTCTTCAACACCTACGGCGACACCTTCCTGGCGCTCGGCGCCGGGCAGCTCGACGCGGTGTTCGCCGGCGACAGCATCGGCACCTACTACCAGGAGCAGGGCCGCTTCACGAAGCCGGTGACCGGCCTCCTCCCCGGCACCCCCTCCGCCTTCGCGACCGACGAGATGGCGCTCGCCGAAGCGATCAAGGGCGCGCTGACCGCAATGAGCGAGGACGGCACCTATCAGGAGCTGATGGAGAAGTTCGGCGCGACCACGATCGACGCGTGGTCCGAGTATCCGGGCGGCTTCGAGGTGTTCTACACGCCCGAGGGCTGATCCCGACGGCGGCGCGGGGCCCCTCTCCCGCGCCGCCACCTTCCGGGCGCGCCGCGTCCGCTCCCCCTGCACGCTCGAGGGCGCCGCCCTCCCCACAGTCGAGAGAGGCGCCGGTCATGAACTGGAGCTGGGACCACTTCTTCCGCTACCTCACCAGCCCCTTCCTGCTGGAAGGCGTGATCAACACCGTATGGCTCGCGATCATCGCGATGATCATCGGCGTCTCGCTGGGCGTGGTGCTCGCGTTCATGCGCATGTCGAAGAGCCGCGTCCTGCGCTTCGTGTCGGGGCTCTACATCTGGCTGTGGCGCGGCACGCCGCTCCTCGTCCAGCTCATCATCATCTACACCGGCCTCCCCCAGCTCGGCATCCGCCTCGGCGTGATCGAGAGCGCCATCCTCGCGCTCAGCCTGCACGAGGGCGCCTATTTCGCCGAGATCGCGCGCTCCGGCATCATGTCGGTCGGCAAGGGGCAGGAGGATGCGTCGCGCGCCCTCGGGATGACGTGGTGGCAGCGGATGCGTATCGTCATCATTCCGCAGGCGACCCGCATCATCATCCCGCCGCTCGGCAACCAGTTCAACCTGATGCTGAAGACGACGTCGCTCGCCTCGGTGATCTCGATGGAGGAGCTCCTGCGGCACGCCCAGCAGCTCGCCCAGATCGAGTTCCGCGTCCTCGAAGTCTATTTCTGCGCGGCGATCTGGTACCTCTTCCTCACCACCGTCTGGGGCCAGGTGCAGATCCGCCTCGAAGCGCACTACGACCGTCCGTTCGGGCCGGCCGGCGGCGGTGACCGCTCGACGCGCCAGAAGGTCCTCGACAAGTTCCGCGGCCCCGCCGCCACCCAGGCATGACGGAGGCCGCAATGGAAGACGACGCCCCCGGCATGGAAAAGATTGCGCCCACGCTCAACGTCCGCGCCCCGCGCGCCGCCCGCACGCTCGGCGAACCCATCGTGGTGGTCGACCGCGTCTCGAAGGCCTTTCACGGCAACCCGGTGCTGCACGAGGTCTCCCTCACCGTGCGCCAGGGCGAGGTGGTCGTGCTTGCCGGCCGCTCCGGCTCCGGCAAGTCCACGCTGCTGCGCTGCATCGACCAGCTCGAAACCATCGACGGCGGCACCATCCGCGCCTGCGGCCACCTGATGGGCTTTCGCGAGGGCAAGGGCGGCAGGCTCGTGCCGCTGAAGGATCGCGAAGTCGCCCGCCAGCGGCGCGATCTCGGCATGGTGTTCCAGTCGTTCAACCTCTTCCCGCACCTCACGGTGAAGGACAACATCACCGTCTCGCCGGTAAAAATCCTCGGCGCCGACAAGGCGGCGACCGAAAGGCACGCCCGCGAGCTCCTGGAGCGCGTCGGCTTGCCGGACAAGGCGGACGCCTACCCCGGGCAGCTGTCCGGCGGCCAGCAGCAGCGCGTCGCCATTGCCCGCGCGCTGGCGATGAAGCCGAAGGTGATGCTGTTCGACGAGCCGACCTCAGCGCTCGACCCCGAGATGATCTCCGAGGTGCTCGACGTGATGATCGACCTCTCCACCGAGGGGATGACGATGATCGTCGTCACCCACGAGATGGGGTTCGCCCGCGCCGCCGCCGACCGCACGCTCCTGATGCACGACGGCCGGATCGTGGAGGACGCGCCGCCGGAGGAATTCTTCACCAACCCGAAGAGCGAGCACACCAAGCTCTTCCTCTCCAAGATCCTGCAGCATTGACCATGGGCGTGGTACGCACCGTCAGGGGCGACGTAGCGGCGGAGGCCATCGGCCCCGTCATGTTCCACGAGCACGTCCTGTTCGACATCGTGCCGCCCGGCGCCACCGGCGACCGCGACGCCGAGATCACGCCGCAGAACCGCTGGCAGATCAACTACCGCTCCAACGAGACCCCGGCCAACGCGCACCAGCAGGACGTCGCCGTCGCCGCCGCCGAGCTCGGCGCGTTCGCGGTGGACGGCGGCTCGCTGATCGTCGACCAGTCCATCGCCGGGCTTGCCCGCGACCCCGAAGGTCTGCGCGCTGCCAGCGAGGCGTCCGGCGTCCACGTCGTCGCCGCGGCCGGCACCTACACCGCGCCCTATCTTCCGGCCGAGACCCTGGCCGCATCTGCCGAGGCGCTCGCCGACCTCTTTACCGCCGAAGTCACCGCCGGCCTCGACGGTACGGACGTCCGCGCCGGGTTGATCGGCGAGATCGGCTGCTCGTGGCCGATGGAGCCGGTGGAGGCACGCGCGCTCGAAGCCGCCGCCGGTGCGCAGGCCGACGACCGGCGCCGCGATCAGCGTCCACCCCGGCCGCCATGCCGATGCGTGCAGCGAGATCCTCGACATCCTGGAGAGGCGCCGGCGCGGACCTTTCGCGCGTCGTCCTCTGCCACATGGACCGCACCTATCCGGACGGCACGGGCATCCGCGCCGCTGCTGGAGCGCGGCGCGGTGGTGGAGTGGGACTTCTTCGGCATCGAGCAGTCGCACTACTGGATGGGGCCGGTGGAACTCCCGACCGACCTTGGCCGCCTCCGCCTCATCGACGCGCTGGCGGCGGATGGTTTCGGCGAACAGATCACCATCAGCCACGACATCTGCACGAAGACCCGCCTCACAAGGTGGGGCGGCCACGGCTACGGCCACATCCTGCGCAACGTGCGCCCGCTGATGGCGCGCCTCGGCTTCTCCCCCTCCCTCGTTGCCGCGCTCTGCCGCGACACGCCCCTCAGGCTTTTGACACTCAAGGAGGCCGTCTGATGGCCCGGTTTCGCGGCACCTATACCGTGATGATCACTGCGTTCGACGAGGCCGGTGCGCTGGACCTGCCCGCCCTCGCCCGCTTCACCAACTGGCAGATCGAGGAAGGCATCCACGGCCTCATTCCGCTGGGCTCCACCGGCGAGTTCCTGTCGCTGACCGCGGCCGAGCGCGAGGCGGTGGCGAAGTGCGTGGTCGACACCGCGGCGGGCCGCGTGCCGGTGCTGATCGGCGCCGGCGCCGAGCGCACCGAGGACGTGATGGACAATGCCAGGATGGCGCGCGACCTCGGGGCCGACGGCATCATGGTGATCCCGCCGTTCTACTCGACCCCCACCGAGGCCGAGCTCTACCGCCACTACGAGCGGATCGCGGGCGCCACCGACCTGCCGGTGATGATCTACAACAACCCCGCCACCGCCAACGTCGACCTCACGCCGCCCATCGTGGCGAAGCTCAGCGAGATCGAGCACATCGACTACATCAAGGAATCGACGATGGACGTGACGCGCGTGCGCGACATCATCGACATGTGCGGCGACCGGATGACCGTGTTCGGCGGCATCATGGGCTACGAATCCTTCTGCAATGGCGCGGAAGGTTGGGTCGCGGTCGGCTCGAACCTTCTGCCGCGCGCCTGCGCCGACCTCTTCACGCTGACGGCGGACAAGGGCGACCACGTTGCCGCCCGCAAGCTCTACGCGGAGATCCTGCCTGTGATCCGGCTCGTCGGCGGGCACCGCTATGTGGCGGCGACCAAGGCGGCGCTGGCGCTGATGGGCCTTGGCGTCGGCGAGCCGCGCCCGCCGCGCCTGCCAATGCCGTCCGCCGAAATGGAGATGGTGCATTCGGCGATGCGGGCGACCGGCCTCCTTCCCCAGCGCGCCGCCTGAGTTGAGCGAACCCTTCACCTTCACCTTCGCGGGCGAGCCTGTTGCGGCACGTCCCGGCGACAGCATCGCCGCCGCGCTGGAGGCCGCCGGCGTGCGCGCGCTCGGCACCAGCCGCGGCGGTCGCACCCGCACCCACTTCTGCGGCATGGGCGCCTGCCAGGACTGCGTGGTCGCGGTCGACGGCGCGCTCTCACGCCGCGCCTGCCTCACCGAGGCGCGCCCCGGCATGGCGGTCGAGCCCCAGCACGACGGGGTGACGATGCCCGCCCCCGCGCCGGTGGAGACCGCCCCGGCCGCGGAGTTCGCCGCCGACCTCCTCGTGATCGGCGCAGGCCCGGCAGGCCTCTCCGCCGCCATTGCCGCCGCGGATGCCGGGCTGTCGGTCAGCGTGCTCGACGAGCGCGGCGAACCCGGCGGCCAGTATTTCAAGCCGCGCAGCGAGGGCCACCGCGGCGGCCGAGCGGCGGACGACCAGCACAAACGCGGCGACGCGCTGCGGGCCCGGTTCGCGGCCTGCGGCGCCACGCTGCGGCAGGGCGAAACCGTGTGGTTCGCGCGGGGGCTGCCTGAAGGCGGCTTTGCGGTCCGTACGGTCGCCGGCGTGCGGCAGAGCGTGTTTTCCGCCCGCGCGGTGGTGGTCGCGGCGGGCGCGATGGAGCGACCCGCCATCGTTCCCGGCTGGACGCTCCCCGGCGTGATGACGATCGGCGCGGCTCAGACCCTCGCCCGCCGCTACGGCGTCGCGCCGAAGGGCCGCGTGCTGGTGGCTGGCAACGGGCCGCTCGGCCTCCAGCTTGCCGCCGAACTCTGTCGACCTCGGCGCGGAGGTGGTCGCCGTCGCCGAGCGCGCGCCCTTCCGCGCGCTCGGCCTCGCCCGCCTCGCGCTAGCCGACGCCGGGCTCGCCCGCGACGGAGCGCGCTATCTCCTCAAGCTCCGCCGCGCCGGCGTGCCGCTCCTGTCAGGCTGGTCCGTCGACCGCGCTGGATGGCGATGCCGACGTCACCGCCGCGCAGCTCACCGACGGGCGGAAGCGCCGGACGCTCGCGGTCGACACGGTCGCGATGGGCGACGGCTTCCAGCCGCAGATGGAGCTTGCCCGCCTCCTCGGCGTCCCGCTGCGCGACGGCGCGCACGGTCCCCTCCCTGCGCGCGGCGACGACGGCATGACCGACGTGCCGGGCGTCTGGCTGGTCGGCGATGCGGCCGGGCTCGGCGGCGCGCAGGCGGCGCTCGCCGAAGGAACGCTCGCAGGGGCCGCCGCGGCGCGCTTCCTCGGCCGCGAGGCGGCGGATGGTGCCGCCCGTCCCGCCCTCGAGAAGGCGCGTCGCTTCCAGGCCGCGCTCTGGAACGCCTACGCCGCGCCGGTCCTTCCGCCGCCCTCCGGCGACACGCTGGTTTGCCGCTGCGAGCATGTGACCGCAGGCGCGATCGAGGCCGCGATCGACGCAGGCGCGCGCGACCCCGGCGCCGTGAAGCGCGCGACCCGCTGCGCCATGGGGCGCTGCCAGGGCCGCATCTGCACCGGCGCGCTCCTCAAGATTCTCGCTTCGAAGGGGGCCGCTGCACCGCCGCAGGCGCTGTTCGCGCCGCAGGTGCCCGCGCGCCCCATCCCCGCCGCCGCGCTGGTGGTGGAAAAGCCGGAGTGGGCCGGCCACCGCGAGAGCAGCCCCGCCGCCCGCCCCGCCGTGGAGCCAGACGCTCCGCTGCGCACGAGCACGGCGGATCTCGTCGTCATCGGTGCCGGCGTTACCGGCATTTCGGCGGCGCTGTTCGCGGCGCGGGCCGGCGCGAAGGTGGTGGTGCTCGACCGGGGGCGGATCAACGGCGAGGCATCCGGCGGCAACGCGGGCAGCCTCCACCTCCAGCTCCTGTCGTGGGACTTTGGCGCGAAGGCGCTCGCGGGCGGCTCGCCCGCGCTCCTCACGCTGCCGATGCAGAAGGAATCCATCGCGCTGTGGCGGACGCTGGAGGAGGAACTCGGCGCGGACTTCGAGATGCGCGTCACCGGCGGGCTGATGGTCGCCGAGGACGAGGCGCAGATGACGTTCCTGCGCGACAAGGCCGCCGCCGAAGGGCGGCACGGCATCCACACCGAGGTGGTCGGGCGGGACGAGATCCGAAAGCTGGTGCCCGCCATCTCCGAGCGCATGGTTGCGGGCGCCTGGTGCCCCGGCGAGGGCAAGATCAACCCGCTTGCCGCAACCGCCGCACTCGCCGCCGCTGCGAAGGCCGAGGGCGTCACCATCGAGGAGCTGACCGCCGTCACAGCGCTCACGCCGGACGGCGAGCGCTACCGCATTCATACGCCGCGCGGAGAAATCAGCGCCGGGCGGGTGCTGATCGCGGCGGGTGGCTGGGCCAGCCACATCACGCGGCTCCTCGGAATCGAAGTGCCGGTGAAGGGCGCGCCGCTGCAGATGGTGGTGACGGAGACCGCGCCGCCGCTGGTGCCGTGCCTGCTGGCGCACGCCGACCGGCACCTCACCATGAAGCAGAGCGATGCAGGCACCCTCCTCATCGGCGGCGCGTGGACGGCGCGGACCGGCCCCGCCGGTCAGCCGCAGGTGCTGCCGGAGAGCCTCGAGGGCAACCTCTGGGTCGCGGCCCGCACCATCCCGGCCGTCGCGGGCCTCAACGTGGTGCGGAGCTGGGCGGCGATGAACATCGACATCGACACCGCCCCGCTCCTCAGCCCCCTTCCCGGCCACCCGCGCGTCGTGGTGGCCGCCACCGCCAACGGTTACACGCTGGGGCCGTTCATGGGGCGCGAGGCGGCCTCCGCCGTCCTCACCGGACGCATGCGCCAGGACCTTGGGGGCCTGACGCTCGACCGCTTCGGCTAGCTAGGCGAAGACCTCCTCGCCCTTGCCCACGGGCACCGCCTCGGGGCGCTCGCAGGAGGTGGTCATCTCGATGCGGCGGTCCTCGGTTGCGGCCCGCTCCAGCCCCTCCATCACCTCCAGAACGTGGAGGCAGAGGCTACCGCTGGCGCGGTGCGGGCGGCCCGACGCGATGGCGCACGCCATGTCGAACACGCCGACCATCCGGTAGTCCGCCATCTGGCGGCCGTCGCGCAGCTCGCGGTTGGGGTCGCCGAAGGGGAGCGCGTCGTCCGTCATGTCGGCGAACGCAGCCCCGCGCTCGGACACCATGACCGGACCGCCGAAGAAGTTGGGGTCCGGGTTCTGGATGGTGCCCTCGGTGCCGTAGAGTTCGATCGGCGGGCGGCCGTGCTTCCACACGTCCCACGACGCGGTGATCGCCACGCTCGCCCCGTTCGCGAACGCCATGATCCCGTTGACGGTGGTGAACACCTCCACCGGGATGTCCTTGCCCTGGTTCGGGCCGGAGCCAACCATCCTCACCGCCCGCGGCCGCGTCGCGTGCGCGATGACGCTGGTGACGGAGCCGAGGCAGTTGACGAGCTGCGTGATGGGGTAGCAGCCGATGTCGAGCACCGGCCCGCCGCCGCGCTGGTAGAAAAAGAACGGGTTGGGGTGCCACAGCTCGGCACCCGGCGTCGCGAAGGTCGCGGCGCCGCCGGTGACGGTGCCGATGCGGCCGGCGTCGATCAGCCGGCGCACGCTCTGGTGCCCGCGGCCGAGGAAGGTGTCCGGCGCGCCGCCGATGGAGACGCCCGCCGCGTCCGCCAGCGCCTTGGTCTCGTTCGCCTCGGCGAACGTCACCGCGAAGGGCTTCTCGGTGTAGACGTGCTTGCCCGCCGCGATGATCGCGGCGTTGACCTCGGCGTGCGCCGCCGGGATCGTGAGGTTGATGACGATGGCGATCTCGGGGTCGGCGAGGAGCTCGTCCACCGTGCGCGCGGCGACGCCGTAGGCTGCGGCCTTGGCTTTCGCCGTCTCCATGTTGACGTCCGCGACAGCGACCACGCGCACGAGATCGGATCGGGCGGCGCCGGTGAGGTAGGCGTCGGAGATGTTGCCGCAGCCGATGACGCCGAGCTTGACGGGTTCCATCGCCATCAGCCGAAGTTCTCCAGCACGTACTCGCGGCCGGTGCGGGCGAAGCGCGTGGCGTCCGACGGCTTGTCGTGCTCCAGCACCACCCACTTCACGCCGTGCGACTGCGCCTCGTCCCAAAGCATCGGCCAGTCGAGCACGCCCTCGCCGATGTCGGCCCAGCCGTCCTCGTCGATATTCTCGCCGACGCGAGCGATGTCCTTCACGTGGATCGCCGTGACCCGCGCCCGCTCCGCCGCCATGATGGCCGCAGGATCGGCGCCGCCCCGCACCAGCCAGGCGAGGTCCGCCTCGAACGTCAGCGGCGAGCCCGCAGCACCGGCGAAGAGTTCGGCGAGCGGGGTCGAGCCGGTCTCGTAGGGGGAAAGCTCCCAGTCGTGGTTGTGGTAGCCGAGCGCGATGCCGTGGTCGGCCATCCGCTCCGCCGCCGAGCCGAGTTCGGAGCCCAGAGCGCGCCAGAAGTCGGCCGGGCGGCCCGCGCGGTCCTCCGGCGGGACGGCGGGCATGTAGAGTTCCTCGATGCCGATCATCTTCGCCTGCCCCGCCACCCAGTCGAATTTTTCGCGGAGGTCGACGAGGTTCACGTGGCCGGTGGGCGCGGTCATGCCGTGGCTGTCGAGCGCGGCGCGGACCGCGGCGGCATCGGCGAGGTGACGGCCGACGGTCTCGACGCGTTTGAAGCCGAGGCCGGCGAGCGCTTCGAGCTGCGCAGCGAGGTCGCCGTAGTCGCGCATCGAATAGAGTTGGATGGAAAGTTCGTCAGCTATCGTCACGGGGAACAGACCTTGGGTGATGGCGGCGCGGCTAGAGCCGGCGGCCGGACGCGGTGTCGAAAGGGTTGAGGCGGTCGAGATCGGGGACGAGGGTGACCGGGGTGCCGACTCTGGGGGCGCTGTCGCCGGGCACGCGCATCTGGAGCGCGACCTTGCCCTTGCGCACCCAGACCAGCGCGTCGGCGCCCAGCGGCTCCACGATGTCGACCTTGAAGCCGTCCCACCCGGTCTCCCCCAGCGCCAGGTGCTCGGGGCGGACGCCGAGGGTCACCTTCTGGCCGGGGGTCGGGGCGGTGTCGCAGGTCGCCGGCGGCAGCGCGACGGTGACGGAATCGCTCTCGAACACCGGGCCGCTGTCGCCGTGGGCAATGGTGCCCTCGATGAAGTTCATCTTCGGGCTGCCGACGAAGCCGGCGACGAAGAGGTTGGCCGGGCGGTGGTAGAGTTCGGCCGGCGCGCCGAGCTGCTGGATCTCGCGGTCCTTCATCACGGCGATGCGGTCCGCCAGCGTCAGCGCCTCGATCTGGTCGTGGGTGACGTAGATCATGGTGGTGGAGCCAAGCTCCATGTGGAGGCGCTTGATCTCGAGGCGGAGCTCGTTGCGGAGCTGCGCGTCGAGGTTGGAGAGCGGCTCGTCGAACAGGAAGACCTTGGCGTCGCGCACCAGGGCGCGGCCGATGGCGACGCGCTGGCGCTGGCCGCCGGAGAGCTGGTCGGGCCGCCGGTCGAGAAGGTGCGTGATCTGCAGCATCTCGGCGGCGGTCGCGACGCGCTTCTCGATCTCGGGCTTGGCGGTCTTTGCCATCTTGAGGCCGAACGACATGTTCTGCCGCACGCTCATCCGCGGATAGAGCGCGTAGGACTGGAAGACCATCGCAATGGAGCGGTCCTTCGGCTCCTCCCAGGTGACGTTGCGGTCGTCGATGAGGATCTTGCCCTCCTCCACGTCGAGCAGGCCCGCGATGCAGTTGAGGAGGGTGGACTTGCCGCAGCCGGACGGGCCGAGGAGGACGATGAACTCGCCCGCCTCGATGTCCAGCGACAGCTTGTCGATGACTTTCAGGGCCCCGAAGGCGACCGAGACGTCCTGTACCGAAACAGCAGCCATGGTCAGCCCTTCACCGCGCCGGCGGCGATGCCGCGCACGAACCAGCGCCCGGAGACGAAGTAGACGGCAAGGGGCACCAGCGCCGTCATGAGTGTGGCGGCCATGTTGAGGTTGTACTCCTTCTCGCCGAAGTTGGAGTTGACGATGTTGTTGAGCTGGACGGTCATCGGAAGGTTCTCGCGGCCTGCGAAGGTGAGGCCGAACAGGAAGTCGTTCCAGATGCCGGTCACCTGGAGGATGGCGCCGACGATGATCATCGGCGTCGACATCGGCAGGACGACGTGCAGAAAGATCTGCCAGAAGCCGCCGCCATCGACCCGCGCCGCCTTGAAGAGTTCCACCGGCAGCCCTGCGTAATAGTTGCGGAAAAGGAGCGTCATCAGCGGCAGGCCGAAGATGACGTGGACGATGACGACGCAGAGCAGCGAGTTGTAGATGCCCGTCGCCGCGAACAGGCGCACCAGCGGGTAGAGAAACACCTGGTAGGGGATGAATGCGCCGAGGAGCAGCAGCGCGAAGATGACGTTCGCCCCCTTCACCCGCCAGAACGACAGCGCGTAGCCGGTAACGGCGCCCAGCGCGAGCGAGGCGATGACGGACGGGATCAGGATCTGCACCGAGTTCATGAAGCCGACCGAGATGCCGTCGCATTCGAGCCCGGTGCAGGCGCCCGACCATGCCTTCTGCCAGGCCGCGAAGGTGAGGTCGGCGGGGAAGGCGAAGATGTTGCCGAGGCGGATCTCGTCCATCGTCTTGAGGCTGGTGACGAGCATGATCCAGAGCGGGATCAGGAAGAACGCCGCCGAGATGACGAGGAAGGCGTAGATGCCGACCCGGGCGGCCGTGAGGCGGCGCGGGCGGCGGCCTGCGGGCTCCTCCACGGCGTCTTCGGCGCGGTTGGCGGTGATGGTGGCCATCAGCGGCGCCCTCCGTTGCGGATATAGCGGGCGTACATCCATGGTGCGAGGATGATGGCGACGGTGATCAGCATCAGCGTCGCGGCGGAGGTGGCAAGGCCGATGTTGGACCGCTCGAACAGGTGGTCCATCACGAACTTCGCCGGCACTTCGGATGCGATGCCCGGCCCCCCGCCGCTCATGGCGACGACCAGGTCGTAGAGCCGGGCGACGCCGGTCGCGAGAAGCACCACGGCGGTGACGATCATCGGGCCGAGCAGCGGCAGGATGACGGAAAGGTACATCCGCCACGGCGGGATGCCGTCGACGCGGGCGGCCTTCCAGAGGTCCTCGTCGATACCGCGCAGGCCCGCCAGCAGGATTGCCATGACGAGGCCCGCGCCCTGCCAGATCGCGGCAAGGACGATGGCGTAGATCACCATGTTGCGGTCGACCACCCAGTCGAACGTGAACCAGGAGAGGCCGAGCTTCTGGACCGCATTCTGCAGCCCGAGCGTGGGGTTGAAGATCCACTGCCACACGAGGCCGGTGACCACGAACGACATCGAGTAGGGATAGAGGAAGATGGTGCGGAACACGGCCTCGTTGCGCACCTTCTGGTCGATGAACACCGCCATCAGGAAGCCGAGGACGAGGCACCCGGAGATGTAGAGGACGCCGAATATCGCGATGTTCTCGACCGATACGAGAAACCGGGAGTTCGCGATCAGCCGCTCGTACTGGCTGAAGCCCACCCAGTCGAGGTTCGGCAGGAGCCGCGAGGACGTGAACGACAGGCGCACCGTCCACAGCATGCAGCCGACATAGACGACGAGCACGATCAGCGTGGTGGGGGCGAGCGCGATGGCCGCCGCATAAGGCAGGCGGCGACGCTTGCGCGCGGGCGGCTCCGGGGCCGCGACTGTCACGGACGACATCTGGTTCCCTCGGATGCGTTCAGGCGGCAGGGCCGAAGCCCCGCCGCATGACACTGGGTCAGTATGCCGATTCCATGGCGGAGACGAAGTTCTCGACGAAGTCGTCGGTCGTCATCGAGGGGGAGTTCCAGTATTCGGTGATGACGTCGCGCACCGCGCCCACCAGATCGGGCGAGTAGAAGTTGTTGCTGGGGACCTGGCTCGCCGGGTCCTGCAGCGCCTTCATGCCGGCCTGTGCGCAGGAGTCCATCGACGACACGTCGAGGTCGAGGCGGACGGGGACGGAGCCCTTCTTCTCGTTGAAGGCGACCTGCACCTCCGGCGACAGCATCAGCGCGGCCATCTTGTCCTGCGCGGCCTGGGCGCCCGCGTCGTCGGTCTTGGGGAAGACGAACACGTCGCCGCCCATCATGTAGCCGCCCGGCATGATGGTGCAGCCATAGTCCTCGCCGGGGGTGAGGCCGGCGGCGATGAACTCGCCCTTGGCCCAGTCGCCCATAACCTGAGCGGCGGCCTTGCCGGTCAGCACCATGTTGGTGGCCTCGTTCCAGCTGCGGCCGGGGCTGCCTTCGTCGATCAGGTCGCGCATCTGCGCAAACACTTCGGCGGCCTTGCGGAAGTCCTCGCCGCGGGCGGCTTCGGTGTCGACGTCACCGTAGATCGCCTTCATCAGTTCGGGGCCGCCTTCCTCCAGAAGCACGGCGTCGAACAGGATGTTGTCCTGCCAGTTCTGGCCGCCGTGGGCGAGCGGGATGACACCGGATTCGCGCAGCTTCGGCCCGGCCGCGATCAGCTCCTCGAAGCTCTGCGGCGGCTCGACGCCGGCGTCCGCCAGGACCTTGAGGTTGGTGAACAGCCAGTTCTGGCCGTGGATGTTGACCGGCACCGCATAGAACTTGCCGTCGCGGCTTGCCGCCTCGGTGATGGCGTCGGGCAGGACGTCGCGCCACTTGTTCTCTTCGGCGACGCTTTCGAGGTCGCGCAGGAGACCGTTGGAGACGAGTTCGACGAACTGGCCGCCGGTGTTGAACTGCATGACGGTCGGCGGGTTGCCGCCGACGATGCGGTTGACGCCGGCGTTGCGGGCGGCCTGTCCGCCGGCGATCGCCGTGTCGATCCAGTTGCCGCCTTCGTTGTTGTACCCGTCGGCAAAGACTTTCACGGCGGCGGATTCGCCACCTGACGTCCACCAGTGCAGCACTTCGGCGTCCTGCGCCTGTACGGCGGCAGGAAGCACGATGGCGATGGCGGTTGCGAGAAGCGCGGTACGGAGATTTTTCATTCTTGTTTCCCTCCCATAGTGTTTTTTGTAATCGATTACATGTACGCTAGCACAACTTCTTTTTTAGTGGAAGGGACGAATTTTCCGCTGAGGTTTCAGGAAGAGCGATGCAACAGAGATCCCGCGCCGGGGGACGGGCGACCACGATCTCCGACGTGGCGGGCCTCGCCAAGGTCTCCACCGCGACAGTGAGCCGCGCGCTGACCGAGCCGCACCGGGTCAGCGCGGCGACGCGCGAGCGGGTGATCGCCGCCGTCAAGGAGACCGGGTACACGCCCAACGTCGCCGCGCGGAGCCTGCGTGTTGCCCGCTCGATGATGGTGCTGGTGGTGGTCCCCTACCGCGTCACGCCGTTCTTCAGCGTCCTCCTCCAGTCCATCGACCGTGCGCTCGCCGCCAGCGGCTACGGCATGCTCGTCGGCGACCTCAACGACCGCGAGGAGCAGGAGCCCCGCCTCGTCCGCCTCGCGGCCGCCGGGCAGGTCGACGGCATGATCCTCCTCAACGGCGACATCCTGCAGTCGGGCGGCCTCAGGATCGACGAGATGGGCGTGCCCCTCGTTGCCCTTTGCATTCCGGCATCGGAAAGCATTCCGGCAATCCTGGTGAACGACCGTGCCGGGAGCGCCGAGGTGGCACGCTACCTCCTGTCACTCGGGCACAGGCGCTTCGGCTATCTCGGCGGGCCGCCGAGCAATCACAACAACGTGGAGCGCTACGAAGGCTTCATCGGCCCCCTGCGCGAGGCCGGTATCGAGCCCGCCGCCATCACCCGCTATGAGGGCGACTTTCATATCGCGTCCGGCGCGGCTGCGGGCCGGGCGCACGTTGCACTGCCGAACCCGCCCACCGCGGTCTACTGCGCCAGCGACATGATGGCGCTGGGCTTCATGAGCCAGGTGCAGGCGGCCGGTCTCAGCGTCCCCGGAGACGTGTCGGTCGCCGGGTTCGACGGCATCGACATCGCCGACTACTGGGTCCCGGCACTCACCACCGTCGCGCAGCCCTGCGAGGCAATGGGAAAGGCCGCGGCGGCCCGAATCCTGCGCCTCCTCGGCGCGGAAACGCCGGAAGAGGACGACGCGCCGCCCCCTCCGCTGCGCGAGGAACTCGAAGTGACCGTGCGGATTGCGGCGAGCACAGCCGCCCCTTCAGATCGGTGGTAGGAAGCGCTCGAAAGGATAGTCGACCTCTGCAAAAGGCGAGCATTCCATACATTATCGATACAAAAATGGGCTACCGCACCCTTGGATGGGTCAAGTTGCGCAGCATATAGAAAGAAGGCTTGGCAAAACCGCTCTTTCGCCGATGAACTCCGAGCCCGTTCGGCCTACCGCGATGGGAAACAACAGTGTCTGACGCGCTCAATGAGAAGAATGGGCTATTTGATTTCATTGCGCGTGACACAATCGCGTCAAATCAAGAATCCGATCCTATCAAGCGCGCCGTCCAGATCATCCGCAAGCACCTGGACATGGACGTTGCCTACATTTCCGAGTTCGTCGGGGATCAGTCCGTCTTTCGCGAGGTGGACGCGCCCGGCCTCGAGGACATGATCCGGATCGGCGATTCCCGATCGCTGGACGACGTCTACTGCCGCCACATCCTCAACGGCACCCTGCCCGAATTGATGCCCGATACGAGCAAGGAGCCCTTCGCGCTGCAGATGCCGATCACCACCCAGGTGCCGATCGGCGCTCACCTCAGCGTGCCGATCCGCCTCCCCGACGGCGAGTGCTACGGCATGTTCTGCTGCCTCAGCTTCAACCCCGACCAGTCGCTCAACAACCGCGATCACCAGATGATGCGGGCCTTTTCCGAGCTCGCCGCCTTCGAGATCAACCGGAAGGTCCAGCGCGAGCGCCAAACCGCCCTGAAGCTCGCCCGGATCACCGAGATCCTCGAGCACGATGGGATCGAAACGTTCCACCAGCCGATCTGCGACCTCGTCACCCGCCGCCCTGCCGGCTTCGAGGCGCTGAGCCGGTTCGAAAGCTCCCCGAAGCGTTCGCCGGACAAGTGGTTCGCGGAGGCGGACGAGGTGAACCAGCGCGCCGCTCTGGAGATCGCTGCGATCGTGAAGGCGCTGCCGACGATCGCCCAGCTTCCCGCCGACACCTACCTATCGGTCAACGTCTCGCCGGGAACGGCGCTCTGCACCGAGCTTGCCGACATTCTCGCCATGGCGCCGCTCGACCGGCTCGTCCTCGAAATCACCGAGCAGCTCCCCATTGGCGACTACGAAGCCGTCAACACCGCGCTGGCGCCCCTGCGCAAGGCCGGGATGCGCCTCGCCGTGGACGACGCCGGTGCAGGCCACGCCAGCCTCAAACACATCTTCCAGCTCAACCCGGACATCATCAAGTTCGACATGAGCCTCACGCGCGACCTCGACCAGGACACCGTGCGCCAGATCCTGATCGGCGCGCTGGTCGCGTTCTCGCGGGACACCGGGAGCACCATCGTCGCCGAAGGCGTCGAGACCGAAGCAGAGCTCGCCGCCCTCGACAGGCTCGGCGTCCGGTTCGGGCAGGGCTATCTCCTCGGCCGCCCGGCACCCGCGGCAACGGCAGCTGCCGGCCAGAAGGCCAGCCGTCAGCTCTCCTACGCCTCGAACCGGTAGCGGCAAGACAGTCGCATGCGCAGTGCGCCGAACCACACGAATGCGACGGATGGGACATCCATCGCGCTGCCCCATCCGTATCTTGTGCATGTGCATCAATTCTTTTCGTCGACATCGTCCGGGCGCGGCCTGAGGTTCGGATCCAATGCTTGAACTCTCCCTCCCGCTCCTGCGCAACACCGGCCTTCTGGCCGTCGTCGCGGTCATCTACGGCGTCGCGATCTCACGGTTGCCGCAGCGCTACTGGAACCTCGCGCTGGGTGCGATCTGCGCCCTCGGCGCAATCCTTGCCATGCTCGACCCAACGGAGCTGCGGCCCGGCGTCCTCATCGATTCCCGCACCACGATGATCACGCTCGCGACCTTCTTCGGCGGCCCCGTCGGCGGCATCATCGCGGGCGGGTTCGCAATCGCCTACCGCCTTTATCTCGGCGGTATCGGCGCTGTCGCGGGTGTCTCGATCATCGCGTTCGCGTTCGTCCTCGGTCTCTTCGGGCACTACCTGCTGGGCGTCGGACACAGGAAGACGAAGGTGCGCGACGTCCAGCTCATTGCGCTCGTCTCGCCTGTCCTGGCGCTTGGCATCTTCGTTCTGCCTGCGGACATTGCGTGGCCGATCTTCGAGAAGACGTTCTTTCCCGTAGCGGTCGTTCGCATCCTCGGGACCACGGTTCTCGGCATGATGATCCTGCACGAGCAGCATCGCGTTCTCGCCGAACGCGAGATCAGGCGCCTTGCCTTCATCGACGAGCTGAGCGGCGTGCCCAACCGGCGCTCGTTCTACAAGCAGCTCGACGATGCGTGGGCGCAGTGGAAGCGCTACGGCCACCAGTTCGCGGTGGTGATGATCGACATCGACCGCTTCAAGCTGGTCAACGACACCTACGGGCATCCGGCGGGTGACGAGGTCATCAAACATCTGGCGCGCGTCATGAAGGAGGAAGCGCGCGAGTGCGACTTGCCCGCCCGCCTCGGCGGCGAGGAGTTCGCCCTCCTCCTGCGCAATACCTCGTCGGACGGCGCGTTCGTGATGGCCGAGAGGTTGAGGCGCAGGATCGAGAGCGAGCTGATCGAGTACGACGGCAAGGTGCTGAGCTACACCATCAGCGCAGGCCTCAGCGCCGACCTCGACGCAGGCGCGATCCGGCGCGACCCGATGGCAAGCTCCGACCAGGCGCTCTACGAGGCCAAACGCTCAGGCCGCAACCGCGTCGCGCGCGGCTTTGCCGAAGCGGCAGGCCGCGAGGCGGAGCAACTCCTCGGCAGCGCGCAGGCGGGCCTGCGCAACATGATGGGCGGCAACATGGTGCCCGGCGCACAGCAGAGCGCCGAGAAGTAGCAGGCCGCCGTCAGGCCGCCGTGGCCGGCCGCCGCGACACCGAAAGCCGTTCGGCGATCTCCGCCTCGAACACGTCCGTCAGCGCCTCCGCCAGCGGGGAGACGGCGCGCGACGCCGGCATCACGGCCGACAGCGCGAAGCGCACCCGCGGCGCGAACGGCACGACCCTGACGTTGGGCGACTGGAAGAAGCCCGCCGAGATCTCGTCGATCAGGCCGACCCCGACGCCCTCTTCCACCACCCGTGCCGCGATGTTGAGGAAACGCACCTCCACGACCGGCGCGTAGGACACGGACGCATCGCGGAACGCGTTCTCGATGAGGAAGCCGATGCGGCTCGTCGGCTGCGGGCCAACCAGAGGCACGCCGGCAAGGTCTGCCGGAGAGATCGACTTCTGGTTCGCCGCGGGGTGATCGACCGGGCACAGGCACACTGCGCTCACCGACGCGAGGTTGCGGAAGCGCAGCCCCTGCCGCTGGGGCGCCTCCATCGCAAAGCCGACGTCGGCGACGCCGTTCTCGACCATTTCGAGGAGGTTGCTGAGCGCGTCGGTCTCGACGCCGAGCTTCACCAGCGGCCGCTCCGCCATGAACCTGCCGACCACGGACGGGACCACCGCCACCGAGAGCTCTGCCGTCGCGACGATCCGCAGGCGCCCGACGCTGCCGGTGCGCAGGTCCTGCGCCCGCTGCTTCACCGCGTTGTGCTGGAGGAACAGGGGCTCGGCGGTCTCGAGGAGGCTGCGGGCCTCCTCGGTCGGGAAGAGGCCGTTGGCGGAGCGCTCGAATAGGCGAAACCCGAGGCGCCCCTCCATGTGCTTGAGCGCATTGGATACGGCGGACTGCGACACCCCGAGGTCCTCGGCCGCCGCGACTGTCGTGCGGCAGTGCATGATGGCGCGGAAGATCTCGAGCTGTCTCAGATTCATCGGGCTGCTGTCCGGAACCGCGGGAAGCCGTTTCTTCGGCGCCCCGTCAGCCATTCATGGCAGCAAAGCGCAGGCGCGTGAAGTTGGAAACCTTGCCTTCGAAGGGACCAAAGCCCTTGATGGCGTGGAACTCGGGACTGTCGTAGGCCTCCGGCCCGGTGATCTCGTAGATCGCGACGTACTTCGGCCCGCCCTCGACGCAGATCCGCCGCGTCGCCGAGAGCCAGCCCGGACAGGCGAGGATATCGGGCACGTGGGTGTTGTCGTACCAGTCGTTGAACGCCGCCTCGTCCTCCGGGGCGACGTCGACCATCACGATGTGGAGCATCGGCGCCGTCACACCGCGAGCCCCGCGGTCTGCAGCGCGCCCCTCAGCGCCTCGATCTCGGCTGCATCCAGCGTCGGCGTCGGCGCGCGGCAGACGGCGGACGGGATGCGCCCGAGAAGGACGAGGCAGGCTTTCAGACGCGCGGTCGCGAGATGGCCCGGCGCGCCGTAGACGATCTGGCCGAGGTCGAACAGCGCCTCGTGGAGGCGCCGGCCCTCGGCCATGTCGCCGGCCTCGACCGCGCGCTCCAGCGCCACGATCAGCTCGGGCACCACGGCGGCGAGACTGACGAGGCTGCCCTCGCTGCCAATCGCGAAGCTCGGGAAGAGGTGCTCGTCGCCGGAGGCCATCACCGCGACGTCCGGCCGGAGGCGCTTGGCGAGGCGGCGCGTCTTGTCGTAGGCGAGCGTTTCCCAGCTCCCCTCCTTGATGCCCACCACCGCCTCGATCTCGAGAAGCGCGGAGAGCGTCCCGGCGTCGTATGCGGTCTTCCCGGCGCCGACGGAGCCCTGGAAGAGGAACATCGGCGTGCCGGCCGCTTCCGCGATGGCGCGGTGGTGCGCGACGATCGCGCGCCTGTCCGTCCCCAGCGCCCACGAGAAGGGCGGGAACACCATCACGGCGTCCGCGCCCGCCGCGGCGGCGTCGGCGGCGCGAGCCGCGGCCTCGTCCGTCGCCTCGGCGTTGATGCCGCAGACCACGAACTTGCGGCCGGCCTGTTTGCGGGCGACCGACACCACCTGCGCCGTCTCCTCGCGGGTCAGCATCGCGTTCTCGCCGGCGTGGCCGTTGACGAGGAGCCCGACGAGGCCGTCGGTGGCGAGAACGGACGCGAGGTGCCCCTCGAGGGCCGCTTCGTCGATCGCGCCCTCCGGCGTCATCGGCAGGATGGTCGCGGCGTAGATGCCGCCGAAGGGATGGCGCGTCATTTCGGGGGGCTCATGTGGGCGTGGACTGTCCGGCGCACCGTATCGGCCACCGCGGGGGCGACTTCAAGGAGCGGCAGGCGCGGTTTCGCGCACGCGATGATGCCGAGCGCCTCGAGCCCGACCTTGATGCGGGTGTGCATGTCGATGATCGGCGCCGCGCCGTAGACGGTCCGCACCAGCGGGTGCAGCGCGTCACTCGCCTTGCGCATTGCGGCAAGGTCCGTCTTCTCGGCGGCGTCCCACAGGGCGAATAGCTCGTCCGGGCATAGGCTTGCGAGCCCGGAGAGGAGCCCGTCCGCGCCGACGGCGAGCTGCGGCAGGAACCAGTCGAAGTTGGAGGGAAGCATCGCGACGTCGGGCGCCTCGCGGCGCAGCGCGCGAAAATTCTCCTCGTAGGCGAGCATGGTGTTGGAGCCTTCCTTCACCGCGATCACCTTCGGCAGCTTCGCGATCTCCACCAGGGTGTCCGTGGAGTAGCCGAGGCCGGAGGCGAGCGGGAACTGGAAGATCGAGGCCGGGACGGAGACCGCCTCCGTCACCGCACCGACGAACTCCACCGGCGCGCTGGTGGACGCCGCGCCGCCGCCGAGCGCCGCCGGCGGAAAGATGACGATCGCGTCGGCGCCTGCATCCTCGGCCTCGTGCGCCTGCGCGATCGCATCGGCGACGCCGAGCGGGACGACGCCGGCCAGAAGCGGCTTGGCGCCTATGGCGTCGCGCGTGCGGCGGATCACCTCGACCCGTTCTGCGGCGTCCAGCGAGGTCGCCTCCCCCGCATGGCCGTTGACGAAGACGGCGGCGATGGTGTCAGGCACCGCGCAGTGCTCGAGGACACGCGCGTAGGATGGCCAGTCGATGGCGCCGGTCGCGTCGAACGGCAGGACGGTCGCGACGGTGATGCCGCGCAGGTCGGAAGACTTCATCAGGAGGGGGTCTTTCTGGGGTATTTCAGTGTGGCGCGGGCCTTCAGGACCTCGCGCCCTTCCTCGTTCCTGGCCAACCCTTCCCAGATCAGCGTGCGGGTCTCGTCGTGCCGCTCGGCGATCCAGACCTCGATGGTCAGCGTGTCGCCGTAGAAGACCGGGCCGGTGAACCAGAACTGGTCGTCGATGGAGATGCCGAGGACGCCGGCAAGCTCCGCGGTGAGAACGCTGGTGCACAGCCCCGCCACCATGATGCCGGGGGCGAGGCGCTGGCCGAAGCGGGTACGGCCGGCATAGTCCTCGTCGATGTGGACGGGGCCGAAGTCGCCGGTGGCGGCGATGTAGAGGGCGCCGTCGGCTTCCGTGACAGTCTTGTTCATGGACGCACGGTCGCCGACGCTGAGCGCGTCGAACGGGATGACGTCGTACATCAGCCCTCCGAAACCGGCACCAGGGTCGCCGTTCCGCGCATGACCTTCACGTCGTTGACGCAGAGCGAAACCTCGAACTTCAGCGTGTCGCCGGTCTCCACCACCTTCGCGCGGGCCTCGACGGTCTGTCCGACCGTGATCGGATGCACGAACTCGGTCGCGAGCGAGCCGATCCGGCGCTTCGACCCGCCGGCGCGGGCAAGGCACGTGGTGACGAGCGCGGTCGCGGCGAGTTCGAAGACCGCCTGGTCCTCGAGCCCTTCCAGCCGGGCGCAGGTGCGGTCCACGTAAAGGCCGCCGAGATTGCCGCTTATGCCGGTGAACATGGCCTGCTCGGCCACGGTCATCGTCTTGCGGAAGGTCACGGTCTCGCCGATTTCGGGTGTGCGGTACTGCTTCATTTCACAACTCTTGCTGTCGGGCCGGGCGTTCATAGCGCCAGACCCCGCTTCATCACCGAGCGGGCGATGAGCATTCGGTGGATCTCGGAGGTTCCGTCGTAGATTCGCGTCACCCGCGAGTCCCGATAGATGCGCTCCAGCGGAAGTTCTTTCGTGAACCCGTAGCCACCGAAAATCTGTATACCACGGTCGGCAACCCGACCCAGCATTTCGGAAGCGAAGACTTTCACCATCGATACTTTATCGCGGACGTCCCTTTCCTGGTCGATCTCCCAAGCGGTATTCAGCACCATCATGCGGGTAGCGAATATATCCATTGCGGTATCGGCGATCATCTGCTGGACCATCTGGTAGTCCCCGATGGGCTGGCCGAACTGCTTTCGGCCATTGGCCTGCTCGCGCATCAGTTCGAGCACCCGCTGCGCCATGCCGACCGAGCGTGCGCCGATGTGGGCAAGCCGCACCGCCGCAACGCTCGCCATGATGAGCTTGAAGCCGCCGCCGAGCTCCCCGAGGATCGCCGAGGCCGGCACGCGGCAGTTGTCGAACACAAGCTCCGCGTGGCCATAGCCGCGGTGGCCCATCATCTTCTGCGTCCGCGCGACGCGGAAGCCCGGCGTGCCGCGGTCGACGAGGAAGAGCGTGATGCCGCCCCGCGCCCGCTTCTCGGGGTCGGTCAGCGCCATCACGATCACGTAGTCGGCGATGTCGCCGTCCGAGATGAAGTGCTTGGTGCCGTTGAGGATGAAGTGGTCGCCGTCGCGCGTCGCGGTGGTCGAGATCGCGGCGGCGTCGGAGCCTGCGCCTGGCTCGGTGATCGCCATCGCGGTGATGAGCCTGCCGCTGACGGTGGGCTTCAGGTAGCGCTCGGTCTGGGCCTCGTCGCAGGCCATCAGCATCGGGTAGACCTGCCCGAACACGCGCCGGATGAGCGCGTCCGAAGTCTGCCCCAGTTGCTCCTCCACGAGGCACATGTCGACCGTGGAGAGCCCGCCGCCGCCGACGGATTCGGGCATGTTGAGCGCGTAGAGGCCGAGCGCCTGCGCTTCCGCCTTCACGCGGGCGAGCGCTTCGGGCGGGATCACCGCCGTCTCCTCGGTCTCGGCCTCTAGCGGCTGCACCTTTTCGGTGACGAAGCGGCGGACCGTCTCCACCACCATCCGCGTCTCTTCTGGAATCTCGAAGTCCATCGGTCTCTCAGTTCTCTTCAGGTTGCGCCGGCACGCCGATGACGCCCCGCGCCACGAGGGCGTCGACGTCGGCATCCGGCACGCCGAGTTCGGCGAGGATCTCGCGGCTGTCCGACCCGGCCGCGAGGGGCATGGTGCGCAGCGGCGGCGTCTCGCCGTCGTATTTCAGTGGGTGGGTGAGAAGGGTCACGGGCGTGCCGTGGACGTCGATCTCGGTGAAGGCGCCGAGATGGGCCGCCTGCGGATCGGCCCGGACATCGTCATAGGTCTGGACCCGCTCGAACCAGACGCCCGCCGCGTCGAACCTTGCCGACACGTCGGCGAATGTGCGGCCGGCCAGCGCCTCGGCCATGGCGGACGCGTAGCGCTCCCGCTCGGCGTAGCGGTCGATCCCGGCGAGCGCGCGCAGGGTGTCGTCGTCGAGCGCCTCGGCGAGGCGGCCGGCGTCGTTCATCGAGAGGACGATGTGCGCGTCGGCGAGCCTGTAGGCCCCGTAGGGCGCGTCGTGGTACCAGCTGCCGACGTTGGGGCCGCGGGTCATCACGTCACCCTCGACGGAGCGGGCGAAATACTTGGTCATCGCCTCGGTCTGGAGGTCGAGCGCGGCCTGGAACAGCGAGGCCTCGACCCGGCCGCCTTCCCCGGTCTGCAGCTTGCGCACATAGGCGCCGAGGATGCCCATCGCGAACAGCGACGCGCCGTGCTGGTCGACCACCGCGGCACCGACGACCTTCGGACCCTCGGCGCCGCCGCCGGTCGCGGCGACCAGCCCGGAGCGGGCCTGCATCAGAAGGTCCTGCCCGGGGCGCTGTGCGGCGGGGCCATCCGCTCCGAGGCCGGTGGCAGAGGCGTAGATGATGTCGGACTTCACGGCCTTCAGCGCCTCGTAGCCGAGGCCGAGGCGGTCCATCACGCCGGGGCGGAAATTCTCGACCACCACGTCAGAGGTGGCGGCGAGCTTCTTCACCAGCGCCAGCCCGTCGGGGTGTTTGAGGTCGACGGCGATGGAGCGCTTGTTGCGGTTGGCCGACAGCATGAAGGCGCTGACGCCGTTGACGTGGGAGCGCCCGCCCGACCAGTGCCGCTCGAACGCGCCCCTGAGCGGCTCCACCTTGATGACGTCGGCGCCCATGTCCGCCAGATACTGCGTAGCGGCCGGGCCCTGCAGGTAGTGGCAGAAGCTGAGGACCTTGAGGGCGAGCTTCACGCCGCGTCCTCCGCCTTCACCGCGCCGGCCGCGAGCAGCGCCTCGATCTCGCCCGCGCCGTAGCCGGCCTCGGCGAGGATCTGCCGCGTCTGCGCGCCGAGCGGCTGCGGCACGAGGCGAACCTCTGGCGCCTTCCCGTCGTAGCGGACGGGATGGGAGACCATCGTGATCGGCGTGCCGGTGGCGCCCGGCATCTCGGTGAACGCGCCGAGATGCTGGAGCTGCGGGTTGTTCCGGAGGTCGTCGTAGTCCTCGACCTTGGCGTTCCAGATGCCGGAGGCGTCGAGCGTCGCGGTCCAGTGCGCGGTCGGCATGGTGGCGACCTTCTTGCGCACCAGCGCGGTGATCTCGGTACGCCGCGGCAGCGCATCCGCGTCCTCGAACGCGCTGAGCGCGTGGATGCCGAGGGCGTCGCCGAGCGCTTTGGGCGGCGCCATGGAGATTGCGATCGCGCCGTCCGAGGTCTGGTGGATGCCGTAGCCGCCGGCGCTGAACCACGCGGCGACACCGCCGGGGCCGCGCGGGCCTTCGTGGGCCGCGCCGTTCATCCACGCCGCGATGGACTCGCCCTGGAGGTCGATCGCGGCCTGCAGCAGGCTGACGTCGATCCGCACGCCCTTGCCGGTCCGCTCGCGCGAATAGAGAGCGGCGGAGATCGCCATGGCGTAGAGCGAGGCTGCGTGGTGGTCGATCACCACCGAGCCGACGGCGACGGGTGGGCCTTCCGCCGGCCCGGTGTGGGCCGCGAGGCCTGACATCGCCTGGAGCAGGAGGTCCTGCCCCGGACGGTCCTTGTAGGGGCCGTCGGCGCCGAAGCCGCTGGCGGCGGCGTAGATCAGGCGGGGGTGGTCGGCGAGGAGGCGCTCGGGGTCGAAGCCGAGGCGGGCCATGGCGCCGGGGCGGAAATTCTCCATCACCACGTCGGCGCCGGCGATCAGCCGCTCGACCACCGCGCGGCCTTCATCGGACTTCAGGTCGACGGCGAGGCTGCGCTTGTTGCGGCCGGTGCAGAGGAAGTTGACGCTCTGCCCGTCGACGAAGCGTCCGGCGACGGCCCAGCCGCGCTGGAAGGCGCCGCTGGTCGGCTCGACCGCGATGACGTCGGCCCCCATGTCGCCCAGAAGCTGCGCTGCCGCGGGGCCCGCCAGAAAGTGGTTGAGGCTGACAATCCTGACGCCGTCCAGAAGTCCCACAGGCCGCTCCATTGATCACCCACAAAAGAGTGTGCAAGCCCACCTAGAAAGACCAATAATAAAAGCGGCGCGCGATATTCATAAAAGTGATACGAGAGAATCCTGCGCGACCCGGGACCGGCAGTTCACCAGCAACGTCAAAAGGTTCGGGAAAGCGGTTGCATTTCAGCAACCTGCGCGCAGTCACCTTGTATTTAGGCAGCGGTATACATTTCGGCACTCACAAGGGCATTCAGGTCTGTATGGCGCCGAGAGCCGGCCTTGCCGCACGCTGTCGGACCGGGGCAGATGTCACCTCCATCAGGCGCGGTGCGTCGATGTTCGCCGCTCGAAAGGCGGTCATCGCGTGCCGCCCGCGATTGACCCGGCGACGGCATCGGGTCCAATACCGATCCCCTTCGCCCGAGAGTGAACCGATGCGCCTGTCACGCTACTTCCTGCCCATCCTGCGCGAGACGCCGAAAGAAGCCGAGATCGTCTCGCACCGGCTGATGCTGCGTGCCGGCATGATCCGCCAGCAGGCGGCCGGCATCTACTCGTGGCTGCCGATGGGCTTCGCCGTGCTGAAGAAGATCGAGAAGATCGTGCGCGAGGAACAGAACCGCGCCGGCGCCCAGGAAGTCCTGATGCCGACGATCCAGCCGGCGGACCTGTGGATGGAATCGGGCCGCATACAACGCCTACGGGCCGGAGCTGCTGCGCATCACCGACCGGCACGAGCGCGGCGATGCTGTTCGGCCCGACCAACGAGGAGATGATCACCGACATCTTCCGCACGCACGTGCGCAGCTACAAGGCGCTGCCGCTGAACCTTTACCACATCCAGTGGAAGTTCCGCGACGAGGTGCGCCCCCGCTTCGGCGTCATGCGCGGCCGCGAATTCCTGATGAAGGACGCCTACTCCTTCGACATCGATGCCGATGCCGCCAAGGCCGCCTACCAGCGCATGTTCGTGGCGTACCTGCGCACCTTCTCGCCGCATGGGCCTCACCGCGATCCCGATGCGCGCCGACACCGGCCCGATCGGCGGCGACCTCTCCCACGAGTTCATCATCCTCGCCGACACCGGCGAGAGCGAGGTGTTCTGCCACCGCGCGATGCTGGAGAAGCCGATCCCCGGCGAGGACACCGACTTCTCGGCCGACCTCTCCCCCATCATCGACGACTGGACGAGCCTCTACGCCGCCACCGACGAGATGCACGACGAGGCCGCATTCGACGCCATTCCCGAGGCCGACCGCGTCACAGCGCGCGGCATCGAGATCGGCCACATCTTCTACTTCGGCGACGAAATACTCCAAGCCCATGGGCGCCGTGGTGATGGGGCCGGACGGCGAGGAGAAGCCCGTCCACATGGGCTCCTACGGCGTCGGCGTCTCCCGCCTCGTCGGCGCGGTGATCGAGGCCTGCCACGACGAGAACGGCATCATCTGGCCCGACGAGATCGCCCCGTTCGATGTCGGCCTCATCAACCTCAAGCCCGGCAATGCCGAGACCGACGCGATGGTGGACCGCCTGGAAGCCGCCTTCGAGGCCGCCGGCAAGTCCGTGCTGGTCGACGACACCGACCAGCGCGCCGGCGGCAAGTTCGCCTCGATGGACCTCATCGGCCTCCCCTGGCAGGTGATCGTCGGCCCGCGCGGCGCCGGCGAGGGCACGGTGGAGATCAAGCGCCGCGCCACCGGCGAGAAGCAGACCGTGTCCGAGGCGCGATCGCTGCTGACCCGGATCATGACCCGCACATGACGCCCTTCGGCGCGCTCGAGTGGAACATCGCGTGGCGGTACCTCCGCTCGCGCCGGCGGGAGACGTTCGTCTCGGTCATCACGACCCTGTCGCTGATCGGGATCACGCTCGGCGTCGCGACGCTCATCATCGTGATGGCGGTGATGAACGGCTTCCGCGCCGAGCTCTTCAACAAGATCCTCGGCGTCTCCGGCCACGTGCTCCTCCAGCCGATCGACGGACCGCTGACGGACTACCGTGCCGTGCCGGACCGGATCGAGAAGGTCCGCGGCGTCGAGATGGCGATCCCGTTCGTGGAGGGGCAGGCGCTGGTGTCGGGCAAGGTCGGCTCCTCCGGCGCGATGGTCCGCGGGCTCGAGCAGCAGGACTTCGACAAGCTCACCTTCGTGTCCGACCGGCTGATCCTCGGTGACGCCGACACGTTCGGCGCGTCCAAGGGCGTGATGATCGGCTCGCGCCTCGCGTCGCAGCCTCGGCCTGTCGCTCGGCGACTCGATCCAGCTCATCAACCCCAACGGCGCGGTCACCCCCTTCGGCGTGACGCCGCGGATCGAGAGCTACCCGATCCAGGCGAATCTTCGAGATCGGCATGAGCGAGTACGATGCCTCGTTCATCTACATGCCGCTGGAAGAGGCCCAGTTCTACTTCAACGAGGAGAACGAGGTCACCGCGCATCGAGGTCTTCATCGACGACCCGGACAGCGTCGACCGGCTGAGACCGCTGATCGAGACCGCCGCCGCGCGCCCCCTCTTCCTGATCGACTGGCGCCAGCGCAACCGCACCTTCTTCTCCGCGCTGGTGGTGGAGCGGAACGTGATGTTCATCATCCTGACGCTCATCATCCTCGTCGCGACGCTCAACGTCATCTCCGGCATGACATGCTGGTGAAGGAGAAGACGCGCGACATCGCGATCCTGCGCACCATCGGCGCCGTCGCGCGGCTCGATCATGCGGGTGTTCCTGATCGTCGGCCTCTCCATCGGCGTCGGCGGGCACGCTCATCGGCTTCGCGCTCGGCACGCTGATCGCGCTCAACATCGAGGCGATCCGGCAGTTCGATCTCCTCGCTCCTGCGGATCGAGCTGTTCTCGCCGGAGCTCTACTTCCTCTCCCAGATGCCGGCGGACATGGATTCCACCCAGACCGCCGCCGTGGTCGGTGATGGCGCTCGTCCTGTCGCTGCTTGCCACCATCTACCCGGCGTGGAAGGCCGCGAAGACCGACCCCGTCGACGCGCTGAAGGCGGACTGATGAGCGATACCCCGCTGCCTCTGCGCCTCTCCGGCGTCACCCGCCGCTTCGGCGACGGCGACGCCACGGTCCACGTCCTCCACGGCGTCGACCTCGCGATCGCCCGCGGCGAGCTCGTCGCGCTGGTCGCCCCCTCGGGCGCCGGCAAGTCCACCCTCCTGCAGATCGCCGGCCTCCTCGAGCGCCCGATCGAGCGGCACGGTGGACGATCGCCGGGATCGACGCCGGCACCCTCTCCGACAAGGAGCGCACCGCGATCCGGCGCGACCGGATCGGCTTCGTCTACCAGTTCCACCACCTCCTCGGCGACTTCACCGCCCGCGAGAACGTCGCCCTGCCCCAGCGCCTCGCCGGCGTCGCGCCCGCCGCCGCGCTGAAGCGGGCCGACGAGCTCCTCGACACGCTCGGCCTCGCCGCCCGCCGCACGCACCGGCCGGGGCAGCTTTCGGGCGGCGAGCGCCAGCGCGTCGCGATCGCCCGCGCGGTCGCGAACAACCCCGCGCTGCTGCTGGCCGACGAACCGACCGGCAATCTCGATCAGGGCGACGGCGGAAAACGTTCGCGATGCGTTCCTGTCGCTCAGCCGCGACACACGGCCTCGCCGCGCTCGTCGCCACGCACAACCAGGCGCTGGCCGGCGATCTCGACAAGATCGTCCACTTTGAGTAACGGCCTGATAACCGATGACGTAGAACGAACACCGACCCGCGGATTGATGTTCTCGTAATATTCTCATACGGTCTCTCCATAGAACAAAAGAGAGGCAGTCATGAAGCGTTTCATTCTCGATCTCGGTGGTCTCGTGTCCTGCGCGTCCTTCCTCGGCGCGGTCTATCTGTGGATGGGCCACATGCAGGCAATCATCTAGGGTCCACCGCGGCGTCGCGAACGCCTACCGTCAGGAGCCCGGTTCGCCGACGGCCCATGGCTGCCGGCCCGGCCCGCGGTGCGAACGGAGCGGCACACCATGTTCATCCATCTTCGGGTTCACTCGGCGTACTCGCTGCTCGAAGGCGCGATGCAGCTGAAGAAGATCGATCGGCCTCACCGCAGCCGACAAGCAGCCCGCCGTCGCGGTGACCGACACCGCCAACCTCTTCGGTGCGCTGGAGTTCTCCGAGAAGGCCTACGGCGCCGGCGTCCAGCCGATCATCGGCTGCACCGTCCCGCTCCGGCTGCCTGAGCGCATCCAGGGCGGCAAGCAGATCACCCCGCTGACCCGCCTGCCGCTCATCGCCGCCAGCGAGGCGGGCTTCCCAACCTCCAGCGCCTCATCAGCCACGCCTACCTGCCGTCGGACGGGCGCTCGCCCGTGCGTCTCGCTCGGCGGACTGCGCCGGCCTCAGCGAGGGGATCATCGCCCTCTCCGGCTGGCTCGACGGCCCGGTCGGCTACGCGATGCGGGACGGCGACGTCGACGCCGCCCGAGCGCATGACCGCCGACCTCGCCGCCACGTTCGGCGACCGGTTCTACTGCGAGCTCCAGCGCCACGGCGCACGCGGCGAGACGACGCTCGAGGCGGCGACCGTCGACCTCGCCTACGACATGGGCGTGCCGCTGGTCGCCACCAACGAGGTCTACTTCGCCGCCCACGACGACTACGAGGCGCACGACGCGCTGATCGCCATCGCCGAAGGCCGCCGCCTCGGCGACGACGACCGCCGCCGCCTCACCGCCGAACACTGCGTTCAAGCCGCAGAGCGCGATGGAGGCGCTGTTCGCGGACCTGCCGGAGGCGATCGAGAACACCGTCGAGGTCGCGCTGCGCTGCGCCTTCCGCCCGCGCAAGCGCGGCGCCGATGCTGCCGCGCTTCCTCGCCGGCGAGAGCGGCGGTGCAGGCGCGCGACGCGGCGGACGACATCGAGGCCGAGGCCGAGCGCCTGCGCACGATGGCGCACGACGGGCCTGGAGAAGCGCTTCGCCACGCGCGGGCATGGCGCCCGGCGTCGAGCGCGAGGTCTACGTGAAGCGGCTCGAGCACGAGCTCTCGATCATCACCTCGATGAAGTTCCCCGGCTACTTCCTCATCGTCGCCGACTTCATCCAGTGGGCGAAGGCAGCAGGACATCGCCGTCGGGCCGGGCCGCGGCTCGGGCGCGGGCTCGCTGGTCGCCTACGCGCTCACCATCACCGACCTCGACCCGCTGCGCTTCGATCTCCTGTTCGAGCGCTTCCTCAACCCCGAGCGCGTCTCGATGCCGGACTTCGACATCGACTTCTGCCAGGAGCGGCGCGACGAGGTGATCGGCTACGTCCAGGAGCGCTACGGCGCCGACCGGTGGCGCAGATCATCACCTTCGGAACGCTGCAGGCCCGCGCCGTGGTGCGCGACGTCGGCCGCGTGCTCGACATGCCGTACGGCAAGGTCGACCAGCTCGCCAAGATGGTGCCGTCGAACCCGGCCAACCCGGTCACGCTCGGCGAGGCGCTGAAGACCGAGCCGCGCGCTCCAGGAGGCCCGCAAGGCCGACGGCGAGGTCGACCGGCTCCTCCAGATGGCGCTGAAGCTCGAAGGCCTCTACCGCCACGCCTCCACCCACGCCGCCGGCATCGTCATCGGCGACCGGCGCGCTGGAGGAGATCGTCCCGCTCTACCGCGACCCGCGCTCGCCGCTCCCGGTCATCGCAGTACAACATGAAGTGGGTGGAAAGCGCCGGCCTCGTGAAGTTCGACTTCCTCGGCCTGAAGACGCTCACCACCATCGAGCGCGCGCTGGCGCTGATCGACGGCCCGATCGACCTCGACACCCTGCCGCTCGACGACACCGGCCTCCTACGCGCTGCTCGCGCGCGGCGAGACCGCCGGCGTGTTCCAGCTGGAAAGCCAGGGGATGCGCAAGGCGCTGGTCGGCATGAAGCCGGACCGGTTCGAGGACATCATCGCCATCGTGGCGCTCTACCGCCCCGGCCCGATGGACAACATCCCGAGCTACAACCTGCGCAAGCAGGGCATCGAGGAGCCGGACTACCTCCACCCCGCGCTGGAGCCGATCCTGAAGGAGACCTACGGCATCATCATCTACCAGGAGCAGGTGATGCAGATCGCGCAGGTCCTGTCCGGCTACTCGCTCGGCGAAGCCGACCTCCTGCGCCGCGCCATGGGCAAGAAGATCGCCGCCGAGATGGCCGTCCAGCGCGACCGCTTCGTGGACGGCGCGGAGGCGCGCGGCACGTCAGCCGGCGGACGCCAACCACATCTTCGACCTCGTGGCGAAGTTCGCCAACTACGGCTTCAACAAGTCGCACGCGGCCGCCTACGCGCTGGTCGCCTATCACACGGCCTACCTCAAGGCGAACTACCCGAAGGAATTCCTCGCCGCGTCGATGACGCTCGACATGGGCAACACCGACAAGCTGAACGACTTCCGCGCCGAGGCGCAGCGGATGGGCTTCACCGTGCGCCCGCCCTGCGTGCGAACCTCGCGGGCCGAGTTCACGGTCGACGGACGACGCCATCGTCTACGGCCTTGCCGCGGTGAAGGGCGTCGGCCGGCCGCTGGTCGACTTCATCGAGGCTCGCGCAGAAGGACCCCTACAAGAGCCTCACCGACTTCGCGAACCGGCTCGACCCCAAGGTCGCCTCCAAGCGCGCGCTGGACGCCCTGGTCTGCGCCGGCGCGTTCGACTGTTTCGGCACCGACCGGGCGACGCTGTCGGGCGGGCTCGACCAGATCATGGGCGTCGCAAACCGCGTCGCGAGCACTGCGGCGATGGGCCAGAACGACTTCTTCGGCGGCGCCAAGGCGGAGGACCTGCGCCTGCCCGTCGACGCGGCGTGGACCCCGCGCCGAGCGGCTGAAGCGCGAGCACGACGCCATCGGCTTCTACCTCTCCGCCCACCCGCTCGACGACTATGCCGACGCTTTGCGGGCCGCCAACGTCCCCCGCTGGCGGGACTTCGCGCAGCAGGTGAAGATCGGCGCGGGCACGCCGGCTCGCCGGCGTCGTCATCTCGCGGCAGGAGCGGCGGACCAAGAGCGGCAACCGCATCGCGATCGTCCAGCTCTCCGACCCGTCCGGCCAGTTCGAGGCGGTGGTGTTCCAGGACACGCTGGAGGCCTGCCGCGACCGGCTCGACCCCGGCGCCTGCGTCCTCCTCACCGTCACCGCGCAGGAGCGCGACGAGGGGCTGGCGGTCCGCATCCAGAACGTCGAGCCGCTGACCAAGCTCGCCGGCGCCGGCCAGCGCTCGCTGACGGTGTTCATCAACCAGCCGACCGCGATCGTGCCCATCGACAAGCTGCTCGGCGAAGCGGGCGCCTGCGGGGTGACGTTCGTCGCGATCTCGCCCTGCGGCAAGGAGACCGACGTGACGCTTCAGTCAGGCCGCGCGCGTGTCCCGCTCCGTCGCCAACGCCATCCGCGCGATGAACGGCGTGGTCGACGTGCGCTACACAGAAACCGCGCACTAGGCGCGGCCGGCAGCGGTCAGGCCGCGAGGCATTCGGCGAGCATCGCGTCGTCGATGTTGCCGCCCGACAGGACGATGGCGACGGTGCCGCCGTCGAACTTCGCAGCGCCGGACAGGAGCGCCGCCAGCGCGATCGCGCCGCCCGGCTCGCAGACGAGCTTCAGCTCCCGCGCCGCGAAGGCCACGGCCGCCTTCATCGCCGCGTCGTCCGCCACGAAGCCGGGGCGCGCATGGCGCCGCATCACCGGCAGCGTGAGGGCGCCCGGCGTCAGCGCGAGGAGCGCGTCGGCCAGCGAACCCGCCATCTTCGCGTTCTTCTCGTGCCGGCCGCTCGCGATCGAGCGGGAGGTATCGTCGAACCCGGCCGGCTCCACGGGATGGCAGGCCGCCGGCGACAGCGCCGCGAATGCGGTCGAGATGCCGGACAGAAGCCCGCCACCGCTTACCGGGACCAGCACCGCGTCGGCCCGGACGCCGAGCGCCACGAGGTCCTGCACCATCTCGAGCCCGGCCGTCCCCTGCCCCGCCATCACGAACGGATCGTCGTAGGGCGGCACGAACACTGCCCCGGTCTCCGAGGCAATCGACTGGCTGATGGCGACGCGGTCTTCCCGCTCACGGTCGTAGGCGACGATCCTGGCGCCCGACCGCTCTGTCCGCGCCCGCTTGGTCGCAGGCGCATCCTGCGGCATCACGATGGTCGCGGAGACGCCGAAGATGCGCGCCGCCTCGGCGACGCCCTGCGCATGGTTGCCGGACGAGGCCGCGACGACGCCGCGCGACCGCTCCTCCGCGCTCATCGCCGCGAGCCGGTTGTAGGCCCCGCGGAACTTGAACGAGCCGGTCCGCTGCAGGCACTCCGGCTTGATGAAGACGCGCGCGCCGACGGCCTCGTCGAGCACGGCGGAGGTGATCAGCGGCGTGCGCACCGCGTGGCCGTGGAGCCGCCGCGCGGCCGCCATGATGTCATCAAGTCCGATTGCAAGTTCCGTCATCGCGCAGCCTCTGCAGCGGCCGCCATCTCCTCGAAGGCGCCCGTGGGTCCGAAGTCCTCGACATAGGCGACGTGGGAAGCGCCGCCCTCTTCGTCGATGATGTGAATGCCGTAGGCCGGCGGCTCCATCACGAGTTCCGCGCGGCCCTCGCCGAGCATGAGGTCCACCTGATGGGCGACGCCGGGGAGCGCCAGCGCCGTCACGCCGGAAACGTTGCCGGCGATGGCGCGGTGGACATGCCCGCAGACCACCCGCGCGACGTTGCCGTGCCGCGCGAGGACGGCGGCGAAGGCGTCGGCATCGCGCAGGCCGCTGCCGTCCATCGGCGTGCCGGTGCGGAACGGCGGATGGTGGAGGCCGATCAGCGCCTGCCCGCAGCTTGCGAGCGTCTCGTCCAGCCAGTCGAGCTGCGCGGCGCCGAGTTCGCCGTGATGCTCTCCGCGGTCGAGACCATCGACCGAGCTGTCGAGGGATATCACGGTCACGCCGGCGATCTTACGCGCGTGGCAGATCTTGCCGGGCACCGGCTCGTCGGCGACGCCGGGCCAGGCGACGAAGGCGGCCCGCATCGCGGCCGTCCGGTCATGGTTGCCGGGCATCACCAGCACCGGCACGGAAAAGCGCGACAGCAGCATTTCGGCGCGCGCGTAGGCGTCGTCTTCGCCGAGATCGGCGATGTCGCCGGTGACGAGGACGGCGTCGATGTCCCCGTGGCGGAGGAGAAGCCGGTCGATCGCGGCCGCGGCGAAGCGGTCGGCATCGATCCGGCCGAGCGTCAGCACGCCGGGCGGGCGGAGGTGAAGGTCTGTTATCTGTGCGAATACTGCCATGGCGGGTCAATTAGCAGCGGCGCCCCGTCCGCGCCAGAAGCCGCCGCGCGGTCGCCCGCCCCGCGCGACATCCGCGCAACGCCGGGCCGCACCGCCGTGGGGTGCCACCGCGCGCGCTTTCCGCTAAGCCCCACAGGGCACGCCCCAACCCTTGACGGACCGCACCATGATCTCCCCCCGCTCCGGCTCCATGGACACCGGCCTCGGCCTCCTCGCCGGGCTGATGCTGCTGGCCGCCATCGCGCTCGGCTATCTTCCCGGCCAGGCGGGCGTCCCCCCGCTCGACCGCGACGAGCCGCGTTACACGCAGGCCACCAAGCAGATGCTGGAGACGGGCGACTACGTGCGCATCCGCTTCCAGGACGCGCCGCGCCACAAGAAGCCGGTCGGCATCCACTGGCTGCAGGCGGCGGCCGCGAAGGCGAGCGGCCTCGGCGCGGACGCGCCGCTGTGGGTCTACCGCATCCCTTCTCTGCTCGGCGCGCTCTCGGCGCTGCTCCTGTCGGTCTGGGTGGCGCGCGCCTTCCTGCCGATGCGGCTAGCTCTGGCGGTGGGTGCCATCTTCGGCGCCACCATCATCATCGGCGTCGAGGCCCGGCTCGCCAAGACCGACGCCGTGCTCCTCGCCACCATCCTTCTGGCGCAGGGCGCGCTGGCGCGGCTGTGGCTTTCGGAGCGGCGGCCGCTGGGCGTTGCGCTGCTGTTTTGGGTGGCGCTAGGGGCCGGCATTCTGGTGAAGGGGCCGATCGCGCCGATGGTGTGCGGGCTCACGATCGCTGCGCTCACCATCGTCGACCGGCGACGCATCCTTTCCGAGCTCAGGCCGCTGGTGGGCATTCCGCTGGCGGCGGCCGTCTGCCTGCCGTGGTATCTCGCGATCTATGCCGCGACGGACGGGCAGTTCTTCGTCGCCGCCGTCGGCAAGGATTTCCTGGGCAAGGCGGCCGGCGGGCAGGAAGGTCACGGCGCACCGCCGCTCACGCACCTCGGCCTGTTCTTCGCCGTCGGCTGGCCGCTAGCGCCTTTCGCGCTCGCTGCCCTGTGGCGCGCGGTAAAGTTGCGGTCCGACGCAATCCTCTTCGCCGCCGCCTGGGTCGTGCCGGCGTGGATCGTGTTCGAGCTCACGCCGACCAAGCTGCCGCACTACACGCTGCCGCTCCTCCCCGGCATTGCGCTCGCTGCCGTCGCCTCGCTCGCCGTCGCAACCCCGCCCCGCGCGCTGCGGGCGCTGGCCGGCGCGATGGTGCTCGCCGCCCCGCTCGGCGTTCTCGTCGCGGCAGTGTTCGCGCCAACGATCTTCGCGGGGCTGACCGCGGACGATCCCTCGCTGGTCGCCGACTTCCCGCATGTCACCGTCATCGCCCTTGCGACCGTTGCCGCCGTCGCGGCTTTGGCGGGTGCGGTCGCCATCTGGCGCGGCACCCCGCTCTTGGCGCCGGCCGTCCTTGCACCGGTGGTGGTCGCCTCGGTGATTGCGCAGGCGACCATCTGGGGCGTCGCGTTGCCGGCGGTGACGCCGATCTGGCTCTCGCCGCGCCTCGTCGCCGCCGCGGGCGAGGCCTCGCCCTGCGCCGACCCTCGAATCATCTCGGTCGGCGGCTTCAACGAGCCGAGCCTCGTCTTCCTCGCAGGCACCGACACCGCGCTTCTCGATGCCGATGAGGCGGCAAGGGCGATCACGCTGTCCGGCGAAGGTTGCGCGGTGATCGCGGCGCGCGCCAACGGCGTCGATGCCGTGCGGGAGGCTGCCGCGGCGGCTGGCGTGACCCTGACCGAAAAAGGCCACGTCACCGGCTTCAACATCTCCAAGGGCGATCCGATCGACCTCACCCTCTTCGTGCGCGGGTCATGAAAAAGGCGGGCTCGAGGCCCGCCTTTTCAGACCGGAAGCGCTGCCCTCAGTGGGCGAGGATCTGCGACAGGAACAGCTTGGTGCGCTCGTGCTGCGGGTTGGTGAAGAACGGCTCGGGCGCATTCGATTCCACGATCTGCCCCTGGTCCATGAACACCACGCGGTTGGCGACCTGACGGGCAAAGCCCATCTCGTGCGTCACGCAGATCATGGTCATCCCGGTCTGCGCAAGGTCGACCATCACGTCGAGCACTTCCTTGATCATCTCGGGGTCGAGCGCGGAGGTCGGCTCGTCGAACAGCATGATGTTGGGGTTCATGCACAGCGCCCGTGCGATCGCGACGCGCTGCTGCTGACCGCCCGAAAGCTGGCCGGGGTACTTGTTGGCCTGCTCGGGGATCTTCACCCGCTCGAGATACTTCATCGCGATCTCGTTGGCTTCCTTCTTGGGCATCTTGCGGACCCAGATCGGCGCCAGCGTGCAGTTCTCGAGGATCGTGAGGTGCGGGAACAGGTTGAAGTGCTGGAACACCATGCCGACTTCGCGGCGGATCTCGTCGATCTTCTTGAGGTCCGACGTGAGCGGCACGCCGTCGACCGTGATCGAGCCCTTCTGGAATTTCTCCAGCGCGTTGATGCAGCGGATCAGCGTGGACTTGCCCGACCCTGAGGGGCCGCAGACGACGATCCGCTCCCCCTTCTGGATCTTCATGTTGATGTCTTTGAGAACATGAAACTCGCCGTACCACTTGTTCATGTTCTCGATCTTGATGGCGACCTCGTCGGAGATCGCCATCTGTGCCGGCGGGGTGGTCTGGGGCTCGGCAAACGCGGCTTCGGCCATGGGTCGGTCTCCTTAGTGGCTTTCAGATGCCCGAAGGCGCTTTTCGAGGAACATGGAATAGCGGCTCATTCCAAAGCAGAACACGAAGAACAGCAACGCAATGAAGCCGTAAAGCTCCCATACGATGCCGTTCCATGCAGTATCAGAACGGATCGGCTTCGTCAGGCCGAGAGGATCGAGCAGCCCGATCACGGCCACAAGGGTCGTGTCCTTGAAGAGGCCGATGAAGGTGTTGACGATGCCCGGGATCGAGATCTTCAGCGCCTGCGGAAGGATGATGAGCCGCATTCCCTGCCAGTAGCCGAGGCCCAGCGTGTCGGCGGCCTCGTACTGGCCCTTGGGGAGCGCCGCCAGCCCGCCGCGGATGACTTCGGCCATGTAGGCGGACGCGAACAGCGTCGCCATGATGAGGACGCGCGGGATGATGTCGAAGCTGGTGCCCGGCGGCATGAAGTAGTTGAGGAGCGTCGACGCCACGAACAGGAGCGTGATCAGCGGCACGCCGCGGATGAACTCGATGAACGTGACGCAGATCCATTGCAGGATCGGCAGGCGCGACTGGCGCCCCAGCGCAAGCAGGATGCCGAGCGGCAGGGAGCCCGCGATGCCCGTCACGCCGATCACCATCGTGAGGAGGAGCCCGCCGAAGCGCGAGGACGGCACCGGCTCGAAGATGAACCCGCCCCACAGGAGGAAGAACGCGATGACGGGGAACAGCAGCGAGAAGATGATCCACTGCCGGCGCTGATGGGGGAACAGGAAGGCGAGCGCCGCCGCCCCGATGGCGACGTAGGTGGTCGGGTTCGCCATCGCGGTGATGTCACCCCGCTCGAAGCAGGCGAAAGCCTGGAGGACCACCACGCCCGCCATCACGTAGATCACCGGGCGCATGGAGCGGAACATCACCGGCATCACCGCCACTACCAGCAGCAGCATCGCGACGTTGGGGCGCCAGCGCAGATCGTCCGGGTAGAAGCCGTAGAGGATCTGGTTGTAGCGCTCGCGGATCACCGCCCAGCAGGCGCCGGTGGCGCCGTCGCCGAACTCGGCCTTGATGATCTCGCGGCACTCGGTGAGGCTCGACGCGTGCCAGACGGACTTGAGGATCGCCCAGTCGATCATCCCGGGCACGATCCACAGCAGGAACCCGATCGCGACGATGGTGAGGATCGCGTTGGCCCAGGACGAGAAGAGGTTCTGGCGCAGCCACCCCATCGCGCCCGAATCGGACACGGGCGGTGGTTCCGGATTGTACTGGGTTTCGGCGACGTAGGGGACGGTTTCGGCGTGCGTTCCGCTCATCTCACCGCTCCACCAGTTTCACGCGTGAATTGTAGATGTTCATGATCGTGGAGATCACCAGCGAGAGGACGAGGTAGAACGCCATCAGGAGAAGGATGCACTCCATCTCGCGGCCGGTCTGGTTGAGCGTGATGCCGCCCAGGGTGCCGGTGGCGTCCATGTAGCCGACCGCGATGGCGAGCGAGGAGTTCTTGGCGAGGTTGAGATACTGGCTGATCAGCGGCGGCACGATCACCCGCAGCGCCTGCGGCAGGATGATGAGGTTCATCGTCCGCCGCGGCCTGAGCCCGAGGGCGAACGCCGCCTCCGACTGGCCGTGGCTGACCGACAGGATGCCCGCCCGCACGATCTCGGCGATGAACGCGCCGGTGTAGAGCGAAAGCGCGACCCACAGCGCGATCAGGCTGTCGCGCGCAAAGACGCCGCCCTGGAAGTTGAAGCCCTTCAGCTCGGCATATTCCAGCGAGATCGGCCGGCCGAGTACGATAGAAGGCAAGCAGCGTCGGAATGACCAGCATTCCGAGCCCGATCCAGAACACCGGAAGCTGCTGGCCGGTCGCCAGCTGGTGCTTTCGCGCGATGATCCGCATCACCATGATTGCCACGATGGAGAGCGCGAAGATGGCAAGGACGATGCCGGCTCCCTCGGCAAGGAGAGGCGCGGGGAAGTAGAAGCCGCGGTTGGTGAGGACGATGGCGCCGGCCTCGAGCCCGTCCTCGCCGCGGTAGGCGTTGGGCGCGGGCAGCGATTCGTTGACGATGGCGGCGACCAGCAGGATCCAGATCAGCACCGGGACGTTGCGGAACGCCTCGACGTAGACCGTCATCAGCTTGGCGATCAGCCAGTTGGGCGAGAGGCGCGCGACGCCGGCGAGGACGCCGAGGATGGTGGCGGTGACGCAGCCCATGGCCGCGACCAGAAGCGTGTTGAGGATGCCGACCAGCGCCGCGCGGGCGTTGGTGGAGCGGCTGTCATAAGGGATCAGCTGCTGGTTGATGTCGTAGCCGGAGCTTTGCCAGAGGAAGCCGAAGTTGAAATCCTTGCCCAGCGCGGCGAGGTTCTGGACGGTGTTGTTGATCAGCCATGCCACCACCAGCATCAGGAGCATCATGGTGATTGCCTGGATGAACCCCGATCGATACCGCGAGTCCGTCCAGAGCATGTTGATACGGAAGGCCGATTGCGGCGGTCCGGACGCGACGATGCTCATCGCTCAATCCCCCGAGCATGCGCGGTGGGACGGGGCCCGCATCGCGCAGCAATTTCTCTTGTTGAAATCAATTTAGCGCAACGGCGCCGAGCGGCAGCAAGGACAAAGGGGCGCGGGAATCCCGCGCCCCTCCCTGTCTGGTCCTAGCGGAACGGCGGGGCGTAGAGGATGCCACCGTCCTTGTAGAGCGCGTTCTGGCCACGCTCGAGGCCAACCGGCGTATCCGGGCCGAGGAACTTGTCGAACAGCTCGGCGTAGTTGCCGCCGGCTGCGATCGCCTTGACGGCCCAGTCGGCCGGCAGACCCATCATTTCGCCGTAGCCGCCGTCGACGCCGAGGAGGCGGGCCACTTCAGGGTCCAGCTCTTCGACGGGCTTGGCCGCCATTTCTTCGACGTTCTCGGACGTGATGCCCTTCTCTTCCGCGATGATCAGCGCGTTGAGCGTCCAGCGGACGATGTCGGACCATTCGGACTCGCCGTTGCGCGTCACCGGGCCGAGCGGCTCCTTGGAGATGATCTCCGGCAGGATGATGTGGTCGCCGGGGTTCGGGAACGCCGAACGGACGGCGGCAAGGCCGGACGCGTCGGTGGTGTAGGCGTCGCAGGCCTCGGCGAGGTACTTCTGCTGTGCCTCGTTGTCGGTCTCGATCGGGACCGGCTCATATTCCATGTTGTTGGCACGGAAGTAGTCGGCAAGGTTGAGCTCGGTGGTGGTGCCGGTCTGGATGCAGATCGTGGCGCCGCCGAGTTCGAGCGCGGAGGTCACGCCGAGCGCCTTGGGAACCATGAAGCCCTGGCCGTCGTAGTAGTTGACGCCCTGGAAATCGAGCTTGAGGTCGATGTCGCGCGAGAAGGTCCAGGTGGTGTTGCGCGACAGGATGTCGACTTCGCCGGACGCGAGCGCGGTGAAGCGGGTCTTGCCGGTCAGCGAAGTGTATTCGACCGCGCCGGCGTCACCGAAGATGGCCGCGGCGAGGGCCTGGCAGAGCGCCACGTCGAAACCCTGCCAGCTGCCGTTCTCGTCCGTGAACGCGAAGCCGACCAGGCCGGTGTTGATACCGCAGTTCAGATGGCCGCGGTCCTTCACCTCTTGCAAGGTCTGCGCGTTGGCAGGTACGGCGAACAGGCCTGCGACTGCCGCAGCTGCTGCCAAGTTAATAATCCTCATCGTAATGCTTCTCCCGAGGTGTTTGTGGCGGAATTTGAATTGGGCCGCTGGGAACGGCCGGAAGCACGCTTCATGCCATCCCTTTGCAAACCAGCATGCTTCTTCTGCATGGCTTCTGTGAATTAAACAGAGAATATTGCTCCCGCCAACGCCCTGAAGGGAAATTTGTATGTCTGAAAAGCCAGCCAACGCGCACGCGGCGAAGCTCGCCCGCGCCACGAAGATCGCACATGGCGGGCTCGACCCTCATGCGTTTCACGGGTTCGTCAATCCACCAGTGGTTCATGCATCGACGGTACTCTACCCGAATATCCAGGGGACGATAGACCGAACCCAGCCCTACACCTACGGAAGCACGGGTACGCCGACGACGGACGCGCTGCGCACGCTGGTCCTGGCGCTGGAAGAAGGCGAGGATTGTGTTCTGACCCCGACCGGGCGCTCGGCCAACGCCTGCGCCCTCACCGCGCTGGTGAAGCCCGGTGATCACGTGATCGTGCCCGACAACGTCTACTTTCCCACACGAAAGTTCTGCAACGGCTTCCTCGACCGGTTCGGGGTCAGCACCACCTACGTCGACCCGCTCGACCATGACGCGGTCGCCAAGGCGCTCGAGACCCCGACGGCGGTGATGTTCCTCGAGGCACCGGGCTCGCAGACCTTCGAGGTGCCGGACGTGCCGCACCTTGCGAAGATGGCGCGCGACGCCGGCGCCGTCACCGTGATGGACAACACCTGGGCAACGCCGCTGTTCTTCCAGCCGCTTGCCAACGGGATCGACATCTCCATCCAGTCCGCCACCAAGTATTTCGGCGGCCACTCGGACCTTCTGATGGGCACCGTCGCCGGCAACGGCGAACCGATGGCGAAGGTGCGCGCCGCATGGCAGGACCTCGGCCTTCATGTGGGGCCGGAGGATGTGTTCCTCACCATGCGCGGCATCCGCACGCTCGACGTGCGGATGGAGCGGCACGAGCGCAACGCGCGGATCGTCTCCGAATGGCTCGCCGGCAACCCGCTGGTGGCCCGCGTCCTCTACCCCGCCCTCCCCGGCGCACCGGGCCACGAGATCTGGAAGCGCGACTTCTCCGGCGCGTCCGGCCTCTTCGCGATCACCTTCAAGGATCGCGCGCAGGAGGACGTGGTCCGCTTCGTCGACGGGCTGGACCTTTTCGGGATCGGCTATTCGTGGGGCGGCTTCGAGAGCCTCGCCACGCTGGCGCCGATGCCGACGCTGCGCACCGCCACCACCTGGCCCGAGAACGAGGCGGTCGTGCGCCTCCACATCGGCCTCGAGGACCCGGGCGACCTCATCGCCGACCTCGACCGCTCGCTGAAGGCAGCGTTCGAGCGCTGACGCCAAAACGCCCGCAGGCCGGACGGCTTGCGGGCGTTTCTCGCCGGGATGCCGGGCGGCGCCGCGTCAGGTGGTGTTGGCGAGGGCCGTTCGGCGTTCGCGGAAGATGAGCCACAGGTTGCGGGCATAGATGAAGAGCCCCATCCCCTGCCCCGCGATGAACACGGGGTCCTCGCGGTAAAGGGCATAGACGAAGAGGCCCGCGCCGCCGGCGATCGAGAAGAACCAGAAGGCGACCGGCACCACCGAACGTCCTGCCTTCTCGGATGCGATCCACTGGATCAGGAAGCGCGCGGAAAACATTGCCTGCGCGAAGAAGCCGATAGCCATCCACACATCGAACTGCGCCACGAACACGTTGTGGAACCATGTCCCGAGGGACGCGAAGGTGTCAGCCATCGACGCGCTCCGAAATATCGGCCGCGACGGGCCGCGCCTTGCTGCGGCGGCGCAGCCACCACACGCCGAGAAGGTCGGGAATCCCGACCAGCGCGCGGTCGAGGTTGCCGTACTTCGACTTTGCCGTAGGTGCGCGGCCGGTCCGCGACCGGGACATGCGCGATCTTCCAGCCCTCGCGCATGAAGAGCGCCGGGTAGAAGCGGTGGTTGTTGTCGAAGAACGGGATCAGCAGGTAGGCCTCGCGCCGCATCGCCTTGAGGCCGCAGGCGGTGTCGCGCGTGTCGTCCGCCAGCATCGCGCGGCGGAGGCGATTGGCGAGGCGGGAGGCGAGCTTCTTGCTCACGCCGTCGTGCCGCGCGGTGCGCTGGCCGGCGACCATGCCGACGGCCGGGTCCTTCAGGAGCGGGGCGACGAGATCGGCGAGGAAGCGCGGGTCGTTCTGGCCGTCGCCGTCGACGGTGACGATGATGTCGCCGCGTGCCGCGATGGCGCCGGCGCGGATCGCGCGGGACTTGCCGCCGGAAGACCTCGTGGCGGAGGAGGCGGACGGCGGGGAGTGATGCGGCGCGGACGGCGTCGGCGGTGCCGTCGGTGGAGCCGTCATCGACCACGATCACTTCGAACGGCGGCGGCAGCGGACCGGCGAGCACTTCGCGCAGGAGCGGCACGATCGCGTCCCGCTCGTCCTTTGCCGGGATAACGATGCTCACGAAGGGGCGCGAGGAATTGCGGGCTTGCATGGGTCCGGACGGTTGGGCCGCCGTGGCGGGGTGACGGGGACAAGCCGCTCCCCTACTACCTCAACCGCCTCCACCACAAGGGCGGCGGCGGGTGCCGGACCGGGACGCAGGGGTGCAGAGGCCGCACGCCCGGCCCGCCCTCAGGCGCAGGTGAACGCCGAGGTGCGCACCCAGCCGTAGTAGAGGTGGTGGCGCGGCGGCTTGAGCCGGACCCACAGGTCGAAGGACGGCGAGGTCGGCGCTTCCATGATCTCGACCTCCATCCCCGCCGGCAGATAGCCCCACACCTCACCCTGCGGCTCCTCGTAGACCTCGAGCTGGCCGGAGATGGTCGACACGATGCAGTAGTAGGAGGTGACGACGGGCGGGGCCGGCGCCACGAAGAGGCGCGGGAGGTCGGCCGCCAGCGCCGCGGGGCCGAGACCGAGGAAGATGACAGGCAGGAGTGTGGCAAGTCGCATGACGCTGGCTCCGGTGGCGCGGGTGGCGGGTGCGCTCCGCCGGGGCGCGGAGCGGCGCCTATCCTCCACCATCATGCTGTGCCCGGCGGTGCGTCGCCGCGGGCCGGACATGGCCGCGCCCCGCAAGCTTGCGGAGCGCGGCCAGCCCTTCAGTGCGTCGTCGTGACTTCGACGGCGTCGTCAGCGGGCTCGGGCACGTCGGCCGCGGCCTCTGCGGCCATCGCCTCGGCCTGCGCTGGCGGGGTGATGACAATCCGGCGGCGGGCGCTGCGGAACACGCGCACAGGGTGGAGCTCGCTCTGCTCGACGCGGCAGAGCGCGATCAGCTCCCCGGCGAGGACAGCGCGCACTTCGCTCCCCTCGAGATCGTCGCGGAGCGGACGCAGGATGACCCCCTGCCCGCGCTTCAGGCGGCTCGCGCCGACGCGGTCCACCTCGACCGCCGGCAGATCGTCCAGCGCCAGAGCGGGATTGAGCAGACGCGCGTCGATCGCGCCCTGCGGATCGGCGGCGGCCATATTGCGCAGGTCTTCCAGCGTCACCATGTCGGCCTCGCCGAACGGGCCGACGCGGGTGCGGCGGAGCTGGCTGACGTGGCCCTCCGTGCCCAGCGCCTGGGCGAGGTCGCGGGCGATGGCGCGCACGTAGGTGCCCTTGCCGCAGTCGGCCTCGAGGGTGACCGTGTCGGCCGTCGGCTCGCCGACGATGGCGAGGCGGGTGATCGTCACGGTGCGGGCCTTGATCTCGACCACCTCGCCTTCGCGGGCGAGGTCGTAGGCGCGCTGCCCGTTGATTTTCACCGCGGAATATTGCGGCGGGATCTGCATGATTTCGCCGACGAATGCCGGAAGCGCGGCCTCGATGGCCTCGCGGCTCGGGCGCACGTCGCTGGAAGCGATCACGCTGCCGTCGGCATCGTCGGTGTCCGTGGTGGCGCCCCATGTCACGGTGAAGACGTACCGCTTCCAGCCGTCGACCACGTAAGGCACGGTCTTGGTCGCGTCGCCGAAGGCGAGCGGCAGGAGGCCGGTGGCAAGCGGGTCGAGTGTGCCGGCGTGACCGGCCTTCTCGGGCAGGAACAGCCGCTTCACGGCGCCAAGCGCCTGCGTCGACGTGATGTCGATCGGCTTGTCCAGCACGATCCAGCCGTCGAGCTGGTTCTTCGGCTTGCCGCGGCGGCGCTGTCCATTCCCGTTGCGCGGCTTGCGTGCCGCCACGGGCTGCTCATCCTGCAGATCGAAGGTCTTAACCATCGGTTCCCTCTGTGCCATCGTCCTCCTTCGCAATGTCCTTTGCGATGATCGGGTCTTTCAGAACCGAGCGCATCCAGTCATCGTCATCGAAGCGTGTGTCGAGCCGGAAGCGGAGCTCCGGCATGTATTTGAGCTGCCGGATTTCCCGCGCGAGTTCGACGCGCAGCGGCTTGGCGTTGCGCGCGAGGGCCTTGACGATCCGGTCCCGGTTCTCGCCGCCGAGCGGCATGACGAGGACGGTCGCGATCTTTAGGTCCGGGCTCATGCGAACCTCGGGCACCGTGATCGGCTGACGGTCGATGTCGGGATCATAGGTTCCACCACGCGCGAGAATGGCGGAAAGCGCGTGACGAACGAGTTCGCCGACGCGCAGCTGACGCTGTGATTGCATTTTATCCTCGGGGCTGGCCGCGGCGGGGATCGGACCCGGCCCGCGGCGCTCAAACCGGCGGGACGGCTCTCGCCGGTCCCGCTTTTTCGTTTACGCGAGTGTGCGCTCGACTTCCTCGACGCGGAAGCACTCGATGGTGTCGCCCTCGCGCAGGTCCTCGTACTTCTCGAAGGCCATGCCGCACTCCTGGCCTACCTGCACTTCCTTCACTTCGTCCTTGAAGCGCTTCAGCGTCTTCAGCATGCCTTCGTGGATGACCACGTTGTCGCGCAGCAGGCGGACGCCTGCGCCACGCTCGACCATGCCTTCGGTGACGCGGCAACCCGCGACCTTGCCGGTCTTCGTGATGTTGAAGACCTGCAGGATCTCCGCGTAGCCGATGAAGGTTTCGCGGCGCTCCGGCTTCAGCATGCCAGACATAGCGTCCTTCACATCGTCGATCAGGTTGTAGATGATCGAGTAGTAGCGGATCTCGACGCCGGCACGGTCGGCCGCCTCGCGGGCCTGCTTGTTGGCACGCACGTTGAAGCCGATGATCACGCCGCCGGTCGCCGCCGCGAGGGTGACGTCCAATTCGGTGATCGCGCCCACCGCCTGGTGCAGCACGCGGGCCGCGACCTCGTCGGTGTTGAGCTTCTCGAGCGCGCCGACGATGGCTTCGGCGGAACCCTGCACGTCGGCCTTCAGCACGATCGGGAACTCGGAGAGCCCCGCGGACTGGAGGTTCGACATCATCTGCTCCAGCGACACTGCGGTCGACGGGGCTGTGCTGGTGTCGCGCTTCAGGCGCTCGCGGTACTCGGTGATCTCGCGTGCACGGCCTTCTGAAGTCGACGACCACGAACTGGTCGCCGGCTTCCGGCGTGGCGTTGAGGCCCAGGACCTCGACCGGCATCGACGGCTCGGCTTCCTTGACCCGGTCGCCCTGGTCGTTGAGCAGCGCGCGAACCTTGCCCCACTCGGTGCCTGCGACGATGATGTCGCCGACCTTGAGAGTGCCCTGCTGGACGAGGACGGTCGCAACCGAGCCGCGCCCCTTGTCGAGCTTGGCTTCGACGACGACGCCGTGCGCCTCGCGGTTCGGGTTGGCCTTCAGCTCCAGATATTCGGACTGGAGGATGACCGCCTCGAGCAGCTTGTCGAGGTTGAGACCCTTCAGCGCCGACACTTCCACGTCCTGCACGTCACCCGACATGGATTCGACGACGATGTCCTGCTGGAGGAGATCGGTCCGCACGCGGGTCGGGTCGGCGCCCGGCTTGTCGATCTTGTTGATCGCCACGATGATCGGGACGCCAGCCGCCTTGGCGTGGGCAATCGCCTCCGCCGTCTGCGGCATCACGCCGTCGTCCGCCGCCACCACCAGGATGACGATGTCGGTCGCCTTGGCGCCGCGGGCACGCATCGCGGTGAACGCCGCGTGGCCCGGGGTGTCGAGGAAGGTGATCTTCTGGCCGTCCAGCTCGACCTGATAGGCGCCGATGTGCTGGGTGATGCCGCCGGCTTCGCCGGAGACGACGTTGGCCTTGCGGATCGCGTCGAGAAGGCTCGTCTTGCCGTGGTCGACGTGGCCCATGATGGTGACCACCGGCGGCCGCGTGATGGCGTTCTCGGTGTCCATGTCGCGGGCGTCGAACAGACCCTCCTCGACGTCGGCCTCGGAAACGCGCTTCACGGTGTGGCCGAATTCGGTCACGACCAGTTCGGCGGTTTCCGCGTCGATGATGTCGGTGATCTTGTGCATCTGCCCCTCTTTCATGAGGAGCTTGATGACGTCCACGCCGCGCTCGGACATGCGCGAGGCAAGATCCTGGATCGAGATGGCGTCGGGGATAACGACTTCGCGCACAACTTTCTCCCGCGGGCCGGACCGTGATCCGCCGCGCTTCTCTTTTTCACGGCGGCGACGCAGCGCTGCGAGCGAACGCCCGCGCTCCGAATCGTCCTCGAGGGCTGTGGTGATCGTCAGCTTGGTGCGCCGACGGTCGTCACCCTTGACCGCGGTTTTGGTGGGCGTGGCACGGGCCTTCTTGGCCTTGGCGCTCGCCGCCTCGTCTTCTTCCAGCTCCTTGCTGGTCTTGCGGCGGACCGGGCCGGTGCCGCGCGCTGCACGCACGTCGCCTTCGACCTCGGTCGCGGACGCATCGGCAGCCTTGTTGGCGGCCGCAGTCTCTTCCTGGGCGGCCTTGCGGGCTGCCAGTTCTTCCTCGGCCTTGCGGCGGGCTTCCTCGCGCTCGCGGCGCAGTTCGGCCTCGGCGAGATCACGCTTCGCCTGCTCGATGGCGTCGCGTTCGCGGATCGCCTCTTCCTCGGCGCGCTTCTTCTGCTCGCCCTGCTGGGAGCGGGCGGTGGCCAGCGCGCGGGCGCGGGCGTCCTGCTCGGTCTTCGACAGGGTGCGGTGCACCTGCGGGCCGCCGCGACGGGGCTCCTTCGCCCGGTCCACGCGCTCGCCGCGCGGGGGTGCCGCTGCAGCCGGGGTCCGGCCACGGGGCGCCTGAGGCTCGGGGGTCCGCGACTGGGCACCGCGCGGGCCGGGCGAAGACGCCTGGCTCGAACGGCGACGCTGCGCGGGCGCCTCGACGGGAGGCGGCGCGGAGCGCACCTCGGCACGGCCGATGATGCGCGGACGCGCGGAAAGATTGAGAGCCTGCGCGGCAAGGTCGTCGGCGCTCGGTTTCGCGTCCGCCGAAGCGGCCTCTGCGGCCGGAGCGGCTTCGGCGGTGGCAGCCGGTGCTTCGGGCGCTTCAGCCGGTGCGGGCTTTGCCTTGGCCGCGGGGGCCTCGGCGGCCGGCTCGGCCGCCTTCGGCGCCGCCTTGGCCGCGGGGGCTTCGGCGGTTGCGGCCTTCTGCGGTGCTGCCTTGGCGGCGGGCGCCTTGGCCGCCGCGGCGGCCGGAGCCGCCGCTGCGGGCTGCGCCGGCTGCGGTGCTGCTGCCTCGGGCTTGCGCGGAGCGGCTTCGGGCGTGGCATCGCCCTGCCCCGGAACCACGATCCGGCGCTTCTTCTTCTCGACCACAACCGACTTGGTGCGCCCGTGGGAGAAGCTCTGCCGTGTGGTAGACTGCTCCACACCACCGCGACGCAGGCTCAAGGTTTTCTTGCGCCCGCCAAGTTGTTCGCCGGTGTCGTTCGTATCGCTCATACAGTCAAAGATCCTGCGAACATGTGTTCGTCGGTGTGGTTGGAAACGTCCGCGGGATGCAACGGCCCAAATTCGTAGCCGCGCAAGCGCAGAGCGTCCGTGAAGAAGAGATCGCTCGTTCGGCCGGGCGCGAGTGCGACATGAACCACACGTTGACGCCCCAAGGTGCTCTCCAGCTCAGCCGAAGAAAACACGTCAGCCACACTCCACTTGTTATGGAGTTCCAAAGCCTTTTTGGCAAGCGCCTCCACCTTTTGGCGGCCATCTTCAGATGCATCGCTCGCAAACACGAGGCCGGTCACCGCCTTGTCGCGAACGGCGGCACGGACTTTCTCGAAGCCGGCGACAACCGTGCCGGCCTTCTGCGCCATCGACAAACGCTCAAGCGCTGCGCGGCGCAGCAATGCCGCAATGTCGTCCGCGAGGTTCGGCGAAACCTTCGCCTCGGCCTTGAAGGCGCGTGAAAACACACGCTTTTTCGCAGCCTCCGCGACGCTTGCGCGCGTCGCATCGATCCAGACGCCGCGGCCCGGAAGGCGCCGCTTGACGTCAGGCGTGACCACGCCGTCCGGCGACAGCACGAACCGGATCATCGTATCCGGCGTGCCCGTCCGCCGGGTCAGCGCGCAAGTTCGTTCGGGCGACCTATCCGCTTTCTTCAGGAGACGGCCTCCGCGGTTGCGTCTTCTTCGCCCTCGTCGCCTTCTTCAGCGTCTTCCGAAGGCCCGTCCAGCTCTTCCTGGGTGATCCAGCCGGCGGCGACGCGCGCGGTCATGATCATTTCTTCCGCGGCCGCGCGGGTCACGTCGAACGCTGCGAGCGGGCCGGTGTGGCGGATCGTCTCCGGGCCGCGCTTCTCCACCCAGCCGACGAGATCGTCGGGCACGGAGCCTGCGAAGTCCTCGAGGTTCTTCACGTCGTCCTCGCCGAGCGCCACCATCATCGCGGTGGTGATACCGGGGACCTGGCGAAGGTCGTCGTCGACGCCGAGTTCGCGGCGGCGCTCGTCGTTCCTCGACTCGATTTCCTCGAGGTTCTCGCGGGCACGGGCCTGGAGCTCCTCGGCGGTCTCGTCGTCGAAGCCCTCGATGGAGGCGATCTCGTCGATGTCGACGTAGGCGACCTCCTCCATGGAGGTGAAGCCCTCGGACGCCAGAAGCTGGCCGACGACTTCGTCGACGTTGAGGCCGTCCACGAAGAGCTGGGTGCGCTCGGCGAATTCCTTCTGCCGGCGCTCGGACTCTTCGGCCTCGGTCATGATGTCGATGTCCCAGCCGGTGAGCTGCGACGCCAGGCGCACGTTCTGGCCGCGGCGGCCGATGGCGAGCGAAAGCTGCTCGTCCGGCACCACCACCTCGATGCGCTCCGAATCCTCGTCGAGCACGACCTTGGAGACTTCCGCCGGCTGCAGCGCGTTGACGATGAACGTCGCGGCGTCGGGCGACCAGGGGATGATGTCGATCTTCTCGCCCTGCTGTTCCTGCACGACGGCCTGAACGCGGGAGCCACGCATGCCGACGCAGGCGCCGACCGGGTCGATGGAGGAATCGTGGCTGATGACGGCGATCTTGGCGCGGCTGCCCGGATCGCGGGCGACCGACTTGATCTCGATCACGCCGTCGTAGATTTCCGGCACTTCCTGGCGGAACAGCATCTTGGTGAACATCGGATGCGTGCGCGACAGGAAGATCTGCGGCCCGCGCGGCTCGCGGCGGACATCGGCGATGTAGGAGCGGATGCGGTCGCCGGGGCGGAACACTTCGCGCGGGATCAGCTGGTCACGCCGGACGATGGCCTCGCCACGGCCCAGATCCACGATGACGTTGCCGTATTCGACGCGCTTGACGATGCCGTTGATGATCTCGCCGACGCGGTTCTCGAACTCTTCGTACTGGCGGTCGCGCTCGGCCTCGCGGACCTTCTGCACGATCACCTGCTTGGCCGACTGGGTCGCGACGCGGCCGAACTCGATCGGCGGCAGCGGGTCGGCGATGTAGTCGCCCACGTGCACTTCGGGGTTCTTGGCCAGGGCGTCGGCCAGCGAAATCTGGTTGTTCGGGTTCTCGACTTCCTCGACGACTTCCATCAGCCGCTGGAGCCGGGTCTCGCCCGACTTCGGGTTGATCTCGGCGCGGATCTCGGTCTCCTGACCGTAGCGGGCTCTTGCAGCCTTCTGGATCGCGTCTTCCATCGCCTCGATCACGATGGCGCGGTCGATCTGCTTCTCGCGCGCAACCGCGTCAGCGATCTGCAACAACTCCAGCTTGTTCGCGCTGACTGCCATTGTTCATCCCCAAGTGGGGGCGATCCGCCCCGCCGAAATCAATGTGAGGCTCTCGCCCCGTCGTGTGTCGTATCGCGGGCGAGGCCCGCTCGTTTGCCGTAACGCGGGCCGAAGCCCGTCAGTTCTGCGCGGCCTTCTTGCCGGCGCGCAGCAATTCCTCCACCAGCGCATCGGTCAGGATGAGCCGTGCGTCGGCAATGTCGGTCAGCGACAGCCAGACCGTGTCGGCGCCGATCTCTGTCAGCCGGATACCGGTCTTGCCGTCTTCGACGCCCATCAGCTTGCCGCGGAACCTGCGGCGACCGTCGATGGGAAGCTGCGTCTCGATCCGGGCCTCCTGCCCTGCCCAGCGCACGAAGTCGGCCTCGCGCACCAGAGGCCGGTCGATACCGGGCGAAGACACTTCAAGATTGTACGCCCGGCCGATCGGATCGTCGACATCGAGTGCGGGGGAAACCGCGTGGCTGATCGCCTCGCAGTCCTCGACCGTCAGCGTGCCGTCGTCGCGTTCGGCCATGATCTGCACCGTGCAGCCGTGCTGCGCCAGAATGCGAACGCGCACCAGGCGGAAGCCCAGCGCCTCGATGCTCGGCGTCACGATGTGCGCCACGCGGGCTTCCTGCCCGCTTTCGGTGATGAGCCGGTCGTCTTGCGACATTGGTCCTCAGGTTTGGTGGGCGCAAATGCCGACGGGGCCGGCCCCGCTTCGGGAGCCAACCGATCAGCTTCACACCAATCTGGAATGAGGCCTAGATAGCCTGCGGTTGCGCTCCGCGCAAGGGCGCTTGTGCAAAGGGCGCGAAGGCCTCGGCAACGTGCTCGTACACCGGGCGCTTGAACGGCACGACGATCGCGGGCGTCCCGGCGAGGAGCTCCCAGCGCCAGCGCGAGAATTCGACCTGGTGGCCGTCGGGCGGCTCGGTGACGTTGATCTCGGTGTCGTCACCCTCGAAGCTGAAGGCGAACCAGCGCTGCGCCTGCCCTTTGAAGCGGCCGCGCCAGGCGCCCATCTCGGTCGGCAGGTCGTAGTGCAGCCAGCCCGGCACTTCGCCCAGCAGCGAGGCGCTCTTCACGCTGGTCTCCTCGTGGAGTTCGCGGAAGGCGGCGTCGATCGGCGTCTCGCCCTTGTCGATCCCGCCCTGCGGCATCTGCCAGGAATATTTCGGCACCACCCCGCGCGAGGAGCGCTTGCCCATGAAGACGCGCCCGTCGCGCGAGAACAGCGCGATCCCGACGCACGGCCGGTACCCCTTGCCCGGCCGCGACCGCACCACTTCGCTCAACGGATGCTCCCTGCAAGGCCGGAACCGGACGCCGCTCCCGACAGCCCGCAGGCAAACCGGATGCATGCCATCTGCGTCATGTCGTTTCCTTCAAACTCGTGTTCAGGGCGCGAGCCATTCGCGCCCGCCTGCGTCGCGGTAGTCGATCCGCGCGCGGCGATGCCCTTTTGCTGCCAGATAAAGCCATTCAAATTCATTAACCGCAACGGTGACCGCAACGAAGTTGGCAAAGCCCTCCGCGTCGCCCAGTGCCTCGGCATCGCTCACCATTTCGGGCGCCTCGACCGGTGCGCCGGGGCCGAACGGCTGCCGGTAGCAGGCCTTGGAGAAGCCCCGCATCTCCGCCCAGAGCGATTGCGCGAATGCATCGCGGTGATGGATCTGCGCCGTGCCGACGACCCGCACCTGGATCTTCGCGGCATGGTCATAGAGGACGACCGAACAGGCCGGGGCGGCTGCGAGCTCTTCGATCTTTCCGGAGCGGACGTCGGTGTGGAAGCGGATCGTGCGGGCCGTCTCGTCGGCCCCGCGCAGGACGACGATGCGCGCCTGCGGAAGCCCCTCGCCGTCGACCGTCGCGAGGGTCACCTGATGGAACGCGTGCTTCCGGTCGCGCACGCCCGCAACCATCTCCGCCCAGGCGGCGCGCTCCACGGCCGCAAGGTCGTAATAGTGGTCGGGCTCGTCCGTGATGGGGGTCGGGGCGGTTTGGTTCATCCCGCCAGCCTAACCCATTGAGCGGCCTCTGCGCTAACCGCGTTCGCCGATCCGGTCCATCACGCGGCTTGCGCGGACGAACGCCTGGCCGAAGAGGCTGCGGGCGAGCGCCACGGGGGCGAACGCCGCCGCGGACGCCGGGCCGATCACCACGGTCGACTGCCGGCCGAGCGCGGCCAGCGTCTGCGCCGCCACCTTTTCGGGTGCCATCGCGCCCGGAATACGGCCGCCGCTGTAACCGGCGCGGGAGCCGAACTCGGTCTTCACCGCGCCGGGGCAGGAGACCAGAACGTCGATCGGCTTGCCGCTCATCTCGGCGTCGAACAATTCGGTGAACGAGAGGAGCAGCGCCTTGGACGCGGCGTAGGTCGCGAGCGTCGGGATCGGGAAGAACGCCGCCGACGAGGCGACGTTGATGAGCCCTGCGTTGCGGCCCGTCAGCTCGGCGCGCTCGATCATCCCCGGCACCAGCCGGTGGATCAGCGCCATCACGGCCTCGACGTTGACGCGCAGCGTAGTGCGGTGCTCGTCGAACGGAACCTCGAGGAAATTTCCGTACTGGCCGAGGCCCGCGTTGTTGATGAGGAGGTCGATCTCGCCGGCCTCCGCGGCGCGCGCCACGGCGTCGAGGCCCTCGTCGGTCGCAAGGTCGGCGACCACGGTCTCGGCGCGGGTGCCGAACTCGGCGGCGAGGGCGCTGAGCGCACCCTCGTCGCGGCCGGTGAGGATCATCCTCGTCTCTTCGGGCAGCGTGCGGGCGAAGGCGGCGCCGATGCCGCCGGTCGCCCCGGTGATGAGCGCGCGGGCGGCCGGCTCGCGCGGCGTCATGAAGGCATCACGGATTTTCGAATGGGTCATGACGCATGACATACCGGTCCGCCCGCCAAAGTCGAGATGCTGCTTCTCTTTGCCCTACTCCGCCGCTTCTGCGAGCGGCTCCGGCGCCTCGTAGGTGAGGACCGGCTTGCGGGCCGCGCGCGTCTCGTCGAGCCGCCGGCGCGGGGCGAACCGCGGCGCCTCGGTGAAGCGCTCGGTGTCTCCTCCCTTCGCCGCCTTGGCGAGGTCGCGCATGGTCGCGATGAAGAGGTCGAGCGAGGCAAGGCTCTCGGACTCGGTCGGCTCCACCAGCATCGCCCCCGGCACGACCAGCGGGAAGTACATCGTCATCGGGTGGAACCCCTCGTCGATCAGCGCCTTGGCGAAGTCGAGCGTGGTGATGCCGGTGCCCTTGAGGAAGCGGTCGTCGAACAGCACCTCGTGCATCGCCGGCTTGTCCGGGAACGAGACGGTCATCACGTCGCTGAGCGAGGCCTTGATGTAGTTGGCGGCGAGCACCGCGTCCTCGGAGGCTTCGCGCAGGCCGTCGGCGCCGTGGCTCATCATGTAGCTGAGCGCGCGCACGTACATGCCCATCTGGCCGTGGAACGCGGTGAGGCGGCCGAACGGCAGTTCCTCGCCTGTCGCGTCTGGTCCGTCGCGCTCCACCAGCGTGCCGTCGGCGCGCAGGAACGGCACCGGCGCGAACGGGGCGAGCCGCTCCGACAGCACCACGGGGCCCGAGCCCGGCCCGCCGCCGCCATGCGGCGTCGAGAAGGTCTTGTGAAGGTTGATGTGCATCGCGTCGACGCCGAGATCGCCCGGCCGCGTCTTGCCGACGATGGCGTTGAAGTTCGCCCCGTCGCCATAGAAGTACGCGCCCGCCTCGTGGAGCGCCGCGGCGATTTCCGCGATCTCCGGCTCGAACAGGCCGCAGGTGTTGGGGTTGGTCAGCATGATCGCCGCGACGTCGTCGTCGATGGCCTCTTTCACGGCCTCGACCGACACCGTCCCGTCCGCCCGCGCCTTGATGGCGCGCACCTTGTAGCCAAGCGCCGCCGCCGTCGCGGGGTTGGTGCCGTGCGCGCTCTCGGGCACCAGCACGGTGGTGCGGGTCTCGCCCTTGGCGGCGATGGCGGCGCGGATCGCCATCATGCCCGCAAGCTCGCCCTGCGCGCCGGCCTTGGGCGACAGCGCGACGGCTTCCATGCCGGTCATGACGCACAGCCAGCGGGAGAGTTCGCCCATCAGCTCCAGCGCGCCAGGCACGGTGGAGACCGGCTGCAGCGGGTGGATGTCGCCAAAGCCCGGCAGCCGCGCCATCTTCTCGTTGAGCCGCGGGTTGTGCTTCATGGTGCACGAGCCGAGCGGATACATGCCAAGGTCGATGGCGTAGTTCTGCCTCGAGAGGCGCACGTAGTGGCGCATCGTCTCGGGCTCGGTGAGGCCCGGCAGGTCGATGGCGCTCTTGCGACCGAGCTTGCCGAGGCGGCTCGCGACCTTCGGCGGCTCCGGCAGGTCGACGCCGGTATTCTCCAGCCGCCCGACCTCGAACAGCAGAGGCTCGTGGATTTCCAGCGCTTCGTTCTTGGTGAAGGTCATCAGATCTCTCCCAGCGCTGCGGCGAGGCTTGCGATGTCCTCGTCCGTGGTGAGTTCGGTGGCGGCGACCACGATGAGGTCGCGGTCGGCGTTGGGGTCGAGGCGGGAGACCGGGACGCCGCCGAGAATGCCCTTGGCGGCAAGGCGCTCGATCACCTCTGCAGCATCGCCCGGCACCTTTATGGTGAACTCGTTGAAGAAGGTCTCGTTGAGCACCTCGACGCCCGGCACGGCGGCCAGCGCCTCGGCAGTCTTGACCGCGGCGGCGTGGTTGAGCGCGGCGAGGCGGGAGAGGCCGGCTTCGCCGAGCAGCGTCATGTGGATGGAGAAGGCCAGCGCGCAAAGGCCGGAGTTGGTGCAGATGTTGGAGGTCGCCTTGTCGCGGCGGATGTGCTGCTCGCGGGTGTTGAGCGTCAGCGCGAAGCCGCGCTTGCCCTCGGTGTCCTGCGTTTCGCCGGCAAGGCGGCCCGGCATCTGGCGCACGAACTTCTTCTGCGTGGCGAAGAGGCCGACGTAAGGACCGCCGAAGTTCAGCGCATTGCCGATGCCCTGCCCCTCGCCCACCACGATGTCGGCGCCCATGGCACCCGGCGCCTCGATGGCGCCGAACGCGACAGGCTCGGTGAAGACCGCGACCAGCAGCGCACCCGCCGCATGGGCGGCTTCGGCGATCGGCTTGAGGTCGATGAGGTGGCCGTAGAACGACGGCGTCTGCACGACGACGCAGGCGACGGTGTCGTCGATGCTCGGCGACAATGTCTTCGGTGGCGCGCGGGTCGGCCGGGAGCGCGGTGACGTCGACGCCGGTCGCGATCGTTTCGATCACGTCGCGGTACTGGGGGTGGAGGCCGCCGGCGAGCACCGCCTTGCGGCGGCGGGTGGTGCGGGCGGCCATCATCACCGCCTCGGCGGCGGCGGTGGAGCCGTCGTACATCGAGGCGTTGGCGACTTCCATGCCGGTGAGGCGCGCCACCTGGGTCTGGAACTCGAACAGGACCTGGAGCGTGCCCTGGCTGATCTCGGCCTGGTAGGGCGTGTACGAGGTCAGGAATTCGGAGCGCTGGATGAGGTGGTCGACGCTTGCCGGCACATGGTGGCGGTAGGCGCCGGCGCCGACGAAGAACGGGCCGTCGCCGGCCGCGTGGTTCTTGCGCGCCATCTTCGACAGCGCGCGCTCGACGGCCATCTCGGACTGGCCGGTGGGGAGCGGCAGCAGGCCGTCGACCCAGTGCTTCGCCGGAACGTCGGCAAACAGGTCGTCGACGCTCTCGATGCCGATCCGCTCCAGCATCAGGGCACGGTCGTCCGCGGTCAGCGGGTGGTAGCGCATGGGTTCACTTCCCGTTGGTCGTCAGGGTCATCAGCGCACGAGGAGTTCGAGGCTGTCGTAGGTCGCTTCGCCGGGCGGGCCGAAGGCGGCCTCCGCCAGGCTGTCCGGCTTGAACCGGATGCCGGCGAGCTCGTCCCTGCTGAAGAAGGCGCGCTCGCTGACGATCTCGTCGGTGTCCCGCCACGCGGCATCGAGGACGCCGTCGGCGACGGTCGCGCGGAAGAAGAGGTCCACCTGATGAAAGCCCTTCTCGGGGCTGTGGAACTCGTTCACCAGCGCGAGGGGGCCGACATCGATGGTGAGGCCGGTCTCCTCGAACACCTCGCGGACAAGGTTCTCCGTCAGGCTTGTATGGGCCTCGACGCCGCCGCCGGGGGCACACCACAGGTCGCTGAGCCCCGCCTTGTAGGCGTTGACGAGAAGGAGCTTGCCGTCCTCCACGATCAGCGCACGCACCGCGAGGCGAGGCCCGGCCACCCGTCAGCTCTTGGCGAGGAAGGCGTCGTAGGCGGCCTTGTCCATCAGCGCGTCGACGGCTTCGCTGCCCGCAACCTTGATCTTCGCGAACCAGCCACCGTCTTCGGCCGCTTCGTTGACGAGCTGGGGGTTCTCGTCGAGCGCGGCGTTCACCTCGGTCACCTCACCGTCGAGCGGGGCGTAGACGTCGGACGCCGCCTTCACGCTTTCCACCACGGCGAAGGCGTCACCCTTGGAAAGGGTGCGGCCCACTTCGGGCAGCTCCACGAAGGTGATGTCGCCGAGCTGTTCCTGCGCGTGGGCGGTGATGCCCACGGTGGCGATGTCGCCGTCGAGTTCGACCCACTCGTGGTCTTCGGTGAAGCGCTTCATAGGAGTCCCTTGCGTTTGACGTTGGGGCGGACGAACGGAAGCGGCGCGACGGTCACGCCGACCCGCTTGCCCCTGACGTCCGCTTCAAGCTTCGTGCCGATCTCGGCGACACCCGACATGACGAGGCCGACCGCGATCGGCGCGCCGACCGTCGGACCGACGCCGCCGGAGGTGACTTCGCCGACCGTGTGATCGCCCTGATAGAGGACGGCGTGCGCCCGCACCGGCACGCGGCCCTCGACGGTGAGGCCGACGCGCTTGCGCGCCGGCCCGTCCGCGAGCTCGGCGAGGATGGTCTCTGCGCCGATGAAGCCGCCTTCCTCGCGCCGGCGCTTGCCGATGGCGAAGACGATGTCGGCCTCGACGGGGGTGATGTCCTCGGCAAGGTCCTGGCCGTAGAGGCAGAGCCCGGCTTCGAGCCGCAGCGTGTCGCGCGCGCCGAGGCCGACCTCGGTGACGCGCGGGTCGGCGGCCAGCGTCTCCCACGCCGACGCGGCGGCCTCGGGCGGCAGCGAAATCTCGAAACCGTCCTCGCCGGTGTAGCCGCAGCGCGAAATCAGCGCCGCGACGCCGAACGCCTCGGTCGGCACGGCGGTCATGAAGGTGAGTGCGGAAAGGTCGGCGAGGACATGGGGCGCCAGCACCTCCTCCGCCTTCGGCCCCTGCAGCGCGATCAGCGCGCGGTCGAGGAAGTCCACCGCAACGCCGTCCTCGGCGTGTTCCTCGATGTGGGCGGCGACGGCATCGCGGCGCGCGCCGTTGACGACGAGGCGGAACCCGTCGCCGAGGCGGGTGATGATGAGGTCGTCGACCACACCGCCGCTCTCGTTGGTGACGACGGTGTAGCGCGCCGTCCCGTCCTTGAGGCCCTTGATGTTGCCGGGGGTGATCCGCTCCAGCCATTCGCGCGGCGCCGGCGCCCGTCACGTCGGCCTGGCCCATGTGCGACACGTCGAACAGGCCGGCGCCGGTGCGCGTCGCGTTATGCTCGGCGATGATGCCGGAATACTGGATCGGCATCTCGTACCCGGCGAAGGGCACCATGCGCGCGCCTGCGGCCTTGTGCAGGTCGTAGAGCGGGGTCCGGCGCAGCGCGCCCTCGCCCGAATCGGAATGTTCTGATGCCACGGATCCCTCCAGCGCACGACAGGTCAGCCAACCGCGACGTGCGGCTGCTGCCCTTCTGTCATGGCACCTGAGAGATTTCCCGGCACGCCCAAATGCGCGCCAGCTACTCCTTCGGTGGACTGCCCTCGCAGGCGGCCGCTTTCCAGAATCTCGTTTTTTGCGCGGTCCTTTTGCCTGAGAGTTTCCGGGCCGTTGCTCCTTCGGCGCCGCACGAATGCGGTCTCTCCCGCGCAAGTCCTAGTGTGCTCCCCGCCTGTCAGGAGTCAAGCGCGACAGGATGGATCAGCCGTCGAAGCCGACGACGATCTGCGCGTCGGCGGGGTTCTTCACCGCAATCCCCTCCTCCACGTAGGCCCAGTCGTCGGAGGCGCCGGTCCGGTTCACGGTGACGGTGTTGAGCCGCGAATAGGTGACCTCGCCATTCTCGCGCACGGCGATGCGCAGCGGCAGCTCGATCGTCCCCGGCGCACCGCCGCCGCCCTCGATCACGCGGCCCGAGACGCCGACGCGCACCAGAACGCCATCGCCGGAGGCGGTGCATTCGCGCGCATTCTGGGTGATGGTCGCCTGCCAGCGCAGACGCGACGGGTCGTCGCTACCGCCGTCGCGGCGGATCACTTCGGTGCCGTCGAGAATGTTGACCGGCGGGCACGTGACGGGCGGCTTCAGGAGCTCGGGATCGATGACGGTGGGGTCCGGCCGCCCCGCGTTGATGATCGAGCCGAACGTCCCCCTGTCGCTGGACGAACCGCCGGAGGAGCCGCTGCAGGCCGCGAGGATCAGCGGCATGATGCCCACCGCGCAAGCGACGCCCGCACCGCGAACCCAACTGGCCCGCCTCGACCCGTGATGCTCTCTTGCCATCAGCCTAGCGCTCCTTGACTCTCGACACATGCGCTCCTCTATGACTGGGAGACGTCAAAAATCAACGTCAGGCGAGGGGCGATGGACAACGGACGAGCCATGAAGGTGCTGCTTTGCGCCCCACGCGGCTTCTGCGCGGGCGTCGATCGCGCCATCCAGATTGTCGAGATCGCGCTGGAACGCTTCGGCGCGCCCGTCTACGTGCGCCACGAGATCGTCCACAACCGCTACGTCGTCCAGTCGCTGGAGGACAAGGGTGCGGTCTTCGTGGAGGAGCTCGAGGAGATCGAGGAGAACGACCGGCCGGTCATCTTCTCGGCCCACGGCGTTCCGAAGGAGGTCGAGGCGGACGCTGCGGCGCGCAACCTCTTCTTCCTCGACGCCACCTGCCCGCTGGTCTCCAAGGTCCACCGCGAGGCGGAGATCCACCACAGGCGCGGCCGCCACATCCTCCTCATCGGCCACGCCGGCCACCCGGAAGTCGTCGGCACCATGGGCCAGCTTCCCGAGGGCACCGTCGAGCTGATCGAGACCGTGCGCGACGTGATGGCGCTCGAGGTCAGCGATCCCGCGAACCTTGCCTGGATCAGCCAGACCACGCTTTCGGTCGACGATACGCGCGCCATCGTCGCCGCCCTCAACGACCGCTTCCCCGCGATCGTCGGCCCGCACAAGGACGACATCTGCTACGCCACCACCAACCGGCAGGACGCGGTGAAGTCGGTCGCGGCGGGCTGCGACGCCATGATCATCGTCGGCGCGCCCAACTCGTCCAACTCGCAGCGCCTTCGCGAAGTGGCGCTGTCGGCGGGCTGCAAGCGCGCACAGCTCATCCAGCGCGCCTCCGAGATCGACGTCGAGAGCTACGACAACTGCGCGACGCTCGGCATCACCGCCGGCGCCTCGGCCCCCGAGAAGCTGGTGGAGGAAGTGCTCGACCGCTTCGCCGCGCGCTTCGACCTGACGCTGGAGTCGGCCCGCACCGCGGACGAGACGGTCGTCTTCCCCCTCCCCCGCCTCCTGCGGGACGCTGCCAAACCCGAAAAGGCGATCGCCGGCTGAACAGGCCGCGATCCCGCGCGAAAATACACCGAACATGGCCGTCTATACTCACGTCGACGACGAGGCGCTCGCCGCCTTTCTGACACTCTACGACGTGGGCGGGATGCTCTCCGTCAAGGGCATCGCGGAGGGGGTGGAGAACTCCAACTACCTCCTGCGGACCGAAAAAGGCACGTTCATCCTCACCCTCTACGAGCAGCGGGTGAACAAGGACGAACTCCCCTTCTTCCTGCACCTGATGGAGCATTGCGCCGACAAGGGCCTCGCGGTCCCCCGGCCGATCCACCGGCGCGACGGCGGCGTCATCTCAGAACTCTGCGGCCGCGCCGCCGCGATGGTCACCTTCCTCGACGGTGTCGCCTCCCGCCGCCCGGGCCCGCAGCTCTGCGCCGAACTCGGCCGGGGCCTCGCCGAACTCCACCTCGCCACCGCCGACTTCGCCATGACGCGGCAGAACGGCCTCGGCATGGAAGCGTGGGCGCCGCTGTTCGCCCATTCGCACGATGCGGCCGACACGGTCCTCCCGGGCCTTACCGCGATGGTGGACAACGAGCTCGCAGCGCTCGCCGCCCGCTGGCCGACCACCCTGCCCGCAGGCGTCATCCACGCCGACCTCTTCCCCGACAACGTCTTCTTCGTGCGCCAGAAACTGTCCGGGCTGATCGACTTCTATTTCGCCTGCAACGACATTCTCGCCTACGACCTCGCCATCTGCCTCAACGCCTGGTGCTTCGAGGAGGACGGCTCGTTCAACGTCACGAAGTCGCGGGCGATGACCAGCGCCTATGCTGCCGTGCGCCCGCTCTCGGCGGACGAGATCGAGGCGATGCCGATCCTCGCCCGGGGCGCTGCGCTCCGCTTCCTGCTGACACGCCTGCACGACTGGCTGCGCGTGCCCGAAGGTGCGCTGGTGACGCCGAAGGACCCGAAGGACTACCTCACGCGCCTGCGCTTCCACCGCCAGGTGAGGCGCGCGTCCGAATACGGGATCTCGCTGTGAGCGAGGACCGCGACATCGTGATCTACACGGACGGCGCCTGCAGCGGGAACCCCGGCCCCGGCGGCTGGGGCGCGATCCTGACGTTCGGCGAGCACGAGAAGGAGCTCTACGGCGGCGAGAAGGACACCACCAACAACCGCATGGAGCTCACCGCCGCGATCCGCGCGCTGGAGGCGCTGAAGCGCCCCGTCGAGGTGACCCTCTACACCGACAGCCAGTATCTGCGGAAAGGCATCACCGAGTGGCTGGCGGGCTGGAAGCGGAAGAACTGGATGACCGCCTCCAAGCAGCCGGTGAAGAACGAGGACCTGTGGCGCGAGCTCGACGCGCAGGCCCGCCTCCACAAGGTCGACTGGAAGTGGGTGAAGGGCCACGCCGGCCACCCGATGAACGAGCGCGCCGACGAGCTCGCCCGCCGCGGCATCGCCGAGGTCCGCGCCGCCCGCTGAAGCGCGTCCATTTTCCGCGCTCCGGCGGCTTGCGAGCCCGCGCCCGCGACGCCATAAGCAAGTGGCGTGTCCTCGTAGCTCAGCAGGATAGAGCACCAGATTCCTAATCTGGGGGTCGCAGGTTCGAATCCTGCCGGGGACACCATTCCTCCTTCTGTCCACGAATGCGACTGCACGTCCACTGGAGCGTTTTCGCAGCCGAGGTCGTCACCGGCCGGTCTGCTTGCGTGGTCGCTGCAGCCCGATGGCGGGAAAGAGACCGTTCGCGTTACATCGTTCCCGGCCACAGACCGCCATCGAGTTCGGGGAACAAAAGCTCGAACTTGCCCTCCACGGCAGCGATGCCGAGGCCGAAGGTGAAACCTGTGTCCATCCTGACCGGGTTCGGCAGTGTCGTGATGCGGGACGGCAGATCCTGGAAACGGATCGTGTTGACCGACATATGCGCTCCCCCCGCGGTCGTCCAGAGGACTGGCCCGCCAAACTCGTTGGCCGCCAGGGCCCCGGTGGTCTTGAACGGGTTCCACGGCCCGCCTGTCGTTGCCGAGACCACGCCACCAATGCCCCTTGCCACCCCGGCTGCGGTGAACTTGTAGAATGCCGTACGCCTTGCCGCATCATCGAATATTTCGAAGATGTTGTACTGGGCGCTGATGAACTTGAACACACCCCCGGAAATTTCCATGTGCATCTTGATGTGGAAAGACTTGGTCTTCGCCTTTACAGGCGGAGCCGGCGGTACGCGCTTTGGCGGCTTGTCTTTCTTTTTAGGCGGAATCGGAAGAACAACCAGGGCGACGGCCCGTTCGAACTCGTCCTCCTTGACCACACTCGTGGAGAATTCTTCGCCAATTGCATCAGTCTGCATCTGAAGGTCGTGGGTGCCCATGAAGCGCAATATGTCGGCGACGTTCTCGGCACGCTTGCGCGACAACGCCATGTTGAAGGCGTTGGAGCCGGACTGGCTCGCGATCCCCTGCATCCAGATCGAGCCTCGCCCATGCGCCAGAAGCGGGAATACCCGGTCCGCCAGGAAATCAAAATGCTCTTTCTTCGGCACATCGCCAGAGATATCAAAATTGTAAAGTCTTGCTTGAATCCTTCCGACTGAAGGATCTGTGAGTGTTGTATCAAGAATCTTTCCAACACCTGTGGCCTTTACCATAGCGATATCCTTTCATTAAAAATCGATGAAATTGATAATCGAACGTAATCAATACTGCGGTTCCGCGCGCATAATGTAAGCGCAACGGAAGAAAATGAATAAGCGCTGCCGGAAAATTATGAGCGGCCACGACGTTGCGGCGCGCGACGCACTTTCGCCTCGCCCCGGAAGCTCGGCGGATGAAAGACGTCAACCGGCTGCAGACCGCCCGAGGCAAGAGCCTGTCGTTGTACCGCCGACCTGAACCCGTGAGCGACAAACAGCGCGAGTGCGGCGGCGGAGCTGCACGCCGGTGTGCCGGGCTCCCGCAGTCAGCGCGTCAATCGTCGGATTCATCCAGCGGGTTGATCGCGGGTCAGCCATAGTTTCCGCCGCGCCGGGTTCCGGATTGCCTACCCGGCGGACACCGGTGTCGTACTGGCTGATCGCGCCGTCCTGATTGGCCGTCAGTGACGGTTGTCGTGTCGCTTCGCACGTGCCGCGCCCACGGATGTATTTCGACAGCAGGCTGCTTCAGGATCTCGCGGCGGGCCGGCCGAGCCTCTGATACGGGATGACGGCAGGGAGTTCGGCGGGCTGAGGCAACGGCGTGCGCTCGCCGAAGACCACCTGGTTCCGGCCGCTCGCCTTGGCCCGGTAAAGCGCCTTGTCGGCGATTTCGAATGCAAATCCGCTCCGGACCGGCGTTTCGCTCCAGAAGACGCCGAAGCTCGCGGTGATCGGGCGGCGCAGCGCTGCATCCGGGCAGTCCATCACCGAGATGGCATGGCGGAGGCGCTCGGCCACCATCGCGGTCTGCTGCCTGTCGGTGCCCGGCAGGCAGACCGCAAACTCTTCGCCGCCAAACCGCGCCGTGAGGTCGCCATCCCGCAGGCAGCTGCGCAGTGTCTGCGCGACGCAGACGAGCACACGGTCGCCGAACGCATGGCCGCAGCTGTCGTTGACGGACTTGAAGTGGTCGAGATCGACCAGGATGTAGGCGGTTCCGGCGGACTCGAACGGCAGGATCGAGGAGGCAAAGTGCGCCTCGAAGCTGCGGCGGTTCATCAGGCCCGTCAGCGGATCGACGGACGCCTGGTCGCGCAGATGTCTCTCGAGCCGCTCCTGCCGCCGCTCCCGCTCGAGGAAGCCTCCCAGGACCGTCGCGCCGACGACGTTGATGACGGTGAGGATCGGAACGGCCGCGGAGAACACCTGCGACCAGTACTCGCGCGGCAGCAGGAACGTGCAGAGATAGGAGATGCTGATTGCGAGCCCCAGCACGACGAGGTGCAGGTGGGTGATCGCCACGAGGTCGCGCGTCAGGTGCCGCCAGGCGAGCCCCGCGCAGGTCGCGACGGCAAGGGAAAGGACGCACACGTTCGGTAGCGGATTGCTTTCGGCATAGCGGGTCGCGGCGGCCATGGCGAAGCTGATGAGTGCCGCGATCGGCCCGGCGAACGCACCGGCGCAGCCGACGAAGAGGTTGCGCGGATCGATCTGGATCCCGTTGATCACCATGATCGGCTGCAGCGACACGATGACGGCGCCGATGCCGAGGATCGCACCGAACGCAACCTGAAGCGCAAGGCTGTAGGCGATCCGCCTGCGGGCAATGGCAAAACACATGGCGGTCAGCGCCATCAGCCCTGCAAAATTCAGGATCGGCAGGAGATAGAATGACATCATTCTGTATGGCCTTGCGCGAGTCCGGTCGAGTAAAGCGCCGGCGAGCTCAAGTCGTCGTTACATTCATCACGAGTTGAGGACATTGCGCGCGTCCCTGGCTGCGGTGGTCGCCGGCATATCCGAAGGATTAATTTCCATTCGAAGCCTCGTCGGCAATCCCGCCTTCGTAACGTGCGCCCGCCGACGGTTGTTCTTTACATTAATTTACACAAACGCGGGCCTCTAAGAAAGGAGTGTCCAGCGGTTACCGCCGCCTGCGGACTACACAGACGCGTGACTGGGGAAGGCCGTTGTCCCCTTTTCAACCCTGCGAAGCATCGTCCAGCCGGTTGATGGCGGGATCGAAGGTCCAGACGTGGGTGCTGTCGGGCTGCGTTGCACGGGCCCAGGCGCCGATCACGTCCTTCTCCGCGCGGCGCTCGGCCATGCGGGCGGCGATGCGGTCGCCGTGCCAGCCGTCCGCGGCAATCCGGGCGCGAAGATCGGAGAGTACGCCGGCCATTGCGGGATCGTCGGCGAGGTCCCGCGTCTCGTCGGGGTCGGCGGCGAGGTCGAAGAGCTGGTCGGGCGCGCCGTTGTAGACGACGAGCTTGTGGTCGCCGGCGCGGACCATCCGCTGCTGCACGGCGCGGCCGCCGGTCCATGCCGGCACGGTGTCGGTGCAATATTCGGAGAAGGTTACGCTCTGCCACGGTGCTGCGACGTCCTGCGCGAGGCGCCAGAAGCTGCGGCCGTCGGCATGGGGGAGCGGCGCGCCGCCCATCGCCTCGATCATCGTCTGCCCGAGGTCCGTGAGGTTGACGACTTCGTCCCGCACGGCCCCTTCCGGGAGGACGCCGGGGAGCCGCATCACCAGCGGTACCTTCACCGACTCCTCGTAGAATGTGTGCTTCCAGAAGAGGCCGCGCTCGCCGACATGGTCGCCATGGTCGGAGGCGTAGACGACGAGCGTGTCGTCCATCAGCCCGGTGGCCTCCAGCGCTTCGAGGATCTGCCCGATCATCTCGTCCATCCGCCCGACAAGGCCCCAGTAGGCAGTCCGTGCGCGGGCGACGGCCTCGTCCGAAGCGCCGGCGATGCCGCGGTCCTCGCGCCACCAGGTGTGGAACGGGTGGTCGGCGGCCTCCGGCCCGAGGCGCGGCGGGGGCACGCGGCCGGCCACTGCGTCGTACGCCTCGCGGTCCACCACGTAGGGCGGGTGCGGCAGCATCAGGCCGACGGTGAGCGCGAACGGCGTCCCTGCAGCGGCGTGGCGCGGCGCCTCCTCGGCGAGCCAGCGGACGGCCGCCGCGGTCACCGCCTCGTCCTTGGCCTGGTAGGCGCCGTAGCCGCGGCCGGCCTTTTCCAGCGATTCGGGCTGCGGATCGTTGGTGCCGGCGAGGACGCCGAGTGAATGGCGTGAGGTCCCCGGCCAGTTCGGGCTGTGCTCGCCGACGTGGCGTTCGGCGTAGCCGTGGAGCTGGTCGGGTCCCATCGCATGCATTCGCCCGATCAGCACGGGCCATGCGCCGGCGGCGCCCAGCGCGTGCGGCCACGTCGGCAGGTCGGAGCGCAGGATGTCGTCGTTGGTCCAGCATTCCTGCCGGTGCGGCCAGCGGCCGGTCAGCATGCTCATCCGGCTCGGCACGCACACCGGCGAGGGGCAGTAGGCGTTGGTGAAGCGCACGCCCTCGGCGGCGAGGCGATCGATGTTGGGCGTCGCCACCACCGCGTCGCCGTAGCAGCCGGTGACCGCGGGCGTGTGCTGATCGGAGAACAGGAACAGGAGGTTACGGGGCTTTTCCATCGGGCGTCCTGCCTCTTTTCATTGGGCGCGCACCTTGCGCCGGATCGGCCCTTAATCATCGGCCCGCCGGAACGCAATTGACGAGTTCGGACGGCGATCTTAGGAATCGGCCAAAGCCCATCATGGCCCGGACGTGCTTGAATGAAATCCCGCGCCGCGGAAAGAATTTCCGGCGGGGGTCCATCGGTACGGAAGCAAGGACGAGAGTTGTGAGCCAGGCTTTCACGTTGACCCTTGCCAGCGGCGACGATCCGGGACGTCTCGCAGCCGCCGTCGAGGCGTTCGCCGAGGACGCGGACCTTCCGATGAAGTCGGCCTTCACGCTCGACCTCGTGCTGGAGGAGATCGTCACCAACATCCTCAACCACGGCGCAGGGCCCGGCGGCGCGACGGTCGACATCGCGATCGAGCGCGAGGGCGACGCGTTGAAGGGCACCGTGCGCGACAACGCAGCGCCGTTCGATCCGCTGGCCCGCGCGCCGGTCGACGTGACGGCCAGCGTCGAGGAGCGTGACATTGGCGGCCTCGGCATCCATCTTGTCCGCGAAATGACGCAGAGCCTCGGCTACATCTACGCCGACGGGCACAACGTGCTGACCTTCACGATCGGCATCAAGGAGTTAACGTGAGCGAGCTGACACTGAACAAGGACATGGTGGACGGCGTCGCCGTCTTCATTCCCACCGGGCGGATCAACTCGCAGACGTCAAAGTCGTTCGAGGAAGCGGTTCTGGCCGCCATCGCCGCCGGCTCGAAGAGCATGGTGTTCGACTTCGCCGACCTCAACTACATCTCGAGCGCGGGGCTGCGCGTCGTCCTCCTCGCGGGCAAGCGCCTCAAGGCGGCCGGCGGCAAGCTGGTGCTGACCAACCTTCAGCCCGCGATCCGCGAAGTGTTCGAGATTTCCGGCTTCCTCAACCTCTTCACCGTGACCGACGACCGCGCCGCTGCGGTGTCCGCCGCCGCCTGAGGCGGCGCTCCAGGCCCGCGGGTCAGGCCGCGCGGGCGAGCGGGCCGAACTCGAGCTGCGCGCTGCCGATCTCGTCGGCCTCGCACGAGAAGGCCCCCTCCCCGGCGGCGAACCGCTGCTGCGCCTCGTCGATCCGCCCCGCGTCGATCCACACGCGCGCGGCGGGGACAGGCACCCGCGCCGCCACCGGCCGGTGGTTGACGTAGCGCCACCCGTAGGGCTTGCGCACCAGTGCAACCGTCGCGAAACCGCTCTTCAGGAGGTTGCGCATCGACGGGATGTTGCCGGGCGAGGCCTTCGCGATCACGTGCTCTGCGCCGAGCCGGGCCGCCTCTGCGATCCTGACGTCGATGATCGCCCGCTGCAGGCCGAGCTTCCAGTAGGCGGGCCCGACGGCCGAACCGTCGAGCACCATCAGCGGCGCGTCCGGCGGCATCACCCGGTCGAGGCCCTTGCGGTCGTGCTCGCTCTCGAGCACCCGGCGCAGGACGCCGTAGGCGACCAGCTCCGGCCCGTTGCGGAAGCCCACGATCTCGCCGCCGACGTCGAAGATCTGCTCGAAGAAGGACGGCTCGTCCGGCCGCACCGCAGCCGGGTTCTTCAGCCGTGCGAGCGCGCTGAGGTAGAGGCGGTAGACCTCGTCGACGTCGCCGCGCGAGAGGCGCACGGTGTCGAACATCACGTCGGTGGCGCTCATGTGAGGACGTTCGCGTAGCTCAGCATCCCGAGCGGCGGGTAGAGCTCCATCTCCCGCGCCAGCGGCATGTTGATGATGAGGGCGAAGCGCTCCAGCGTCTCGATCGGGATGTCGCTCGGCGCGACGCCGTTCAGCAGGATCTGCTCGGCCTTGAACGCGGTGAGCTGGCCGAGCGAATAGTACCGGCTGACGAGGCTGATGAGGGCCGAGCGCTGGAGAAGCTCCACCGCCGAGAAGCCCGGCAGGCCGAGCGATGTCGCGGCCGGCGCCACCTGCTCGATGTTCTGCGACAGGAACGTGTCCGGCAGGTAGTAGAGCCATTCGGCCCCCTCCGCCGCGAGTTCGGCGACGAGGTCAGGCGCGGAGTCCGCCGTCGGCTTGCCTTCGGCATCGAGCGCGAAGGTGCGCTCGACGACCTTGAAGTTCATCTCCGTCTCGGCCGCCTTGAGGTCGGCGACGATGGCGACGGAGTTCTGCTCGGTCGGCGTGTAGAGGACGCCGAGCTTCTCGAACGGCCGGTAGGCGTCCATCGCGCGCAGCTGCGGCTCGACCGGCACGACGTGGGACGTGCCGGTGATGTTGCGGCCGGAGGATGCGCGGCTCGGCACCAGCCCCGCCTTCTCCGGCGTCGACACCATGGTGAAGACGCCCGGAATGTCGGTGATGTACTTGGACGGGTCCGCGTCGTTCGCCTTGCCGTAGGTCGCGAGGCTGACCGGCGTGCCCCAGGTGTAGACGAGGTCGGGCTTCTCGGCGCGGAGCTCCTTCAGGATTTCCGGCACGCGGGACGGGTCGAGCTCGGCGCTGCGGGAGATGATCTCCACGTCGATGCCGCGCTGCTCCAGATAGTCGCGGAAGCCGCGCTCAACGTCGGTCTCGCCGCGGTAAGTGATCTGGAAGATCTTGAACGGATCGCGCGCACGGGCGATCCGCGGCGCGGAGAGGGCCGCGAGGCCGCCGAGCACGGTGCGGCGCGAGACGCCAATCATGTCACCTCTCCCAGTTCGATCGACGTGCCGGACCGCCCGACCGTCCACGACGCCAGCGCGAACGCCAGCCCGCCGCCCGCAACCAGCGCCGCCGTCGCCGCCAGCGCCACCTCCGCCGAATAGGCGGTCCACAGCGCGCCCACGAAAAGCGGACCGATCGCTGTCCCGAGCCTTTCGACCAGGCGGAACACGCCGTAGACGCCGCCTTCCGAAAGGTCCGGCACGATCCGCCGTCCGATCTCGCCGACCAGCGCCGACTGGGGCGTCGTCGAGATCCCCTGTGCGATGCCGATCTGCAGGACCATGGCGGCAGCGCCCCACGGCGCCGGCCAGATGTAGAGATGCCCCACCGCGCTCGCGGCCGCCAGTGCCCCGCCGACCACAAAAGGCGTCCGATTTCGCGCATTGTCGCTGACGCTGGAAATAGCGGGCACGACGATGAGCATTGCGAGGCCGTAGAGCATCAGGACGCGGCCGATCGCCGAATCCTCGAACTGCCCGTCGAGCGCCAGCGGCAGGTAATAGAAGCAGACGCCGATGAGGAGGACCTTGGCCGGCAGCGCGCAGCCGACGAGGAGCGTCGCCATCAGCGGACGGCTGAGGACGGTGCCGATGTCGGCGAGACGGACCCCGCGGCCGTGGACTGCGTTCTGGCCCGGAGTCGACGGCAGCGCGACGTAGGCGCAGGCGTAGGCGGTGAGCGCCATCGCGGCGCTGACGAGGAAGGTGGCGTTTTCGCCCAGCCGGTCCGAGACGATGCCGCCGATGGGCGGGCCGCACAGCATCGCCGCCATGATCGCCGAGACGAAGAGACCGATGCCGCGGGCACGCTGGCGGGTGTCCGTCCGGTCGACGATGAAGCCCTGCGCGGCGACGAACACCGCGGCGAACCCGATCGCGGTGACGGTGCGGAAGCCGATCAGCTCGGTCATGGTGGTCGCGAACGCCGTGCCGCCGAAACCGAGCGCCGCAACCAGCGCGCCGGTGCGCAGGGCGCGGGCGCGGCCGAAACGCTCCGTGATCCCGTTCAGCCAGGGCTGCGACAGCGCCACCACCGCCATGAAGATGACCATCGGCGCCGCAATCACGAGCTGCGTCGCCGTCCCGTCGGCGTTCTCGGCGATGTTCGCGATGTAGCTCGGCAGGAACGGGCGCGTCATCTCCTCGGCGAAGAAGAAGAGGAACACCGGCGCGCGGACCGCGACGAGGGAAACCGGCGCAGGCGCGGAGCCGTCGCCGATGCTGTGGGCCGCTGCGAACGCGGCGAGCCGTTCGGTGGAGGCGGTGTCGCCGGCCTCCGCGGCCTGCCGGGTGAGGAGTGCGTGGCGCGCGCGCAACTTGTTGACGCGGTGGTCGATGGCGTCGATCTCGGCCGCGATGGGACCGCCGCCGCCGACCGGCGGAAGCGAGCGCAGATCGCCCCGCCGCACTGCTTCGAGCCGCATCGAGAGGCCCCGGAACCGCTGGGCCGATGGCAGCGCGAAGGCGAACGCCGTGAGTTCGAGTGCGACGAGCACGGCGACCACGAGGAGCACGAGCCCGTCGACCCAGAGGTCGCGCACCAGCGCCTGCGCCGACCGCCACCGGCATCGCGATCTCCACGATGCCCACCTCGGCCCCGTCCGGCGAGACGACGGGCGCTGCGACGCTGCGCCAGTCCTCCTCGGTCCGGTCCCCCAGAAACTGGCTGCGTTCGACGCTGGCGAGCGTCTGTCCCGACGGGTCCAGCAGCGCGGCGGCGGCGAACTGCGGGTTCTCGTCGAGCGCGCCCTGGAGCACCTCCTGAACGCCGACGAGATGCTCGATCGGGATGCCGTAGCCGACCGCCTCAGCCGTGAGGCTCGCGATCGAGCTCGCGACGCTCTCGGCCTTGCGGTCGAGCGCGGGGACGAGAAGCCCGCGCGCCGCCTCGACGGTCTGCCACGAGATGACCGCGAGGCTCGCGATCAGCGTGGCGAGGACGATGGCGAGGATGGCGGCATCGGCGCGGCGGTTCATGCAAGGCGCTCCTTCGGGGCGGTCGGTGCCGCCATCTCGGCCGCGATCGCGTCCTGCTCGCGGGTGATCTCGGCGAGGATCGCCTCCGTCTCTGGCGGCACGCGCCCCTCGGCCTCTTCCGGTCCGAGGAGGCGGCTCACCGCCCCGCGGACGCCGAGCGAGACGAGGACGATGAGAACGAGCGCTCCGGCAAGCCCCGCCGCGATGGCCGTCCGGCCGACGCGCGGCGCAAGCGGCTCCAGCGCCGCCGCCATCCTGCCCGGGTCGGCGATGGCCATCACCTCGCCCTCCACCGTGCCGAACGACGAGATGATGATTGCGCTGCGCAGCGTCTCGTTGGTGCCCACAAAACCGTCGCCGGCCGGCTCCCCGCTCTCGAACAGGACGGTGCCGTCGATCTTCGCCACCCGGAGGGCGCCGATCGCGGGGTCGGACATGCGCTCGCGCTCCAGCGTGCGCTCCAGCGCCGCCTGGCCCTGCAGCGGCAGGCCAAGCATCAGGGCGGTGTGCGCCTCGTTGGCGATCCGCCGCGTCACGGTCTCGAACCGTTCGGCGGTCAGCTCGACGTAGCTGGCGCGAACACTCGCATAATTCAGATAGGCGCCGAGAAGGAGCGTCACCGCCAGCAGCGGAAGCAGCGAGGCCAGGATCGCGAGGGCGAGGGCGCGCACGATCACCCCTTTTCAGCGTGGGTTCCCGTCCGCAGGCGCGGGCCGCAATACCACAGGTCCGGGCGGACCCTGGGGACGACAACCATTAACCAGCGGCTTACGCATCAGGGATGGGCGACCGCCGACATATTGTCAACGTCTTCACAACGTTATGCGATCTCCTGACGATATCGGACTGACGACCCGCGCGCCGGATGCTACAGAACCTTCATGGGTCGCTTCGCTCTACTCGCATTCACGGTCTTCATGGCGGTGCTGGGCGTCATCGCCTACACGCTGGTCGCGACGCGCACGATGGAGCGCTCCGCGGCGCAGCTCGCCGCCGCCCAGTTCGACTTCATCCTCTCCCGCGCGGACGAATCGATCGAGCGAAGCCTCCACCTCGGCCTCTCCCTCACCGAGGTGAACCAGGCGTCCGCCGCGCTGGAACGGGCGATGTCGCGCTCCTCCTCCATCCTCGGCGCGGACGTCATCTCCATCGACGGCACGACGATCTACTCGACCGACCGCGGAGCGCTCGGCGAACCGATCCCCGACCTGTGGCGGATCGCGATCGACGATCGGCACGACGACCTGTGGCTCGCGGAATCCTTCGAGGCGGTGACGATGGGCCGCCCGATCACCAACGATTTCGGGCAGATCGAGGGCTGGGCCGCCCTCATCATCGACCGCGACGCGCTGTCGGCCCCCCTCTCCGAAGCGCCGCGGACCTTCCAGATGATGCTGCCCGCGATCATCCTCGTCGCGCTGGGCGCGCTGGTCGCGGCCGCGGGGGTGATCCGCTGGGCCTACAGCCGCGCCTGGACTGACCTTCGCACCGCGCCGCCCCCGCCGCGACGGCGCGACGCGCTCGACCGGGCGAACCTGCGCGCGCGCGAAACCTGCGCCACCGCCGAAACCGCGCTCTCCGAGGCGCGCGCCAGCATCCAGCGGCTCGACGCCCTTGTCTGACGCGCTGCCCCCTTCCGTGCCCGAACCGGACCACCGCCGCGGCCTGCGGGACCTCGCCGGCTCCCGCCGGGCGGACTTTGCGGCCTTCTTCATGGCGATCAGCGTCGGCGCGGTCGTTCTCCTGGCGACGCTTTGGCTCGCCGTCATCATGATCGAGCCGCGGCTTCAGCGCCTCGAGGTCGCCTCCACCGACGCCGCGCAGACCCTCGCGAGCGCCGTCGCGGAAGACTTCTCGCAGGCCGTGTCGCTCGGCATCCCGCTTCCCGCGATGCGCGGCGTCGAGCCGTATCTGCACACCATCCTGAGGTCGGAAGATCTCGTCTCCGCCGTCCTCGTCCGCGGGCCGAACGAGGAGCTGCTCTTTGCCGTGCCGGCCGTCGCCGAGGAACCGGCGCCGTCCGGTGCGCGCGCAGATCATGGTGGACGGCGCGGCGGTGGGGACGATCATCGCCGGGCCGTCGCCACAGATCGCGGCGACCGCCAAGCAGCACCTCCTGCGCTCGGCGATGGCCGCGGCGCTCCTCGTCGGCATCGTCTGCGGCATTCTCTTCCGCATCGCGCTCCTCGAGCGTCTGAACCTGCCGCAGGCCCGCCTCGGCGCGGCCGCGGGCGCGGTCGGCCGCGGGACTTTCGGCGAGTACACCCGCCCGCGCACCGGCACGATGATCGCCCTCGGGCGCAGCGCCGGGCTCCTCCTCGGCCCGATCAGGCGCGAGCACCGCCGCCTCCTCGCCCTCACGGACGAGGTGCGCGCCCTCGACACCTTCGGCCGCGTCCGCAGCGAGATCAACGCCGCGCTCGCCCCCCTCTCCGCCTACACGTTCGACCGGGCGCGCGCCCCCCGCGCGCCGACCGCCGCCAATAGCCTTTGGTGGCCGTTCGCCGCGCTCTCGGTCCTGTTCGCGACGCGGCCGCTGGTGGCAAGCTTCGCCGCCGACCGGGTCGACACGCTCCACGCGCCGCTCGCGATCGGCGGCGCCGTCGGCGCTGTCGGCCTCGGCACCATGGCGGGCTTCCTCCTTGCCTACGGGCTCGGCGGCCGCGCGCCGAAACTCACCGCCATGTTCTCGCTCCTCCTCGCGGGCCTTGCCACGGGCATCACTGCAGTGGTGCGCGACCCCTACCTCTTCACCGCGCTCCAGTTCGCGGCCGGAACACTTGGCGCCTTCGCCGTCGGCACAACCTTCGCGACCGAGGGTGCGTTCGCGCGTCTTCCCTGGCGCGCGGGGCTGGTGCTGGTCGGCGCCGCCGCCGTCGGCCCGACGCTGGGGTCGCTCGTGGCGGAAGCGGCCGGGCGCCGCCTCGCCTTCGCCGGGGTCGGCGGGTTGATCGTCGCCGTAGCGCTGGCCGCTGCGGCAGGGCCGCCCCGCCGCCCCGCGGCAAGGCGCCCGCGCTGGGGGCTGCCGCCGGCCGCAACCTTCGGCCTGATCGCCGCCGGACTTGCCATGACGAGCTTCATCGAGATCGAATTCTCGGCGCGCACCCTGCGGGAGGACTACGCCGGCCTTGGGTTCGCCACCGTCGTCGCCGGCACCGCAGCGTTCCTGCCCTTCGCCATCCCGGGTTCACCGCTTCGCCTCTACATCGTCGCCGGTGCGGCTCTGGTCGCGGGGCTCTTCGGGGCAGCGCTCGGCCTTGATCCGGCGCTGATGCCGACGCCGGGCGTCGCCGCCGTCCTCGGCCTCGCGCTCGGCCTCGTCGCGCGCGGTGCCGGAACCCGCGCCTTCGGCTTCGGCGGCGCGACGGCGTTCGCGCTCGGCTCGGTCCTCGCCGCTGCCATCGAGGCCGGCACGTTCCTGCGGCCGGACCTCGGCGGCCTCGCCTCGCTGGGGGTCGCCGGCGTATGCCTCCTTCTCGTCATCGCCACGGCCGGGAGGCGCTAGATGCTGCTGCGCACCCGCATCACGGTCCTCTTCGCCGGCGCAATCGTGCTCATCGGGCTCGCGCTCCTCGCGATCGGCTTCGCGCAGCGGCACTACCAGGCGGAGCGGCTGGGATCGATCGCGGTCGCCCTGCAACGCTCGCTGTGGGACAACCTCGTCGCCAACGAAGTCGAGGACCTCGAAAAGATCGCGGCCGACCTCTCGGCGCGGATCGCCACGCTGGCGCCGGACCTGTCACGTGACAGCGTCGCCAGTGTCATCGGCGGTTCCCCCGCCATCACCAGCCGCCTGTCGGTGCAGGTGGTGGACCTCTCGGCCGACCTCGTCAGCGCCAACGCCCCCCTCTTCCGCGCGAGCCCGCTGATCGACGCGCGCAACATCGCAGCGCTCGCGGCCGGCGAGCGGACCATTTCGGGGCTGCGGCAGGAATCGCCGGACCGCTTCGTCATCGTCGCGATGCGGCCGATCACGGTGAGCGGCCGGATGGTCGGCGCCCTCAGCGTCGCAGTCGACGCCTCGGGTCCGCTCCAGACGCTGTCGTCCGACATCGGCGAGCCGGCCTACCTCCTCTCCCCGCGCGGCCGCTACGCCGCCGGCACCGACCGGGAGCTGTGGTCGCTGGCGCAGACCGGACTGCCGCGACGCCCGCGCGAGCCGACCTTCATCGACGTCGGCGACAGCGACTACTACGCCACGCCGATGGCGCTGATCGACGTCGGCGGCGGCCCCGCCGGCACCCTCCTCGCCCTGCGCGACGTCACCCGCAGCCGCGAGGCGAGCGAGCGGGTGGAGCGGTTCGGCCTCCTCGGCGTCGCGCTCGCCGGCCTCATCATCCTCGCCGGCGTCTACATCCTCCTGCGCAACGCGTTCCAGCCGCTGGAGGGGGCGGTCGGCGCGCTCGATGCGCTCTCCAAGGGTGACCTGTCGCGCCCGCTGGAATCGGAAGGCACGGGCGAGATCGCGCGCATCGGCGAGGCGATCGGCGTCTTCCGCCGGAACGCGCAGCGCCTCAACGAGCAGGACGAGGGCATCGCGCGCCAGCGCCGGAGGCAGGAGCGCGTCATCCGCCGCGAGCTCCAGCATCTCGCCGAACTCCTCGACGAGGAGGGTCGCCGCGAGATCCTCGCCGATCTCGCCGAAGTCCTGCCCGACGACAGCACCAACGTCGCGCCCGGCCAACGCCGAGCTTGCGACGCTCGCCAACCTCCTGCAGCGCATGTCGACGCGCATTGCGGACCAGCAGACGCGCCTCACCGAGCTCATCACCGAGCTGAAGGCATCGATCGTCACCCGCGCGCGGCTCGCAGCGCTCGAGCAGGAGCTCGACATTGCGCGCGACCTGCAGACGAGCTTCCTGCCCAAGCCCCTGCCGCCGCATCCCTCGTTCGCGGTGTTCGGGCTGATGGAGAGCGCCAAGGAGGTCGGCGGCGACTTCTTCGACATCTTCATGATCGACGACAACCGGCTCGGGATGGTGGTCGCCGACGTGTCGGGCAAGGGCGTGCCGGCCGCGATGTTCATGGCGATCACGCGCACGCTGATCCGGGCGACGGCGCTCACCTCTCCCTCGCCTGCCGCAACCGTCGGCGAGGTCAACACCTTCCTCGCCGCCGACAACGAGCAGATGATGTTCGTGACGCTCTTCCACGGCGTCCTGCACCTCGACACGGGTGTCTTCGCGTTCGCCAACGCCGGCCACAACCCGCCGTACGTGCTGGCGGACGGCGGTCTCCTCACCCTGCCGCGCGCCAGCGGCCCGGCGCTCGCGGTGGTCGAGGACATCCCCTACGCCGAGGACAGCATCGTGATGGCGCCGGGCTCCACCTTCTTCGCCTACACCGACGGGGTGACGGAGGCGTTCTCCCCCGCCGGCGACGAATACGGCACCGACCGGCTGGAGGCCTTCATTCTCGCCAACGCCGCCGAGCCGCCGCAGGCGCTCACCGCCCGCGTGCGCGCCGACGTGCTCACGTTCGAGGACGGCGCCGACCAGTTCGACGACGTCACCTGCTTTGCGCTGCGCTACGACGGCCCGCCGCCGGCGGCCTGAGCGTCAGACCTTGGCGCGTGTTATGGAAGACGCCGTCCCAGCCGGCCGGGGGCGGGCTTGCGGCGTAGGCGGTGGCGCGGGCGAGCATCAGGCGCGACGGACCGTCGTCCGGCACCTCGCCGAGGAGAGCGAGGAAACCGTCCCGCGCCGCCTCGAAGTTCATGCAGCGCATCATGTCGACCAGCGCCTCGTAGCGGCGGGCAAAGCCGACCGTTTCGGCGGCGACGGTGCCGGCCGGGCCGAGGATGGTGAAGATCCGCACCGGGCGGTGCGAGCCGCGCACGGTGATCCTGTCGAGCTCGCGGAACTCGAATGCGTCCGCCGCCCGCGCCTGCGTGTCCTCCGACACCACCACGCGCACGCCGTAGGTCTTGGCGAGGTCCTGGATGCGGGCGGCAAGGTTCACCGCGTTGCCGATGACGGTGTAGTTGCGGCTTTCGGGCGGGCCGATGTCGCCCGACAGCACGTCGCCGGTCGCGACGCCGACCACGGCGTCGAGCCGCTCGCCGTTCTCCAGCCCCTCGGCGACCACCTCGGCGCGCAGCGCGTCGACTGCGGCGAGCTGGCCGAGGGCGGCGCGGCAGGCGTCGGCGGCCTGCGTATCGGTGTTGGTGAAGGGCGGGCCCCAGCAGGCCATCGCCGCATCGCCGATGAACTTGTCGGTGATGCCGCCCGCCTCGCCGATGGGCCGGGTCACCGCGGTCAGGAAGCGGTTGAGAAGATCCGTCAGCCGCTCGGCCTCCAGCCGCTCGGACCAGCCGGTGTAATCCCGCATGTCGATGAACGAGATCGTCATGTCGACGCGCCGGGCCTGGGTTTCGGCGCCGCGGGACAGAATCTCGTCGACGATGCGCGGGTCGACATATTCGCCGAACAGGCGCTTCAGCTTGCGCCGCTTGCGCTGCTCGGTGGTGTCGGAGAACACGACCACGACGCCGAAGCGCTGGGTCGTGCCGTCGGCATCGAGGCGGGTGAGGAAGCTCGACGAGATGCGCAGGTCGACGGGCTCGCCGGTGTCATCCGCAGCGGCCAGCACGATGTCGGTGCTGTGGACCACCTCGTGCTCGTAGACCGCGCGCAGGACGAGCTCGTTGAAGTCGTCGAACCGCTCCTCCAGCAGGAATTCTTCCGCAAAGGGCTGGCCGAGAACGTCCTCCGGTTCCTTGCCGAGGATCTTTCCCGCCGCCTCGTTGAAGGTGATGATCCGTCCGGTCAGGTCGATGGCGACGACGCCGTCGCGCATGGAATCCAGAATGCGTTCCGACAGCAGCGCATCGCGGTCCTGGCTCATGGCCGGATCAAATCTCGAGGCCGCCGGTGTCGCGCAGGAAGGCCACGATCTCGGCAACGCCGTCGCCGGCCTTGAGGTTGGTCATCAGGAACGGGCGTTCGCCGCGCATCCTCGTGGCATCGGTGCGCATCACGTCGAGCGACGCGCCGACGAAGGGGGCAAGGTCGGTCTTGTTGATGAGGAGAAGGTCGGACCGGGTGATGCCGGGGCCGCCCTTCCTCGGGATCTTCTCGCCGGCCGACACGTCGATCACGTAGATGGTGATGTCGGCAAGCTCGGGCGAGAAGGTGGCGGCAAGGTTGTCGCCGCCCGATTCCACCAGCACCAGGTCGCATTCGGGGAACTTGGCGCGCATTTCCTTGATGGCGGCGAGGTTGATGGAGGCGTCCTCGCGGATGGCGGTGTGCGGGCAGCCGCCGGTCTCGACGCCCATGATGCGCTCGACCGGCAGGGCCTCGGCGCGCGACAGGATCAGCGCGTCTTCCTTGGTGTAGATGTCGTTGGTGATGGCGACGATGTCGATCCTGTCGCGCAGCGCCTTGCACAGGCACTCCATCAGCATGGTCTTGCCGGAGCCGACCGGCCCGCCGATCCCGACCCGGAGCGGCCCGTGTGCTGTGCGCGTCATCAACTGTCCTTCCCGCCATCGCCCGCAAGTGCCGGCGGCGAAAGCCGTCGCATCGGGCGTCCTTCAGAAGTCAGAATTCGGAGGCGAATTCAACTGCGCCGACCGTCCGATCAGGATCGGAACAGCCGCACGTGCTGATCTTCGTGGTGCATGGACGCAACGTCCAGCCCCGGCGTGAACGCGCCCACATCCGAGAGTGGCGCGGCTGCGCTCTCCCGGGCGACTTCCGCGCAGACGGGGCCGAGGTCCCGCGTCAGCCGCTGCCCGTCGGTCTGCCCCAGCGGCACGAGGCGGACGGCGGCGGAGACGAGGTTGGCCGCAAGGCCCGAAAGATGCGCCTGCACCAGCGGCACGACGGGCACGGCATGGGCCGCGCCCACCACGCCGACGGCGATGGAAAGCGGGATGGGCGTGTCTTCGGCGAGAAGCGTCTGCCCCGGCCACACCGCCTCGGTGACGGCGATGAACGCCGTTCCCTGCTGCACGGCCTCCTCCCACCGCTCGCGCGAGGGGGCGAGCGCCTTGGCCAGGGCGAGCAGGCTGTCCACGGTGTGCAGCGTCCCCCGCCGTCGCAGCGGCATGGGCGTGCGCGATGAAGACGCCGTCGGTCCAGCCGGATCCGTGGCGGAGCGCGGCGTCGATGGCGTCGAACGCGCTCGCGCGGTCCCGGATCGCGCCGGTCTCGCACATCATCTCGAGCCCGTGGGAATAGCTGAATGCGCCGATGGGGAGCGCCGGGGAAAACCACGCCAGCAGCAGCGCGCGGACCCGCTCTCCCTCGTCGGCGTAGGCCTCAGCCATGGTGATGGTGGCCATGCCGATCGTGGTCGTGATCGTGGTGATGGTCGTCGTCGTGGTGGTGATGATGGTGGCCGCCGCCGTCGGCATAGGCGCCGGCCTCGGGGTCGAACGGCGCCTCGAGGGATTCAACGCGGGCGCCGAGACCCTCGGCCATGGCGGCCAGCACGTGGTCCGGCTTGATGCGCAGGCGGTCGTCGAAGAGGGCGGTGGGGGTGTGGCGGTTGCCGAGGTGCCAGGCGAGGCGGGTCAGCGCAAAGCGGTCGGCGGCGTGGATGTCCATCACCGGCTCCGCCTCGGCCTCGACCACCAGGACGCGGCCGTCGTCCATGGCGATCCGGTCGCCGCCCCGGAGGCGGGTCGCCTGCGCAAGGTCGAGCAGGACCTTCTCGCCGCCTTCGGCCGTGAGGGTCAGCCGGCGGCGATGGCGCAGGTCGAAGTTGAGGCGGGCGTGAAGGGTTGCAGCGTCCGGCTGTTCGCCATGGGCAAGGAGGTGGTGGGCACGGATCAATTCGGGTCTCCTTCGAACACGTTGGCCTCCACCCAGTCTGCCGCCATCTCCGCCCACTCGGCGTCAGGCGGAACATGGCCGCCCGGCCAGAGTGCGAGTTCGAGTGCGGTGCCGGGCGCGCAGCTCGTCCACCTGCGCCGCCAGTAGCGGCCTTCGGTATCGAAGAGATCGGCGCGCAGCAACTCGCACCCGTTCTCCTCCCGCCAGCGGGCGAGCCCCTCGAAGATGTCGCCCTGGTAGATCGCACCGTCGCGCAGCGGCCGGCCTTCCAGCGGCACCGTCTGGTCCCGCCATCCGTGCGTGTGGAGAAGCTTTACGGGGCCGTCGCAGTCGGTCGGCAGGGGGCGCCAGAAGCCGCCCGCGTAGGGCGCGTAGCCTGCCGCTAGGTCGGCGTCGCGGCAGGCGAGGTACCACACCAGCGAGCCGCCGATGGAAAAGCCGGTAAGGATCACACGGGAGGGGTCGACATTGTGGTTGGCGGCGACGTCGGCGATCAGCGCGCGGGTGAAGGCGAGCTCGTCGCGCTGCGCGGGGCTCTCGGGCCGGAACGACCAGCCCGGCCCGAAGCGCGAGTTCGGCCGCTGCAGCCCGTTGGGCGCCACGACGGCATAGCCGCGCGCGTTCAGCGCCTGCGCGAACGCCGTCTCGCGAATGTTGGCGCCGGACGCGCCGGCGCCGTGGAAGTAGATGAACGCCGGCACCGGTCCGTCAGCGCCCTCCGGCATCGCGATATGGTAGGTGCCGCCTTCCATCACGCACGGATCGTCCGCGCCGCCGCAGTCGGCCAGCGCGGGCGCCGCCGCCACAAGACCGAGCGCAGCGGCCGCGATCGCCCGTAAAAGTCCCATCGCCATCCCCCGGGTTGCGGGCAGCAGCGTCGGCCGCCAGAGCTCTGCCGTCAACGCAAAGCTACGGTGATTGCTCTCAGAAATCGAAGCTCAGGTTTTCCGGCTTCGGGGCTTTCTTCGGCTTGGTGTCGACGCGGAGGAGCTGCTTGAGCGTGGCGAGTTCGTCCGCCTCGCGGGGCGCCTTGTCCCACCTGAGGCGCGAGACCCGCGGAAAGCGCATCGCGACGCCGGACTTGTGGCGCGTGGAACGCTGCAGCCCCTCGAACGCGACCTCCAGCACCAGCCCCTTGTCGCGCCCGTGCGCCACCTCGCGCACCGGGCCGAACCGGGCGACGGTGTTGTTGCGCACGAACTTGTCGATCTCCTTCAGCTCCGCATCGGTGAAGCCGAAATAGGCCTTGCCGACGGGCACGAGCTCGCCCTCGGCATCCCAGACGCCGAACGTGTAGTCCGAATAGAACGAGGAGCGCTTTCCGGAGCCGCGCTGGGCGTACATCATCACCGCGTCGATCACGAACGGGTCGCGCTTCCACTTGTACCACGGCCCCTTGGGGCGGCCGGGCACATAGGCGCTGTCGCGCCGCTTCAGCATCACGCCTTCCACGGCGGCGGCGTCATCCCCGGCGCCGGCAGAGGCCGGGTTCTCGCGCGCCGCCGCAACCTCGGCCCAGGTCTCGAACGGCACGGTGGCGGAGACGTCGAACATCGCGTTCTCGCGGGATGCGAACGCTTCGAGCCGCCGGCGGCGCTCCTCGAACGGGAGCGGGCGGAGGTCTTCGCCCTCCTCGGCGAGGAGATCGTAGAGGCGGACGCGGGCCGGGTAGTCGCGCAGCATCTTCGCGCTCACCGTGCGCCGGTTTAGCCGCTGCTGGAGGACGTTGAACGGCTGCACCAGCCCCCCTTTCACGATCAGAAGCTCGCCATCGACCGCGCCGTCGAAGTCCACCGCCTCGCACACGTCCGGGAAGGCAGCGGTGATGTCCTCGCCGGAACGCGAATAGAGGCGGACGACATGACGGCCGGCCTTGTCGTGCCCGGCGGAGATCTGGATGCGGATCCCGTCCCACTTCCACTCGGCGATGAAGGCGGCGGGGTCCTCGCCCTTCTCGAGCTGCTCGAGGTCGGTCGGGCTTGCCAGCATCGGCGTGCGGAAGGGCGCCGGGTCGTCGCTTTCGGGCGCCTCGGCGCGGCCCTCAAGCCAGGCGAACAGCGGCTCGTATGGCGGCGACAGGCCGTGCCAGACCTCCTCCACCGCGTCGGCATCCACTGGGGCGAGACGCGCCACCGCGGTCTTGGCGAGCCTTGCACTGACGCCGACACGCAGCGCGCCGGTGATGAGCTTCAGGAGCGCCCAGCGGCCGATCTCGTCGAGATCGTCGAGCCACGCGGCGAGCTGGCCGGCGAGCCCCGTCTTGCCGGTGGTCTCCAGCGTGGTGATGACGTCGGACAGGTGGGGACCGTCCGGCGGGCGGTTGTGGCCGATCCCGCCGGGCTCCGCGGCAGCGGACGGTTTTGCGGGCCACATCAGCGCGACGGTTTCGGACAGGTCGCCGACATAGTCGCGCGAGAGGGAGAAGAGGACCGGGTCGGTCCGTTCGGCGATGAGCGCGCGGATGAGGCCGGGCTTGGCGTGGGTGAAGTTCAGCGCGTCGGTGAGCGCGGCCAGCGCGTAGCCGCGCTCCGGGTCGGGCGTTGCGCGGAAATAGGCTTCCATCAGCGCCAGCTTGCCGTTGCGCCGCGGCTCGTAGCTCAGCCTGTCGAGAAGATGCGCGAAACCCTGCATTGCGCCGATTTTAGCGCGCCGTCGGCGAAAGCGTAGGGGGCCGGGCCGCGCAGCTGCGCCACAGGGCGCAGGTCGCGGCCCGGCAGTCCGTTACTGCGCCGGAGCGGACTCCGCCGGCGCAGCGGACGCGGGTGCTGGCGGGGCAGTCTCTTCGGCAGGCTCTTCAGCGGGCTCGGCCGGGGCCTCCGTCTCAGGCGTCGCCGCTTCCGGGGTCGCAGGTGCAGGCGCGGCGGGGGCCGGTGCGGCAGGGGCGGGCTGCTCGGAGGGGGTCTCGGCCGCCGGCGCCGGCGCTTCCGGAACCTCAGCGGAGGCTTCGGGCGCACCCGCTGCGCCGGCATTGCGCAGGCCGTCGATCTCGGCGACCAGCGCGTCGCGCTGGCGCTGCCAAAGCGCAGCATCGGCCTCCAGCGCCTTGATCTGGTTCTCCAGCGCTGCGCGGCGGTTGCCGAGTTCCAGCTCCTGATTGCTGAGCTGGCGGCGCACGTCGTTGAGTTCGGCACCGCTACGGACGATGTCGCGCTCCAGCTCGGACCGCTTGTCCTCCAGCGCAGCGACCGCCTCCTCCAGCGCCGCCCGCTCCTCCGCACCCGGACCGGCCGCAGTCTCGCCGGCAGCGGCATCGCCGGACGGCGCCGCGACGGTCTGCGTGTCGCTCTCCAGCAGCGCCTGCTGCGTGCGCAGGCCCGTCAGCTCGCCCGACAGCCGGTTGCGCTCGCCGAGGAGTTCGCTGATCTCGGCTTCGAGGGCGGCAAGGTCGGCGCGCCGCGTTTCGATGGCTTCGGCATCGGCCGTGCCCTGTTCGACCTGCACGGTCAGCGTCTGGGCCTGTTCGCGCAGCGTCGCCACCTCGCTCTCGGCGGCCGTCTGCTGCTCGGTCACCGCGGCGATGGCCTGCCGCGCCTCCGCGAGGCTCGCCTCGGCGTCCTGAAGCTCGGTCGCCAGCGCGTCGCGCTGTGCGGTCAGTGTCTCGGTCTCGGCTTCCGCCGCGCCGAGCGCTTCGGTGGCGGCCTCGGCCCTTGCCGCGACTTCCGCGGCAGCGGCCTCGGCATCGGCCTTCGCCGCCGTCGCAGCGTCGAGCTCACTCTGAGCGGCCGCCTTCTGGTCGTTGAGGGTGGAAAGTTCGGCGTTCAGCTCGCCCGCACGCTCCTCGAGCGCCGCGACCTCGGCCGTCTGCTCGGCGACCTCTGCCGCAGCGTCCGCCTTCGCCGCCTCCTGTTGCGCGGTAAGGTCCGCAATCGCCGACCTGAGGTTCGCTTCCTGCTGCGTGAGGGCGTCCACGCTCTCGGTCTTCTGCGCGATCGCGGCATCGAGCTCGGCCGTCTCCGTGTCGCGCCGGCTAGCGAGCTCCGCAAGCTCCGCCTCGATCGCCGAGGACCGTTCGTCGAGCGCCGCCAGCTCGGCCGCCTTCTCGTCGGCAGCCGCGGCAGCCTCCGAAGCTGCGGTCTCGCGCTGCGTCGTCAGCGTCGCGATCTCGGCCTTGAGGCTTTCCGCCTGCTCGCCAAGCGCCGCGACTTCCGCCGCCTTTTCTTCGGCCGCCGCAGCGGCTTCCGCCTCGGCGGTCTCGCGCTGCGCCGTCAGTTCAGCGATCTCGGCCCGCAGGCTCTCCGCCTGATCGTCCAGCGCAGTCACCGCGCCGGCCCGCTCCGCCTGCGCCTGCTCCGCCTCGGCGAGCGACGCCTCGACCGTCGCCAGCGCGCTCTCCGCCTCAGCCATCTGGTCCTGGACCGACTGCAGCGCGCCGGACGCTGCCTGCGCGTCAGCCTGCAGCGATGCGATCTCGGAGGTGATCGTCCCCTGCTCGCTCTCGCGCGCGGAGATCGCGGCTTCGGCCTCCTCGATATTGAGCTGCAGCGACTCGAGCTGCGCCTCGGCCTCCTCGACCGCGGCGGCGAGCGTGTCGCGCTCGGACGTGGCGGCCGCGACATTGGCCTCGATCACGTCCATGGCGCCCGAGGCTTCCCTCAGTTCGTCCATTTCGGCGATGAGCCGGGCGACCTCGCTGTCGGAGTCGGCCCTCAGGGTGGTCACCTCGGCGCGCAGCGTGTCGCGCTCCTGGTAGAAGTAGACGGCAGCAGCCAGTGACGCGACGGTGACGAGTGCAAGCACGATCGTGAAGAAGCGGGACATTTCTGCAGGCGACCTCTTTTGATGCCAGGCAAGGCTTGGGCGAGACCCTATGGCTCAAGGCAGCCGATTGTCGACCACTCCCACCGTTTCACCAAAAATTTCATCTTGGCGACACAAGGGCGAACGGTCGCGCCCGGCCGTCCGCGGGACGGGTACACGCGCGCCCATGTCGCCGCTATGTTCTCCCCATGCAAAAGGCCGTCACGCCTCCCGCCGAGAGCACTGCACTCCTGCCCGAGCCGTTCGCCGGGTGGTTCGCCGGCCGTGGCTGGGCGCCCCGCCCCCACCAGCTCGACCTTCTGGAGAAGGCCGACGCCGGCCGCTCCGCCCTCCTCATCGCGCCGACCGGCGCGGGAAAGACGCTCGCCGGCTTCCTCCCCAGCCTCATCGAGCTCGCCGCCAACAACCGCGCCCGCAACACCCCCGTCCGCGAAGGCCCGCACACCCTCTACATCTCGCCGCTGAAGGCGCTCGCGGTCGACATCGCGCGCAACCTCGAAATGCCGATCGCGGAGATGAAGCTCCCGATCACTGTGGAGACCCGCACCGGCGACACGCCGCAGAACCGGCGCAAGCGCCAGCGCGACAATCCGCCCGACATTCTTCTCACGACCGCGGAGCAGGTCGCCCTCCTCATCAGCCAGTCCGGCGCGGAGCGCTTCTTCTCCGAGCTCAAGGTCGTGATCGTCGACGAGCTCCACTCGCTCGTGACCTCCAAGCGGGGCGATCTGCTCTCGCTCGGCATCGCGCGCCTGCGCCAGCATTCCCCCATGGTGCGAACAGTCGGCCTCTCCGCCACCGTCGCCCACCCGGACGACCTCCGCGGCTGGCTGGTCGCCCAGCCGCCCCACGACGAGGCCGAGCCTGCCGAGACCCCGCTCGCCGACCTCATCGTGGTGGAAGGCGGCGCCAAGCCCGACGTCTCGATCCTGAAGTCGGAGGCCCGCGTCCCCTGGTCCGGCCACATGACGCGGTATGCGCTGCCGGACATTCTCGAGCTCATCAAGCAGCACAGGACGACGCTCGTCTTCGTCAACACGCGAAGCCAGGCCGAGATGCTGTTCCACGAGCTCTGGCGCATCAACGAGGACACCCTCCCCATCGCGCTCCACCACGGCTCGCTCGACCGCGGCCAGCGCCGCAAGGTCGAGGCCGCGATGGCCGAGAATCGCCTCCGCGCCGTCGTCTGCACCTCCACGCTCGACCTCGGGATCGACTGGGGCGACGTCGACCTCGTCGTCCACGTCGGCGCCCCCAAGGGCGCCTCGCGCCTCGCCCAGCGGATCGGCCGCGCCAACCACAGGATGGACGAGCCGTCCAAGGCCGTCCTCGTCCCGTCCAACCGGTTCGAGGTGCTGGAGTGCCAGGCCGCGCTCGACGCATCCTATCTCGGCCACCAGGACACCCCGCCGGTGCGCGACGGCAGCCTCGACGTTCTCGCCCAGCACGTCCTCGGCGCCGCCGTCGCCGCGCCCTTCGACGCGCTTGACCTCTACAACGAACTCTGCAGCGCCTACCCCTACCGCAAGCTCGACTGGGAGACCTTCGAGCGCGTGGTCGACTACGTTGCGACCGGCGGCTATGCGCTGCGCGCCTACGAGCGCTACGCCAAGATCCGCCGCCGGAAGGACGGGCTGTGGCGCGTCGCCAATCCGAAGATCGCGCAGCAATACCGCCTCAACATCGGCACCATCGTCGAGATCCCCAACCTCACCGTCCGCCTCGTCGCCAAGCGCGGCGGGCGGCCGGGGCGCGGCGGCCGGGTGCTGGGGCAGATCGAGGAATATTTCGTCAACACCCTCGCGCCCGGCGACACGTTCCTGTTCGCCGGCCAGTGCCTGCGGCTCGAAGGCATCCGCGAGAGCGAGGCGCTCGTCACCAAGAGCGAGATGACCGAGCCCAAGATCCCCTACTACGGTGGCTCGAAGTTCCCCCTCACCACCTATCTCGCCAGCGTCGTCCGCGGGATGCTCGCCGAGCCGGAACGCCGCGCCGACCTCCCGCAGCAGGTGCGCGAGTGGGTCGACCTCCAGGGCGTCCGCTCACACCTCCCTGCCCGCGACGAACTCCTCATCGAAACGTTTCCGCGCGGCAAGCGGCACTACATCGTCGCCTACCCGTTCGAGGGCCGCCTCGCCCACCAGACGCTCGGCATGCTCCTCACCCGACGGCTCGAACGGATGCGCCTGAAGCCGATCGGCTTCGTCGCGTCAGACTACGCGCTCGCAATCTGGGGCCTCGAGGACTATTCCAAATCCTTCTCCCGCAAGCGCGGCCCCACCATGGCCGACCTCTTCTCCGAGGATCTCCTCGGCGACGACCTCGACGAATGGCTCGCCCAGTCCGTCCTGATGAAGCGCACCTTCCGCGCCTGCGCCGAGATCGCCCAGCTGATCGAGCGCCGCCATCCGGGGCAGGAGAAGACCGGCCGGCAGGTCACCGTCTCGACCGACCTCATCTACGATGTCCTGCGCTCCCACGAGCCGGACCACATTCTCCTGCGCGCCACATGGGCGGATGCGGCCACCGGCCTTCTCGACATCCGCCGCCTCGGTGCGATGCTCGCCCGCGTGAAGCGCGACATCGTGCACAAGAAACTCGAGCGGATATCCCCACTCGCCGTCCCCATCATGCTCGAAATCGGCCGCGAGATCGTGCATGGTGAGGCGAGTGAGGCGCTGCTCGCCGAAGCGGCGGAAGACCTGATTGCGGAGGCGATGCGTTGAGTTCGAGCGAGGCCGGTTTCGGCATGGGCGCGATGTCCGCCTTCTCCCTCCCCGGCCCGAAGCTGCCCCGCACCGCCACCCCGCCCGCACCGCGCCCCGCCCCTCTCCAGGCGAACCTTGCCGGCATGGAGGCGACGCTCGACCCGACCGGCGCCCTCTACTGGGCCGCCGAGGAGACCCTCGTCGTCTCCGACCTTCACCTCGAAACCGGCTCGTCCTACGCCCGACGCGGCCAGATGCTGCCGCCCTACGACACGGGGCTGACGCTGGCACGCCTCGCCGAGGCCGTCGCCCACCACCGCCCCCGGCGCCTGATCTCGCTCGGCGACAGCTTTCACGACCCCTACGGCCCGGAGCGGATCGCGCCCGGTCACCGCAACTGGCTCGCCGAGCTCTGCCACACGATCGAGACGATCTGGATCACCGGCAACCACGACCATGGCGCCGCGGCGACCTTCGGCGGCACCGCCGCCCACGAAGCGACCATCCGCGGCGTCACCTTCCGCCACATCCCGACCGAGGGTCCGCCGGACGGGATCGAGGTCGCCGGCCACCTCCACCCTGCCGCGGTGGTGACCCTGCGCAACCGCCGGATCAAGCGCCGCGCCTTCATCGGCTGCGCGCGTCGCATGGTGATGCCGGCGTTCGGCGTCCTCACGGGCGGCCTCCCCCACACCGATGCCGCCTTTGCCGGCCTCTGGCCGAAGCCGGAACGCCCCCAGCTCCACCTCATCGGCAGCCGTCAGATCTATTCGTTCTGAGCGGACGAACGAGGGATCGGACCGGGTCAAGGGCGGCGCGGAGCGCCGGGCGAAGCCTTCACCCTTGACGCGGCCCGAGCCTGGCACACGCTGGCATCAGGGGCTCAGGACAGAAGGACGCGAAGCGGCCATCTGCCCTGAACCCCTGCCACGTGGCGAACGGGAGGGAGCACGAGGGAGGAAATCCCTCGTCTTTCAAGCAAGAAGCCGGCGCGAAGCGCCGTCCGAACCCCGGCCGAAAAATCAGGCGACCCGGTCGCCCTTCTTCACCTTCACCGCACGGCTGTCAGCGGCAGGCAGCATCTTCGATGCATCGCGCGTGACCACCACGTCGAGCACGGTCGGCCCGCCTTCGTGGCCGAGCGCCTCTGCGAGCGCACCGGCGAGATCGCCCGGCGCCTCGACCCGGATGCCCTTGGCGCCCAGCGCCTCGGCGGCCTTCGCGTAGTTGGTGTCGTTGAGGTCGGAGGACTGGTAGTTGCCCTCGCCGTACATGAGGTGCTGCAGCGCCTTCACGTAGCCGGACGCCGCGTTGTTCACGACGATGATCGTGACGGCGAGTTTTGCGCGGACCGCGGTCTCGAGTTCGCCGAGCGTCATGTTGAAGCCGCCGTCGCCGGTGAGCGCGACTATCTTGCGATCCGGCGCGGCGAGCTTGGCGCCCATCGCGCCGGGGAGTCCGTAGCCGATGGAGGCGAAGCCGCGGTCGGGGACGAAGCTGCGGCCGGCCTCGCGGGTGTCGAACAGGAGGCCGCCCCAGTGTGCCGCGAAGCCGCCGTCGGCGACGAGGATGCCGTCGTCCGGCAACGCGGCCCGGACCTCGGCGAGCAGCCGGCCCATCGCGATCGGCACCTCGTCCGAGGTGTAACGCGGCTCGGCCTGCTTTCTCCAAGCCGCCATCTTTTCGGCAATTTCGGCGTGATAACCGGACCGGCGCGAGGCGGCATCCGCCGCACCGTCCGCCAGCGCGTCGGCGAGGTCTTCCAGCCCCGCCTTCGCGTCGCCCCAGAGGCGCACGTCCGGCGCGAGGGTGCGGCCCATCTCCTCCGCGACGATGTCGAGGTGGATGATGGGCGCGCCCGCGGGGGGCACGGTGTAGCGCTTGGTGGCGATCTCGCCGAGCTTGCAGCCGACGACCAGGATGGCGTCGGAGGCCGCGATCAGCTCGTTGGCGATCCGGTCGTAGCGGCCGAAGAGACCGACCGACAGCGCGTGCGTGCAGGGGATCGCGCCCTTGCCCGTCAGCGTGTGCGCGACCGGGATGCCGTTCGCCTCGGCGAACCTGGTCAGCGTGTCGGCAGCGCCCGAAATGTGGATACCGCCGCCGGCGAGGATGATCGGCCGCTCCGCCGCGCCGAGGCGTCGGGCGGCTTCCCCGACGTCCTCGCGGGCGGGCCGGCAGCGCAGCGACGGGGCCGCGTGGAACCGCTCGTCCACATGGAAGTCGCCCTCCTCGAAGCCGTGGGTGCCGTGGGAGACGTCCTCGGCGACGTTGACGACGACGGGGCCGGGGCGGCCGGAGGTCGCGATCTCGAAGGCGCGGCGCATCATCTCGGGGATGCGGGCGACGGTGTTCACGGTCAGGAACGCTTTGCAGGCGGGGCGCAGGATCGCGGCCTGGTCGGTCTCCTGCGTCATGTTCTTGCCGGCGTGGTCGCGGTTGGCGTCGCCGATGATGACGACGAGGGGCGAGCCGGCATTGAGCGCCTCGACGAGGCCTGTGACGAGGTTGGTGGCGCCCGGCCCCAGCGTCGCGTCAGCAAGGCCGACGCGGCCCGAGACCTTGGCGTAGGCGTCTGCGATGAAGACGGCGCAGCGCTCGTCGTTGATGAGATGATGGTCGAGGCCGAGGCGGCGGGCGGCGTCGTAGAACGGCAGCAACTGGAAGCCGCCCATGCCGAACATCGGGCCGGCGTTCGCGGCCAGAAGCATCCGGGCCAGCGCCTCGCCGCCGGTCATCTCATTCGTCATGGCGGGTCTCCGCGGGGGTTCCGCGGCGGATGGCCGCCGCGCTCTGTGCAATGGTGACGCCCATGCCCGCGGCCATGTAGCCGCCGTCGACGAACAGCGTCTGGCCGGAGATGTAGCCGGCCGCATCGTCGGCCAGGAAGTCGACCGCGTGGGCGACCTCGGCCGCCTCGCCGAAGCGCACCAGCGGGATGGTGCGCTGGTAGTCGGCCCGCTGCTCGGCGGTGTGATTGGCGCGGCTGAAGGGCGTGTCCACCGGCCCCGGCGCCACCGAGTTGGCGGTGATCCCGTAGGGGCCGAGCTCCAGCGAGATCTGCCCCATCAGGTGGATCAGCGCCGCCTTGGAGGTGCCGTAGGCGGTGCGCCCGAAGCCTGCGCGCGCACCCGAGACCGACGCGATCGAGATGAACCGCCCAGCGCTGCCGTCGGCGACGAGGTCGACACCGGCGAGCCGGTAGATCTCGAACGCTGCGGTGACGTTGATGGCGAGGGCATGCTCGAACGCCGCGCGGTCGCTGTCGAGGAACGGCTCCACCCTGCCGACCCCCGCCGCATGGACGACGACGCCGACGGGACCGAGGCGGTCGAACACCTCGCGGTAGGCAGCCTTCAGCGATCCGCTGTCGGCAAGGTCGCACGAGAGGCCGATGCCGTTCGGCAGCGCTGCGGCACGTTCGGCGACGTTGTCGCCGATATCGACCAGCGCGACGGTGCGGTCCTTGCTCAGCCGCTCCGCGATCGCGAACCCGAGCGCCCCGGCGCCGCCTGTCACGAGCACGGTGCGGGGGACTCGCTTCGCGTGGGACGCGGGCAACTGGCTTGAAATCATGCTGGGGGAACCGTGAGTGTGAGGCCGCCATCGACGGGAAGGAGGACGCCGGTGATGTAGCCCGCCGCGTCGGAGGCAAGGAAGACCGAAGCCTCGGCGACATCCCAGGCCGATCCTTGGCGGCGCATGGGCGGGGCTTTGGCGCGACGGGCACCGATGTCCTCGGCAGCCGTCATCTTGCCTGCAATCATGTGCGTCACGTGCGGCGTGTCAATCAGGCCTGGCATGACGACGTTGGACCTTATCCCCTCCGCGGCATGGGCGACAGCGATGGTCTGCGACATCCGGTTGAGTGCCGCCTTGGACGCCTCGTAGGCGGCGTACGCGTAGCCACCCGACGCAATAGAGGCGATCGACGAGATGAACACGAACGCCCCGCCCTTCCCGCGCATGAACGGGATGGCAGCACGCGCCACGCTGAACGCCCCGCCAAGGTTGACTGCGAAGACGCGCGCCCAGTCCTCGTCCGTCGTCTCGGCGACACCGCCCGGCGTGCTGATGCCCACATTGTAGTGGACAACATCGAGCCCGCCGAAGGCGGCGCCGCAGCGGGCGAGTGCGCGGGGGCCGCCTTCCCCGTCGGTCACGTCGGCGACTTCGGCCCGCGCTGTCCCGCCCTCGCCGCGGATGATTGCGGCGGTCTCCTCCGCAGCATCGCCGTTGACGTCGACGCACAGGACCTTCGCGCCCTCGCGCGCATAGAGGACGGCGGCGGCCTTGCCGTTGCCCCAGCCGGGCCCGATCGACCCGGCGCCGAAGACGATGACGGTCTTGCCCGCGACGCGCCCGGTCACTGGCCGAGCGCCGACGGGAGCCAGAGGATGACCTCCGGGAATGCAATGGCGAGGAGCAGCACGAGGAGCTGGAGGAGGACGAAGGGGATGATCCCCTTGTAGACCTCGCCCATCGAGACGAGCGAGCCCGCCGCGCCCTTGAGATAGAACAGCGCGAACCCGAACGGCGGGGTGAGGAACGAGGTCTGGAGGTTGATCGCGACCAGAATCGCGAACCAGTAGACCATGCTCTCGCGCGCGACGTGGTCGCCAAGGTCCATCAGGCCGACGATGGGGGAGAAGATCGGCAGGACGATGAGGGTGATCTCGATCCAGTCGAAGAAGAAGCCCATGACGAAGATCATCGCCATCATCGCGAACAGGAGCCCCCAGTCGCCGAGATTGAGGGACTGTGCGGTCTCCACCAGGAAGGCGTCGCCGCCGATCATGCGGAAGATGTAGGAGAACGCCGTCGCGCCGACGAAGATGAAGAACAGCATCGCGACGGTGCGGACGGTGCCGTCCGCGCTCTCGATCAGCGCGGGGATCGAGAGCCGGCCGCGCAGGAGGCCGAGGAGCAGCGCGCCGGCGGCGCCGATGCCGGCCGCCTCCGTCGGCGTCGCGAAGCCGCCGAGGATCGAGCCCAGGACGATGACGATGAGCGTGAACGGCACGACGAGCGCGACCAGCGTGTCGAGCCACAGGCCCTTGCGGTCCTCATCGGTCGCGACCGGGCGGGGCGCGCGCGGCGCCGCCGATGGCCGCAGCATGCTGTAGATGACGATGTAGGCCACGTAGAACAGCGCGAGGGCGAGCCCCGGCACCAGCGCCGCCACGAACAGCCGGCCGATGGAGACCGACAGGAGGTCGCCCATGAAGACCAGCATGATCGACGGCGGAATGAGGATGCCGAGCGTGCCCGATGCCGCGACCGTGCCGGCCGCGAGCGAGGGGCGGTAGCCGCTGCCGACCATGGTGGGGAGCGCAAGCACGGTCAGCATCACCACCGAGGCGCCGATGATGCCGGTGGCGGCGGCGAGGATGGTCCCCATCAGCACCACAGCGAGCCCGAGGCCGCCGGGCACCACCCGCATCAGCCGCTGGAGGGTGACGAGGAGATCCTCCGCGATCCTCGTCCGCTCCATGACGAGACCCATGAAGATGAACATGGGCGCCGCGACCAGCACCGGGTTCTCAATGGTGCCGCCGAAGATGCGGTTGGGGATGAGGGTCGCCTGCACGAGGCGCATTTCGCCGAGCAGGATCGCGATGGTCCCGAACACCAGCGAGACGCCCATCAGCATGATCGCGACCGGCGCGCCGGAGAACAGGCACACCACGAGGGCAGCGAACATCAGGCCGGGCAGGATGGAGACGAGGAGGTCAACCATGGGGGATCCCGGCCGGCGCGTCCGCCTGGTCGGCGAAGGGGTCGGCCAGAAGGTCCGGCCGGCGGAGCGCCACGATGGCGCGGAGGCCGACGGCGAGGCCGCCGCAGATGGCGAGCATCGCCGACAGCGGCACGGCCGACTTGATGATCCACCGCGCCGGCACCCCGATGCCCCCCTGCGAGCCCTCCCCGCGCACGAACGCCCGCTCGGCGAAGTCGTAGCCGTAGATCGCGATGAAGATCATCGATGGGATGAGGAAGAGGAAGATCGCGATGATCTCGATTCTCAGCCGCGTGCGATTGCCGAGCTTGAGGGCGAAGACGTCGATCCGCACGTGCGCGTTCTTCACGTAGGCGTAGCCGAAGGCGAGGACGGCGATGGCGCCGTGGAGGTGCCACTCCAGCTCCTGCAGGAAGAACGAGCCGGTGGCGAAGAAGCGCCGGCCGACCACGTCGTAGAGGATGACGCCGGTCAGCACGAAGAGGAGGATGCCGCAGAACACCGCGAAGATGCGGCACGGCCATTCGAGCAGCGCGGCGAGGCGGAGCGCTCCGTTCACTGCGGTCCGTGGCCTCTGTCCGGCCGGCGGTCGGGGGATGATCTCATGGGCGTTCGCGCGATCGGGTGATGTGGAGGGCGAGGATGAAAGCGGGACCGGCGGATGCGCCGGCCCCGGGAAGCGCGGCTACTTCAGGTAACCGAGGTTGCCCCATTCCTTGTAGTTCTCGCGGAACTCCTGGAAGTTCTTCCAGACGCGGGCGAACTCCTCGTCCTCGTCGCTCATCTCCACGGCGACCTCTTCCCAGGCGCCGCGGAAGGCGTCGAGCATCTCGGGGCTCCAGGTGCGGAACTCGACGCCGGCTTCCTTGCAGCTTGGCCATCGGCTCGAGCTGCATCGACTCGCCGCGCGCCATCGTGCGGGTGACGTTGGCGGCGCAGACTTCCTTGATCACCGCGCGGTGCTGCTCGCTGAGGCCGTCCCACACCGCCTGGTTGACGATGAAGGTGATCAGCGAGGTCTGCTGGTGCCAGCCGGGGAAGTAGTAGTTGTTGGCGTAGGTGTTCATCTCGAGGTTGAGGTCGATGGCGGGGAAGGAGATTTCCGCCGAATCGATTGTCCCGAGCCGCAGCGCCGTCATCGTGTCGGCCGGCGGGAGGGACTGGGCCTGAACGCCGAGCTTCTGCATCACCCGCGCGCCGAGGCCGAAGATGCGCATCTTCAGGCCCTCGAAGTCGGCGACCGACTCGATGGGCTCGCGGAACCAGCCGGACGCTTCCGGCACCAGCACGGCGCAAAGCTCGGAGTGGATGTCGAACCGCTTGCCGATCTCGTTCCACTCGTCCTCGCCGCCGCCGTAGTACCACCAGGCGGTGTATTCGCGCACGTCAGGCCCGAACGGCACGGCGGTGAAGAGGCCGGCCGCCGGGATGATCCCCTGCGCAAAACCCGGCGAATACCAGCCCGCGTCGACAGCGCCGGTGGAGACCGCGTCCCAGATCTCGTTGGAGGCGACGATGGCGCCCGGATCGTTGAACTCGATCTCGAGTTCGCCGCCGGTCAGCGCCGAGACCCGCTCGCCAAGCTCGCGGCCGGTGTCGCCGAGCAGCGGCAACGTTCCGGCATAGATCGACTGCATGATGAGTGTTTCGGCCTGTGCGGCGCCGGATAGCATGGTGATCGCAGCCGCAGCCGCCAGCGTCTTCTTGAGCAACGGAAGTCCTCCCCTGAGTGCCCGTGGTTTGTTGTCGGGCTTATCGCTTTGTTGAAAGCATTGCGCGATTGACGCGAAATTCCCAGCGGAAATTCTTCCTCTCAATTTTTACGGGGCGACCAGCAACCGGGCCCGCGCCGCGATGGCGTCCGCCGTCACCCGCACGGCGTTCTCCATCGTCGGCGCGTAGGAGATCGGGGCGCGGGGGGCACCGAGGCGGGCGATCGGGCGCAGCGCAGCGGCAGCGCCTCGGCGACGCTCGCGGCGATCTCCGCGCCGAAGCCGCCCACCTGCACCGCCTCGTGCGCAACGAGAAGCCGGCCGGTCTTCTCCACCGAGGCGAAGCACCGCGTCCCGGTCCCACGGCCACAGGGTGCGCAGGTCGATCACCTCAGCGGCGATCCCCTCGCCTGCGAGGGTGTCCGCTGCCTTCACCGCCTCGTGGACGCACGCCGACCACGACACCAGCGTGAGGTCGGCGCCCTCCCGCCGCACCGCGGCCTTGCCGAGCTGGGTCGGTCCGGCGTCGACGTCGACCTCGCCTTCCAGCGGCCAGAGGTTCTTGTGCTCCAGATAGACGACCGGGTCGTCGCACTCGATCGCGGCGAGGAGGAGGCCGAAATTGTCCTGCGGCGTCGACGGACACACCACCACGAGCCCCGGAATGTGGGTGTACCAGGCCTCCAGCGACTGGGAGTGCTGGGCGGCCGAGGAGCGCCACATGCCCATCGGCTCGCGCACCGTGATCGGCACCTTGGACTGACCGCCGAACATGAAGCGGGCCTTGGCGGCCTGGTTGACGAGTTCGTCGATGGCGCAGAGCGCGAAGTCCGAGAAGCGCATTTCGACAACGGGGCGCGTGCCGGTCATCGCCGCGCCGACGGCAACGCCCATGATGGCGGCCTCGGAGATCGGCGCGTCTGAGATCCGGTCGCTGCCGAACTCGTCGGCAAGCCCCCTGTACTGGCCGAAGACGCCGCCGCGGCCGAGGTCCTCGCCGAGGCACCAGACCGTGGGGTCGTTCTGCATGGCGGCGCGGACGGCTTGGCGGCCCGCTTCGATGTAGGTGGTCGACGGTCATCAGTACGCCATCTCGCGGGGGGAGCCGACGTCCTGCACGTCGTCGAAGGCGCCGTCCGCGTCGGGGTACGGCTGCGCGGCGGCGAAGTCGGCGTGCGCGGCCATCTCGGCCTGCGCGGCGGCGGCGTCGTCTTCGAGCGCGGCCTCGTCGACGCCGGCGAGGCGGAGCGCCTCGCGGCGCGGCGGCGACGGGGTCTTCCTCGGCGATGCGGCGGGCGACCTCGTCGGCGGGACGGTAGGCGCCGGGATCGGCCGAGGTGTGGCCGGTGTGGCGGAAGGTGATGGCGTGGATCAGCATCGGCCCCTCGCCTGATCGGACGCGGGCGATGGCGGCGCGCGCCACCTCCTCCACCGCGCCGACATCGTTGCCGTTGACGCGTCTCGGCCGGCAGCCCGAGCGCGCGGGCGCGGACCGCTGCGCCCTCGCCTGCGGTCATCGTCGAGGTGCGCGTGGTGGCCGCCCAGTCGTTGTCCTCGCAGACGAAAAGCACCGGGAGGCTCGAACACCTTCGCCCAGTTGAGCCCCTCAAGGAACGGGCCGCGGTTGATCGCACCGTCGCCGAACAGGCACGCGACGATCCGGTCGTCGCCCTTGAGCTTGATGGCGTGCGCCGCTCCGGCCGCAATGGTGATGTTGGCCGACACCACGCCGTTGGCGCCCAGCATCCCGACCGAGAAGTCGGCGATGTGCATCGAGCCGCCCTTGCCGCCGCAGGACCCGCCGACGCGGCCGAACAGCTCGCACATCATCGCGCGCGGGTCGGCGCCCTTGGCGAGGGTGTGGCCGTGACCGCGATGGGTGGAGAGGAGCCGGTCATCGCGCCTAAGGTTGGAGACGACGCCCGCCGCCACCGCCTCCTGCCCGATCGAGGGGTGGATTGCGCCCAGAACCCGCTTCTCGACGGCGCCCTCGATGGCGCATTGCCTCGAACGCGCGGATGCGCAGCATCAGGCGGTAGTGTTCGCGGAGCCGGTCAGCGTCGATGTTCGGGCGCATGGCGAGGCTGACCTTGTGACGGGTGGCGGACCGTTTACGGTAACTTGCGGCCGACCCCCGTCAAGCCGGGGTCCCAGGAGATCAGATGGACGGATACGTTCTCGCCGATACGGCAACCAAGCTTTCCGAGGCGCGCGGCCGCGTCGTGATCTGCGGCTCGCATGGCGGCACCTATGCGGGGCTTCTGGCCGCCTCCGCCGGGGTGCGCGGCATCGTCCTCAACGACGCCGGGCGCGGCCTCAACGGCGCCGGGATCGCGGGGCTCGCCGTGTGCGAGACGCACGGGATCGCGGCCGTCGCCGTCGGCCACGACAGCTGCCGGATCGGCGACGCCGGCGACTGCGCCGCGAGGGGCATCGTCTCCGCCGCCAACGGGATCGCCGAAAGCCTCGGCATCTCGACCGGGCTCGGCGCGCGTGCGGCGGCAGGCCTCCTCGCCCGCGCGCCATCCCCCAACAGCACGCCCCATGTCGGCAAGGAGCACCGGACCGAGCGCGACCTCGGCGGCTGGCGCCTCACCATCATCGACAGCGCCTCGCTGGTCGACCGGGAGCGCGACCGCGGCGCCCTCGTCGTCACCGCCTCGCACGGCGGGCTCGTGGGCGGCGACCCGGCAACCGCCGGGCGGGCCGACGCCGCGCTGTTCGCCTTCAACGACGCCGGGATCGGGTGCGACCAGGCCGGCATCTCGCGCCTCCCCGTCCTTCAGGAGCGCGGCATTGCGGCGGTGACGGTGGACTGCTGGAGCGCGGAGATCGGCGTCGGCGAATCGACCTACGAGACGGGGATCATCAGCGTGGCCAACGCCGCCGCCCGTGCGCTGGGGGCGCGCGAGGGCGAGCCGCTGAAGGCGCTGATCGCGGCAATTGCCGCGCAGTCGCCCGTCAGAGGTTGAACGGGATCCACAACACGATCTGCGGCACGAACCATATCACGATCGCGGTCAGCAGCATCAGGGCGAGGAACGGGAGGACGCCCTTCGAAATCTCCGTCAGCGATCCGCCGCTGACGGCCTGGATCACGTAAAGGTTCAGCCCCACCGGCGGGGTGATCAGCGCGCACTCCACCATGATGACGAAGAAGATGCCGAACCAGATCGGGTCGATCCCCAGCACCGCCAGCGAGCCCGCCAGCACCGGCACCATGATGAGGAGCATCGACAGCGCCTCCATGAAGAGGCCCATGACGAGGAGCACGATGGCGACGGCGAAGATGAACAGCCCCGCCGTGTCGATGTTGGTCGAGATGAACAGCGAGACGTCCTGCGGGATGCGGTAGAGCGCGATCGCCTTGCCGAACACCTTGGCGCCCGCGACGATGAGGAGGATCACCACCGTCGTGCGCATGGAATCGACCACCGCCTCGGTGAGCCCCTTCCACGTCAACGTTCTGAGGACGACGGCGGTGACGAACAGCGCGCCGGCAAATCCGATCGCCGCGGCCTCGGTCGGCGTGTACCAGCCGCGGTAGATGCCGGTGATGACGGTGAGCGCCAGCGCCACGGTCGGCAGCGCGCGCACGCCCGTCGTCCAGCGCTCGCCCCACCCGGCCCGCGGGATCTTCTCCAGCTCAGGCAACCGCCGCGCATAGAAGATCGAGAACGCGATGAAGAACGCGATCATCAGGAGGCCGGGCCCGACGCCCGCCATGAACAGCGCCAGCACCGATTCCTCGGTGATCACGCCATAGATGATCATGATGAGCGACGGCGGGATGAGGATGCCGAGCGTACCGCCGGCGGCCAGCACGCCGTAGGTGAAGTTCTTCGGGTAGCCGCGCGAAGTCATCTCCGGGATCGCGACCGTGCCGATGGTGGCGGCGGTGGCGACCGAGGAGCCGGAGATCGCCGCGAACACGCCGCACGAGATGATGGTGGCGACGGCGAGCCCGCCCGGCCAGTGGCCGACGAAGGCCTGCACGGCGGCGAAGAGGTCCTTCCCCACGCCGCCCTTCAGCATGACGTTGGCCATCAGGAGGAAGAGCGGCACGGCGATGAGGACGAAGCTGTCCATCGCCGAGAGCAGCCCCGCGGGCGCCATCAGCGGAGAGAAACCACCGATGGCGAGGAGGATGACGCCGAGCCCGCCGAGCGCGAACGCCACCGGCACGCCAAGGAGGAGGAGGCCGAACAGGCCGAGGAGGATGTAGACGGTTTCCACGTTCGCTCAGGCCTCGATGGGGGTCGGGTCGGCCGGACGGTCAGCCCCGGCGACGACGCCGATGGCAAGCGCCAGCGCCTGGAGCGCGAGGAGCGCGAAGCCGATCGGGATGGACGCCTGCATCCACCACGCCGGCATGTCGAGCATCGAGCCCGTGGTGCGGCCGACCTCGAAGCTGTTCAACGCCGTCGGCGTGCCGAACCAGGCGACGAAGCCGGAGATGACGGCGACGAAGACGAGGCTGATGACCTCGCAGATGCGCCGCAATACCTCCGGGAACTGGTCGACCAGCACGGTGACGCGGATGTGGTCGCGGCCGTAGAGGAGGCCCGCGCTGCCGATGAAGACGGCCCAGATCATGGCGAGGCGCGACAGCTCTTCCGCCCAGATGGTCGGCGAGTTGAAGAAGTAGCGCGCCACCACCTCGTAGGTGAGCATGGCTCCGATCGCGAACAGGAGCCATGCGGCGAGATGGGAAAGGGCGGTGGTGAACCGCCCCAGGAGGCCGAGCACGACCGGGCTAGAGCTTGGTCGCGGCGTCGTAGACCTGCTGGCCGAGGTCGCCGGCGCCCTTCAGCCACTCGTCGATCACGGGCTGCGAGGCGGTCTTCCAGGCGTCGAGGTCGCTTTCCGACAGCTCGTAGACGGTCATGCCGTTGGCGACGGAATCGGCGTAGGCCTGCGCCTCGATCTCGGCCATGCGGTCACGCACGTCGTCCTCGGCGCGGACCGCGGCCTCGTTGATCCAGAGCTGCTGCTCCTCGGTGAGGCCTTCCCAGAAGTCCTGGTTGATGACGACGATGAACTCGATGTCCGCCACGTCGACCTTGGTGATGGTGTCCATCACGTCCCACAGCGAGCGGCTCTGGACGCCGGAAACGCCGGTCATGCCGATGTCGACCGTGCCGCGCTGGTAGGCGAGGAACTGCTCGGAGCCCGAGATCAGCGTCGGCACGCCGCCGACGGTCTGCACCCACTGGCCGAGCGTCTTGCCGAACACGCGGGCCTTCTTGCCCTTCATCAGGTCGGGCGTCGCGAGCGGCTCGCCGTTGGAGAGGAGCACGACCGAACCGTAGGCCTGCCACCACAGGACCTTGGAGCCGGTCTCGGCGATCGCCTCGTCGATCAGGCGGCGGACCGGGCTGTCGGGCGCGACGGCGGCGCGCACCTTCTCCTCGGTGTTGAACACGAAGGGGAGGTAGAAGACGTCCACCGCAGGGATCTCGCCGACATAGCGCGTAAGCGAGGCGACACCCATCTCGATCTGGCCGGAGCCGACCGCTTCGGGCACCTCGTTGTCCTTGTAGAGCTGCGCGGAGTCGTAGATCTCGACCGCGATCTCGCCCTCGGAGAGTTTTTCCACCTCTTCCTTGAACAGGACGATGTTCTGGCCGAGGTGGGCCTTGAGCGGAAGCTGAAGCGTGACCCGCAGCGTGACGTCCGCTGCAAGCGCAGGCCCGGCAAGCGCCGCAGTTCCCGCGATCAGGACAGCGGCGGCAGTGCGCGTGAAGCCGGTGATCGAAGCCATTTGGGTCCTCCCAGAACTATTGTTGCCAACTCTTGCAAGGTCAGCCGGAAGAACGTGTATGGCCTCATTCTTTACATGCCCGCAAGCGGAATTGACCGCGGGCGATGCGCTCAGGCGGCTGCGCGGAATGGCGAATCGCCGGTCTCGTCGCGGCCGCAGCCGTCGCCGTGCAGGCTCCACGAGCGGGCCGGCGCGGTGAGCCACAGCTGGGCCGCCGCCGAGAGGATCGGCACGAAGTCGCGGGTCATCACCGCGACGAAAAGCTTGTCCCGGCCGGACAGGAGCGCGCGCATGGAGGTTGCCAGATAGTCCGCATCGTGCGCGGTATCCACCAGCCAGAACTCGACGCCCACGCGGTACACCTCGGCGAAGCGCTGACGGAGAGCCGCATCGATGAAAGACCCGTCCCTGGTCGTTGAGCTAATGAAGACGCAGTGAATTGCCATGTTCGTTTCCCCTGACCCGATGGGCCAAAGGTGAACGGGCTTGGTTAACCGCAAGCTAACATCCTTCCAATTCCCCCCGTTCACACCACTTGCCGGATCATGGCCCGACCACCTCTCCTCACGCTCCAAGACATCGCCCTCACCTTCGGCGGCACGCCGCTCCTGTCCGAGGCGACCCTCATGGTCTCGTCCGGCGACAGGATCGCGCTCGTCGGCCGCAACGGTTCGGGCAAATCCACCCTCCTGAAGATCGCGGCGGGAATGATCGCACCCGATTCGGGCGATCGATTCGCCTCGCCCGACGCCACGGTCCGCTACCTCGCGCAGGAGCCTGACCTCTCGGCGTTCGCCACGGTCGGCGAATACGTCGCGACCGGGCTTGCCGAGGGCGACGACCCCTACGCCGGCATCATGGCGCTGGAGGCGCTGAAACTCGACCCCGACGCGTCGCCCGGCCCGATGTCCGGCGGCGAGAAGCGCCGCGCCGCACTTGCCCACGCGCTGGCACCCGACCCCGACGTGCTGCTGCTGGACGAGCCAACCAACCACCTCGACATCGCGGCGATCGCGTGGCTGGAGGCGACGCTCCGCGAACGCCGCAAGGCGCTCGTCCTCATCAGCCATGACAGGCGCTTCCTGGAAGAGCTCTCCACCGCCACCGTGTGGCTCGACCGCGGCCGCACCCACCGGATGGACCGCGGCTTCACCGAGTTCGAGGACTGGCGCGACGAGATCCTCAACGCCGAGGACGAGGAGCGCCGCAAGCTCGACAAGAAGATCGCGCAGGAACAGGACTGGGTGCGCTACGGCGTCACCGCCCGGCGCAAGCGCAACATGGGCCGCCTTCGCAAGCTCCAGTCGCTGCGGCAGGAACGGCGCGAGCAGCGGCAGGCGACCGGCCTCGCCGACATGAGCCTGTCGGGCGCCACACGCTCCGGCCAGCGGCTGTTCGTGGCCTCCAACATCTCCAAGTCCTACGACGGCCGCCCGATCGTCGATGACCTCTCGATCACCGTGATGCGGGGCGACAAGATCGGCCTCGTCGGCCCCAACGGCGCGGGCAAGACGACGCTCGTCAACCTCCTGCTCGGCCGCCTCACCCCTGATTCGGGCGCAATCAAGTTCGGCACCGACATCGAGGCCAACTACATCGACCAGACCCGAGAGGGGCTCGACCCGACGATGCCGCTGCGCCAGGCGATCAGCCCGTCGGGCGGCGACCAGATCACCGTCGGCACCGCGACCAAGCACGTCGCGGGCTACCTCAAGGACTTCCTGTTCGCGCCGGAGCAGTTCAACACCCCCGTCGGCGCGCTGTCGGGCGGCGAGCGGGCGCGCGTCCTCCTCGGCCGCGCCTTCGCGATGCCCGCGAACGTCCTGGTGCTCGACGAGCCCACCAACGACCTCGACCTCGAGACGCTCGATCTCCTCGCCGAGATCATCGCCGACTATGACGGCACGCTGATCCTCGTCAGCCATGACCGCGACTTCCTCGACCGCACCGTCACGACCACGCTGGTCGCCGAGGGGGACGGCAAGTGGGGCGAATACCCCGGCGGCTATTCCGACATGGTGACCCAGCGCGGCCTGCCGCCGGTGGGTGACGGCCCCTCCCCCACCACGCGCGGCAAGAAGGCCGACAAGCCCGAGCCGGCAAAGCCGCCGCAGCGCAAGGGCAAGCTCTCCTTCCGCGAAAAGCACGACCTCGAAACCCTGCCCAAGCGGGTGCAGGAGATCGAGCGCGAGGTGGCAAAGCTCGGCAACGAACTCGCCGACCCGAAGCTCTACGCCGCCAACCCCAAGCGGTTCGACAAGCTGACCGCCGACATCGCGAAGCTGGAGACCGAGAAGGCCGCCGCCGAGGAGCGCTGGCTCGAAGTGGAGATGAAGCGCGAAGAACTGGAGGGCTGACGTGCCCGCCGACCCGATCGCGATCACGGACCCCGACGACCCGCGCATCGCCGTCTTCACGGCGCTGCAGGAGCGCGACCGGATCGGCCGCGACGGCGTCTTCATCGCCGAGGGCGCGACGGTCCTCACCGTGCTCCTCGATTCCACGCTCGTCACCGACGCGATCCTGATCGAGGAAGGCCGCGTCCCGCGCCTCCCCGTCCTCGACGCGCGCGGAGACGCTCCGCTCTACGTGGCGCCGCAGGCCGTGCTGGACCGGATCGCCGGCTACCACCTCCACCGCGGCATCCTCGCCGCCGGGCGCATTCCGCCGCCCGTCACCGTCGCGGATCTTCCGGCCGGCCCGCTGCGCCTCCCGGTGCTGGTCGGTCTCTCCAACCACGACAATGTCGGCGGCATCTACCGTAATGCCGCAGCGTTCGGTGCCGCCGCCGTCGCGATCGACGCGACCACCGCCAACCCCTTCTACCGCAAGGCGATCCGCGTCGGCGTCGGCGCTCCGCTGATCGTGCCGACCCTGCGCACCGACGACGTTCCCGCGCCTGCTCGCGCGATCTCGACGCCGCCGGCATCACGCCCTACGCGCTCACCCCCTCCGCCCCGGCGGCACTCCACGAGACCGCGCTCGCCCCGCGCGCGGCCTTCCTCCTGGGCACCGAGGGGCCGGGGCTTCCCGATGCGCTGATCGCCGCCGCCCGCCCGCTCTCCATCGCGATTGCGCCGGGGTTCGACAGCCTCAACGTCGCCACCACCAGCGGCATCGTCCTTGCCGCACACGCCGCGCAGCACGGCCTCTAGCGGCGGCGATTTCCTCCGGCGCGAAAGCGCGCTAGAGGGGCAGCGTTCACAAACCGGAGCCCCCTCATGCCCATTCCCGTCAAAGTCACCGCCGGCCCGTTCACGTTCGACGCGCAGCTGGAAGACGAACTCGCCCCCAAGACCGTCGAGGCGTTCCTCAAGGCGATGCCGTTCGAGAGCCAGGTGGTGCACGTGCGCTGGTCGGGCGAAGGCGTGTGGGTGCCGCTCGGCGAGCGCGACTTCGGCGTCGGCTACGAGAACCACACGAGCTACCCCGCGCCCGGCCACATGATCCTCTACCCCGGCGGCATCTCCGAGACCGAGATCCTGCTCGCCTACAGCGGCGTCCAGTTCGCCTGCAAGATGGGCCAGCTCGCCGGCAATCACTTCCTCACGATCACCGGCGGCAACGAGAACCTTTACGCCCTGGGGACCAAAACCCTGTGGGAAGGCGCGCAGCCACTCAAAATCGAGCGCGTTTGACCCCTTGTGATCCGCGGCGTCACCGGTTACATCACCGCGACGCAAGCGGCGGAGTGTAGCGCAGCCTGGTAGCGCACCTCGTTCGGGACGAGGGGGTCGGAGGTTCGAATCCTCCCACTCCGACCATCACGCGGCACGGCAGGGACCGTGACTGACGCGATGGCGGACCGCCGCAAGATCTCATGACAGCCGATAATTTGTACCGACGCCGCAGCACGCTGCGCGCGGCTCGCCGCGTTTGCAGCAATGCGCAAGGGTGGCACGCATCGTGTACCAGTCATGCCGACACGCTGGCGGCACGCGCCTCGGGTTTCGCGGCCCGCCCCGCCGGGCTAAACACGATCCCATCGTCAGCACGAAAACCACCACCCTTACCCAAGGATCGGCCGACATGAAGAGAATGATCTTGGCATCCTGCGCCGCCGCCGTGATCGGCGCCGCGCCCGCCAGCGCTCAGGACCGCACCCTCACCATCTCCGTCTATGCCTTCGCGCAGGACGCCTTCAAGGAGCTGGTCTACGACCCGTTCGAGGCAAAATGCGGCTGCGAGATCGTGGTCGAGACCGGCAACAGCGTCGAGCGGCTCGCCAAGATGGAAGCCAACAAGGCCAACCCCGTCATCGACATGGCGGTGATGTCGATGGCCGACGCGCTCGCCGGCGCCCGGGCCGATCTCCTCGCCCCGATCGATTTCTCCGGGCTCGAGAACTACGACAAGCTCTACGACCTCGCGAAGGATCCGAACGGCGACGGCATGAGCGTCGGCTACACGCTCTACGCCACATCCATCGCCTACCGGTCCGACAAGGTCACCATCGACAGCTGGGAGGATCTCCTCTCCGACGAACTCGCCGGGCAGGTCGCCTTCCCCAACGTCACCACCAACCAGGGCCCGCCGGCGCTCTACATGCTCGGCCTCGCGATGGGCGAGGATTCGCCGACGCTGGAAGCCCCGATCAAGGCCGTCGGCGAACACCGGGACGACATCGTCACCTTCTACGTCCGCTCCTCCCAGCTCGCGACGCTGATGCAGCAGGAAGAGATCTGGGCCGCCCCCATCGGCCGCTTCGCGTGGGAGAACTTCGCCAAGATGGGCCTCCCCATCGCGTGGGCGACGCCGAAGGAAGGCCAGACCGGCGGCCTCAACGTGATGGTCCTCGCCAAGGGCAGCGAGAACCAGGACCTTGCCATGGAGTTCATGGACTTCTGGCTCTCCACCGAGATCCAGACCGCACTCGCCGAAGCGCTGGTGGACAGTCCCGCCAACAAGGAGGTGACGGTGTCCGACGAGATCGCCGAGAACCTCACCTACGGCGCCGAGACGGTCGACAGCCTGAAGCTCATCCCGTCCGACGTCGCGCTCGACCACCGCGACGAGTGGCTGGCGCTCTGGAACGAAGAGGTCGGCCAGTAGCCGCCACAACCCGCGCCGGGCCTAAACGCCCGGCGCTTCGCTTTTCCGTACCCTGTAACGCCGGCTTGCCATGTTCCAGAACCGCACCGCGGGCCTTGCCCTCGTCATGCCAGCGGTCGTCTTCGCGGCGGCGGTCTTCCTCGTCCCGGTCGCGATCCTCCTCGCCGAGGGGCTGAAGACCGACGGCGGCTGGTTCTTCGCCAACTACGTCGACTTCTTCTCCCAGTCGATCAACCGCACCGTCTTCCTGCGCACGCTGAAGCTCGGCGCGCTGGTCACGCTGACGGCCGCCGTCATCGGCTATGCCGCGGCGTTCGCCATCGTCAGCCTGCCGCCGACCGCGAAAGGCCGGATGGTCGGCCTCGTCGTCCTGCCGCTGATGATCTCGCCGGTCGCCCGCACCTATGCGTGGATCGTGATCCTCGGCCGCACCGGGATCGTCAACAAGGCGCTGGTCTCGGTCGGCCTCAGCGATGAGCCGATCCGCTTCCTCTTCACCGAGACCGCGGTCTTCATCGGCCTCCTCCAGCTCTTCCTGCCGCTGATGATCATCTCCCTCATCAGCGCGCTCGAGAACCTCCCCGGCGACGTTGTGCAGGCCGCCCGCGTCCTCGGCGCCAACTGGTTCCAGGTGTTCTGGAAGGTGATCCTTCCGCTGACGCGCGAGGGGCTCGTGATCGGCGGCACGCTGGTCTTCACCGGATCGCTGACGGCCTACATCACCCCCGCCATCCTCGGCGGCTCCAAGGTGCTGATGCTGGAAACGCTCCTCTACCAGCGCGTGACCATCGCCAACGACCTCGTCTCCGCCAGCGTCATCGCGCTCATCCTCGTGGTGATGAGCTTTGCCGCGAACCTTCTCCTGCGCCGTGTCGCCACCGCGAGGAACCGCCGATGAACCTGCGCCTCGCCAACCCCATCGTCCTCGCGCTCGTCCTCGCCTTCCTGATCGGCCCGTTCGTCGTCATCGTCGCGGCCTCGTTCTCGGCCGGGGAGACGCTCGCCTTCCCGCCCGACGGCTTCTCGATGCGCTGGGTCATCAAGGTTTTCGAGATCGAGAGCTTCCGCGAGAGCTTCACCATCTCGATCATCCTCGCCGTGTTCGGGACGCTGTGCGCGCTCGTCCTCGGCGTGCCGGCCGCCTACGCCCTCTCGCGCTATCCGCTGCCGGGCGCGGAGACGGCGCGCCTCATCGTGTCCTCGCCGATCATCGTGCCGGGGTTGATCGTCGGCCTCGCGCTCCTGCGCTACTTCGTGGTGCCGCTCGGGGTGGAGGTGCTGCCGGCGCTCTTCCTGGCGCACACCGCACTTGTCCTTCCCTATGCGGTGCGGGTGGTGTCGGCGAGCCTCAACAACCTGCGCGTCGACATCGAGGAGGCGGCGGTCCTCCTCGGCTGCTCGCCGTTCGGTGCCTTCGTGCGCGTCGTCCTCCCCAACATCCGCGGCGGCATCCTCGCCGCCTTCATCCTGGGGTTCGTGACGAGCTTCAACCAGGTGCCGGTGTCGCTGTTCCTCACCGGCCCCGGCGTGCGCACCCTCCCGATCGACATGCTGGGCTACATGGAAAACACCTACGATCCGTCCATCGCGGCGCTCTCCTCGCTCCTCGCCTTCATGTCGATGGGCATCGTCTTCCTCGCCGAGCGCTTCCTGGGGTTCAGCCGCTATGTCTGACGCGTACCTGTCGCTCGAAAAACTCACCCTTGCCTACGGCGACACGGTCGCGGTGAAGGACCTCGACCTCGAGATCGCCGAGGGCGAGCTCGTCACCCTCCTCGGCCCGTCGGGCTGCGGCAAGACGACGACGATGCGGGCCATCGCGGGGCTCCTGAAGCCGGCGTCCGGCCGCATCCGGCTCGACGGTGCGGACATCACCCGCGTCGCCGCCAACCGCCGCGCCGTCGGGCTCGTTTTCCAGTCCTACGCCCTCTTCCCGCACCTCAACGTGTTCGAGAACGTGGCGTTCGGCCTCAAGCTGAAGCGCACGCCTGCCGCAGAGCTGGAGCGCCGCGTCACCGACGCGCTCGCCTCCGTCGGCCTGTCCGAGTTTGCGGCGCGGCGGCCGGCCGAACTCTCCGGCGGCCAGCAGCAGCGCGTGGCGCTCGCCCGCGCGATGGTGATGCAGCCGAAGGTGCTCCTCCTCGACGAGCCGCTCTCCAACCTCGACGCGCGCCTCCGCCTCGAGATGCGCACCGAGCTCCAGCGCGTCCAGCGCGAGACCGGCACGACGATGATCTTCGTCACCCACGACCAGGCCGAGGCGCTGGCGCTGGCGGACCGGATCATCGTGATGCTGAACGGCGCGATCGAGCAGATCGGGACGCCCGAAGACCTCTACAACCGCCCCGCCTCCGCCTTCGTCGCCGACTTCGTGGGCTTCGAGAACGTCTTCAGGGTCGAGGACGGCAGCCTCGTCACCGAAGCGGGCCGGGTGCCGCTGTCGGGGGCCGCACCCGCAGGCGCCGCAGGACTCGCCTGGCGCCCCGGCATGGTGCAGCTCGGCGAAGGCCCGTTCGAGGGGCAGGTGATGGGCGGCTCGTTCGCCGGCCGCAGCCGCGAATATCTGATCGCCTCGCCGCTCGGCACCATCAAGGCCGAGGCCGACGCCGCCCTCCCCGCCCACGCACCGGGCGAAACCGTCGCGTTCGACCTGCCCGCCGACCGCGCAGCACCTCTGGCGCGCTACTGATGGGCCTCTGGATCGACACCGACGCGGGGTTCGACGACCTCCTCGCCATTCTCGTCATCAGGCACGCCGGGCTGCCGGTCGACGGCATCAGCCTCGTTTTCGGCAACAGTACATTGGGTCATGTGGCGCAGAACGCCGCCAACGCCGCGGCCGCCTTCGGCCTCGCGGCCCCGCTCCACAAGGGCCGCGCCGCCTCCGTCCTCGGCACGGGCCGAGACCGCGCAGCGCATCCTCGGCGAGACCGGCATCCTCTCGGGCGGCCCGCCCCTCCCCGCCGCCGAGGCCGCAGGCGGCGACGCCTTCGAGGCGCTGTGCGACTGGCTTTCCGCCGGCGGCGAGCGCCGCATCCTGGCGCTGGGGCCGCTCACCAACATCGCGGCCCTCGCGCTGGCGCGGCCGGACCTTGCGGCGAAGATCACCGATCTCGTCTGGATGGGGGGCGGCGTCACCGCCGGCAACCACACCGCGTCGGCCGAGTTCAACGCCTTCGCCGACCCCGAGGCCGTCGCCATCGTCCTCGGCCACGGCCTGCCGCTCAGAATGGTCGACCTCGACCTCTGCCGGCAGGTCACCGCCGGCCCCGCCGACGTCGCCGCGGTGCGCGACGCCGGCGGCCCGCACGCCGCAGCGCTCGCCGGCATGTTCGCCGCCTTCATCGACATCGCCGTTTCCCGCGGCCGTCCCGAAATGGCGCTCTACGATGCCGCCGCCGCGGTCGCCGTCGCTGCGCCCGCACCTCGTCACATTCGCCCCGGCGCGGATCGAGATGGAGCTCGCAGGCACCCTCACCCGCGGCCGCACGGTGGTCGACCGGCGCAACCCGGCCGAGGCCAACGCCGAGGTCGCCGTCGCCATCGACGCCCCCGCCGCCCGCGCGATCATCCTCGCCGCGCTGGAGGCCGCAGCACGATGACCGCCGACCTCGCCGATCCTGCGCTCCGGGCCCGCGCCGTCGCCGCCGCCCGCGGCGATGCGCCGTTCGACATCCTCGTCGCCGGCGGCACGGTGATCGACATGGTGACCGGCAAGCACCGCGCCGCGGACGTCGGCCTCGTCGGCCCGCTGATCGCGAGCGTCCACCCCCGCGACAGCCGCAGCGATGCCGGCGAGACCATCGACGCCACCGGCGGCTTCGTCGTCCCCGGCCTCATCGACACGCACATGCACGTCGAAAGCTCGATGGTGACGCCCGCGGTCTATGCCGAAGCGGTCGTCCCCCGCGGCGTGACCACCGTCGTCTGGGACCCGCACGAGTTCGGCAACGTCTCCGGCATCGCCGGCGTGCGCTGGGCGGTCGACGCCGCGAAGGGGCTGCCGCTGCGCGTCCTTACCCTCGCGCCCTCGTGCGTGCCCTCCGCCCCCGGCCTCGAATGCGCCGGCGCCGACTTCGACGCCGCCACCATCGCCGAGCTCCTGTCGTGGCCCGAGATCGCCGGCCTCGCCGAGGTGATGACGATGCGCCCGGTGATCGACGGCGACCCGCGCATGAGCGCGATCGTCAACGCCGCGCTGGCGTCGGGCAAGCTCGTCCGCGGCCATGCCCGCAGCCTCGCCGGCGCCGACCTTGCCGCCTTCGTCGCCGCCGGCATCGGCTCCGACCACGAGCTCACCTCCGCCGACGATCTCCTCGAAAAGCTCGCCGCAGGCCTCACGATCGAGATGCGCGGCTCGCACCCGCACCTCCTGCCCGAATTCGCGGCGGCACTCGTCGCGCTCGGCCATCTCCCGCCGACACTGACACTCTGCACCGACGACACCTTCCCCGACGATCTCGCCCGGGACGGCGGCCTCGACATGGTCCTGCGCCACCTCGTCCGCCACGGCATGCCCCCCGAATGGGTCCTGCGCGCAGCGACCTACAATGCGGCCATCGCCATCGCCCGGCCGGATCTCGGCCTCGTCGCCCCCGGCCGCCGCGCCGACCTCGCCGTCTTCTCGCGGCCTCTCGGACTTCGCGGCATCCCACGTCATTGCGGACGGCGTCCCCGTCGCCGCTGAAGGCCGGCTCCTCGCCCCACTTCCGTCGGCGGACCCCGCACCGCTCCTCGGCACGATGAAGCTCGCCCCGCTGACGGCGGATGATTTCCGCGTTCGCGCAAGCGGCGACGGAGGCGCGGATCGCGACCATCGACCAGCCTCGCTTCACCCGCTGGGGCGAGCGCACGGCCGAGGTTCGCGACGGCTTCGTCGTCCCGCCGGAGGGGACCGCGCACATCGCCGTCGTCCACCGCCACGGCCAGGCGGACAGCCGCCCCCGCGTCGGCTTCCTCGAAGGCTGGGGCACATGGCGCGGGGCGTTCGCCACCACGGTCTCACACGACAGCCACAACCTCACCGTCTTCGGCGGCAGCGCCGAGGACCTCGCCGCCGCCGCCAACGCGGTGATCGCGGCAGGCGGCGGCATGGCCGTCGCCACAGGGCGGCAAGGTGCAGGAAGTGCTGCCGCTGCCGCTATGCGGCCTCGTCTCGGACAGGCCGCTCGCCGAGGTGGCGGCAGGGCTTCGCCGCGATCCGCGCCGCCGTCGACGGCATTGCCGACTGGCAGCCGCCGCTCCGCGTCTTCAAGGCCTGCTTCGGCGCAACGCTCGCCTGCAACGCCGGCCCGCACCAGACCGACCGCGGCATCGCCGACGTCGCGACCGGCCGCGTCCTCGAAAGCCCGGTGCTGCGCGGACTAGCCGGCCGAAAGCTCGCTCTCGACGAGCGCCGTCCAGTACGCCGCGCCCGTCGCGATCGCGTCGTCGTTGAAGTCGTACCCGGTGTTGTGGTGGAGCGCGCCGTCCACCGCAGGCCCGTTGCCGAGCCAGACGTAGCAACCCGGGGCCTCGCCGGCGAAAACGGCGAAATCGTCCCCCGCCGTCGACGGCGGGAAGCGGCGCACCACCTTGTCGCCCACCACCGCCTCGGCCGCCTTCAGCGCCCGAGCCGTCGCGTCGGCATCGTTCACCACCGGCGGAATGCGGCGGATGAACTCGTACTCCGCGGCGATGCCGAACATCGCCGCCGTCCCGTGCGCGAGGCGCCCGATCTCCGCCTCGAGCTGGTCGCGCACCTCGCGGCGTATAGGCCCGCGCCGTGCCGCCGATCGCCACGAAATCCGGGATGACGTTGAGCGCGCGCGGGATCGCCCGCCTGCACCGAACAGGCGCTCACCACCGAGGGCTGCAGCGGGTCGACCACACGCCCGGGGATGGTCTGGAGCGCCGACAGGAACGTGCCCGCGGCAGTCACCGGGTCGCGCCCCAGGTGCGGCTTCGCGCCGTGGGTGCCGACGCCGCGGAAGGTCAGCCGCCAGCTGTCCGAGGAAGCGAGCTGCGGCCCCTCCACGACGGCAATCTCGTCGACGCCGAGCCCCGGCATGTTGTGCAGCCCGTAGACCGCATCGCACGGAAAGCGCTCGAACAGCCCGTCCTCGACCATCTTCTTCGCACCGCCGCGCCCTTCCTCGGCGGGCTGGAAGATGAAGTGGACGGTGCCGGAAAAGCCTCGCGTCTTCGCAAGGTGCCGTGCTGCGCCGAGGAGCATGGTGGTGTGCCCGTCATGCCCGCAGGCGTGCATCTTCCCGGGCACGGTCGACTGGTAGGGCCGCGCGACGGTCTCGGGCATCGCGAGCGCATCCATGTCGGCGCGCAGCCCGATCCGCCGCGTCCCGTTGCCGACCTGGAGCGTTCCCACCACGCCGGTCCCGCCGAGCCCGCGATCCACCGCGATCCCCGCCTTCTCCAGCATCTCGGCCACGATCCCGCTCGTCCGCTCCTCCTCGAACCCCAGCTCCGGATGCGCATGAAGATCCCGCCGCAGCGCGACGAGCTCGGCGAGGTCAGCGGTGATGGCGGGCGGGATGCGTGTCATGACGGGCCTTTCGGGTGGCGGCGGGCCGCTGGCCCGTACCGCCTTGATCGACGATCCGGCCGGGGCGTGCAACCGGCCGCTGCCCCGGCACTAGAGGCGGCGGAGGAAGCCGCCGGGGGCTGCGGTCACCATGAGCTTGGCGTCGAGCTCGGTGTCGGGGGCGAGGTGGAGGGGGGTGCCGTCGGCTGCGGTCACGGCGCCCTTCCCGCACTCGGCGAGGAAGGTGGCGATGGCAGTGTGCGGGCTGTTGCCGGGGTCGAAGGGGCGGTCGGCGAAGAAGCCCTGCGGCAGGTGCTCGACGATGGTGTCGAACACCACGCAGTACGCGCCGCGGGTGACGAGCGGGGCGTAGGCGTTGAGCTCGGCGAGGACGTGATCGTGGGTGTGGTTGCTGTCGAGGCAGACCATCACGGTCGCGGCATCCGCCGCCAGCGCGCGGACGGCCTCGACGACGGCGGCATCGGTGCTCGAGCCCTCGATGAGGGTGATGCGCGGCTTCAGCGGATGCGCCTCCAGCGCGGCGCGGTTGTGGGGGCGGATCTCGATGTCGACGGCGACGACGCGGCGGTGCGGCGCCTGCGGGTCGAGGGTCTCGCCGCGTTCGGTCGCGTCGGCAAGGTCGAGGAGGGCAAGCTGGGCGGCGGAGTGGACGGCCGAACCGCCGTGGGCGATCCCGGTCTCGATGATGAGGTCCGGCTTCACCCTCCAGATGATTTCCGACAGCGCGATGAGGTCCGCGGGAAGCTGGATCACCGGGCGCCCGAGCGCCTCCCAGTTGTACATGTAGCGGCGCTCGAATGCGGCCTTCGTCCAGTCCGCGGAGAGCGACTGGAACGCCGCGTCGGACGGGTAGCGCGCGATGGACGCCGCGCGCTCGGCCCGGAAGGCGGCGGCCGGGTCGTCCGTCAACGCTTCGCCTTGCAGCGGGCGCGGAAGAAGTCGGTCAGTTCGGATTCGACGCGGCGGCGCATTCCGCCGAACTCGCCGGTGAGGCGGCTGACGTCGATCTCGGCGAGGCGGCGGAGCGGCGCGTCCGGCGCGTAGGAGACCTCGGTGCCCAGCGTCTCGGCGAGAAGCTCGGCGACGTCCTCGTGGCTGAGCGGCGCACCGCTCGCGACGTTGTAGATCCGCTCCCGGCCAGAGAGCGCGATGTCGGCGAGACGCTCGGCGGCGAACGCGACCGGCACATAGTCCTTTGCCGAGGCCGCCGCCTCGCGGATGGTGACGGCGCCGGTGGCGGCCTCGTCGAGGATCGACGCGAGGAAGGTCGACGGGTGCATCCCGTCGCCGAAGACGTTGGAAAGGCGGGCGACCCGCGCCGTCGGCGACGGGTGGGCGAGGACCAGCGCGTCGCCGAGGAGCTTGGAGAGGTCGTAGACGCTGTCGGCGCTGGGGAGAATGGTGATCGGGTCGCCCTCGCGCGCTGGCCGGTCGCCCCGCGCGCCGTAGACGCGGGTCGAGGAGAGCGCGAGGAAGCTGTTCCACTCCGTCCCGTGGAGGACGCGGGCGAGCATCGCGTCGTGCGCCTCGACCGTCTCCACCGGCATCGTGCGGAAGTTGCCGGTGAGGCCGACGGCGTAGACGACGTGCCCGAGCGGGCGGTCCATCCCCTTGCCGCTGGCGATCTCGGCGCGGGTCGGGCCCCAGACCGTGAGGCCGTGGGAGCGCAGAGCAGCGCTCACCGCCCGGCCGATGAAGCCGGTCGCGCCGAAGACTGTGGCGTCTACGTCCGCCATGTCTTCACCGTCAGCGGATCGCCCGCTGCCACGCCGTAGGACGGCACCTCGCCGCGAACCAGAGATCCTGCAGCCACGACTGCCCCCTTTCGCACGATGGCACCGTCGAGCAGGATCACCCCGGCGCCGAGCCAAACGTCGTCTTCCACCACGATCCCGCCGCGGGAGGGCAGGAAGCCCTGCTCGCGGATGAGTTTCGAGCGATCGCGAAACGCGTGGTTGACCGAAGCGAACACACAGTTGGCTGCCACTGCAACATCGTTGCCGATCGTCACGCCGTTACCACTATAGATGACGCAGCCCGAATTTATGACGGTGCGCGCGCCGATCATGATGTCGCCGTTGCCGCCGGCGGGCTTTATCTTGACGAAGCTGTCGATCACGCTGTCCGGGCCGATCACGATCCGCGTGCCGCGCACGCTGGGCTCGATGTCGGCAAGCGGGGAAACCTCGGCGGTCGGATCGACCTCGATACTCATTTCAGAACTCTCGTATTTCCGGCACGGCCGTGATGAAACGGGCATCCCACGCGCGGGTGTACTCAAGCTGCCGTGCGATCTCGTCCGCGATGTTCCACGGCAGGATCACGATGCGGTCCGGCCGCCGGGCGCGCAAGACGTCCTCGGCGACGATCGGAATGCGGCTGCCCGGCATGTACCGGCCGACCTTGCCGGGGCTGCGATCGACGACGAAGCCGATGAGATCGCCGCAGATTCCGGCAAAATTGAGAAGCGTGTTGCCCTTCGCCGCTGCACCGTATGCCGCAACCGAGAGCCCGTTTGCGCGCAGCGATCGGAGCGTCCCCAGAAAATCGTCCCGGATCGCCTCGGCCCGCGCCTGGAAGGCCTCGTAAGGCACGCGCGTCGAGAGGCCGGCCGCGCGCTCCTTCTCAAGCATCCGTGCGGGCGCGTCCGTCACCGGGCGGGCGCTTGCCTTCGGTGCGGCGAAGACCCGCAGCGAGCCGCCGTGGGTGGGAAGCTCCGCGACGTCGAAGACGGTGAGGCCGGAAGCCGCGAGGATCCGGCTCACCGCGATCAGCGAGAGATAGCTGAAATGCTCGTGGTAGATGGTGTCGAACTCGGCGTTCTCGATCAGCATGAGGAGGTGCGGGAACTCGAAGGTGGCGACGCCCTCCGGCTTCAGGAGCGCCGCGATGCCGCGTGCGAAATCGTTGATGTCCGGCACGTGGGCGAGGACGTTGTTGGCGACGATGAGGTCGGCCCGGCGGCCCGCGTCGGCCAGGCGCGCGCCAGCGCCTCGCCGAAGAAGGCCTCGACGATCTCGATCCCGCGACGCTCGCGCGGCGGCCGCGGTCCCGGCGGTCGGCTCGACGCCGTAGCAGGGGATGCCGCGCGCCGCGACGTACTGGAGGAGGTAGCCGTCGTTGGCGCCGACCTCGGCCACCATCGACGCCGGACCGAGGCCGAACCGTGACGTCATCTCCGCCACGTAGCGCTCGGCGTGGGCGAGCCAGGACGAGGACGTCGCGCTGTAGTAGCCGTAGTCGTCGCCGAAGAGGGCGTCCGGCGCGATGACGTCCACCGTCTGCACCAGCCAGCACACCTCGCAGACCTTCACCCTCAGCGGAAAACGGCGCTCGGGGGCGGCAAGGTCGGCCGCGTCGAGGTAGGCGTTGGAGGGGGGCGCGGTGCCGAGGTCGGCGAAGTCCAGCGTCAGCGGGGCGCCGCAGTGGCGGCAGCTCATGGCGCGCGCCCTCGCGAGGGGGACGAAGGCATCGTCCAGCATGGGAAGCGCCGCGTCCCGCGCAGAGACGGCGACGGGGGGCAGCGGCCAGCCGATGCCGAGCGCCGGCGAGGCGTGGTGGATGCCGCCTTCGGCCTCGGGCGCATGGGGGGCGCTGTGGAGGTAGAGAAGATGGCAGTCGTCCGTCAGCGTCTGGAAGCCGTGGGCGCATCCCTCGGGGATCAGGAGGGCACGGGTGTTTTCGGCCGAAAGCTCTGCGGCGACGTGCCGGCCGAAGGTGGGCGATCCATCGCGCAGATCCACCGCGACGTCGAGAATGGCGCCCGACAGGCAGGAGACGAGCTTGGCCTCGAGGTGCGGCGCGCGCTGGAAGTGCAGCCCCCGGACCGTGCCTGCCCGCCGGGTCACGGTGTGGTTGATCTGCGCGATGGTTCCGAGGGGAACCGCATCGGGCTCGTAGAGGCGCGCGAGGCTTCCCCTCTCGTCGCCGCGCGGGTGCCGCTCGACGATCACCACGCCGAAGACGGGGGTCGGGTGATAGGTGAAGCGGCTCAAGGTGTGGCGTCCCGTTGCGGCGCGGATGCCTCGAAGGCGTCGATCTGGCGGGCGGTGAAGGCCGCCATGTCCGCACCGGAATGCCATGCGCGGTACCATGCCAGCGGTCTCGTGGAGCGCCCGATCCAGCGGCCAGACCGGCGTCCAGCCGAGCGCCCGGTGCGCCTTAGTGCTGTCGAGGCGCAGGATGTTCGCCTCGTGGAGGGTCGCGCCCCCGGCGTCGATCCTGACTTCGGCGCCCTCGCCCCAGGCGTCCGCGAGGCGGGCGGCAAGCGCGCCGACGCTGAGGTCGTCGCCGGGAGCGGGGCCGAAATTCCAGGCGTCGTCGGCACCCGCCTCGCGGTCCAGCAGCGCGGCGGCGAGGCGGAGGTAGCCAGCGAGCGGGTCGAGCACGTGCTGGAACGGGCGGACGGCGTCCGGCCGCCGCAGCACCAGCGGTTCGCCGGCCGCGAAGGCGCGCACGGCATCGGGCACCAGCCGGTCCGCCGCGAAATCGCCGCCGCCGATCACGTTGCCGGCCCGCGCCGTCGCGATCCGCGCATCGGTGGCGAGGCTGTGGCGGAGGGAGTGCGCCACCAGCTCCGCCGCCGCCTTGGAGGCCGAATAGGGGTCGAGGCCGCCGAGCCGGTCATCCTCGCGGTAGGGCTCCTGCCGCTCCTCGTTCCGGTACACCTTGTCGGTGGTGACGGCGACGATGGCCTTGACGGTCGCAGCGCCCGCCGCGGCGGCGATCACATTGGCGGTGCCCATCACGTTGGTCGCGAAGGTGTCCACCGGGGCGGCGTAGCCTGCGCGCACCAGCGGCTGCGCGGCGAGGTGGAACACGACCTCGGGCGCGGCGTCCCGGATGGCGGCTTCGGTCGCCGCCGGGTCGCGGATGTCGACCCGAAGGTCGGCCGCCAGAACGCGCGAGACATCGGCGAGCGCGAACAGCGAGGGCGCCGTCGGCGGGTCGAGCGCGAGGCCGGTCACCAACGCGCCGCGGCGCGCCAGCCAGAGCGCGAGCCAGCCGCCCTTGAAACCGGTGTGCCCGGTCACGAGGACCCGGCGGCCTACGAAGGGGTCTGCCTGTCCCATACCCGCCAAGCCGCCTGACCGGCGTTCCAGAGGTCTTCCAGCCGGTTCTTCTCGCGCAGCGTGTCCATCGGCTGCCAGAACCCGTCGTGCTCGTAGGCGATGAGCTCGCCCTCGGCGGCAAGGCGGGCCATCGGCCCCTCCTCCCACGCCGTCGCATCGCCGTCGATGTAGTCGATCACCTTCGGCGACAGCACGAAGAAGCCGCCGTTGATCCGCCCGCCCTCGCCGCGCGGCTTCTCGGTGAACTGGCTGACGTTGCCGGCCGTGCCGAGCTCCAGCGCACCGTAGCGGCCCGGCGGCGTCACGGCGGTGACGGTGGCGAGCCTGCCGTGCGCCTGGTGGAAGGCGATCTGCCGCGCGACGTCCACGTCCGCCACGCCGTCGCCGTAGGTGAAGCAGAACGGCTCGTCGCCGAGCGCGTCCGCCACCCGCTTCAGGCGCCCACCGGTCATGGTCGACTGGCCGGTGTCGATCAGCGTCACCCGCCAGGGTTCCGCGCGCTGCTCGTGGTAGATGATCTCGTTGCTGCGCATGTCGAACGTCACGTCGGACATGTGCATGAAATAGTTCGAGAAATATTCCTTGATGATGTAGCCCTTGTAGCCGCAGCAGATGATGAAGTCGTTGACGCCGTAGTGCGCGTAGATCTTCATGATGTGCCACAGGATCGGGCGGCCGCCGATCTCGACCATGGGCTTGGGGCGGACCATGGTCTCCTCGCTGATCCGGGTGCCGAGCCCGCCGGCGAGCAGCACCGCCTTCATGCCGCACCGCCCGGCCGCGCGCCGGCGAATGGCGTTGATGGTGGGTCGCTTGCGGTCTGGTCGGGCACGGTGGATCCGGCTTCGGGGCGGCGGCGCGCTGGGCGCCGCGGCGGACATCCCACTCTATAGCGCCCGGCGGCAGGACACGCTAGCGTTGAAGCCACAAGTTGAGCGAGTGGCACCCGCACCGATGGCCCGTCTCCTGATCCCGACCCGCAACCGCCCGACGTCGCTCCTCTCGGTCGTCCGCTTTCTGGAGCGTTTTCACCCGGACACGCAGGTCATCGTGGCGGACGGCAGCAGCGATGCCTTCGCCGGGCGCAACCTCGAGGCGATGAGCGCGCCGGACCGGACGCTGGCGATAGAATACCGCCGCTACCCTTACGAGCTCGGCTTCTTCGACCGGATTCTCGACGTGCTCGAAGGCATCGACGATCCGCTCATCGTGATGGGCTCCGACGACGACTATCCGCTGATGGACACCCTCGCCGCCGCGGAGGCCGCCCTCGGCGAGGACCCGGCCGCGGTCACCGCAATGGGCGCGATGCTGTCCCTCCAGCTCGACGGGCCTGATGCGCTGAGCGCCCGCCTCGTCCCCGCACGCACGATCGGCGGCGGAGCGCCAGCCGCGCGGATGCGCGCGTTCGCGCAGTGGTCGTTCCCCACCACCTACGCCGTCACCCGGCGTACCCATCTCATCGAGCGCTACCGGCGGGCGCGGGAGGTTTTTCTCCTCGGCTTCTTCGACTTCGCGGTCGGCCTTCACGACTGCGCGGCGGGCGGGATCATCGCCCTGCCCTCGTTCGGCTACATCGCCACCCGCAACTACAGCCACAGCTACCTGCGCCCCGGAAGCCGGATGCTCTACACCCGCCACCCGGCCGAAATCGCTCGGTTGAGGGCATTCATCGCGGGCGACCTCGTGGCGGCGGGTCCGGGGCGCGCCGAAGCCGAGGCGGAGGCGGCTTATCTGATGCACGCCCGTGCCATGGAGCACACCGGCCACCACAACCAGCGCCCGGCCGATTTCGAGCGCGGGCCGATGGCTCGGGACCCGTTTTTCACGGCACAGCTCGCGGAATTCCGCGCGGCGTTGCAGCCCGGGACGGACGCGTACGCCCGGCTGGACTCAAAGCTTGCCGCGGTCCGGGACGCGCTTGTCGCCACCGCCAACTCCGCCGACAACCGCGGCGAAGCGGCCAGCCGTGCCACCCTCGACGAGCAGCGCGACGCAGCGCCTGCGGCCCGCCCGCCGCCGCAGCCGCGCCGCAAGGCGATGCGGTTCGACCTCTACAGTCCCGTGCGCCTGTCCGAGGATCTCGACCCCGCCACGCTCACGCCTCTGGTCGACCCCTTCCGCGAACTGGTGGTGCTCACGCTCGGCGGCCCCTTCCTCGCCGGCCCGGCCCACACCGCCCTTTCATCCGCAGTCGGCCCGACGCGCGCCGGCGCCCCCGTCACGGCCGGCACTCCGGGCCTGTGGGGACGGCTCGAGGCGCGGCTCGTCCCCCGCCTGACGCAGGGCCTCGCGCTGGCGAGCCTTTCCGGGGGCGGACCGCTGGAAGACTGGGCGCCCGGGGGACCGCTGTTCGCCGCGATGCAGTCAGCGCTGCCGGGAATCGCGGCTGCGCAGAGGCCGCCCCGGTTCATCGTCTGGCACCAGGATGCGCGGCATCATGCGGGGCCGGTCGCGATCGAGCAGTCGGTGAGGACCTTCGCCGCACTCCACACCACGGTGACCGCAATGCTGCCGGAGCCGACGTGGATCATCTGCCGCGGCGCGGGCGCGGTCCCGCCCGGCACTGCCGCACGGCACGGGCAAATCTGGCGCGAGGTGGTGCGGCGCTGCATCAACACCCGCCCCGGCCCCGATTTCGATCACATCGCCGCCCTCCCCGCCGCCGCCCGCCCCGACGCCGCCGCGAGCCTCCTCCACGACACGATGCGCACGCTCCTCATGCCCCCGCCGCTGGCGCCGGCAACGGCGGCGGAGACCGCTGGATGACCGCGGACCCCAGCACCGCACCGCTGCTGCTGTTGGCAGACGGGCCGGATGCGGCGACCACCCTCAGCTTCGTCGCGCACTTTCATCCGGGCACCACTTTGGTGCTGGCGGACGCCGTCGGTGTTGCCGCCTCTGACGCCACGGGGCAGCTCACCGTCGACCGTCACGCGTTTGCGGCCGGGACGCCCCGGAAGGAGATGCTTCGTTCCGTGCTGACCAGCCTCAGCGAGCCTGTCGTACTCCTTTGCGAACCCGGGGATCTGCCGCTGATGCCCATCCTTGAGCGGGCGGCAGCGGTGCTGATGGCGGACGAGACCGCGGTTGCCGCCGTCACCGCTGCGGCGGCGCTCCGTGCGCCGTGCGGGGCCGAGATCACGGCGACGCTCGAGTTCGGCCGCGCCCTGCCGCAGCAGCGCGCGGACCTCAGGATGCAGGTGTTTGCTAGCTGGCCGTTCGCGACGCGGCGCGGTGCCGTCCGCCGCGAACATCTCCTCTCCGTGCTTTCGGCGGCGGACACCGTGCCGCAACTGGCGGCGTTCGCGGAGGGGCTGGAGGACGCGGCGCGGGGACGGATCGGCCTCGTGCCCGAGATCGGCTTTCTCCGGGTGCCGCGCGAGGTTCCGGCACCGCTCGACGCCTTCGCAGCCTCGCCGGAAATCGTCGCGCTGACGGAAAACGTGGCGACCACGCTTGCCGCCCACGGCACGGAGGACACGGACCGCCTGGCGGAGGCGATGGTGCGCTGGGGTATTGCCGAGGCGATCGGGGTCACGCCGCCGCATCAGCGCGGGTTCGACACCGCGCGTCATGCGCTGAGCGGCATGGTGGATCGCCAGTTCGAGGCATTCGAGGCGCTCCTTAAGGAAGCACCGCCGCAGCTCGCCTTCGCGGCGGAGGAAGCTCGGGCGGCAAAATGCCCGGCGCCTCCCGTCCCCGCCACCACGGCCCGGAGAGTGCGCTACGCATCGCGAAGGCTCGACCCGGCGACGCTGGCGATGGCGTCAACTGCACCGCCGCTCGACATCCTCGTTCTCGGCGACGGTGCGCTCGGAGACAAGGTTTGGCCCCTCCTCGCGGCACGGCTCGTCGACGCGGGGCTCGCCGGTGCGGTGGCGGTCGTCCACCACGCCGCCGCGGGCGCCACGGTTGCGGACTGGGCGCCGGGCGGAACGCAGTTCGGAAAGCTCGAGGCCGCACTCGACTCGGTGGCGCCGCCCATGCCGCAATTCGTCATCTGGCACCAGGGGATGGAACGGACCGCATCGGCCGCTGCCTACCGCGAAGCATTCGTGGGTCTGTTCGACATGGTCTCGACGCATCTGCCCGATGCAATCTGGCTCATCTGCAGGACCCCGACCGAAGGGGTCGCCGCCGGCGCGAAAAATCCGGCGATTGAGGCGCAGGAGGCGATCATCGAAGAGATGCCGCGCTGCGTGGCGGGCGCGCCGGCGCACGTTCTTGCCGGGCGCTTTCGCACCGGCAACGGCGCGCTCTCCGCAGAAGGTGCCGGCGCGGTCGCGGACATGCTGGCCGACGCGATCGCGCTCGTCGTCGGCTGACGCATTCGCCGGATTTCATCGCACGAGGCAGCCGGCGGATGCCCTGAATCGCCGCAGCGAAAACCCGCCCCAGACCTTGTGTTCGCCAGCAAGAACAGACCCGCTTGCCCGGAATCTGCGCCTGCATCTGCCCGACGTTGCAGCAGAAATCGGGCTTGATTTCCCCGGTGGCACTGGTCACCGTCGAAACGAAGAGCATGTTTGAGCAGAGATGACACAATTTTTCGACGAGATGAGCGCGCAAGGCGTAACCCGTGACGGCTACGCCAGAATTGCCGAGTGGCTGAACAATTCACCGCCAGACCAGTTGCGCGCCCGCGCCCGGGAAGCGGAAATGCTGTTCCGCCGCATCGGCATCACCTTCGCCGTCTACGGCGAGAACGATGCCGAGGAGCGGATCATCCCGTTCGACATCGTGCCGAGGGTCATCACCAGCGAGGAATGGAGCAAGCTCTCCAAGGGCCTCGAACAGCGCGTCAAGGCGCTCAACCTCTTCCTCGCCGACATCTACAACGACGGTGAGATCCTGAAGGCCGGGCTGATCCCGCCCGAACTGATCTACCAGAACACCTACTACCGGCCCGAGATGTTCGGCGTGAAGGTGCCGCACGGCGTCTACACCCCCGTCTGCGGGATCGACGTGGTGCGGGTGGATGCCGACACCTTCTACGTTCTGGAAGACAACCTGCGCACCCCGTCCGGCGTCTCCTACATGCTGGAGAACCGGGAGGTGACGATGCGTCTCTTCCCCGACCTCTTCAACGACCACAAGATCGAGCCCGTCGAGCAGTACCCGGACGAACTCCTCTCCACGCTCCGGTCGCTCGCACCGCGACGGCGCGCCGCGCGACCCCAACGTCGTGATCCTGACGCCGGGCTCCTTCAACAGCGCCTTCTACGAGCACTCCTTCCTCGCCGACCGTCTCGGCGTGGAGCTCGTCGAGGGGCGCGACCTCTTCGTGCGCGACAACCACGTCTACATGCGCACCACCGAGGGGCCGAAGCAGGTCGACGTGATCTACCGCCGGCTCGACGACGACTATCTCGACCCCCTCGCCTTCCGCCCCGATTCGGTGCTCGGCGTTCCCGGCCTGATCGCAGCCTACCGGGCCGGCAACGTCGCCGTCGCCAACGCCATGGGCACCGGTGTGGCGGACGACAAGGCCGTCTACACCTACATGCCTGAAATCGTTAAATTCTACCTCGGCGAAGAGCCGATCCTGCAGAACGTGCCGACCTACCGCTGCCGCGAACCCGAGGCGCTGAAATACGTGCTCGAACACCTCCCCGAGCTGGTGGTGAAGATGGTGTCCGGCTCCGGCGGCTACGGGATGCTGGTCGGCCCGCGCGCCACCAAGGAAGAGATCGAGACGTTCCGCGCCAAGCTGATCGCCGACCCCGACGAGTTCATCGCCCAGCCGACGCTTGCGCTCTCCACCTGCCCGACATTCGTCGGCGAAGGCATCGCGCCGCGCCACGTCGACCTCAGGCCCGTTCGTGCTGATGGGCTCCAACGGCATCAAGACCATCCCGGGCGGGCTCACCCGGGTCGCACTCAAGGAGGGCTCCCTCGTCGTGAACTCGAGCCAGGGCGGCGGCACCAAGGACACGTGGGTGCTCGGCCGATGAACCTGACCGAACGCTGCATTTCCGGGAGGACCGCCTGATGCTCCTGTCACGCGTCGCCGCTGACCTCTTCTGGCTCGCCCGCTACACCGAGCGCGCCGAGAACACCGCCCGCATCCTCGACGTCGCCTCGCGCCTGTCCGCCATGCCGACCCACTATGGCGGCACCACCAACGAGTGGGAATCGGCCGTCCTCGCCACCGGCTCCGGCTACGAGTTCGCGCAGCGCTACGACGAGGCCAACCGGCGCAACGTGATCGACTGGCTCGCCTTCAGCCAGGACAATCCGTCCTCGATCCGCTCCTGCCTCGACATCGCACGCCGCTCGGCACGCTCGGTCCGCACCGCGCTCACCCGCGAGATGTGGGAGGCGATCAACGACGGCTGGCTCGAGATGCGCCGCTATTCGGTCGGATTCCATGAGCCCGCGCCAGCTCACCGAGTTCCTGTCGTTCGTCAAGGAAACCTGCCTGCAGGTTCGACGGGTCGACCTACCGCACGATGCTGCGGACGGACGCGCACTGCTTCTTCCGCCTCGGCACCTTCATCGAGCGGTCCGACGCCACCGCCCGCATCCTCGACGTGAAGTACCATGTGCTTCTGCCCGAAGGCGACACGGTCGGCGGCGGGCTCGACTATTTCCAGTGGTCCTCGATCCTGCGCGCGGCCTCGGCGCTGACGGCCTACCAGTGGGTGTTCCGCGAGGCGCTGCGGCCGTGGCGGGTGGCCGAACTCCTGATCCTGCGCCCGGAGCTGCCGCGCTCGATCGCCATCGTGCTCGGACAACGCCAGCCGCTTCCTGGACCAGCTCGCAGGCGACTATGGCCGCCACGGCCCCGCGCAGCGCGCAGCCCGCGCCATGCACGCACGGCTCGCGAATCAGTCGATCGATTCGATCTACCGCGAGGGGCTGCACGAGTTCCTCGTCCGCACCGTGGCCGAGAACAACGCGCTCGGCGCGGCGATCGAGGAGCAGTATCTGCGCTGATTGTGCAAAGGCCCGGCAAAAGTGCCGGTTGCGCATTTATCGCGCATGTGCGCCAAGCTATGCTTTGCCGAACGGAGCCGGACCCGCATTGCGGCGCAGGTCTTGCATCCGAACGGCCGACCTTCTGGGGGACCACCATGCGGCTCATGATCGAGCACGAGACGCGCTACCGGTATGACCTTGCGCCGGTCTCGGTCATCGAGGTCCTGCGGCTGACGCCCGCCAACAGCGACACCCAGTCGATCCGCGACTGGCGCATCATGGTGAGCGGCGACGCGCCCCTGCGGAAGTTCGAGGATGCCTTCGGCAACATCAACCACACCTTCACGAGCGCGGTCACACCCGACGAGGACCTCGTCGTCACCGCCACCGGCACCGTCGACACCTCCAGCACCAACGGCGTGATCTCGGGGACGCGCGAGCGGCTGCCGCTGCCGGTATTCCTGCGCGAGACTGACCTCACGCTGCCGACGCCCGACATCGTCGAGCTCGGCGAGGAGGCGAAGCGCGGCGCGAGCGGCCTCCTCGACACCGCGCACCGGCTGAACGGCATCATCAACGAGCGCGTGAAGTTCGTGACCGGGTCCACCAACGTCGCGACCCACGCCAGCGACGCGCTGGCTGCGGGCGAAGGCGTCTGCCAGGACCTCACCCACATCATCCTCGCCACCGCGCGGGCGCTGGGCTTCCCGGCCCGCTACGTCTCCGGCTACCAGTTCGCGGCAGGACAGGCGCGCGACGAGCACGCCGGCCACGCCTGGGCCGAGATCTACGTCGATCAGCTCGGCTGGGTCGGCTTCGACCCCACCGCCGGCGGCAGCACCGACGAGACCTACGTCCGCGTCGCCATCGGGCTCGACCACTTCAGCGCGTCGCCGCTGCGGGGCGCCACATACGGCGGGGCGGGCGAGACGCTCGCCGTCAACGTGACCATGGACGCCGGCGCAAGACGGCCGGGCGAACCCATGAAGCAATCCCAGACACAGTCTTCTCAGTCACAGTCTCAATAGCGAAGTGCTGACATGGCCGGTTGGAATGCCTTTCAGATGCTGCCAACCTCCCATCACGCAGGCGTGGCGGAACAAGCCGGTGGAACATCGATGACATACTGCATGGGCCTTCTCCTGCGTGACGGGCTGGTGATGGTCGCCGACACGCGCACCAACGCCGGCGTCGACAACATCGCGACCTTCCGCAAGCTCCAGGTCTTCGAGGTGCCGGGCGAGCGGGTGATCGCGATCGCCACCGCCGGCAACCTCGCTGTGACGCAGGCCGTCATCAGCCACCTGGTGGAGGGCCTGCCGTCGCCCAGCGGCGATTTCCAGACCGTGTTCACCGTGCCGTCGATGTTCGAGATGGCGCAGTTCGTCGGCCGCGCGGTACGCACCGTGCGCGACCGGGACGCTGCGGCGCTGGCCGAGGATGGCGGCCAGTTCGACTGTTCGCTGCTGGTGGCGGGGCAGATCGGCGAGCGGCGCCTGCGCCTCTTCATGGTCTACCGCGCCGGCAACTTCCTCGAGACCACCGAGGACACGCCCTACGCCCAGATCGGCGAGCACAAGTACGGCAAGCCGATCCTCGACCGTTCGGTGAACTTCGACACCCCGCTCGACGAGGCGCTGAAGATCGCGCTGATCTCGATGGACTCCACCATGCGCTCCAACCTCGCGGTCGGGCTGCCGGTGGACGCGATGATCCTGCCGCGAGACAAGCTCAGAACCTCGGTCAACGTGCGCATCACCGAGGACGACCCCTACTTCAAGAGCGTGCGCGACCGCTGGTCCGACGCGCTCTGTGCCGCGCACCAGTCGATCCCCGATCCGCCCTACAGCAAGTCGGTCGACCCGCGGCGGGACATCAAGTCCGTCGGCACCGGCTGAGGCCCGAGGCCCGCCCCGGCGGGCTTGCCGCTAACGCCGCGCCTGCTGTCATGCCGGAGCGGCATGGATAGCCTTGCGCAAGCGCCACGTTCCACTCTGGACCGGATCTGATCTTCGTCCAGGGTGGTACCGCGGTGTCCAGTGTTGCGAGCGTTCTTCCGGACCTTCTCAATCCGTTCGCGATGGTCATCGTCGGCTCGCTCGCCGCAGGCTTCCTGTTCGACCGGGTGGGCGCGGGACTGACGCGCAACGTCCTCGTCGGCCTGATCGGGGGCATCGCCGCCCTCGTCGCCATGCTCGCGCCCGCCGGCCCGAGCCCCTACGCGATCGACGGTCACGTCCCCATCGTCCTCGTAGCGAGCTATTTCGGCGGTCCGGCCGGTGCGCTCGCCGCAATCTCCCTCCCCCTCGCGATGCGGGTCGACCTCGGCGGGCCGATGTTGCCGACCGGGATCGCCGCGATCCTGCTCGCAGCGCTCGTCGGCGCAGGCGTGAAGGTTGCGATGGCGCGGCTCGGGTGGTCGATGCGCCGGCGCTCGATCGTCCTCCTCGCGGCCGCGTCGCCGCTCGTCCTCCTCGCGCTCCTCGCCCCGCACGGCGGCGCTTACCCGCCGGGGCTCCTGCTCCCCAGCATCGTCGCGCTCTCGCTTTGGCTGCCGACGCTGACGCTCCTCTTCGGCATCCTCGTCTTCAACGAGCTAGCGCGGTCGGAGGCGGCGCGCAGGACCAAGGAGGAGCAGCTCTTCTTCATCCTCACCGAAACGGTGAGCGACGACCTCCTGCGCTCGCAGATCACCCACCACGCACGGCTGCACGAGCGCTACGGCGTCCACTACGCCTTCCTCCTCATCGCGCTGGACGACGGCAAGGCGATGTACGAGCGCACCCCGCCGGCCGACTGGGGCGAGTTCAAGGCCGCCATCGCCCGGCAGATCCGCCACTCGATCCGCGAGTCCGACGTCTGCGCACCGCTGGGGGCCGACCGCTTCGGCGTGCTCCTCCCCTATACCGGGGCCGCCAACGCCTACACGGTCGCCGAGCGCATCCAGACCGCGATCAACACCAACGTGATCTTCGAGGGGCGGCCGGTCTCCGTCTCGATCGGTCTTGCGAACGTCGACGACAACGCCCCCGCCAACGACGTGGTCATCACCGCCGAGGGCGCGCTTTTCCTCGCCAACGCCAACGGCCAGAAGAACGTCATCGGCCCCTTCCCCGGCGAGCGGCTGGAGGGCGACCCGGTGATCCGCTCCTTCCCCGGCGCTCTCGTCCGCGCCAGCGGCCCGACCGCCGCACGCATCCCCGCGGCGCTCGACCGTCCACCCGGCGCGTCCAACGTCATCCACCTGTAACGTTCGCCGGCTTCTTCCCATCGCGATCCGGTGCAGATCCCGCACCGCGGATTTCCATTCCGCGCGCCACCGCTCTAAGTGACGGGAATGGACACCTTCGCGAAAGGAAGACGAATGACCGACTGGCCGAACCATGGGACCATCACAGGACCGATCGTCATGATCGGTTTCGGCTCCATCGGACGGGGAACGCTGCCGCTGATCGAGCGCCACTTCACCTTCGACAAGAGCCGCATGGTCGTCATCGACCCGTCGGACGCCGACAAGGCGCTGCTCGACAAGCACGGCATCGCGTTCAAGCAGCTCGCGATCACGAGAGAGAACTACCGCGAGGTTCTCACCCCCCTCCTCACCGAGGGCGAGGGCCAGGGCTTCTGCGTGAACCTTTCGGTCGACACCGGCTCCGTCGACCTGATGCGCCTGATGCGCGAGCTCGGCGTCCTCTACATCGACACCGTGGTCGAGCCGTGGCCGGGCTTCTACTTCGACAAGAACGCCACTGCCGCGACGCGCACCAACTACCACCTGCGCGAGACCGCGCGTGCCGAGAAGCGGGCGAACCCCGGCGGCACCACGGCCGTCTCGTGCTGCGGCGCCAACCCCGGCATGGTGTCGTGGTTCGTGAAAAAGGCGCTGCTGAACCTCAAGTCCGACCTCGGCGACACCGGCCCCACGCCGACCTCGCGCGAGGAGTGGGCGAAGCTGATGCAGCGCCTCGGCGTCAAGGGCGTCCACATCGCAGAGCGCGACACGCAGGGCGCGAAAAAGCCCAAGCCGCTCGACGCATTCTGGAACACCTGGTCGGTGGAGGGCTTCATCTCCGAAGGGCTGCAGCCGGCCGAGCTCGGCTGGGGCACCCACGAGACGTGGATGCCGGACAACATGGAAGTCCAGGCCGAGGGCTCCGGCTGCCGCGCCGCCCGCTTCCTCCTCCAGCCCGGCGCCGCCACCCGCGTGCGCACCTGGTGCCCCACCCCCGGCGAGCAGTACGGCTTCCTCGTCACGCACAACGAAAGCGTCTCGATCGCCGACTACTACACCGTCGGCGAAGGGCTCGACCCGGAGTATCGCCCCACCTGCCACTACGCCTACCACCCGGCGAACGACGCGGTGCTGTCGCTCCACGAGATGTTCGGCCAGGCCGGCAAGCCGCAGTCCGTCCTCCACGTTCTCGACGAGAACGAGCTGGTCGACGGCATCGACGAGCTCGGCGTCCTCCTCTACGGCCATGACAAGAACGCCTACTGGTACGGCTCGCAGCTCTCCCTCGAGGAAACCCGCCGGATCGCCCCCTACCAGAACGCCACCGGCCTGCAGGTGACGTCGGCGGTGCTCGCCGGCATGGTCTGGGCGCTGGAGAACCCCGAGGCCGGCATCGTGGAAGCCGACGAGATGGACCACGAGCGCTGCCTCGAGGTGCAGATGCCCTACCTCGGCCCGGTAAACGGCTTCTATACCGACTGGACGCCGCTCCACGGCCGCCCCGGCCTCTTCCCGGAAGACCTCGACATGGACGACCCGTGGCAGTTCCGGAACGTGCTGGTCCGCTAGGCTTCCGCGCGGGCCGCGAACCAAGGGGCGGCGGCAACGTCGCCCCTTTTTCGTGCCCTCGCCGGCGCTGAAAGCGCCTCAGCCTGCGCGGGGCGGGATCGGGACGAGGTGGTTGTCGAACGCCGCGTCGCCGGTCGTGCCGGTGCCGTCGGAGAGGCGGAAGACGCCGGTGCCGCTCGTCACGGCGTAGCCCTCGGGGGCGGTGGCGGTGCCCGCGACGTCGGGGACCACGTGCATCTTGCGCATCTGCCGGGTCGCGGCGTTCCATTCGAGGAAGACGCCGCCGGGCGGGCTCGTGGTGATGACGGTCTCGCCGTCGGGCGTCACAGCGACGGAGCCGACATAGCGGTCCATGTGCGCCATGGCGTCGAGGTCGGCGTCGTTGAGGGTGAGGCCGCGGCCCGCGTCGAACGTGCCGACCAGCGAGAGGCGGTCGCGTCTTCGGCCCCTCGTACTGGCCGCCGAACCAGACGACGCCCGGCGCCGCCTCCGCCATGTGGCGCAGCGAGAGCTGGTAGTAGTCGGCCGGCAGCGCGGCCTCCGCGATGAGGTCGCCGCTCGCGATGTCGATCAGCGTGAAGTTCGGCGTCATCTCGGACAGGTTGAGCTTCGCGCGGGGATAGTCGGGGTGGGTGATGATCCCGCCGTTGGCGACCGCGATGGTCCGCCCGTCGCGCAGGAGCAGCGCCTCGTGCGGACCGATGCCGTAGGTCGGGATCTCGCCGACGCGGGCGTAGTCGCCTGTCGCGTCGTACATGCCGAGGACGCCGCGCTCGCCATCGAAGTCATTCTCGGTGGCGTAGAGGATGCGGCCGTCGGGGGAGAAGAAGCCGTGGCCCTCGAAGTGGCGGTCCTCCGGCGGCGCGAACACCGCATCCACCGACAGCGTGTCGACGTCGACCGCGATCGCGAACCAGCCGGGCCGCCGCGCGAACACCACGGCGGTGCGGGGCTCCGGGCGGACGGCGGCGGAGTGGCCGCGCGCATCGATCCGGTGGCTGTAGAGCACCTCGCCGTGCGGGCCGACGATCGCCATGTCGAACCCGCCGGCAGCGGTGCGGCGGGCGGTCACGTAGGCCGGCTCGTCCGCGTTCGCGAATGGGGCGCCGAACGCTGGCGGCAGCGGCAGCAGGAGGGCGCCGAACCCGGCGAGGACGCTGCGGCGGGAGGGGCGCATCAGTCGCCGTCCATCGCGTTGAAGCCGGCGACGAAGCCGAGTTCTTCGGGAATGCGCTGGGCGAGGATCCTGTGTGCGCCGGCAAGCGGCTGCTCGGTATAGGCGAGCAGCCGGTGGCCGTCCTTCCCGGTCGCAAGCTCCTCGAATGGCAGGTCTTTCTCCATCAGCGCGGTGAGTGCGCGATCGACGAGCTCCAGCTCGAACCGGAGGCTCTTCAGCCACACGTCATTCTCGTCGAGGACGGCGGCGAGCGGTGGCGCCAGCAGCGCGGCGACCCCGTCGACGTTGCCCTTCAGCGCAATGAGCGCACCGCCGGAGCGCCAGAACGGGATGCGCTTCGGCTCGGCATCCTCCGGGCTTTCGCCGATGCTGGTGGCGATCTTGAGGTCCTTCACCATCTCGATCTGCTCGGCGGCGGCCTGCAGGATGTCCTGCAGCGCCTCGCCGTGGGTCTGGTAGACGCCGTTGTCCGGGCCGGCGGTCTCCATCAGCTCGGCGAAGGGGCCGCGCCAGTCCGCCTCCAGCGCAGCCGCTACGTCGACGATGGCGGCAGCGATGGCGCTCCCGTAGCGGCAGCGGAACCCGTCCGGCTCCATGAGGTCTTCGGCGCCGGTGCCGAACAGCACGAACTCGAGCGCGGGCAGGCCCTGCACGGCGACGCTCTTGGCCTTCAGCGTTTCCACCGTGGCGGCGCTCTCGTCAGCCTCCGCGATCACGCCCTGGATCTGGCGCAGGCCCCTGCCCCGCCGGTCGGGCCAGAAGAACAGCCGCTCGATCCGGTTGTCCTCCCGCGCCGGGCCGAAGCGGAACATTTCCACACGGCTGAACGCCGCGAGCGCCTCTAGAAATCCTTCGCGGGCCGCGCCGATTGCAGCCTCGCCGGGCTCGGCGCAAAGGTCGGCCATGGCGGCCACCTCGGTCTCGGCCGCGGCGGTAAAGGCGGCGTACTGCGGTACGATCACCGTCTCGACCAGGCCGGACACGGCGGGCGCGAAGGCGCGGCCCTTCCCGTCCTGCGCGAATGCCGGCATCGCGGCGAGCACGACGACGGCGGCAACGAGGGCACTCTTCATCACAGCGACTCCAGAAAGCGGATCAGCGCGGAACGGTCCTCGGGGTTCATCTCGACCACCCTGTCCCGGGCGGCCTCGGCCTCGCCACCATGCCACAGGATGGCCTCGAGGAGATTGCGGGCCCGCCCGTCGTGCAGGAAGAACGTGTGCCCGTTCACCGTTTCGGTAAGGCCGATGCCCCAGAGCGGCGCGGTGCGCCATTCCTGCCCGCTGGCGCTGCCCACGGGCCGGCCGTCGGCGAGCCCCTCGCCCATGTCGTGGAGGAGCATGTCGGTATAGGGCCAGATCAGCTGGAAGCGCTGGGCCTCGCCTTCGGCGGCGCGCGAGGTGACGAACTTCGGCGTGTGGCAGGACGCGCAGCCGGTCTTGTAGAACACGGCCTTGCCGGCGAGCACCTGCGGGTCGTCCACATCGCGGCGCGCGGGGACCGCGAGGTTGCGCGAATAGAAGGCAACCAGCGGCAGCACCGGGTCCGGCGCCTCCACCTCGCCGAGGCGCGGCTGCACCCCGCTCGGCATGTCGCGGCAGTCCTGCTGGGCGATCGAGCATTCGCCGAACGCATCGGTCACGATCGGCGTCGAGATGCCGATGTCGCCCGCGAACGCTTCGGCCGACTGGATCTCCACGCTCGGGCGTCGTCGCCTTCCAGCCGAAGCGGCCGAGCGTGAGCTGCCCGGTCTCCGGTTCGCGCACCAGCGACGGCTTGCCTGAGATGCCGTCGCCATCCGCATCGTCGGGGTCCGCGAGCGCAAGGATGTCGGACGGGTGGATCGCCTCCAGAAGGCCGAGCCCGATCATCGGGTTGGCGATCCTGAGCGAGGTCATCACGTCGGGCGCCATCGGCCCGTAGCCGAGGTCCTTGATGGTGACATTGGGGGTGCGCAGCGATGCGGTTTCGCCGCCGGACAGCGGCACCTCGGTCTCGTCCCAGGTGATCGAGAACCGGCCTTCCGCGACGAGGCCCGGCACGGCGATGATCCTGGAGCTGGCCGCCGTAGGACGGCTCGGGGATGCGCAGCGTCTCGAAGCTTGCGAGCCGTGCCTCGTCCTCCGCGTTCTGCGGCGGGACGGAGAGGCGCATCAGCATCGTGGTGGCGACGTCGTCGGGGCCTCTCGGCGGGTGGCCGCGGCCGTCCTTGAGGTGGCAGCGCTGGCAGGCGCGCGCGTTGTAGAGCGGCCCGAGCCCGTCCGATGCAGCGGTCGACGACGGGGACGAGACCCAAAGCTTCTTGAAGATGCCGTTGCCGACGAAGAACGGCTCCCGCTCCTCGAACGAGAGGTTGGCGGACGGGTGCGAGAAGGCGTTGCCGTCAACGCTCGCGTCTGAAGTGGCCGCGCCGCCGGACTTGGCCTCGAACGGTTCCGCCGCGTCGAACCGGCTGGTCGGCCGGGTGACGTTCAGGACGCGCTGAAGGTCCTTGTCGGAAAGATCGTCGCGCATGGTCCCGAAGGCCAGCGCATCGCGGGGGTCAAGATCGAGTGCGGCGGCCGTGATGGAGAGGCCGGCGCCGACGGCGAGGGCCACGAGGCCCCCGCCGAGGATCGTCGCGGTGCGGTCAGCTGACCTCGTCCGCGGACTCGGCGTTGAGGAGGCAGTAGCGCTCCTCGCCGATTTTCTTGAGGAGCGCGATCTGCGTCTCCAAAAAGTCAATGTGACCCTCCTCGTCCTCGAGGAGCCGATCGAACAGCTCCTTGGACACATAGTCGCGCTCCTCTGCGCAGATCTCGCGCGAGTCGCGGTACGCTGCGCGGGCGTCGTATTCGCCCGCGAGATCGGCTTCGAGAACTTCGCTGACGTTGGTGCCGATGCGCAGCGGCGCCAGGGTCTGAAGGTTCGGATGGCCGCCGAGGAAGATGATGCGGGTCGTGATGCGATCCGCGTGGTTCATCTCCTCGATGGATTCGGCGCGCTCCTTCTTGGCGAGCTTGCCGAGGCCCCAGTCGTCGAGCAGTCGGTAGTGCAGCCAATACTGGTTGACGGCACCAAGCTCGAGAAACAACGCTTGGTTAAGTCGTTCAATAACGCGGGGGTTTCCGTCCATCATCCATCCTTCGGCACCAGAGACTTGAGTGGTGATGCCGAAAGGATGCCTGCGCCGTCAACCTCATTCATCGCATCTGCGAGAAGTTCCGACACGATTCGGGCGACGGAGGGGAAACAGCTGCAGCAGCGTCCCCGTTTCTGGATCGCCTTGTAGATGGATTGCGGTTCGAGCGACGCGCCGGGATCGGCGGCGAGGATCTGCCTCGCCGCGGCCTCGACTTCCGACCGCAGGATGACATTGCAGTGACAGACGATCATCGCTCGATTCTCCGCCGGTACCGGTTTTACTGGAAGACTGCGTTCGGATCGTCGAGGCTGTCGGAGCCTTCGATCTCGACCGCGCCGAGGTTGAGGTGGGCGACCACACGCTCGATGGACGGCGTCTGGTTGACGAGGCCGTCGATGGCGGCCTGAACCACCGCGTTGCCCTCTTCGTTGCCTTCGCCGATCATCTGGTCGTAGGCCTCGACGCTCTCGGCGCGTGCCTTCATCAGGGCCATGGCGGCGATGGTCTCGTCGAGCTTCTCCAGCATCTCGGCGTTGAGATCGGCATTGCTGTCCGCGACCATGTCGGCGAGCGACGGGCCGGAGACGACCGAGCCGTCAACACGGCGGTAGCTGCCGGTGTAGGCGTTGCGGATGCCGATGGCGTCGAAGTAGTGCGAGTTGTGCGTGTTGTCGGAGAAGCAGTCGTGCTCTTCCTCCGGGTCGTGCAGCAGGAGGCCGAGCTTCATCCGCTCACCGGCAAGCTCGCCGTAGGAGAGCGAACCCATGCCGACGAGGATGGTGGCAAGGCCGGCCTGCTCGTCCTGCATCAGCGCCTCGCGGGCCTCGCCGCCCTCGTCCCACGCGGCGACCATGTCTTCGAGATCGCTGACGAGAAGCTCGGAGGCGGCCTTCAGGTAGGCGCCGCGACGGTCGCAGTTGCCGTTGGTGCAGTTCTCGGCGTCGAAGTCGGTGGCTTCGCGCGTCCCGGCGCCGGCTTCGGTGCCGTTGAGGTCCTGGCCCCAGAGCAGGAACTCGATGGCGTGGTAGCCGGTGGCGACGTTGGATTCGACCTCTTCGGCCTCCTGCAGGGTGTCGGACAGGAGCGCGGGGGTGATCTCCGAGGCGTCGACCTCGGCCCCGTTCACGGTGATCTTCGGGTTGGCGATCACGTTCATGGTGTAGAGCGCGTTGGCGTCGGACTCGGTGCCGTAGTCGGCGGCGACGTAGTCGATCAGGCCCTCGTCCAGCGGCCAGGCGTTCACCTTGCCTTCCCAGTCATCAACGATGGCGTTGCCGAAGCGGTAGACTTCGGTCTGCTGGTAGGGCGCGCGGGCGGCGACCCATGCGGCGCGGGCCGCCAGCAGGGTGGACTGGGAGGGAGAGGCGAGCAGCGCGTCGATGGAGGCGTCGAGCGCCTGCCCGGTGATGAGAGCGTCCTCGTAACCGGCGTGGGCGATGTCGGCGTAGGTGGTCAGGACTTCGGCGGGGGCCGGAGCCTCCGCGTGGGCCGCACCGGCCGAAACGAGGGCGATCGCCGCAGCGGTCAGTGTGAGCTTCATCTGGGTCTCCTTCGGGGTCGCGACCTCTGCCGCATCGAATGCCGACTTCGCCGGCCTAATATCGACTCCGTGATCGCCCCAAGATGGACCCAAGTCAACACAAGAAAACGGTAGAATAGCTCCAAGTTTTGAGCCGGTTTTCTTGGTTTTGAATGATTCAAAACAGAGCGACGACTGACTCTTCGACCTCAGGTTACATGCACTGGCGAAATCACCAGGCAAATTTCCAGATTGATTTTTGAATAATTCCAATCAAACTCTGCCGCCGTCTTTGTAGAGACGGGGTCGGACAAGTCTGGCGAAAGCTCAACGCGCAAAATGCCGCAACCGGGTCCGGTGCGGCAGGTGGCGCCGCGGCGGCGTCGCGCTGTCAGGGATGGTCAAGTGCGGCCGGAGCCGACCGCGCGCCCGTCAGGTGGTGATGGCGACGTGGTCCGGGACGATCCCGGTGGCCTCGATGAACGGGCCGACCTCGCGCTCGCGGTAAACGCCGTGGGCCGCGATCAGCACGGTGCCGAAACCTGCCGCGCGGCCGCCCAGAATGTCGGTGTGGAGCGTGTCGCCGACCATCGCGAAGCGGCTGCGGGGAATGTCGCCGACGAGGCGCAGGACCACGGCCTCGAAGGCCGGGCCGAACGGCTTGCCGCAGAAATTCATGTCGAGGTCGGCATGGTCGAGAAGATCGTGCGCCCAGTAGCCGGGCTCGATCGACGGGCCGGTCTCGCGCGGGGCGACGAGGTCCGGGTTGGCGACCACGACCGGGCGCGGCCGCTCTCCCAGCGCTTCCGCGAGGCGCATCTGGCGCTCGGAGCTCCACTGGTCGCCGGAGAGGAGGAGGATCGCGTCGGCATCGCGGTAGGCGGCCTCGTCGTCCTGAAGCGCGATGGCGCGGCCGGGGAGCTCGTCCATCGACCCCTCCCCCGCCGCGGTCACGCCCCACAGCGCATCGGCCGGGAAGCGCGCCATCGCCTCCAGCGCGATGTCGCGGCTCGAGATGATCTCGTCCGCCGTGAAGTCGAACCCCAGCCCGTCATACTTCGCGACGCTGCTCGCCGCCGGGTAGGAAGCCGAGTTTGTGAGGACGATGAGCTTCTTGCCGGCACGCCGGAGGTCCGCCATCCGCTCCGCCGCGCCGGGAATGGCGGACGCGCCGACGTTGAGGACGCCGAACCCGTCGAGGACGAAGACGTCGTAGCGGTCCGCCACCGCCGCAAGGTTGTCCACCCGGTTCGGCACCACGCCGGCGAAGTCGGCCTCAGGCAGGCGCGGGCGGACGGCTTCGTAGCGGTCGGTGATCCAGTCGGCATCGATGGTGCGGGGCGGCGGGGTGGTGCGTGTCATACGGAGGAGAAACCGCCTTCGATCATGATGAGCGCGCCGTTGACGAGGCCCGACGCTGGGGAGGCAAGGTAGAGCGCGCAGTCCGCGATCTCGACGGGTTCGCCGAAGCGGCCGAGCGGCGTTTTCGCGAGCATCGGCTCGCCCTTCTCGGGCGGGCCCCAGATGTCGCGCCCCATTTCGGTCAGCACCACCGTCGGGCAGATGGCGTTGACCTGGATGTTGTGCGGCGCCCATTCGGCCATCAGCGACTTGGTAAGCGCGTTGAGCGCGCCCTTGGACGCGGCGTAGGCCGCATGGTCCGCCAGCGCGATCACCCCCGTCTGCGAGGATATGTTGATGATCTTGCCCCAGCGCTGCGCGATCATCGCCGGCGCCAGCGCGCGCGACAGCAGGAACGGCGCACGCACGTTGACCGCCATCGCAGCGTCGAACATGGCGGCGGAAAGGTCGAGCGCCGGCGCGACGGGCGCGATTCCGGCGCAGTTCACCAGAATGTCCACCGTGCCCCAGGCGGCGAGCGCCTCGGCGGCGATGGCGTCTGTGCCCTCCGCGGTGGTGAGGTCGCCCGCGATGGTGAGCGCCTCGCGGCCCTTCGCCGTCACCGCGGCGGCGGTGTCCGCCAGCGCGGCCCGGTCTCGGCCGACGAGCGCGACGTCCGCCCCGGCGTCAGCGAAGACGCGCGCGATCTCGGCGCCGATCCCGCGCGAGGCGCCGGTGACCAGCGCGCGGCGTCCCGTGAGGGAGAAGCGGTCGGTCCAGTCGCCCACGGGCCTACTCCAGGTTGGTGTGCCGGTCGCGCATCGCCTCGGGCGTGACGCCAAGCCGGTCGCGCAGCATCAGCACCAGCACCTCGAACGCCACGTACTGCGCGCCCTCGTAGAGCGAGCCCATGGGGAGGACCGAGGCGGCGCCGGTCGCGGGCGTGTCGTCCGCCATCGTCTGCGCCGGGATCTGGAACACGATGTCGACGCTGCGGGGGACAGCGCCGCGCGGCTGTGCGGTGAAGCAGGCCGTCGTCGCACCCGCCTCGTTCGCGATGGCGACGAGCGCCGCCACGGTCGAGAAGTGGCCGGGGCCAGCGCTCACCATCAGGAGATCGCTCTCGCCCACCGGCGGCGCGGCCATGTCGCCCACCACCGAAGCATCGAGGCCGAGGTGGTAGAGGCGCATGGCGAGTGCGCGCATCATCAGCCCCTCCCGGCCGACGCCGTAGACGACGATCCGCCCTGCCGTGGCGATCGCCTCCACCAGCCGCTCCGCGGCAGCCTCGTCGAGGCCGGAGACGGCAGCGCCGATCTCGACCGTCGCGCGGCGCGCAAGTTCCGCCGCGCTCATCGGACCGGCACCACGGCATCGATTGCGGCGCCAAGCAGCCCGCACTCCTCCAGAAGGTCGAGCACGGTGTAGCGCGAACGGATGAAGCGGCCGGCGCGGATGGTGTCGCGCAGGTGGCTGGCGGAGACGCCTATCTCCGACGCCTCGACCGGCGCCCCGGCTTCGCCGAGGAGCGCCGCCATCGCGGGCGCGCGCATCATGTGCTGCGACAGCCGCGCGGAGAGCTTGGGCCATGCGGCGCCAATCGCCGCGAGGCGGCCGCGGTGGGCGTTGGCGTCGAGATTCTTCGCCTCGGTCTCGATCACCGCGCGCTCGCCGATGGCGGGCGACATCAGGCTCGCAATTTCCGCGCGCTTGTCGGTCATGGACGGCGCGGCGGCAACGATCGCCTCCGCGTCGAGCGCGGTGAGGTCCTGCGTCAGCAGCCAGTCGTAGAGGCGGAGTGCGGTGATGCAGCCGACCGAGACGCAGGCGCCGTGGCTGACGCGCTCGCCGTCCTGCGTGAGGTTCTCCATCTCCCACATGTGGGCGATCTGGTGGTCGGCGCCGGAGGCGGGACGCGACGTGCCGTGGAACTCCATGGCGAGGCCGGAGAGGGTGAGGCCGGTGAAGAGGTCGGCGATGGCGGCAGGGTCGCCGGCCTTCACCGCGGCGGGGGCGGAGAGCCAGCCCGCGAGGTTGTCCTGCACCAGCGGCCAGGCGACATCGTCGACGGGCTCGATGCCGAGCGCGTCGGCGACCAGCCAGTCGCCGCCCGCGGGCACCTTGCCGGCAAGGTCGCCGTAGCCCCAGCCGGACATGGCGGCGGGCGCGTTCGCGACAATGTCCATGTCCGCGAGGATCGCGAGCGGGGCGCGGCAGGGGATCGTCTTCTTGAAGCCGCCGACCGAGAGCGGCGCGCCGGCGGAGGAGTAGCCGTCCATCGACGCCGCTGTCGCGACGCAAAGATACGGCACATCGCGCTGGAATGCGGCGTACTTGGTCACGTCGTGGATGACGCCGGAGCCGACGGAGATGGGCGTCTCGCCGTCCGCGATGAAGGCCGCGATCTCGTCGCCGAGTTCGGCGGTGGGCTTGGGCCGCGGAGAGGCCGGCAGCACCATGCGGCGGACCGCGATGCCGGCGCCGGTGAGCGCGGCCTCGGCGGCCTTGCCGGCGGCAGCGTAGGTGTTCTCGTCCGCCACCAGCGCGACGGCCTTCGTGCCGAATTGCCGGGCGAGGAGGTCCGGCAGCGTCGGCATGATGCCGTTGCCGACGGCGATCTCGGCGATCGCCCGCGAGCGCGCGACGGCGGCGGCGGTGAGGTCGTCAGCTTTGTCGAGCATGGGATCAGCCGAGCGAGAGGTTGGCGCCGTCGGCGCCGAAGAGGTGGATGCGCTGGGGCGGCAGGTCGAGCCCGACCCGGTCGCCGTGCCTGGTCGTATCGTCGCCGTCGGTCTTGATGACGATCCGCTCGCCGCCATCCAGCGTCGCGTAGAGGTAGCTCTCCCCGCCGAGCGCTTCCTTCACGTCGACCCGCGCGTCCATCATGCCGCCGCCCGGCGCGGTAAGCGCGATGTGCTCGGGACGGATGCCGAGCCGCACGGCACCGCCGGGCACCTCGCGGCCGGTCGAGAGCGTGTTGCCGGCGTAGCGGAGCGCTCCGCTGTCGACCGCGACGTCGAGGAAGTTCATCGCCGGGGCGCCGATGAAGTCGGCCACGAAGGCGCTTTTCGGCGAATGGTATAAATCCATCGGCGAGCCGACCTGCTCCACCCTGCCCTTGTTCAGCACCACGATGGTGTCCGCCATCGTCATCGCCTCGACCTGATCGTGGGTGACGTAGATCATCGTCGACTTCAGCTTGGCGTGGAGCGCCTCGAGCTCGACGCGCATCTGGATGCGCAGCTTGGCGTCGAGGTTGGAGAGCGGCTCGTCGAACAGGAAGACTTCCGGCTCCTTGACGATCGCCCGGCCGATGGCGACGCGCTGGCGCTGCCCGCCCGAGAGGTGCGCGGGCTTCCTCGACAGATAATCCTCGAGCTGAAGCACGCGGGCGGCCTCGGCGACGCGGGCATTCCGTTGGGCCTTGTCGACGCCGTTGATCTTCATGCCGAATTCCATGTTTTCACGGACCGACATGTGCGGGTATAGCGCGTAGGACTGGAACACCATCGCGACGCCGCGGTCGGACGGGGCAACGTTCGTCACGTCCTTGCCGCCGATCTCGATGGTGCCGCCGGAGATGCCCTCGAGGCCGGCGATGGAGCGCAGAAGGGTCGACTTGCCGCAGCCCGACGGGCCGACGAACACCACGAACTCGCCATCCCTGATGTCGAGCGAGATGTCGTGCAGCGCCTGTACGTCGCCGTAGTGCTTGTCGACGTTCGACAGCCGAACATCGGCCATGTCCATCCTCCCGGTCCGGCGCGTGAGCCGCTTTTTTCGGCAATTTGCGCTCTTCGATGCTTTACAAATGTATCGTTACGATTACAGTTTAGTCAATTGCGGTTCGCCGCAGAAAAGTGTGCAGCCTTGCTCGTGTCAGGGCGAGGCGCCGAAGGGAGGACTTTCATGGACTTCAGAAGCACCGTGAGCGCAGCCGCGCTCGCTGCCACGTTCGCCATCGCGCCCGCGACCGCGCAGGAGTGGTCGCTCGAAGAGGCAGCCAAGCCCTACGCCGGCACCACCGTCGACGTCGTGTTCCTGCTGCGCCCCGGCTACGAAGCCGCGGAGACAGATGCTGGGAGACTTCACCGAGCGGACCGGCATCGAAGTCAACATCATCAAGCATCCGTACGAGAACGCGCTCGGCGAGCAGGTCCGCGACTTCGTCGCCGGCGGCGACCTCGACGTGGCGCTGATCGACCTCGTGTGGATGGGCAACTTCGCCGAGAACGGCTGGGTCGTGCCGATCGACGAGCTTCAGGCCGAGTACCCGGACATCGTCGACCCCAATCTCGACATGGACGACTTCTTCCCGCTGATCCTCGAAGCGTTCGGCGCCTGGAACGGCAAGCAGTACGGCCTGCCGTTCGACAACTATTCCGGCCTGATGTTCTACAACAAGTGCATGCTGGAAGAGGCCGGCTTCGACGCCCCGCCCGCGACGTGGCAGGAGGTCATGGACACCTACGGCCCCGCCCTCACCAAGGACGGCAAGTACGCCTACGCCCTCCAGTCCAAGCGCAACGAGACGCAGTCGGCCGACTCGTTCGCCCGCTTCCTGTGGCCGTTCGGCGGCTCCTTCCTCGACGCCGAGTTCAAGTCGAACCTCAATTCCGAGGAAAGCCAGAAGGGCCTCCAGTTCCGCCAGGACCTGATGAAGTTCATGCCCGAAGGCATCGTCGCGTACGACCACGCCGAGGCGATCAACGCGCTGGCGCAGGGCGACGTCGCGTTCCTCACCGAGTGGTCGAGCTTCTACTCGACGCTGAAGGACCCCAACACGTCCGCCATCGTCGACTGCCTTGCCGTGGCGCCGGAGCCCGAAGGCCCCGCTGGCCGCAAGCCGGCGCTGGGCGGCTTCTCCATGGCCGTCGCCGCGCAGGCTGACGAGAAGGAAAAGGCCGCAGCCTGGCTGATGATCCAGTACCTCACCTCCAAGGAGAACGCGAAGACGTACCTTGAGCTCGGTGGCGTCCCGGGCCGCCAGTCGGTCTACAAGGAACCCGGCGTTGCCGAGGAATATGCCTTCGTCGAGCCGCTGGTCGCCTCCTGGCAGGACGGCGTGCCGGAGTTCCGCCCCCGGTTCGCCGAGTGGCCGGAAATCACCGAGATCGTGCAGGAGTGGGGCACCAAGATGATGCTCGGCGACGTGTCGGTCGAGGAAGGCGCGCAGGAAATCGGCACCCGCATGGAAGAAGTGCTGGACGACGCCGGCTACTATGACGGCGACAAGCCGCTCGCCCAGTAACCCCTGACGTTCGAGCCGGGCTCACCCAGCGCCCGGCTCATCTCCCAACTCGGGCGGCGGCACGCCGTCGCCCGTTCTTTCCTTCACGGCGGCAGAGTTCGCCGAACGGCCCGCGGAGGGCGCCAATGACGCAAGTCTACGGTCGCGTGTCCCGCGGCACCATCTTCGCCTTCCTCGGCCCCGCGGTGATCACGCTGGCGGTGGTCGGCATCGTCCCGCTCGCCTTCGCGGTGTGGACGAGCCTGCGCGACTACAACCTCACCAAGCTCGCCCGCGAAAAATTCATCGGCCTCGAGAACTACGCGACGGTCCTGACGGACGGCGCGTTCTGGGACGCGATGGGCCGCACCTTCACGCTCCTCGCCATCGCCCTCCCCATCCAGATCGCTCTCGGCCTCGGCATCGCGCTGATCCTCCACAAGCCCGGCCTCGGCTACCTGAAGACGCTGACCCGCCTCGCGCTCGTCGTCCCGATGGCGACGACCTACGCCGTGGTCGGCCTCCTCGGCCAGGTGATGTTCAACCTCAAATACGGCGTCGTGAACCAGATGCTGGGGTGGATCGGCCTCGGCCCGTACGACTGGATCGGCGACGTCGACCTCGCCTTCGCGGCGATCACCTTCTGGGACGTGTGGCAGTGGACCCCGTTCTGCACGCTGGTGCTGCTGGCCGGTCTCACCACCGTCCCGTCCGAGATCGAGGAAGCCGCGCGGCTCGAGACCAAGAGCCCGTGGACGATCCTGCGCCACGTCCAGCTTCCCTACCTCTTCCCGGCGCTCACTGCGCTTCTCATCCTGCGGACCGCGGACGTTCTCAAACTCTTCGACATGGTCTTCACCATGACGCGCGGCGGCCCGGGCTCGGCGACGGAGCTGATCTCGCTCCTGATCCAGCGCGTCGGTTTCCGCGCGTTCGACCAGGGTCTCGCCTCGGCGCAGGCGGTGATCCTTCTCGTCATCACCATCGTGCTGGCACGCCTCTACATCCGCTTCTTCTACCGGGAGGTGGACCGATGAGCTCCGACACCCTGCGCCAGCCGGAAAGCGCCGGCGCGCCCCCTGCCCCGGCACCGGCCGCAGCCCGCGCCGCCGTCGGCCGCCGCACCTCGGCCAACCCCGGCACCCGCGGCGGCACCTGGGGGCAGGTGCTCCTCTTGGCGCTCGTCATCCTGTTCTGCATCTTCCCGTTCTACTGGATGGTCACCACCAGCCTGAAGACGCAGATCGTGGCGCTCCAGTCGCCCCCGGCATGGGCGTTCACCGCCACCCTCGCCAACTACGCCGAAGTCCTGTTCGACGACGCGGTTGCCAAGACGCTGATCAACTCGCTGATCGTCGCGGTCTGCACCACCGTGCTGGCGCTCGGCCTCGGAACCCCGGCGGCCTATGCGCTCGCGAGATTCCAGTTCCGCGGGAAGACGGACCTCTGGTTCTGGTTCATCACCAACCGCATGGTTTCCCCTGTGGTGCTGGCGCTGCCCTTCTTCCTCATCGTGCGGATGCTGGGGCTGCTCGACACGCACATCGCGCTCATCCTCATCTACCTCACGTTCAACCTCCCCATCGTGATCTGGATCTGCACCGACCAGTTCCGCTCGATCCCGAAGGATCTCGACGAGGCGGCGCTCCTCGAAGGCGCGTCGCAGTTCACGATCTTCCGCAAGATCTGCCTGCCGCTCGCGATGCCCGGGGTGGCGGTCAGCGCGATCTTCTCGTTCATCTTCTCGTGGAACGAGCTGATGTTCGCCCTCGTGCTGACGCGCACCGAGGCGAAGACTGCACCGGCAATGGCGGTGTCCTTCATGGAAGGCTACAGCCTGCCCTACGGCAAGATCATGGCGACCTCCACGCTGATCGTCATTCCGGTGATCATCTTCGCCCTCATCGCCTCCAAGCAGCTCGTCCGCGGGCTCACGATGGGCGCGGTCAAATAGCGGATGCCGCGCGGGCCGAAGACGCTCGACATCGATGAGGACGAGCGGTTCATGGCGAGGGTCGCCTGGGCGTACTACGTCGAGGGGCTGACGCAGGGCGCGGTCGCCGAAAAGCTCGGCGTCACCCGGCTGCGCGTCAACAAGGCGCTCTCGGAGGCCCGGCGCACCGGCCTCGTGCGCATCACCCTCTCCAGCGCGTTCGCCCCCTGCTTCGAGCTGGAGGCCGCATTGAAGGCCCGGTTCGACCTTGCCGAGGTCCACGTCGTCCCCGCCCCCGAGCGGGCCGACGACGTCGCCACCATGGTCGGCACCGCGCTTGGCCATCTCCTGTCCGACGTTCTCGCCGACCGCGAGATCCGCCTCTTCGGCATGTCGTGGGGCAACACGCTCAACATCGCGACGCGGCACGTCGAACCGGTCGGGAGGCCGGACCTCGAGATCGTCTCGGTGATGGGCGGCACGACGCGCGGGTCGGACGTCTCCTCGTTCGAGATCACCACCCGCCTCGCGGACCTCTTCAACGCCAGCCACAGCTATTTTCCGGCGCCGCTTTACGCGAGCTCGCGCGAGTCGCGCGACATCATCGCCGGGCAGGACGTGTTCACCGAGGTGCTGGAGAAGATCCGCCGGGTCGACGCGCTGGCGATGGCGGTCGGCGACCTGTCCACCCGGGCCCTCCTGATGCGCGACGGCCTTCCCGCCGACATTCCGCTGGAGGAGCTGCGTGCCGCCGGCGGGGTCGGCGATCTCCTCGGCACCATCCTCGACGCGGGCGGCGCGCCGATCGACCACCCCATCAACCAGCGCCTCATCGGGATCGACTATCTCGACCTTCGGGCCGTGCCCAACGTGATCCTCGCCTCGGGCGGGCTGCACAAGGTCGCGATCATCAAGGCGGTTCTCGGCCTCGGCGTGGTCGATACCTTCGTGACCGACGAGGCGACCGCATCGGCGCTCATCGCCGCGGCGGAGACCAACCCTACCAAGGACCAGCAATGAGCCTCGTCATCGGCATCGACATCGGCACCTCCGGCGTGAAGGCGGTGATCGCCGACGAGGCGGAAGCCGTGCTCGGCGAGGCGAGCCGGCCGATCCGCGTCTCGGCCCCCCACCCCGGCTGGTCCGAGCAGGCGCCGGACCTGTGGTGCGAGGCCGTCGCCTCCTGCCTCGATGCGCTGGCGGCCGAGCCACCCGGAGCTTATGGCAGTCGGTCGAGGGGATCGGCCTCTCCGGCCAGATGCTGGGCACGGTGATGATCGACGCCGCCGACAAGCCCGTCCGCCCCGCCGCGCTGTGGAACGACCAGCGCGCCATCGCCGAGTGCGCCGAGCTCCTGCGCCGCCGGCCGGACATCGGAATGCGCGTCAACGGCACGCCCGACCCCGGCCTCCCCGGCCCCAAGCTCCTTTGGTTCGCGAAACACGAGCCGGCCGCTCTGGAAGCCACCGACTGCCTCCTCTCCCCCAAGGACTATGTGCGCCTGTGGATGACAGGCGAGCGCGCCAGCGAGGCAAGCGACGCCTCCGGCACCTGCCTGATGGACAACCGCACCGGCGAATGGGACGCGGACCTGATCGAGGCCTGCGGCTGGTCCGCCGCGAAGCTGCCGCCGCTGATCGGTTCGGCCGAATCGGGCGGCGGGCTCCGCGGCGCTCTCGCCACCCGCTTCGGCCTCCCCGCGGGCATCCCCGTCTCCGGCGGCGCGGGCGACAACATGGCCTGCTCGCTCGGCGTCGGCGCCGCGAGCCCCGGCGACACTGTCGTCACGATCGGCACCTCCGCCGTGGTCTGCGCGGTGGACGCCTCGTTCCGCCCCGCGCCGAACGATGCGATCCTCACCGGCATCCACGCCGCGCCGGGCACGTACCTCTCGATGGCCGTGGTGATGAGCGCCACCGCCACCTTCCAGTGGCTCGCCGACCTTACCCGCACGCCGGTGGTGGAGCTCGCCGCGGAGGCCGAAGCCTTCGCCGCGACGGGTCGCATCGCCGAGGCGCCGACGATGGCACCGGCCCTCGGCGGCATCCGCACGCCGCACAACCGGCCCGACGCCGCCGCCGTCATCGCGGGTCTCACCGGGCGGACCGACCGCGGAGCGCTTGCCTACGCCGCGCTGGAGGGCATTGCCTTCCAGATCGCCGAGTGCGTCGAGGCGCAGGAGCGGGCCGGGCTGAAGCCGGACGCGTTCACCGCCGTCGGCGGCGGCGCGCGCAATGCGTTCTGGCTCTCGCTGATCGCGACGCTTTTCCACCGGCCGGTTTCCCGCAGCGCCACCGCCCCCCTCGCCGCCCCGCTCGGCGCGGCGCGGCTTGCCCGCATTGCGGCAGGCAAGGCCGACGTCGCCAGCCTCGCCGCAAAGCCCGCTGCGGAGATCGTGGTCGATCCTGACCCTGCAAAGATCCACATCCTAGGCGAGCGTTTCGACGCGTACCGCAAACTCCTCGACCAGCACGGCTACCAGACCCGCCCCGCTTAAAAGCTCGGACTTCCGCCCGGTTTACCCTTCCCGCGACTATTTTGCCGCCGCGGCTTGCGAATGCTGCCGCTTTCCGGCGAGATTTGATGTTGCGTCCGCTTCAATTATAGGTGGAACAGGCATTAGCGCGAGGCATGCATGATCGAGACGGAGTGGGGTTCGTTCGAACTTCAGGGCAACGACAGGGGCATCCGCCTGCAGCTGTTGCGTTTCAACGCCCACCAGCGCACCGACCTTCAGATGCTGCTCGACGCCGTGAAGGCCGACGACACGGTGCTCGATCTCGGCGCCCATGTCGGCACCTATGCGATCCCGCTGGCGCGCAAGGCGCGGAGCGTCGTCGCGGTCGAGGCCGACGTGGCGCGCTTCAAGCTTCTGGAGAGCAACATCGCGCTCAACGGCTGCAACAACATCACGGCCATCAACTGCCTCGTCTCGCCCGACACCAGCCGCTTCTCGCGGATGAAGGAGCGGGTGACTGACGCGCACCAGCTCGACCCATTGTGGGTGCCCGCGGAGGAAGGCTCCGGCATCGGCAGCGTCGAGGGAGTGCCGGCGGCGGAGATCCTGCAGCGGGGCGACACCCCTCCGACCGTCATCAAGTCCGACCTCGAGGGGATGGACTACGTCATCATCAGCTCGATCAAGGACTACGTGAAGGAGGCGCGGCCGACGCTGTGCTGCGAATTCCTGACCAACTCCACCGAGTTCTGACCAGTTCGAGGGGCTGATGTCGGCGCTCGGCTACCAGATGTACGTCAACATCGCGCCCAAGAACACCAGCATCTTCGATCCCGTCCCGATGCGGATCGACGAGCTGCGCTCCACCCCGGTGAAGGCGATCCTCGACATCTTCGCCGCCTCAGCGGGCTCCGCGCAGCATGCAGCCTGGGACAGCGCGACCGCGACGCCGGACGGGCTGCGCGTCGCCAAGGCGTTCGCCGCCTATTTCCAGAACCGCTTTCCGCGCGCCCTGGAAATCCTCTCGGAAGGCCCGGTCGACACGGCCAACTACCATTTTCTCCTCGCCCGCACGGCGCTGCGGACCCAGAACCACGCCGAGGCGGCAGAGGCGTGCCGCCGCGCCATCGAGATCCGCGGCCGGTCATCGGAAGCGCTTTCCCTGCTGACCGAATGCCTCATCCGCACCCGCGACATCGACGGCGCGGTGGAGGCCGGCGAGGCTGCCATCGCGGTGAACCAGAACGACCCCGAGAGCCACTTCCAGCTCGCCCGCGCCTACCAGATCTCCGGCGACGTCGACAATGCGCGCGAGCACGTCGGCCTCGCCATCGGGCTCGACGAGACCCGCGCAATGTTCCGCACACTTGAGGAGGCTCTCAACGCCTCCGAGGACTAGCGACCGGCCGGCTACACCGCCGGCCAGGTTCCGACCGCGTCCACGCCGGGCGTCGGCGCCACCGCGACGGGGGAGCCGGTCTTCAGCGCCTCCTCTGCCGCCTCGCAGACCGCCGCGAGGTGAAGGCCGACCGCAAGCGAGGGGTGCGGCGACCCCGTCCGCACCGCAGAAACAAGCTCGTTGATGGCGGCCATGTAGATCGCCGGCCTGTCGTAGGTGTAGGCGCCGAGGGCCACGGGCTCCGTGCCGCCTTCGAACGCGTAGTCCTCCGCCAGTCTGGTGCCCGGATCGCGAAGGTTGGCGAACAGCTCCGACGTCGCACCGCTCTCGTGACGGAACGCGGCCGTGAGCCCGCCGGCGTCCTGCCGTGCGGCGGTCACTTCGGACACGGGCCCGAGGACCGCGGTCAGCACGGAGATGGTGTGCGGCGCCGCATCCCAGAGCGCGCCGTACTCGGACTGACGCCACCCGGATGCGGCATAGGGGCCGGCGAGGAGCGCGCCGGAGCGGAAGGAGGCGGCGCCGCGGTTGGGCCTGGCGGCCCTCGCGCGCTCGACGAACTTGCGCACCAGGGGCACGTACAGCCGCGTCAGGAAGCACGCGGCAGAGATGCCGGCCCGCTCCACGGCCTCCGCGACGCCAAGGGCGTCCGCCAGCGACATCGCGATCGGCTTTTCCATGAGGAGGTGCTTGCCGGCGCCCGCCGCCTCGCGCGCGAGATCGGCCTGGACGGAAGGCGGCAGAGAGAAGCTGACGGCATCCACCGATGGGAGCATCGCGGAGAAGCTCTCGAAAGCCTCGATGCCGAATGTGCCGGCAAGCGCCGCGCGGCGTTCCGCATTGCGGCCCTGCACTGCGACCAGCGTGATGTCGGGATTGGCCGCAAGGCCGGTGAGGTGGGTTTTTTCCGCCCACTGGGACGTGCCCGCTACGCCGAATTTCACATCACTCTCCCCGGTCGATGGCGCCATGCCTGCCGCCGATCGAGGGCCGGCGCAAGGGTCGTTCGGCGAGAGAGGAGACGACACGAATCAACGCGGCAAATGGCGCCGCAAATGCGCACCATATCGAGCCGTCGCATTGTAAGTGATGAGAAAATTGGAGCGGGCGATGGGATTCGAACCCACGACCCCAACCTTGGCAAGGTTGTGCTCTACCCCTGAGCTACACCCGCGTCCGGCGCCGTCTTAAAGAGGCGCCCCGCGTCGCTCCGCGTGACGGCGAGATAGACCGTTTGGAAAAACGGCGCAAGCCCCATCGCGCGATCTCTCACCTAAAAGCGGGAAAAAATGAGCCGGCTGACGACCCGTCCCGGAAAGCGGGCATTCTCCGGCACCCTTCGATCAAACGGAGGGTGCCGTCAGCGGTCGATCCGGCGGGACCCGAGGTCGATGGCGAACCGGCCCGGCATGATCGCGAAGGTCGCCATCCCGGTCACCGCCGGGCGCGGCTCGGTGACGAGGAACGTGGGCATCTGGCAGATCAGCCCGGTATGGGGCGCCTTCGCCTCGAATGCGGCGCGGAAGCCGCTCCGCTCGAACCGGTCGGCGAGCCGCGGCGCGATGCCCCCCGCCACGTAGACCCCGCCCTTGGCGAGGAAGAGGAGCGCGAGGTCGCCGGCGAGGCGGCCGAGATAGGTGAGGAAGAGGTCGATCGCCTCATCCGCCGCGGCGTCGCCTGCGTCGGCGCGCGCCGTGACGTCCTCGCCCTTCATGCAATCACTGCCGTCACGGCCGTCGGCCTTGCAGACCGCGCGATAGATCCGTGCCAGCCCGTTGCCGGAGAGGAGCGCCTCGCCGGAGATGCGACCGTGGAACGGGTCGAGGTGCGGCCAGATCGCGAAGTCGCGCGGCGTTTCCGGCCCGAAGTTGACGTGGCCGCCCTCGCCCGCGAGCGGCGTGTAGCTCTGGTCGCCGTAGATGAGCGCGGCGACGCCGAGGCCGGTGCCGGGGCCGATAACGACGCGCGGCTGGCGGCTCGCCACGGCACCGCCGCCCACCTGCATCAGCTGATCGGGCTCCAGCGCCGGAAGCGCAAGCGACAGCGCCTCGAAGTCGTTGAAGGCGATCGCGGTCTCGAGGTTGAGATCGTTCATGATCGCCTCGAGGTCGATCACCCAGTCGGCGTTGGTGAGCTTCATCGGCCCGTTGCCGACCGGCCCGGCGATGGCAATCAGCAGCGAGCGCGGCATGATGGCGGTGGTGTCGAGCACCGTCTCCGTCGCGGCGGTCGCGAAATCGGGGAAGCTGCCTGTCTGCACGGTCGGGAACGCGCGCAGGGTGGCGTGCGAATCAGCGAGAATCGCGAGGCGCACGTTCGTGCCGCCGATATCTGCAATCAGAACCGGAAACGGTACGGGCGAAATGTCGGACTGGCGGCGGCGGGGCGGAGTGTTCATGATCGAGGCATCCTAGCGCCAGTTTGCCATAATTAAAGCCATCCTCGCGTCCGTGCGTGCCGAGTGCCGCCAGTCCCGCGCAATCTTGCGGGCCAGAGTGAACAATCTGTTGCAAATCGTGTGATCTGACAGTGCCATGGTTACACAGATCACATCTTCAAGCGCTGGCACTTCCCGTCGCGATATGCCATCTGCCCGTCTTTGGTCGAACGGCTGGTCCTCTCGCCGGCGTTCAACTTTCCGGAGGGCCGCGTGAGCGAGACCGTCAACAGAAAGACCCACATCAGGCTGACCACGCACCCGGGCAGCGGCAAGAAGGTGCGCTTCCCGCTCCACTGGGGCGCGGACACCCCGCAGGAGCGCGGGCCGATCGTCGGCACCGTCACGGAGGCGGCGGACCGCAACGCCATCGGCACCCACGGCGGCTCCTACAGCCTCTACCGCGCGCTCGCCGTCACCTCCGGCGCGCTCAACCCGATCAAGCGACCCGACCTCACCAACACCTCGCCGACGCACGACATCGGCCCCTTCCCGTCCTGGAAGGACCCGACGAAGATCGTGTCGCTCGACCCGTGGGGCCACGTCTCCACGCAGGCGTTCGGCGACCTCATCGCCGAGGGCGTCGACATCCGGCCGACCATCGCGGTCACGCAGGCGCACCTCGTCCTCAACGAGCTGAAGGACGCCGTGCGCGAAGGCCGCCTCGTGGCCGACGGCAAGATCGTGAAGGAATCGGGCGACGTCGCTGTCACCAAGGCGGCGCTGGAGCCGGTGTGGTATCTCCCCGGCCTCGCCGAGCGCTTCGGCGTCGAGGAGACGAAGCTCCGCCGCGTCCTGTTCGAGCAGACCGGCGGCATGTTCCCCGAGCTCGTCACCCGGCCGGACCTTCTCGCCTTCCTGCCGCCGATCGGCTCGATCACCGTCTATATCTTCGGCGATCCCGCGGATCTCGCGAAGCCCGAGAAGCACCTCACCTGCCGCGTCCACGACGAGTGCAACGGCTCCGACGTGTTCGGCTCCGACATCTGCACCTGCCGCCCGTACCTGATCCACGGCATCGAGGAGTGCATCAAGCAGGCGCAGGACGGCGGTGTCGGCCTCATCGTCTACAACCGGAAAGAGGGCCGCGCGCTCGGCGAAGTCACCAAGTTCCTCGTCTACAATGCGAGGAAGCGCCAGGAGGGCGGCGACACCGCTTCGGAATATTTCGAGCGGACGGAATGCGTTGCCGGCGTGCAGGACGCGCGCTTCCAGGAGCTGATGCCCGACACGCTGCACTGGCTCGGCGTCACCAAGATCGACCGCTTCGTCTCCATGAGCAACATGAAGTACGACGCCGTCACCAAGTCGGGCATCGAGATCCGCGAGCGGATTTCGATCCCCGACGACCTGATCCCGGCCGACGCGCAGGTGGAGATGGAAGCCAAGAAGGCCGCCGGCTACTATTCCGAAAAGGGCGCCGCCGCCGATCTCAGCGCCGTGAAGGGCCGCAAGCTGAATGACTGACGCCAGCACGGACGCCGCCCTCGAGGCGGCCCGCACGATCCTGACGGCTGAGGCGGTGCAGGGCCGCACCGCCGCCCTGTTCGCCCTCATCGAGGACGGCAAGTCGGAGCACTTCACCTACGACGCGGACGCCCTGCCCCGCCTCGCCGACAGCGTGGCCGCGCTGACCCGCGCAGCGCTTCCCGACGCTGCAGGTGCCGCTCCACGCCCGCTGGCGCCATTTCGAGGTGGGCGGCATGGACCGGCTCGGCGGCATCGCCGCGGCGCGCGAATGGTCCTCGCCCGAGGAAGCCGCCCGCGCCATGGGCGACCTTGCGATCACCTCCGTGCTGCTCGACGCCGGCGCAGGCCCGCGCTGGGAATACCACGAGGCTGCCACCGGCCAGAAGATCGGCCGCTCCGAGGGCCTCGGCCTCGCCTCGCTCGGCATGTTCGTTGCCGGCGCCTTCTCCGCCGTGCCCGCCGATCCGCTCCGCGCCGACGCCGAGGCGCTGGAGAGCCTGACCGCCGAGGAGTTCGCCGCAGGCTTCCAGATCACCGACGACAATCCGCTCGAAGGGGCCGACGGCCGCCGCGCGCTCCTCGTCAGCCTCGCAGAGGCGCTGCGGGCAAGCCCCGACCTCTTCGCCAGCGAGGACGACCCCCGCCCCGGCGGCATCATCGACGCGCTGGCCGCGGAAGCGGGCGGCGCCCCCCTCCCCGCCGCCGCGATCCTCGACTTCGTGCTCGAAGGCCTCAGCCCGATCTGGCCGAGCCGCCTCACGCTCGCCGGCATCCCGCTCGGCGACACCTGGGCCCATCCGGCGCTCGGCGACGGCACGCCCGGCAGCGACCTCGTGCCGTTCCACAAGCTCTCCACCTGGCTGTCGCTGTCGCTGATCGAGCCGCTGCTGGTCCACGGCGTCGACCGTCACCGACCTCGACGCGCTCCCCGGCCTCGCCGAGTACCGCAACGGCGGCCTGTTCGTGGACGGCGGCGCGCTCCTGCTGCGCGACCCGAAGGCCGCCGAGACGCCGCACAGGGTGGACGAGCCGCTGATCGTGGAATGGCGCGCAGCCACCGTCACGCTCCTGTCGCGGATCGCGCCTCTGGTGCGCGACCGGCTCGGCGTCAGCGCAGCGGACCTGCCGCTCGCCGCGATCCTGGAAGGCGGCACCTGGCTCGCCGGCCGCCAGCTTGCTGCGGAAAAGCGTGCGGACAAGAGCCCGCCGATCCCCATCATCAGCGACGGTACGGTATTCTAGGCCCGTCGCGGGCCGCAATCTTGCTAGAGGCCGGGTCCGCAGCGCGGCATTCGGAAGCGATGGAGAGATGAACTTGGTTGAGACCCCGTCCGTCACGGTGATCGAGCATCCGCTGGTCCGCCACAAGCTGACCATCATGCGCGACAAGACCACCTCCACCGCAGGCTTCCGCCGCCTCCTGCGCGAGATCGCGATGCTGCTGTGCTACGAGGCGACCCGCGACCTCGAGCTCGAGATGGTCGAGATCGAAACGCCGCTGATGCCGATGCAGGCGCCGCAGCTCGCCGGCAAGAAGCTCGTCTTCGCGCCGATCCTGCGCGCCGGCGAGGGCCTCCTCGACGGGATGCTCGACCTCGTGCCGTCCGCCCGCGTCGCCCACGTCGGCCTCTACCGCGACCCCGAAACCCTCTCGGCGGTCGAATACTACTTCAAGGCCCCGGACGACATGGGCGAGCGCCGCGTCATCGTCCTCGACCCGATGCTCGCCACCGCCAACTCCGCCATCGCCGCCGTCGACCGCCTCAAGGAAGCCGGCGCCAACGACATGCGCTTCGTCTGCCTGCTCGCCGCGCCCGAAGGCATCAGCAACTTCGGCGGCCACCACCCGGACGTGCCGATCGTCACCGCCGCCATCGACGAGAAGCTGAACGACCACGGCTACATCGTCCCCGGCCTCGGCGACGCCGGCGACCGCATGTTCGGCACGAAATAGCGGCAGGTCGCCCAGGCTCTCGTCCAACAGCGGACTTTTGTCCGCGGAACAAACACGGTAGGCAAGGCGTCAGAACCCGCCGGAGCCCGTGCCATGTTTCCCAAACCCAAGCCGCAGCTGACCCCGAACACCTACGCGTACGAAACCGAGCCGATGGTGAAGCCCACCGGCTTCCGCGAGTACGATGCGCGCTGGCTGTTCGGCAAGGAGCTCAACCTCATGGGCGTCCAGGCGCTCGGCATGGGCATCGGCACGCTGCTCGGCGAACTCGGCAAGCCGAAGGAAGTCGTCACCGGGCACGACTTCCGCTCCTACTCCTCCTCCATCAAGACCGCCCTCATCCAGGGCATGATGGCGGCAGGCTGCAAGGTCCACGACATCGGCCTCGCCGTGACCCCGATGGCCTACTTCGCCCAGTTCGAGCTCGACGTGCCGGCCGTGGCGATGGTCACCGCCAGCCACAACGAGAACGGCTGGACCGGCGTGAAGATGGGCGCCGACCGCCCCCGCACCTTCGGCCCCGACGAGATCGGCCGCCTCAAGGAGATCGTCCTCAACACCGAGTTCGACCTCTCCGCCGGCGGCTCCTACGAGTATGTCGACGGTTTCGCGCAGCGGTACATGGACGACCTCGTCAAGAACCGGAAGATCAAGCGCCCGCTGAAGGTGATCGCGGCGTGCGGCAACGGCACCGCCGGCGCGTTCGCCCCCAAGGTGCTGGAGCGCCTCGGCATCGAGGTGATCCCGCTCGACGCCGAGCTCGACCACTCCTTCCCGCGCTACAACCCCAACCCCGAAGACATGGAGATGCTCCACGCGATCCGCGACGCGGTGCTGGAGCACAAGGCGGATGTCGGCTTCGGCTTCGACGGTGACGGCGACCGCTGCGGCGTGATCGACGAGACCGGCGCCGAGATCTTCGCCGACATCGTCGGCGTGATGCTGGCGCGCGACCTCTCCAAGCTGAAGCACGGCTCGCAGTTCGTCGTCGATGTGAAGTCCACCGGGCTCTACAACACCGACCCTGTGCTTGCCGAGAATGGCGCCAAGACCGACTACTACAAGACCGGCCACTCCTACATCAAACGCCGCGTCAACGAGCTCGGCGCCGTTGCGGGCTTCGAGAAGTCCGGCCACTTCTTCTTCAACGAGCCGATCGGCCGCGGCTACGACGACGGCCTGATCTCCGCCATCGCGATCCTGGAAATGCTCGACCGCAACCCGGACAAGACCATGTCCGAGCTGCGCGGCGCCCTGCAGAAGACCTGGCAGACGCCCACCATGAGCCCCCATTGCGACGACGAGCTGAAGTACGGGGTCATCGACAAGGTGGTGCAGCGTTTCAAGGACATGCACGCCGCCGGCGAACAGGTGGCCGGCCAGAAGATCTCCGAGCTGATCACCGTCAACGGCGTGCGCGTCGTCGCCGAGGACGGCACGTGGGGCCTCGTCCGCGCCTCCTCCAACAAGCCGGAGCTGGTCGTGGTGGTCGAAAGCCCCACCAGCGAGGAGAACATGCGCGCCATGTTCAAGGCGGTGGACGGCGTCCTGCGCGAGAACCCCGAGGTCGGCGCCTACAACCAGTCGATCTGAGCGCGTCGGCACAGAACGAGGGATCGGGCCGGGTCAAGGGCGCCGAAGGCGGGCGAAGCCTACACCCTTGACGCGGCCCGAGCCCGGCACACGCTCGAACAGGGGCTCAGGACAGAAGGACGCGAAGCGGCCATCTGCCCTGAACCCCTGCCCATCGGCGAGATGGAGGGAGCGCGAGGGAGGAAATCCCTCGCCCCTTCAAGTCACAAAGCCGGCGCGCAGCGCCGTCCGCCGCCCCCGGTAAAGCCTTCCGCACAATTTGACCGAACGCTGCACACCAGCCGTTTACCGTAGTGCGCTAAACACTCTTCCCAGACGCGGTTCGAGGCCGAAATTAACCTCACGACAAGACGGGCCAGTGAGGTTCGTGGGCAATGGAACCGGCGGACAAGGGTCGCAATCAAATGGCAAACGGGGCCGACATGCCGAGGGCACGTCGCAGCGCGAAGGCGCCGCGGGCCGAGGTCATGACCGAACTGCCGATGGTGACCGCCCTGCTCGTTGCAGCGGTGATCGTCGCCGTCGTCGCCGCAGGCGGCCCGGTGCTCGACATGCTGGCCGGGCTCAAGGCAATGTGGAACGGCTGATCCGCCGCCCCTGAACAAGCCTGGAGACCCCACCATGATCGTCGGCCGCCACGAGGTGGAGCGCTCCACCCCCGTCCACGGCGTCTTGCGCAAGGATGCGCGCGCCTTCGTCGACCGGCTGTCCGAGATCCACGCAAGTTTCGCCCGCCTTTCCGGCTTCGACGGCAGCGCCGGCCAGATGGTCGCCCTCCCCGACAGCGCAGGCCGCTTCGCGATGGTCCTCATCGGCCTCGGCGAACATCCCGACCCCTTCGCCGCCGCAAGCCTCGCCAAGTACACCGACGGCACGTTCACCCTCGGAGAGGGCTGGGCCGACCCCACCGCCGCCTCGCTCGGCCTCCTCCTCGGGCTCTACCGGTTCGACAACTACGCCCCCGGCAAGAAGCGCACGATCAGGCTCGTCGCGCCCGACACGGTCGACATCGAGGACGTCCGCCGGATTTCCGACGCCGTCTACCTCACCCGCGACCTCGTCAACACGCCCGCCAACGATCTCGGCCCGGCCGAACTCGCGGACGCCGCGCAGGCGCTCGGCCGCAAGCACGGCGCCAAGGTCGAGATCACCGACGGTGAGGAGCTGGAGATCGGCTTCCCGATGATCGCGGCCGTGGGCGCGGCCTCCCCCCGCCCGCCACTCCTCATCGACATGACGTGGGGCGAGGATGATGCCCCGCGCCTGACGCTGGTCGGCAAGGGCGTCGTGTTCGACACCGGCGGCCTCAACATCAAGCCCGGCAACTCCATGGCGCTGATGAAGAAGGACATGGGCGGCGCCGCGCAGGCCCTCGGCCTCGCCGCGATGGTGATGGACGCCGGCCTTCCGGTGCGCCTCCGCGTCCTCATCGGCGCTGCCGAAAACGCCATCGGCGGCGCCGCCTTCCGCCCCGGCGACGTCCTGCGCTCCCGCAAGGGCCTGTCCGTCGAGATCGGCAACACCGATGCCGAGGGACGCCTCGTGCTCGCCGACGTCCTCACCCTCGCCGACCAGGAGGAGCCCGAGCTCCTGATCGACTTCGCGACCCTCACCGGCGCCGCCCGCGTCGCCCTTGGCCCGGACCTTCCCGGCCTCTTCACCCGCTCCGACGCGCTCGCCGAGGACATCCGCCTCGCCGGCGAGGACGTCCACGACCCGGTCTGGCGCCTGCCGCTGTGGGACCGCTACGCCACATGGCTGAAGTCCCCCATCGCGGACATCAGCCACATCTCCTCCCAACCCTTCGCCGGCGCCTCAACCGCAGCGCTGTTCCTCGACAGGTTCGTCGACAAGGCAAAGGCCTACGCCCACTTCGACGTCTACTCCTGGAACGCCGAGGACCGGCCCGGCAGGCCGAAGGGCGGCGAGGCGCAGGCGATCCGCGCCCTCTACCAGTGGCTCAGCGTCCGCTACGCAGCGTGAGCCTCGACCCCCGCCTTAACGCCGTCCGCGACGACCTCGCGGACGTGCGCCTTTCCGGCACCATCCACGCCTCGCGCTACGCGGAGGCCGAGCGGCGCGCGATCGCAGTGCCCGTCGCGCCGGTGTTCGGCAAGCCCGGCGCCGACAACCGCGAGACCGAGTTCCTTGCAGGCGAGCCTGTCGACGTGTTCGAGACCGCGGACGGCTGGTCGTGGGTCCAGAGCGCGTCGGACGGCTATGTCGGCTACGTCCGTGCCGAGATGGTCGGCGACCAGGTCGCGGCGACGCACCGGGTCCGCGTTCCGCACGCGCTGGTCTTCTCCGGCCCCTCGATCCGCGCCCGCCTCCTCGGCCATCTTCCGCTCTGCGCACGCGTTGCGGTCGCCGAGACGCTGACGGGCAAGGAAGTCTTCCACCGGCTGGACGGGGCGGACGGCTTCGTCCTCGGCCAGCATCTCGGCCCCCTCGTCCCGGAACGGGCCGACTGGGTGAAGATCGCCGAAGCCTACGTCGGCGCACCATACCTGTGGGGCGGCAAGACGTGGGACGGGCTGGACTGTTCCGCCCTCCTCCAGCTCGCCATCGAGGCGGCGGGCGGCACGGCGCCGCGCGATTCCGACATGCAGTGGGACCGGCTCGGCGAACGGCAGGGGGCGGCCGCCTCCGCCCTCACCCGCGGCGACCTCGTGTTCTGGAAAGGCCACGTCGGCGTCATGCTCGACGAGACGCGGCTTCCTCCACGCCAACGGCTTCCACATGGCGGTCGCCGTCGAGCCGCTCTCCACCACGGTTTGCGCGGCTCGAGGCGATCGGCCTGCCCGTCCTCGGCGTCCGGCATGTGGCGCCCGAGAGCGCACACACCTTGCCTCCGGTGGCCTCCGCCGCCTAAGTCTCATCCTCTGGCGAGAGGGAGACGGACATGGTCGCGGAATTCGACGCAAGCGAAGGCGGTTACGTGCCGCACGTGGAAGTCGACCTCGAGGAGGAGGTCGCGATCGCGACGCTGACCAACCCCGACCGCCGCAACGCCATCACGCTCGGGATGTGGCGCGAGCTCGAGGCTTTCGCCGCCGAGGCGAGCGGCGATCCCGAAATCCGCGCCGTGGTGATCCGCGGCTACGGCGACGTCTTCAGCGGCGGTGCCGACATCACCGACTTCGACGACGAGCGCTCCGGCGCCGATGGCCTGCGCGCCTACGACGAGCAGCTCGAGCGCGCCTGCCTCGCCATCGAGGCGATCCGCCAGCCGACCGTCGCACGCCTCGAAGGCCCCGTCGTCGGCGCCGGTGCCGCGCTCGCGTCGTGCTGCGACCTTCGGATCGCGTCCGAAGACGCCTTCTTCATGGTGCCTGCGGCCCGGCTCGGCCTCGGCTACGACCCGCGCGGCGTCGCCCGCCTCGCCCGCACGTTCGGCGACGCCACCGCGCGCTGGCTCCTCCTCACCGCGGGCCGCCTTCCCGCAACGCGCGCGTTCGCGTCCGGCGCCGTCCATGAACTCGTCGCCGCCGAAGACATGGACGAGACCATCGAGCGCCTCGTCGAGCGGCTGACCGACAACGCGCCGCTCACCATCGCCGCCGCCAAGGTGGCGCTGCGGGCCGTCGCCGACGGCACCGAGCCGACGCTGATGGACGAAGCCTTCCGCCTCGTCGACCTCGCCGACGCCAGCGACGACTACGCCGAAGGCCGCCGCGCCTTCGCCGCCAAACGCAACCCGCGCTTCGTCGGCCAGTGATGGTGCGGTCCCACCGCCAGACCTCGACTTGAGCCCCGGCGACGACGCGTTCGTCGAAACCCTCCCGGTCGCGGAAGGCCCCCGCCTAGCAGTGAAGGACATGATCGCGGTGAAGGGCTGCGTCCAGGGCGCCGGCCTTCCCGTCCGTTCGGACAGGGTCGCAGCCGAGGACGCCGCCGTCGTCGCCCGTTTCCGCCGCGCGGGCTACGCCATCGCCGGCACCACCCACACCGATGCCGCCGGCTTCGGCACCATGACGCCGTGGGTCGCCAACCCGCGCCACCCCGGCCGGGCGGTCGGCGGCTCCAGCGGCGGCTCGGCGGCGGCGGTGGCGGCGGGCCGGGCGGATGTCGGCCTCGGCACCGACACAGGCGGCAGCGTGCGCATCCCGGCCGCCTACTGCGATCTCTTCGCCCTCAAGGCGAGCCACGGCCGCGTTCCGATGGCGGGCATCCTGCCCCTGTCGCCGACGCTGGACGCCCCCGGCCTCCTCGCCGCGACCGGCGAAACGCTCGCCGCCGCAGCCGCGGTGATGATCGACGGCTGGCAGCCCGCCGCCCCGCGTCCCCCTCTTCTACGACGCGAGCGCGCTACGGGCGGCCGAGCCGGAGATCATCGCGCGCTTCCGCGGTATCGCCGAGGCGCTCGGCGCGGCGGAGGACGACGGCACCCCGCCGCGCTACCAGAACCTTGCAACCGCGCACTCCACCCTCGTCTGCGCCGAGGGCCTCGCGGTCCACCGCGCCGACTTCGAGCGCACCCCCGGCGGCTTTCCCCCCACCATCGCCGACGCGCTGCGCTACGCGAAGACGCTGACCGAAGCCGAGATCGAGGACGCGCTACGTCCTGGTCGACGAGGCGCGGGAGACCTTGCGGGCCCATGCCAGCCGGCCGCGTGCTCCTGCGGCCGACGCTGCCGATGCTGCCTGCGCGCCGGAGTGCGCAGACCGCCGTCCTCGGCGGCGTCCGCCAGCCGATCACCAACGCCAACATCCGCCTGACGCTGTCGGCCAACGTCGCGGGGCTGCCGGTGGCGATCGTTCCGTTCCCCGGCCTCTCCGTGCAGTTCGTCGGCGGCCACGGCGAGGACGAGGCGGTTCTCGCCAGCGCGCTCGCAGCCGCCGCCGCGTATCAGAGCCGGTAGGCGCGCGCCGCAGTGTCGTGGAACACGGCGCGTCGGGTCTCCTCCGGCTCGTCCGCGAGCGCGTCCTTCACCGCGCCGATCAGCGCGGCGTAGTCGGTCCAGAGCTTCTCGATCGGGAAGTTGGAGCCGTAGAGGCAGCGCTCCGCGCCGAACATCGCCAGCGACTCGGAGACGGTCCACGCGATGTGCGCCGGGTCGTTCTCGTGGATGAAGGTGCCGAAGCCGGACAGCTTGCAGAGGACATTGGGCGCCGCGGCGAGCCGCCCGATCGCCTCGCGCCACTCGCGCCTTGCCCTCGTCGGTGAGGTCTTCCGGCATCCCCGCGTGCTGGAGGACGAACGTCACGTCCGGGCACGCCTCCACCAGCCGCAGGGCCGGCTCCACCTGCCCGGCGAAGATCTGCAGGTCGAACACCATGTTGTAGCCGGCGAGGCGGCCGACATTGCGGATCACCGCGTCGCGTCCCGACCACGTCCGGCCCCGAGGCGAAGCGGTAGAGCGGGTTGTGGTGGTGGTGCATCTGGTGGCGGATGCCGCGCACCAGCGGGATGTCGGCGAGAATGTCGAGGTCGGCGCCGCGCGTCGTCCTGCGTCATGTCGCAGAAGGCGACGATGGCGTGCGGCCAGCCCGGTTTCGGCGCTGACGCCGGCGACCCAGCGCGCCTCGTCGGCGAACCAGTTGGGCGCCCAGTTGGCCTGCACGTAGACCGACTTCTCGACGCCCGAGCCCGCCACGTCCGCCTTGTACTCGTCGATCAGGTAGTCGCGCTTGATGGCATCGTAGGGGCCGAAGATGCGCGGCTGGGTCGGGCCGAGGAGCCACGGCAGGTCGGCGCGGCGCCAGATGTGGTGGTGGGCGTCGACGATGGGGAAGTCGCTCATGGCAGTCTCGCAGCTTCGAGGATTTCGCGGGTGATGGCGGCGGTGGAGGCGCCGTCGCCGATGCGGGCGACCATCGGCGCGATGGCGGCCATGGCGGCGGTCTGCGGCGTGTAGTCCGGGTCGGAGGCGAGCGGCGACAGCCACAGGATGGCGTGGGAGAGGCGCGACAGGCGGGCGACGGCGGCGATCAGCGCGTCGGGCTCGCCCCGCTCCAGCCCGTCCGACAGCACCACCACGAAGGCCGAGCGCGCGAAGCCCGCGAAGCGCGGCACGGCGAGGAAGGCGGTCAGCGCATCGCCGAGGCGGGTGCCACCGTCCCAGTCCGCCACGGAGGCGGCTGCGGCGTCGAGCGCAGGCCCCTCGCGGCGGTGCCGTAGCGCGCGCGTGATGCGCGTGAGGCGCGTGCCGACGGTGAACACCTCGCACCGGTCCGCCGCCTGCACCAGCGTGTGCGCGAGGCGCAGCGAGCGGTCCGTGCCGCCCTTCATGGAGGCCGACACGTCGACGAGGAGGAGGATGCGCCGCTGCGACATCCTGCGCTTCAGCGTCGGGCAGGACGACGACCTCGCCGTCGCGCTTGGAGGCTTCGCGCAGCGCGCGGCGAAGGTGCGGCCGCCCGCCCCTGCGGTGGCTTCTCCAGCGCCGCGACAGCCGCACCGGGAGCCTCGCGGGCGCGGCTCGGCGGAAGCGCCGCAGCGCCTCGTTCTCCGACAGCGGCGCGAAGGTGCGGCCGGCCAGCGCCTCGGCGGCGGTCGCATCTTCGCCGGCTTCGGTCTCCTCCTCGGGCTCGATGAGGTCGGCGGCCCCGTCGTCGGGCTCGAAGGCGCGCTCGTCGTCGAGGCTTTCTGCGGGCGCCGCGATGGTCTGGCCGAGGAAGTGCGCGCGGAACAGAGCGTCGAACATCTCCCAGAGCTCGGGCGGCGGGGCGAAGACGGCGCGGGCCGCGCGGTGGATGTCCGGGATGCCGCGCGGGCCGAGGATGCCGACGGCGGCGACGAAGCTCTGCGTCTGCTCCGGCGCGACGGGAAAGCCGTGCCGCCGCAGCCGCGACCCGAAGGTCACGAACGGAACGGCGGCGCGCGGCAACGATGCGCCGGGGCGCTCCCGTGCCGGCGCCGGCATCAGCCGACCGCCTCGGCGAGCATGGCGTCGATCCGTCCGTCCAGGAACTGCATGTCGTCCTGGTCCTTGAGCGCGACGCCGATGGAGCGGCGGAAGGCGAGCGGCCACGGGCTGCCTTGGCTGTTGAGGAGCGTCGCCGCTTCGGCCCACTCCACGGTCTCGGCGACGCCGGGGGCCTTGGCGAGCGGCTCGGCCCGGAGCGCCGTCACGGCGCGCACCACCTGATCGGCGGTGCGGCGGGCGACGGTGGAGGCGCGCATCATGACGATGTCGGCCTCGCGCGCGGCGTCGGGGTAGCCGATGTAGTGGTAGACGCAGCGGCGGCGGAGCGCCTCGTGGAGCTCGCGCGTGCGGTTCGAGGTCAGCACCACCACCGGCGGCCGCTCGGCGCGGATGGTGCCGCGCTCGGGGATGGAGATGGAGAAGTCCGACAGGAACTCGAGCAGGAACGCCTCGAACTCCTGGTCGGCGCGGTCGATCTCGTCGATCAGGAGAACGGTGTCGGAGGCGTGCTGCAGCGCTTCCAGCATGGGGCGGGCGAGGAGGAAGTCGTCGCCATAGATGTTGACGTAGCGGTCGCCCGCCTGCCGGATCGCCAGCATCTGGCGGGGGTAGTTCCACTCGTAGAGGGCAGCACCGGCGTCGATCCCCTCGAAGCACTGGAGCCGCACCAACTGGCGCCCGAGGATGGAGGCGAGCGCCTTGGCCCCCTCGGTCTTGCCGACCCCCGGCGCCCCTTCAAGCAGCAGCGGCTTGCCGAGCGCCAGCGCGAGATAAGCCGCCGTCGCAAGTTCCTCCCCCGCGAGATACTGCGCATCGCGCAGCGCCTCGGACGAGCCGCTCCGGCCCATCAATTCCGCTGACCGACCGCTCAACCGGCATGGCACCCCACCCAGAGAAAGGCCGGCAGCCGCCTCCACCCCCACAGTTCCTCTGGAGAGTCGGGCGCGCTCATGTTCCCCCGGTCGTTCCTCCGGAGCCGTCATGCGAACCGCATCGCCGGGCGGGACGGACGGGTCACCCGAAGGGCCGGAACGCCAGTGGAGGACGGCGCAGCCGTTGACGCGTCCGTCCCGCCCGGCGACCCTCGTTCCATGATGGACCGGGACCGAAGCACCCGAGATGCCGAAGGCAGCGAGGCGTCCCCTCAAGGCATCCGCCCCGGCGCAGGCTTCTTCGCCCCTCCGTTTTCCCTGAGCCCGCGGAGAATCTTGTCGGGCGAGATCGGCAGATCGCACACCCGCACGCCAACGGCGTCGAACACCGCGTTGGCGATGGCGGGGAGGACGGGGTTAGCGCACATCTCGCCGGGGCCCTTGCCGCCGTAGGGACCATCGGGGGCGGGCCGCTCCAGCACCGCGATGTTGTGGGGGGCGATGTCGCCCGGCCCCGGCATCAGGTAGGTGTTGAAGTCCTCCGGCCCCTCGCGGCGGTCGGGGTAGTAGGGCTCGGTGGTCTCGTAGAGGGCGTGGCTCATGCCCATCCACGCGCCGCCGACGAGTTGCTGCTCGACAAGGCGCGGGTTGAGCGCGCGGCCGAGCTCGTAGGCGGAGTTCATCTCGGTGACGGTGACTTCGCCGGTCTCGTCGTCGACCTCCACGTCCACGAACAGCGCGGCGTGGGCGTAGCAGGTGACGGGGTCCATCTCGCCGGTGTCGGGGTCGACGGCCGACAGCGGGATCAGGAAGATGCCGCGGCCCGAGACGGTGCGCCCCTGCTTGAACTGTGCTGCGGCGCTGGCAGCGGCGGTGGTGATCGAGCGGCTCGGCGCGCCTTTCACGTGGATGTTGCCGCGCCCGTCGGTGACGAGGTCGGCGGCGTTCACCTCCATCTCCTCGGCGGCGGCCTCCAGCATCACGGCGCGGGCTTCCTTGGCGGCCGCGATCACGGCGTTGCCGACGCGGTGGGTGCCGCGCGAGGCGAACGAGCCCATGCAGTGCGGGCCGGTGTCGGAGTCGGCGGTGTCGACGTAGACGTCCTCGACCGGGACGCCGAGGGTCTCGGCGGCGATCTGGCGGGTGACGGACTTCATCCCCTGCCCGAGGTCGATGGAGGACAGCGCCACCATGAACTTGCCGTCGGGGTTGGAGTGCACCAGCGCCTGGCTGGGATCGCCGCCCAGATTCATCCCGATCGGGTAGTTGATCGCGGCGAAGCCTCGGCCCTTGTGGACGGTCATGGCGCAATTCTCCGGCATGAGAGGCGCCGAGGATCGGCCGGACGGCCCGCCGCCGCAATCCGTTCAGTCTGATGCTGTGCGCGGCGCCTCAGGGGTGAGCGATGCGCGGGACCCTCGCGCGCTTCAGCTGCCGCTCGCGGTGGATGACGTAGAGGCCCGCGCACAGGATGACGAACGTGCCCGCCCAGGTGATCGCATCGGGGAACTCGTCGAACAGGAGGAAGCCGAACGCCGTCGCGCCGACGATCTCGAGATACTGGAACGGGGCGAGGAGGCTCTGCTCGGAGAGGCGGACGGCGAAGGTCATCATCATCTGCACCCCGGTCGCGATGATGCCGAGGACGCCGATCAGCACCCACGCCTCGCTGGACGGCATGACCAGCGCGGTGAACGCGGAGCCGGCGGCGTTGCCGAGGGCGATGACGGCGGCGAGGAAGAGGGTCGCGAACAGGCCGCTGATGGTCTGGATGCGCAGGCTGTCGAGGTTGGCCTTCATGCCGCGCACGGTGGTGACCATCGCCGGCGAACGAGGTGGCGGCGATAAGCGGCAGGACGGCCGGCCAGCCGAACTCGGCAAAGTTGGGCCGGATGACGATGAGCGCGCCGACAAGCCCCGCCGCCACCGCGCTGATGCGATGGATGCCGACCTTCTCGCCGAGGAAGATCGCGCCGAACAGGGTGAGGATCAGCGGGCCGACGAAGAAGATCGCGATGGCGTTGGCGAGCGGCAGGTACTGCAGCGACCAGTAGAGGCTGATCGAGGCAAGGCCCATGAAGGTGCCCGAAAGGGCGAGACGCCAGATCGAGGCGCGTACCGCGGCGGTGAAGACCGGGCGGCGCAGGACGGCGAGGAGGAGGAAGAGGATCACCGTCTGCGACCCGTAGCGCAGGACGCCGATCTCGACCGGCGGCAGCTCGCGGCCGAGAAGCTTTGCGATGGCATCGAGCGTCGGCACGGTGAGCGAGGCGATGATCATCAACGTCACGCCACGCGCTGAATCGCTGGCGGACTTGTTCTCACTCGCAACGCTCACGGCACCGGCTCCTCGGATGGTTCGGGGCCGTCTTAGCAGCCGGCCCCCGCCCCGCGGCAAGTTTCTCCTCGCCGCCTCTCGGCGGCGGTTCTCCCGTGCGGCCCGCCGACGGGCTCGCGCTAGCGGCGGCGCAGGCCCGAGATCGACGAGAAGCGCGGCCCGCGACGCGGTGCATCCCGGTCCGGCGCCTCCCCGCCCTGCGAGGGCTGCGGGCCCTGCGAGGGCTGCGAAGCCCGCGCAGGCGGCGGGGTCTGCGGCGGCTGCGGGCGGGCGGGCTCCTGCCGCGGCGACGTGTGCGAGGCGCCGTGCGCGGGGCGGGACGCCACCGGCGCAGGCTCGCGCGGCGTGGTGTGGCCGGGGCGCGGCGGTGCGGAACGGCCCGCCTCCACCGGCTCGCGCGACTGGCCGCCCTGCGCGTAGGAGCCGGACGAATAGCCCTCCACCCGGCCGTGCTGGTCGGTCGCGGTGTAGTTCGGGATCTCGCCGCGCACCCCGCCGCCGTCCTTCAGCGAGGAGGCCGCCAGCAGCGACGGGCGACAGCTTCACCCCCGCCTTCTCCGCCGCCACCTGGCAGCACTCGATCAGCGCCGTGTTCTTGGCGACGCGGCGGTGCGCCTTCATGTCCCCGTCGCGGTAGGAATTGATGATGCGGTAGGCGACGGGGTCGAGGCCGATCTCGCGGGCGCACACGTCCATGTGGCTCTCGATGGCGAAGTCGACACCGGTCACGCCGAAGCCGCGCATGGCGGTGGCCGGCGTGCGGTTGGTGAACACGCAGTAGACGTCGGCATAGACGTTGGGGATGGTGTACGGCCCCGGCAGATGGCCGACGCCCTTGATGATCGCGTAGGACGACAGCCGCGTGTAGGCGCCGGCATCGAAGTAGCCGACGAGCTTGCGGGCGATCAGGCGCCCGTCGTTCATCAGCCCGTCGGTGATGTACCAGCGCTCGGCGCCGCGGGGCGCGCCCACCTGCATCTCCTCCTGCCGGTCGAACATGTATTTGCACGGCCGGCCGGTGAGGATGGTGCCGAGGATCGCCATCGGCTCGTGGAGCGAATCCACCTTGCCGCCGAAGCCGCCGCCCACCGTGCCGCCGATGAAGTGAAGCCGCGCCGACGAGATGTCGAGGAGCTTGGCGGCGGTGCCCAGCGAGAAGAACAGCGCCTGCGTGGAGGTGTAGCAGACGAAGCGGTCGTTGGTTTCGGGCGCTGCGATGGCGCCGCAGGTCTCGATCGGCGCCTGCTCGATGGGGCTCATCTGGTAGCGCCCCTCGATGACGTGGTCGGCCTCGCGGAAACCGGCCTCCACGTCGCCGAAGCGCAGCTTCTGGTGGTCGTACTTGCCGTGGTAGACGAAGAGGTTGCCGGGATAGGGCTTGCTGATCGACGGCGCGCCCGGCTTGATCGCCTCCTCCACGTCGAGAACGTGCGGCAGCACCTCGTAGTCGACCCGCACGGCGGCGGCGGCCTCCCTCGCCTGCCGCTCGGTGTCGGCGACGACGGCTGCGACCGGGTCGCCCTTGTAGCAGACCTTTTCGGTGGCCAGCAGCGGCTCGTCGTCGAGCCCGAAGTCGAGCAGCGAGAGCAGCGTGTTGAGGTTGTTGGGCACGTCCCTGCCGGTGATGACCCGCCGCACGCCCGGCATCCGCTCGGCCGCGGACGTGTCTATCCGCCGGATCCTCGCGTGATGGTGCGGCGAGCGCGTGCAGCGGATGTGGCAGAGCCCGTCGAACAGGTGGTCGTCGTAGTAGGGCGAGCGCCCGGTGACGTGGCCGACCATGTCCTGCCGCTGCGTCGGCTTGCCGATCTCGTTGAGATTGTCGTCCCGCTCGTCGGCGAAATACTCTTTGCGGAATTCAAGCGGCATCGTGCGCTCCCGAGGCGAAACATGGCGTTGGACGACGCCGCGCTATGCACGTTATGGTTGACTTAACGCCACCGCAACTACAAGATGAGACAACCTTGAAGGGGGGATGCTTATGTACACGTGCTGCGAAATTCGAGCCGCTTTCACGTCTCCGGAGCTTACCGAACACGAACGCCGGATGATCGAAACGCTCATGGTCAGACCCGGCGCAGGCGCGCGCGAACTCGCGGCCGCCATGGACTACAAGGACTTCGGCGGATGGAACCTTCAATTCGGAACGATGTGCCGAAAGCGTTTTCCCGACACGGCGGTCGATGAAGACAAACCCGTGGAGGCGTGGTCCCGCGCGATCATCGATTTCGACAGGACCGCCGAAGGATGGACTTGGCGCCTCAGGCCGGAAGCGCTCCACGCGTTTCAGTCGCTCCGCATCGCGCCGATGACAGTGCCGGCGTGAGCACCCATCAGCGCGCATTTCGGTAGCCTCCTCCAGCGGAGCGATCGGCGGCGGTGAGGACCGCGTCGATGATCGCCTCGTAGCCGGTGCAGCGGCAGATGTTGCCGGAGATGGCCTCGACCACCTCCTCGCGGCTTGGGCGCGGGTTGTGCTTGAGGAGCGCCGCCGCGGACATCAGCATCCCGCCGGTGCAGTAGCCGCACTGGGCGGCGAAGTGGGTCATGAACGCGTCCTGCAGGGGGGACAGCGTGCCGGTGGCGAGGCCCGCGACGGTCTCGATCTCGGCGCCCTCGACGGTTTCGGCGAGCGTGAGGCAGGAGAGGCGCGGCGCGCCGTCGATGATGACGGTGCAGGCGCCGCAGGTGCCCTGGGCGCAGCCGTACTTGGGCGTGAGGTCGCCGACGCCGCGGCGCAGGACGTCGAGGAGGTTCTGGCCGTCGGCGACGAAGGCGGCCTTTTCCTCGCCGTTGTGGGTGAAGGTGACGGGCTTCTTCGCCATCAGCGGATTTCCTCCAGCAGGCGGCGCAGATGCACGCCCGCGACTTCGCGGCGGTACCAGGCGGTGGCGATGGCGTCGTCGCGCGGGCTGAGCCCGTCGGCGGCGTGCTCGGCCGCGGCGGCGATGGCGGCGGCGTCCAGCGAGCGGCCGTTCAGCGCCCGCTCGGCGGCTTCCGCGCGAACGGGGCGCTCGCCCATGCCGTTGAAGACGACCCGCGCATTCTCGATCCGCCCGCCCTGCCGCGGCACCACCGCCGCGACAGAGAGCACCGAGACGCCCTTGGGCTTTACCCGCGAGACCTTGCGGAAGTGGAGGCCGTCGCGCGGCACCGGAACGTGGATGGCGGCGACCAGCGCGCGGGTCGGCCCGCCGCGGACGAGATGCTCGATGGTCTCGCGCCGCCCGTCGGTCATCTCGGCGGTGGCGCCGAGCGCCATCAGCGCGGCGGTGAGGTCGCCATAGGGCGCGGCGGCGAAGAGGTTGCCGGCGACGGTCGCGGCCGCGCGCACCTGCGGCCCGCCGATGACGCGCGCGACGGGCGCCAGGAACGCCGTCTCGCGCGAGGCGACGATGGCCGCCATGGTGACACCCGATCCCAGCGTGACGATGCTGCCGCCGGCGCGGATCTGGGTGAGCGCCGGGTCCGTCGTGCGGATCAGGGTGTCGAAACTCTGGTCCGCCTCGTTGACGGCGCGCATCAGGATCGTGCCGCCGCCCATGAAGCGGGCGGCACGGGCCGCCGCGAAGGCGCGCGCGGCCTCGGACAGCGTCGGGTAGGTTTCCACCGTCAGCGGCATCGGTCGTGTCCCCTCATCGCGCGTCGCCGCCGGCGAGTGTTGCGCGGATCGCCTCCATGCCGGCGGCATAGATGTCGTCGCCCACCATCGCGGCGAGTTCCTTCTCGCGGCCCGCCGGGGTGTCGAACCGGGAGCGCCAGTGGAAGAAGGTCATGTCGCCGTCGGTGACGGGCAGAAGGCGCACGTGGGCGACGTAGTTGAACAGCGGCACCGGCGTATCGAGCAGGCAGTACGTCATTTCCATGTCGGCGTCGGACAGGGTGAGGAGCTGTTCGCGCAGCTCCGAGCCGTCGACGAGGTGGAAGCGCCTGACGCCCGACACGCGGTCGGTCGGTGCGCCGCGCTCCATCTCGCTGTCCGCGACCGCGGGGTGCCAGCGGTCGTGCCCGTTGAAGTCCCGCACGATCGCCCACACCGCCTCGACGGGCTGGTCGATCACCGTGGAGCGGACGACGCTCACCATCTCAGCGGGTGAAGTGGCGCTTGAGGGCGTCGAAGCCGCCCTGGAAGACGTTGTTGCCGACGCCGCTCACGAGATCGTCCTCGTTCTCGGGCGCGCACTCGAAGTCGGCGGACCACTCGGCGAAGGTGCGGTCGCCGTCGGTGATCGGGGTGATCCGCAGCGTCGCGACGTAGTCGGTCAGCGGCATCGGGCTTTCGAGGATCGCGTAGGTGCAGAACATGTCGTAGTCGGAGAGGCCGAGGAGCTTTTCGCGGATGCGGTCGCCGTTCTGGAGGCGGAAGTCGCGGACGCAGCCGATCTTGTCGGACGGCTCGCCGTTCTCGATCCGGCTTTCACGGATGCGCGGGTGCCAGCGCGGCAGGGCGTTGAAGTCCCGCACGCGCTCCCAGACGCGGGCGGCGGGGGCGTCGAGCACCGTGGAGACGTAGACGCGCGCCATCTACTCGCCCTTCCCCGCCGGCGCGTTGTCGCCGCCCGACGGCTTGCCGCCTCCCGAACCACCGCCGGACTTGCCGCCGGCGTCCTTGGCGATGCGCTGCATGTCGGACGCCTCGCGGATGAGGCCGCCCATCTTGGAAAGATTCGAGCCCTCGATGCCCATTTCGGCGAGGAGGCTGTCCACCAGCGGCGCCTGGACGCGGTAGCGCAGCGCCGAGTTGATGACCTCGTCGGTCGCGGTGCGGTAGGTGCCGTCGCCGTTGGCATAGCCACCGCCGCCGCCCGCTCCGTCCATCTGGACGATGCGGATGTCGGAGATCTTCTCCATCGGCTTGACCGACGCCGCCACGATCCCCTCGATCCGGGTGAGGAGGCCCCGCTTGAAGAGCGAGGCGCGCGCAGGCTCGGTGAGGACGTTCTCGGCCTCGTTGATGAGCTTTTGCGCCTCGGCCTCCACCGCCGCGCGGACCTTCTCGGCGTCGGCGGCGTAGCGCGCCTCCTCGGCCTGCTTCTCGGCCATCAGCACGTCGATGGACTTGCGGCGGTTGGCAGCCTCCGTGTCGCGCACGGTGACGACGCGTTCCTCGGCTTCCGCCGCGCGGGCCCTGGCATTCTCGGCCTCCACCTTCGCGGCGGCCTCCTCCAGGCTCTTGGCGTAGAGCGCGATGGCGCGCTCCATGTTGGCGAGTTCCACCTCGCGCTCGCGGGTGATCTCGCGGCGGCGGCGTTCGGTCTCGTGGCCGATGCGGGCCTCGTCGAGACCCCGCTCGGAGGCGATGCGTGCGCGCTCGATCTCCTCGGTGGAGGCGATCTCCGCCTCGCGCAGCGCCTGGACGCGGGCGATCTCGAGCTGCTCGGTCGAACGGCGCCGCTCAAGCTTGGCGGCGTCTAGGATGCGCTCGCGCTCCACGTCGGAGCGGGCGACATCGCGCTGCGCCTCGATCTCGGCGCGGCGGACCCTGGCGTCGGCTTCGGCACGCTCGGCCTTCTTGGCGGCAAGTTCGATGACGCGGCTTTCGTCGGCCTCCTCCACCGCGCGCTTGCGGTCGATATCGGAAACCTCGCGCTCCTGCTGGGAGGCGATCCGCTCGATCTCGAGCTGGAGCTCCATCTCTATGCGCTGGCGCTCGGTCGCCTCGCGCCGGCGGATGTCGGCCGCCTCCACCGCGGCCTCGCGCGAAATCTCGCGCTCGCGGGTGTCCTGCGCAGCGGAAATCCGTTCTGCCTCGATGATCTTCTCCTTGGCGATCCGGGCCGCCTCGACCGCCTCGTCAGCGCGCACCTGCGCCTCGTCGATGGTACGGTTGCGGGCGATCTCCAGCGCGCGGGTGGTCTCGTCCGCCGCGATCCGCTCGGCCGAAACCGCCTTCTCGCGTGCAATGCGGGCGGCCTCGATCGCCTGCTGCGCGGCTTCGTTCGCCTCCTCGATGGCGCGCTGACGCTCGATCTCCAAAGCGCGGATGCGTTTGTCGGTGGCGATCCGCTCCTCGGAGGTGCCGGCCGCCTCGGCGATGCGCATCTTCTCGATGGACTCGCGAGCCGAAATTTCCGCCTCGTCGAGCGCACGGTTGCGCTGGATCTCGCGCCGGCGGGTGTCTTCCTCGCTGGCGATCCGCGCCTCGACCACGGCGCGGTCCTGCGCGATCCGGGCCTTCTCGGTATCCTCGCGGGCGGCGATCTCGGCCGCCTCCAGCGCTCGGCCGCGCTCGATCTCGCGCGAGCGGGTCTGCTGCTCGGTCTCGATCCTTGCGCGGTCGGTCGCCTCGCGCGCAGCGATCTCGGCGCCTTCCAGCGTCCGCCGCCGTGCGATCTCGCGCGCCTCGACCTCTTCCTCCGACGCGATCCGCGCCTCGGACACGGCGCGCTCCTGCGCGATGCGGGCGGTGTCGATCTCCTGCCGCGAGGCGATCTCGGCGGCATCGACCGCGCGCTGGCGGTGGATCTCGCGCTCGCGGATCTCCCGCTCGGACTGGATGCGCACCTCGGCGATGGACTGCTCGTTGGCGATCCGCGCAAGCTCGATGGTCTCGCGCGCGGTGATCTGCGCCCGCTCGGCCTCGGTGTCCCGTTCGGCACGCTCGCGGGCGATCTCGGCGCGCTGCTGCGCCCGGCGGAATTCGACCTCGCGCTCCTGCTCGAGCCGGGCCTGCTCGGAGTCGCGCTCGATGTTGAGCGATTCCTTCTCCGCCTCCAGGTTGCGCGCCCTGATGCGGATCATCGAGGCCTGCTCGATCTCGTTGCGCAGCGTGCGCCGCCCCTCGATCTCGCGGATCAGCTCGGTGAGACCCTCGGCGTCGAACCGGTTGGAGGGGTTGAAGAATTCGAGCGCGGTCTGGTCGATGTCCTTGATCGCGACGGATTCCAGCTCGAGGCCGTTCTGGTCGAGCGTCTCCTGCGCGATCTCGCGCACGCGGCGCAGATACTGGCTGCGCTGCTCGTGGATCGCGTCCATCGGCATCTCGGCCGCCGCGATGCGGAGCGCGGATTCGAACTTGCCCGAGAGTAGCGGCTGCAACCGGTCGGGGTCGCTCATGCGCCGGCCGAGCGTGGAGGCCGCACGGGAGACCGCCGCCCGCTCAGGGCGGACGCGGACGTAGAATTCGGCTTCCACGTCGACGCGCATCCGGTCCTTGGTGATGAGCGCATTCTCGCGGCCACGGGAGACGTCGAGCGCCAGCGTGTTCATCGCGACCGGCGTGATGTCGTGGATGATCGGCCAGACGAAGGCGCCACCGTCGATCACGACTTTCTCGCCGAGAAAGCCGGTGCGCACGAACGCGGTCTCTTTGGTCGAGCGGCGGTAGAGCCAGTTCATCACCCAGTAGATGACGAAGATGACGATGACCGCCGCGATGATCCAAAGGATGAGCTCCCCGATGAGTTCACCCGTCATAGTGTCCGCCCCCCGCCAGATTGCCGCGAGGATATGGAAACCGGTCTGAGGATCACCGCTTTACGGTGCGTCTCTTTTTGTCAGGAAAATGCACCCCGAGCTCGCCGCGCCTCCCCATGTTCCTCTGGAGAGTCGGGCCCTGTCACGTTCCCCCCGGTCGTTCCTCCGGAGCCGTCATGCGACAGCCATCGCCCGAGGGGTGCACCGGGTCATCGCGAAGCGACCGAAACGAAGTGGAGGAACCGCCGCAGGCGGTTTGACGCGGTGCACCCCTCGGGCGACCCTCGCCGCATGATGGACCGGAGCCGCCGCGAGTCCCCCGCGGCGGCGCGACCGGCCCCGGCCGTCAGACCCAGGGGTGGGCTTCGGCGAGCTTCTTCTCGTGGTTGGCGATCGGCTCGGCCTTGGCCATCGTCAGCGCGATCTCGTCGAGGCCGTTGACCAGGCAGTGCTTCAGCCAGCTGTCGATCTCGAATTCGATCGGCTCGCCGTCGTCGCCGGTAATGGTCTGGTTGGGCAGGTCCACCGTCAGCGTGGCGTTGGCCCCGCGCTTGGCGTGGTTCATCAGCCGCTCCAGCTCGTCCGGCGTCACCTTCACCGGCAGGAGGCCGTTCTTGAAGCAGTTCTGGTAGAAGATGTCGGCGAACGAGGTCGAGATGACGCAGCGGATGCCGCGGTCGAGCAGCGCCCACGGGGCGTGTTCGCGCGAGGAGCCGCAGCCGAAGTTGTCGCCGGCGACGAGGATGTTGGCGGCGGCGTAGGCCGGCTGATTGAGCGGGAAGTCGGGGTCAGGCGTGCCGTCGTCCTTGCGCGAGATCTCGGCGAAGAGGCCCGCGCCGAGCCCGGTGCGCTTGATGGTCTTCAGGTAGTCCTTCGGGATGATCATGTCGGTGTCGATGTTGATCATGTCGAGGGGCGCTGCGGGAGACGTCAGCGTGGTGAAGGGTTCCATGGCGGCGGTCCTCGTTCTAGCGGGCGTTGCTGCGAAGCTGCGATTCAAGCGTCGTGAGGCTCCCGTCGAGCTCGGCGCGGATTGCCGAGGCTCGCGACAGGGTGTCGATCACGGCGTCGAGGCGGGTCTCGGTGTCGTCGAGGCCTTGCGTGAAGCGGAGCGCGAGTTCGGGGTCGATCGTGGGCGTCACGACTGCGGGTGTTTCGCCGTCGGCGTCGCCGTCGGCCGCCACGTCAGGCGCCGGCGCTTCTTCCAGCAGCGGCGTCAGCCCCTGCAGCGCGCTGCGCATGGTGGTGACGACGCGCACGAGGTCGACGATCACGTCGTTGTTGAGGGCGGAGAGCTCGGCCGCGCTGCGGGCGACGTCGGCGCTCGCGGGGTCGACGCTGGCGGTCCTCGGCTGAAGCACGTTGAGGATGGTCGGCGACAGCGACATCAGCCCGCCGAAGAAGAGGGCGACGAGGACGCCCGCCGTCATCCCGCGGATCAGCCCCGCGAGGAGCCCCATGACGATGATGATGAGACCGGCCAGCACGGGAATGAACCACTGAAGGTCATTGTACTGGAAATTCTCGAAAATCTGCTCGAACTCCATCGCGGCCGGCTCTCCTCTTAACGGCTTGGGTACGGCCTCGCGGCCGCCCGCCTTCATCGTGTGTATCGGACCACCATTTCATGGTTGATCTCTGAGCGAAATGCCAGACCGGTGTGCAATCCCGGCCGGGCCGGCGCCTCACCCGTCCCGCCCCATCGCGTAATATTCAGCGTTCGGCCGCATCTTCGTGGCGGTGGCGACGCGGTTCGTCATGTTGAAGAAACCCGTCACGGCGATGATGTCCCAGATCGCGCGATCGCCGAAGCCAGCCTCGCGCAAGGTTGCCTCTTCGCCCGGGCCGGAGGCGTGCGGGGCCGTCGTCAGCGCCCAGGCGTAGTCCAGCATCGCGCGGTGGCGGGCGGAAAGGCTGGCCGCGCGGTAGTTGACGGCGAGCGTGTCGCCGAGCGCGGCATCGCCGGACAGGGCGCGCACGCTCGCCCCATGGGCGACGACGCAGTAGTGGCAGCGGTTGGCGGCCGATACCACCACCGCGATCATCTCCCGCTCCAGCTTCGACAAATCCGAATCTGCCAGCATCACCTCGTTGTAGAAATCGGTGAACTTGCGCAGCTTGTTTTCGTCGAACGAGTAGGCGTGCAGCACGTTGGGAACGAGGCCGAGCTTTTCCTGGCACTTGGCGAAATAGGCCGCCGTCTCATCGGACAGCGGCGATTGCGGCGGCAGATCGAGAGAAATCACCGCTTCTTCATTTTCCATGGCTAGACCCCCCCTGATGTGACGGTCTTGAATGCGCCAGAACGAAGCGAGGCGAAAGTCAGCCCGCCCGCGACCTGAGGAGTGAACGATGCTCGAGGACTTTTCGGACTCGAAGGACAGCAAGCTGAGCGAACTCGCCGACCGTGTGCGCAGCGCCGGCGGCGACGTCGCGTTCGCGACATTCGCCGAGCTCCTGTTCCGCTACGCCGCCGCCGAGGATCTCCAGCATTATACCGTCGAGCATCTGATGAAGCTCGCCGAGGCCGGCTGGGAGTCGCTGCAGAGGCGCGAGCCCGGCGAGCCCAGCATCGCGGTGAAGGCCCCCGACGAGGTCGACATCACCGACGCCGAAAGCGGGCACGCGATCTCCGTGATCGAAGCGATCAACGACGACAAGCCGTTCCTGTTCGGCTCCCTGAAGAACGAGCTGCACGCACAGGCGATCGAGGTCCACCTCGTCGTTCACCCGATCTTCGCCGTCCAGCGCGACGAAGGCGGCAATCTCGTCAGCTTCCACGGCGAGGCCCGCCACGGCGACGGCCACGCCCACGAGAGCTTCATCCACATCCACGTCGATGCGATCGACGACGAGGACCACCGCGAGGCCCTGTCGCGCACCCTCCACGACGTCTACCACGACGTCGACGCCGCGGTGACCGACTGGCCGAAGATGCGCGCCAAGATCGCCAAGACCATCGAGGGCTTCCGCAACACGGTGCCGCCCGTCCCGCGCGAGGAGCTGGCCGAGGCGATCGAGTTCCTCGAGCTGATCGAGAGCCAGGTCTTCATCCTCACCGGCATGCGCGAATACCGGCTGAACGGCTCGGTCGAGGACGGCGAGCTCGTCCCCGGCGACGAGCCCGGCCTCGGCATCCTGCGCAACCCGGAGATCAAGGTCCTGCGCCGCGGGATGGAACTCGTGACGCTCAACCCGGAAGTGCGCGCCTTCCTGCGCCGCAACGAGCCGGTCTACGTGTCGAAGGCCAACGTGCGCAGCCGCGTCCATCGCCATGCCCACCTCGATTACGTGGGCGTCAAGCGCTACGCCGACGGGGTGCTGATCGGCGAACTGAGGATCGTCGGGCTGTTCACCTCGGAGACCTACACCGAATCGGTCCTCAACATCCCGATCCTGCGCCGCAAGGTGGAGGCGGTGATCCGCCAGCTCGGCTTCAACCCGGACAGCCACTCCGGCAACGCGCTCGTCAACATCATGGAGACTTATCCGCGCGACGAGCTGTTCCAGATCGACGAGCCGCTGCTGAGCCGCTTCGCGCTGTCGATCCTCCAGCTTTCCGAGCGGCCGCGCGTGCGCGTCCTGCCGCGGATCGACCCGTTCGACCGCTTCGTCTCGCTCCTGATCTACGTTCCGCGCGACCGCTTCACCACGAGCGTGCGCGAGAAGATCGAAGCGATGATGGCCGACGAGTATGACGGCCATATCTCCGCCCGCACCGTCTACATGCCGGAAGGCGTGCTGACGCGGCTCCACCTCATCATCGGGCGCCGTTCGGGCACCACGCCCTCGCCGGACGTGCACGAGCTGGAAGACCGGATCTCGACCATGATCCGCACCTTCGAGGACGATCTCCTGCGCGCCGCCCTCAAGGCACCCAAGCTCGGCGTCGACCGCCACAAGGTCGCCACCTGGTCGGACGCGTTCTCCGAGAGCTTCCGCGCCACCTACACCGCAGAGCGCGCGGTGCGCGACATCACCATCCTGGAGCGGATCACCGAGGAGACGCCGACCGCGATCCTGTTCTTCCGCCGCGACACCGACGCGCCGGACCGCTGCTCGCTGAAGATCTACCACCGCGGCGCGCCGATCCTCCTGTCGGCCCGCGTGCCGATCCTGGAAAACATGGGCTTCCTCGTCGTCAACGAGCGGACCTTCCGCATCGAGACCCCGACGGACGACGCCGGCGTCTACATCCACGACATGACGCTGGCGCTGGCCGACGGCAAGCCGATGGACATCACCAAGAGCGCCGAGCTGTTGCAGAGCCTCTTCATCGCCGTGTGGGAAGGCGCCGCGGAAAGCGACGAGTTCAACGGCCTCCTCCTCGCGGCGGGCCTCAACTGGCGCCAGATCGCGATCCTGCGCGCCCTCTCGCGCTACCTGCGCCAGACCGCGATCCCCTACGGGCAGGACCTGATCGCGCAGACGCTGAAGCGGCATTGCGACGTTGCCCGCGCGCTGGTGGAGCTGTTCGAGGCACGGTTCGACCCTGACAAGTCCGACGAAGTGCGCGCCGAAGCCCAGAAGGAAATCCACTGGGGCCTCGAGGAACTCTACCAGGACATCGAGAGCCTGGCGGACGACACCATCGTCCACCGCCTGCAGAACGTCATCGAGGCGACCGTCCGCACCAACGTCTACCAGCGTGACGAGAACGGCGACCCGGTGTCGACCTTCGCGTTCAAGTTCGATCCGCACAGGCTTGCCGGGCTGCCCCGCCCTGCCCCGTTCCGCGAGATCTGGGTCTACTCGCCCCGCGTCGAGGGCGTGCACCTGCGCTTCGGCCGCGTCGCCCGCGGCGGCATCCGCTGGTCCGACCGGCCGCAGGACTTCCGCACCGAGGTGCTGGGCCTCGTAAAGGCACAGCAGGTCAAGAACGCGGTGATCGTGCCGGTCGGCGCCAAGGGCGGCTTCTTCCCCAAGAAGCTCCCCGACCGGTCCAACCGCGAGGCCTTCATCGAGGAAGGCACCAACGCCTACAAGATCTTCATCAACTCGCTCCTGTCGATCACCGACGACCGCGAGGGCGACGAGATCCGCCACCCCGAGCGCGTGGTGCGCTACGAGGAGGATGACCCCTACCTGGTCGTCGCCGCCGACAAGGGCACGGCGACCTTCTCCGACACCGCCAACGCCATCAGCCAGGAGCACGGCTTCTGGATGGACGATGCGTTCGCGTCCGGCGGTTCGGCCGGCTACGACCACAAGGTCATGGGCATCACCGCGCGCGGCGCGTGGGAAGCCGTGAAGCGGCACTTCCGCGAGATGGACCACGACATCCAGACCGAGCCGTTCACCGTGGTCGGCGTCGGCGACATGTCGGGCGACGTGTTCGGCAACGGGATGCTGCTCTCCCCCACCACGAAGCTGATCGCAGCGTTCGACCACCGCGACATCTTCATCGACCCCGACCCCAACCCCGAGACGAGCTTTGCCGAGCGCCAGCGCCTGTTCGACATGCCGCGCTCGTCCTGGCAGGACTACAACCGCTCGCTGCTCTCGCCCGGCGGCGCGGTCTTCTCGCGCGGTGCAAAGTCGATCACCCTGTCGCCGGAGGCCCGCGCCGCGCTCGACGTGCCGCCCGGCCCGCTGAAGCCGACGGACGTGCTGTCGGCCATCCTGCGCGCCCCGGTCGACCTTCTCTGGTTCGGCGGCATCGGCACCTACGTGCGCGCCGCGTCGCAATCCAACCTCGACGTCGGGGACCGCGCCAACGACGCGATCCGCATCGCTGCCCGCGAGGTGCGCGCCAAGGTGATCGGCGAAGGCGCCAACCTCGGCGTCACCCACAAGGGCCGGATCGCCTACGCGCTGAACGGCGGCCGCATCAACTCCGACGCGATCGACAACTCCGCCGGCGTCAACACCTCCGACGTCGAGGTAAACATCAAGATCGCGCTGGCCGAGGCGATGCGCACCGGCAGGCTCAGCCGCGAGGATCGCAACCAGCTTCTCGTCAAGATGACCGACGAGGTGGCCGACCTCGTCCTGCGGAACAACTACCTGCAGACCCTGGCGATCTCGCTGTCCAAGCGGCAGAACACCGAAAGCGCCGGGTATCAGCGCCGCCTGATGGAAGTGCTGGAGCCCCGCGGGCTCGACCGCGAGATCGAGGACCTGCCGTCCAACACCGCGCTCGAGGAACGGGTCGCCAGCGGCGAGGGCCTGACGCGGCCCGAGATCGGCGTCCTCCTGGCCTACGCCAAGATCGTCCTCTTCGACGACATCCTGGAATCGGCAGTGCCGGACGACACCTACCTCTCGCGCGAACTCACGCGCTACTTCCCGCACGAGATGAACGAGGGCTTCGCGGACGAGATCGAGGGCCACCGGCTGCGGCGCGAGATCATCGCGACGATGCTCGCCAACTCGATGATCAACCGCGGCGGGCCGACCTTCATCATCCGCGTCGGCGACCAGACCGGCGCCTCGGTGCCGGAAATCGCCCGCGCCTACGCCGCCGCGCGCGATTCCTACGACCTTCTCGGCCTCAACAGCGAGGTGGACGCGCTCGACAACGTCGTCTCCGGCGACCTCCAGCTCGACCTCTACGCCAAGATCCGCGCGCTTCTGCTCGACGCGACGATCTGGTTCATCCGCAACGAATTGTTCGAGCACGGCCTCGAGGAAGTGGTCGACCGGTTCCGTGCCGGGCTCGAGGAGCTCAGCGACGAGCGATTTGCAGGCGTCCTGCCCCCGGCCGAGCGCGAAGCGCTCAGCGAGCGGGTCAATCACCTGCGCGACGCAGGCGTGCTGGACCCTGCCGCGACCCGCCTCGCCATCGTGCCGATGGCGGCCGGCGGCCTCGACATCGTGACCGTGGCCCGGCGCTGCGGCGTCAACCTCTACGAGGCGGCGGACGTGTGGTTCGCGGTCGGCGAGCGCTTCCGCTTCAACGCGCTCGACGAGATCGCCCGCGAGATCCCGGTCGGCGACTACTACGACGGCCTCGCCCTCGACCGGGCGCGCCGGGCACTCGCCGACGCGCACAACAGCCTCGCGATCTCGGTGCTTTCAACCACGAGTTCCGGCCAGGGCAACGCCCGTGAGCGGCTGGACGCGTGGCTTTCGAAGCGTGAGGGCACCATCGCCCGCACCGAGCGCGCGGTGGACGAAGTGGTCGAAGGCGGCCGGATCTCGATCTCGCGCGTTGCCGTCGCGTCGGGTCTCCTGTCCGACCTCGCCGGTCAGACGCGGCTCGAAGCGGAGCACACTGGTTAACGTAACCGCAAGAAAGGTAAACGCTTTTTCGTGTTGCGCCTTAACCTGCGCTTTACCCTGACCGCTTACCTACCTTGATGCAGGTTGCGTAAGGGTAATGCGTCGCAATGAGCATTCAATCGGCCGGGGCGGTTCCGCCGCTCCGGCCAACTCTCTCCGGTGACATCATCTGTGGCGACGCACTCAGCGTGCTGGCCGAGGTGGAACCGCGCTCGGTCGACCTCGTGTTCGCCGACCCCCCCTACAATCTCCAGCTCGACGATACGCTGTACCGCCCGAACCAGACGCGGGTCGCGGGCGTCAGCGACGAGTGGGACCAGTTCGCAAGCTTCGCCGCCTACGACCAGTTCACCCGCGAGTGGCTGTCGCTCGCGCGCCGGGCGCTGAAGCCCAACGGCACGCTCTGGGTCATCGGCAGCTACCACAACATCTTCCGCGTCGGCACGGCGTTGCAGGACGTCGGGTTCTGGGTGCTGAACGACGTGGTGTGGGTGAAGACCAACCCCATGCCGAACTTCCGCGGCCGGCGCTTCACCAACGCGCACGAGACGCTGATCTGGGCCGTCGCCGACAAGAAGCGGACGGACTACACGTTCAACTACCGCTCGATGAAGACCTTCAACGACGACCTCCAGCACCGCTCGGACTGGACGATCCCGCTTTGCACCGGCCCCGAGCGCCTGCGCGACGCCGACGGCCACAAGCAGCACCCGACGCAGAAGCCGGAAGCCCTGCTCAACCGCCTGATTCTGGCGTCGACCAAGCCCGGCGACGTGGTCCTCGACCCCTTCTTCGGCACCGGCACCACCGGCGCGGTCGCGGCCCGTCTCGGCCGCCGCTTCATCGGCATCGAGCAGGACCCGGCCTACGTCGAGCTCGCGCGCGAGCGGATCGCCGCGGTGGAGCCCGAAACCGACCTCACGCAGGACGGCTGCGGCCCCCGCCCGCTCCGCATCCCGTTCGGGATGCTGGTGGAGGCCGGCCACCTGCGCGCCGGCGACGAGCTGTTCGCAGGCCCCCGCGGCCCCAGCGCACAGGTGCGCGTCGACGGCTCGATCGCGTCCGGCGAGCACGAAGGGTCGATCCACAAGGTCGGCGCCGCGGTGCGCAACACAGCCGGCTGCAACGGCTGGACCTTCTGGCACGTGCGCGACCAGAGCGGCGACCTCGTCCCGATCGACGCCCTGCGCGAGCGGATGCGCCGCACGATGGCGGCCTAGGGCAGCATCACATCCACATAGACGAGCCGGTGATCCGACGCTGCGCCCACGGCGGTATCTCCCTCCGGCCAGTGCACACCCGCGCCCACCACGGTGAGCGCCGCCGACGGCAGCACGTAGTCCACCCGCATCGCCCCCCGCCTGAACTTCGCGGTACTCGCCCCGTGGGCCGGCGAGACCGGCACCGGGTCCGCGAGAGCCGGGTGGTCCACAAGCTGCGCGATGGCGCCGTCCAGCGAATTGCCGCCAGCGGGATCGGCGTTGAGGTCCCCCATCACCACCGCGAGGCTCTCCGGCGGCAGGCCGCCCGCGACGCCCGTGTCATCCACCGCATATGCGCTCGAGGCAGCGTCCAGCAGGTCGGCGATAAGGCGGATCTCGTCGGCATTGCGCGGCGGCAGGAGCGGGTTGCCGGGGAGCGGCGGCGTCGGGTGCGCGGCTACCACCCACACCGTCGCCGAGCCGATCTCCACCGGCACCAGAGCATGCGTTTTCGACGAGAGCGGCAACACCGCGCGCCTCGCCTCGGACAGCGCCTCCGGGATGCGGCTCTCCGGCATGTCGCGCCACAAGAGGTTCGAGAAGGTGCGCGCCGGGCCGAGCGGGTGGCGGGAGAGGAGCGCGAAGGCGTACTGGCCGGGATGGAGGCCGTAGCCGAGCGCGTCCTCGCCATAGTCGCGGCCCTCAGTGCCGACCGCACCGTCGCCGTTGAGGTCGACGCCGCTCGGAATGCCGGTGTTGGACGGCAGGAGCACGCGGTAGGGGTAGGCCGCCGGGCCGCCGAGGTAGCCGGCGTAGAGGGCGAGCGCCCTGCCCTCGTCATCCCGGTCGAGTTCCTGCACCAGGAGCACGTCCGGCGCGTAGGCGCGGATGATGGCGGCTGATGCGAGGGCGGACGGATCAGCGCCGCCCTCCAGCCGGTCGGCGACCGCGCCCGGCGCATCGCCGTAGAGGGAGACGTTGTAGGTGGCGAAGCGAATGGCGCCTTCGGGCTTCGCCGGCACCTCGGCCGCGCCTGCGGCCAGCGGCATCAGCGTCGCCAGGATGAGTGCGAACCGGCCGAACATCCCGCCCGCTCCATGCCTAGTCGCCGACGACGGAAAGGTGGCGCTTCTTCTCGAAGACGCGGAGCACCGTGTCGAGGTCGTGCCCGCGCTTCAGCACCAGGCCCTGCGCCGAGACGACGGCGTAGGCGCCCTGCCGGCGTGCGAGCTTCGGCGTCTTCGTGACACGGTACATCGGCACTTCGCCCATCCGCCGGTAGATCGAGAAGACGGCCTGCTCGCGGCCATGGTCGAGCGCATAGTCGCGCCATTCGCCGGCAGCGACCATGCGGCCGTAGACCCGCAGGATCTGGCCGAGTTCGGTGCGGTGGAAGGCGACGATCGGCGGCGCCGGGCGGTTGGCTGCGGGGTTCTGCTGCGCCGTGGCCGTCTTCGGCCGCAGCGGCACGATCCGACTTGCTTCTTCACCCTCGGCCAAGAGCGCCTCCGTTGGGTTGCGGGCCATCCCGCCGGTTGCTGAGCCACCTAACCCTGAACGCTGAGGCCGGATCGTGCAACGGTCTTGAATGCGCGGCCGGTTCTGCGCATCTCTAGGCCATTCCCAACCACCCGCAAAAAATAAGACAAATGACACAAACTGCCGAAACGCGCCCCTTCGAAGCCGACGTCGCGCGGCTCCTCCACCTCATGGTGCATTCGGTCTACTCGACGCCGGATGTCTTCCTTCGCGAGCTGATCTCCAACGCCGCGGACGCGTGCGAGAAGCTGCGCCACGCCGCCCTGACCGACGCCGCGCTGATGGCCGGCGACCCCGACCTCAGGATCACGATCACCGTCGACCCCGAGGGCAAGACAGTCACCATCGCCGACAACGGCATCGGGATGACCCGCGACGAGCTCATCGAGAATCTCGGCACCATGGCCCGCTCCGGCACGGAGAAATTCCGCCAGGCGCTGGAGGAGAAGGAAGAGGGCAAGGCGCTGATCGGCCAGTTCGGCGTCGGCTTCTACTCCGCCTTCATGGTGGCGAGCGAGGTCGCGGTGACGAGCCGCGCCGCCGGCAGCGACGAGGCGTGGACGTGGCGCTCCGACGGGTCGGGCGAGTTCGTGATCGAGCCGGCGACGGAGGCCCCGGCGCGCGGCAGCGCCGTCCACCTCACCCTGCGCGAGGAGCACGCCGAATACGCCGACGAGGCGACCATCGAGCGGCTGGTGAAGCACCATTCGGCGCACGTTCCGGTGCCGATCGTGGTGTCGAAGAAGGGCGAGGGCGAAACCCGCGAGATCGTCGACGGCAAGGCGCTCTGGGCGCGGCCGAAGTCGGAGATCACCGACGAGGAGTACGAGGAGTTCTACCGCTTCACGGCCGGCGCGTTCGACAAGCCTGCGCTGACGATCCACACCCGCGCGGAAGGCCGTCAGGAGTACACCGCGCTCCTCTTCGTGCCCGAGATGGCGCCGTTCGACCTCTTCGAGCCGGAGCGCAAGGGCCGGGTGAAGCTCTACGTGCGCCGCGTCTTCATCACCGACGATGCGCCGCTCCTGCCGGGCTACCTGCGCTTCGTACGCGGCCTCGTCGATTCGGAGGACCTGCCGCTCAACCTCTCGCGCGAGATGCTGCAGAACAACCCGATGCTGGCGCAGATCAAGACCGCGACCACCAAGCGCGTCCTGTCGGAGATGAAGAAGCTCGCCGAGAAGGACGCCGAGACCTACGAGAAGGTCTGGGAGAGCTTCGGCGCGGTGCTGAAGGAAGGCCTCTACGAGGACGCCGAGCGACGCGACGAGCTCTACGCGCTCTGCCGCTTCCGCACGACGAAGGCGCCGGACGGCACCCGCTCACTCGCCGAGTACAAGGCGGACATGAAGGAGAACCAGAAGGCGATCTTCTACGCCGTCGGCGAGAATCGCGAGCGGCTGGCCGCCTCCCCACACCTCGAGGGTTTTGCCGCCCGCGGCATCGAGGTCCTGCTTCTGTCCGACCCGGTGGATGCGTTCTGGACCCGCACAGCGCTGGGCTTCGACGGCACGCCCTTCAAGTCGGTGACGCAGGGTTCGGCCGAGCTCGACGAGATCCCGGTGGACGGCGGCGACATCAAGCCGCCGGAGCCCGGCCACGAGGGCGACATGGCAGCGCTCGCCGGCCTCGTGAAGCAGGCGCTGGCGGACCGCGTGTCCGACGTGCGCTCGTCCTCGCGCCTCGACACCAGCCCCGCGTGCCTGGTCGCGGCGGACAGCGGCTACGACCGCGCGATGGAGAAGATCGTTTCCCGCCACGGCCAGGGCGGGTTCGGCGGCAAGCCGGTGCTGGAACTCAACCCGAAGCATCCGCTGATCAAGCGCCTCGCCACCACCGCTGGAAACGGCGACGGCAGCGGCCAGATCGGCGATGCGGCGTGGCTGCTCCTCGGCTCGGCCGAGATCCTCGACGGCGAGGCGCCGTCCGATCCGGCGGCGTTCAACAAGCGGCTGCTCGACGTGATGGCGGCGCGGTTCGCCCCCGAGCGCACGAGCGGCGCGGCCGACCACATCGCCAACGATGGCGGAGCGGACGGCACCTCCGCCGACTGATGCGTCGCGGCGGCCCCTTCCCGGGGGCCGCCCGTCACCCGGCGCGGGTGGCGAGAAGCTTGACGGCGAACCCGCCGAGAACCGTCGCGAACAGGTAGTCGACCGCCCGCGTCGCGACCCTGCTGCGCTTGAGGAGGGAGGCGAGGCTCCCCGCGAAGGCGATCATCAGGAGCGTGATCGGCGTCGCCACCACCACAAACATCACCCCCAGGAAGAAGAGTTTCGGCGCGGCGTCAGGGTCGGACGGCGAGACGAACTGCGGCAGGAAGGTGATGAAGAAGACGATGATCTTGGGGTTGAGGAGATTGATGAGGAGCCCCTTGGCATAGACCCTGATGAGCCCGCCCTGCGCCCGGCCCCCCGACGAGAGCTGGAACGACGAGCCGTTGCGCACCGCGTCCACGGCGAGCCACAGCAGGTAGAGTGCGCCGACCACCTTGAGAATGGTAAAGGCGGTCGCGGACGCAAGCAGAAGCGCCGAGAGGCCAACCGCCACGAATACCGTGTGGCAGACGAGGCCGGTCGCCGCGCCGGAATAGGCGACGAGCCCCGCGAGGCGGGACCGGCTGACGGTCTGCGAGAGGAAGAGCGTCATGTCCGGCCCCGGCGTCAGCGTGAGGGCGAGGACCGCGGCGATATAGGCGAGGAAGACCGGCGTTTCTGGGACGAAGTCGAGCATGGCGACACTCCGAGGGGCGACCGCTGATGCATCACATCGGCGGTCCGCGCAAGGGGCGCGGCCAGCGGGTCAGCCGCGGTCGAAAGGCTCGAACTCTTCGGGCCACTTCGGCGCCTGGTTCTTCCGCAGCCTCCTCACCGCATTCACCGCGTCGACCAGCGTCATCGGATCCACCGGTTTGCGCAGGAGCCCGATCGCATGGTCCGTGTAGTCGAAGGCGAGGTCGCGCTGCCCGGACATGAAGATCGCCGTGGCGCCGTACTTGTCGACCATGGCCGCGGCGATATCGGGGCCGGTGCGGCCGTCCGCGAGGTCGATGTCGACGAGAGCGCAGTCGCACCCGGCGTCGGCAACGAGGGCGAACGCATCGGCGGCCGACGGTGCCGGGCCGAGAACCTCGAACCCAGCATCCTCCAGCTCGTCGACGACCATCATCGCAACCAGCGCGTTGTCTTCCACAACCAGAACTCGCATGCCACTCCACCTTGTCCGGAATGCAAACGCCGCTCGCGGCTGTATGTTGCGATCTAATTTAGTTAGTATGCGTTTGTGATCTCGGCACGCATCCTGAAGTCGAGACCATTGGGCCGGTAGTCGAAGCTGGTCTCTCCACCCAACGCCGTTACTGCGGAACGAATGAACTTCAGCCCGTAACCTTCCGCTCGCGGCGAGACGATTTCGTTATCGGTTGTTTCGTGCCACTCAAGCACGATCTTACGGCGATCCTGAGGCTCGAACCGCCACGAGATCCTGACGGTTCCGCCGATCCGGGACAGCGCGCCGTACTTGACCGCATTGGTGGCAAGCTCGTTCAGCACCAGAGCCAGCGACAGCGCGTGTTCCCTGTCGATCGCGACGGGACTGCCTTCGATCTCGATCTGGCCGTGGTCGTCGGTGTAGGGCGCGACAATCGCCTTCACCAGTTCGTGAAGGACGGGTTCTGCCCGGTCAGCGTCGAACAGCAGCTCGTGGACCTTGGAGAGCGCGCGCATGCGGCCGGAGAACTTGTCTGAAAAGTCGTCCAGCGTGCCGCTCTGCCGCATGGTCATCCGATAGATGGCGTGGAACGTCGCAACCGTGTTCTTGACGCGGTGGTTGAGTTCGCGCCGGAGCTCGAGCTGCAGCTCAAGATGGTCGCGCATTTCGAGCTGCTTGACGCGGGTGCGCATCGCGTTGACCACCGCCGTGCGGAATTCGAACGGCCGGACCGGCCGGTGCATGACGATGACCAGCCCGTCCGCCAGTAGGCGGCCGAGCCGGGCCGTGATCGCAGCCGTATCCTGCTCCCCCTCAAGAAGCAGGACGAGCGGGAACCGTGCCCAGGGCGGCTGTTTCTCGATCACGGTGCCGAGCGAATTGAGGAGTTCAGCGGTCAGGCCTTCCTGGGTGGCGACGAGGACCGTGCCCGCTTCGAACAGGCGCGGATCGTCCGCCGTTTCGAGTTCGGCCGAGCGAATCCCGTCCTGCGCCAGCACGCGGCTGATCATCTCCGTATCGTTGCGGATCGGCGCCCGGATCAGGAAGAGGACCTCCATTTCCTCACGCTCTGGCACGATGTCGATCATTCCAATGCTCAGCGCTGGAAGATCTGCGACGTGCTGAACGACGGAGGGGCGTTGAAGGTCTCGATCCGCACGCCGCCACCATCGATGATCAGTTCCCGGACCTCGAGGTCGTGCGGGCCGTGCCGCTTCTTCACCACGGTCACTGTGCGGCGGATGATGCCGGGCGCCTCCGACATGCGCAGGAGAAGCACTGAATCGCCGAGATAGCTGACGTCGAGATCGGATGACTGCTCATGGCCGAGAAGGCCGTGCTGCGCCACGATGAGAAGGGTCAGCACGCCGCGCCGCGCGATGTATTTCAGCAGCGAATGCATCTGCGTGACCGCCTCGGCGCTCTCAGGCAGCGAGGACAGGTAGCCGGTGAAGCTGTCAATGGCGATGACGCCGACGTCGAGCTCGTCGATCGACTGGCGCACGATCGCCGCGAACTCACCGGGAGAAACCTCGGTCGGCGTGAAGTCGCGCAGCATCAACTTTCCGCTGTCGTAGTAGCCGCGCAGGTCGATGCCGAGGCCTTCGCAACGGCGGAAGAAGGTCTCGCGCCGCTCCTCGAACAGGAACATGCCGACATTCTCGCCGCGCTTCAGCGCCGCCTCCACGTAGAGTGAGGCGAGCGTGGACTTTCCGGTGCCCGACTGGCCGACGAAGAGCGACGTCGTGCCGGCTTCGAGCCCGCCGCCGAGCATCTTGTCGAGTTCGACCACATTTGACTTGATGAGGTCGTCGCTGATCCCGGTCTCCGGCGTCACGTCCGGCACGATCCGCGGGTAGACCGTGACGCCGACGCCCTCGCGGATGCTGATGTCGTGGTAACCGTCTGCGATCGGGGTGCCGCGCATCTTCTTGATCTCCACCCGGCGACGCGCCGACCCGTACTGCGGGAGGTGCTTGTCGAGCCGGATCAGCCCGTGCGCGATGTTCTCAAGCTGATTGTCGGACATGTCGTCGACGGCGTGTTCGGTGTCTATCAGGAGCGCCGTCGTGTCCTCGTCGGCAAGGAAGTTCTTGAAGCCCAGAACCTCGCGCCGGAAGCGCACCTTGTCGGACGCGAGAAGGCGCACCTCGAGCAGAGAATCGTAGACGACCCGGCGCGGATTGAGCGAGCGCACGATATTCTCGATGGCGTCGCGCGTGCGGTCGAGCCTGAGGTCGGACGTCTGGAAGATGGTCTGCTCGGTAAGCTCGGTGGAGGCATCGCCGCTGATCAGCGACTGGACCGAGATCCCCTCGAGGTCCCAGCCGTGGGACCGCGCGATCTGGCGCAGCTCGCGCTCGGTCTGTGACAGCGAAACGTAAAGGACCGGCTCGCCGAGCTCGACGCCCTTGCGCAGGAACTGAAGCGCGAGCGTCGTCTTCCCCGTTCCCGCGGCACCCCGGAGGAGGTAGAGGTGAGGTCCGGGCAGTCCGCCACCCATGATGCTGTCCAGCCCATCGACACCGGTCTTGATTCGCTTCTCTGGGTCCAATGCGTGATGCTCCGTCAATGTGGAACGCCGCCCAGCGGTGGCGGCGCTTGCCAATTTCATTCTCCCGGCAGGATGTGCCGACACGCACTCGAATGAGAAGGGGGCCGTAGGCAAAAAAGTTCCGTATCCCAGTGGGTTCGCGGCTGGTCGCCGTTCGTCTTCCTACTCGCTGTCAGTCGATGCGAATGCGATGTGGACACGGAAACCGTCGTCCGAGTCCACGCTGATTTCGGCCCGAGTGGCGGGAGGACATGGCGCGGATCATCCGCCAGCCCAAGGAGTTGGAGCGTTCCGGCCGGTCGACGCCGGGCGGCAGACCCGGCCCGTCGTCCGACACCTCGAGCGTGAAGGCATCGGGCGTCTCGGCGGTTTCGTCCGTGGCGACGCGGATCCTGACCGTGCCCTCGGACCGGTCGCTGAAGGCGTGCTTCATCGCGTTGGTCATCAGTTCGGCGACGATGAGGCCGAGGTCCACCGCGAGCCCGGACGCGAGCGGCATGTCGTCGCCTTCCACGCTGACGTTGACCGTCTTCTCCTCGGTGCTGAGCGCTTCGACCGTCCGCTTCGCGACGTCGCCGAGGAAGGCGAGGATGCGCACCTGCTTGCCATCCTCCGCCCGCTCGAGCTGCTCGTGGACCGACAGGATCGCCTGCATCCTGAGGCCGAGTTCGGACAGCGCCTGCTTGGTCTCCGCGTGCGTCGCGGCGTTCTGCGACAGGCGGACGAGGCTTCCCATCAGGGCGAGGTTGTTGCGGGTCCGGTGGTGGACCTCGCGGATCAGGAGATCACGCTCCTGCAGCGCCAGCATCAGCTCGCGGTTCTGCTGGACCAGCGCCTCGGTGGGATCGGCCTTGTTGAGCGAACCGAGGCGGTCGGTCGCCGCCCGGACCAGCTCGCCGAGCTTGTCGCCCTTGTGGGCCGACATGAACCAGGCCTCGATCTCGGTGCCGTCCGCGTTGGTGTGGACGTTGAAATGGTCCGCGATGCGGTGCGCCCCGCGCAGGCCAAGGCCGAGACCCGTGGCGCTCGGCATGGCATGGCCGCCGAGAACGTCTTCCAGGTGGGCGACGCCGGGGCCGGAGTCGGTGACCGTCACCAGCAACGCGACGATGTGGTTCTTCTCGATCAATCCCATCATCACCCGCCCGCCTCCGCCGTGGACGATCGCGTTGCGGGCAAGCTCCAGCATCGCCGTCACGATACGGGTCTGGCTGAAGGTGGCAAAGCCGAGGACTTCCGTCACGGCCCGGCCAACCTGTCGGACGCGCGGAATGTCCTTGTCCGATTCCAGGCGGATGGTGATCAGTCGCGTCGGCATTCCGGATCAGCCAGGCCCGGACTGCGGGGCCGAACGCTTGGCGACCAGGACACAGGCATCGTCGGACGCGCGCTCGTAGGCGTCCATGATCGCGGCAGCGATCGTCAGCGGCCTGCGGAACATCAGCTCCGGCCGGTCGCCGAGGTCACGCAGGGTGCGGATGCCGTCGGAATGCATGATGAGGACGTCGCCGCGCGCAAAGGAGACGGTTTCCTCGTGTCCGTTCGCGCGCTGGGGCGTACCGAGCCGGCCATCGCGCGAGGCGAGGCGGCGCACCTGTGCGCGCGGGGCACAGATCATCCCGCTGATGTTGCCGATGCCCGAATAGATGAGGCTCTCCTCGACGGCATTGATCCCTGCGATCATTGCGACCGCGCCGCGCGTGTCAACGATGGCGTCCGACAGCTTGGCAAGGACCGTCTGCGGCGAGCCGGTGGCCTCGGCGAACGCCGCGACCGCGGTTTCCGCCGCCCTCTGCGCCTCCGGGCCGTGGCCGAGACCGTCGCAGACCATCAGGTCGGTGGTGACGCCGCGGGGGCAGACTGCCCAGCCGTCGCCGCAGACCGCCTGGCCGGGGTGGTTGAGCGTCAATACCGCAACGTCGAGCGCGCGGGGGGTGTAGGTCTCGTTCCGGGCGCGGATCTGCGCGGTGATGATGGTGCCTTCGCCGGCGCGGGTCAGGATGTCGAGGTCGTCGGACTGGCGCTCCATCGCGCCGAGGCCGATGCCTGCGGACCCGCCGGTGGAGACGCCGTCCATCATCATCCGGTCGATGTTCTCGATGCCGTTGCCCTTGTCGGCGGCAACGATGGCGAGGGTGCGCGGCCCTGCCCAGGCGGCCGGGCTGACCAGAATGCGACCGCCGCCCGCGTGGCGGACCATGTTGGTCGCGACCTCCGTGGTCACGATCGCGGCGCGTTCGGCGTCCGCACCGTCGAGCCCGAGTTCGAGCGCGCAGGCGCGGGTGCGCCGTCGCGCTTCCATCACCGCGCTCTTCTCCTTTATGTCGAACCAGGCCCCCATCCGCATCATGGCATGCCGATCATGATGACTGTTGTTCCCTGTCCGGGCGCACTTTCCAACTCGAAACTCTCCACCAGTCGCTGGGCGCCTCCGAGGCCGCGCCCCATGCTGCCCGCCGTACTGTAACCGTCTTCCATCGCGCGGCGCACGTCCGCAATCCCCGGGCCACGATCGGTGCAGACCACCGCAATGCGCGGCTTGGCGTTATCGACGTACACCTTCAGCGTGCCGCCGCCGCCGTGCATCACCGCATTGCGCGCGATCTCGCTGACCGCGGTGACGAACCGCGTCTTGCGGCTCGCGCGCGATTTCAGGAGGTCCATGGCCCTGGACACTTCCTTGCGGGCCCGCGCGACGTCCCGGTCCGTTTCCAGCGGAACGGACCCGAACAGTTCGCCTGGCGGCTCAGCCGTCACTGGTGCGAACGGAGATGTTGCATGGCGTGGTTGACGGAAAGGGCAGTGCGCATGTCGTTGAGATTCATGCCGAGTTCGACGAGCGTCATCGCGACGGCAGGCCGCATTCCGACCACGTAGGGGACGGCCGCGAGAATCTTCGCGACCTTCGCGAGCTGGCCGAGGATGCGGCCGACGAAGGTATCGACGATGTCGAGGCTCGAGATGTCGATGATGACGCCGCGCGCATTCACCCGCACGATGTCCTCCGACAGCCTGTCCTGCAGGTCGGTGATGTCGGTATCGGTAATGTCGTCATGGATCGAGACGAGGAGGATCTCCTCGACCACGAAGATCGAGTAGGCCTCAGCCATGTTGGGGTTTATCCCTCTTGGCGCCGGCTACGACCGCGAGGCCGTTGCGCCCGAACGCATAGAGGAGCGCGCCCTGGATGCTCGGGCGCGTCACGATGTCGTCGACCTCGACGCCGAGCTGGACCATCGTCTGCGCGATGCGCGGGCTGATGCCGCTGATGATGCATTCGGCGCCCATCAGCCGCACGGCCGACGCGGTGCGCAGGAGATGCTGCGCCACCTGCGTGTCCACCGTCTGCACGCCGGTGATGTCGACGATCACCATCGAGGACTGGTGCTGGACGATGGATTCCAGAAGGTTTTCCATCACGTCCTGCGCGCGGCCCGAATCGAGCGTGCCGATCAGCGGCAGGGTGAGGATGCCGTCCCACAGCTGGATGACCGGGGTGGAAAGTTCCATCAGCTCGGCCTGCTGGCGCCGGATGATCGCCTCGCGGCCGGTGACGAACACCTCGGTGGTGTGGAGGGCGAAGGCGTCGATCACGCGCGAGAACAGCGTGATCTGCTCGACCAGCTCGACCGGGTCGCCTGCGTAGTTTTCCTTCAGCCGCTCGAAGATCGGCCGCTTCAGCGCCAGCACGAACGACGCCATCTCGGTCGGCGTCACCCCGCGGTCTATCCGCTCGTTGGTGATGGTCTCGAGGTCGCGGCGGAGGTCGGCCCAGTCCTCCTCGTTGAAGTCGAGGACGGCGCCGCTGGCGGCGCGGCGCACGCCGGTCGCGATGGCGCGCAGGAGGTGGCCGGTCTGCTGCCGGCCCTCGGACTCGGAAAACAGGTCAGCGCGGCGGACTCCCACGTCCTTCTGGGTGTTGACCCAATCCGTCAGCACCGCATCGAACTGGTCGCTCAGAAGCCGGGAAGCCTCGCGAATAGCGCTAGAATTCATAAACCCTCTACCATTGGCACCCTCGTCCGCCTCCGAGGCGCAACCCGTAGCGGAGCACAGCATCGCAAACTGTTGAAGCCCTAGTTGAGGACGAATGCAACGCAAACGACGGTGGACACACCGCAAACAGCGTGCAGATCACCCATTCCGGCGCGAGGATCGTCTATACGTTTAAACTGGATCAAATGTCCGGATTTTTCGATCCTTCGTCGCGCGCCGGACGGCCCGTCCCGGCCGCCGGCCCGAAAAGGTGCAAGGCGGCGTGCTGGAGGAGCATGATGGTCTTGGCATCACGGATCCTGCCGGCGGCGACCATCGCCATCGCCTCGTCGAAGGGGAGCTCCAGGACCTCGATGTCCTCGCCCTCCTCGATCTCGCCGCCGCCCTCCCCCTGCCGATCCTTCGGCGCATAGCGGCCGAGGAAGAAGAAGAGCCGCTCGGTGACAGAACCCGGGCTCATGAAAACGTCCCACAGGGGCGTGATCTCCTCGATCCTGTAGCCGGTCTCCTCCTCCACCTCGGCGCGGATGCGCGCTTCCGGCGATGCCATGTCGAGAAGGCCGGCCGGCGCCTCGATCAGGAGATCGTCGTGCCCGTTGACGAACGCCGGGTAGCGGAACTGGCGGGTGAGGACCACCGTCCGCCTGCCCGGATCGTAGAGGAGGATCACCGCGCCGTTGCCGCGGTCGTAGGTCTCGCGGTTGATCGTCTGCCAGTCGCCAGCGGCGCGGCGGTAGTCGAGCGTGGTCTTCCTGAGGACGAACCAGTCGTCCGCGAGGGTCTTCACGGAACGGACCTTGATGCGGTCGGCGATGCTCATTGTGTGTCTCCGGTTGCTGGCGACGCAAATTCGTGCAAATTCGTGCAGAGTCAAGAATATTCGTGCAGAGGGGCGATGGGATGCTGACGGACGAACGCAAGGCGCTGCTGCTCGCCCGCCTCGGCCGCGACGGGCGGCTGGTCGCGGCCGACCTTGCGCGCGAGCTCGTCATCTCGGAGGACACCGTGCGGCGGGACCTGCGCGAACTCGCGGCGCAGGGGAAGCTCCAGCGCGTCCACGGCGGCGCGCTCCCCGCCTCCCCCGCTGTCGCCGATTTCGAGGGCCGTGCTGCGCTGGCGCCGGAGGCAAAGGCGCGCCTCGCCGCCCGCGCCGCGCCGCTTCTCGCCGCGCACAAGGTCGTCTTCCTCGACGGCGGCACCACCAATGTCGCTCTCGCCCGGTCGCTCCCGGCGGACCTAGCGATCACGGTGGTGACGCACAGCCCGAGCATCGCTGTGGCGCTGGCGGCGCACCCGTCGGTGGCCGTCGATCTCATCGGCGGCCGTCTCTTCAAGCATTCGGTCGTCGCGATGGGTGCGGCGGCGGCGCGCTCAATCTCACGGGTCCGACCCGACCTTTTCGTGATGGGCGTGACCGGCCTCCACCCCGAGGACGGCGCCACGACCGGCGACGCCGAGGAGGCGGAAATCAAGGCGCTGATCGCCTCCCGCTCGGCCGAGACGATGGTGATCGCGAGCGCGGACAAGCTGGGGGCCGCCTCGCCCTACACCATCGTCCCGACGGCGGAGATCGGCACCCTGGTGGTGGAGAAGGCGACACCGCGCGAGATGAGGGACGCGTTCGCGCGCTGCGGCGTCGAGGTACTTACCGGTTGAGCGCCGGGTACGTTCGCCTGCGCCACAAGTGTTGACGGACCGCCCGCCACCCTGTGCTGTGCGGCCAACGGAGAAACACCGCGCCGCCTTGGGCGCCGCGGACGCCGGGCCGCCTCAAGGCCGCGCCCGGGGAGAGATCGACAGGGAGATTTCATGCTGGATTCGATCATGAAGCGGGGCTCGGTTGCAGTCGTCACCGGCGGTGCCGCCGGCATCGGCCTCGCCGCCGCGACGGAATTTGCCAAGCGCAACATGACGGTGTGCATCGCCGACCTCGGCGCGGACCGGCTCCGCGCTGCAGCCGACACCCTGGCCGCGGCGTCGCCGCAGGGCGCGGAAGCCGTCTTCACCATGGAGACCGACGTCAGCCGCAAGACGGACGTGGAGGCGCTGGAGGGCGCGGTCCGTGAACGGTTCGGCGGCACCGATGTCCTGATGAACAACGCCGGCATCCAGCCCGGCAGCGCGATGTTCGGACCGGCGGAGAACTGGGCGCGCATCCTCGATGTGAACCTCTGGGGCATCATCCACGGCACTCAGACCTTCGTGCCGGGGATGATCGAGCGCGGCAAGCCCGGCCTCGTCATCAACACCGGCTCCAAGCAGGGCATCACCACCCCGCCAGGCGATCCGGCCTACAATGTCGCGAAGGCCGGGGTGAAGGCCTTCACCGAGGCGCTGGCGCACGAACTGCGCGGAAGCGGCAAGCCGCTCTCGGCGCACCTTCTCATTCCGGGCTTCGTCTACACGGACCTCACGAAGGGGGAGCGGACCGAGAAGCCCGACGCCGCGTGGACGCCGGAACAGACCGCCGCCTTCATGATGGAGCGCCTCGCGGAAGGCGACTTCTACATCCTGTGCCCGGACAACGACGTGTCCCGTGCGCTGGACGAGAAGCGGATCGCCTGGGCGGCCGGCGACATCACCGAGAACCGCTCGGCCCTGTCGCGCTGGGACCCGCGCTATGCCGACGCGTTCGCCGCCTACATCGCGGACGTCGACTGACGTTCCCTACCCGTGGCCGCCCATGTGGCGGCCGATCTCGGCAATGTCGGCCTCACCGGCCGGCACCTGATAGGCGATCCGCCCCTCGCTCATGACGAGGATGCGGTCGGCGAGCGCCATGATCTCGTCGAGGTCTTCCGAGATGAGGAGGACCCCGGCGCCGGCCTCGCGCGCCGCGACGATCCGGGCGCGGATCTCCGCGACGGCGGAAAAGTCGAGCCCGAAGCAGGGGTTGGCGACGATGAGAAGCTTCACGTCGCCGGAGAGCTCGCGCGCCAGCACCGCCCGCTGGACGTTGCCGCCGGAGAGCGAGGCGATCGGCGCGTCGGGTGATGCTGTCTTGACCTTGAAGCGGCCGATGAGGTCGGCACCGCGCCGCGCCATCTCGCCCTTGCGCAGCCAGAAGCGCGGCCCGTCGGGCCCGGCGTCGAACGCGCGGAATGCGATGTTCTCGGCGACCGACATGCGCGGCGCGCAGGCGTTGCGCAGCGGTTCCTCGGGGAGCGTGCGCACGCCGAACCGGCGCGTCTCCTCGCGCGTTCCCCCGTAGGGTTCGCCCTCGACGGCAATGGTGCCGGCATCGAGCCCGCGCTGCCCGGCGAGGACTTCCACAAGCTCGCCCTGCCCGTTGCCGGACACTCCGGCGATCCCGACGATCTCCCCCGCCTTCACGTCCAGCGCTGCAATGTCCAGCGTACCGAGCCCCGAGCGGCTGCGCGCCTTGACCCCGTCGAGCCGCAGCACCTCGGCGCCCGGCGCGCGCTCTGACCGACGGAGCGGCTGGTCCAGCACCTCCGAGCCGACCATCATCCCCGCCATCGCCTCGTGGCTGAGCGACGCCACCGCGCCGCCGCCGGCATGGCGGCCCCGCCGCAGCACCGACACGTCGTCGGCAAAGGCGGTGACCTCGCGGAACTTGTGCGTGATCATCAGGACGGTGATCTCTCCGGCCCGCGTGAGGTCTCGCACGAGGCCCAGAACCTCGTCGGCCTCCTGCGGGGTGAGGACGGAGGTCGGCTCGTCGAGAATGAGAAAGCGGCGTCCAAGGTGAAGCTGCTTCAGGATCTCGAGCTTCTGCTTCTCGCCCGCCGCCAGCCTTGCCACCGGAACGTCGAGCGGGACGTCGAACGGCATCGTCGCCATGAAGTCGGTGAGGACGGCGCGCTCCTTGCGCCAGTCGATCACGGCGGGCTGCACCTCGCGCGCGATGACGAGGTTTTCCGCAGCGGTCAGCGACGGTACCAGCGTGAAGTGCTGGTAGACCATCCCGAGCCCCAGCGCGTGGGCGGCGCGAGGGTCGGTGGTGGTGACCTCCTTGCCGGCCACCATCAGCTGGCCCTTGGTGGGCTGGTAGAAGCCCATGATGCATTTGACGAGGGTCGACTTGCCGGCGCCGTTCTCGCCGAGGAGCGCGTGGAACGAGCCTGCGGGCACCTTGATCGAGACGTCGTCGAGCGCGGTGAACGATCCGAAGCGCATGGTCATGCCCAGCGTCTCCAGGCCGAGCGCACCCTTCTCGCTCCGCTCTTCTGCGGGGGTCATGCGAGGGGCCGTGCGCTGGTTCGGACGGCGCTTCGCGCCGGCTTTGTCTTCCAGGAGGTGCGAGGGTGTTCCCCCTCGCGCTCCCCCATCTCGCCGATGGGCAGGGGTTCAGGGCATCCGAGCGCTTCGCGCACGGCTGTCCTGAGCCCCTGATGCCAGCGTGAGCCGGGCTGCAGCCGCGTCAAGGGTGAAGGCTGCGCCCGGCCCATGCGGGCCGCCCTTGACGCGGCTGCATCCCGGCCGTGCCACTTGGCGATGTGGGTCATGAAAGGGCCTCGATCAGGTCGTCGGCGGTGGCAACGGCGCCGAAGACGCCGCCCTGCATCGTCACCATCTTGATGGCGGCGGCGTGGTTGCCGGGGTCGGTGGCGGCGCAGCAGTCCTCCAGGATCAGGCACTCGAAGCCGCGGTCGTTGGCCTCGCGCATGGTGGTGTGGACGCAAACGTCGGTGGTGATGCCGGTGAGGACGATGTTGTCGATCCCGCGGGTGCGCAGCATCAGTTCCAGATCCGTCGCGCAGAAGGAGCCCTTGCCGGGCTTGTCGATGACCGGCTCGCTTTCCAGAGGGGCGAGCTCGGGGATGATCTCCCAGCCGGGTTCGCCGCGCACCAGGATCCTGCCGCAGGGGCCGGGGTCGCCGATGCCGGCGCCGATCTGGCGCGAGCGCCAGCGCTTGTTGGGCGGAAGGTCGGCAAGGTCCGGCCGGTGGCCCTCGCGCGTGTGAAAGACGTGATAGCCCTTCTCGCGGAATGCCTTCAGCACCCGGGAGATCGGCCCGATGGGGGCGCGCGTCAGGCCGATGTCGTAGCCCATGGTGTCGACGTAGCCGCCCTCGCCGCAGAAGTCGGTCTGCATGTCGATGACGATGAGGACGGTGTTTTCGGGCCTGAGGTCGCCGTTCCACGGCCAGCGGTAGGGGTGGGAGGCGACGCGGGTGCCGGTGTCCTCGGCGGCCTCGGCGAGGCTCATTCGGCGGCTTCCCGGCTGGCGTCCGCGGTCGCGGCATCGCCGTAGGAGCGGGTCGGCGACGGGAAACCGCACGTCGTGCCGTCGGTCACCTTCACCTCGTCTTCCCACGGGAGGCGATAGCGGCCGGCGACCATGTCGTGCATGAAGGTGTAGGGGCAGTCCTGCGCGCCGCCCTTCACGGCGGTGAAGCCGCGGTGGCCGAGCTGGTAGATGTTGTTCTCGACGCCCCAGCCGGTGCGCGCCTCGCGCACGAGGTCGGGCCGGACCTCGGCAGTGATGATCTCGTCGGCGCGGCCTGTCTCTCCGTGGGCGATCACGCTGCCGTCGAAGTTGACGATCATCCCCTCGCCCATGGAATCGAACGTGCCGTCCGATCCGCACATGCACACGTTCGCCGTCACCATCAGGTTCTGGAACGAGTTCGCCTGGTTGGTGAAGCGCCAGGACTGGCGGATCGGCGCGGTGTAGCCCGCCGTCCGCAGCATGATCTCGGCGCCCTTGTAGGCGCACTCGCGCGCCATCTCGGGGAACATCCCGTCGTGGCAGATGATGAGCGACGAGCTTGCAGCCGTTGGGGCCGTCGATCACCGGAATGCCCATGTCGCCGGGCTCCCACGGCTCCACCGGCACCCACGGGTGGAGCTTGCGGTAGTAGAGTTTCACCTCGCCATGATCGTCGATGACGATGCCGGTGTTGTAGGGGTTGCCGCCGGGGTTTCTCTCCATGATCGAGAAGCAGCCCCAGATGGCGTTGTCGACGCAGGCCTTTTTGAACGCCGCGACCTCGGGGCCGTCCATGGTCACCATCAGCTCGTCGGCGGTGTTCATGGAAAGGCCGTGGAGCGCGTATTCGGGGAAGACGACGAGGTCCATGGTGGCGAGATTGCGTCGCGCCTTGCCGACCATCTCCACGATCCGGTCCGCCTGCGCGGCGAGTTGCGCGGGCGTGTCGACGACCGGGAGCTTGAGCTGGACGAGGCCGATGACGACACCGTTCTCAGACTTGTTGAGACCACCGAGACCGTTCATGGGATCCTCTCCTCGTGCGTTATTTGGTGATGGACAGTTCGCCCGGCGCACCGGTCAGCGCGCGCGTGCGCGAGGACGTGGCGACGAGGAGGCCGAGCGTGAGGACGTAAGGCGCGGCGTAGAAGAGGTAGTAGCCCTCCGAGACGCCGACGGACTGGAGCGCCGGGCCGAGCGCGCCGGCGCCGCCGAAGAGGAGCGCCGCCCAGAAGCAGTTGATCGGGCTCCAGCGCGCGAAGATGACGAGCGCCACCGCCATCAGCCCCTGGCCGGAGGAGATCCCCTCCGTCCACGAGCCCGGATAATAGAGCGAGAGGTAGGCGCCGCCGACCCCGGCGAGCGCCGCCGCCCGCGGCGGTGGAGAGGATGCGCACCCGCTTCGGGCTGATGCCCAGCGCGCGGGCGGCATCGGCCGAATCGCCGACGACGCGGATGGTGAGGCCGACGCGGGTGTTCCTGAACATCCACGCCATTGCCACCGCGAGAACCGCGCCGATGACGAAGAGGACGTTGACGCGCAGCGCCGCCTCCACCTGCGGCTGGTCCGACCACCAGCCGAGCGGAATGGCCGGAAGGTCCGGCGCGACGGGCTGGATGTACGGCTTTCCGAAATAGAAGGCGAGGCCCATGCCGGTCAGCATCAGCGCGATGCCGATGGCGATGTCGTTGACCCGCGGCAGCGAGCAGAGGAGCCCGTGGACGAGGCCGAAGACGATGCCCGCCACCGCCGCAGCGCCGACGCCGGCCCACGCTGAGCCGGTGAGGTAGGCGACCGCGTAGCCCGACATCGCGCCGAAGACGAGCGTGCCCTCGAGGCCGAGGTTGATGCGGCCGGAGCGCTCCGTGAGGCATTCTCCCAGCGAGACGAACAGGAACGGGGTGGAGACGCGGATGGCGCCGCCCAGCATCGCGAGCGGCACGCCCCAGAGGCCGAGCTCGTTCATGACTGCCCCTCCCCGCCCCAGCGCGTGGGGTCGAAGATCCTGAAGCGGCCGTAGAGGGTTTCGGACGCGAGGATCGAGATGAGGACGAAGCCCTGGAGGACGAGGACCGTCGCGTCCGGCAGGTCCATCCGGCGCTGGACGAGGCCGGACGGACGCCTCGAAGCCGGCGAGAAGGATCGCGACCGGGATGATGGCGAGCGGGTTCTGCCGTGCCACGAACGCGATGAGGATGCCGGTGTAGCCGTAGCCTGCCGCCAGCGAGCCGTTGGCCGAGCCGTGCACCGCCGCGACCTCGAACGCGCCCGCGAGCCCCGCGCAGGCGCCGGCAAGTGCGCAGAAGCCGATGATGAGGCGGCCGACCGGCAGCCCCTGGATCTCGGCGGCGCGCACGTTGCCGCCGGCGATCCGCGCGGCGAAGCCGGTGGTGGTGAACTCGATCAGCACCCAGGCGGCGATGCAGGCGAGGACGCCGGCGGCGAGCCCCCAGTGAACGCCGAGGCCCGGAATGTCGCCGATGCGCAGCGCGGCATCGAGCGGCGCGGTGGAGGGCTTGTTGAGGCTGGCGGGATCGCGAAGCGGGCCCTCCACGAGGTGGTTCATCAGCGCGATGGCGATGTAGGCCATCAGGAGCGAGGAGATCGTCTCGTTGACGCCGCGGGCATGGCGCATGTAGCCGACCGCGCCGATCCAGAGGCCGCCGATTGCGGCGCCGGCGACCAGCATCCCGGCGATACCGATGACGGACGGGACGCCGGCGAGCGCTGCGCCGATCGCCCCCGCCGCGACGCCGCCGAGCACGATCGCGCCCTCCCCGCCGATCACCACGAGGCCGAGGCGCGCGGGGAGCGCGACGCAGAGCGCCGCCAGAAGCAGCGGAGCGGTCCGCGACAGCGTGTTGGTCCACGAGAACGAGGTGCCGAAACCAGCCTTGGCGACGAGCTCGAAGAAGGTCACCGGCTGCTTGCCGACGAGAAGCAGGAAAACGGAAAAGGCGGCGAGCCCGACGAGGAGCGCGCCGACCGGAATGACGACCGCCTCGGCCCGGCGGGCGAGCCGCCCCAGCCAGATCGGCGGGGCGGACGGCGTTGCGGTGACGGCGGTCATCGGGGTGCCTTACGAGGTGGAGCCGATGACGCCCTCGACGAGGTAGTCCATGCTCTCCAGCGTCACGTCGTCCTCGGCAAAGGCCTGGCCCTCCTCGGCGACGACCGCGCCGGTGTTGGACTTCAGCGGTCCCTTGATGACCGAGAAGCCGCCGGCCATGATCTCGGCCTTGGTCGCCTCGAACTGCTTGCGCGCCTCCTCGCTGACGGCGGGACCGAGCGGGCTCATCTTGACGAAGCCGTCGGCCAGGCCGCCGCGGACGAAGTTGTCGATCGGCTCGCCGGCGATCTTCTTGCCGACCATGTCGGTGTAGACCTTCGACCAGTTCCACTCCGCGCCGGTGAGGTATTTTTCGGGCGCAAGCGGGCTCTGGTCGGTGTGGTAGCCGCAGACGAAGCAGTCGCGCGCCGCGGCGGTCTCCACCACCACCTTGGGGCCGTCGACGTGGCAGGTGATGACGTCGGCACCCTGATCGGCGAGCGCGTTGACGGCTTCCGCTTCCTTGACGGCCAGCGACCACTCGCCGGTGAAGATCACCTGGCAGGTGATTTCCGGGTCCACCGCGCGGGCGCCGAGCAGGAACGAGTTGATGTTGAGGAGGACCTGCGGGATCGGCTTGGCGGCGACGAAGCCGATCTTTTTGGTTTTGGTCGCGTGGCCGGCGGTGATGCCGTTGAGGTACTGGCCCATGCCGATGTAGCCGAAGTAGGAGCCGGTGTTCTCCGGATGGACGCCCTTCTGCCAGAGGCCGCCGCAATGCTCGAACCGGACCTCGGGGTATTCGGGCGCGACCTTCAGGATATGCGGGTCGAAGTAGCCGAACGAGGTCGGGAACAGGAGCGAGGCGCCGTCGAACTCGATCATCGACTTCATCGTGTTCTGGACGTCGACCGTCTCGGGGACGTTCTCTTCCTCGATGACCGTGACGCCGTCCATCGCCTTCACCGCGGCCGCGCCCTCGGCGTGGGCCTGGTTGTAGCCGAAGTCGTCCTTCGGGCCGACGTAGATAAAGCCGACGGTGAGGTCGGCGGCGAACGCCGCGCGGCCGCCGAGCGTCGCGAACGCGCCGGCGGCGGCGGTCGTCTGCAGGAAGCGGCGGCGGGTGAAGCCTGTGGTGGCGGGGAAGAGCGGCTTGCGGTGCATCGGCGGTTCTCCGGGCGGGGTCTGGCAGGTCTGTGCCTGCATCACTCGGGCCACCGTGCCCATGGCGAGTGCTGCTGTCTCCTGCTCATTTCGCAGCGAACCGCTGAATTGAATGCAGCGGTTATTTCAGCGCTGCAGTGAACGCATCCGTGGACGACACCCAGCCGAAAATCCCGCCTTGCGCCTTGATCATCTCGAGGCCGATGCGGTGAAATTCGGGAAAGTAGCTGGCGCAGGCATCGCCCAGCGCGACGCAGCGATAGCCCCGGTCGTTGCCCTCGCGGATGGTGGTGTGGACGCAGACCTCGGTGGTCACGCCGCAGACGAGGAGAGTGTCGATGCCGCGGTTGGCGAGAATCTGGGCAAGGTCGGTCTGGTGGAAGGCGCCCTTGCCCGGCTTGTCGAGCACGACCTCTCCCGGCGCCGGTGCGAGTTCCGGGACGATGTCGTGGCCCGCCTCGCCGCGGATCAGGATGCGGCCCATCGGCCCCGGATCGCCGATGCGCTTGGCGGGCGCCCCGCGCGCGATCTTCGACGGCGGCGCGTCGGAGAGGTCCGGCCGGTGGCCTTCGCGGGTGTGGATCACCATCATCCCGGCCGCGCGGGCCGCGGCGAGCGCCGTGGCGCAGGGGCCGACGGCGGCCTCGAGGCGCGACACGTCGTTGCCCAGCATCTCGCCGAAGCCGCCGGGCTCCAGAAAGTCGCGCTGCATGTCGATGACGACGAGGGCGGTACGGGCGGCCTCGAAGGGGATGGGGTCGGGCTCGGCGGCAAGGGTCGGCATCGGCGGTCCTCGGGTTGGCCGCCCGATCCTATCCGAATGCGTCGACCGCGCTGCTGCCGTGTCGGACGTGCCCCGCTGCATCCGGCGCAGCGGGCGTCAGCCGGCGAGCGCCGCGGCCTGCTCAGCCTCCATCGCCGCCAGCGCGGTGGTGAGCTGGAGGGCGAACTGCGCGGATGCGACGGGGAGCGCGCGCCGGCGCATCTGGCCGAGGAGGAGGTGCCCGGCCGGAAGGTCGCGCTGGCTGACGGGGCGGATCGCGAGCCCGTCGCGCCGCCCTGTGTCGAGCCCGATCGGGATCTGGAAGCCGACCGCCTGCTCCTCCAGCACGTAGTGGCGGGCAAGCTCGAAGCTGTCGCACTCCACCACCGGCTTGGGCACGCCGCTGATCTTGGCGGACGCGAACTCGATGAGGTGGCGCACGCCGAGCGGTGACGTCGGCATCACGTAGGGGACGGCGAGACAGTCGCGGAGGCGCACGACGTCGTGCCTGGCGAGCGGGTGATCCTCCGCCATCATCGCGTAGACCGGCTGCGGGACGCTCGCGATCACCTCGAAATCGGCGAGATGCACGGGCTCGAACACCAGCGCGAGATCGCTGGAGAAGGTGACGAGGGCCTTCTCTGCCGCCGCCCTGTCGCGCACGTGGACCGAGAAGGTGACGCCCGGGTGCTGCGCCCGGTAGCGCGCGATCTGCCGCGGCAGGAAATAGGGCTGCACGGCCTGGCTGCACGCGATCGAGACGTGGCCGCGCCGCACGCCGGAAAGGTCGGCCACCTGCCGCTGCACCCGCTCGAAGTCGGACCGCTGCATCCGGTAGTGATGGACGAGGAGCTCGCCCGCCGCGTTGAGCCTGACGCCGCGCGGCAGCCGCTCGAACACCTGCGCGCCGAACTCGTCCTCGAACCGCTGGATGCGCCGGGTCAGCGCGGAGGACGTGAGGTTGAGGTCGTCCGCCGCCTTGCGGATGGAACCGGCACGGGCAACGTCCTCGATCAGGCGCAGAGTCTCAAGGTGGCGTGGCATGGATGACCTTCCGCTGCACTGGGCGCAGCGCTTGGCCAGCATAGCAGAACCTGCCGCAGCATCCGCAAGGGTGCGGGCCGGGCCGGCACGCTCAGTCGGCGCACTCCAGCGCCAGCGCGCGCAGGGCGCCCGCAATGGCTTCAGGCGAACGGAGCGTGGTGCGCGGACGGTCGCTGGCGGCGGCGAGACGCTCCAGCGTGGCGGGCGCCGGATGGAGAAGCTCGCCCAGGGACCGGACGCCGGCCTCGCCGTCCGCCTCACGCGCCGGCCAGTCCGAACCGACACGCTGCGCGAGCCAACGCTGCTGCGCCGCGTCGACATGGCAAAGGCGGGCGGCGAGATCGGGGTGGAAGCCGAACCGTGCCGACCTCACCTCCCTCAGGAACGCGATCACCGCCCGGTCACGCGGATCGGGCACGCCATGGACGCTGCGGTAGACGTAGAGAAGCTTCACCGCCTCCAGCGACAGGCTGCGATTGGACGAGATTACCCATGACGGCTCCACCCGAAGCCCGATCGCCCGCCCGAAATCCTCGACCACGCACCCGTTGTGGAGCGCCCCTCTCGCATACCAGCGGATGGAAACGTTCTCTCTGCCGAACACCCGGTCGAAGGGGGCGAACCGCTCGCGGAAATGGAGCTTCAGCGGGTTCGTCGCATAGGCCGGCATGAAGGTCTTCAGCACCTGCTGGAATGCGCTTTCAAGGTAGGATTTCGGCTCGCGGACATAGATGACCGCTAGGGTGGCGGAACAGCGGGCGGCGAGCATCGCCTGCAGCTCGGCAAGCTCGGCCTCCCGCAACGAGGATATGTCCTCGGCCGACACGATCCCCCGCGGCGCCGTCCACCCGGAGAACGCGTTTTCGATCGTCGCCCGCCCTCGCCTGCGCACGGCGGCGAGATCCTCCGCCGATACCTTGCGCCCGCGCCGCTCCATCCGCCGCCTGAACCCCGCCGCGAACGCCTGCGACACGGCCAGCGAGCCGTTCGGCGCGCCAAGGCTCAGGTACTGGAAGGGCGCGGGAAGCGGCGCGGCGGCAAGCGAGTCCTGGATCGCTGACGAGCCTGCCTTGTGCATTCCGCAGTGCAGGTAGAGCCGCTGTCCCACGGTGTTGCTGTCCGGCCGTGCGCGGGAGCGTTCAGGCCGGGACCTTGCGGCGGTGCAGGGTGTAGTGCAGCCGTCCGCCGTCCACCTCCCTTGAGGTGATCTTGCCGAACACCGGCATCTGCGCCACGCCGTCGCGCTCCAGCTGCTCGGTCAGGTTGTTGTAGACGGAGCGGATCACCCGCAGCGCGACCTTCGGGTCGACGGATGCGTCGTCGGCGACGGCTTCGGCAAATTCCACCAGCTTCATGTCGAGATCCTTATTTCCCAGTGCACGAAACTTAGACAGATCGAAAAGCGGTTTGCAAGCTTAGATTGAATGGAAAAGCGAAGCCTGAATGGCTGCAATATTTTCATTCATAAATTGCATTCACTTCGCAAAGTGGACACTGAACCTGCCTTGAAATTTTGTAAGGCGACCTCTCAACGTCAATACTGCATCTTTAGGTAGACCTAAATAAATTTCTGAGATAGACAAGCGAGGTGGCCCAACGAGGTCGCAGCGCACACGTGCGCACTACAATGCAACCTTAGATAATAGCGACGTGCTGCCCTTGGCAGGTTGGGAGAGAGCCGATGAACGAGATGGTCCTCAATCCTCCCTCCGTGAAGCTGACGGAAGAGGAAATCGGCATCGTCCGCCGCGCGTTCGACGCCGATTTCTACCTCGCCATCAACGCCGACGTCCGCCTCGCAGCGATGGATCCGCTCGAGCACTACATCCTCTACGGCGAAGACGAGGGGCGGCTCCCGGCGAGCAATTTCTGCCCGTCGCTCTACCGCCGCCGCTATCCGCGCAGCACCGCCAGCGCCAGCAACCTCTTCCTCCACTTTCTGGAAACGGGCCGGGACAAGGGATACCTCGCCACCCCGCCGCGGCCCGCGGAACAGGCCGACGACGAGAGGCCCGCCGAACTGGAGTTGATCCGCCAGGGCATCGACGTCGAATACTACCTCCGCTCCAATCCGGACGTCGCCGCGGCCGGCATCGATCCCGGCCTTCACTATCTCCATTTCGGCGAGGCCGAGGGACGGCGGCCGGCGCCGGGCTTCGACCCGGTCTACTACCGCGAGCACAACGCCGATCTTGCCGGCGCCCCCTTCAACCTCTTCTGGCACTACCTTTTCGCCGGGCGCGCCGAGGGTCGCGAAGGCCGCGGCACCTTCCCCGCCGAGCTCGACCCCGCCGAACACGCGGACCTTCTCGCCACGCTCCTGCGGCCGCACGTCTCGGCTGCCTATTACAATGCCGCCTACCCCGACATCGCGGCGGCCAGGCTCGACCCCGTGGCCCACTACATCGCCCATGGCGAGGCGGAGGGACGGCGCCCGAACGCCGACTTCGATCCCGTCGCCTACCGCGCCGCGAACCCGTCACTCGCCAGCGCGACGTGCAGTCTCCTGTGGCATCACATCGCCTCTATGGAAGCGGCGGACCATCTCCCCGCCTACGTCCCGGAGGCGGCTGCGGCCCGTGTCGCGGACGAGGTGGAGGCCGTCGCGGGCGAGTTCGACGAGGCCTTCTATCTCGCCGCCTGCCCTGAGGCGCAGCACGCCAACGTCGCGCCGGTGGTGCACTATCTCGCGGTCGGCGAGGCCGCGGGGCGCTGGCCGAACGCGGGCTTCAATCCCGCCTTCTACCGCCGCACCAACCCGGACCTCTCGGCCCTCACCCGCTCCGCCTTCTGGCACTACTGCGCGCACGGCAAGGCCGAGATGCGCCCGCCCTGCGCCTACTACGAGACCGACGCCGCGCCGACATTCCGCGTCACCGCGATCATCCCGAACTACAATCACGCGCGCTACCTTGCGGAGCGCGTCCGCTCCGTCGCCCACCAGACGTACCCGTTCATCGACATCGTCATCCTCGACGACTGCTCCACCGACGACAGCCTCGCGGTCATCGGCGCCCTCGCCGCAGACTGCCCGCGCCCCGTCGCCGTCCACCGCAACGATGCAAACTCGGGCAACGTCTTCGCCCAGTGGCGCAAGGGGATGGAGCTTGCCACCGGCGACCTCGTCTGGATCTGCGAGAGCGACGACACCTGCGAGCCGGACTTCGTCGAGAAGATGGTCTGCCATTTCAGGGACCTCAGCGTCACCATGGCGTTCGGCCGGATCGAGTTCTGCGACGAGGACGGCACCGTCGTCGCCGGCATGGAGGAGTTCCGCGAGAGCGCCGAGGCGATCGACTGGCAGGCACCGATCAAGCGGCCCGCCTACGAGTGGTTCTGCAACGCGCTCGGCGCACGCAACGTGATGGCGAACGTCGGCGGCTGCATGTTCCGCCGGCAGACGCTCCCCGATGCGCTGTGGTCGGCCGCGCGCGAGTTCCGCATCATCGGCGACTGGTTCCTCTACAGCCGGATCGCGGGCGCGGGGCAGATCGTCTACGAGCCGGCCGCGGTCGCCTACTTCCGCCAGCACGCGCGCAACACGTCCGCCTCCAACTTCGCGAAGGACTACTACTACCGCGAATACGGCACGCTGATGCGGCGGCTGTGCGAGATGTGGAACATCCCCGCGGCGACACGGCTGAAGTTCGTCGAGTTCGTCCGCTACGAATTCAACCACTTCGGCATGGAAGACGAGGGCCATGTCTTCGAGGATCTCGTCGACGTCCCGGCGATCCTCAACACCTCGCCGGAACAGTTGCACGTTGAGATCGGCTTCCTCGGCTTCCACAGCGGCGGCGGCGAGGTGTTCGCGATCGTCCTTGCCAACCTTCTCGCCGCGCGCGGTCTCACGGTGTCGATGATCGCGCACAATCTGTCGGAGACGGTGGACGACATGCGCGCGGCGCTGTCGCCCGGCATTCCGGTCTACACCGTCGCCGACATGACCGCCCGCGGGCGCGACGAGCACGTCCGCACCTGCGGGATCGACCTCGTGCACAGCCACGTCAACGCCATCGACAGCGCCTTCTTCGGCGCCGACGGGGCGCCGCTCGACATCCCCTACGTCGCCACGCTCCACGGCTCGCACGACTTCCTCGACACCGCGGACCCGCGCGTCTCGGCCTACGTCGACACGCTGGTCCGCAACGTCTCGTCGTTCGTCTACACGGCGGACAAGAATCTGGGTCTCTTCGCGGGCGCGACGCCGCCTGCCGACCGGCTCATCAAGATCGCCAACGCGATGCCACGCGACACCGCGCCGTTCCAGATGACCCGGCGGGACCTCGGGATCGCGGAGGATGCGGTCGTGTTCACGTTCGTGGCGCGCGGGATCGAGCGGAAGGGTTGGCGCGTCGCAGTCATGGCGTTCCTCGCGGTGCGGGCGGCGCACCCCGAAACGCCGATGCATCTCCTCCTCGTCGGCGACGGCGAGAAGACCGCTGCGGCGGCCGAACTCGTCGGCGCGGATGCAGCCGGGTGCGTCACGTTTCTCGGCTACCAGTCCCGCGTCAACGGCATCTACGCGCTGTCCGACTGCGCCATCCTGCCGACGCGGTATCCGGGCGAATCCAACCCGCTCTGCCTCATCCAGGCGGCGCAGGAGAACGTGCCGATCATTGCGGCCGACGTTGGCGAGATCGCCAACATGCTGGCGCTGGGCGACGGGGCGGGCGGCATCCTGGTCCCCGTCACGCGTGACACCGCGGAATTTGCGAGGAGCTTCGCGGACGCGATGGCGCAGATGCTCGACCCCGCGGTCCGCGCCACCCTGTCCGCCGCGTCCCGCAGGATCGCCGAGAAGTACGACCCCGAACGGATGATTGACTATTATCTCGGCGCCTACGCCGACGCGCGGCGCCACCGCACGCGGCAGCGCAACGACGCTGTGGAATCCCTTGGAGTGATGATCCGTTGACCCGCACCCTTCTGCTGCACGCCGGGCTGCCGAAGACCGGCACGACCTCGATCCAGAACGCCCTCCACGCGGCGCGGGAGACGCTGCTGCGGACCGACGGGCTGCTCTACCCGGGCTTCGCGGCCAACCACACCAACGCCATGTGCACCCTCTTCATGGCCGACCCCGCGGCGCACATCGCCAACCGGATGGCGGGGCTCAAGGCGGGCGAGGCCGTCGCCGACCTCAAGGCGCGCTTCCGCGATGCGCTGGAGCGCGACCTCGCCCGGCCCGACTGGGACCGCGTGCTCATCTCGGCCGAGGGTGTCGCCAACCTCGACCGCGCCGAGCTTCTGGCGCTGAAGGCGTGGTTCTCGCACTATGTCGACGAGATCGACGTCCTCTATTATGTGCGCGAGCCGGTCGCCTACACCACCAGCGTCGCCCAGCAGGCGCTGAAGGGCGGCGCAACCCTTGCCGAACTCAACCGGCAGCCGCCGCTGCCGAACTTCCGTGGCAGGATCGGCAACGCCATCGCGGCGTTCGGCCTCGACGCCGTCCGCATCCGCGATTTCGGCGCGGCGCTGAAGGTCGATGGCGGACTGGTCGCCGACTTCTGCATCCAGCTCGACATCGGCGCCGAGGGGACGGAGGCCGTGCTCGCGCAGAGCGGCTTCGACAACGAGTCCCTGTCGCTGGAAGGGGCGCGGATGCTGAGCCAGCTCAACATGATGCGCCCGCTCTTCGACGCAGGTGGCCGGGCGGCGCGGCGCACAGGCAAGGAAACCCTCGCCTTCGAGAAGCTCCCCGGCAACAAGTTCGCCCTCCCGCTCCCGGTGCGGACCCGGGTCCACGCCAGCACCCGCGCCGACGTCGCCTGGCTCAACCAGAATTTCGGGCTCGAGCTTTACGGTACCCCGCCCCCCACGGCCGAGGACCACGCGGTCGACCCGAAGAAACAGGCGGACGCCAGCCACGCCAGCATCCTCCTCATCTCCGACCTGATGAACGCCGTCGATGCGCTGACCGCCTCGATCCAGGCGCGCAACCTGTCCGCCAACGGGGACCACCACCAGGCGGCACAGCGGATGCGCGACGCGCTGCGCCTCGCGCCGGACAACGCGCTGGTGTGCGCCGAGGCCGCGCGGATCGAGGAGCGGGCGGCATCGGCCTCAGTCGCGCCGGTCAGCGAGCGGCCGCGCCCCGCGAGGCAGCGCCGCAGCACGGCTGCCGACCCCGCTCTGCCGGCGGTGCACTAGCCGGCCGCGGCTCAGGCGAACCGCTTCGCGCCGAAGACGCAGGCGATCACCACCGCGGCCGACGCGACCATCGTCCACCCGATGGGCTCGCGCAGGAACAGCGCCGCCAGGCAGAAGCCGAAGAAGGGCTGGAGCAGTTGGAGCTGGCCGACGCCCGCGATCCCGCCCAGCGCCAGCCCGCGATACCAGAAGATGAACCCCACCAGCATGCTGAACACCGAGACGTATGCGAGGCCGAGATAGGCCGGCACGCCGACCCCCTCCCATGACGCCGGCATCGTTAGCGCCGCGACCACCGCCATCAGGGGCAGCGCAAGGAGGAGAGACCACGAGATCACCTGCCACCCGCCAAGCCTTCGCGACAGCCTCGCCCCTTCCGCATAGCCGAGCCCGCAGACGAGGACCGCCGCCAGCATCAGAAGGTCGCCGGGCAGCGTGCCGCCGTCGCTTCCCGCGAGCGCGAAACCTGCGACGGCCCCCGCCCCCGCCAGCGAGAACAGCCAGAACGCGGGCTTGGGCCGCTCCCCGCCCCGCACGACCCCGAAGACGGCGGTCGCAAGCGGCAGGAGGCCGATGAACACGATCGAGTGCCCCGCCGTGATGTGCTGCAGCGCCAGCGCCGTCAGCAGCGGAAAGCCGACCACCACGCCGAACGCCACGATGGCAAGCGGCACGAGGTCGGCTCGGTCCGGCCTCCTCTGCCCGAGAGCCCTCAGGAACAGCGCGCCCAGAAGCGCCGCGATCACCGCCCGCGCCGAGGTCAGGAACACCGGCGGAATGTCGGCGACGGCTACGCGAGTCGCGGGCAGCGATCCGCTGAAGATGATGACGCCGAGGAGCCCGCTCCCCCACCCCGCACTCGTCTTCTCCATGTCGCTCCGCCTTCGTTTTTCTCCGCCGGCCTAGTGCATGGCAACTGGCACCGACAGCAACAGACCCGTACAATCCCGTCGAACTGTATGGGTCACATCACCCGCACACGTGAGGGAGAGAATGACAGCGACCCGCACCGAAGAGCTGATGGCGGCGGTCCGCGCACGGATCGCGACCCGCGCGATCGGCCCCGGCGAACGGCTCCCCTCGATCCGCACCTTCGCGCGGACCATGGGCGTGTCGCCCTCCACCGTAGTGGAGGCCTATGCGCGGCTCGAGGCCGAGGGTGCGATCAGGTCCCGGCCGGGCGCAGGCTTCTACGCCACCGGAGCGGACCTCCCGCCTCTGCCGCTTTCCGAGCTCGGCCCCTCGCTGGAGCGCGCCGTCGATCCGTTCTGGGTCTCCCGCCAGTCGCTCGATGCCGACGCCTCGGTCCTCAAGCCGGGCTGCGGCTGGCTCCCGGCGGACTGGATGCCGCAAGCCGCGCTCCGCCGGGGCCTGCGCGCGCTCGCCAAATCGGGCGACGCGCTGCTGTCGGACTATGGCGGCACCCGCGGATCGCTGGCGCTTCGCCGTCTCCTCCTCGCCCGCCTCGCCGACGATGGCATCACCGCTGGCGCCGAGCAGGTCCTCCTCACCGCCTCCGGCACGCAGGCGATCGACCTCATCTGCCGCCTTCTCCTGCGCCCTGGCGACACCGTGGTCGTCGACGACCCGTGCTACTTCAACTTCCAGGCGCTCCTGCGCGCCCATCAGGCCCGCATCGTCGGCGTGCCGTTCACGCCAACCGGACCCGACACGGAAGCGTTCGAGCGGGTCCTCGCCGCCGAAGCGCCGCGCCTCTACATCACCAACGCCGCGCTCCACAATCCGACCGGGGCGACCCTCTCGCCGCAGACGGCGCACCGCGTCCTCCGGGCCGCCGCCGCGCACGGCGTCACCATCGTCGAGGACGAGATCTTCGCCGACTTCGAGCCCGCCCCCTCCCCGCGCCTCGCGGTCCTCGACGGGCTGGAGCGGGTGATCCGCATCGGCAGCTTCTCCAAGACCCTGTCAGCCGCCATGCGCTGCGGCTACATCGCCGCCCGGGCCGACTGGATCGAAAGCCTCGTCGACCTCCAGGTCGCGACCAACTTCGGCGGGCCGAGCCCGGTCGCGGCCGAGGTGATCGTCAACGTCCTGTCAGGCGGCACGTACCGGCGGCACATGGCCGAAGTGCAGCGCCGGCTCGATGACGCGCGAGGCCGTGCGATCGGGGAGCTCGGCGCGTTGGGGCTTGCGCCGTTCGTCGTCCCCCGCGGCGGCTTCTACCTGTGGTGCCGCCTCCCCGCCGGGTTCGATGCTACCCGCGTCGCCCGCCACGCCCTCGGAGAGAACGTCGTCCTCGCCCCCGGCAACGCCTTCAGCGTCTCGCAATCCGCCGGCGGCCACGTCCGCTTCAACGTCGCGCATCTTGGGGACAGGCGCGTCTACTCCGTGCTCGCCGAGGCGCTGGCGGCGGAGGCCCGCGCCGCCGTCTGAAGCCGGCCGACGCGCTTTATGAGATGCTGCGGGTGGCACATGCGGCCCGCGCCGCTATCCTCGCCCGGCTGAGTCGCGTCCCCGGGGGCGGATAGGCAGCGCCGAAAAGGGATTGGAATGCGACCGAACTTCAACAACGCCGGCTACGAGATCGACATCATCGTCCAGGGCTTTCCCGGCAAGTCCGTCTGCCACGGGGCGCTCGGCTGGAGCACGATTGTCCTCCTGCGCGGTCACGGCAAGGTCGCGCTCATCGACGTCGGCGCGTTCGGCATCCGCAAGGAGCTGATCGAGCGGCTGGCCGAACACGGCCTCAAACCCGCCGACGTGACCGACGTCCTCCTCACCCACTCCCACTTCGACCATTCGGTGAACTGGACCCTCTTCCGGGACGCGCGGATCGTGATCGGCGGCGAGGAGCTCGACTGGTCGCTCGGCGAACCCTGGGGCGAGACCCCGGTGCCCGAGCTCTACGTCGAGGCGCTGAACACCTGGCCGACGCTGTCGCGCTGCTCCGAAGGCGACGAGGTCCTGCCCGGCATCACCGCGCACCTCGCCCCGGGCCACACGCCGGGCTGCCTCATCTTCGTCCTCAAGGGGCGCGACGCCGACATCGTCTTCACCGGCGATGCCGCCAAGAACCGCGCCGAACTCATCTCCCGCGACACCGACATGACCTACGACCCCGCCGTGAGCGCCGCCTCGATCGCCCGGATCTGGGACTACTGGACCGCCCGCCCCGGCACCATCGTCGTCCCCGGCCACGACCTCCCGATGACCCTCGAGAACGGCGCCCCGCGCTACATCGGCACCCGAGAAGCCGCAATCCGCGCCTGGTACGACGAGACTCTGGAGAAGACGACGGTGATCCGGCTTACGGTGGATTGACGTTACGGCGTGCCGCCGGCGCGCTGCTCGAGCGCGGCGAGTTCGGCACGGCCCGGGCTCGAGCGCCCGTCGAGCGAATATGTGGAGGAGGCTGCGGCTTCGGCGGCTGGTGCACCCGACAGGATTCGAACCTGTGACCTCTGCCTTCGGAGGGCAGCGCTCTATCCAGCTGAGCTACGGGTGCTGACCGGGACCGGGGGAGAGACGTAGCCGATCGGAAACGGATCGGCAAGGCGCCTGTCAGACGAGGCCGGCGATTGCGCGGGCATAATCGCGCGCGGCGAACGGGGCGAGGTCGTCGATGCCCTCGCCGACGCCGATGTAGTGGATCGGCAAGCCGTGCTTGGCGCCGATCGCGACGAGGATGCCGCCGCGCGCGGTGCCGTCGAGCTTGGTCATCACGAGGCCGGTGACGCCGACGCTCTTGCTCGAAGATGTCGACCTGGTTCATCGCGTTCTGGCCGGTGGTGGCGTCGAGCGTGAGGAGGACGGCGTGGGGGGCGTCCGGGTTCTTGCGCTTGATGATGCGCACGATCTTTTCGAGCTCTGCCATGAGCTCGGCCTTGTTCTGGAGGCGGCCGGCGGTGTCGACGATGAGGAGATCGGCGGTGGCGGCCTTGTCCATCGCGTCGAACACGAGGCCCGCGGGGTCGGCGCCCTGCTCGCCGGAGACGACGGTGGCGCCGGAGCGCTCGCCCCAGATCTTCAGCTGCTCCACCGCCGCGGCGCGAAAGGTGTCGCCGGCGGCCAGGACGACGCGCTTGCCGGCGGCGGCCTGCTGGGCGGCGATCTTGCCGATGGTGGTGGTCTTGCCGGTGCCGTTGACGCCGACGACGAGGATCACGAACGGCGCCGGGCCGATCTCGAGCGGGCGCGCGAGGGGGGCGAGCACCTTCTCCACCTCGCTGGCGAGCACCTCCTGCAACTCCTCCGCCTCGATGCCCTTGGCGAAGCGCCCTTCGGACAGGCGGTCGGTGATCGCCATCGCGGTTTCGACGCCGAGGTCGGCCTCGATCAGGATGTCTTCCAGGTCCTGCAGGGAGCTGGCGTCGAGCTTCTTCTTGGTGAAGAGGCCGGAGACGCTGTCGCCGAGCTTGGACGACGAGCGGCTGAGGCCGGACGTGAGGCGCGAGAACCAGCGCTTCTTCTCAGCCGCCGTCCGCCGGCTGCCGGCACGGGGGCCTGCGCTGCGGGTGCGGCTGTCTCGGGCTCGGGAGCGGCCTCGGCTTCCGGGGCGGCAGCAGGCGCTTCGTGCCTCGGGCGCGGGCTTCTCGTCAGCGCCCTTCTTGCGGCCGAAGCCCCAGAACGAACGGCGGCCCTCGCTCATGCGCGCACCGTCCACGATCAGCGTCTCGCCCGCGACGCCGGTGACGCGGCCGGTCACGAAGGTGCCGGGCTCCACAGGGGCGCCGTCGATCCGGGCGGCAAAATAATGCGGCGTGCGGCCCTTGTTGCCGTCCTCCACCAGCACCTCCACCGCGGCTGCCGACCTGCGCTGCCAGCGCACGGCCCATGGCGCGCGGCGGCTTCGGCGCGCAGGACGGCGGCGCGGGCCTTCACGGTCTGGCGGTCGACCTGGGGCATCCGCGCGGCGGGCGTGCCTTCGCGGGGCGAGAACGGGAAGACGTGGACGTGGGTGAGGCCGCAGTCTTCGATGATGCGGCGGGTGTTCTCGAACATTTCGTCCGTTTCGGTCGGGAAGCCGGCGATGATGTCGGCGCCGATCGCGATGTCCGGCCGCCGCGCGCGGACGGTGTCGCAGAAGGCGAGCGCATCGTCGCGCAGGTGGCGGCGCTTCATGCGCTTCAGCACCATGTCGTCGCCGGCCTGGAGCGAGAGGTGGAGGTGCGGCATCAGGCGCGGCTCGCCGGCGATGAGGTCCAGCAGTTCGTCGTCCACCTCGATGCTGTCGATGGACGAAAGGCGGAGGCGCGCAAGGCTCCGGCACCAGCTTCAGGATGCGGCCGACCAGCGCGCCGAGGCGCGGCGCGCCCGGAAGGTCGCCGCCGTAGCTGGTGAGGTCGACGCCGGTCAGCACCACCTCGCGGTGGCCGCTGTCCACCAGGCAGCTTCACCGCGTCCACCACGCGGCCCATGGGCACGGAGCGGGACGGGCCGCGTCCGAACGGGATGATGCAGAAGGTGCAGCGGTGGTCGCACCCGTTCTGCACCTCGACGAAGGCGCGGGTGCGGGTGCCGAACCCCTCGAGGAGGTGGCCGGCCGTTTCGCGCACTTCCATGATGTCGGTGACGGCGACCGGCGCGGCGCGGTCGAGCCCCTGCCAGAAGGCCGGGGCTCAGCTTCTCGGCGTTGCCGGCGACGATGTCGACCTCGTCCATGCGCGGCGAAGGCGGCGGGGTCGATCTGCGCGGCGCAGCCGGTGGCGATGATCCGGGCGTGCCGGGTTGTCCCGCCGTGCCTTGCGGATCGCCTGGCGCGCCTGGCGCACGGCCTCCTGCGTGACGGCGCAGGTGTTCACGATCACCGCGTCGTAGTGGCCGGCGGCGGTGGCGAGCGCACGCACGCGCTCTCCCTCGAGCGCGTTGAGGCGGCAGCCGAAGGTCAGGACTTCGGGGGCGGGCAGGTTCACGGGCGCGTTCACGGTGCGTGATATGCGCCGGGCGGCCCTTGCATGCAACTGGCGCCAGCCTTCCCTCGGGTCGCTTTTTTGGCTTGCAGCATGCGCCGCCGTCCAGCACCATCCCATAATCATGACGACCGAAGCCATCGCGATCCGCACTGCCAGACCTGACGACGCATCCGGCGTTGCCGATGTGCACGACGCGGCCTGGCGCTTCGCCTACCGCGGCATCCTCCCCGGCACCGAGCTGGAGCGGATGATCGCCCGGCGCGGCACGCAGTGGTGGTCGCGGGCGATCTCGCGCCGCGTGCCCATCGTCGTTCTGGAGGCGGGTGGCGGCGTGCGCGGCTATATCACCTATGGCGCGAGCCGGATGCGGACGCTGCCCTACCGCGCCGAGATCTACGAGCTCTACATCCAGCCCGAATTCACCGGCCTCGGCTTCGGCCGCCGCATGTTCCGCACCGTGCAGGACCGCCTCGCAAGGCGCGGCCACGACAACCTCGTCGTCTGGTGCCTCACCGAAAACACCGACGGTTGCGCGTTCTACGAGCGCCTCGGCGGCAAGGTGGTCGCCAACGCCCGCGAACCCTTCGAGACGGCGGACGTGGCGAAGGTCGCCTACGCGTTCGACCGCAAGGCCCTGCCCCGCGTCAGGCTCCAGCGTTGATCCGGCTCGACGCGCTGTCGCTCGGCGCAGCGCCGCCGGAAGACATCAACGTCCTCGTCACCGTCCCGTCCGGCGCGGAGCCTTACGACGTGCGGGTCGACGACCGCTCCGGCGCGCTCACCGTGTCGCAGCTCCTCCACTCGACGATGCGCGCGCCAGGCAATCTCGGCCTCATCCCCCACACCCAGGGCGACGATGCGGACCCGTTGCAGGCCCTCGTGCTGACGAGCCACGTCCTCGCCCCCGGAATGGTGATCGCCGCGCGACCCGTCGGCGTCCTCTATATTTCCGGCGATGCCCGGGACGAGGTGATCGTCCTCAGCGTGCCGGCCGCGCGGATCTCCTCGCGGCACTCATCGATCGTGAGCTACACGGACCTGCCGTCCGCGGAGCTGCGCCAGATCGCGCACTTCTTCAGCCACTACCGCGACATGGAGGAGGCGCGCCCCGCCCGCTCCGCCGGCTGGGGCGACGTCAGCGAGGCGCGCCGGGTCATCATGGAGGCGGCCGACAGGGTCCGCGACCATGTGCCGCTGATGGACCGCTGACCGCGTACACAACGGCTTCGGCACGGCCCGCTCTGCCACATTGCCGCGCCTGACGCGCCCGGGGCTCGCGCGCGGCACGGGATTGGACTAACAGCAGCCGGTGTTCCGGCTTGCGTGGGAGGCGCGAAATGTCCGTCGCGATCCGAGGCTTCTTCGTCTTCATCACATTCGTCGTCGGCGGCCTCATCATGTGGCAGCCGTGGAAGGGCGGCGCGCCTGCACCCAAGCTGTCGACGAGCACCGCCGTCCTGATCGGCGCTGACGGCCTTCCCATCGAGGACGACGGCACCTTCCAGCCGATCAACGACCCGAACGCCGGCCCGCACGACCTCGTTCGCTACTTCATGCCCGACCCGAAGGAGACGCCGCCGCTCGCCGCGGGCGCCACTCCGATCGTGTGGGAAGACCTGTGGCAGGACGGGGAGATGAAGCTCGACGCGAAGGAAGAAGACCGCGTCGGCCGCCCGACCGAGGACCAGTTTCCCGAAGGCACCACCGCCGAGGACGTGATGCTGTTCTTCCTCGACATGGGCGACATGCGCGGGATGCAGCCGCCGATCGGCAGCGTGAAGCAGGACATGGACGGCAAGAAGGTCCGCCTCGCCGGCTACGTCACCCCCGTCGGCTTCGACGAGAAAGACCCGCGCTTCCTGTTGGTGCCGGAGCTCGGCGCCTGCATCCACGTGCCGCCGCCGCCGGCCAACCAGATCGTGTACGTGCCCGAAATCGAGTCCGGCACGGCGGAGATGTTCGAACCCGTCTGGGTCACCGGCACGCTGAAGGCCCAGCCCGTCGCCACCATCCTCGCCGACGTCGGCTACCAGCTCATCGACGCGAAGGTCGAACCCTACCGATGATGCCGCCGGCCGTTCCGCCGGGCGCCGGATTGCGGTAGAACACTCCCAAAATATGAGGGAGGACGACCATGGCGCTCCGTTCACTGTTTGCCGCGGGTCTTGCCGCCGCCGCGGCCATCGCAGTCTCCGCCATGCCGGCGGTCGCGGACCGGACGCTGGAGCGCCTCCCCGGCGTTGATCTCCCCGGGTTCGACTACCGGACCCTGCGCAACGTTCCCCTCCCCGAGTGCGAGAACGCCTGCCTCGCGGACAGCAACTGCGCCGCCTTCACCTACAACGAGCGCGCCACCTGGTGCTTCATGAAGTCCGATGTCGGCGAGCGGACGCCCTACAGCGGCGCCACCTCCGCGGTCGTGCGCGAGACCACCGACGCCGCAGCGCTCGAGATGCCCGACGTGTCGTACCTCCCGGCGAGCTTCGAGCGGGAGGCGGACGAGCTTGCCGCCGAGGTCGCGGCGGCGCTGCGCAGCGGCTCCAGCAACTCCGGCCTCGTCGACCCCGCGGCCGCGACCTACCTCGGCGGCGGCGATCCCGCCGCCTGGCTGCGCTACGCCAACGAAATGCTGGCGCTGCAGACCGACGACTACGACCGCCAGATCACCGCGCAGCGCGAAGCCTCCGGCGCGGCCTATCTTGCGCTGCGGGGCGCGCGCTCCGTCAGCGAGCAGGGCGCGGCGCTCGCCAGCCTCTCGGCGGTGCTGGAGCGCCAGGGCCTCTACCGCCCCGCGATCACCGCGTCCGAAGCCAGCATGACGCTGCGTTACGACGCCGCCGAGGCCGAGCGGCTCGACAACCTGCGCCGCCAGTTCGGCTTCCGCGTGCTCGACTACACGGTCAACACCGAGGTCACGACGCCGCGCATGTGCGTCCAGTTCTCCGAGCCGCTGAGGGGCGACACGGCCGCGCTCCAGCGCTTCGTCACGCTCGACGGCGCCGCCGACCCCGCCATCAGCGTCGACAACAGCCAGCTCTGCGTCGAGGGTCTCGACCATGGCGGCCGCTACGAGGTCGGCCTGCGCGAAGGGCTGCCCGCCACCACCGGCGAGACGCTGCGCGAACGCCGCGACCTTCAACGTCTATGTGCGCGACCGCGCGCCGCTCGCCCGGTTCGACACCAACGACTACGTCCTCCCCGCCTCCGCCGAGGGCGTGCCGGTCACGACGATCAACACCAAGGAGCTCGATCTCACGCTCTACCAGATCAACGACCGCAACCTTGCCGAGGTCGTCCGCCGGGGTGACTTCAAGCGCCAGCTCTACCCCTACGAGATGAGCGAGATCGCCGAGGACCGCGGCGCCGAGGTCTGGACGGGCACGATGCCGGTCGCGATGAGCCGCAACACCGAGGTGCGCACCCTCGCGCCGGTGCAGGAGATGATCGACCACGCGCGAGCCCGGCGTCTACGTCCTCACCGCGCAAGCCGAAGGAGCTGCCCGACCGGTCCGAGGCGCTCGCGACCCAGTGGTTCGTGATCTCCGACCTCGGCCTCTCCACCTTCTCGAGCCGCGGCACGGTCGACGTGTTCGCCCGTTCGCTCGGCACCGCCGCCCCGCTGGAAGGCGTCGCGCTCACCCTCCTGGCGCAGAACGACGCGGTGCTCGCCACCGCCGTCACCGACGCGGAAGGCCGCGCGCGCCTCGTCAGCAACGCACCGGTGGACGGCGAGCCGCGCGCCGGTCCTCGTCACCGCCGAGAACGGCGATGCGGACTTTGCCTTCGTCTCCCTCAAGGACGGTGCATTCGAGCTGACCGACCGCGGCGTCGAGGGCCGCACCGCCCCCGGCCCGGTCGACGCCTTCCTCGCGACCGAGCGCGGCGTCTACCGCGCGGGCGAGACGGTCAACGCCACGGTGCTGGTGCGCAACGACAGCGCCATCGCGCTCGACGTGCCGGTCACCATCAAGGTCGTGCGGCCGGACGGGGTGCTGTCGCGCCGCATCGTCGCCCGCGCCGACCATGCCGGCGGCACCGCCATCGAAATCCCGCTCACCACCAACGCCGCCACCGGCACCTGGCAGCTCACCGCCCACGTCGACCCCGAGGGGCCGTCGGTCGGCGACACCAGCTTCCTGGTGGAAGACTTCGTGCCCCAGCGGATCGAGGTCTCGCTCGCCAGCGAGGAGACCGAGACGCGCGCCGGCAGCACCCTCCCCGTCACCGTCGACGCGCAGTTCCTCTACGGCGCACCCGCCGCCGGGCTTGTGCTCGAAGGTGCGGTCATCCTCAGCGAAAGCCGTACGCTGGCAGCGTTCGAAGGCTACCGCTTCGGCCTCGCCGGCGAGGAGGTCGCCCCGCAGCGGACCCCGCTCGAGAACCTCCCCCGCACCGGGCCGGACGGCAAGGCCGCCTTCCGCGTCGACATCGGGGACGCGCCCGACGCCACCGGGCCGCTGGAGGCGCGCGTGATCGTGTCGGTACGCGAACCCGGCGGACGGCAGGTGGGCGATGCGATCACCCTCCCCGTCGCGACCGGCGCACCGATGATCGGCATCAAACCGGCGTTCGACGACGGCCGGGTCGGCGAAGGCTCGACCGCGGGCTTCGACATCATCGCCATCGGCAGCGACCGCGAGCGGATCGAGACTGCAGCGACGTGGACGCTGACCCGCATCGAGCGGGACTTCCAGTGGTACCGCCGCGACGACCGCTGGTACTATGATGCCGTCGAGCGGCTGGACAAGGTCGGCGAAGGCGACATCACCATCGCCGCCGACGCGCCGGTGCGGCTCTCCGAGCCCGGTCGGCTGGGGCCGTTACCGGCTCGAGGTCGCGAGCGCCGACGGCAGCGTCGCCTCCAGCGTGGTGTTCGACGCCGGCTGGGTCAGCAGCGCCGCAAACGCCGAGACGCCCGACGTGCTCGAAGTCCATCTCGACAAGGAGACCTACTCGTCCGGCGAAACCGCGGAGCTGCGGATCGCGCCGCGCGCTGCCGGCAAGGCGCTGGTCACGGTGCTGTCCGAGAGCGTCGCCTACGCCAGGATGGTCGACGTGCCGGCCGAAGGCACCACGGTCGAAATCCCGGTCGAAGCCGACTGGTCGCCCGGCGCCTACGTGGCGGCCACCCTCTTCCGCAACGGCGACCCGGCGCCGGGCGGCGTGCCGCTGCCCGAACGCTCGGTCGGCGTCGCCTACCTCGATGTCGACACCGCCGAGCGCCGCCTCACGGTGAACATCGACGCGCCCCAGATGGTCGAACCGCGGCAGACCGCGACGATCCCCGTCCGCATCGAGGGGCTCGACGAAGGCGAGACCGCCTATCTCACGGTGGCGGCGGTCGACATCGGCATCCTCAACATCACCGGCTTCGAGCCGCCCGACGTCGACGGGTTCTACCTCGGCCAGCGCCGCCTCGCCGTGGAGCTGCGCGACCTCTACGGCGACCTCATCGACACGGCGGGCGCCAAGCGCGGCCGCATTCGAGCCGGCGGCGACGGCATCGGCGCAGGCTCCGAGGCGCTGCCGCCGACGGAGGATTCCGTTTCGCTCTTCACCGGCGTCATCGAGACGAATGCCGACGGGGTCGCCGAAGCGGTGTTCGACATTCCGGCCTTCAACGGCGCCGTCCGCGTGATGGCGATCGCCTGGACGCCGGACAAGGTGGGCGATGCGGCGACCGACCTCACGGTCCGCGACCCGGTCGTGGTCGCGGCCTCGATGCCGCGCTTCCTCGCCCCCGGTGACGTCAGCCGCATCCGGGTCGACCTCCACAACGTCGCGGGTGCCGCCGGCGAATACAGCCTCGCGCTCGCCGCGGAAGGCCCGGTCGAGCTCGACCGGCCGACGGAGACGCTCAACCTCGCCGCCGACGCGCGCGACAGCGTCGAGTTCCCGGTCGCGGCCGGCCAGCCCGGCCTTGCCACCATCGTCGCGACGCTGAGCGGACCGGACGGCTCGGAGTTCACCTCCGAGTACCGGCTGACGGTCCGCTCCGCGGGGCAGACCACCAGCCAGCGCCGCCAGCTCGTCCTGTCGCCGGGCGAAACGTTCACGCTCACCGACCCCGCAACGCAGGGCTTTGAGAACGACGCCACCGTCTCCGTCACGGTCGGCGCGGGCGACATCGACACCGCGGGCCTCCTCGCGATGCTCGACCGCTTCCCCTACGGCTGCTCCGAGCAGACGGTGAGCCGCGCCCTCCCCCTCCTCTACGCCAACGATCTCGGCGAGACGCTGGGGCTCGACCCCGACAACGCGCTGCCCGAGCGGATCCGCGACGCGGTCGACAAGGTGCTCGCCAACCAGGGCCCCACCGGCGGCTTCGGCCTCTGGTCGCCCGGCACGGACCTGTGGCTCACCGCCTACGTGATGGACTTCCTGTCCCGCGCCCGCGAGGCCGGCTACGAGGTGCCCGACGATGCGTTCGAGTCAGGGCCTCGACCGGCTCCAGTCCGTCCTCTCCTACATCGACAACGTGGAGGGCGAGACGGGGACCGACATCGCCTATGCGACCTACGTCCTCGCCCGCAACGGCCGGGCCGCCATCGGCGACCTCCGCTACTACGCCGAGGAGAAGCTGGAGGACTTCAAGGCCCCCGCTCGCCCGCGCGCAGCTTGCCGCGAGCCTCGCCTTCACCGGCGACCAGGCCGCCGCGGACAGGCTTTTCCAGAACGCCGTCCTCTCCGGCCCGCTCCCGCAGCGGCCCGACCGGACCGACTACGGCACCCCCCTGCGCGACGCCGCGGCGATCGTGACGCTGGCGTCCGAGAGCCGCGTGCCGGCAACCACCATGGCGTGGCTGTCCGACCGTCTCGCGACTCTCAAGGAGGCGGACCGCGAAGGCTTCTCCACGCAGGAAGCCGCGTGGCTCGTCCTCGCCGCCGAGTCGCGGCGGGACGTGACGGGCTCGGCGCTGGTCGCGGGCGAGCCTGTCTCCGCGCCCGGCACCCGCGCCTTCGGCACGGACCGGACGGCGGAGGGCATCGTGGTCGAGAACACCGGCACCGCGCCGCTCGGCGTCGCCACCACCATCACCGGAACGCCGGTGCTGCCGCTTCCGCCCGTATCCAGCGGGCTGAAGATCACCCGCTCCTACGCCGCGATGGACGGCTCCCCGATCGACCTCGACACCGTCCCCCAGAACGAGCGGATCGTGGTGACGCTCCAGTTCAGCAAGACCGTCGACAACCCGATGCGCATCATGCTGACGGACCTCCTGCCGGCGGGCCTCGAGGTCGAGAACCCGCGGCTGATGGCGCCCGGCGACCTTGCCGGCATCACCCTCGTCCAGTCCGGGCAGAGCCCCGAGTACACCGCCTTCCGCGACGACAGGTTCGCCGCGGCATGGACCCTTGGCCGCGGTGGCGTCGATCGGCCGATCACCGTCAGCTACCTCGTCCGGGCGATCTCGCCGGGCACGTTCACGGTGCCGGCCGCCGAGGTGGGCGACATGTACCAGACCGAGTTCGTGGCGCGCACCGACGCGGGCTCCATGTCCGTGGTGCCGACACGCTGACGGGGCGGAACGCGGCGGGCCGCGCGCGCCGGTCCGCCCGCCCGGTCTCGCGGCTATGGCCGGCGGGGTTCCTTGCGCTGCCGGTCATCATCGTCGCCGCGGTCTGCGGCGCGCGGATCACGGACGGCCTTTCCCAGCCCGACTTCGCAATCCCCCCCGTCTCCACCGTCGTGCTCGACGATGAGGGGTTGCTCCTGCGCGCCTTCACCGTCGGCGCGGGCCGCTGGCGCCTCCCCGTGCGGGTCCAGGACGTCGACCCGTCGTTCATCGACCTTCTGATCGCATTCGAGGACAGCCGCTTCCGCGAGCATGGCGGCGTCGACCCGCGCGCCGCCGCCCGCGCCGCCGTGCAGGCGCTCACGGCCGGCCGCGTCGTCTCCGGCGCCTCCACCCTTACGATGCAGACCGTCCGCCTGCTGACCGACGCCCGCGAACGCACGGTCTGGCGCAAGGCGTCGGAAGCGTTCGGCGCCTGGCAGATGGAGCGGCGGCTCGGCAAGGACGAGATCCTCACCCGCTACCTCCACGCCGCCCCCTACGGCGGCAATATCGAGGGCATCCGCGCAGCCTCGCTCGCCTGGTTCGGGCGCGAGCCTGGCCGGCTCACGCTGGCGCAGGCCGCCCTCCTCATCGCGCTCCCCCAGTCGCCCGAAAGCCGCCGGCCGGACCGCCACCCCGAAAACGCCGAAAGCGCGCGCGACCGCGTCCTCGACCGCCTCGCCGAGACCGGCGCCATCACCGCCGCCGCGGCCGAGCGGGCCAGGCGCGAGGCGGTGCCGACGCGCCGGCGCCCCGTGCCGCGCCTTGCGCCGCACCTCGCGCGCCGCCTCCATCAGGCGGAGCCCGGCGCCGCCGTCATCGCCACCACGCTGAAGCGGGACTGGCAGGCCGCGCTGGAGGCGCTTGCCACCGAACGGGTCGACCGCATCGGCCCACGCCTTTCGGCGGCGATCATCGTCGCCGAGCTCGGCACCGGGCGGATCCGCGCCAGCGTCGGCGCCGCCCGCTTCCTCGACCAGAGCCGCGCCGGCCACGTCGACATGACGGAGGCGCTCCGCTCGCCGGGCTCCACGCTGAAACCGTTCATCTACGGCCTCGGCATCGAAGCCGGCCTCGTCGCCCGCAACACGCTCGCTCGCCGACGAGCCCGCGACCTTCTCCGGCTACCAGCCAGAGAATTTCGACGAGGAGTTCCAGGGGATGGTCACCGTGCGAGGAGGCGCTGCAGGCAGTCGCTCAACGTGCCGGCGGTGACGGTGCTCGACGCGCTCGGCGCCGTCCGCCTCGTCGCCCGCCTCGAGGAAGCCGGCGCAAGGATCGTCCTCCCGGAAGGCTTTTCGCCGACGCTGGCAGTCGGCCTCGGCGGCCTCGGCATCACGCTGAGGGACCTTGCGAGCCTCTATACCGCGCTGCCCGACGGCGGCGTCCCCGTCGCCCTCTACGACCAGAAGGCTCCGCCGCCGCGCACCGCGCGGCTTCTCTCGGCCCGTGCCGCGCGTGACGTTTCGGCGATGCTTTCGGCGATGCGCCCGCCGCGCAACGCCCCGGCCGGCGAGATCGCCTACAAGACCGGCACGTCCTACGGCTACCGGGACGCATGGGCCGTGGGCTACGACGCGCGCCACGTGGTCGCCGTGTGGATCGGACGGCCGGACGGCACGCCGGTTCCCGCGCTCACCGGCTGGACCGACGCAGCGCCTCTCCTGTTCGACGCGTTCGCCCGCATCGGCGTCACCCGCCTGCCCCCGCCGCCGGTCGCCGTGCCGACCGCCGACCTGCCGCCGCCGTTACGCGAATTCGTGCCCGGCCGGCGCAAGGGCGGCCCGACCAAGGCGCCGGAAATCGAGATCGCGTTCCCGCCAGAGGGCGCCGTGCTGGCGCTGGAGGCGCCAGACGGCAGCCGCAACCCGCTGATCGCACGCGTCGTCGGCCGACCCGCCGACACCTGGCTCCTCAACGGCCGCCCGCTTCCCATCCGCGTCAACCGCCGCAAGGCGCAGATCGACGTGCCGCCCGGCGCGCACACCCTCACCGTCGTCACCCGCGACGGGGCCTCGGAACGCGTGTCGTTTACGGCGGAGTGAGGTCAGCGGCTGCGGGCGAACGCCAGCGCGCCCCCGATGAAGATGAGGAAGCCGCCCGCGATCCCCTCGAACCAGAGCACGACCTTCCCCGCCATCCAGCGCGCCGAAGCCGCGGAAACCAGCGCGTAGACCATCAGGATCGGCATCTCCATCGCGGCGGAGACGATGCCCATCAGCGCGAACTGGAGGGCGACGTTGCCCTCAGGCGAAATGAACTGCGGAAAGAGGGCGATGAAGAACATCAGCGTCTTCGGGTTGGCGAGCTGGATCGCGAACCCCTTCCAGAATGCGCGCGAGGGCCGCTCGGCAGCCGTCGCCGGGCCCGTGGCTTCCGCCGCTGGCATGGTGCCGCTGCGGAGCGCCGCGAGGAGCGGCCCGATCATCCTGAGGCCGAGATAGACGAGGTACCCCGCCCCCGCCCACTTCACGATGGTGAAGAGGGTGTGGCTCGCGATGATGAGCGCGCCGACGCCGAGCGCGGAGAGAACGAAATAGAAGGCCGTGCCGGCCGTGACGCCGGCAGCTGCCGCCCACCCGATCCGCGTGCCCGAGCGCATCGCAAGGCCGATGACGAACAGCACGGAAGGCCCCGGCGTGAGGCAGAGGAGGAACTCGGTCGCGGCAAAGAGGAGGAGTACGTCGAGGGCCATGGCCGACAATAAAAAACGGCGCGGCGACCTGCAATAGCCGCCGCACCGCCTGTTCGGTGCGCTGGATGGAGAGGGCCTGTTACGCCTCGTCGTCGTCCTCGTCGGCCCGCTCGCCCTTCGTCCAGGCCTTGAGGCCCTTGAAGACGGTGTCCGGGTCGTAGCGCTCGTTGCCGGTGGGCTCGTCCTCGGCTTCGGCCTGGAGGCTTTCCTCCACCGAGAGGAGACCGTCGGACGTGTCGGGCACCAGCGCCGGGTTGGCGATGCCGGCCTCGCGGGCGGCGGCCTCGACCTCGCGGTCGAGGTCCATCTGCGAGCAGAGGCCGAGCGTCACCGGGTCGAGCGGCGCGAGGTGCGCCGAGTTCCAGTGCGTCCGGTCGCGGATCGCGTGGATCGTCGTCTTGGTGGTGCCGACGAGACGGATGATCGCCGCCTCCTTCAGCTCCGGGTGCTGGCGCAGGAGCCACAGGATGGCGTTGGGCCGGTCCTGCCGCTTCGACACCGGGGTGTAGCGCGGCGCCTTGCGCTTCAGCTCGGGCACGATCGTCTTCGGCTTGGAGAGCTTCAGGCGGTAGGCCTTGTCGGCCTCGGCCTTCTCGATTTCCGCGCGGGTGAGCTGGCCGGTCTGGATCGGATCCGCGCCCTTGATGCCCTGCGCCGCGTCGCCGTCGGCGATCGCGCCGACCTCGAGCGGGTGCAGCCGGCAGAAAGCGGCGATCTGCTCGAACGAAAGCGAGGTGTTGTCCACCAGCCAAACGGCGGTGGCCTTGGGCATCAGGGGCGTATCGTCAGCTGGCATCTGCGCAATAATCCTTCTGGTCTCCCGCCTTCCGGCGGGAGAACCCGAGATCGAACTTCGGGTTGTCGTGGAATGGTGAAGATATAGGGCCATGCGCACGCCGGAGCAAACCCTGTCCGCGCAAACACCTAAGGAATGAGCACGATCTTCCCGATGTGGCTGCTTTCCTCCATCCGCGCATGGGCCGCCGCGGCCTCCGCGAGCGGGAAGGAACGGTCCATCACCGGGCGAACCTGCCCGCTCTCCACCAGCGGCAGGACCTTCGCGGTCAGCGCCCGCGCGATCTCGGCCTTGAACGCGACGCTGCGCGGCCGGAGCGTCGACCCGGTGTGGACGAGCCGCTTGCGCATGAGGACGCTGAAGTCCGCGGTCGACTTGCCCTGCAGCGTCGCGATCTGGACGATCCGCCCCTCGATCGCCGCGGCGTGCCAGTTCCGCTCGACGTACTCGCCGCCGACCATGTCGAGGATCACGTCGGCGCCCTTGATCGTATGCGTCTTCACCTCGGCCACATAGTCGGCCTCGCGGTAGTTGACGGCGACGTCCGCGCCCAGCGCCTCGCAAGCCTCGCACTTCTCCTTCGAGCCCGCCGTCGCGATCACGCTGGCGCCGAACGCCTTGGCGAGCTGGATCGCGGTGGTGCCGATGCCGGACGAGCCGCCATGGATCAGCACCCACTCGCCGGGGGCAAGGCCCGCACGGTCGAACAGGTTGCTCCAGACGGTGAAGTAGGTTTCAGGGATCGCGGCGGCCTCCTCCATCGAGAGGCCGGTCGGGACGGGAAGCGCGTTGGTCTCCGGCGCGACGCAATATTCGCCGTAGCCGCCGCCCGGCACCAGCGCCATCACCCTGTCGCCGACCTTGTGGAGCGACGCACCCTCGCCTGCCGCGACCACTTCGCCCGCGATCTCGAGGCCGAAGATGTCGGGCGCACCGGGGGGCGGCGGGTAGAAGCCGGCCCGCTGGAAGCAGTCCGGCCGGTTGACGCCGGCCGCGGCGACCTTGATCAGGATCTCGCCGGGACCCGGTGACGGGACGGGATGGTCGCCGAGGACCAGTGCGTCCGGTCCGCCGGGGGTCGGCGCCGTCACGGCCTGCATTGTGGTGGGAAGTGTCATCGCCATTTCCTCTCGCGCTTCTCCGGCGGCCCGCACTAAACTCCTGGGCAGCCGGAAGGAGGGATATATGAACGATGACGACGCCCGACAGAAGCCGCAGGTCGCGGCACACACCATCGGCGCCGACCTCAGCCGCCTGTCGGTGGACGAGCTGCGGGAGATCCGCCGCCAGTGCCTGGCGGAAGCCGAGCGCATCAACGACGAGATCAACGCAAAAGACGCCACCCGCGTCGCCGCGGCCAGCGTCTTCAAGTTCTAGGCGCTGACCTCGCGCCACGGCGGGCGCCCGACGCGTTGCCGGGCGGCGGGGCTTACGCGCCCGGGATGCCCTTGAACTTGTTCTTGAAGCGGGAGATGCGGCCGCCGCGGTCGAGCAGGGTCGTCTGGCCGCCGGTCCACGCCGGGTGGGTCCGCGGGTCGATGTCGAGGGGGATGCGGTCACCGGCGGAGCCTGCGCAGGAGCGCGTCACGTACTCGGTCCCGTCCGTCATCACGACCGTCACGGCGTGATAGTCGGGGTGAATGTCCTTCTTCATAACAAAAGTCCTGTGGCGAAAACGACGGCGCGCCGATGCGGCCGGCCGTTCCGGATGTGTCGGGGAACCGCGCGGCAATAAACCCTAAGCCGCTTTTGCGCAAGACCAGCCCGCTTTGACACATTGACATTGTGTCTCCGGGCCTGTTGTCAGGCGCAATGAAATTCGGACGCAACAATCGTTCTAAACAAGGCGCCGGCCGCGGTGAGCGGCCCCGCGTCACGCTGAAGCCGCTGCGCTTCCTGTTCCCCTACGCGATGCGCTACAAGGTCCGCCTCGGCGCGGCGCTCATCGCGATGCTGTGCGCGACGTCGGCGACACTCGCCGTGCCGCTCGCCGTCCGCCGGATGATCGACTTCGGCTTCGCGGCGGAAAACGCCGAATTCATCGACGCCTATTTCGGGATGCTGATCCTCGTGGCGCTGGCGCTCGCCGTCGCCTCGGCCATGCGTTACTACCTCGTCATCACGCTCGGCGAGCGGGTCGTCGCCGACATCCGGGCCGACGTGTTCGACAAGGTGATGAGCCTTTCGCCCGCCTTCTTCGACCGGACGATGTCGGGCGAGATCGTCTCCCGCCTCACCGCCGACACCACGCAGATCAAGTCCGCCGTCGGCGCCTCGGCGTCCATCGCGCTGCGCAACCTCTTCATGTTCATCGGCGCGACCGCGATGATGGTGTGGACGAGCCCAACGCTCTCCGGCATGGCGGTCGCCGTCATCCCGCTCCTCGTGCTGCCGCTGGTCGCCTTCGGGCGGGCCGTGCGCCGCCGCTCCCGCGCCGCGCAGGACACGCTGGCCGGCATTTCCGCCTACGCCACGGAGGCGATCGGCGCGGTGCGCACCCTCCAGTCGTTCGTCGCCGAGCGGCGGGCGGGCGATCGCTACCGCTCCGGCGCGATGGAGGCCTACGGCATCGCCAAGAAGGCGACGGCCGCCCGCGCCACCCTCACAGCCATCGTCATCTTCCTCGTCTTCAGCGCCATCGTGGGCGTCCTGTGGCTGGGCGCGCAGGAAGTGCTGGCCGGCCACATCACGGCGGGTTCGCTCGGCCAGTTCGTGCTCTACGCTGTGTTCGCAGCCGGCGCGCTCGGCGAGCTCAGCCAGGTGTGGGGCGAAGTCGCGCAGACGGCGGGGGCCGCGGAGCGCCTCTCCATCCTCGCCGCCGAGGAGCCCGAGGTCGCCGACCCCGCGCATCCGGTCGCCTTCCCCGCCCCTGCCGCCGGTGCGCTTGCCTTCCACAACGTGTCGTTCGCCTATCCGGCGGACCTCGAGCGCAACGTGCTCGACAATGTCTCCTTCGAGGTCGCGCCGGGGCGGACGGTCGCCCTCGTCGGCCCGTCCGGCGCCGGCAAGACGACGGTCTTCCAGCTCCTCACCCGCAGCTACGACGTCACCTCCGGTTCCGTCGCTGTCGACGGGGTGGACGTGCGCGAAGCCTCGCTGCGGGCGCTGCGCGAGCAGATCGCCCTCGTCCCGCAGGACACTACGATCCTCGCCGCCTCCATCGCCGACAACATCCGCATCGGCCGGCCTGACGCGACCGACGCCGAGGTAATCGCGGCCGCGGAAGCTGCCCGCGTGACCCCGTTCGTCAACGCGCTGCCGCAGAAGTTCGAGACCGTGGTCGGCGAGCGGGGCATCACGCTGTCCGGCGGCCAGCGCCAGCGGATCGCGATCGCCCGCGCGGTCCTGAAGGACGCGCCGATCCTCCTCCTCGACGAGGCGACCTCCGCGCTCGACGCCGAATCCGAAGCGCTGATCCAGGAGGCGCTGGAGCGTCTGATGGTCGGCCGCACGACGCTCGTGATCGCCCACCGCCTCGCCACCGTGGTGCGGGCGGACCGGATCCTCGTGCTCGACGAGGGGCGGATCGTGGAGAGCGGCACCCATGCCGAGCTCGCCGGGCGGGAGGGCGTCTATGCCCGCCTCGCCAGCCTCCAGTTCGGCGAGCCGGCGAGCCAGCTCCACCCCCTCGACGCGGCCTGAGCCGGCGCCCTAGCGCTCGGTGATCTTCAGCTCGATGCGGCGGTTGCGGGCGTAGGCCTCCTCGTTGGCCTCGTCCACAAGCGGGCGGAACTCGCCGAATCCCGCGGCGACCAGCCGGTCCGGCGAGACGCCGCGCGAAATCAGGTACTGCACCACCGAGATCGCACGGGCCGCGGACAGCTCCCAGTTGGACCGGAAGCGCCCCGAACCCGAGACCGGCCGCGCGTCCGTGTGGCCGTCCACGCGCAGCACCCAGTCGATGTCGTCGGGAATCTCCTGCTCGAGGCCGATGAGTTCGGTCGCGAGGCTGGAGAGCTCCTGTTCGCCCGCGGCGGTCAGCGTGTCGGCGCCCGACGGGAACAGCACCTCGGACTGGAAGACGAAGCGGTCGCCGACGATCTCGATGCCCGCCCGTTCGGCGAGGATCTCGCGCAGCCTGCCGAAGAAATCGGACCGGAAGCGGTTGAGGATCTGCACCCGCTGGGCGAGCGCGACGTTGAGGCGGCGGCCGAGGTCGGAAAGCCGTGTCTGGCTCTCCTGGTCCCGCGCCTCGGAGGCCTCCAGCGCCTCCTCCAGCGCCGCCACCTGCCGGCGAAGCGCACGGAGCTGCTGGTTGAGGAGCGCGACGCGGGAGAGCGCGTCGGCCCCCAGCGCCCGCTCGCTCTCCAGCTCGTCGCGCAGCGAGCGCACCTCCTGCGAGACCGCGCCTGCCGCGTCCTGCTCGCCGGCGAGCTGGCCCTGCAGGCTGTCGCGCTGGGCCATCAGCTGTTCGAGGCTCGCACTCATGGAATCGGTCTCGTCCGCCAGCGCGCTGTCCTGCGCCCGTTCCAGCGCGAGGAGGTCGGTGAGCTCGGCGATCTGCGCGTTGAGGCGCTGGAGCGCGGTCTCGCGCCCGGTCAGCTCCTGGCTGAGGAAGAACTGCGCCAGCATGAACAGCGAGAGGAGGAAGATGATGACGAGGAGCAGCGTCGCCATCGCGTCGACGAAGCCCGGCCAATAGTCGGCGCGCGCCTCGCGGCCGCGGCGTCTGGATCCATGCGGCATGGCGGTCGTCCCCTCGTCAGGCGCGCTCGTCCTGCTCGAGCGCGTTGTTGAGGCGGATCAGGAGTTCTTCGATACGGTCGTTCTGGGCGCCCTGGGCCTCGGCCCACTCGATCAGCACCTTCTGCTCCCGGCGCATGTTCTTCACCACGGCCTGAATGCCGTCTGCGAGGCTCGACATGGCCTTGGTCGACTGGCCGCCCCCACCGACGCCCCCCTGCTCCAGAAGGGCCGTGAGGCGGTCCACAGCGCCCTGCAGGTCCGTCGTCGCCTGCGCGGCGCCCGCGACCTCGAGGTCGTCGACGATGTCGGTCAGCGTCGACAGCCAGTCTTCCAGCTCGGTGTAGAAGCGGTTCTGCGCCTGGCCGGCCTGCAGGTCGAGGAAGCCGACGATCAGCGAGCCGGTGAGGCCGAACAGCGAGGACGAGAACGCCGTCCCCATGCCCGACAGCGGCGCCTGGAGGCCCGCCTTGAGGTCCTGGAAGATCACCGCGCTGTCACCGGACCCGACGTCGAGCGAGGCGATGGTGTCGCCCACCGAACCGATGGTCTGGAGGAGGCCGTAGAACGTGCCGAGAAGGCCGAGGAAGACGAGGAGGCCGATGAGGTAGCGCAGGATGTCGCGCTGCTCGTCGAGCCTTGTGCCGATGGTGTCGAGGATCGAGCGCATGGTGACGGCGCTCATGATGGTGTCGTCCACGCCGTCGCGCAGCAGCGTCGCCATCGGCGCCAGCAGCAGCGGGTTTTTCCGCGTGGACGGCGCTCCGGAGCGGAAGCGGTTGACCCAGTTGATCTCGCGGAAGAGGCGCGTGACCTGGAGGTAGGACAGGAGGATGCCGATCAGCCCGACGCCGATGATGAGGCCGTTGAGGATCGGGTTCGACAGATAGGCGTCGTAGATCGTCGCAAACTGAATGAAAATCAGGAAGCCGATCAGAATCACGAACAGCGACATGCGCCACAGATAAACCTGCGGCTGGGTGAGCTTGTAGGGGTCCTTACGCGCCATGGGGTCGATGTAACCGAACTTTCCGGGCGGTCACAACGTGTGCCGCCCCAACAAATCCATTGCACATTGCGTGCCCAAGCTGAACGCCGGCTTTACCGACCCTTTGCGGCATCCTTCACGTTCTTGAGGAGGAGGCGCTGCATGTACTCGTTGCCCGCCACGATCGAGCCCTTGCCGAGCGGATCGTCGCCGCCGTCACCGTCGGTGACGTAACCGCCCGCCTCGCGCACCAGCACGATCCCTGCGGCAATGTCCCACGGCGAGAGGTCGTGCTCCCAGTAGCCGTCGAACCGGCCGGCCGCGGTCCACGCGAGGTCGAGGGCGGCCGACCCGCCGCGGCGGATGCCGGCGCAACGGCTCATCAGGGGCTGCAGCTCGGACAGGAAGCGCAGCTGGTTGCCACGGCCGAGGAAGGGCACGCCGGTCGCGAAGATGGCGGCGGAGGCGTCCTGCCGGCCGGCGACGCGCAGGCGGCGGGAGTTGAGGAAGCAGCCGCGGCCGCGCTCGGCAACGTAAAGCTCGTCCATCACCGGGTTGTAGACGACGCCGGCGACGAGGTCGTCGCCCCGCTGCAGCGCGATCGAGACGGCGAAGATCGGGATGCCGTGGAGGAAGTTGGTGGTGCCGTCCAGCGGGTCCACGATGAAGTGGTGCTGGCCGTCCGCCGCCTTCACGTTGGTGCCCTCCTCGCCGATGAAGCCGTAGTCCGGCCGGGCGCGGGAGAGTTCGGTCAGCACGATCTCCTCGGCCCGCATGTCGGCGCGGGACACGAAGTCGGCAGGGCCTTTCTTGGAGACCTGAAGGTTTTCCACCTCACCGAAATCGCGGGCGAGGTTGCGCCCCGCCTTCTCGGCGGCGGCGACCATGACGTTGAGAAGGGCGGAACGGGCGATCGGAACTCTCCTGGGTCTTTAAGGCGGGGTCTGGTCCGTCGGGCGCCTACTCGGCGCGGCGGACGTAGGTGACTTCCTCGGTGTCGACGACGATGCGCTCGCCGGCGCCGATGAACGGCGGCACCATCACCTTGACGCCGTTCTCGAGGACGGCGGGCTTGTAGCTCGACGAGGCGGTCTGCCCCTTCACCACGGCGTCGGCCTCGGTGATTTCCAGCGTGACGTGCTGCGGCAGGCGGATGCCGATGGCCTTCTCGTCATACATCTCGACGGTGACCTGCATCCCGTCCTGCAGGAACGCGGCACGGTCGCCGACGAAGTCCTTCGCAAGCTCGAGCTGCTCGTAGGTGGTCTCGTCCATGAAGACGAGGTCCTCGCCCTGCTCGTAGAGGAACTGGAAGTCCTTCTGTTCGAGGCGGACGCGCTCGACGCTGTCGGCGGAGCGGAAGCGTTCGTTGAGCTTGCGGCCGTCGATCAGGTTCTTCAGCTCGACCTGCGCGAAGGCGCCGCCCTTGCCGGGCTTAACGTGCTGGACCTTCACCGCCGCCCATAAAGTATTCTGGTGCTCCAGCACGTTGCCGGGGCGAATTTCATTGCCGTTGATTTTCATGACCAATCCTGCGTCCGGGCCAGGCACACACGTCTCACGCGGCCACACCGGGTAACAATTCGCGATTGCGAGGGTCTAAGGCCGCACCGTGCCGAACTCAAGGCCGGATTTTGCGGCGCCCCGCAGGACGGGCGCCGCCCGCGACCGGGAGATGACCGCAGCCTGCGGTCAGTTGCGGGCCGCGAAGGCCTCCGCGCGGGCGCGGGCTTCCTCGACCACGCCCGGATCGCGCGTTCCCATGTAGCCGTCGAGGTAAAGGTCGGAGACGCCTGCGGCCCGTGCGAGGAGGTGCCACTTCACCGCCTCGACGGGATCCGCCTCCGCCCCGCCGCTGCCGGACAGGACGTGGGCGTAAAGGTTCATTGCACGCGGGTTGCCGGTGTGGGCGGCAATGGCGAGGAATGGTCCGGCGCCTGCGGGGTCGGGCGCGACGCCGCGGCCGGAGACGAGGCGCTCACCATAGGCGAAGGCGGCGGCGGCATCGCCCTGCTCGGCGGCCTTGCCGTACCAGCGCGTGGCGCGCGCGTCATCGGGCACGGTGCCCTCGCCGTCCTCGTACATCACCGCGACGGCGAACTGCGCGGCCGGGTCACCGCCTTCGGCCGCCTGCTTCATGTACTCGAACGCCTTCTTCGGGTCGCGGGTGCGGCCGACCCCGCGCATGTAGATGAGCGCGAGGGCGTGGGCGGCGGCAGGGTCGCCGGCGTCGGCGGCCTTGGTGAAGACGTCGGCGGCCTTCACTGCATCCTTCGGCACGCCGCGCCCGGTGAGGAGGAGCGAGGCGAGCCTGCTCTGCGCGCCGGTGCTGCCGAGGTCGGCGGCAAGCGCGTACCAGCCCGCGGCCTTGGCGTAGTCCTGCTCGACGCCCATCGCCTCCTCGTAGAGGCGGCCGATGAGAGCCGCTGCGGCGGGGTCGTCGTCCACGGAGGCGCGGAGGGCGACGTTGAGGGCGGTGTTGTAGAGGCCGCGCTGGAAGGCGCCGTACGCGTAGTGCGAAAGGCGCAGCGGCGCCGCGCCTTCGGAGGCGGCGCGCAGCATCGCGTCGGGGATGCTCTCGAAATCGCCGTAGGCGGCAAGGCTCGCCGCGTCGGCTTCCGCGTCCTCCGCGGCCCCGATTCCGACCGTGCTGCGGTTCACCGTCTGCGCCGCGATGATCCCGGGGACCTCCACCTGCTCGCCGAGCTGCGGGGCCGACACCACGATGCCCGGCCCGCTCTGCTGCGGCACGATCAGCGTGCGCGACAGCGGCATGGGGAGAAGGTTGCGCTGCTGCCCGAGGAGTTCTTCGGCAAGGCCCGGCAGCCGCGCCGTCTCGGCGGGCCGGGCTTGCTGCTGCGGCGCCTGCGGGGACGGGGGCGGTGCGGTGTCCGCGACCGCTGGCGGGGTGGTGGGCGCCGCGTCGGGGGCCGGCGCGACCGAAGCCGCATCCGGCACATCGGGTCCGGTAGCCGCTGCGGTGGGTGCGGCGTCCGGTTGGCTCGGCGCTGCGGGGGCTGCGGCCGTCGCTTCTGCCTGAGGGGCAGCCGGTGCCGCGGGCACGTTCTCAACGGGCTCCTCGGGTGCTGCCGGAACGTCGGGGATCGCGGCAGCGACCGGCGGCTGCGGTTCGGCAGGCGTGTCGGCCACCTCAGGGGGCGCAGCGGACGTCTCGGGCGCAGGCGCATCCGGCGTCGCGGATGGCTCGGGTTGAGCGGACGCGTCCGCCGCTGCGGGATCTGTCGCGACGTCGGCAGCTGGGGGACCTTCCGCAGCCGCGGGCGGTTCGGCGGGCTGTTGTTCGGACGGGGATGCAGCCACAGCGGGCGCATCGGCTACGGGGGCTTCGTTCGGCTGCGGGCGCCGACGCCTTCCCTGACGTGGCGGCGTTTCCGGTTCGGTAGCTGCCGGCGGGGCGGCGGGCGAGGCGCTTTCCGCCTCGGCGGCGGGCACGGCGGGTTCCGACTCGTTGGCGGGCGCGGTGGGTTCCGGCGCCACTTCCGGGCTTTCCGTCGCGGGCCGCGTCGGCGTCACCGTGCGGACGGGCGTGTCCGCAGGCGCCGATGCCGCCTCTTCGGCGGGTGCCGCCATATCCGCGTCGTCCGCCGGGGCAGCCGTATCCGTGCCGCCCGCCGCGGCGGGGGCGTTGTCCGCTTCGGTGCTCGGCGGCGTCGTTACGTCGCCCGGAGTGGGAGCGCTTTCGGCGGCGGCGAGTTCCGGCGCGGTGGTTGAGGGGGCGGTGTCGGCAGAAGGCGATGCATCGGGGTCTGGCGTCGACGCAATGGCGTCGGGGCGCACGGCACCGGGCGGAGCGGAGGGGGGCGGTGCGCTTTCGATCAGCCGGCGGATCGCCTCGGTGTCGAGCGGGGTGATCGCCTTGTCCTCGCCCGTCAGCGAGGTTGCGGGTGCCCTGTTGAGCCGCTCTGTCGGCTCGCCGGACTCGTCAGCGGCTGCGTCATCCGCGTCGGCTTCCGGCGCTGCCGGTTCGGGTTGCGCGTCTGCCGGAGAGGTCGCGGCGGGGCTGGCTGCCTCGGCAGGGCCCGTCGCAGCGGGCGTGGCAGCATCGGCCGGCGCGGCGACGCTGGCGGGATCGGGGGCGGCTTCGTCCTGCGCGGACGCCGGGGCGGCGGTGCACAGCGCTGCGGCGGCAAGGGCCGCGAGCAGGCGCGCGCGGCGGAAGGCGGCCCGGCTCACGCCGTGCCGTCCGCGCCCGCCACGTCAAAGGCGGCGTTCACCCGCGCCACAATTTCCCGCGGATCGTCTTCTTCGCCGAACGCATTTACCAAGGCGACAAACTCCGCACCTGTCTCGATCATCGCGGCGACGGCCGCCGTATCGCAGGGGCCGGCCACGACTGCCGGCACCTCGAACACCCTTTGCCACCACGACGCAAGGTCGGCGGCAGCGACAAGATCGCCGCCCCCGTCGAACCAGAGATAGTCGGCACCGGCCTCGCCCGCCATCATCGCATCGTGCTTGCTGCCGGCGGCGGCGCCGCAGCTGGCGTCGCCGGGCCGCGCGCGGATGCGGTCGATCGCATCCGCGTCGGTGTGGAGGCCGTCCGCGCCGTGGGGCGCCGGCCAGCCGCTGCCGGCGATGAGTGCCGCTGCCTCCGCGGCCTGCGCGGCGGCGACGAGGCCTTTCGCCTCACGGGCGGCAGCGGGGATCACCACCGCCGCGACGTCGCCCCCCTCGAGCGCTGCCGCCAGACGGTCGGCGGCGAGCCCGGGCGGGACTTCGAGGATCAGACGCGGGCGCAGGGTGTTACGCCGCGGCCCGCTCGTCCTCGGCCTTCCACGTGCCGAGAGCGGCAAGCCCGTTCATCTTCGCGCGGTGGGTGAACGCCGCCTGCCCGGCCGCGACGTTCTCCGGCTTGCCGCTCCAGGCCTTGAGGCACGCCTGCTGCAGCGCACGGCCGTAGGAGAAGGTGAGCTTCCACGGCAGGCCGCCGATGGCGTTCATGATTGCGAGGTGCTCGGTCGCCTGCTCATCCGACTGGCCGCCGGAGAGGAAGGCGATGCCCGGCACCGACGCCGGCACGGTCGCCTTCAGCACCGCGATGGTCTTCTCGGCGACTTCGCGGGTGGAGACCTGCGTGCCGCTCTGGCCGGGGACGATCATGTTCGGCTTCAGGATGATGCCGGGGAGGTCGACACGCATCTCGTGCAGCGCGTTGAACACCGCGCGCAGCGTCCGCTCGGTGACGGCGTAGCAGGTGTCGATGTCGTGGCCGGAGTTGGGGCCGTCCATCACGACTTCGGGCTCCACGATCGGCACGATGCCGTTTTCCTGGCAGAGCGCGGCGTAGCGGGCGAGCGCGTGCGCGTTGGCGGCGATCGCGCCGTCGGTCGGCAGGTTGTTGGCGGTGTCGATGTCGATCACCGCACGCCACTTCGCGAAGCGGGCGCCGAGCTTGTAGTACTCCTCGAGCCGGCCGCGCAGGCCGTCGAGGCCCTCGGTCACGCTCTCGCCGGGGAAGCCGGCCAGCGGCTTGGCGCCACCGTCGACCTTGATGCCCGGAACGGCGCCGGCGGCCTTGATGACGTCGGCAAAGCGGCGGCCGTCCCTGGTGGACTGGCGGAGGGTCTCGTCGAACAGGATCACGCCGGAGACGTATTTCTTCATCGCCTCGTCGGCGGTGAAGAGGAGTTCGCGGTAGGCCTGCCGGTTCGGCTCGGTGTTCTCGACGCCGATCTGGTCGAAGCGCTTCTTGATGGTGCCGGTGGATTCGTCGGCAGCCAGGATGCCCTGACCATCAGCCATCATGGCAAGGGCGATTTCGTTCAAGGTCTCGGTCATGGGGCGTTCCTTCGCAATTGCCGCGAGAGTGCTGATTCTTGGCGCACGGTGCGCCATTTGGAAACGGTTTTACCTGCAGATGCTACCGCTTCAAGGCCTCGACGCCGGGAAGCGGCTTGCCTTCGAGCCATTCGAGGAACGCGCCGCCCGCCGTGGAGAGATAGGAGAAGTCGCCCGCGACGCCCGCGTGGGCGAGCGCGGCCACCGTGTCGCCGCCGCCTGCGACCGACAGCATCCCGGCCTTGGTGCGCCCCGCGGCATGGCGGGCGCAGGCGACCGTCGCCTTGTCGAACGGCGGAATCTCGAAGGCGCCGAGCGGGCCGTTCCAGACCAGCGTGGCGCAGTGGTCCATCTCGTTGTTGATCGCCTCGACCGTGCGGGGGCCGACGTCGAGGATCATCTTGTCGTGGTCGACGCCCTCGTCGGTGCCGACGTGGAGCGCCTCGGCGCCCGCCTCGAACTTTTCCGCCACCATCGCGTCGCGCGGCAGCATGATGGCGCAGCCGGCACGGTCCGCGACGGCCATGATGCGGCGCGCGGTCTCGGCCTGGTCGGCTTCCTTGCAGGGAATGGCCGACGTCGATCCCCATGGCGTGGAGGAAGGTGTTCGCCATCCCGCCGCCAACCACCAGCGCGTCGACCTTGGTGACGAGATTTTCAAGGAGCGCGATCTTGGTCGACACCTTGGCGCCGCCGACGACGGCCATCACCGGCCGCTTCGGCTCGCCGAGCGCCTTCTGGAGCGCGGCAAGCTCGCTCTCCATCGAGCGGCCCGCGAAGGACGGCAGACGGTGGGCGAGGCCCTCGGTGGAGCCGTGGGCGCGGTGGGCGGCGGAGAAGGCGTCGTTGACGTAAAGGTCGCCGTTCTCGGCGAGCGCGTCGGCAAAGGCGCCGTCGTTCTTTTCCTCGCCCTTGTGGAAGCGGGTGTTTTCGAGGAGCAGCACGGCGCCGTTCTCGAGCGCGGCGACGGCCTCGCTGGCGGCGTCGCCGACGCAGTCCTCGGCGAACGCGACGGGGCGGCCGATTTCCTCGGCGAGCGCGTCGGCGACCGGGCGGAGCGACATCTCGGCGTTGCGCTCGCCCTTCGGCCTGCCGAAGTGCGCGAGGAGGATCACCTTGGCGCCCTTGTCCGCGAGCTCGGTGATGGTCGGCGCGACGGCGTGGAGGCGGGTGCGGTCGCCGACCTTGCCGTCCGACATGGGGACGTTGAGGTCCACGCGGGTGAGGACGCGCTTGCCGGTCACGTCGCCGATGTCGTCGAGCCCGAGGATGTTCATTCCGAAAGGTCTTTCTTGAGGAGGATCCAGTTGTCGGACGGGTTGTCCCACGTTTCCTTGATCATCGCCCTGCGGTCGATCTCGATGTAGCCGAGCCGCTCGTAGAGGCGGCGTGCGCCCATGTTCTCGTCCGCCACGATGATCGAGACGCCGGACAGCTTCTCGAAGCGGGCGATCTTCTCCGCGTGCTTGATGAGTTGCGCGCCGAGGCCGCGCCCGCGGGCGCGCGGATAGGTCGCCAGCACGTTGAGATACCACGTGCCGACGACCTGGTTCTCGAGCTCCTGCAGGACACGCCACATCGGCGGCATGTCCTCAGGCAGGGGCTCCGCCTTCAGGACCGGATATCCGGTCAGCGCGGCGACGACGCCGGCGCCCTCGTCCACCACCACGATGCGCCCGTCGGCCGCCATCTTCGCCTGCCGTTCGGCGCCGAGCGCCCAGGGGTCCTGCCCCGGCTCCGACAGGCGGTTCCACAGGTAGAGGGGCAGCCCCTCCCCCGCGAAATTGACGAGCTCGGCGAGCGCCGCACCATCGGCGGCGGTCGCAAGGCGCATCGGGGGGGCGAGGCTGAGCGGCATCGCTAGAGGAACTTCGCCATGGCGACGGCGGTGTCGGCCATGCGGTTGGAGAAGCCCCACTCGTTGTCGTACCAGGTCAGGATGCGGCAGAAGTTGCCGTCCATCACCTTGGTCTCCGGCATCGCGAAGATCGACGAGTGCGGGTCGTGGTTGAAGTCCATCGAGACGAGCTTGTCGTCGGTGTAGCCGAGGATGTTCTTCAGCTCGCCGTCGGCGGCCTCGCGGATCGCGGCGTTGATCTCCTCGACCGTGGTGTCGCGGTTGGTCTCGAAGGTGAGGTCGACGACCGACACGTTCGGGGTCGGCACGCGGATCGACACGCCGTCGAGCTTGCCGTTGAGCTGCGGCAGGACGAGGCCGACGGCCTTGGCGGCGCCGGTCGACGTCGGGATCTGGTTCATCGCCGCGGCGCGGGCGCGGTAGAGATCCTTGTGCATGGTGTCGAGCGTCGGCTGGTCGCCCGTGTAGGAGTGGATCGTCGTCATGAAGCCGCGCTTGATGCCCATCGACTTGTCGAGGACGTAGGCGACCGGCGCAAGGCAGTTGGTGGTGCACGACGCGTTGGAGACGACCTTGTCGTCAGCACTCAGCACATCGTCGTTGACGCCGAATACGATCGTCTTGTCCGCGCCGGTGGCCGGGGCGGAGACGAGGACGCGCTTGGAGCCGTTCTCGAGGTGGAGGGCGGCCTTCTCGCGGGCGGTGAAGATGCCGGTGCACTCGAGCGCGATGTCGACGTCGCTCCACGGCAGCGCCTTGGGGTCGCGCTCGGCGGTGACGCGGATCGCGCCCATGCCGGCGACATGGATGGTGTCGCCATCGACAGTGACCTCGGCGGGGAAGCGGCCGTGCACGCTGTCGTAGCGAAGGAGGTGGGCGTTGGTCTCGACCGGACCGAGGTCGTTGATCGCGACCACCTCGATGTCGGTGCGGCCCGATTCGACGATTGCGCGCAGGATGTTGCGCCCGATCCGACCAAACCCGTTGATTGCAACCTTCACGGCCATGATGAACTCCCGATTTCGTTGTCGCGGTTCTGTCGCAACACTGTCGGAAGGGCAAGAGCCGCAGGCAATCAAGTGACCGCGCGGGCGCGCGGCAGGAAAGGTAGAAGCGAGCCACCTCGGCCGTTGGAAGTACGATCCCGGGAACCTACAGAGTAGGTGGGTGCCGTTTACTGAAGCCCACGGGCCTCAACAGGGACAGCTCCCGTTAGGATCGATAAGGCCCCGGGGATTCAAATTCCTGACGAACCAGGCAGCGTCGCCACGACGGAATATAGAGATGCCGGTGCCCCGCGGGAAGACGCCTCCCGCGCTTTATTCTGTATGGCCGCGCCGGCGGGTCAGCGGCGGGACAGCGCCAGCCCCAGACCGCCCGCGATCAGCGCCGAACCGCCGATCTTCTCGGCAATCCGCACCCTCCCCTTGGTCAGAAGACGCCCCGCCCGTCCGGCGAGCACCGCGTACATGCTGTCGAGCACGGTCGCCGTCAGCATGAAGATGCCGCCGTAGACCATCACCTGCACCGAGGCGTCGTACGCAGGGTTCACGAACGGCGGAATGAACGCGCCGAAGAAGAGGAGCGCCTTGGGGTTCGACCAAAGCACCAGGAAGCCCTGCACCACGTAGCCGCGCAGGGATTTCGACGATCCCTTCTGCCCCGCGATCGTCCCGTCCGAGGTGAGGAGCTTGTAGCCGAGGTAGACGAGATAGGCCGCGCCCGCGAGCTTAACGTAGACGAACGCCTCGCCCATCACCGCCACGATCGCCTGCAGCCCCAGCGCGACGACGCACATCATGGTGAAGACGCCGATCTGGGTGCCCGCGACGTTTGCGAGCCCCGCCCGCGTTCCGGAACGCAGCGAGTTGGCGACGATCAGGCTGACGTTCGGCCCCGGCACGATGGCGACCACCAACGAGGCGAGGAAGACTGTGACGATGACGGACGGGTCGAACATGGGCGCTCCCGGCGCTGGCGGATCAGGCGGGCCGCCGATCCTTCGCCGGAACTATACCGCCGGCGCCGTCCGCCGGTCCATCATTTCCCGGCACCGCCCGGCGCGCATCCGGCTCCAACTTCTCGGCGGCAGGGGGCGGCGCAGGACGCGTGGGCGGCACAGCCCCCTGGCCGGGCGCCGGCTGTGCCCTCGGGTTCGCGCGCGAGCGGCCGGGACCGAAGCGCGGCGCGGGCGCGGCCTGTGCCGCGGGTGCGTCCGGCGCGGGCTGGTCGAGCAGGCGCGCCGAGGGGTCGAGCGCAGGCTCCGGCAGCGGCTCGGCCTCTTCCTCGGGCGCCGCATCTGGCTCAGGCTTCCGGCGGCGCGAGACCTCGACGGTGGGCACCACCTTGCGCTCGCCCGGCCGCGTGCGGTTGCGCGTGTCGCGGTTGATAAGGCTCGTCACCGCGTCGATGGCGGCCGCCGTCTCCTCGAGCCGCTGCACCAGAACGTCGTCGTCGCTTTCCGCTGCCAGCGCCGCCGCCTCGCGCGCCCGCTCCAGCGCCGCGACGCGGGTGTTGAGCTTCGCGTTCTGCGCCTCGGCCGCGCGCAGCCTGTCGAGCACCGAAAGCCCGGCCATCACCGCGATCCGCCGGTCGCCGATCTCGCCGACCTTGACCTTCATGCCCTGGACGATCTCGTCGAACCCGGCGGCGAGCTCGCGCAGCCGATCCTCTTCGCCCGGCTTGCAGGAAATCGTGTAGTCGAGCCCGCCGATGGTCACGGTGAGGCGGTTCATCGGGGGCTGCCGTCCATCCGGCGCACCTTGTCCATCACCGCGACGAGCCGCGCTTCGACCTCCCGGTTCGCGGCCTCGAGCCGCCCCGCACGCGCCTCCGCCCTGTCGAGCCGGTCGGCGAGGTCGGCACGATCGAGCGCGAGGCGGGCGCGGTCGTCATCGGCCGCCGCCTCCTGCGCGGAGGCTTCGGCATTGAGCGCAGCCGCCGCGTGGAGACGCGCGAGTGCCGCCTCAAGCCGCCCGATGGCGCTCAATGTCCGCGGACCAGCGATGGCGCGCTCCTCTCCTCGATTCGGCCGCACAGCGCGGAGGTGTGCCGCCATCGTCCTTGGCAAATCGTGACAATGTCAACGCGGAGGGCGCATAGGGCGTATCCGCGATCCCCTTGGGCCTATCGTCTTGCGTCCTGCTGGGCTATGGGGGCGCTCGCGGGAATAAACAGGAAGAGCTGAAAAAATGGTCGACGCCGACAAGCTGAAACCCATGGCGAATGCGATCAGGATGTTGTCCGTGGACGCGGTGGAAGCTGCGAAGTCCGGGCATCCTGGGCTGCCGATGGGTGCAGCGGATCTGGTGACAACGCTGTTCGTCCACCACATCAACGTCGATCCGGCCAAGCCGGACTGGCCGAACCGCGACCGCTTCGTGCTGTCCGCCGGCCACGGCTCGATGCTGCTCTACTCCCTCTACCACCTCCTCGGCTACGAGGACTTCACGATCGACGAGCTGAAGCGCTTCCGCCAGCTCGGCTCGATCACCGCCGGCCACCCGGAATACCCGCACGGCCGCGGCATCGAGACCACCACCGGCCCGCTTGGGCAGGGCCTTGCCACGGCCGTCGGCATGGCGCTGGGCGAGCGCATCCTCGCCGCCGAGTTCGGCGAGGACATCGTCAACCACCGCACCTTCGTGCTGTGCTCCGACGGTGACCTGATGGAGGGCATCAGCCACGAGGCGATCGCCCTCGCCGGCCACCTCTGCCTCAACAAGCTCACCGTCATCTACGACGACAACGAGATTTCCATCGACGGCCCCACCTCGCTCTCCGATTCGGGTGACGCCGTGAAGCGCTTCGAGGCCGCCGGCTGGAACGCGGAGCGGATCGACGGCCACGACGTCGCCGCGATCGACGCCGCCCTCTCCCGCGCCGCCAAGAGCGACAAGCCGACGATGATCGCCGCCCGCACGCAGATCGGCTTCGGCTCGCCCGGCAAGGTCGGCACCTCCGGTGTCCACGGCGCGCCGCTCGGCACGGCGGAAGTCGCCGCCACCCGCGCTCAGCTCGGCTGGGACTCCGTCCCGTTCGACGTGCCGGAAGAGGTCCGCGACGCGTGGCGGATCGCCGGCCTTCGCGCTGCACAGTCGCGCAAGGACTGGGAGCAGCGGTTCGAGGCGATGGACGCCGAGGCCCGCGCCGACTTCGAGCGGCGCAAGCGCGGCGATCTCCCGAGCGACTTCAAGCCCGCGATGGCGGCCCTGCGCGCCCAGCTCAAGCAAGAGCGCCCGACGATGGCGACGCGCAAGGCCTCCGAGCGCGTCCTCAACACCGTCAACGGCGTGCTGCCGGAGACCGTCGGCGGGTCCGCCGACCTCACCGGCTCCAACAACACCAAGACCGACCACCTCGCCCCGGTCTCCCCCGGCAACTTCGCCGGCCGCTACATCCACTACGGCATCCGCGAGCACGGCATGGCCGCCGCGATGAACGGCATGGCGCTCGAAGGCGGGCTGATCCCCTATTCGGGCACCTTCCTCACCTTCTCCGACTACTGCCGCCCGGCAATCCGCCTCTCCGCGCTGATGGGCCTTCGCGTCATCTACGTGATGACGCACGATTCCATCGGCCTCGGCGAAGACGGCCCCACCCACCAGCCGGTCGAGCACATGGCCGCGCTGCGCGCGATGCCGGGGCTCATCAACCTGCGCCCGTGCGATGCGGTCGAGACGGCCGAGGCCTGGGAGATCGCCATCGAGCGGCACGGCCCCTCCACCATCGCCCTCACCCGCCAGAACCTGCCGACGCTGTCGACCAGCGACACCGGCGAGAACCGCTCCCGCCGCGGCGCCTACAAGCTGCGCGAGACCGAGGACGACGCGCTGGTGACCATCTTCGCCAGCGGCTCCGAGGTCGAGATCGCGGTCGACGCCGCGACGCAGCTTGCCGGTCTCGGCATCCCGACCGAAGTCGTCAGCGTGCCGTGCATGGACCTCTTCGACGAGGCGGACGAGGACTACCGCGAGTCAGTGGTCGGCAACGCGCCGGTGAAGGTCGCGATCGAGGCCGCCGTCCGCTTCGGCTGGGATTCGATCATCGGCCACGACGGCATCTTCATCGGGATGAAGGGCTTTGGCGCGTCTGGTCCGTTCCAGGAGCTCTACGAGCACTTCGGCATCACCGCCGCCCACACCGTCGCGGCAGTCCGCGAGCGTCTCGGCCGCTAGGGCCGGATTTCAGCCGTATCAGGAGTAAAGCATGATCCGCATCACCACCCTCTGCGCAGCGGCCGCCGTCGCTCTCGCGCTCGCGCCCGCCGCAGGCCTCGCGCAGGAAAAGCCCGCCGGCGAGGTCCGCATGGCCGAGCCCCGCAACGACGCCGGCGAGAAGAACCTCGAGTCCATCGCGGACGAAGTTTCCGAAGTCGGCGCAACCAGCCGCGAGGAAGACGGCATGGACAAGGCCGTCGCCGAGACCGAAGGCGCCGAGGAAGACGACACCTGCATCCGCGCCGACGGCGAAGTCGGCTGCGAGCTGGCAGACTGACCGTCAGCACGGCGGGCCGCATCAGGCGAAGATGCGACCTGCCATGTCCTTTGCCGCCCGTTCGGCTCCGGCAAGGTAGCGTCCGATCGCGGCCGTCTCGTCCGCATTGAAGGGCATGCGCGGCGGCATCCCGGCGGCGAGGTCCACCACCCGCGCCGGATCGAGCCCGATGTCGGCGATCACCGCCTCGATCTTCGGCGTGTTCGACGGGACCGCGTGAAACTGGATCCGCTGCCTGATCGCGAAGCACATCGCGTGGAAGCGGCCGGTGACGACACGGTTGAACCCGCCCATGTAACGCGCGAACGCCGCCGGGTCTGCGGCGTTGGCTAGCACTGTCGTGAGGGCTTCCCGGCTTTCGGGTGGGCGTGAGCCCACCTCCGGGGTCACGCCGAGGATCGTGTTCCGTTCAGGCGCGCCGGTCATCGTCGCGAGCGGAACGCCGTGCCCGGCCGCCAGCGCACAGAGGCGCTGCATGACGGGCGGCACGACCGAATCGATCAGTAGAAGGCCGGACCGCTCCTTGGGCCGAGGCCCGAATTCGGCGAGGAAGCTGAGGTCGGGGCAGATGTCGTGCCGGATGCCGAGAGGCGAGAGCACGCGCGCCGATGCGCTTTCACGGACGTAGACGCGGGTGAACGCGCGGATATCCTCCATCAGCGCCGCATCGTTGGCGTGGAGCGTCGTGTTCACGAGGTAGACCGGCTTCCCGCGTGCCGCGCAGTACGGACCGAGCGCCGCCAGCGCGCGCGCTCTCGCGTTTGCGTGGTGGATCGACCCCTCGCCGTTGACGATCACGACGTCGGCCGACTCGATCGCCGCGAGCGCAGCCGGATCGGCACGCCAGTCATCCCCGACCGGATGGCGGTAGGCGATCCGCGCGTTCGACTGCGTCACCAGACGGTCGAGAACCTCCATAACGGCGCGGCAGCCGAAATGGCCGGACGTAGCGGTATCGTTGAACACCGCGACTGTCTTCGCGCGGAACGCCCATCGGCTCCGCTCATCGGTGTGGATCGCGGCGAGGCGCCGGAACACCGTGTCATGCCGAAACGCGCGGGCGACAAGCTCGCGCAGGATGTCGGCGGCGAGGCTCCCGTCCGACGCGACGTCAAGCATTCTCTGCCGGAGGTTGAAGATCATGTCCCCGGTCCCCGCGAAAAACATCGTCATGCCGTCCATGAGGGGAACGTAGTCCGTCCGGATAGGATAGGTTGGCGCGTCGAGGCCGTTGCTCAGCCGCTCGGACTCGTAGAGCTTCATCGTGTTCACGAACATCGACGCGTTGAGCGCAAGCGCGCGCTGGGTAGCGTCCTCCGATATGTCGATGATGGTGTCACATGCGGACACCAGCCACCGCGTATCGAGTTCGCGCAGCAACGTCTCGCGGTGGAGGTCCCACAGGGTGAAGAAACGCGCCGCACTCCGCTGAGGATCAATCCGGCGACGGATGTAGACCGTCAGCGCCGCGTGGATCCAGCCGATGATTGGCTCTGTCCGGAATTCATCCCAGAGGAGCGCGAGCTTGCCGTCGATGTCACCAGATCCGCGAACTGCGAAGACCCGCTCGTCGCCGGGGATGATGTCGGCGACCGGCCACTCCGCCGGATCGGCTTCGGGTCCAAGGAGCTTAGCCCGCAAGTCTTCGGAGTACTTACTGATGTCCAGCTCCCTCATCTCGCTCGCCCCAATCAGACGGGCCTGTGGAGGATCGGGAGGTTCTGTAAATCGATGCCGAGTTCGGCAAGGTCGGCGCGCATCGTTGGAGCGTCGGTGAAGTGGCGGGCGTGCCAGCCGGCGGCTTCGGCGGCGGTCACGTTTTCCTCGGTGTCGTCGAAGAACAGCGTCGCGGCAGGGTCAAGGCTGAAGGTCTCGACGTGGTGGTCGTAGATTGCGCGGTCGGGCTTCACGAGCTTCGATGGCGCCCGAGACCGTCACGCCACGGCTGCGGGTCAGCACGGGGAAGCGCTCCTGCGCGATGGCGAAGGTGTCCACCGCGAAGTTGGTGAGCATCGTGACGTCGTAGCCGGCGGCGACGAGGCCGTCGAAGATCTCGGCCGTTCCCTCGATCTCGCACGGCACCATCTCTGACCAGTTTTCCCGGTAGGCGCGGATCAGCGCGGCCTCGGCGGGGTATTGCTCGATGAGGATGCGCTCGGCCTCGGCCCAGCTGCGCCCGCGGTCCTGCTCCTTGTTCCACGCGGAGGTGCAGACCTCGGACAGGAACCAGGCGCGGCGCGCGTCGTCGGGGATGAGGGCGCGGTAGGGACGCTCGGGGTCCCACTGGATGAAGACGCGCCCGATATCGAAGACGACGTGACGGATCATTGGGCGGCCTCTCGTGTTGAGGCGCGATGGAAAACGGCTCCGCGCCCCGGTGTCAAATGCGCGATCCGTTTGACAGGGCCGCGGCCTTCATTAAGCCTCGCGCGTCCTTGCCACGGAAGGACGCCATGTCTGCTCCCATTCTCGCCATCGACCAGGGCACAACATCCACCCGCGCCATCGTATTCGACGGGACGCAGCGGATCATCGGCGTCGGCCAGCAGGAATTCACCCAGCATTATCCGCGCTCGGGCTGGGTCGAGCACGACCTCGAGGACATCTGGGCGACCACGCTGAAGACGGTGAAGCAGGCGCTGGAAGAAGCCCGTCTCGAGGCGGGCGACATCGCCGCCATCGGCATCACCAACCAGCGCGAGACCGTCGCGGTGTGGGACCGCGAGACGTTCGAGCCCGCCCACCGCGCCATCGTCTGGCAGGACCGCCGCACCGCCGACTTCTGCGCCGAGCTGAAGGCCGACGGCCTGGAGCCGATGGTGGCGGCCAAGACCGGCCTCCTCCTCGACCCGTACTTCTCCGGCACCAAGCTCGCCTGGCTCCTCGACAACGTCGAGGGCCTGCGCGCCCGCGCCGAGGCCGGCAAGGCCGTGTTCGGCACCATCGACACCTACCTCATCGCCCGCCTCACCGGCGCCTTCGTGACCGACGTCACCAACGCCTCGCGCACCCTCCTCTTCGACATCCGCAAGCAGGACTGGGACGACGAGCTTCTCGCCATGCTGCGTGTCCCCCGCGCGATGCTCGCCGAGGTGAAGGACAACGCTGCCGACTTCGGCACCACCGACCCTGCCCTCTTCGGCGCGGCGATCCCGGTGCGCGGCGTCGCCGGCGACCAGCAGGCGGCGGTCATCGGCAACGCCTGCTTCAAGCCGGGGATGGTGAAGTCCACTTACGGCACCGGCTGCTTCGCCCTCATCAACACCGGGACCGAGCCGGTGGAATCGAAGAACCGCCTCCTCACGACCATCGCCTACCGCCTGAATGGCAAGACCAACTATGCGCTCGAGGGCGCGATCTTCATCGCCGGCGCCGCCGTCCAGTGGCTGCGGGACGGGCTCGGCATCATCGAGAACGCGGCGCAGTCGGGCGAGCTCGCGGCCAACGCCGACCCCAACCAGCAGGTGGTGATGGTGCCCGCCTTCGTCGGCCTCGGCGCCCCGCACTGGGACGCCAACGCGCGCGGCGCCATCTTCGGCCTCACCCGCGGCACGGGCCCTGCCGAGTTCGCCAAGGCTGCGCTCGAAAGCGTCGCGCTCCAGACCCACGATCTCCTCGACGCCATGCACAAGGACTGGTCGGACGAGACCGGCGAGACGGTCCTGCGCGTCGACGGCGGCATGGTCGCCTCCGACTGGGCGATGCAGCGCCTCGCCGACGTGCTCGACGCGCCGGTAGACCGGCCCGTCATCCTCGAGACCACCGCGCTCGGCGCTGCCTGGCTGGCCGGCCAGCACGCCGGGGTCTGGCCGGGACAGGCCGAGTTCGCCGAAAGCTGGGCGCGCGACCGCCGCTTCGAGCCGAAGATGGGCAGGGCGGAACGCGAGGGGCTGATCGCGGCGTGGGACGACGCCGTCGCGCGGACCCTGTCGAAGCGCTGAGTTATTGTGCCGCGCCACCCCGCCTCGCGCATCGCGGTGCGGGGTGGCGCGGAAGATTGCAGCGGCGCGAATTGCGGCAACGACGGCGACGCGCCAACGGAACGCGCGGGTTTCGACTACCAAGCCCGCAAAATACGCAGTAGCCCGCCCTAGCCATTCAAAACAGTGAGGCATTTTTACTTTGGTTGAAGCCTAAAGTGGCTTTGACACTCTGCCCGTTGAGTGATGGACTGACTCCCAAGAGCGCCAAAGGCGCCGTTTTTCTCCGGGGAGGAGTCTGTCCATGAGCACGGCGCTTGCCGTCTTCCATGGCGCGTTCGGTCGCGCCGCGCTGTATCGCCTCAACAAGCCGCTGGCACCCCACGCCCATCGCGAGGGGCATCTCATCTTCCATGTCGCCGGAATGCCGGGCTCGGTCGAGATCGAAGGCCGCCGCCGGTTCGTCGACCCGGGCTCGGCCGCCGCCATCAGCCCGTGGGAGCCGCACGATTTCGTGCCGACCGACTTCGGCGCCGGCAGTACCTTCCTCACGCTCTACATCTCGCCGCGCTGGTTCGAGGAGCAGTCGAGCGGGCCGTGCAACGCGATGCGCTTCGGCGCGCCGACGGTGACCTTGGACGCCAACCTCACCCGTCTCGTCGCCATCGTGTCGGACATGATGGCCGACGGCCACATGGGCGAGCGCTTCCCCGGCTACCTCTACGAGCTCACGGGCACCGCCTTCGAGGCCACCTGGCGCGGCGCCCCGATGCTGGCGCGCGACCCGTCCGTGTGGCCCCGCCTCAGCGACTACCGCATCCGCAACGCGATGCGCCTGATGAACGAGCGCGTGACCGACGCCTGCGTCCTCGACCGGATCGCCCGCGACGCGGGCCTCTCGCGCCCGCACTTCTACAAGCTGTTCCGCCAGAACATCGGCCTCACGCCCAACATGTACCTCAACACATTGCGGCTGGAGCGCTCGATCGACCGGCTGACCCGCTCGGAAGAGCCGGTGACGTCCATCGGCCTCGACCTCGGCTTCGCGAGCCAGGCCTCGTTCACGCGGTTCTTCTCCAACAACATCGGCATGGCGCCAACCGATTACCGCCGCGCCTCCATCCTCTCGGCCTGAACGGACGGGCGCCGGAACCCCGCCCCAAAAACCAAGACTTTGGGGTATGATCTCGGCGCCCGGCTCGGCTACCTTCACGCCAGACCTTGTGATCATTGATGAAGGGATGCGGGAAGGATGGTCCGCTACGCCGAGCGCCGCCCGATCCTGACCGCCATCTGGGTGCTGGCCGCCGCCATCCTCCTGTGGGCGATCTTCGCGCCGTGGCCCGAGGGGCTCGAGGATCTCGATCGGCCGCAAGAAGATCTTCCTCAACGCCCTCTTCAACGGCATCACGCTGGGCGCGCTCTATTTCCTGGTCGCGTCCGGCTTCACGCTGATCTTCGGGCTGATGAAGAACGTCAACCTCGCGCACGGCTCGCTCTACATGCTTGGCGGTTACATCGGCTACGAGACGGCGACGCTGACCGGCTGGTGGCTCCTCTCCTTCGTCGTCGCCTTCGTGGTCGTCGCCGCGCTCGGCATCCTGCTCCAGATCGTGGTGTTCCGGCGGATGGAGGGGCAGGACCTCAAGCAGACGCTCGTCACCATCGGCATCTCGCTGGTGCTCGCCGACATCATGCTGTGGATCTGGGGCGGCGACTTCTACACCATCGAGACGCCGGCCTGGCTCTCCGGCCCGATGGACCTGCCGCTGATCACCGGCGTCTCGCGCCGCACCGGCGAATTCATCTACCTCACCTACCCGATCGTGCGCCTCGTCATCCTCATCGCCGCCATCGCCATCGGCGTCGGCATGTGGCTGACGCTCAACCGCACCAAGATCGGCATGCTGGTGCGCGCCGGCGTCGACGACCGTGACATGCTGTCGGCCACCGGCGTGCGCATCCAGCGCGTGTTCGTGCTGGTGTTCGCATTCGGCGCGGGGCTTGCCGGGCATCGCGGGCGTCATCGGCGCCACCTTCCAGTCGGTCGCGCCGGGGGAGGACATCCGCTTCCTCCTCGCCTCGCTGGTGGTGGTGATCGTCGGCGGCATGGGCTCCATTCCGGGCGCGGCGCTGGGCGCGCTCCTCATCGGCCTCGCCGAGCAGTTCGGCTCGGTCTACGCGCCGACCTACGCGGTGGTGCTGACCTTCCTCATCATGGTGGTGGTGCTCGCCTTCCGGCCGCAGGGCCTCGTCGCGGTGCGCCGCTGATGGCCGTCGTCGAGCGCGATTCCGCCGGCCGCCACACCGGCCGCGCGACACCACCGCCCGCGACGTCGGCGGCCAGTGGTGGGACGTCACCCGCATCCCGCTCGCACTTCGCGGTGATCGGCCTCATCCTTCTCATCATGCCGCTGATCGCGGGCGACTTCGTGCTGCCGCCAGATCGTCTCCTACGCGCTTGATCCTGGGCACCATCGCGCTCTCGCTGATGTTCCTCGCCGGCTACGGCAACATGGTGAGCCTCGTCCAGATGACGATCGCGGGCGTCGCTGCCTACATGACGGCGATCTTCGGCACCTCGGCGGTGGACACCATCTCGCTCGGCTGGCCGTGGTGGGTCGCGGCGCCGGTCGCGATCTTCGTGGCGGTCGCTGTTCGGCACGCTGTCGGGCGCGCTCGCGGTGCGGACCGAGGGCATCTACACGATCATGATCACCCTCGCGATCGCGGCGGCGATGTTCTACCTCGTGCGGCAGAACTACACCCTCTTCAACGGCTTCTCGGGCATGAACCAGGTCCGCGCGCCGGTGTTCTGGGGGGTCGACTGGTCGCGACCCGGCACCGTTCTACTACGTGACGCTGCTGATCGCGGTGCTGTCCTACTGCGGCGGTCAGCTACGTCTCGCGCACGCCGTTCGGCCTCGCGCTCCAGGGCGTGCGGGACAACCCGCGCCGGATGGCGGCGCTCGGCTTCAACGTCACCATGCACCGGATCGCCGCCTACGCGTTCTCCAGCCTGATCGCGGGCATCGCGGGGGTGCTTCTCGTCTGGCTGAACGGGCAGGTCTCGCCGGGCACCATCAGCGTGGGCGCGGCGATCGACATCCTCATCATCGCCGTCGTCGGCGGCCTCGCGCACCCGATCGGCCCTTTCTGGGCGCCTTCCTCTACGTGCTTCTTCGCACCTTCGCGATCGACGTTCTGGTGGCGCTGGGGCTTGGCGGGCGAGCGCTTCCAGCTTCTCATCGGCCTCGGCTTCCTCCTCGTGGTGTTCTTCTCGTCGGACGGCATCCTCGGCCTCTGGAAGAATTTCCGCGAGCGCGCGCGGCGCGATCCGGTGACGGGAGAACGGCGCGATGGCTGATACGGTCGCCGCCCGCCTCTCCGCCACCGGCACCGCCAACGCGCTGGAACTGCGCGGCGTCTCGCGCTTCTTCGGCGCGCTGCGGGCCCTGGAGGACATCACCATCACCGTCGCCCCCGGCGAGCGGCGCGCGGTGCTGGGCTCCAACGGCGCGGGCAAGACGACGCTCTTCAACTGCATCACCGGCGATTTCCCGCCGACGGCGGGCCGCATCCGCCTGTTCGGCGAGGACGTGACGGCCTTCCCGCCCTACGAGCGCATCCGCCGCGGTCTCCGTCGCACCTACCAGATCTCGCTCCTCTTCACCGGCCTGTCGGTGGAGGACAACGTCTACCTCGCCTGCCGGGGCGTATCCCGCGGCCGCTTCTCGATGATCCGCCCGCGGCCGCAACGACGCGCTGATGGCGACAGCGCAGAGCCTCATCGACGCCGTGCACCTGACCGACGTGCGCGGCACCGCTGGTCGCCAACCTCTCCTACGGCCAGCAGCGGCAGCTGGAGATCGCGCTCGCGCTCGCAGGCGCCCCGCGCTTCGTCCTGTTCGACGAGCCGGCGGCGGGCCTCTCCCCGACCGAGCGGCGCGAGCTCATCGAGATCCTGACCGGCTTGCCCGAGCACATCGGCTACATGATCATCGAGCACGACATGGACGTCGCGCTCCGCGTCGCCGAGAAGGTGACGATGATGCACAACGGCAAGATCTTCAAAGAGGGCCTGCCGCACGAGATCGAGGAAGACGAGGAAGTCCAGCAGCTCTACCTCGGAGGCGCCCATGGCGGCCACTGAGGAAAGCTGCGGGCGCCGTCGGCACCCCTCTTCTCTTCTGCTTGTTCCGGTGGAAGACCCGCCGGAGGCGTGTCTTCCCCTGCAGCGACGTTCCGGCGGAAGTCCGGTGTTCCGGACTTCCGAGTCCTTGAGGTAAAATCGCGCCAGCGCGATTTGACCGGCCGACCCCTCCCGCAACCCGCGGAGCGGGGCTCGGGTCAAGCGCCGAAGAGCGAAGCGTGGGCCTTGAGGCGCGCCCCGCTCCGCGGGACACTGAGCCCCCGAGGAGAGCGGCAGTGCACGGCCCCCCAAGGCCTCACCGCGGGAAATGCCCATGGCTGAACCGAAGGCCCGCGCCGCCGCCCCCATCCTCGATGTCCGCGGCCTCAACGTCTACTACGGCCGGTCCCACGCGCTTCAGGGCGTCGATCTCACGCTGAGGGCTGGCGTGATGTCGGTGGTCGGCCGCAACGGCATGGGCAAGACCACGCTGTGCAAGGCGATCATGGGGATGGTCCCGTCGTCGGGCTCGATCAGGTTCGACGGGCAGGAGATCCGCGGGCGGACGTCGACCGAGATCGCGCGCATGGGCATCGGCTACGTGCCGCAGGGGCGGCGGCTGTGGCGTTCGCTCACCGTCGACGAGCACCTCAGGATGATCGCCGTCCCCGGCGGGGCGTGGTCGCCGGAGCGGATCTACTCGACCTTCCCGCGGCTTGGCGAGCGCAAGAGCAACGGCGGCGGGCAGCTCTCGGGCGGCGAGCAGCAGATGCTCGCGATCTCGCGCGCGCTCCTTCTCAACCCGAAGCTCCTCGTCATGGACGAGCCGACGGAGGGGCTGGCGCCCGTCATCGTCGCGCAGGTGGAGGAGATGCTGATCCGGCTCGGCGAGGAGGGCCAGCACGTCCTCGTCATCGAGCAGAATATCGGCGTCGCGACCGAGGTGGCGCCCAACGTCGCGATCATGGTCAACGGGCGGATCGACCGGCTGCTCGACGCCGGCCAGCTCGCCGCCGACCGCGAACTCCAGCAGCGTCTCCTCGGCGTCGGCCGCGTCGCGCACGAGGATACGCCCGCCCCCGAGACCGAAGCGGCGGAGGCGGCGCCAAGGCGCGAGGGGCCGGCCAAGCTCTACCTCTCCAACCCCGCCGTGCCGACGCGCTGGTCGCGCCCCGTGCCGGTCCGGGTGATCGAGCAGAACGCACGCACCGTCTCGGCCCCGTCGGGCGGCACGGTGGAGGCAGAACTTCGGCCGCTCGCCAGCCCCGGCGAGCGGATCGTCATCGTCGCCGGCACGCTCGACACCAAGGGCGCGGAGCTGCGCTACATGCGCGACATCCTGCGCGGCCATGGCCTCGCGGTGCGGATGGCGGACCTCTCCACCTCCGGCAAGCATTCCGGCGCGGAAATCCCCGCGCACCAGATCGCGGCCTTCCACCCGCGCGGCGCCTCGGCGGTCTTCACCGAGGATCGCGGCCGCTCGGTGGCGGGAATGACGGAGGCGTTCGAGCGCTGGATGGCGCGTCAGAGCGGCGTCGCGGGCGTGATCGGCGCCGGCGGCTCGGGCGGGACGGCGATGCTGGCGCCCGCGATGCGGCGGCTGCCCGTCGGGCGTGCCGAAGCTCATCGTCTCCACCGTCGCCTCGGGCAACGTGCGCCAGTATGTCGGCGCGTCGGACATCACCATCATGCACTCGGTGGCGGACGTGCAGGGCCTCAACGCCATCACCCGGCGCGTCCTCGGCAACGCGGCGCACGGGCTCGCCGGCATGGTCGCGGCCGGCGAGACGGAGATGCAGCCGGGGCTTCCGGCGGTCGGGCTGACCATGTTCGGCGTCACCACGCCCTGCGTCCAGCAGATCAGCGCGAGCGCTGGCGAAGACGCACGACTGCCTCGTCTTCCATGCCACCGGCATCGGCGGGCAGGCGATGGAGAAGCTGGTCGACGGCGGCCTCGTCCAGGGCGTGATCGACGCCACCACCACCGAGGTCTGCGACATGATGATGGGCGGCGTCTTCCCCGCCACGGAAGACCGCTTCGGCGCCTTCATCCGCACGCGGATGCCCTATGTCGGCTCGGTCGGCGCGCTCGACATGGTGAACTTCGCCGCGCCCGAGACGGTGCCCGAGAAATACCGCGGCCGCACGCTCTACCACCACAACCCGCAGATCACGCTGATGCGCACCACCGCGGAAGAGAACGCGCGGATGGGGACGTGGATCGGCGAGCGGCTCAACGAGATGGAAGGGCCGGTGCGCTTCTTCCTGCCCGAAGGCGGCGTCTCGGCGCTCGACAGGCCGGGCCAGCCGTTCCACGACCCCGCGGCCGACAGGGCGCTGTTCGATGCGCTGACGCGGACCGTGCGGCAGACCGCCAACCGCCAGCTCATCCGCCGGCCGGAGCACATCAACGACCCCGCCTTCTCCGCCGCGCTGGTGGAGGCCTATCGCGCGCTCCACGGCACGGCGCAAAAGCGCAAGGCGGGCTGATGCGGGCGCGGGCTCAGGCGGCGACGTGCACCGCAACGGCGGACGCAACGGGCGCCGGGACCAGCGCGGACCCCAGCGCCCCCGCCGCGCTCCACAGCATCACCGCCAGAATGCCGAGCGCCAGGGCGCGGGCGATCAGGCCCGCAAGGTCGCCGTCCGCCATTGCGGGCATCCGTCCCGCGCGGGCGGCCGCTGTCCGTCAGGCGCACGTTTCGAGCCTGTCGGAAACGGCAGCCCGGCTCTCGCCCGGCTGCGCCACGGCGAGCGCTGCGAACACCGCCGCCGCCATCGCGAGGATGGTGATGGCCTTGCGTGAAATGATCCCGGTCATGGCGACGCCCCTTATTGTTGTTGAGGGCAAGCTAGCCGCGCACGCCGCCCGGCGCTGTGATCGCCATCACGCTTTTGCCGCCTCCCGAGGAGCCCCGAGATGATCGCCAGAGAAACGCTGGTCGCGAAGTTCCACGACATGAAGGCGCGCCGGGTGCCGATCATCGGCGGCGGCGCGGGCACGGGGCTCTCGGCCAAATGCGAGGAAGCCGGCGGGATCGACCTCATCGTGATCTACAACTCCGGCCGCTTCCGCATGGCAGGCCGCGGCTCGCTCGCCGGCCTGATGCCCTACGGCGACGCCAACCAGATCGTGATGGAAATGGCCGCCGAGGTGCTGCCCGTGGTCAAGCACACGCCGGTGCTCGCCGGCGTCAACGGCACGGACCCCTTCCGCAACATGGACATCTTCCTCGACGAGGTGAAACGCGCCGGCTTCTCCGGCGTCCAGAACTTCCCCACGGTCGGCCTGATCGACGGCACCTTCCGCGCCAACCTCGAAGAAACCGGCATGTCCTACGCCCTCGAGGTGGACATGATCGCGAAGGCCGCGGCCAAGGACATGCTCACCACGCCTTACGTGTTCTGCGAGGACGACGCCGAGGCGATGGCGAAGGCGGGGGCGGACATCATCGTCGTCCATCTCGGCCTCACCACCGGCGGCTCCATCGGCGCCGCACACCGCCCTCACGCTGGAAGACTGCCCGGCCGTGGTCGACCGCTGGGCGGCCGCGGCGCTGGCGGTGAACCCGGACGCCATCGTCCTCGTCCACGGCGGCCCCGTCGCGATGCCGGACGACGCCAACTTCGTCCTGCGCAACACGAAGAACTGCCACGGCTTCTACGGCGCATCCTCGATGGAGCGGCTGCCGACGGAGCTCGCGCTCACCGAGCAGACGAGGAAGTTCAAGGAAATCTCGTTCTGACCGCGCCGGCCCTCGCGGTGAAGTGACCGCGTCACGTCGCCGCCGCGGCTTTTATCGCCGCATTCTTCGGGCATGATCCGTCTCAACGCCATGTGGCGCAACGACGACAGGAGGAATGACCCGATGCAGGCCATCAACCCCGAACGCCGCCGCACGGCGAAGGATTTCCCGCAGGAGCTGCTGGACCTTTACGACTATTACGCGCACGGCAAGCTCACCAAGCGCGAGTTCATGGACAAGGCGGCCAAGTTCGCCGTCGGCGGGCTCACCGCGGCAGCGCTCCTCAACCAGCTCTCCCCCAACTACGCCCTCGCCCAGCAGGTCGCCGAAGACGATCCGTCGATCAGCGGCGAGGAGATCACCTACAACTCCCCCAACGGCCACGGCGAGATCAACGCCTACCTCGTGACGCCGACCGGGGTGGACACGCCGATGCCCGCCGTCCTCGTCATCCACGAGAACCGCGGCCTCAACCCCTACATCCGCGACGTGACGCGCCGCCTCGCCAAGGCCGGCTTCATGGCGATGGCACCGGACGGCCTCACCCCCGCCGGCGGCTACCCCGGCACCGACGACCAGGGCCGCGAGATGCAGGCCCAGCTCGACACCACGAAGCTGATGAACGACTTCTTCGCCGCGTTCGAGTACCTCAACGGGCGTGACGACACGACCAAGGTCGGCGCGGTCGGCTTCTGCTACGGCGGCGGCGTGGTCAACGCGATCGCGGTCGCCTACCCCGAACTTGGCGCGGGCGTGCCCTTCTACGGCCGCCAGCCCGCACCGGAGACGGTGTCGGAGATCGAGGCGCCGCTCCTCATCCAGTACGCCGAGCTCGACGAGCGCATCAACGCCGGCTGGCCCGCCTACAAGGAGGCGCTCGACGCCGCCGGGGTCGACTACACGATGCACATGTACGAGGGCGTCAACCACGGCTTCCACAACGACACCACGCCCCGCTACGACGAGGCGGCCGCGAGGCTCGCCGAAGATCGCACGATCGCCTTCTTCAAGGAGCATCTCGCCAGCTGACGGCTCCCGCGCCCGGTGGTTCAGCCGTCCCCGGGCGCGGCCCTTCGTAAAGTTTTGCGACGCGGTTCGCAGCGCGCCGTGTTTTGGGCTAAGAGGTTGCCGAGACCGCCGGACCACGCCGCACCCCGGCGGCTGCCTCCCACGTCGTCCCGGCTTTGGCCGAAGACGGCAAGGATCGTCGGCGGTTGCATTGAAGGTGTAGGTCGGTCGGCGGCATCTCACCCCCGGACCGCCGGTGTATTTTGGTCGCTCGATGACGTCGCTGCCCATAATCGTCGCTGCCGTCTCAGTGCTTCTCGTCTTCATCGCGCTGGTGGAGGCGGGTGCGAAGCGTCTCGCGTTGCCCCAGTCGATCGTCCTCGCGGCGCTCGGCATCCTTCTCGGCAGCATCGTCGCGTTCGGCCAGATGACGGTGTTCGCCCCGCTCGCGGCCCTGTTCGCGGACCTGCCGGTCTCCGCCGACGCGCTCACCCTCATCCTCCTGCCGCCGCTCCTGTTCGACGCCGCGCTCAAGATCGACACGCGGCGGATGCTGGACGACGCCGCACCGGTCATTCTGCTCGCGGTGGTGGCGGTGTGCCTCTCCACCTTCGCGGTCGGCTTCGCGCTTGCGCCGCTGGGGGCAGAGCCGCTCCTCGTCTGCCTCCTCATCGGCGCCATCGTGTCGACCACCGACCCGCTCGCCGTCCTCTCCATCTTCCGCGACGTCGGCGCACCCGGCCGGCTCACCCGCATCGTCGAGGGCGAGAGCCTCTTCAACGACGCCGCGGCCATCGCCCTCTTCACCATCCTCCTCCACGCCGTCCAGTCCGGCACGGGGGTGACGTTCGCGGAAGGCATCGTCGTTTTCCTGGTCGACGGCCTCGGCGGGCTCCTCGCCGGCGCCGCGATCGGCTTTGCGGCGGCGAGCCTGATGGCGCTCACCCGGCATCACAGCGCGGCCCTCGTCAGCGTGACCGTCGCGCTCCCCTACATCGCCTACGTGCTGTGCGAGAACGTGTTCGGCATCTCCGGCGCGATGGCGGTCGTTGCGGCCGGTCTCGTCACCGCGGCGCGCTCGCGCGACGGCCGCGCCCCCGCTTCCTGGCGCCACGTCCAGGACATCTGGGAGCAGCTCTCCTTCTGGTCCAACTCGCTGATCTTCGTTCTCGGCGCGTTTCTGGTGCCGCGGCTTCTCGCCGGCATCACCCTGCAGATGGCGGTCGCCACCGGCGTCCTCATCCTCGCAGCGTTCGCCGCCCGCGCTGTGGTGCTGTGGGGCATCCTGCCGCTCGTCCCGCGCGCGGCGCTGGCGCAGACCATCAGCCACCGCGCCCGCGTGCTCCTGTGGTGGGGCGGGCTGCGCGGCGCGCTGACCCTCCTCCTCGCACTCTCCGTCACCGAGCACGACGCCATCGGCGACGAGACGAAGCAGTTCATTACGGTCCTTTCGACGGGCTTCGTCCTCTTCACCATCCTCGTCAACGGCCTGACCCTGCGCCCGCTCACCCACTGGCTCGGGCTCCACAAGCTCTCCGCGTTCGACCGCGATCTCGGCGCCGGCGCCCGCGCGCTCGCGGCGGATGCCGCCCGCAGCGAGGTCGAGAACGCCGCGGCCGCCTACGGCATCGGGTCCGACGTTGCGGCGAGCGCCCTCCTGCGCGCCACCGGTTTCGGCCAGGACCCGGCGCAGGTGCCCGCCGCCGCGAAGGCCCGGCTGGAGCTTGCGCTGGTCGTGCTGGCGCAGGCCGAACGCTCCGCCCTCAGCCGGCACGGCGAGGCGGCCATCGTCTCGCCAAAGGTCGCCGCCCTCCTCAACCGCGAGGCACTGCGCCTCGGCGAGGCCGCGCGCGCCGGCGGCCGCATCGGCTATCTGCGCGCCGCGACCCGCGCGCTGCGCTTCGGCTGGGCGTTCCGCGCCGCCCTCGTCCTCCAGCGCCTGTTCGGCGCGCGGCGGGTGATGTCGGCAGCCCTCGCCCACCGGTTCGAGACGCTGATGGTGCGCCGCCTCGTCATCCGCGAGGTGAGCGACTTTGCGACCGAGCGGATCGCGCCCGTCCTCGGCACCCGTGTCGCCGACGTCTGCCACCGCATCCTCGGCCGACGCCGCAGCCGGCTCGAAAGCGCGCTCGACGCCCTCAGCCTGCAGTATCCGCACTATGCCGCCGCCCTCGAGCAGCGCTTCCTCGAACGCGTCGCCCTCCAGCGCGAGCACCGCGAGTACCGGATGCTGCGGCAGGAGGGCCTGATCGGGGCCGAGCTCCTGTCCGCGCTCGACCGCGAGCTCCGCCGCTCCAACCGCCGCCTCGAAGGCGCGCTGCGGCTCGACCTGCGGATCGACAAGGTCGCGCTGGTCGGCCAGATGGCACTCTTCGCTGACCTGCCGCCCGAATCGCGCCAGGCGATCGCCTCCCACCTCAGGACCCGCGTCGTGGTGCCGGGCGAACAGATCATCCGCCGCGGCGAACGTGGCGACACTGTCTATTTCATCGCCTCGGGCGCGGTGGAGGTGAACACCGGCAAGGCGCTGATCCGCCTCGGCCGGGGTTCGGTGGTGGGCGAACTCGCCGCCTTCTCCGGCGCGCGCCGCTCGGCCGACGTCACCATGCTCGGCTACGGCGAGCTCCTGGTGCTCGACGGCCGCGCCTTCCGTGCGCTCCTCGCCGAGAACCCCCCGCTGCGCGCCGCTGTGGAAAAACTCGCCGCCGAACGGCTCGCAAACCCCGAAGGCACGGAGAACGCCGGCGGCGGCCGCGAGCTCGCCGCCCCCGTCGCGGCCCCATCCCTCTAGTGCTGCCGGTGCCCTCCGGCGGGCTTGTCACGGGCGATAAATTGGGCCAAACACGGCCCTAGACAGCGCCGGGGAAGCTTTCTATAACCCGGCCTCCGGTGCCGAAGGCACCGCGCCCAGGTAGCTCAGTTGGTAGAGCATGCGATTGAAAATCGCAGTGTCGGTGGTTCGAACCCGCCCCTGGGCACCACAGTCCCCACGGGACATCTCCTGCCGAAACAATCGACTTTTCCCGTGCCCTCGGGCTTGACGCACGAGCGTCGCGAGCCGGCCGCTTGTGGGATCGGCCGCGACTTTGTACCTGATCGGCCATGATTACCGTTGTCGCGCTCTATCACTTCGCCAGCGTTCCCGAGCCGGAGGGGCTGGCCGGGTCGCTTCGCGCCGTGGCCGAGGCTGCTGCGGTCAGGGGCTCGCTCATCCTCGCGCGCGAGGGGATCAACGGCACCATCGCGGGCTCGGCCGAGGGGGTCCGTTCGGTGATCGACGCCATCCGAGACGAGCCCGGCTTCGCGTCGCTTCGCTGGAAGGAATCCGCGGCTGCCGAAATGCCCTTCGTGCGGCTGAAGGTGCGGGTGAAGGCGGAGATCGTCACGATGGGGCAAGCGGCGCTGGACCCCGCAGCAAGAGGCGAATACGTGCCGCCGGACGCGTGGAACGCATTGATCCGCCAACCCGATGTCGCCGTCATCGACACGCGCAACGCCTACGAGGTGGAGATCGGCACCTTCGCCGGCGCCGTCGACCCGGGGACGGAGCGCTTCCGTGACTTTCCGGCCTGGTGGGACGCCCATCACGGCGAATTCGCCGGCAAGCGCATCGCGATGTTCTGCACCGGCGGCATCCGCTGCGAAAAATCGACGGCGTACCTCAAGTCCCGCGGCGTCGAGGACGTCTACCACCTCGAGGGCGGCATCCTGAAATATCTCGAAACAGTGCCGGAGGCGGAAAGCGACTGGCGCGGAGCCTGCTTCGTCTTCGACGAGCGCGTCGCCCTCGGCCATGGCCTCGCCGCGACGCCCTATTCGCTGTGCCGCGCCTGCGGCCGGCCGCTGAGCGACGCTGACCGCGCCCATGCCGACTTCGAGGAGGGCGTCGCCTGCCACCACTGCGCTGCGTCCTACTCCGAAAGCGACCGTGCCCGCTTCCGCGAGCGGCAACGCCAGACCGAACTCGCCAGTGCCCGCGGTGACACCCACCTCGGCCCCCTCCCCTCCGAGGGATAAGCTCCGGGTCGGGTCTGGCCGGCGCCCCGCGCCCGGCATGACGTCGCGGCGGGCGCTTGCGATTGCAGACCTCAGCCGGCTCACGAACAGCCTTTCGTGCCTTTGCAGGTTCAAGCCCGGCATTGCGAAGATCTAAGAACATTTTCGGCAAAACGGACCGCGACGTTTCATCATCGCTGTTGAATCTCTATCCATTTCATCAATAAAATTGACGCTTCTCAGCGAGACCGCTCATCCGGGCGCCGAACAATTCGCGTTTTGCATTCATCTCAATATCTCCCTGCCTCATACAGCCATACTGACTGCCAAGTCATCTGGATGGCGCAATTTTAATGTGTTAATTACGTTCAGATTCGATCAATGACTACAAAGAATAGTTAAATGATCTTTTTAAGCTGTCTCGTACGCACCTCAATGGGGCTTTTTCTCGCACTGAGCCTTTCACTCGGCTACCTCGCCACCGAGGTGAAGGCGCAGGATGCGGCCACCGAACCTCCGCCGGCGGCAGACGCCGCAGCGGAGCCTGAGGCGGCGGACACGCCGGCCACAATCTCCGAAGAAGCCGCCGAACAGGCCGAGGAGACTGCAGGCGAGCTCCAGGAGGCGGTGGACAGGGCGACGGCGGTTGAAGAGGGCCCCGCCGGCTCTGGAGAGGTGTCCGAAGCGCAGGCCGAAGCGGTCGTCGGGAACGCCGCGGAGGCGGTTGCCGACGCTGCACTCGACGAGGCCGCCCGGGACGAAGAGACCGGCCTCGCCATCGAGGTCCTCGACCCCGCGATCTCCACCGACGAACTCGAGCTGCGCCTCGTTCCGCTGACGCAGCCCGAACTCGGAAAGCTGGCGCAGATCTGGCTGGAGATCGTGCGCCGGAAGACCGAGGAGGTGATGGCGGCGCAGGTCGCGATCATGCGGACCGAAGGCGCGGTCGCCGATGCGGCACGGGAGGACCTCACCGAACTGGTCGCGGAGCGAAAGGGCCTCTTCGACAAGTATTCGAAAATCCTCACCGCCTGGGAGAAGAAGGGCGGCGACCCGGACGTCATCGCCGAGCTGCGGGCCTACCGCTCCTCCATCATCATCGAAGAGACCCGGACGGCCGACTTCAAGACCCTGCTTGCCCAGCTGACGGCGTGGATGACGGCGCGCGACGGCGGCATCCAGCTCGCCATCAACATCGCGATCATCATCGCGTCGCTCGTCGGGCTGGTGCTTGCGGCAAGGGTGGTGCGCGGCCTCGCGAACCGCTGGATCCGACGCGTGCCGCACCTGTCGAAGCTCCTGCAGATCTTCCTCGTCGCCCTCGTATACTGGGTGGTTCTCGCGATCGGGCTGATGGTCGTCCTGTCGGCCCTCGGGATCGACATATCGCCGGTCTTCGCCCTGATCGGCGGCGCCTCGTTCATCATCGCGTTCGCGCTGCAGGACACGCTCGGCAACCTTGCGAGCGGCCTGATGATCATGATCAACCGGCCGTTCGACGAGGGCGATTATGTCGATGTCGGCGGTGTCGCGGGGACGGTCCGCAACGTGACGATCGTGTCGACGACGGTGGTCACGCCGGACAACCAGATCATCGTGATCCCCAACAAGAACGTCTGGGGCAACGTGATCACGAACGTCACCGCGAGCACGACGAGGCGCGTCGATCTCGTGTTCGGCGTGAGCTACGAGGATGATCTGCGCAAGGCGATGCAGGTGCTGGGGACCACGGTCAAGGCGCATCCGCTGGTTCTGACCGACCCCGAACCCGTGATCCGGGTCCACGAACTTGCCGACAGCTCGGTCAACTTCATCTGCCGCCCGTGGACCACCACGGCGAACTACTGGACCGTCTACTGGGACCTGATGCAGCAGATCAAGGAACAGTTCGATGCGTCCGGCATCTCGATCCCCTACCCGCAACAGGACGTGCATCTGCGGCAGAAGAGCCAGACCGAACCGCCGCCGCCGCCCGCCGCGCCGCCGACACGGCCCGAAATCGCGCAGTCAGGCGAAACGAAAGGCTTCGCCCGCAACGACGAGGGCTTCGATGGCGCCGACGCGGAGCGGGGGAACTGAGCGAATCTGAGCGCTTCGTCGCGCCCGCGCGGGCCACACGCGACGCGCTGGAAATCCTGTGCCGTGACGGACCGACGTGTGTGGACGGTCCGGGGTTCGGGACTATGAAGCCCGCGTGATGCGATACCTGAACGGCAGACGCGGCGGACGGATGACGGTGGCGGAGGCTCTGCGAAGCCTGCGCCAGCCGCTCGTTGCGCTGTGCGCGGTGCTTCTGGTCGCGAACCTCGTCGTTCCGGTCGCGAGTTTCGCGGGCGGGATCGAGGAGAACGCCTTCTGCCACGGCGCCGCTCCCGCCTCCGAGCCGGACGGCGGCGCCGGCCCAGCACGCCTTCCAGACCTGCTGCTTCTCGGCCGCCGTCGCGCTTTCACCGGAGCCGATCGCCCAGCCCGCCCTCGCCACCCCGTGCCCCGAGACGGCGCCGCTCCCGCTGGCACGGCGCCTCGCCGCGGCACGCCTCCCCGGCGCACGCCGGATCCGCGCCCCGCCCGCCTCCTGAACGAGACCGCATGACGAGGCCGGCCCGCATCCCGCGCGTCCGGTCCATGACCCGTTCATCTTCAGGAGACATTCCATGTCAATCTTCACCCGCGCGCTTGCCGGAGCGGCAGCGCTCGCGGTTCTCGGCGCTGCCCCCGCCCTTGCCCACGTGACGCTCGAAGTCGCCGAGGCGCCCGCCGACAGCACCTTCAAGGCGGTGCTCAGCGTGCCGCACGGCTGCGGCGAGCAGCCGACCAACGCCGTCACCGTCACCATGCCGGAAGGCTTCATCGACGTCCGGCCGATGCCCAAGCCCGGCTGGACGCTGGAGACGACAAAGGGCGACTACGCCCGGACCTACACCCTCTGGGGCACCGACCATGCCGCGGGCGTGACGGCGATCACGTGGAGCGGCGGCGACCTGCCGAGCGACCACTACGACGAGTTCGTCTTCCGCGGCCGGATCACCGGCTTCGCCCCCGGCACGGTCCTCCCCTTCAAGGTCGTCCAGACCTGCCCGGACGGCGAGGCGAGCTGGACCGAGGTCGCCGCGCCCGGCGAGGACGCCCACGCGCTGGACCACCCCGCGCCGACACTAACCGTGATCGCGGCCGAGGCGGACGCCGGACACGGCGGGCACGCGAGCCACGGCGCGGCGGCAGCCGAGCACGCCGGCGGCCCCGTCACGGCCGGCGATCTCACCATCGCCGGGAGCTGGATGCGCCAGGCGCCTCCGGGGGCACAGGTCGCGGGCGGATACCTCACGATCACCAACAACGGCGACACGTCCGACCGTCTCGTCGGCGGCGCAGCGGCCTTCGCGCGGCATGTGGAGGTCCACCAGATGGCGACGAAGGACGGCATGATGACGATGAACGCCGTGGAAGGCGGCCTCGAGATCGCGCCCGGCGCCACGGTCGAGCTGTCCCCCGGCGGCTACCACCTCATGCTGATGGGCCTGTCCGAGATCCCGCAGAACGGTCGAAACGGTGCCCGTCACGCTCGAGTTCGAGCGCGCAGGTCCGGTCGAGCTCATGTTGCGAGTCGCCCCGATGGGCGCCATGAGCGCCCCGGAAGACCACAGCCAGCACATGGCGAAGTAGCAAGGCCGGCCGGCGGCGCGACCGTCGCCGCCGGCCTTTCCCGTGGCGCAACCCATTTCGCGGGCAGATGAAGGCAGGAATTGCCGTGTTCAGGCTCGCGACCATGAAATATGGGTTCGAGGGTACACATTTCGTTTGAAGATCCCCGAAAGCCGGCACGCAGGTTGCCGGCTTCGGTTCAGCAATATATTCTTCACCTGGTTGTTGATATGACCGGCGGCGCCGATCACTGCCGGACCATCGGGCTGCAGCGGCATCGACGGGAATGAATTTCCCATTGCGGTCAGACTTCTGGATGTACGGGGAACGGTTTGCCATTCAACTCTCAAACGCCGCGGGAGTTTGAGGATCAGCGCCCGTCCGCAATCGCCATGAGCTCTGCCCCGTCTTTCGTTCGAACGAATGCCCCTCGCCAGCCGACGCGTCGCGTCCGCACAACCACGGGACCTTGCACCCCTTGAGGCGCCGCGAGCCCTTCTGTCCGCGCGGCCTGCTGCCGGCGATCGTCCTTTGCTGCGCGCTTGCGGTGATGGCAGCGCTCGCGGCCGTCTCCTGCGGCACGGCACGCGCCGCGGAGCTCGATCTGACCGAGGCCGAACGGGCCTGGATCGCTGCGAACCCCTCGCCGACCATCGGCGTGGTGTCGGACAACGAACCCTACTCGTTCTACCGCAACGGCCAGATCATGGGCTGGACGGTCGACGTGATCCGCCGGATCGAGGCGCGCTCCGGGATGACGCTCAACATCCGGCTCGGCGCCTGGCCGGAGATCTACAAGCGGTTCCGCGAAGGCGATCTCGACATGATCGCCGACATCTCGATGACGCCGCAGCGCGTGCCGTTCATCGATTTCACCGACGCCTATCACCTGCGCCGCACCGTCCTGTTCCAGAACATCGACAAGCCGCTGCCCCGGATCGATGGCCTCGCCGCCCTTGAGGACAAGCGGTTCGGCATCATGCGCGACATCTATTATAGCGGCGACCTCACCGCCGCCGGGCTCTCGCCGATCCCGTACGACACCTACCGCGACCTGATGGCGGCGCTGGCGTTCGGCTGGATCGACACCGCGCTGGCGCCGGAGCTCACCGGCAACTTCTTCGCGCGCGAAAACGGCTTCTCCAACGTCGACGTCGCGGGGTCGCTCCCCGTCTCCAGCATCTCGCTGGAAGACTTCCGCTTCGGCACGCTGAAGCCGCAGGACGGCGACGCGCCCCTCCTCCACTCGATCCTCCAGAAGGCGCTGACCGCGATCCCGACCGAGGAACTCCAGGCCATCACCGAGCGGTGGCTGACCTACCGCAGCGGGCGCAACCTGATCGCCGGGCCGCTCAGGCTCCTGCCGGAGGAGCAGGCCTTCATCGCCGACGCCCCGCCGCTCAAGATCGGCTTCATCAGCGACTACGAGCCCTTCAGCTTCCTGGAGGACGGCCGCGGCCAGGGCTTCGCGGTGCAGCTCGCGCACGAGATTTCCGCCCGCACCGGCATGGTGATGAAGCCGGTGTTCGACAACTGGTCCAACCTTCTGGAGGCGTTCCGGAGCGGCGAGATCGACATCATCAGCAACATCTCGTTCACCGAGGAGCGGGACGCCTACACGCTGTTTTCACAGGAATATCACCGCATTCCGAACGCGGTGTTCGTGCGGTCCGGCTTCGGCCCCTACACCGGTATCGATTCGCTGGAGGGAAAGCTCGTCGGCATCGGCGAGGACATCTACTACGCCGGCGCGCTGACCGAGCGGCTCGGCGAGGTCGTCCAGTTCAGCACCCAGGAAGATATCCTCAAGGCGCTGTCCGCCGGCGAGATCGACGCTGCGGTGATGGCGCTCAGCAACGGCAACGCGATCATCCGGCGGCTGGGCCTCATCAACATCGAGATCGGCGGCGAATTCCTGCTGGACGGGGTCGAGCGCGAGGATCTGCGCTTCGGGGTCTCGCCGAGATATCCCTTTGCCCGCAGCATCATCGATCGTGCGCTGAACGCAATGCCGGTCTCGAGCTGGAACGACCTCGAGCGCCACTGGCTCGGTCCCCGCATCGCCGGCATCGCCAACGGGCGCGACGTTCTCAGCCTCGCCGAGCGGGAATTCCTGCGGTCCAAAGGCGTCATCAAGGTCTGCTTCGATCCGCTGATCCCGCCTTACAGCGCGGTCGATGCCGACGGCAGGTTCACCGGCGTCACCGCCGACATCATCGCGCGGATCGCCGAGCTCGGCAGTTTCGTGTGGCAGGTCCAGCCGGTGGAGACGTGGGGCGACAATCACGCGCCGGCCGGCAGCTACGAGTGCGACGTCCTCCCGTTCGCCTCCGCCCCTGCGGTGCCGGACAGCGACTGGGAGCTCACCGCCCCCTATCTCGTCATGCCGCTCGCCGTCGCGACACCTCTGCAGACCCAGTTCGTGGAGAGCCTGCATCCGTTCGCAGGCAAGCGGGTCGGATACGTCCCTGGCCGGACGCCGATCGACCTCCTGCAGCGCCGGTACCCGGACGTCACGCTCGTTCCGGTGGCCGACGAATCGGAGGGCATCGACCGGATCCGCGAGAAGACGCTCGACGCGACGCTCGGCACCCTCGGCCGGTTCGGGCTCCTCCTTTCGGACATGGACGCCAGCGACGTGAAGATCTCCGGCCGGATCGCGGAGGAGACGCGCGCCGCGATGGCGACCCCGGCGGACGAGCCGATGCTGGGCGAGATTATCGGCAAGCTCCTCGCAAACCTCGACGAAGAGGAGGTCGACGTCATCCTCAACCGGCAGATGCTGGTCCAGATCGAGGAGTCGGTGAACTACACAAGGCTCATCCAGCTCGGCATCGCGGCGACGCTGGTCCTCGCGCTCTTCGTGTTCTGGAACCGGCAGCTCTACCGGCTCAACACCGCGCTCAACACCGCCAACCGCAAGCTCCAGGAGGTCAGCATCCGCGACGGGCTGACCGGCGTCTACAACCGCCACCACTTCGACGAGCGGTCCAACGAGAACTTCCTCCTCGCGCGCCGCAATGGCTGGCTGTTCTCGATCGCGATGCTCGACGTCGACCACTTCAAGGCGATCAACGACGAGCTCGGCCACCCGTTCGGCGACGTCTGCCTGCAACAGATCGCCGCCACCATCACCGACTATTTCTCCCGCGGCGGCGACCATGTCGCCCGCTACGGCGGCGAGGAGTTCGTGGTGTTCGAGATGGGCGGCTCGTCGACCGAGTTCCGCACGCGGCTGGAGGCGATGCGCGAGGCGATCGCCCGCACGCCGGCCGGCACGGACAGCGAGAAGCGCACGATCACGCTCAGCATCGGCTGCCACAGCGCCGTGCCGAGCCTGTCCGAATCGCTCGGCGATTTCCTCAGCAAGGCCGACCAGTCGCTCTACGAGGCGAAGAGCAGCGGCCGCAACACGCTGGTTGTCCATTCGGACGCGCCGGCCGCGGGAGCGGGCGCGGTCCAGGCGCCTTAGCCGGGTATGAAAAGGTTGGCGGAACCCGGTCCGAGGTCGTAATCAGACTCCATGGTCTGCGCGGCGGTGCCGTTCCGCTTGTGGAACGCGGCGCGGCCGTTGAAGTATGCCGGACATGTTCGAGAAAAAATCCCCCTTCGAGCGACTGCGCGCGCTCCTGGAAGACATCCCGCCCGGCGCGGAGCCGGTCGACCTCACCGTCGGCAGCCCGCGCCACGCGCCGCCCGCCTTCGTGGCGGACGTGCTCGCCGAACATGCGGGCGACTTCATGGGTTACCCGACCATCGCCGGAACGCCCGCCTTCCGCAGCGCGGTCCACAAGTGGATCGACCGCCGCTACAACCTCGACGGCTTCCTCGCCGAGCACGGCGACCTCCTGCCCTGCTGCGGCAGCCGCGAGGGCCTCTACTACGCCGCGGGCCTCGCGCGCGACCTCAAGGACAAGCGCGATCCGGTGATCCTCTTCGCCAACCCCGCGTACCAGACCTACCCGGCCGCCGCCCACGCGATCCGCGCCGAGGCCATCCCCGTCGCGGCGTCCGCCAACAGCGTCCTCCCCAACTTCGACGCGCTGGAGCCCGGCGTGCTCGACCGCACCGTCGGCTACTATTTCGCCTCCCCCTCCAATCCGCAGGGGGCGAGCGCCACCCTCGAGGAATGGCACGTCCTCTTCGACCTTGCCGAGAAGCATGACTTCTTCGTCTTCGCCGACGAGTGCTACTCGGAAATCTACCGCGAGAATGCCGGCCCGCCGGTCGGCGCGCTGGAGGCCGCACGCACCCGGCCAGGCGCGCTGGAACGGCTCCTCGTCTTCAACTCGCTGTCGAAGCGCTCCAACCTCGCGGGCCTTCGCGTCGGCTACATCGCCGGGTCGCGCGACGTGATCTCCGCCTTCAAGGACTACCGCAACCTCGTCAGCCCGCAGGTGCCGGCGCCGCTGCAGGCGGTGGCAGCCGCCGCCTACGGCGACGAGACGCACGTCGTGGAGAATCGCCGCCTCTACGACGAGAAGTACGCCATGGTCCCCGAGACCCTCGGCCTGCCCATCCCGCCGGGCGGTTTCTTCCTCTGGGTACCGGTCGACGGGGACGACATTGATGTCACACGCGCGCTCTGGCGTGAATCCGGGGTGCGTGTCGTGCCCGGTAGTTACCTCGCCTTAACGCCATCCGGGCGAAAAAACCCGGGACGGGGCTTCGTGCGTCTTGCGCTCGTCGCGGACGCGTCTGTGACCCGCGAGGCGTTGTCCCGGATTGCTTCGGCCCGCTCCCTCGTCCCCGACGAGGACCGCGTGCCGGGGGTGTCAGAGGCTTGAGCCGGCTCCGTCGTCAAACGCGACTTCCGCATTGATGGCTCGCGCACGGCTCCGGCGTGTCGATCAGGAGCTCGTGTGCTGTGAGTGTGCTGCGTTTAAGGACCTTGGAACATTTCTTCGATGACCCTTCCGTGCTGTTTGCGCGGCGGGCCATCGCGGCCATTTCGGGAGGGCTGCTCCTCGCGTTGACGGCCTTTCTGGGTCTGGCCCTCGCCACGTGGACGGTGAGCGACCCGAGCCTCACCCACGCGACCTCCGCCCCTGTACACAACATGATGGGTATCCCCGGCGCCTCGCTCGCCGACCCGATCATGCAGATGCTGGGGCTTGCCGCGCCGCTCCTCCTCGCGCCGCTGCCGCTGTGGGGTCTTCGCCTCATGAACGGCCGCCCGCTCGGCCTGCGCGTCAACCGGATCATCCCCGGCCTCGTCGCGCTGCTCCTCGCGCCGGGCTTCTTCAACGCCTTCCCCGTCACCGCATCCTGGCCGCTCCCCATGGGTCTGGGCGGCGTGGTCGGCGAGATGTGGGGCGCGATCCTCACGAGCTGGTTCGGCATCACCTCCGGCACGGTGCACGGCTTCTTCGGCGGCGTTCTCGGCCTCATCGCGCTGGTTGCGCTGGTGCGCGCCGTGCAGCCGGTGCGGATCGTGAAGCGGGAGACGGCGCAGGGCTTCCAGATCCGCCGCCACCATGCGACCGAGGACGAATACGGCCTTGACGACACCGATGCGTTCGAGGCCGACACGCCGCGCCTCAGCGCCTTCCGCGGCGCACTCGCCCACGCCACGCTCACCGTCCGCGCCAAGATGCGCCGCAAGCCGCGCCCCCAGCACACCGAGGCACCGCGCCTCAGGACCGCCCTCACCGCGACCTATGACGAGGACGCCGAGGGCGCTGCCGTCTACCGCACCCGCCCCGGCGCGGAGATGGACGATCTGATCGACGACGGCGTCCCGTTCGGCGAGGACGACGACCCCTTCACCCAGCCGGCGCCCGCCCCCGCATTGCTCAACCGGGCCGCAGCACCGGCCCGGCCGCGCGCCGCGAGACCGCGCCAGCAGGCCCCGGCAGCCCCGGTGGCGCCTGCGTTCGAGGCGGACGAAGCCGACCTCGGGGAAGAGCCCGTCCTCTACGAGGCTGAGCCGCAGCCTGCCGCGCCGCAGCGCCGCCGCGTCGCGCCCGCGGCGCCCTTCACCGAGGCGGATCGTGGCAGCCGCCAGTTCACCGCACCACTGCGCGGCCCGGCCGCCCGCGTCCGCACGCTGACCACCGACGCGCAGGGCAACGAGGTCGAGACGTTCGAGGACGAGCACGGCAACACGATCGACGACGATGCCGTGCCCGAAGCCGAGGTCTACGACGACGAGGCGGACGACTACGCGGAAGAAGCCCCCCGCGCCGCCGCCCAGACCGCCGATGCGTTCGACGACTACGACGATTATGACGACGACCCCTTCGCAGCAGAGGTCGCCCGCCACGACACCCCGCGCCAGAACGTGCCCGTCGCACCGCACCGCCCTGCCCCCGCGCAGGCGCCCCAGCGCGCCGTGCAGCAGGCGCCCAAGCGCTTCCCCGTCGCGCAGGACGACGGCCCGTCCGGCCGCGTCACCCCGCCCGCCGGCGCGATGGCCCCCGGCCGCCGCGTTGTGCGCGAGGCCCAGCCGAGCCTCCTCCCCAACAGCGACTACGAGTTCCCGCCGCTGGCGCTGCTCGCCGCACCGCCCAGCGACAACACCGACACCGAGCTCACCGAGGACGCGCTGGAAGCCAACGCCCGCGTGCTGGAAGGCGTGCTGGAGGACTTCGGCGTCCGCGGCTCGATCATCCAGGTCCGCCCCGGCCCCGTCGTCACCCTCTACGAGCTGGAGCCGGCCCCCGGCATCAAGTCGTCCCGCGTGATCGGCCTCGCCGACGACATCGCCCGCTCCATGAGCGCGATCTCCGCCCGCGTCGCGGTGATCCCGGGCAAGAACGCCATCGGCATCGAGCTCCCCAACCGCAAGCGCGTGACGGTGTTCCTGCGCGAACTCCTGGCGAGCCGCGAGTTCGAGAAGACCAAGGCCAAGCTCCCCATGTGCCTCGGCAAGACCATCGGCGGCGAAGCCGTCATCGCCGACCTTGCGCGGATGCCGCACCTTCTGGTCGCCGGCACCACCGGCTCGGGCAAGTCGGTCTCGGTCAACACGATGATCCTGTCGCTCCTCTACTTCCACAAGCCGGAGACCTGCCGCCTCATCCTCATCGACCCGAAGATGCTGGAGCTTTCGATCTACGAGGGCATCCCTCACCTCCTCACCGAGGTGGTGACCGACCCGAAGAAGGCCGTCGCGGCGCTGAAGTGGGCCGTGCGCGAGATGGAAGACCGCTACCGCAAGATGGCCAAGCTCGGCGTCCGCAACATCGACGGCTTCAACGCCCGCCTCAAGGAAGCCGGCAAGGAAGGCGCGACGGTCTCGCGCATCGTCCAGACCGGGTTCGACAAGCGCACCGGCGAGGCGATCTTCGAGGAAGAGATCCTGTCGATGGAGCAGATGCCGTACATCGTCGTCATCGTCGACGAGATGGCGGACCTGATGCTGGTCGCCGGCAAGGACATCGAGGGCGCGATCCAGCGCCTCGCGCAGATGGCCCGCGCCGCCGGCATCCACATCATCATGGCGACGCAGCGGCCTTCGGTCGACGTCATCACCGGCACCATCAAGGCCAACTTCCCGACCCGCGTGTCCTTCCAGGTGACGTCCAAGATCGACAGCCGCACCATCCTCGGCGAGATGGGCGCCGAGCAGCTTCTCGGCATGGGCGACATGCTGTTCATGGCCGGCGGCGGACGCATCCAGCGCGTCCACGGCCCGTTCGTGGCCGACGAGGAGGTGGAGGACATCGTCTCCCACCTCAAGCTGCAGGGCCAGCCGGAGTACATGAACGAGGTGCTGGAAGACGACGAGGACGAGGACGACGCAGGCGGCAGCGGCTCCAGCGGCCTCGACGCCATGTCGGAATCCGACGACCTCTACGACCGCGCCGTCGCCCTCGTCCTGCGCGACCGCAAGGCCTCCACCTCTTACGTGCAGCGCCGCCTCTCCATCGGCTACAACCGCGCCGCGACGCTGATCGAGCGGATGGAAAACGAAGGCGTCGTCAGCTCCGCCAACCACGCCGGCAAGCGCGACATTCTGGTGCCGGAGCGCGAGGAGGTCTGAGCTTCGCCGCGATCCCCTTGCGGCTGCGGAGGTTGCGATGGGTGAGAAGGACAGGCGGATCGACGTCTTCATGCAGAAGGCGACCGCGTGGAGGGCCGAAATGGAGGCCCTTCGCGCGGTCGTTCTCACCTGCGAGGTCACCGAGACGCTGAAGTGGCGGCAGCCCTGCTACACCGCGCACGGCGGCAACGTGTGCATCATCGGCGCGTTCAAGGACCACGCCCGGCTGATGTTCTTCCGCGGCTCCCTGCTCACGGATCCGGAAGGGGTGCTGGTCAGTGGTCGGCGAAAACTCGCAGGCGGGCCGGTATCTTGCGTTCCGGACCGTCGCCGAGGTCGACGAAGCCGCGGCGATCATCACGCGGTTCGTGGCGGAAGCGGCGGACCTCGTCGCGCAGGGACGGAAGGTCGACTTCAAGGCGCGCAACGCGCTGGAACTCCCTGACGCGCTGACGCAGGCACTCGCCGCCGACCCGCCCTACCGCGAAGCATGGGCGAAGCTGACCCCCGGACGGCAGCGCTCCTGGTGTCTGCATCTCGAAGGCGCGAAGAAATCCGAGACGCGCGAGAGGCGGGTGGAGCAAGCCCGCGTCAAGGTCATCGAAGGCAAGGGCTGGAACGAGCGCTGAGCGCGGCCGCGTCCCTGCAGAACCGGGACGCTGACGCCCGAACGTGCTTCCACCACCGCCAGCTCGGCATTGTGTGACCGTTCATCTCCCACCCGATAGGTGCGATCTTCTGGCCCGCCGGGTGCGACCACGATGTCGCGGCCGGCGTCAGTGGCAGAGGCGAAGCGTCGATCGCACCCCATATGGAATGTGCATGGTGCGGCGGTGGCGCGGAACCGGCCACGTCGGCTATGCTTTAACCAGTAAGGGATGCTCCGGTGATCTTCGCCGGCGTCCGCCCATGTATTTTGCTCAAGGAGTGGCCATGCTCAGCGCCCGCACGTGCCTGTTCTCCGCCATCGTCGCCGCCACCGTTGCCTTCGCGGCGTTCGGGTCCGCGGCGCAGGCGGCGACCGGCGAGACGCTTGCCGAGATCAATCGGTACTTCAATTCCATCAAGACCATGCGGGGCGAGTTCTCGCAGTTCGGGCCCGACGGCTCGCTCACCTCCGGCCGCTTCGCGATCCAGCGCCCCGGCAAGGTGCGCTTCTTCTACGACAAGCCGTCCAACCTCGACATCATCGCCGACGGAAAGTCCGTCGCGGTGAAGGACCGCAAGCGCTACAAGCAGGACATCTGGCCGCTGGGCCGCACCCCGCTGCGCTTCCTGCTCGACAACACCATCGACCTCACCACCGACGCGAAGGTGACCAAGGTCGACGTCAAGCCGGACATTGTGTCGGTCACCGTGCAGGAGAGCAGCGCGTTCGGCGACGGCTCCATCACGATGATGTTTGACGCCGAGACCAACGAGCTGAAACAGTGGAACGTCGTCGACAGCAACGGCAAGGAGACCAGCGTTTCCATCTACAACGTGAAGACAGGCGTGCCGGTCGACGCGAGCCTCTTCGAAATCGACTATAGGATCCCGACCAATAACTAGCGAAGACACTGCCGCATCATCGCGCGCCAGGCGCAAATTTCTCGTCGTCATCGACGATACGCCCGAGTGCGAGCACGCGCTGCTTTATGCAGCGCGTCGCGCCAAGAAGACGGGGGCGACGGTCCTTGCCCTCGTGGTCGCCCCGCCGACCGAGTTCCAGCACTGGCTGAACGTCGAGAACCTGATGCGTCAGGAGGCGGAGGAAGAGGCCAACGAGATGCTCGACCGCGCCTTTGCAAAGCTTGCGAAGCACGGCGCCGAGGAGCCCGAGCGGCGCATCGTGTTCGGCAACCGCACCGACGGCATCCGCGAGGTCATCGCCGACGACAACTCGATCGCGATCCTGGTGCTGGCGGCCGCTGCAGGCGCGGACGGCCCCGGGCCGCTGGTCAGCGCCATCGCCAGCGGACAGTCCGGCACCTACCCGGTGCCGATCACGATCGTCCCCGGCGGGCTGACCCCCGAGGAAATCGAAGCGATCACGTGAAGCGCCGGGCCCGGCAGCCGGATCAGTCCGGCTTGCCGGCCCGCGTGCGGGCGGTGAACGGGTCCGCCAGCGGCTTGCGCACGCCGGCCGAGATCACCTGCGGCTGGTAGGGCTCGCGGGAGAACACCTCCGCCACCATCGGGCGGAAATGGTCGAGCGCGATGCTGTCGTAGTTGGGGTCGAACGAGGCCTGGTCCCACCGCTCGCAGAACGCCACCGCATCGTCGAAATACGGGTTGTCCTTGTGCCGGCGCCGCACGTCGCGGTCGCCGCCGAAATGGTGCGCGTAGTAGTAGCGCTGGAAGAGGCCGTGGTGCTCCACCACCCAGGTGCACTGCTCGCGCAGGTACGGCCGCAGGATCGCCGCGGCGTATTCGTCGTGGTTGTAGGGGGCGTAGAGGTCGCCGACATCGTGGAGCAGCGCGGCGACCACCCAGTCGATGTCCGCACCGTCGCGCCAGGCGCGGGTGGCCGACTGGACCGAGTGCTCGTAGCGCGTCACCTGGTAGGCGGACTGCGAGGTGTCGAGCTCGGCGAGAGCGTCGAGCAGCCTGTCCCCCACCGACGCCGCGGACGTGCGCTCGTGGGCCTCCAGGAAGATGTAATCCTCCCGGTCGCCCTCGGCCATCTGGCGGAACTTGACGCGCTGCATCATGCGCTCCGCGGCAATGCCGTCTCGACGAGGGTCGCCCAGTAGGAGCAGCCGACGGGGATCAGCTCGTCGTTGAAGTCGTACATCTCGTTGTGGAGGTTCGCGACGTCCTCGCCGACGCCGGCGAAGATGAACGCGCCCGGCACGGTGTTGAGCATGAACGAGAAGTCCTCGCCGCCCATGGTCGGGACGACGTTGCGGTCGACGTTGCGCTCGCCGACCACCTTGGCGGCGATGTCGCCTGCGAACAGGGCCTCGGCCTCGTCGTTCTGCGTCACCGGATAGTCGCGCCGGTAGAGGAGCTCGGCCTTCACGCCGTAGGCGCTGCCCACCTGCTCGACCACCTCGCCGAGGCGCTTCTCCATGAGGTCGCGCATGTCCGGGCTCAGGGTGCGCACGGTGCCGCGCAGCTCGGCCGTCTGCGGGATCACGTTGTCGGTGGTGCCGGCGTTGAACATGGTGATGGAGATCACCGCGGAGCCGAGCGGATCAGCGTTGCGCGCCACGATCGACTGGATCGCCGTGATGATCGCCGAACCCGCCACGATCGGGTCGTGCGCGAGATGCGGGCGCGCCGCGTGGCCGCCCTTGCCCTCGATCGTGATGGTGATGCGGTCGGCCGCGGCCATCAGCGGGCCGGGCCGCAGCGCGAAGGTGCCGACCGGGTGGCCGGGGAGATTGTGCATCCCGAACACGCGCTCGATGCCGTAGCGGGTGACGAGACCGTCGTCGAGCATTGCCTGCGCGCCGGCGCCGCCCTCTTCCGCCGGCTGGAAGATCACCACCACCGTGCCGTCGAAATTGCGCGTCTCGCTGAGATATTTCGCCGCGCCGAGGAGCATCGCGGTGTGCCCGTCATGGCCGCAGGCGTGCATCTTGCCGGGAACCTTCGAGGACCAGGGCTTGCCCGTCTTCTCGATGATCGGTAGCGCGTCCATGTCGGCGCGCAGGCCGATCACGCGGCCGCCGCCGCCCTGCCCCTTGATGACGCCGACGACGCCAGTCTTGCCGACGCCCGTCTCGACCGAATCGACACCGAATTCGCGAAGCTTTTCGGCGACTTGCGCCGCAGTCCGATGGACGTCGTAGAGAAGCTCGGGGTTCTCGTGGAAGTCGCGCCGCCAACCGGCAATCTCTTCGGCAAAGTCGTGGAAACGGTTGACGATGGGCATGGGCGCGCGATCCTTAGAATCCTGATACTGCCCGTCTATCAATCATAAGCGGGCAATTGCGGCAATCGCTTCAAGCCTATGGCGGGGCCGGTATGTGCCTGCCGCACACGCCCTCGTGATGCCCGTGGCAAGGCCTGGGACAGCCCGCCATATTGCCGCCACGGCAAAGGCGCGTAATCTCCGACACCCACGGCCCGCACTCCGACGGTTCACTGAAGGGACTATCCCATGCCGGCACCGATGAACACGCGCCTGTCGCGGCTGATCGCGAGCGCGCGTGCCGCGATCGTCTGGGAACGGCTGTGGCCCGCCATCGCGCCGATGGTCGGCGTCCTTGCCCTCTTCCTCGCCAGCGCGTGGATGGGCCTCTGGATCGGCGTCCCGGCAACGGTGAAGGCCGTTGCGCTCGCCGTGTTCGCGGTGCTGTTCGTGCTCGCGGGCTGGCGCCTGCGCCGCCTCACGCTGCCGGGCCGCGACGATGCCCTGCGCCGGCTCGAGAGCGATGCGCACCTCCCCCACCGCCCCCTCGGCACCTACGAGGACAACCTCGCCCCCGGCGGCGACGCCGTCACCGAGGGCCTGTGGCGGGTGCATCGCAAGCGCGCGATGGAGCGGCTTTCGGCGCTGCGCTTCGCCGTCCCGCGGCCGGACATCGTGCCCCACGACCCCTACGCGGTTCGTGCCGCTGTCGGCATCGTCCTCTTCATAGGCATCGCGGTCGGCGCAGGCGCGCTCGCCGAACGCCTCATCACCCCCTTCACCTTCGACGAGCCGGACATTGCCACCGCCGACCCGCAGTTCCGGCTCGATGCGTGGGTGACGCCGCCCTCCTACACCGGGCGCGCGCCGCTCTTCCTCTCCGCCGCGACCCGCGTCGACACCGGCGACGGCATCCGCGTGCCCTCGGGCTCGATACTCACCGTCCGAACCCAGGGTGGCGGGCCGCTCGACCTCGAGGTGATGCGCCCGGACGGCGCCACCAGCGAGACGATGCCGCGCCTCTCGGAAGACGGCGCGGAAGTGGCGGCATTCCAGTCCACCCTCCCGATCGACGGGTCGATGAACGTCGAGGTCCGGCGTGACGACACCATGGTGGACGGCTGGCGCTTCATCGCGGAGGGCGACAGGCCGCCGTCCGCCGTCCTGACCGAGGACCCTGCGGAGAACCAGCGCGGCGGCTTCGAGGTGCGCTACACGCTCGACGACGACTACGGCATCGCCTCCGCCGAGGCGCTGATGATGCCGCTGGGCGCCGCCGAAGGCCGCCGGCCGCTGGTCGACAACCCCGAATTCCCGCTGGTGCTGCCGGCAGGCCCCGGAATGCGCGGTGCCGCACGTACCGTCCACGACCTCGCCGAGCATCCGTTCGCTGGGATGGAGATGACGCTGCGGATCCGCGCGACGGACGGCGTCGGGCAGACGGGCTTCAGCGAGTCCCGCACCTTCCGCCTCCCCTCGCGTGTCTTCGTGAACCCCGTCGCCAAGGCGCTGATCGAGCAGCGCCAGATCCTTGCGATGGATGCCGACAGCCAGATCGACGTGATCGAGGCGATGGACCTGATGCTCCTGGTGCCTGACGCCCTCGGCGGCGCGGGCGCCTTCCTCGCGGTCAACGCGGCATACAAGGAGATGGTCAGGGCACAGACGGATGACGAACTTCGCGCCATGCTCGACGAGCTGTGGCAGCTCGCGCTGATGCTGGAAGACAACGGCATGAGCGACGCCGAGCGCGCGCTCGCCGCCGCGCAGGAGCGCCTGAGGCAGGCGATCGAGGACGGTGCGCCGCCCGAGGAGATCGCACGGCTGACGCAGGAGCTGCGCGAGGCGATGCAGCGCTACATGCAGGCGCTCGCCGAGCAGATGCCGCCGGGCGAGCAGCAGGCGATGGACCCCAATTCGATGACCATCACCCAGAACGACCTCGACAAGATGCTGGAGCGGATCGAGGAACTGGCGCGCGAGGGTCGCACGGAAGAGGCCGAGGCGCTGCTCGCGGAGCTGCAGCAGATGATGCAGAACCTCCAGATGGCACAGCGCGGACAGGGCCAGGGCGGCGACCCGATGGGCCAGAGCGGCCGCACGCTCGACGAGCTCGGCCGGATGATCCAGCGCCAGCAGGAGCTGATGGACGAGACCTACGGGCTCGGCGAGGGTCAGGAGGGTCAGGAGGGTCAGCAGGGCCAGGGGCAGCAAGGCCAGCAGGGCGAAGGTCAGGGGCAGGGCCGGATGGAGCGCTTCGGCGGCCAGGGTCAGTTCGGTCAGGGCCAGCCGGGCCAGCCCGGACAGGGCGGCCGGAACCCGACGGACGGGATGAGCCCGTCCGAGCGGGCGGAGGCGATGCAGCGGCTCCAGGAGCAGCAGCAGGCCCTGCGAGAACAGCTCGACGAGATGATGCGCAAGCTCGAGGAGCAGGGCTTCGAGCCCGGCGAGCGGCTCGGCGATGCGGAACGCTCCATGGGCGACGCCGGCGAGGCGCTCGGCGAAGGCCAGAGCGGCGACGCGGTCGGCGAGCAGGGCGAGGCGCTGCAGGCGCTGCGCGAAGGCGCGCAGGGCATGGCCCAGCAGCTCGCCGAGGCGGAAGGACAGGGCCAGGGCGAAGGCGAACAGATGGGCAGCCCCGAGAACGGCCCCGGCCGCGATCCGCTCGGGCGAGCCCGGACCGAGGGCGGCTATGCCGACACCAGCCGCGTCGGCATCCCGGACGAGATCGAGACCCAGCGCGCCCGCCGCATCCTGCAGGAGCTGCGCCGCCGCCTCGGCGACCTCGAACTCCCCCGGCTCGAGCGCGACTATCTGGAGCGCCTCCTCCCCTGAGGCGGCGCTCGGCCCCCGCGCCGCGGCCTGAAGCTTGCGTGTGGATCGCCGGGCCGCGGCGGGGGCGCTCCCCCGCGACGGCGGCGCGCGTCCGTGGTAAAGCTTCGGCGCGTCCGGCCGTCATGAGCCGGCACACCACTCGCGGGGGCTGATGATCGCACTGGACAATGTTGGGCTGCGCTACGGCAACGGGCCGGAGATCCTGAAGGATCTCTCGTTCGACATTCCGGCCCGCTCCTTCCAGTTCCTGACCGGCCCCTCGGGCGCGGGCAAGACCACGCTGATGCGCCTGCTTTCGCTCTCGCTGCGCCCCTCGCGCGGGTTCATGAGCCTCTTCGGCGCCGACGTCAGTCTCCTCCGCCGTGCCGAAATTCCCTCCATGCGCCGCCGCATCGGCGTCGTCTTCCAGGACTTTCGCCTGCTCGACCACCTCTCCACCTTCGACAACGTCGCCCTCCCCCTCAGGATCGAGGGCAAGAACGTCGACAGCTACCGGACCGACGTGACGGAGCTCCTGAAGTGGGTCGGCCTTTCGGACCGGCAGCACGCCTTCCCGCCCGTCCTGTCGGGCGGCGAGAAGCAGCGTGCCGCGATCGCCCGCGCGCTCGTCACCCAGCCCGACGTGCTCCTGGCGGACGAGCCCACCGGCAACGTCGACCCGCCGATGGCCAAGCGCCTGATGCGGCTCTTCATGGAGCTCAACAAGCTCGGCACCTCGGTGGTGATCGCGACCCACGACATCAACCTGATGGACCAGATCGACGCCCGCCGCCTCATCCTGTTCGACGGCCGGCTGGAGACCTCGCACTAATGGATGGCGGCCAGGACCCCCGCGGCCGCCCGCCCCGCCCGGCGGAGGCCGGCCGTCCCGCCGAGGCCGGCGGAGCCGAACCGAGGCGACCCGCGGGCGCGCCCGAACAGCGCCAGCGCCCGCGCACGACCCCCACCGCGCCGCGCGCAGCCCTGCCGCGCACCGCAGACCCCGACCCAGCGCCGCCCCAGCGCGAGCGAGAGCCCGAGCGCACGCGTCCCGCGTCCGCCGCGGCAGGCCAGCGCCCCGCGCGGCGCCCCCTTCCCGGCGGCGAGGAGCGCCCGCCGCAGCGCCAGACCCGCCCCGTGCCGGTTTCCCGTGGCCATGCCGCCGGTCCGCCCGCCGAAGCCGCCCCGATGCCCCCGCAGGAGGCCGCAAACGGACCGCGCCCGCGCCGCCTTCCCATGCGGGCCGGCGAGGAGACCGGTGCGCCTGAGGCCGCCCCGGCCGTGCGCACCGAGGAGGCCACGCCCCGCCGGAGCCTCAAGAGCACGCTGCGGGGCCGCCGCAACGCCCTCCCCGCCGAGCAGCCTGCGGCCCCCCGGGCAGCCGAGGCGCCGGAGGCCCGCGCGCCCCGCCCCGCCACCCGGCCGGCCCTGCCAGGCTCGCAGGACGGCGACGTTGCGGGGTTCGACGACATCCCGGCTACGCAGGAAGACGTTGCCGCCGAGTTCGAACCCGAAGTACCGATCCCGGGCGCGATCAGGGCGCGGCCGCGTACCGAGGCACCCGCGGCAGAGCGGGGCGCCAGCGCGCAGGCGCGCAGGATCGCACGGCGCCAGCACGGCGGCCCGCTGGTCGACGTGCCGGACGAGAACGCCATCGTCGAGAACGGCCCCGTCGTGGCGCCGCGCTCCGTGGCCGGGCGCGGCCTCACCGCCGTCATCGCGATCATGACCTTCGTCTGCGCGCTCCTCTTCGGCGCAGCGGTCCTGATCGAGAGGGCGGCGGACGTTTGGGCCGGCGAGGTCCGGCAGGACATCAGCGTGACCGTCCTGCCGCTCGACGGCGACCCGGTAGAGCGCCGGCTCCAGAGTGTCGCAGCGATCCTCAACGGCACGCCGGGCCTCGGCGGCGTCGACATCCTCTCCGCCGGCGAGGCCGAAGCGCTGCTCGAACCCTGGCTCGGCGTCGGGGCGGATTTCTCGCTTCTCCCGATCCCCCGCCTCGTGACCGCCAACCGCACCGGCCCGCTCGACAGCGACACGCTCAAGGCGGCGCTCTCCGGCGTTCCCGGCACCTCGCTCGACGATCACCGCGACTGGAGCGACCGGCTGGAACGGATGGCCGCCGCCATCTCGGCCGGGGCGATCGGCGCGTTGGTGCTGATGCTCGTCGCCACCGTCCTCTCCATCGTGTTCGCCACCCGCGCCGCCATCGCCACGAACGCCGGCACCGTCGAAGTCCTCGCGATGCTGGGGGCCGACGACAGGTTCATCCAGCGCGCCTTCCGAGGCCGTTTCCTGCGCATCGGCGTGCGCGGCGCGGGGATCGGTGTCGCCGCTGCGCTCGTCCTGTTCGGTGCGCTGGAACTCTGGTCGCTGTTCAGTTCCGGCGCCGCGTCCGACCAGAGCCGGGCGCTTCTCGGCGCGCCCAGCATCGGCCCCTTCGGCTTTGCCGGCCTTATGGTGCTGGGCCTCGTGGTGGCGCTTCTGGTAATCGGCACCGCCCGCGCCGCAGTGCGCCACCATCTCGATCGCCTGAGTGTCTGATGCAGAACGCCGTTCCTCCCGCGTCCCCGCCCCCCGGTAAGGCGCAGCGCCGCACCGGCATCGCGTACGCCGTCGCCCTCGTGCGCTCGGTGATCTACTCCGTCGTCGCGACCACCTTCTTCATCGTGATGTCGATCATATGCGCGCCGGCGATGCTGTTTCCGGCAAGGCACACGCGCTTCGTCCTCACCACGTGGGCATCGGGCGACCTCCTCCTCCTGCGCATCATCTGCGGCCAGAAGATCGCCGTGCGCGGGCTCGCAAACATCCCCGACGGCCCGGCGCTGATCGCCTCCAAGCACCAGTCCGCGTGGGAGACCCTGGCGCTGGTGCCGATGCTGCCGCGCGGCGTCGTGATCCTGAAGAAGGAGCTCCTCGCGATCCCGCTCTACGGCTGGTACGCCCGCTATTACGGGATGATCCCGGTCGACCGCGGCGCCGGCACCGCGGCGCTGAAGCAGCTCGCGGTCGACGCGAAGGCCGCGGTCGGCAAGGGCTTCCAGATCGTGATCTTTCCGGAGGGGACCCGCCGCCCTGTCGGCGCACCGCCAGCCTACAAGCCCGGCGCGGTGTTCCTTTACGACCAGCTCGACGTGCCGGTGGTCCCGGTCGCGCTCAACTCCGGCGTCCTGTGGCCGCACGGCAAGATCGTGCGTTATCCCGGCACCATCACCGTGTCGTTCCTGCCCGCCATCCCGAGAGGCCTGCCGCGCGCCGAGGTGAAGGCGCGGATGGAACACGCCATCGAGCGGGAAACCGACCGCCTCGTCGCCGAAGCCCTCTCCGGGCGCGCCTAGGGTTGGTCGCCGTGCCCTTCCCGCAGATGCCGCGCGATCACCGCGAGCCGCTGGTCGGCGACGCCGGCCTCGTCGAGATGGTCGGCGGTGGAGAGCACATAATCCTCGTTGCGGCCGGAGCGGCCGACGGCGCCGCGGACGACCGCGAGCGTATCGTCGACCGACAGCGCGCCCGCGTACTGCGGATGGGCGCGGTCGACCACATAGGTCAGCGCCTCAACCACGCTGCCGTCGTCGAGCCGGGCCGGCATCTGCCGCTCCTGGTAGACGAAAGTCACCTGTTCGCGCTCGCGCAGGTAGGCGATCACCGCGTCCCGTTCGGCGTCGTCGACCTCGAACACCACGCCGCGGCAGGCCCCGCCACGGTCGAGCCCGAGGACGAGGCCGGGCCGTTCCTGCGTGCCGCGATGCACCCATGAATAGACGCAAAGCCGCCGGTGGCGTCCCCGCACCGTGGCAAGCTGCCGTGAAATGTAGGGAAAGCCAGGCCGCCACATCAGCGATCCATAGCCAAAAACGTACAATGACATTCGTACCTGTTGGCGTCTGTGGCGAAACGACCCCGCTCCGATGGAAAACCTACCGCAGGGCCTTGAAAAACGGGTGCGGCGGGATGCACCAGTGCAATTCCGTCGCGGCTGTGATGGCTTGTGGCGTCGGTGCACCCATGTCAAGCCAACCCCATCCTGACGCCAAGTCGGGAGCTACGGAGTGAGGGCATGGACGGCGTGACGGCGACACCATCGCGAACATTGCGATACAAGGTCCTGATGTTGATCGTCCTGGTCATCATCGTCGCCTGGTCGATCCTCTGGTTCTGCGCGGCGACGGTGGTCGAACGGCAGGCGGACAGGCTCCAGCACGCCGCGGTCGCCGACGGCGCAGTAGTGCATTGCCTCAACCGCAAGATCAGCGGCTACCCGTTCCAGCTCGAGATGCGCTGCCATGACGGATCGCGCTTCGGCACCGCCGACGCCTCCGTCACGCTGAGCGGCTTCGTCGCGACCGCGCTGGTCTACCAGCCGAGCCGCATCATCATGGAGGCGCGTAGCCCCGCCGTGTTCCAGAGCGATGGCGCCCCGGCCGTCACCGCAAACTGGGATCTCGCCCACGCCAGCGCCCGGATCGGGCTGTCCGACGCCTCGCTGACGCGGTTTGACGCGGAAGTTGTCGGCGCAACGGTCACCGCCGGCAACCTCCCGGCCATCAAGGTGTCCGAGCTCCACTTCAACGCGCGCGAAAATCCGGCCAATCCGGCCGACCTCGACCTTGCCGTCCGCATCACAGGGCTCGACCCCGCCCCCGGAGCCGAAACGACGGCCATTGCCCTGCGGGGAACGCTGCGCGGCGGCGCCTCCGTGCTCGCCGGCGACCCCGGCGCGGTCGCCGAGCTCGCGGCGGCGAACGGGCTCACGTTCAGCATCCAGGATGCGACGCTCGCCAGCGGTGACATGCAGCTTTCCGCCACGGGCGACCTGACGCTCGACCAGGAAGGCCTTCTGTCCGGCACGCTCGACGTCGCCTTCGCCGGGTACAACCAGACCGTTCCCTACATCGCGGTGCTGGCGCCGGAGGCGCAGGAGACGATCACTACGCTCCTGCGCAATCTCCTGATGTTCGCGCCCGAGACCACGATCGGCGACAAGCCCGCGCGCCGCCTGACGCTGAAGGTCCAGAACGGCCGCGTCTCGGCGGGGATCGTGCCCCTCTTCAACCTGCCGCCGATGCCGCTCCATCTCTAGGCCGCTGCGGGCGTCAGCGGACCGCACGGGGGCCTAGCAACCAGCCGCCGCCGTTTGCTACAACCGGTCCATGACCGAGCCCCTGTTCCGCGACGACCCCTATCTCACCACCGCCACCGCGACCGTCGTCAGCGCAGGCGACGGCACGCTGGTCCTCGATCGCTCGCTGTTCTACGCCGCGGGCGGCGGCCAGCCGGGCGACACCGGCCGGCTCGAGACCGAAGACGGCGCGATGCTGACGGTGAGCGACGCGCGCTACACCGAGGACCGCAGCGCCATCGCGCTCACCGTCGACGGCACCCTCGCCCCCGGCACGGCCGTCACCCAGCACCTCGACTGGGAGCGCCGCTACGGCATCATGCGGATGCACACCGCGCTGCACCTCCTCTCCGTCGCGCTCCCCTACCCCGTCACGGGCGGCCAGATCGGCCCCGCCGAAAGCCGGCTCGATTTCGACATTCCGGACGAGACGCTCGACAAGGACAGCGTCGCCGCCGCCGTTCAGGCGCTGATCGACGGCGACCACGGCGTCAGCACCGAATGGATTACCGACGCCGAGCTCGATGCGCAGCCCGACCTCGTCAAGACGATGTCGGTCAAGCCGCCGCGCGGGTCGGGCAAGGTGCGTCTGGTGCGCATCGGCGAGATCGACCTTCAGCCCTGCGGCGGCACCCATGTCGCCGCCACCTCCGAGATCGGCAGGATCAACGTGACCAAGATCGAGAAAAAGGGCCGGCAGAACCGCCGCGTCCGGATCGCCCTCGCATGACGCTCGTGGACCCCGCCTGGCTCGGCGAACGGCTCGGCCGCGTCGTGGTGCTCGATGCCTCGTGGCACATGCCCGACACCGGCCGCGACCCCGACGCCGAGTTCCTCGAAGCCCACATCCCGGGCGCCCGCCGGTTCGACATCGACACCATCGCCGACACCGACAGCGGCCTGCCGCATACGCTCCCCTCGCCCGAGCGCTTCGCGGAAATGGTCGGCGCGCTCGGCATCGACAACACGACCGAGGTCGTCGTCTACGAGGCCGGCCCCGTATTCTCCGCCCCCCGCGCCTGGTGGATGTTCCGCGTGATGGGACACGACGCGAAGATCCTCGACGGCGGCTTCGCCCGCTGGCGCGCCGAAGGCTTCCCGGTCGAGTCCGGCGCGGCGGCGCCGGCCACTCCCGCCCGGTTCACCGCCCGTTTCGACCCCAGCCTCTACGCCGACGCCGACACCGTCGCGAGGACGCTGGAAAAGGGCGGCAACGTGCTCGACGCGCGCGGCGCCCCCCGCTTCACCGGCTCCGTGCCCGAGCCGCGCGCGGGCCTGCGCGCCGGCCACATGCCCGGCGCCCGCAACCTCCCCTACGCCTCGCTCGTCGCCGAAGACGGAACGCTGAAAAAGGGCGACGCGCTGAAGTCCGCCATCGCAGCCTCCGGCATGAACCCCGCGCGGCCGGTCGTGACGAGCTGCGGCTCGGGCGTCACCGCCGCGATCATCGCGCTCGCGCTCGACGAGATCGGCGTGCCGGCCCGCGTCTACGACGGCTCGTGGACCGAATGGGGTGGCGACCCGTCCCGCCCCGTCGCCACCGGCCCTGCCGACAACGAGACCTCTGCAAGCCAAAGTTAACCATCTTCGGTCATCATCCGGGCGGTCCTGATGGAGTTCGGGTGATGAACAATCCTTCGCTTTGTTTCGCGGTGATCGACGCCGAGCCGCCGCGCGCCGTCGCCGCCTGGGGCACCGTTTCGGAGCGCGAGACCTGGGAGCGGCACTACCTCGTCGGCGGCGACCACAGCCTGTGCCTGTCGCAGGCCCGCCGCGTCTTCCTCACCGCTCACGGCAGCCACGACGGGTTCCGCACCCAAACCATCATGCTCGACGCCGCCTTCCCGCTCGACTGGATGGCGCTCAACGTGATCGAACGGACACTGCCCCGTCGCCTGCGCGGCCTCGAGATCGACGGCACCGACGCGCAGTCCTTCGTCGATGCGCTCGCCGTCCCCGACCTCGTGCAGGCGAGCGTCCACCGCGTCGCGCGCACCGCCGTCGTCGGCGCCACCACGGTCGAGACCAGCACACTCACCGTGCCGCAATGGAATGCGACCGCGGTCGCCACCACCTTCGAAAGCCGCAATCCCCATGCGCTTGCGCGCTGTGGTCGCCAGCGCGGGCCTCGGCGCCCGCCAGCACCAGGATCTGCGCGACTGGCTGCAGGCGATCGCCGCGGCGCAGACCCCCGCCCCGGTGCCGCGCCAGCGGTTCGCCATCGCGAGCTGAGCCGCCGGTCCGGCTGACCGCCGGAGCCATGCAAAACTGCAATGGCGGTCGCCATCGCCGCCCTTGCGCCCGCCAGGGCGCCGGGCGATAGCGGCATATGGAACATCACCCGACCGTCCCCGTCACTGCGTCCGCGGCGAGCAACAACACGCTGCGCGGCGTCGCCTTCATCGTGACCGCGATGGTCATCTTCTCGGCTCAGGACGGCCTGTCGAAGGCGCTGGCGGACAATCACTCCGCCATCTTCGTGACCATGTGGCGCTACTGGGCCTTCGGCGCGGTGTGTTTCGTCCTCCTCTGGCGCAAGGGCTTTCGCACCGGCCTTGCATCCGGCCAGCCACGGCTGCAGGTCGCGCGCAGCGTCACGCTGGCGCTCGAGATCATCGTCGCCATTGCCGCATTCGCCCTTCTCGGCCTTGCCCCCAGCCACGCGATCTTCGCGTTCATGCCGCTTCTGGTGGTGGCGCTGTCGGGGCCGGTGCTCGGCGAAAAGGTCGGCTGGCGGCGCTGGTCTGCCGTCGGCGTCGGCCTCATCGGCATGCTCCTCATCATCCGGCCCGGCACGCGCGCGCTGACGCCCGAGATCGGCGTCGCGCTGGTCGCGGTGTTCATGTTTGCCGCCTACCAGCTGATGACCCGCCGCGTCTCCCGCACCGACACCGCGATGACGAGCTTCTACTACACCGGCATCATCGGCGCGGTGACGATGACGCTGATCGGCCCGTGGTTCTGGTCGTGGATGACGCCCTGGGAAGCCGTCATGATGGCGACCCTGTGCGTCACCGGGATGACCGGGCACTACCTGATGATCAAGGCGTTCGAGGCCGCGGAGGCGTCCGCGATCCAGCCGTTCATGTACCTGCAGACGGTGATGGCGACCGGCATCGGCGTCACGGTCTTCGGCGAGGTGCTGAGCCCGTGGACGGTCCTCGGCGGCGCCATCGTCATCGGCGCCGGCCTCTTCGCCTTCTGGCGCGAACGCGTCCGCGCCAAGGCCGCCCTCCGCCGCTGACGGCGGCCCGGCCCGGGGGCGTGCGGGGCTCTGGCGGCTGCGGGACGCTGGCGGTTGCGGGACGCTGGCGGTTGCGGGACGCTGGCGCCGTCTCCACGGTGCAACGTGGCGACCGGCATCGGCGTTACGGTTTTCGACGAAGTCCTGAGCCAGTGGATGGCCTAGGCGGCGCCACCGCGTCATCGGCGCAGGCCTCTTCACCTTCTGGCGCGAACGCGTCCGCGCCAAGGCCGCCCTCCGCCGCTGACGGCGGACCGGCCCGCCGGCTTGCGGGGCTATGGCGCCGCCTCACTATACCAACATGGCGACCGGCATCGGCGTCACGGTCTTCGGCGAAGTGCTGAACCCCTGGATGGTCCTGGGCGGCGCCATCGTCATAGGCGCAGGCCTCTTCGCCTTCTGGCGCGAACGCGTCCGCGCCAAGGCCTCCCTCCGCCGCTGGCGGAGGACCGGCCCGGCCACTGCGGGGCTCTTGCGCTGTCTGACGATGCCAACGCGGCGCGTTTATCGGAGCGTTGGCGACGGGTGGCGCGAACGAGCGGGTGCGGGGTGAATGCCACGACGTGGAAGAAGGCAGTCCCGTGGGCGGCGCGGTGTGCTGCACATGATGGCTGTTCATTGCCAGAAGACGATGCCAAATACGGCTCGTCCGCCCGCAACCTCGTACTTGCATGGAGCTGTGAGCGAACGCGCGTGTTCGAGCGGGGAACGCGGTCAGGTCGTGCCGTAGACCTTGTCGGCGCGCTCCTCGAAGGCGGAGGCGAAGCGGCGGAACGCCCGGTCGAAGACCGAGCCCATCACCGTGGCCAGCGTCCGGCTCTTGAACTCGTAGCGAATGTCGAAGTTGACGTCGCAGGAGTGCTCGTCGACCGGAGTGAAGGTCCAGCGATTCTTCAGCTCCTGGAACGGGCCGTCGAGATACTCCACATCGATGATGTCGTTGGCCCGGTCGAGGACGACGCGTGAGGTGAACGTCTCGCGGATGAACTTGTAGGCGACGGTCATCTCCGCGACCAGCACCTCGCGCCCGTCGGCCAGCGTGTCGCGGCGGCGCACGGTGAGCGAGCGGCACAGCGGCACGAACCGCGGGTAGGACTTCACGTCCGCCACGAGGTCGAACATGTTGGGCGCGGCGTGCTTGACGCGGCGGGTCGTCTCAAACTGCGGCATTGGCCGCCGCCGTCGTTCCCTTCTGCGCGAACCGCTCCTGCCTTGCGGCCTTCAGCTTCGCGAAGTCCTCGCCCGCATGATAGGACGAGCGGGTCAGCGGCGAGGCCGAAACCATCAGGAAGCCCTTGGCGTAGGCGATGGTCTGGTAGGCCGCGAAGCTCTTCGGCGGCACGTATTCGGCCACCGCGTAGTGCTTGCGGGTCGGCTGCAGGTACTGGCCGATGGTCAGGAAGTCGACGTCGGCGGAGCGCAGGTCGTCCATCAGCTGGAGCACCTCGTTCCGCGTCTCGCCGAGACCGATCATGATGCCGGACTTGGTGAAGATCGTGGGATCCAGCATCTTCACCTGATCGAGCAGACGCAGCGAATGGAAGTAGCGCGCGCCCGGGCGGACGTTGAGGTAGAGCGACGGCACGGTCTCGAGGTTGTGGTTGAAGACGTCCGGCCGCGCCTCGACGACGCGCTCCATGGCGCCCGGCTTGCGCAGGAAGTCCGGCGTCAGCACCTCGATCGTCGTGCCGGGGGATGCGTCGCGGATCGCGCGGATGGTCTCCGCCATGTGGTTGGCGCCGCCGTCGTCGAGGTCGTCACGGTCGACGGAGGTGACGACAACGTGCTCGAGGCCCAGCGTCGCGACTGCTTCGGCGACCTTGCGCGGCTCGGCAGGATCGAGCGGCTGCGGGCGCCCGGTCCGCACGTTGCAGAAGGCGCAGGCGCGTGTGCAGGTGTCGCCCATGATCATGAACGTGGCGTGGCGCTTCGACCAGCACTCGCCGATATTGGGGCAGCCAGCTTCCTCGCAGACGGTGACGAGACCCTTCTCGCGCACGAGGTCGCGCGTTTCACGCCATACGGGGGACGTCGGCGCCTTGACCCTGATCCAGTCGGGCTTGCGTGCCACAGGGCTTTCCGCCCGGCCCACCTTTTCCGGGTGCCGCGGCTGTACGTTTACCCTGTCGACCACAGTGACCATAGGTTCGGATCCCCCTTCGCGTGCCCGCAACATAGGGGCTTTTCCGCCATGACGCGAGGGTCTTGGAAGCTGCGTCGCACCCCGCGCATGGCACCGATGCAACTGCCGCGGCCAGCAGGCGGCTACGGATCAGCGAAGCGAAGCCGGTCAGAAGACGAAATCGTCTTCCTCCGCGGGTTCGAACGCGTTCTCAAGATAGTCGACGCGGCCGCCGGCCCAGACAAGCGCGATATCGAAGCGGATGTTGTAGCCGGCATAGCGTTCGTTTTCGGCGAGCCATGCATTGGCGGCACGGGTGATCCTGCGGATCTTGCGCGCGTCCACCGATTCGAGGCCGCCCCAGCCACTGCGGCGCGCCTTGACCTCGACGAAGGCGACGGTGTCGCCGCGGATCGCCACCAGATCGAGTTCGGCGCGTCCGACGAGGACACGCGTGCCTAGAACCGTGTAGTCACCCGCCCGAAGGAACTGACGGATCGAACGCTCGCTTTCCACGCCGAAGCGGAACGCGCTGCGGCGCGACGCGGCCTTGCGCTCAAGAGGGCGTGTGAGTGCGAGCGGCCAGTTGAAGGACGGGACGACGTCCGCCGCCGCGAATTGCACGCTCATCGCCACACCTCTCACCAGACAACGACCCGCACCCTACAACCGGAGAGAGAATATTGCAACCGTCCTTGGTCGTCAGCGTGCTTCGGTGGCAGCCTCGCGCACCTCGATCGCGGTCTCGGTGATGGAAGGTTCGATCGGTGTGAAGGATACCGCACCGACATCCACCGGAACCTGCGGTCTTGGCGGCGGCAGTGGTGCGCGGCCGCCGCCGATGATCGTGCCTGAAAGCGGATCGGGGCGGGTCTCGTCGGCGCCGCCTATGGCGATATCGACCATCTCGAGGTTGCGGACCGGCTCCAGGTACGTGAGCGGCAGCGCCTCGGGCTGTGGCCGCAGCGGGAGCCGGAGGTCTTCGGGAAGCGGGTTGGACTTCGGGCTGGCCCGGGACGGGAGCCAGTCGTCCGGGGCGAATTCGGCGCGTGCCATCAGGGGCGCAGGCTGAGCTGGCTGCGATGGGGGCTGGCCGGGGCGTGCGAGGGGGAACGTGACGGGCGAGGTGCTCGTCCAGGAGGCGGGCACGAGCTCGGCGCCGGCGAATTCGCGCGGGGCGGCGTCCTTCGGCGGCGCAGGGCGCTCGGGCGCTTCCTCGGCGGCTGTTTCTTCGTCCCGGGCGTCGTCCCGTTCCGCGGGCGCTGCATCGCCGGCGTCCGGAGCAGCTTCGTCTGCCGAAGCGGGACCCTCGGCTGACACGGTTTCTCCCTCCGGCGGATCGGATGCGTCAGGGTTGGGCGCCACGATGGGGTCTTCCTGGGCCGCCACATAATTGGATTCGGATGTGCCGGGTGTCTGCGCCGCATCGGCTACAGGCGCATCGGCACTCGCAACCTCTGTAGTCTCAGCGGCGGGTTGCGCCTCTTCGGTGGGGCTCGCCGCCTCGGCTGCGGCGGGCTCGGTGGGAGCGTCGCGGGGGGTGGCGAGGGCGGCGCGGACCGCGTCGTCGCGGGCGTTGCGAGCCTTCTGCCACGCGAGCAACGCCTCGCGCTGGGCCTCGAAGGCGGCAAGGCCGGTGTTGACGCCGTTGTCGTAGCGGGTCACCGGGCGGCGCGCTCCGCAGACTGTGCTGCGGATGTCGGCGACCGGCTCGTCGGCGGCGGGAAGCTCGGCGACGGTGCCCATCTCAGGCCGCTCTCCGGTCACGGGGGCGTAGGCGAAAAGGGCGTCGGGCTCGTCGAAGCCGTCGAGGGCGATGGCGCCGCCGCTCTCGAGCGCCTCGAACCCCTTGGCGAGGAGCTCGGCGGTCCGCTCGTCGCGTTCGCGCGAGGTGGTGCCACCGAGAACCACGGCGCCGAGGCGCACGCCGTCGCGGGTGACCGTTGCCGCAAGGTTGAAGCCGGAAGCGCAGATGAAACCGGTCTTCATCCCGTCGGTGCCGCGGAACTTGCGCATCAGGTTGTTGTGGTTGCGCATCACCTGCTTGCCGAGCCGCACGCCGCCCATGTCGAAATAGTCCGCGAACTGCGGAAAGTCGTTCTGGATCGCCATCATCAGGAGCGCCATGTCGCGCGCGGTGATGATCTGGCGCGAGTTGGGGAGCCCGTGCGGGTTGTCGAACGAGGAAGAGCTCATCCCGAGGTCGGCGGCCGTCTTGTTCATCGCGTCGATGAAGCGGCCCGAAGTGCCGCTGACGGCCTCCGCCAGCGCGACCGAGACGTCGTTGGCGGACTTGGTGAGGATGATCCTGAGCGCGGTTTCGACCGTTATGACGGTGCCGACCTTGAAGCCCATCCGGCTCGGCGGCTGCTGGCTCGCCTGCGGCGAGATCCGCACCGGCGACGTCATCGCCAGCGTCTCGGCCTCAATCGCCTTGAAGGTGACGTAGGCCGTCATCAGCTTGGTGAGCGAGGCGGGATACCACGGCGTCGACGCCCGGTGCTTGGCGAGGACCTTGCCGTTCGCCATGTCGAACAGGAGGTAGGCGCCGATCTCCGCCCGCGCCGACGCCAGCGGCACGAGGCAGACCGCGAGCACCAGGACGAGCCGTGCGATCGCCCCGCGGCTTGCGGCGCAAGCGGCGCACCGGAAGGCGCCGCGCGCCAGTCCCGTCCGCAAGATCGCACTGCCGCTGAGCCGCTTCACGCCATATCCCCGATCGTTCTCGCAGGCGGGCGGACCGGACGAGGGTCCCCTATGCCGGCTGCGCGCTTGTGAGTATCACTCACCTGCGGCCGGACATCGACCGCACAGTTCAAGTTTATGGGAAAGCGTTCGATCATGGGAACCGTCAGAGACAGGATCATTGCGCGGTTGAGTGACGAATTCTCACCGCAGGCCCTCGAGGTGATCGACGAATCGCACCTCCATGCGGGCCATTCCGGCGCCCGGCCCGAGGGCGAAACGCACTTTCGCGTCATTTTGACCGCGGACGCCTTTCGCGGCACCAGCCGGCTAGAGCGGCACCGGATGGTGAACGCAGCGCTGGCCTCCGAGCTCGCAGGTCCGGTCCACGCGCTTGCCGTGAAGGCCGACGCCCCGGCCTGAACGGGCGCGGCCGCCCGCCGCGGCTCAGGCTTCCGGGAGCGCCTCGATGCCGCCGCGTGCCGCGCTCCAGGCGAGCGGTGCGCGCAGGAACTCGTCGACCTCGTCGAGCTCGGCCGCGGGGAGCGCTTCGGTGTCGCGCGCGGCCGCGAGGACGTCGGCCCACCTTGCGAGCGAGTGGATCGCGATGCCGTGCTCGGCGAGGCGGTCGCGGCTTCCGGGGAAGACGTCGTGGTGGAAAACCACGAAGCAGTGCGAGACGGTGGCCCCCGCCTCCCGCAGCGCCTCGACGAATCGCACCTTGCTGCCACCGTCGGTGGCGAGATCCTCGACGAGAAGCACCCGCTGGCCGGGCGTGAGATCGCCCTCGATCTGCGCCAGCCGGCCGAAGCCCTTGGGCTTCTTGCGCACGTACTGCATGGGGAGCGCCAGGCGGTCGGCAATCCAGGCCGCGAACGGAATGCCTGCCGTTTCGCCGCCCGCCACCGCGTCGAACGCCTCAAGCCCCGCAACGTCGGCCATCGCCGTCAGCGACAGGTCGATGAGGCGCGAGCGCACCCGCGGAAAGCCGATGATCTTGCGGCAATCGACGTACACCGGGCTTTTCAGGCCGCTCGTGTAGGTGAAGGGCTCGCTCGGGGAAAGATGGACGGCGCCGATCTCGAGCAGCGCACGGGCAGTGATTGCCGCGATCTCCTCGCGGGTCGCAACGGGAAATGAAATCATTGAGGCCTCCAGCGGCTGACATCTGCCACGCCGGGGGCGCTTTGCGCAATCGGGCCGTGCGGGGACGGGCTCAGCGCCGGGTCGCCGCCGCGCGAAGGCCCGCCTTCCAGTCCGCCAGCGTGGTGCCCTCGCGGTCGAGCGTGGCGGCGACATCGTCGATCAGGCGCACCATCGTCGCCGGCCGGTGGAGCGTCCCCGTGCCGACCGCGACCGCCGCGGCGCCGGCTGCGAAATAGTCCCGCATATCGGCGAGCGTCAGGACGCCGCCGCAGCCGACGATGGGGATCGCGACGCGGGCGACCATGTCGTCGACGATGCGCAGGCCGACGGGCTTCAGCGGCGGACCGGAGAGGCCGCCTGTGCGGTTGGACACACGCGGGGCGCCGGTTTCGCCCAGCGCCATCGCCGGCATGGTGTTGCTTGCGATCAGCGCGTCCGCCCCTGCGGCCTCGCAGGCCAGCGCGACGGCGCCGGGCGCCGTGGCGGCGGGGGTGAGCTTGCACCACAGCGGCTTGGTGCTGACGGCGCGGCAGCCGGCGACGACGGCCTCCGCGTCCCTCGGGTCGGCGGCGAAGATCCGCCCGCCCGCCTCGAGGTTGGGGCAGGAAAGGTTGAGCTCCACCGCGTCGGCGTCGGTGGCCGACAGGCGCTCGGCGAGTTCGGCGAACTCGGCGGCGGTGTCGGCCGAAACCGAGACGATCACGGGCGGCCGGTGCGCCTTGTAGAGGGGCAGCACGTCGCGGATGAAGGCCTCGACGCCGTCCGACGGGATGCCGATGGCGTTGATGATGCCCCCGGCCGCCTCCGCAAGGCGCGGCGCGGGATGGCCGCGGCGTGCGCCGGGCGTGATCGTCTTGGGCACCAGTGCGCCGAGCCGGTCGATGTCGAACACGCGGGCGTGCTGGAGGCCGAACGTGCCCGACGCGGGAATGACGGGGCACGCCAGCGCGACCCCGCCGAGGGTGAGCGAGAGGTCGGCCATCAGCCGCGCCCCCCGAAATCGGGCTGGCCCAGCGGGAAGATCGGCCCCTCGCAGACGAGGAGCTGCGGTCCCGCGCGGGTGTCGTGGATGCACACCTTGCAGACGCCGAGGCCGCACGCCATCGCCGCCTGCAGCGACGCCTCGCCTGGAATGCCGGCGCGCGCGGCGTAGGCCTGCGCGATTCCCATCGCCGCGTTGCCCGCCCCGGCGGCGACGAAGCCCGGCTTCTGCGCAGAGAGCGCGGCGTCGAGACCGCCGAGCGGCACGTAATCGACGGCGGCTCCGGTTGCCTTGAAGGCAGCGAGCAGCGGGCCGTCGGACGGGTTTTTCCCGTCCTCGACCATCAGGACGCGGTCATCGTGACCCGCGGCGCGGCGCTCGTGGCAAAGTGCCAGCATCGTTCCGGCGTGGAAGGCGTCGGCGACGATGGCGATCGGCGCGTCAGGCGCAGAAAAGGTGTTGCCGAGGGGGCCGATGAGCGCGACGCGGTCGCCGGGCCGGGCAGCCGCCAGCATCTGCGTCCCGGCGCGCTTGATGTTGAAGGCGATGGCGAGTTGCTCCGTCCATCCGCGGCACGAGGCTGAGCGGCCGGGGCAGGATCGGCGCGCCCGGCGCAAGGCTCGCCAGCATCGCGAACTGCCCTGCGCGCGCACCGCGGAACGCGTCCGGCCAGTCGAGCCTCAGCTCGCAGACCGTGCCGTCGACGGTGATGGAAGTGACGGTGCAGTCGACGTCGACGACATCGCGCACGGTGGGGGCGGCGGCTTCGCTCATCGGGCGTCCATGAAGGCGGAGAGGAAGGCTGCGGCGTTGTCGGTGAGTGCTGGCGCGAGGTAGCCGCCCTCCTGCACGAGCGCGACCGGCAGCCCCGACGCACCGATCAACGCCCCTGCCCTGCGCATTCCTTCAGTGGTGACCGCCATGCCGCCGAGCGGGTCGCTTTCGTGCGCGTCGAACCCGAGGGCGAGGACGATGCGTATCCGCGCCGAAGCGGGCGATGTCGCCGAGCCCCGCCTCGAGGGCTGCGAGCCAGGCGTCGTCGCGGCTTCTCATCGGGAGCGGCCGGTTGACGTTGTAGCCCTCGCCGGGGCCGGCGCCGGTCTCCGCCGCATGACCGACGAACCAGGGATAGAAGTTGTGCGGGTCGGCGTGGATCGACACCGTCAACACGTCCCGCCGCTCGTAGAAGATCGCCTGCGTGCCGTTGCCGTGGTGGACGTCGATGTCGAGGATCGCGGGGCGCGCGCCTTTTGCCGCGAGGTGCGCGGCGCAGATGGCGGCATTGTTGAGGAAGCAGTGGCCGCCGGCGACTTCGGCGCTCGCGTGGTGGCCGGGCGGGCGCGTCAGCGCGTAGGCCTCGCGCGCGCCGTCCGCCAGAGCGTTCGCGGCGGCGACGGCGCACTCCGCGGCACGGCGCGCGGCATGGCCGGTGTGCGGGCCGACCGGGCAGGCAAGGTCGCTCATGTGCCACCCGGCGCGGCCGACGAGCCCGTCCGGATAGGTCGCCTCGGCGCGGCGCGGCTGGGCGTTGCCCACCACCTCCGCCCCGGCGCCGGTGATCGCCTGCCAACCTTCGAAGGCGTGCTCCAGGAATGCCAGGTAGCGGGGGGTGTGCACCGCGGCGAGCGGCGCGATGCCGGCGTCCGGCGGGGACTCGTGGGTGAGGCCGACTTCGCCGAGCGCCGCGAGGAGGCGCTTTGCCCGTTCGGCGCGCTCCTCGTTGGCGGCGACCCGGCCGCGCAGAAGGAAGAACTCCGGCGCGTGCGCCTCTGTCTCCGGGGCATAGAATACGCGCATGGGGCCTCCACGGTCGCGGGCGGCGGGGATGATCGCCGGCACCGCGGCAACGCCGGAGGCAGGCAATAGCGCGCGCATTCGGCGCGGCGCAAGCGCCGGCGGGGGATCGGGCCAGCCATTGGAAGACGAAGGGGGATGGAGCGGGCGATGGGGATCGAACCCACGACATCAAGCTTGGGAAGCTTGCGTTCTACCGCTGAACTACACCCGCATGACGCGCACATCAGTCCGAACGGTGGGCGATGTCAAGCCGGGTTCAGGCGGTTCCGGCTAACCGTCGGAGCGCTTGACCGTCATGCCGCGCCGCAGCATGAGGAGCCGGCCCTATCACCCCCATGCCAACCGGAGTTGCCCCGTGCTCGAGCGTATCCGCAAACTGGTGACGTCCCGCGCCTGGGAAGGGATGATCATCACCATCATCCTCATCAACGCCGCGATCCTCGGGCTGATGACCTCGGACAGTGCGATGGCCGCCGCGGGGCCGGTTCTGGTCGCGCTCGACCAGATCATCATTGCCATCTTCATCATCGAGATCGTCCTGCGGATCGCGGTGTTTCGCGTCCGCTTCTTCACCGACCCATGGAGCTTGTTCGACCTCCTGGTCGTGCTGATCGCGGTCGCGCCGGCGACGCGCGAGTTCTCCGTGCTGCGCTCGCTGCGGATCCTTCGGGTGCTGCGGCTGATCTCGGTCGTTCCGTCGCTCAAGCGGGTGGTCGGCGGGCTGATCGCGGCGCTCCCCGGCATGGCCTCGATCATGTTCCTGATGGCCCTGATCTTCTACGTCTTTGCAGTGATGGCGACGTCGCTCTACGGCGACAGCTTCCCGGACTGGTTCGGCACGGTGGGCGAGTCCTTCTATTCGCTGTTCCAGATCATGACGCTGGAATCGTGGTCGATGGGGATCGTGCGCCCGGTGATGGAGGCGCACCCCTATGCGTGGGTCTTCTTCGTTCCGTTCATCATGGTGACCTCGTTCGCTGTCCTGAACCTTTTCATCGGTATCATCGTCTCCGGGATGCAGCAGGACGTGGAGGCGGAGGCTGCCGCCAGCCGCGACGCGATGATGGAGGAGCAGTCCTCCATGCACGACGACATCAAGGCCCTGCGACGCGACGTCGGGGCCTTGCGCGAGGCTCTCGCGCGGCAGGGAACGACCGGCCCCGGCGCGGGCTGAGGGGCGCGGCGCCGGCACCGGCACCCTGTCGGCGAAAGCCCCAGGCGACCATCGCATGAGATGAAGCGGACTGCCTCGGCGCGCGGAAAGCCCTTCGCGCGCCACGAGGTCCAATTCGTAGATGGAGGTTCGCCAATGCGTGCCCGTGCATTCGCTGCAGCGCTCTGCGGTGCGGCAATCGCCCTCCAGGCGCAAGCGTCTGAGGTTCCGCCCAACCCGAAGCAGCTGATCAACGCGGAGGTCATTGCCGAGGTTCAGGAGATGCTTGCGCGCGAGGTGGTCTCCTATGCACTCAGGAACTACAACCGCTCGCGCGCCGGGCTGACGCAGGACGACATCCTCGCGCTCGACGCCAGGTGGAAGGACGAGCGCGAACGCGAACGCAAGCCGCTCATCGTGGGGACGCTGTCCAACCCCCTCTCCTCCTACCTGACGCGGATACAGGCGCGTTCGGCCGGCCTCTACGCGGAGATCTTCGTGACCGACGAGAACGGCCTCAACGCCGGGCAGAGCAGCGTCACCAGCGACATGTGGCAGGGCGACGAGGCGAAGTTCCAGGAAACCTTCGACAAGGGCTCCGGCGCCGTCTTCATCGACGAGGCCGAGTGGAACGACGAGAGCAAGACCTGGCGCGCCCAGCTCAACCTGACGATCGACGATCCGGCGAGCGGGGAACCGATCGGCGCTGCCACCTTCGAGATCAATCTGACCGAACTCCAGAGGCGGGCCGCCCAGTCATGAAAAATCTCTCGATCGCCAACAAGGGCACGCTCGCCTGCGGCGCCATCGCGCTGATCTCGATCGCCGCATTCGGCATCGTGATCTGGTCGACGATGATGCAGTCGCGCACCACCGAGCAGGTGCTCCAGACCTACCGGCTCGCCGTTGCGACGGTGGAATATCGCGACGCCATGGAGAAAGGGCACGCCTACCTCCTGCAGAAGCTCGTCCTCGGCGAAGATGTCGAGGAAGAGGAGGTGCGCGCGGCGTTCGACGATTCGCGCAGGCAGCTGGAATCCATCCGCGACTATGTGGACGGCCTCGATGGCGACGACGCGTTCATCGCCCGTCTCGACACGATCGCGGCCCTGCGGGATGAATGGTTCCGCGACATCGCTCTCCTCCAGATCCGCGACATGGGCGACCCCTTCCGCGTCGATCTCGCCAGGCTTCGCGAGAACGACGTGCGTGGCCGCGAGATCTGGGTGATCCTCGACGAGGAGATGAAAGCGCTGATCGCCGAGTTGCGGAATTCTCCGGCAGGTGTATACGAAGCATCTCGAGCAGGAGCAGACCATACTCCTCACCAGCGGCATCGTGGGCGGCGTCATCGTCACCCTCCTGTCCATGTTCGTTACGATATTCGTGCGCCGCCAGATCGCAGCTCCGCTGCGCGATCACACCGGCGTCGCGCTGGCGCTGCGCTCCCACGACTGGTCGGTCGCGATCCCGCACCTCAAGCGGCAGGACGAGATCGGCGAACTCGGCCGCGCCCTCCAGACCCTGCGCGACGAGGGCAAGATCGCGGAGGAAAACGACGCCAAGTACCGCGTCGAATTGGAGGCTCAGATCAAGCAGGCCGCCGCGATGAAGCGTGCCTCGGACGAGTTCAAGACGACGTCGGCCGCCGTGCTCGACGAACTGGAATCGGCCGGTCTCGCCCTTGCGGAGGCTGCGCACTCGCTCGGCCTGCGCGCCGGCGAGGGCCACGCGCTCACCAGCAGCGTCGCGGAGGCTGCATCGTCTTCCGGCTCCAACATGCAGAGCGTCGCCGCCGCGATCGAGGAGATGTCGATCTCGGTCGACGAGATCAGCCGTCAGGTCCAGGCCGCGACGCAGCTGACGCAGCAGACCACGCAGGCCTCGCAGGCGGCGATCGAGCAGGTCTCGGGCCTGCTCGAAAAGTCCAAGAAGATCAACGATGTCATCCAGATCATCGACAACATCGCAGAGCAGATCAACCTTCTCGCCCTCAACGCGACCATCGAATCGGCGCGTGCCGGCGAGGCCGGCAAGGGATTTGCGGTGGTGGCCCAGCAGGTGAAGGAGCTCGCGGACCAGACCGGCAGCGCGACGGAGGAAATCTCCAAGGTCATCAACGACGTGCGCAAGGAGATCTCGGACGTTGTGCTCGCCATCGAGGGCATCGGCACCTCGATCAACGCGGTGAACGACAACTCGTCCACCGTCGCCGCTGCGGTCGAGCAGCAGAGCGCCGCGATCAACGAGATCTCTTCCAACGTCGGCGCGGTATCGACCCAGACCAACACGGTCGCCAGCAACGTCAAGGGCGTCGCCAAGCAGATCGGCGAGACGCACAGCCTCGCCGAGAACGTCCGCGGCCTCTCCTCCCGCGTGAAGGACAACGGCGCGAAGATGCAGAAGGAGATCGCGTCCTTCTTCGAAGCGATCCGCAACCGCGCCGCCTGACCCGGCCGCGGGCCTCCCCGGCCCGCGCGCCATCGCTCTCCGTGCCGCTGCATGACGTGAGAACCTAGCGCTAGCCGCCGGGCACGGTCCCGCTCACGGGCAGCCCGACGGCACGCCGGTCGGACGGCACCGGGGAACGGAGGCTCCGCCCGAGCCGGTGGCACCCCGGTGCTCGGGCCTGACCAGCACTGAAGGCATAGGTGCGCCGCGCATAAACGCCTTCCTCAGAAAGTCCGAGCGGCCTAATGCGGTTCGATGACAACTGTCACGATGCTCCACGCGGTCACCAGAGACCGGCATGATTTCGCGCCATTCGCCGCCCTCCTCGGCCGGCTGAACCCGCGCCCCATCGACCTCTTGGGCCACGGCGATGCGCCGCGGTCCGCAAGCTACCGCCTCAGAGACTTCGCCGCCGCCGTCCCCTGGCCCGGCCCTCCCGGCGCACCTTTCGCCAGCAGCGCCTCTCCCGCTCCATACGCAGCGGACCCCGCGACCAGCGGCATTTTGCAACCGAACGCCCCTCGTCGTCCCGAAGCGAACGCGGACGACGCACCCCTTTTCTACGGTCATTCCCTCGGAGGACTGGTGGCGCTCGCGGTGGCGGCTGCCCACCCCGGCGGGTTGCGCGGTCTGGTGCTGGAAGATCCGCCGCTGTTCGAATTGCGCCAGCCGCGCCTCGACACGACGCCGTGGGCGAGCGGCTTTCGCGCCCTGAAGCGCATCATCACCGGCAAGGGCCGGGACTGGACGCTGGCCGAGTGGCAGGAGGCCGTCGCCGCGTGGCCCTCTGGGCACGGCGAGCAGACCATCCTCGAGTTCGGCGGCACCGAAGCCGTCGCCCGCCGCGCCCGCCAGATCGCGGCGCTCGACCCCGCCGTGCTCGACGCGATGGTCGCCCCCGACCTCCACGAGGACTTCGACCCGGTCGCGGCGATCCGGGCCGCACGCTGCCCCGTCACCATCCTCGTCGGCGCGCGCGACGCCGGCAGCGCCCTCAGCGCGGACGACGTCGCGATTCTTGCCGCCGAACCCAGCGTGACCCTTGTGCGGATCCGGGCGGGAGGCCACTACCTCCACGAGGCAAGGCCAGACCTGTGCGTCAGCGCGCTGAAGGCCCTCGCCCCCTGAAACAACCGCCACCGCGCCCGGCGAGCCGACCCACGCGATCGCGAGCCCGCCACCTGGAGCCCCGATGACAGACGAGCCCGCCACGGCCGCGCGGCAAGGAGCCCGCGGCCCAGCCGCGCCGGCCGGCGCGACCGGCGCCTCCGCAATGTCCGCGGCGCCCACCGTCCTCGCCACCGCCGCCGTCCCGAAATTCTCGGCGCGGATGGACGGGACGTCGTGGGCGATGCTGACGGCGCTTTCGGCGCTATGGGGCTGCTCGTTCGTCTTCGTCGAGGTCATCCTCACCGCGATCCCGGTGCTGACGCTGGTCGCGCTGCGCGTCCTCATCGCAGCGCTCACCCTGTGGATTGCCGTGGGACATCACGCGCACGCCGCTGCCCCGACCGCCGCGGATCTGGGGCGCGTTTCTCGTCCTCGGCGTCATCAACAACGCGATCCCGTTCTCGCTCATCGTCTACGGGCAGACCGAGATCACGGCCGGGCTCGCCGCGATCCTCAACGCAACCACCCCGCTCTTCACAGGCCTCATCGCCGGCATCGCCCTCACCGATGAGAAGCTGACGCCGGCCAAGCTCGGCGGCATGGCGCTCGGCTTCGTGGGCGTCGTGGTGATGATCGGCCCCGGCGCGATCCTGACCCTCGGCGGCGACATCCTCCCCGAGCTCGCGATTATCGGCGCCGCGCTCTCCTATGGCTTCGCCGCGGTGTACGGCCGCCGCTTTCGCCGGTTCGGGGTGCGGCCTGTCGTCATTGCCGCAGGACAGACGACGGCGTCCGCCTCGATCATGGTGCCGCTCGCGCTCCTTGTGGACGGGCCGGCGGTGTTCTCCGTCGACAGCCCGCTGATCTGGACCGCGATGGTCGCCAACGCCTGCCTTTCCACTGCGTTGGCGTACATCCTTTATTTCAGCGTCCTTGCCCGTGCCGGGGCCACCAACGCCAGCCTCGTCACGGTGCTGGTGCCGGTGTTTGCCGTCATCATCGGCACGCTTCTCCTCGATGAATCGCTCGCAATCGAACAGATCTGCGGAATGGGCTTGATCTTCGCGGGACTTGCCGTGATTGACGGAAGGCTGTTCAAGAGAACGGTCGAACGTCCATAAGCAGGCAGGCAGCGTTGCGCGCTCAAAAACGCTATGCTATCGCCCGCCCGAAACGTGAGGCCGCCGCGCCGCCCTTTCAGAAAGAGACGACACGCTTTGGCCAGACCGACAACATCCGGCGTTGAATTGCGCTACGGCTCCGCCCTCTTCGAACTCGCCCGCGATGCCAATTCGCTGGAGAGCGTGGAGAAGGACGTCAATTCCCTGCGCACCATGCTCGGCGAGAGCGCCGACCTGAAGCGCCTCATCAAGAGCCCGCTGTTCTCGGCGGAGGTTCAGGGCAAGGCCCTGTCCGCCATCATGGACAAGGCCGAGATCACCGGGCTGACCGCCAATTTCGTCAAGCTGGTCGCCAAGAACCGCCGCATCTTCGCCCTGCCGGGGATGCTGAAGGCGTTCGGTGAGCTCCTGGCCGACCACCGCGGCGAGACCATCGCCGTCATCACATCCGCGGAGCCGCTCAGCGAGAGCCAGGTGGCCGCACTCAAGGAAGCGCTGGCCGAGAAGGCCGGCGGAACAATCAAGCTCGAGACCCACGTGGACCCGACCCTCATCGGCGGTCTGATCGTGCGTCTGGGCAGCCAGATGATCGACACCAGCGTTCGGACCCGCCTCCAGGGTCTGCGCGCCGCCATGAAGGAAGCCGCATAAATGGACGTCCGCGCCGCCGAAATCTCGGCCATCCTGAAAGACCAGATCAAGAATTTCGGCCACGAGGTTGAAGTTTCCGAAGTCGGCCAGGTGCTGTCGATCGGCGACGGCATCGCCCGCGTTTACGGACTGGACAACGTCCAGGCGGGTGAGCTGGTCGAATTCCCGAACGGCATCCAGGGCATGGCCCTCAACCTCGAGTCCGACAACGTCGGCGTCGTGGTGTTCGGCGATGACCGTGACATCAAGGAAGGCGACACGGTCAAGCGGACCGGCACCATCGTCGACGCCCCCGTCGGCATGGAGCTGCTCGGCCGCGTGGTCGACGCCCTCGGCAACCCGATCGACGGCAAGGGCCCGATCAACGCCACCGAGCGCCGCCGCGTCGACGTGAAGGCCCCCGGCATCATCCCGCGCAAGTCGGTCCATGAGCCGATGGCGACCGGCCTCAAGGCGATCGACGCGCTGATCCCCGTCGGCCGCGGCCAGCGCGAGCTGATCATCGGCGACCGCCAGACCGGCAAGACCGCGATCATCCTCGACACCTTCCTCAACCAGAAGCCCGCGCACGACGCCAACGACGAAGGCCAGAAGCTCTACTGCGTCTACGTCGCCATCGGGCAGAAGCGCTCCACCGTCGCGCAGTTCGTGAAGGTGCTGGAAGAGTCCGGCGCCCTCCCCTACTCCATCGTGATCGCGGCCACCGCGTCCGACCCCGCGCCGATGCAGTTCCTGGCCCCGTTCACCGGCTGCGCCATGGGCGAATACTTCCGCGACAACGGCAAGCACGCCGTGATCGGCTACGACGACCTTTCCAAGCAGGCCGTCGCCTACCGCCAGATGTCGCTCCTCCTGCGCCGTCCTCCCGGCCGCGAAGCCTACCCCGGCGACGTGTTCTACCTCCACTCCCGCCTGCTCGAGCGTGCGGCGAAGATGGGCGACGAGGCCGGCAACGGTTCGCTCACCGCGCTGCCGATCATCGAGACGCAGGGCAACGACGTGTCGGCGTTCATTCCGACCAACGTCATCTCCATCACCGACGGTCAGATCTTCCTCGAGACGGACCTCTTCTACCAGGGCATCCGCCCGGCGGTGAACGTCGGCCTGTCCGTGTCCCGCGTGGGTTCCGCCGCGCAGGTGAAGGCGATGAAGCAGGTTGCCGGCCCCATTAAGGGCGAGCTCGCGCAGTACCGCGAGATGGCCGCCTTCGCGCAGTTCGGCTCCGACCTCGACGCCACCACCCAGCGCCTGCTGGCCCGCGGTGCGCGCCTGACCGAGCTCCTGAAGCAGCCGCAGTTCTCCCCGCTCACGACGCCCGAGCAGGTTGCGGTGATCTTCGCCGGCGTGAACGGCTACCTGGACAAGGTGCCGGTCAACAAGATCAACGAGTACGAGGCGGGCCTCCTGCGCCTGATGCGCTCCCAGAACCGCGACATCCTGGACGCCATCGGCAAGGAAAAGCAGCTCACCGACGACATCCGCGAGCGCCTGACGGCCGCCGTCGACGGCTTTACGAAGACCTTCGTGACGGAGGAGCCCAAGAAGGCCGCGTAAGCGCGCTTTCTGGCAAATCACATGGCATCACTGAAGGATCTCAAGAATCGCATCGCCTCCGTGAAGGCGACGCAGAAGATCACCAAGGCGATGCAGCTCGTCGCTGCGGCGAAGCTGCGCCGGGCGCAGGAGGCCGCCGAGGCCTCCCGCCCCTACGCGGAGCGGATGGCCCACGTCCTGGCCAACCTCGCCGCCTCCACGGTGAACGACCCCGACGCGCCCCTCCTCCTGACCGGGCGCGGCGATGACAAGGTGCACCTCCTCGTGGTGTGCACCGCCGACCGCGGCCTCTGCGGCGGCTTCAACACCTCCATCGTCCGCAAGGCGGTGCAGGATGCGCTGAAGCTGCAGGCGGCGGGCAAGACGGTCCGCTTCCTGTGCGTCGGCCGCAAGGGCTACGACGTTCTGCGCCGTGCGTTCCGCGAGCAGATCATCGGCCTCATCGAGTTCCGCAACGTGCGCCGCATCGGCTATGCGCAGGCGCAGGAAGTGGGCGAGAAGATCGTCGGCCTGTTCGAGACCGCCGACTTCGACGTCGCGACCCTCTACTACGCCGAGTTCAAGTCGGTCATCAGCCAGAAGCCGTCCGCGCTTCAGCTGATCCCGGCGGCCCCCGCTGCCGTCACCGGCACCGAGGAAGACGACAAGGCGCCGGACGACGCAGCGACCGGCCCCGCGGTCTACGAATACGAGCCGGAGCCCGCGGAAATCCTCGACGTTCTGGTGCCGAAGAACATCACGGTGCAGATCTTCCGGGCGCTGCTCGAGAACGCCGCCTCCGAGCAGGGCGCGCGGATGACCGCGATGGACAACGCCACCCGCAACGCCGGCGAAATGATCGACAAGCTGTCGATGCAGTACAACCGGACCCGCCAGGCGCAGATCACCAAGGAGCTGATCGAGATCATCTCCGGTGCCGAAGCGCTCTAGCGTCCCGGCAACACGCCACGGCAAAGTTTTACGCGCGGCCCCTCGGGCCGCGCGTTTTCGTTTGTGCAGGCGCCGCGGGGTCATTCAATAGGGCGTTGATTGCGCCGCTCTTTGCGCGCAGAACAGCGTGGATTGCGTCGAACCGCTCGCCCGATTGCCCGTCCCGGCCCAGCGGCACAGGTTCACGCACCCGCGTATGCGTTGGAGATCGACCACATGAAGACGACGGAGCTGGTGCGGCCGAACCTCACCACCCTGCTCGACGAAACCGCCGCGACGCAGGAACAGGCCATCGGCGCCATCCGCCAGGCCCTCGCCGGCCCCCTCGGCAAGCGGTTCGACGATGCCATCGCCCTCATCACCGATGCGGACGCGGACGGTCCCCGCCCCTCGCGCCGCCGCGTCGTCGTCAGCGGCCTCGGCAAGTCCGGCCACATCGGCCGCAAGATCGCAGCGACGCTCGCCTCCACCGGCACCCCCGCGCACTTCGTCCACGCGGCCGAAGCCAGCCACGGCGACCTCGGCATGGTGACGCCGCAGGACGTGATCCTGCTCCTGTCCAACTCCGGCGAGACCGCCGAGCTGCGCGACATCCTCACCTACGCCAAGCGCTTCTCGATCCCGCTGATCGCGATCACCGGCAACGCCAAGTCCACGCTCGCGCGGGTCGCGACCGTCGCGCTCGTCTACCCCAAGGTGCGCGAGGCGTGCCCGCTGCGGCTGGCGCCGACCACCTCCACGCTCCAGCAGCTCGTGCTCGGCGACATGCTCGCCATCGGCCTGATGAGCGACGCGGAATTCTCCGCGACCGACTTCGGCCTCTACCACCCCGGCGGCAAGCTCGGCGCGCAGCTCGCCCGCGTCGATTCCATCATGCACAAGGGCACTGCCCTGCCGCTGGTGGAGCATGACGCGCCGATGGGCGAGGCGCTGATCGAGATGAGTTCGAAGGCGTTCGGCTGCGTCGGCGTCACGAAGAACGGCGCGCTGATCGGCATCGTCACCGACGGCGACCTCCGCCGCCACATGTCCGCCGGCCTCATCACCGAGAACGCGGCCGGCGTGATGACGCCCAACCCCGCCACCATCGAGGGCGGGATGCTCGCCGTCGAGGCGCTGGCGGAGATGAACGCCAAGGCGATCACCAGCCTCTTCGTCACCCGCGACCAGAAGCCCGTCGGCATCGTCCACGTCCACGATCTCCTGCGCTACGGCGTGCGCTGATCCATGAACGGCCCCAACGCCGCCGTCCGCCTCGGCAACGTCACCTTCTCCAACACCGGCCCGCTGACGCTGATCGCAGGCCCCTGCCAGATGGAAAGCCGCGACCATGCGTTCGACATGGCCGGCGCCCTCACCGAGCTTGCCGCCGACCTCGGCATCGGCTTCGTCTACAAGTCGAGCTTCGACAAGGCCAACCGCACCTCCCTTTCCGGCAAGCGCGGCATGGGCCTCGAAAAGGCGCTCCCGGTGTTCGCCGACGTGCGCGAGGAGTTCGGTGTCCCGGTCCTGACAGATATCCACACCGCCGAGCAGTGCGAGGTGGTCGCCGAAGTCTGCGACATCCTGCAGATCCCGGCCTTCCTCTGCCGCCAGACCGACCTTCTGATCGCCGCCGCGAAGACCGGCCGCGTCATCAACGTGAAGAAGGGCCAGTTCCTGGCGCCGTGGGACATGCAGAACGTCCTCACCAAGATCACCGAGAGCGGCAATTCCAACGTGCTCCTCACCGAGCGGGGCGCCTCGTTCGGCTACAACACGCTGGTGTCCGACATGCGGGCGCTGCCGATCATGGCCGCGATGGGCGCACCCGTGGTGTTCGACGCGACGCATTCGGTGCAGCAGCCGGGCGGGCTCGGCGGCTCCTCCGGCGGCGACCGGCGCTTCGTGCCGCCGCTGGCGCGCGCCGCGGTCGCGGTCGGCGTCGCCGCGGTGTTCGTCGAGACCCACCAGGACCCGGACAACGCCCCCTCCGACGGCCCCAACATGGTCCCGCTGGGGGAAATGCGCCCGCTTCTCGAAACGCTGATGGCCCTCGACGGCATCGCCAAGGGCGCCGGCGCCGCAGGGTGAACCGCAACAAGGGTTGAGCGGCGCGCGACTTGCAGAAACAATGCGCGCGACCGATCCTCCTCCGCGCGGGGACGGTCCCCACGCGAGCGAGGCGCCAGCCCGATGAACCTTGAGGCCCTGAAGTCCGATCTTGCCGGCATCGCGCTGGAAGACAACCCGCGCCTCGTTCAGCAGAAGAGCCGGGACTTCTACTGGTACTCCCCGGTCCTCAAGCGCCAGCTCGAACACATCACCGCAGACCTGGTGGCCGCTCCCGCCGACGAGGACGAACTCCTCCTCATCCTCGGCGCGTGTTTTCGCAACAACGTCCCCGTCACCGTGCGCGGCGCCGGGACGGGCAATTACGGGCAGGCGATGCCGCTCGCGGGCGGGCTGATCCTCGACCTCTCGCGCATGAACAGGGTGCGGCGGATCGGCCAGGGCTTCGTCGTCGCCGAACCCGGTGCCATCCTCGCCGACATCGACAGGGAGACGCGCCCGAGCGGACAGGAGCTGCGCCTGTCGCCCTCCACCTATCACACAGCCTCGATCGGCGGCTTCATCGCCGGCGGCTCGGGCGGCGTCGGCTCGATCCGCTGGGGCGGCCTGCGCGACGCGGGCAACATCATCCGGGTGCGCCTCGCAGCGATGGACGGGTCGGCCCCGTCGGTGATCGACCTCACCGGCGCGGAGCTTGCCAAGGCGAGCCACGCCTACGGTACCACCGGCGTGATCACCGAGGTCGAGATGCCCCTCGCGCCCGCCTACGACTGGGTGGACATGCTGGCCTCCTTCCCCACCCTCGCCGGCGCGATCGACTGTGCCGAGCGTCTCGCCGGCGCCGACGGGCTCCTCCTGAAGAACGTCTCGGTGGTCGACAGGTGGGTGACGCCGTACTTCCGCCGCCACGCCAGGTATCTGCGCGACGGCGAGGCGCTGCTGATGGTGATGGCCGCGCCTTTCGCGGCCGGCGACGTCGCGGGCATCGCACACCGCGCCGGCGGCACGCTCACCATGCGCTCGGACGCGCTGTCCGAGGAGGAACGCCGCGGCCTCCCCGCCGCGTTCGAGCTCGGCTGGAACCACACGACGCTGCGCGCCCTCCGGGTCGATCCGGCGATCACCTACCTCCAGGTGCTCTACCCCCAGCCCGGCATCGGCCCGAAGGTGCTCCGGCTCGCCGAGCGCTTCGGCGAGGAGCTGCCGACCCACCTCGAGTTCGTCCGCTTCGACGGTGCGGTCGGCTGCTTCGGCCTGCCGCTGGTGCGCTACACCACCGAGGAGCGTCTCGACGAGATCGTCAGGATCCACGAGGACGAGGGTTGCCCGATCTTCAACCCGCACCGCTACACGCTGGAGGAAGGCGGGATGAAGCAGACCGACGAGGTGCAGCTCTCGTTCAAGCGCCGGGCCGACCCCAAGGGCCTCCTCAACCCCGGCAAGATGGTCGCGTGGGACGACCCGTCCTACGACTACGGCAAGCCCTACCTCTTCCCGACCCTACAGGCCTGATGAAAGCACTCGTCGTCTACTGCCACCCGAACCCGGAGAGCTTTACGGCCCATCTCCGGGACCGCGTGCTGGCCTCTCTCACGGCGCGTGGCGCCGAAATCCGCGTGCGTGACCTCTACGGCGAGGGCTTCGACCCTGTGATGGACCGTGCCGAGCGCGAGGGCTACCACACCCCCGGCGACAACGAGCGCCCGGTCGCCTCGGAGCTTGCCGACCTCAAGTGGTGCGACACGCTGATTTTCGTCTACCCGACCTGGTGGTTCGGCCTCCCAGCCATGCTGAAAGGCTGGCTCGACCGCGTGCTCGTCCCCTACGCCACGTTCTCGATGCCCTCCGAGGACGCGCCGATCCGCGGCCAGCTCGACAACATCAGGACGCTCACGGTGGTCACCACCTGCGGCGCGCGCTGGTTCCAGTCAAAGATCATCGGCGAGCCCGGCCGCCGGACCATCCTGCGCGGGATGCGCTTCATCTGCCATCCGCGCTGCAAAACGCGCTACGCAGCGCTCTACAGGATCGACACGTCGACGCATGAAAAGCGCACCGCCTACGCCGATCATGTCGCGCGGCTTGTCACAAACCTCTGAGGGCCTTGCGGGTTTATGACCGGCGGCCTATGCAGCGAGGAGGGTTTCGACCTGCCTTCGGCACGATCCGCGCCGCCGGGCGGGCATCCTGTGAGGTGCCGATGCCGTTCCAGTATTCCAAGACCACCGTCTACCGCCTGACGCAGGCCGCCAAGGCGCAGCGCGCGCGTTTCGGGGTTCACCTCGCGGCGATCGCGCTCCATCCCGGGCAGGAAGGCGTCCTCAAGGCGCTCGCCGTGCAGGACGGGATGACGATGAGCGAGCTCGCCGCCGAACTTGGTGTCCAGCCCCCCACCGTCACCAAGATGGTCACCCGCCTCGCCGCCTACGGCTTCGTGATGCGGCAGACCTCGCCGGACGACGGCCGCCTCTCCCGCGTCTATCTCACCGAGCCGGGCCGCGCCCTGATCGGCGACGTCGACAAGGTGTGCAAGCGGCTGGAGAAGGAAGCGCTCGCCGGGTTCGACGAGAAGGACCGCAAGCGCCTGCGCAAGTATCTGCGCCGGATGGAAAAGAACCTCCTCAAGGCGAGCGGCGCACCGGCGGCTGACGACATCGACGACGACGAGGACGACAGCGCCGAAGACGTGACCGCATAAGTGCCGATCGCGACGCAATTCTCCGACACGGGCAATCTGCGCGCGATTCTCCTGATGCTGGGCGCGGCGGGGATGTTCTCCTGCCTCGACACAACGGCGAAGTTCCTCGGCGAGGCCGGTCTCGCACCGTTCGACGTCGTCTGGCTGCGCTACGTCACGCACATCATCCTGCTCGGCATCTTCCTGCGGGTCTGGACGCACCGCGAGGCGTTCCGTGCGCACCGCCCGTGGATGCATGTCCTTCGCGGCCTCCACCTTCTCGCCGCGACCTTCTTCAATTTCTGGGCGCTCAAATATCTTCAGCTCGCCGAAGCGAGCGCGATCATGTTCTGCGCGCCGCTGATCGTGACCGCGCTGGCGGGGCCGATCCTGGGCGAAACTGTCGGCCTCCGCCGCTGGATCGCCGTCGGCGTCGGCTTCGCGGGTGTCCTCATCGTCACCCGGCCCGGGATGGGCGCGATGCACTGGGCGATCATCCTGTCGTTCATCTCGGTCTTCAACTACGCGATGTATTCCCTCCTGACGCGCAAGATGAACCGGACCGAGTCCGCCGAGAGCCTCATGATGCTGGGCGCGGTGGTCGGTGCTGCCGCGCTCTCGCCGGTCGCCTACAGTGCCGTCTCGAGCCTCACGACGCCCAGCCTTTGGGCGCTCGCCTTCATGATGGGCTTCTTCGGCGCGGTGGGGCACTACGCTCTCGTGGTGGCGCACCGGATCGCCAACGCGTCGACGCTCGCCCCATTCATCTACACGCAGATGGTCTGGATGATTCTGTTCGGCTTCGTCATCTTCGGCGACGTGCCGGACGCGATGACCCTCGTCGGCACGGCGATCATCGCGGCGGCCGGCCTCTACATCCTCCACCGCGAGCGGGTGCGCGGGCAGGTCATCGCCTCGCAGGAAGCGGGCGTGCAGTAGCGCGCGGCCTCTGGCGGCGGCCCCGCGCGTGGGGTAAACCGCCGCACCGGAGGAGATCTTGATGCTGCACACAATTTCGGGCTTCGACCGCATCGGCGAGGAAAACGCGTTCGCCGTACTGGCGCGGGCCAACGCGCTCGCCGCCAAGGGGATGGACGTCATCAACCTCGGCATCGGCCAGCCGGACTTTCCGACCCCGCCTCACATCGTCGAGGCCGCAGTAAAGGCGCTGCGCGACGGCCACCACGGCTACACGCCCGCCCCCGGCATTCCGGCGCTGCGCGAGGCCGTGGCCGCCGACATCACGATGCGCACCGGCGTCGAGACCTCGCCCGAGAACATCCTCATCGTGCCCGGCGGCAAGGTGACGATGTACATGGCGATCGGCATGTTCGGCGAGCCGGGCGCCGAGATCCTCTACCCCGACCCCGGCTTCCCGATCTACCGCTCGATGATCGAGTTCACCGGCGCGACGCCGGTGCCGCTGCCGATCCGCGAAGAGAACGGCTTCGCCTTCTCCCCCGCCGACGTGGAAGCGCGGATCACCGACAAGACGCGGCTCGTCATCATCAACTCCCCCGCCAACCCCACAGGCGGCGTCAGCACGCCGGACGACGTGCGCGCGCTGGCAAAGATCCTCGAGCGCTACCCCAACGTCGCGGTGATGTCCGACGAGATCTACAGCCGGATGACCTACGACGGGCTGGAGCACCTGTCGCTGGGCTCCTTCCCCGAACTGCGCGACCGGCTCATCCTCCTCGACGGTTTTTCCAAGACCTACGCGATGACCGGCTGGCGGCTCGGCTGGTCGCTGTGGCCGGACGCGCTGTTCGACAAGGCGCGCAAGCTCGCCGTCAACGCATGGTCCTGCGTCAACGCCCCGGCGCAGTATGCGGGCGTTGCGGCGCTGACCGGCCCGCAGGACGCGGCGGAAGCGATGGTCGAGGCGTTCGACGAGCGGCGGCAGGCGGTGACGGCTGCGCTGAACGCGCTGCCGGGTGTGACCTGCGCGGTGCCGAAGGGCGCGTTCTACGCCTTCCCCAATATCAGCGCGACGGGCTGGAAGGCGAAGCCGCTGGCCGACGCGCTGCTGGCGTCGACCGGCGTCGCCCTCATCGGCGGACCGGACTTCGGCACGCTCGGCGAAGGCTACGTCCGCCTCTCCTACGCCGCCGCCAAGGACCGCATCCTCGAAGGCGTCACGCGGATGGGCAATTTCCTGGCGGACAACCCGCCGAAATGACGCTCGGAGGCCAGCCCGCGCGGCCGGCCTCCGCCGCAGCCGCATGACCGGCCCGAGCGCAACTTCCTGGCGGACAACCCGCCGAAATCACGCTCTGAAGCCAGCCCGCGCGGCTGGCCTCCGTCGCGGCCGCATGGCCGGTCCCAGCTTCGGCGGGGCCTTGTTGCACGCCGCCCGCGCTATGCCGACGGTAATGGCCGCCGGCCGTCTCTCCAAAAGAATTGCTGGGGTTGGTTGGTCATAAGTCCCCCGCCGCAGTATCGAGTCACGCTGTTGAGGGCTGCAAAGCGTGCAACGCCCCCGCCCCGCGCTCCTGAGCTGATGCAGCGCAAAGGCGGCGACGTTGCGGAAAGTGAACCTTCGCACCGAGCTGGACGCTTAGATCCGGATTGGGCGCTTTTCACGGACGGCAGGCGGGCAAGCCGCACCATTTCGTGCGCCGCTTCACCCGTCGGGCGGCCGGCGCAGCGGCTCAGCCGATGTAGGTGAGGTCGACTTCGCGCGGGCGGCCGTGGGCGCGGTGTTCGACGAGGTAGATGCCCTGCCATGTGCCGAGGCGCATCGACCCGTTGGCGCAGGGGATCGCAAGGCTCACGTCGCACAGCATCGACTTGATGTGGCCCGGCATGTCGTCGGCCCCCTCGTCGTTGTGGCGGTAGCCGGCGTTCGGCGGCGCAAGCTTGACGAGGCTGTCGACAAGGTCGGCCTGAACGTCGTCGTCGGCATTTTCCTGGATGACCAGCGAGGCCGTGGTGTGCCGGACGAAGAGGGTGACTAGGCCCGCAGAGGCACCGATTTCGCGCAGCCAGCCGCTGACCTCGCGCGTGATGTCGGCGAAGCCCGGGCCGCGGGTCGGGACCGCGAGCCGGCCGCTGACGACGCGGCTGACCGCGCCGTCCGACAGCGTCTCGACGGGCATCAGACTGCGTCCCGCAAGACGCGCGGATTCGGGGCCGCCGTCATCGACTGGCCTCCTCGTCGTCGCTCAGGGATTTGACGAGGTCGCGGAAGCGGCGGAAGGCGTAGTCCGTGACGTCGATGGCTTCCTCGATGTCGCGGCGGGTGCCGGCCCAGTCACGCTCGCCGCCCCGCGTCGCTGCGCCGAGTTCATCGGCGGATGCGGCCTCGACGTCCTCGAGCAGCGCCTTCACCATCGCAAGACGCTCCTTCAGCGCCTCGTTCTCCGCCTTCAGCGCGCGGTTTTCGGCGAGGAGCTCGCCGGATGCGGGAAATTCCGTGTCGTCCGCGGAGCGATTGCCGATCACCACGGTCCGGCAGGCGAACATCGGCTGGGACTCTGCGCAGAGCCGGACCTCGCCGGTCTCGCGGTCGAGGCGGAGGAGGTCGTCGCCCACGCGCTCGATCTGGTAGCGCGCATCGTCTGCTTCCCGCTCGCGGGTGTCGAAGCGGTCCCGGGCGTCCTGCGGGGCGGGGGCTGCGCGCAGGCCGGAGTCAGGCCGTCGTCTGCGCGGCTGGCGGGGTATGCGGCGCCGGCACAGAGCGCTGCCGCCACGGCGAGCGCGGCGAAGTGCTTGGTCATGATGTCCTCCACGTCTTTGGGGACTGAACGGCCCGCAGGACGATCGGGTTCGACCGGCCGCCGATCAGTCTTCCAGCCGCAGGGCGGTGAAGCGGAGGTCGCCCTCGTTGCTGGACAGCGTGAGGAGCGCGGTCTTGCGGCCGTCCTCCTTGAGCTTGGCGATCCGCTCCTGGACCTCCTGCGGGGTGCTGACTTCGCGCTGGCCGACCTCGAGGATCACGTCCCCCGGGACGATGCGCTTCTCGGCGGCGCTGCCGTCCGCCTCGACGGCGGTGACGACGACGCCCTCGATCTCCGGGTCGATCTCGAACGTGCTGCGCTGCCCTTCCGACATCGCCTTCAGCTCCATGCCGAGGATCGTGATGCCCTCCTCGGTGTCGGCGGCGGGCACATCGGCTTCGTCTTCCTCGGTGGCGACCGCAGCGCGGGCCTCGCTCTCCTCGAGCTGGCCGACGTCGACCGCGAGCTCGACGGGCTTGCCCTCGCGCAGGACCGTGACCGCGACGCGCTTGCCGATGGCGGTGCCGGCGACGATCCGCGGCAGTTCGCGCATCGATTCCACTTCCTTGCCGTCGAACAGGGTGACGACGTCGCCGGCCTGGATGCCGCCGGACGCGGCCGGGCCGTCTTCCTCGACGCCGGCGATCAGCGCACCGGTGGGCTTCTCCATGCCGAGATTCTCGGCAATGTCGTCGCTCACCTCCTGGATGCGGACGCCGAGCCAGCCGCGCCGCGTCTCGCCATATTCCAGAAGCTGCGTGATGACGGAGGTCGCGATCTCGGACGGGATCGCGAAGCCGATGCCGATCGACCCGCCGCTCGGCGAGATGATGGCGGTGTTGATGCCGACGACGTTGCCGTCCATGTCGAACAGCGGGCCGCCGGAGTTGCCGCGGTTGATCGCGGCATCGGTCTGCAGGAAGTCGTCGTAGGGGCCGCTCTGCAGGTTGCGGTTGCGGGCGGAGATGATGCCGACCGTCACCGTGCCGCCGAGGCCGAACGGATTGCCGATGGCCATCACCCAGTCGCCGACGCGAAGGTCGTCGGACGCGGCGAAGTCGAGCGGTTTCAGCGGCGCGTCGGGGGTGACGCGCAGGACCGCGAGGTCGGTCTTCGGGTCGCGGCCGACGATCTCGGCCTCGAGCTTGCGGCCGTCGGCGAAGTTCACGATGACCTCGTCGGCGTCCTTGATGACGTGGTTGTTGGTGATGACCACGCCGTCTGCCGAGATGATGAAGCCGGAGCCCAGCGACTGGACGCGGCGCGGATCGGGCGCGCCGTCCTCACTGTCGAAGAACTCGTCGAAGAATTCCTGGAAGGGGGTGTCTTCGCTCTCGCCTTCCTCGTCGGTGCTGGGGGCGGCCGGTCGGCGGCCCTCCACGCGCTGCGAGGTGGAGATGTTGACCACCGAGTCGAGCAGGCCTTCCGCAAGGTCGGCGACCGAGCGCGGGCCCACTTCCTGGGCGAGGACAGGGGCCGGTACGGCGGCCGACAGGATCAACAGGCCGGTTGCCGCTGCAGCCGCCATGCTTCTCATCGTTCTCGTCATAAAACCCCCTTGCGCCGTCGGTGGCAGCATAGCCGTTATTCGGGATCTTTGCGTTAGCATCCCGTAACGTTCGTCGCCGATTTGTAAGCTTCGGGTCAGCTACGTGCGAGCCAGACGATAGCAACGCCGGCGGCAAGCGCAACGACGCCGCCGACACGCATGGTGTCCGGCGGCGTCTCAAGCATCCGCTCCATCAGGCCGTGCATGGCCTTCGGAAACAGTGCGTAAACAGTGCCTTCGACGGCGAGCACGAGGCCCGCCGCCAGGAGGAGTTCGTTCATTCCGTCCGCTGCTCGGGCCGGACGATGGTCACGTTGCCGCGCTGCGTCGCGTTGACGCCGGAGGCGCGCGCGGGCGCCGCGGTGCCTTCTGCCGCGGGGGCCGCGGCCGGGAGCTGGCCTCGGTCGCCGCGCCGTCCGCCGCCGCGCCGTTGCCGGCGTTGACGTCGTTGTTGGCGGCGCGGTTGGCTGCCGGGAGCGGAGCCGGATCGGCGCTCTCGACCGCCTCTTCGGTGCTCTCCTCGGCCGGGGTCGGCTCCCGGTAGCGTCCGCGGCGGGGTCGGCTCGGCCGGGGCCACGGTCGTCTCGGGCGCGGCAGCGCCTTCGCCGGCAGGCGCCGGCTCGTCGCCGTCGAGGTCGACGTTCAGCGCATCCTCGAGGCCCTGCTGGGCTGCGGCCTTGGCTTCCTCGACAACCGCGTCGAGGTTGGCCTGGGCTTCCGCAACGCTTTCGGCCGCGGTCGCCCTGGTGACCTCGTCGGTCGGACGCACGATCGGCGCGTTCGGGTCGGCTGCCGCCGGCAGTTCCGGCGCCGGGAGGCCTGCATCACCCGTCTGCTCGCGGGACGCGAGACCATCGGCACGCTCGCCGGTGGCACGGGCCGAACGGGAGAGCCCGGCCGGGTCGTTGAAGTAGCGGAAGAAGTCCGCGTCCGGCGACAGCACGAGGCGCGTGTCGGAGGCTGCCAGCAATTCCACGTAGGCCTGCATCGCGCGGTAGAACGCGAAGAACTGCGGGTCCTGCGTGTAGGCCTCGGCGAAGATGGCGTTCTTGCGCGCATCACCCTGACCGCGGACCTGCTCGGCTTCCCGCTGGGCTTCGGCGCGAAGCACCGTTGCCGTGCGGTCGGCGGCCGCGCGGACACGCTGCGAGGCTTCACGGCCCTGTGCGCGGATCTGCGTGGCTTCCTGCTCGCGCTCGGTCTGCATCCGCTGGAAGATGGCTTCGGAGTTGGCTTCCGGCAGGTCGGCGCGGCGGATCTTCACGTCCACCACCTCGACGCCGATGTCACGCGCACGGGTCGCCACGTCCTGCTGGATGCGCCGCATCAGCTCGGGCCGGTTGTCGCGCACGATGTCCTGGAAGGTGGCGTCGGCGAGCACCGCACGCAGCGAAGACTGCGCGAAGGTGGACAGGCGCGACGCGCCTTCGCGCACGTTGTTCACCGTCTGGTAGAAGCGCACCGGGTTGGCGATCTGGTAGCGCACGAACGCGTCCACCACGAGCCGCTTCTGGTCCGCCGCGATGATTTCCTGCGCCGGAACGTTGAGGTCGAGCAGCCGCTTGTCGAGGTACTGGACGTCCTGGACGAACGGGATCTTGGCATTGATGCCCGGATCGCGGACGGCCTGACGGACTTCACCGAACTGCAGGACGAGCGCCTGCTGGGTCGGGTTGACGATGAAGAAGGAGTTGAGGGCGGCGACCACTGCGGCCGCCAGGATCACGAGAAAGGCGATGAGGCCGACGCGCATTATCGGGCTCCCTGGGTCTGGGTGGCTGCAGGCCGGGCTTCGTTCAGCCGGTCAAGCGGGAGGTAGGGGACGACGCCCGAGCCGCCGCCGCTCTGGTCGATGATGATCTTGTCGGTGCCGGCCAGAACACGCTCCATGGTTTCAAGATAGATGCGCTGGCGGGTGACTTCCGGCGCCTTGCGGTACTCTTCGAAGACCGACAGGAAGCGGTCCGCCTCACCGGTTGCCTCGGCAACCACCTGGTCGCGGTATGCGCTGGCGTTTTCCACGATCCGGGCCGCCTCACCGCGTGCCTGGGGCACGATGTCGTTGGCGTAGGCGTCGGCCTCGTTCTGGAAGCGCTCCTGGTCGGCGCGGGCGGTCTGCACGTCACGGAACGCGCCGATGACGGCCTGCGGGCGGGTCGACCTTCTGGGTCTGCACCTGGCTGACTTCGATGCCGGCGCCGTAGTTGTTCAGCGTCGTCTGCATCAGCGCCTGCACGTCCTGTTCGACCTGCTGGCGCTCCTGCGTCAGGATCGGCTGGATGTTCTTGCGACCGACCACCTCACGCATCGCGCTCTCGGCAACCTGCTTCACGGTAGAGGCAGGGTCCTCGACGTTGAAGAGGTAGTTGGCCGGGTCGGAGATGCGCCACTGCACCTTGAAGTCGACGTCGACGATGTTCTCGTCGCCGGTCAGCATCAGGCTTTCCTGCGGCACGTCGGCCCCGCGGCCCTCGCCGGTCGAGCCGATGTTGACTTCGCGGATACGCAGGACGTCGGGCGTGTAGACCTCGCCGAACGGGTAGGGCCAGTTGTAGTTGAGGCCCGGCTGCGTGGTGCTCTGATACTTGCCGAGCACCAGCTCGACGCCGAGTTCGCCCGGGCCGACGCGGTAGAAGCCGGTGAGGCCGTAGACCACCGCCGCCGCGATGACGGCCAGAAGGACGCCGCGCGCGCCGATGGCACCCGCCGACGGGCCGCCGCCGCCACCGCTGCCATTGCCGCCGCCACCGCCCTTGCGGGGCAGCACGCGCTTCAGCTTGTCCTGGCTCCGGCGCAGAAGGTCTTCCAGATCGGGCGAGCCCTGATCCTTGCCGCCGCGCTGGGGCCCCTGCCCCCACGGATTCGGCTTGTTCGGCCCGTTGCTGTTGCCGCCACCGCCCCAAGGGCCGTCACCGCCGCCCCATGGGCCGCCACCTTTACCGCCCGACTGGTTGTTCCAGGGCATTCCCGCTCCCCTCAAAGTCCGAAATTTATCGCGCTACGCACAATTTCAGTTGTGCACATAGGCACCCGCTGTCGGAGCGCAAACGCGGCCAAACGCGCAACGCATATAGGCTGACGCGGCCCGATGTTTCAATCAGTGACCGCGCGGGGCGCGCCGAAAGGTCATATAGGTGAAGTCGTGATCGTCGTTCGGACCGCGGATTCCGGGTTGCCGATCGGCCAGCGTGAACGCGGCCTCGTCGATCTCGGGGAAGCGCGTGTCCCCCTCGGGTGCGGCATGAACGCGGGTGAGGTGGATCGTGTCCGCCAGCGCCATTCCCTCGCGGTAGATCGCCTCGCCGCCCGCGAGGAACACCGGCCCCTCGGCCATCCGGACGGCCTCCGCGAGGCTCCGGGCCGTCTCCACGCCGTCGATGCTGCGGCTGGTCACAACGATGGTGCGGCGGCCGGGAAGCGGCCTTCCGATGGATTCGTGCGTCCGGCGCCCGATGACGACGGTGTGGCCCAGCGTCAGCGCCTTGAAGTGCTTGAGGTCGCTGGAGAGGCGCCACGGGATCTGGCCGTCGCGGCCGATCACGCCGTTCTCGGCCGCTGCGACAATCAGCGCGATGTCGGGATCAGACGGCAATGGGCGCCTTGATGGTCGGGTGCGGATCGTAGCCCTTCACCACGATGTGCTCGGCCTCGATCGCGAACAGGTCGCGCGGCGCGCCTTCCAGGACGAGTGTCGGCAGCGGGCGCGGCTCGCGCGTCAGCTGCAGGCGCGCCTGCTCGAGATGGTTGAGGTAAAGGTGCGCGTCGCCCAGCGTGTGGACGAGCGTGCCCGGCTGAAGGCCGGTCGCGTGCGCCATCATGTGCGTCATGATCGCGTAGCTCGCGATGTTGAACGGCACGCCGAGGAACACGTCCGCCGAGCGCTGGTAGACCTGACACGAGAGTTTGCCGGCCGCCACGTGGAACTGGAAGAGAAGGTGGCAGGGCGGCAGCGCCATCTTGTCGAGGTCGCCGACATTCCAGGCCGACACGATGTGCCGGCGTGACGCGGGATCGCTCTTTATGGATTCCACCACGCGGGCGAGTTGGTCGACCGGGCCCTCCGCCGTCGGCCACGCGCGCCACTGGCGGCCGTAGATGGGCCCAAGCTCGCCGTCGGCGTCCGCCCATTCGTCCCAGATGGTCGCCCCGCGCTCGCGCAGCTGGCCGGCGTTGGTCTCCCCGGCGATGAACCACAGGAGCTCGGCCACCACGGATTTGAGGTGCACCTTCTTGGTGGTGACGAGCGGAAAGCCCTTGGAGAGGTCGTACCGGTCCTGATGGCCGAAGACGGAGAGCGTGCCGACGCCGGTGCGATCCGCCTGGCGGACGCCCTCGTCGAGTATGAGCCGTATCAAACGGTGATACTGGTCCATGAGCCTACTCCGTTTCCCATTGCCGCAACCCCTCGGTTAACGCGCGAAGGGCGAGGAACCAACGCTCGTTTTCCGGGCAAAACTTCCGGGGATAGGGAGGACAACGGTTTCGCACCTCTTTTCAGGCGGGCGCGCACGCAGCTGGCGCAGGAGACGGGCGCGGGACAATGCCGGCCGAAGAACCCTTCTCATCGCGGCCCGGCTCCCCTATATTCGGGTCTGCCAGCGACGGTTGGCTATGGCGATAAACGGGCAGCGTAATAAGCTCTTCGGACCCGGGGGCGGTACCCGGCGCCTCCACCCAAGCCGCGAGCCTTGAACAGGGCGCGCGGTTTCGGCGGGGGCGAAATAGGATCGACGAGGGTGTAAAGGCTCTTCTTTCGCTCGGTATGGTACCACCGTCATCGGACCAAAACTGTAGTTGCGAATGACAACTATGCTGAGGCTCGTCTCGCTGCGTAACGCAGCGCGATAACCTCGTTTAAGTCCTTTCCCTTAGCCGGGCGAGGCGGGGTTCGGAGGCACCTGGCAACAGAAGCCTCCACTTCATCCTGCCCATACACATCCGGTTCAGCCGCAGCGCGCGTCGCGACGGCCACCGAGGCGATGGGCGAACACAGCGTCACACCGGACAAACCAGCTATTTCAGGCCGCGGCCCCCGCAAACGACTTGTCACGCCGTTTGCAAAGGCCGAAAAGACGCGACTGCTGAAAACATCCGTACCGTGAGAAAAACCGCCAGCATGGCCCGTTGGAATGATGGGGCGGACACGCTACCTATGCCGCAATGAAGGAGGTGGATCGTGGTTGACGACCTCATCCGTTACGACGTTCTGGTGCAAGACGCCCTGCGCGGGGTCGTGCGCAAGGTGATGCGCGAGGTGGCCGACGGCGGTCTCCCCGGCGAGCATCACTTCTATATCGCGTTCGACACGACCGCGCCCGGCGTTCGCATGTCCTCCCGGCTGCGCCAGCAGCACCCGGAAGAGATGACGGTCGTCCTGCAGCACCAGTTCTGGGATCTGTCGGTGACCGACCACACCTTCGAGGTGGGGCTGTCCTTCGGCGGTGTGCCGGAGCGGCTTCTGGTGCCGTTCGCTGCGGTAAAGGGCTTCTTCGACCCCTCAGTCCAGTTCGGCCTGCAGTTCGACCCGGCCAACAACGCCCCCGAGGCGCAGAAACCTGCCGGTCCCACCGCCGTCCCTGCGCCGACGCTCGCCACGCCCGCACACGTCCCCGCCCCGGCGCAGGACGATGACGCCGGCAGCGACGAGGACGCCGAGCACGAAACCACACCCCCGAGCGAGGGCGCGCAGGTCGTCTCCCTGGACGCCTTCCGCAAGAAGCCCTGATGGAGGGGCAGAAGCGCATCGGCTTCGCCGCGCACGACGCGGTCAAGGCGCAGCTCGGCGCCTGGGCGTTCGCCAACGAGGCGGCGCTTGCCGACCATGTGCTGACCGCGACCGGCAACACCGGCCGCGTCCTCCTCGAGGCCACCGGCCTCGACGTGACGTGCCTGCGCTCCGGCACGCTGGGCGGCGACATGGAGCTCGGCGCGCTGATCGCCGACAACCAGATCGACATCCTGATCCTGTTCGCCGACCCGCTGACCCGCCAGCCGCACGACGTCGACCCCGCCCCGCTCCTGCGCATGGCGACGATCGCGCAGATCGCCGTCGCGACGACGGAGACGACGGCCGACTTCATCATCCGCTCGGAGCTGATGAGCAAACCCTATTTCCGCCGGGCGCATGAGGCCTCGCGCCTGCAGCCCGCGCAGCGCAGCATCACCCAGCGCGAGCGAACCTGAGCCACGCCTGCCACCTCCCCGCACGCACCGCCCTGCACTGCCTGCGGCACAGTGCGCCGCCTTGTCACGCCGGCGTGACTTGCGGCGCGGCATGGTTGGCACAACGCTAGCCTTCGAACTCCCGTTCAACCCGACGAGGAAGGACCGTTCGATGCATGCGACCCTCAAGGCATTGGCTTTCGCGGGGCTTGCGCTCGCGCTCTTCGCCCCTCCCGCCGCCGCACAGGTCTCCAACTGTCAGGCGATTGCCGAGCGGCTGCCCGGCGCCAAGCTGTGGCGCGCCGCGACGGGGGGCGCCGACGCCTACTCGGTCGACATCACCTACGTCGGGCACTCCACCTTCCGCATCGTGGCGCCGGACGGCACCACCATCGCGACCGACTATTCGGGCACCCACGGCGGCGACCGCCTCCCCGACGTCGTCACCATGAACCACGCCCACTCCAGCCACTGGACGCCGGTGCCGGACCCCGGCATCCCCCACGCGCTGAAGGGCTGGAACCCCGAAGGGGGCCGCGCCAACCACTTCCTCAACGTCGGCGAGGTGCTTGATCCGCAGCGTCCCCAGCGACATCCGCACCTGGGGCGGCCAGGTGGAGGCAAACGGCAACTCCATCTTCGTGTTCGAGATCGCGGGCCTGTGCATCGGCCACCTCGGCCACCTCCACCAGGAACTCAATGATTCCCAGATCGCCGAAATCGGCCGGCTCGACATCGTGTTCGTGCCGATCGATGGCGGGCGGACCATGCGCCATGGCGAGATGATGAACGTCATCAGCCGCCTGCGCGCCTCGCTGGCGATCCCGATGCACTGGTTCAGCAACTACAACCTGAACGAATTCGCTGCCCGGACGCGGGACGACGGGTTCGCGGTCTCTATGAACCCCTCCCCCACCGTCACGGTGTCGCTGAACACCCTGCCCGACACGCCGACGCTCCTGGTGATGCCGCGCGAGGTGCCGTTCTAGGCGCCGTCGCCGCCGCCGCGGGGCCGGCTCATCTGGAACACCGTCGTCGCGGCGGTGTAATCGCGGTAGCCGCACCGGGCGATGGGCTGGAGGCGGGTGAGGTCCACCATGCCGTCCACCAGCACGCTCTCGTCGATGTGGATCATCACCACCTCGCCGATGAGCATCGTGTAGCGCCCGCGCACCCCCGAAGCGCTCTTCAGCGGCACGGTCTCGACGTAGACGCACTCCATCGAAACCGGCGTGGCGGCGACGCGCGGCGGCTTCACGAGCACCGATGGCGCCGTCTCCAGCCCGGCGAACTCGAACTCGGACTTGCCGTGCTCCAGCGGCGCGGACGACTGGTTCATCGCATCGCGCAGGTCGAACGTCGCGAGGTTGCAGACGAACTCGCCCGTCGCCTCGATGTTGGACTGGCTGTCCTTCACCCCGAACGAGGAGAACATCACGAGATGCGGGTGGTCGCACACAGCGTTGAAGAAGCTATAGGGCGCAAGGTTGGGCCGCCCCTCGGCGTCGAGCGAGGAGATCCAGCCGATCGGCCGCGGGGCGACCAGCGCCTTGAACGGGTCGTGCGGCAGGCCGTGGTCGTTCACGCGCGGGTCGTAATGCATGGCAACTACCTCAATCGGCCTGATCGGCAGGGGGTACGAATCGAGTCGTGATCGCGTCGATGTCCGGCCGGTCGCGGTCGGCGGGTTTGAAATCGGGCGTGCCGATGTGGATAAACCCCGCCACCCGCTCCTCCGGGGCGATCCCGATCGCGGCCTTGGCGGCGTCGTCGTAGGCGATCCACTCGGTCAGCCATTGGCCTGAAAATCCGTGCGCCGCCGCAGCATGAAGAAGGTTAAGACACACGGCGCCTGCGGAAAGGATCTGTTCCCACTCCGGAATCTTCGGATGGATGCCCGCGGTGCTCACCACCGCAACAACGACCGGTGCGCGCGTAAAGCGCGTCAGTTCAGCTTCGCGCCGTGCAGGATTATCGTCCGCTTGCGCGATTGCAGAAAACCGTTTGCCAGCGTACACACGCGCATCGTCCGCAAAGACGATGAACCGCCAAGGCGCCAGTTTGCCATGGTCCGGGACACGAGCTGCCAGCGTCAGCATCGCGTCGAGCGTTTCCCTGTCCGGCCCCGGCTCGATGAGCTGGACCGACGGAACTGTCCGCCGCGTTGCCAAATAGTCACGCAGAATGCTCATCGTCCGGGTCCCTGGTTCGTGAAGTGCACTTTTGGTGTCAAACCGGTGCGATCGTTGAAATACAGTGATCGCTCAGGCAATCTGAATTCGCACATGACGTGCGCTTTCGCTGTGCGGCGTTTTTGCAACAGCGAGGGGAACGACGAGGTACACGATGAACCGCTGGGCAACCTGCTTCTTCCTTTCGTGTGTCGTTGTGCCGCCGGCCGCCGCCAACGCGGCAGCGCCGATCCCCAAGCCTAAACCCATTCAGTCCGCCGGGGCCGATCCCCAGTCTGCAATTACCCGCATGGTTAATGGCGGCGAAACGATGGACGGCTCCTACGTCGCCTACGCCCCCGCCAACGGTCCTTCGCTCGAGCGGTCCGGCACCACCCAGTCTTCTCTCTATGTGGTCGGCAAGCTCGCGGAAGATGGCGGCCCCATCGGCGACGGTCTGGTCTGGCGCGTCTTCCGCGACTTTCCGGACGCCAACGGCGAGCTTCCCCTCGTCCACAAGGGCCGCGGCGGCGACCTCGAAGTCCGCCTGCAACCCGGCCGCTACATCGTCCACGTCTCCTACGGCCGCGCCGCCATCTCCCGCATCGTCAACGTCCAGGGTTCCGCCACCAGCGAGACGTTCGTCCTCAACGCCGGCGGCCTCCAGCTCAACGCCCAGGTGGACGGCATCGAGACCGAAGCCACCAAGCAGGCGACCAAGTTCGAGCTCTACGCGATCGAGAACGAAGAGAAGCGCCTGATCGGCAACGTGAACCCCGGCGCGATCGCCCGCCTTCCGGCCGGCAACTACCACATCGTCAGCAAGTACGGGACGGTCAACGCGGTGCGCACCGCGGACGTCCTGGTCGAGGCCGGCAAGCTCACCCGCGTGTCCTTGCGCCACCAGGCCGGCGAGATCCGTCTCAAGCTCGTCCGCAACGAAGGCGGCGAGGCCATCGCCGACACCGCGTGGACCGTCTACAACGGCGACGGCGAGGAAATCTTCGAACGGGTCGGCGCCCACGCCAACGTGACTCTGGCCGCCGGCGAGTACGCCGTGGTCGCCAAGCACCGCGACGCCGAATTCCGCCAGTCCTTCACCGTATCCTCCGGCCAGGCGTCCGACGTGACGGTCCTCGCCCGCCAGCTCTAGGCCACCGCTCCGGGCTCGCCCGGACGATCACCGGCCTCACCCGCGCGCACAGCGCCCTTACGGCCCGAGCCGCCGTCCTCTCCCCACCATTCCGCTCGGCCCTGTCCGCAAGCCTCATTCACCGTCGATGTAGCGCTGTTCGATCGCGGCCCAGTTGACGAGGCTCAGCGCCACTTCGCGCAGGTAGTCCTCGACCTTGGTCTCATAGTCGAACACGTAGGCGTGCTCCCACAGATCGATGCCCATGAGGAGCTGCCGGCCGGTGGCGAACGGGCTGTCGGCGTCCGGCCATCCCTCCAGATAGAGCGCCTCCCCTTCCGCGCTCAGCCACACCCAGCCCGTGCCGAACACCGCGTCGGACGCGAGGACGAGTTCGTCGGCGAGCCCGTCGAGGCCGCCGTACTCGCGGTTGATCGCCTCTTCCAGGACAGGCCCCGGCAGGGTCGCACCGCCGGCGAACTGATTGAAGTAGAGCGTGTGGTTGTGATGCTCGGACGCGCTCTCGTACACCGCGAGGTCGCCGGCATCGCCCGCCGTGCGGATCACGTCCTCCAGCGACATGTCGGCATAGTCGGTGCCCTCGACGAGGAGGTTCAGCCGGTCGACGTGGTTCTGGTGAATGACGTTGGCGTGGAGCGCCACGGTGCGGGCGGAGATGTGAGGCGCCAGAGCGTCCTCAGCATACGGCAGCGGCGCACGTGTAAAGGGCGCCGCAGCGCGGGCGATGTGCGGCCGCGCCAGCGCAGCGGATGCGACCACCCCGCCGAGGCCGATAAGGGCTGAACGCCGCGTGAGAGCCATTGGAAGCCTCCCGGCAGCGCCGCGCTGCCCAACTTGATCTGACGCGTCAACATTTGCCAGTCGGCGCCGTCCGGTCAAGCGGAGCGTATCGTCCGAACTTCGCCCCGGGCTTGGGGCGAAGCGGTCAGCCCCCTGTGCGCTGCTTCTCAGTGTTGCGGCGGATCATCTCCATGGTGGCGAGGAGGAGGACCGACAGCGCCACGAGGATCGACGCCAGCGCGAGGATGGTCGGGCTGATTTCCTCGCGCAGGCCGGAGAACATGCGCACCGTCATCGGTGTCTGCTCGGGACCTGCGAGGAAGAGGACCACCACCACCTCGTCGAGCGAGGTGATGAAGGCGAACAGCCCGCCCGCGATGATGCCGGGGAGAAGCAGCGGCAAAATGACCTTGAAGAACGTCGTCGTCTGGTTCGCCCCCAGCGACTGCGAGGCCCGGATGAGCTGGTTGTCGAAGCCCGACAGCGCGGCGGTCACCGTGATCACCACGAACGGTGCGCCGAGAACGACGTGGCTCATGATGATCGCGAAGTAGGTCTGCGACAGGTTTACGCGGGCGTAGAAGGCGAAGAGCGCCGCCGCGGTGATGATGAGCGGCACGATCATCGGCGAGATCAGGAACGCGGTGATCAGGGCGCGGAACGGCATCTCGCGGCGCGACAGGCCGAGCGCGGCGAGCGTGCCCAGCGTGGTCGCGATGATGGTCGAGGTGATCGCGATGAAGAAGGAGTTGCCGATGGACGACATCCACTCGTCGCTGCCCAGCAGCGCCTCGTACCAGCGCAGCGAGTAGCCCGCCGGGTCGAACGTCAGCATCTCCTTGGTGAAGGTGAAGTACGGCTCGGCGTTGAACGACAGCGGGATGATCACCACGATCGGCGCGACGAGGAAGAAGAAGATCAGGCCGCAGATGACGAGATACGTCCAGTGCCAGACCTTCTCCAGGCGGCTCGCATGTTGGGGAAGCGCCATGATGGTTTACCCGAACTTCAGCCGGTCGACGCCGACGAGCTTGTTGAACAGCCAGTAGAAGACGAGGACGCCCACGAGGAGCAGCGTTGCCAGCGCGAGCGCGAGGCGGAGCTGCGAGAGGGAGCCTGTCATCCGGTCGGCGATGAGGTTGGAGATGAACACGCCGGACTCGCCGCCCACCAGCGCCGGGGTAATGTAGTACCCGATCGCGAGGATGAAGACGAGGAGCACGCCGGCCGCAAGCCCCGGAACGGTCAGCGGGAAGTAGACCGTGAGGTGGGCGCGCAGCGGCGTCGCGCCCATGGAGCGGGCGGCGCGCGTCAGGCTCGGCGGGATGGTCTTCATGACCGAGTAGAGCGGCAGGATCATGAACGGCAGGAGGATGTGCGTCATCGCGATGATGGTGCCGATCCGGTTGTAGATCAGCCGCACGCGCCCGTCGTCGCCGACGATGTTGAAGAGGACGAGAAGGTCGTTGACCACCCCCTCCTGCTGCAGGAGCACGATCCACGCCGAGGTCCGGACCAGAAGCGAGGTCCAGAACGGCAGGAGGACGAGGATCATCAGAAGGTTGGCCTTCTTGGCCGGAAGGTTCGCCAGAAGGTACGAGACCGGGTAGCCGAGGAGAATGGTGAGCGAGGTGATGAGAAGGCTCATCCACGCCGTCTGCCAGAAGATCCCGCGGTAGACTTGGAGGTTCTCAGGCCGCTCCACGATCTCGCCGTCTGCGTTGTACTCGTAGTCGAGCGCGCGGAGGTAGTAGGCCGGGGTGATCGTGCGGGTCTCGCGCTGGATCAGCTTCCAGATCCGCGGGTTGGCCCAGTCGTCATCGTCCGCGATCAGCCCTTCCTTGAAGGGCGCGGTCAATTCCTCGGCGGCGCGCATGGAGCCCATCATGGTGGAGCGGGCGCCCGGCAGCTCGGCGTTGAGGCGGGCGGCAGCGCGCCCGATGGTCGAGCGGCCACCGTCGTTGAGGTCCTGGACCATCGCGGCATAGACCGCTTCGGAGGGCAGGCCCTCCTTGTCCCAGTCGGCGATCGCCTCGGCAGTGTTCGGGCAGATAGGCCGAAATCTCGGGGTTCTGCACCGAGCGCGTCATCATCTGCACGATGGGGATGGTGTAGGTGAACAGCAGGAACGCGAACAGCGGGAGCACCAGAAGGGCCGCGTTGCGGCGGGCTCGACCGTTGGCGGCGCGCAGCGCCTGCTTGAGGGGTTTGCCGTCCGCCGTGGTGAGCGGTTGGCCGGAATGGGTCGCTGTCGCTTGGCTCATCGGGGACGAACGCTTGTGCGACGGGTCTGGGCGGAGGCGTGGCTCAACGCGGTCATGGTCGGTCCCCGGTCACGGGCGGCGGAGGGCGGTGCCGCAGGCAGGCAGTCGGTCGGCAGGCAGGAAAACGCCCGCCGGAGTGATCCGGCGGGCGCTGGTCGCTGGCTTACGAGGAGAGCCAGGCGTTGAAGCGCTCTTCAAGCGAGTCGCCGTAGTCGGCCCAGAACTGGGTGTCGAACTGGATGGCGTTCTTGAAGTTGTCTTCCTGGGTCGGCATGTGCGGCTTCATGTCGATGTCGGTCTCGACCCACTTGCCGCCTTCTTCCTTCCACATGTTGCCCACGAGATCGACCGAGGACTTCCGCGCCGGAGCGTAGGAGATGTACTTGGCCTGGTCGGCGAGACGCTGCGTGTCGGTGGCGAAGAACAGGTAGTCCTTCACCTGCTCGAGCGCGTCTTCATTGTCGGCGGGGACAACCCAGCCGTCGACCTCGAACATCTGGCCGTCCCACATGATCTCGAACGGCTGGTTCTCGTTGACCTGCGCGTTGAAGATGCGGCCGTTGTAGGCGGTCGCGATCGCGGCCTCTCCGTCGGCAAGGAGCTGCGGCGGCTGTGCGCCGGCGTCCCACCAGATCACGTTGTCCTTGATCTCGTCGAGCTTGGCGAAGGCGCGGTCCTGGCCTTCCTTGGTGGCAAGCACCTCGTAGACCTCATCCGGCGCGACGCCGTCGGCGATCAGAGCCCACTCGAGGTTCTTCTGCGGGATCTTCTCCAGCGAGCGGGTGCCGGGGAACTTCTCGAGGTCCCAGATGTCCGCGATGGTCTGCGGGCCGCCGTCCGGGAAGGCTTCCTTGTTGTAGGCGAACATGGTCGCGTACAGGATCTGCGGGATGAAGCAGTCACCCGTAGTGCCTTCGATGAAGTCTTCGCTGGCCGGGGTGCCGTCGGGCGCCTTGGCGAGCCACTCGTCGAACGGGATCTCGAGGACGAGACCCTCGTCGCAGGCGCGCTGCGCATCGGACTGCAGCATGTCGACGACGTCCCAGGAGACGTTGCCCGCCTCGACCTGGGAGCGGATGCCGGCGAGCGCCTGGTTGGACTTGTCCTCTTCCAGGATCTTCACGCCGGTCTTTTCGGTGTAGGGCGCGTGGTAAGCGTTGCGCTGCGAGCCGGAGTAGGCGCCGCCCCATGACACGATCGTCAGCGGGTCCTGCGCCATTGCGCCGGTCATCACCATCACAGAGGCAGCGGTTCCGAGTGCGATCCGTTTAATCAAGTTTGTGCTCCTTCAGTTGTTTCTGTTCCGGCCGTCGGCATCTGCCGCGCGGTCCGGTCCGGGCCTGGCGCTGTTCCGCGGCGGACCGATCGAGATCGCTCCTCCCCGCGCATCAGCAAGACTTCAGGCCCCTGCCGTATCGATCGGGTCGAGTGCGTGACAGTCGCTGGTACGCCAGCCGACCGTCACGGTCTCCCCTTCGGTCAGGTCACGCTCATCGCCATGGTTGGGCACCTTGACGATGAACTGGTCGTTCCCGGCCACGTTGAGCCGGGCACGAATCGTATCGCCGAGATAGATCAACTCCTCGATCCGGCCGGACAAGGAATTATCCTCGTTCGCCTCGTTGATCGAGATCCTCTCGGGCCTCAGGGACAACGTAGTGCGCGAGCCAGTGCCGTCAATATTGACAGCCTGCGCAGTGACTTCGCCGCCCTGGTCGAGTTCTATCTTGCACGTGTCGCCACTCACTTCGAGAACCTTGCCCGAAAGCTTGTTGTTCTCGCCGATGAACTGCGCGACGAACGAATTCTTCGGGTGCTCGTACAGCTCCACCGGGGGCGAAAGCTGCTGGATCACGCCGTCGTTGAACACCGCGACGCGGTCCGACATGGTCAGCGCCTCGGTCTGATCGTGCGTCACGTAGACGACGGTGACGCCGATATTGTCGTGGATGTGCTTGATCTCGTACTGCATCTGCTCGCGCAGCTGCTTGTCGAGCGCACCGAGCGGCTCGTCCATCAGGACGAGATTGGGCTCGAACACGAGGGCACGGGCGACCGCGACGCGCTGCTGCTGGCCGCCGGAGAGCTGCGCCGGGCGCCGCCCGCCGAAGCCCGAAAGCTCAACCATCGCGAGCGCACGGTCGACGCGGGTCTTGATCTCGTCCTTCCCCATGCCGCGCACCTTGAGCGGATAGGCGAGATTCTCGCCGACCGTCATGTGCGGGAACAGCGCGTAGTTCTGGAACACCATGCCGATACCGCGCTTGTGCGGCGGGAGCTGTCCGATCGCCTTGCCGTCGAGATAGATCTCGCCATGGGTCGGCGGCTCGAAGCCCGCCAGCATCATCAAGCAAGTCGTCTTGCCCGAGCCCGATGGCCCAAGCATCGTGAGAAACTCGCCGGGGGCGATGTCGAGGTTAAGGTCTTTCACGACCAGCGTTTCGCCGTCGTAACTTTTCTGAACGCCGTCGAATTTGACGTTCGCGCCTACAGTATCTGCGCCGTTGCTCGTCAGGGTGCCGCTCCCTCAAATTTGTGCCTCGCAATACGGCATGCCCAGCCGGCGGGCGTCAAGACCCCGCCCCGCCGGCTTTCCGCCATAATCTGACGGATTAATAACCTAAAACCAGCCGTCCGTCGCGTGCAATCAGCGCGTGTGGCGCGGCGCGGGGCTCTTGGCGCGAGGGGATTTCAGTGCGTTGCCGGCGGCGGCGAGCGCGCTTCGTGCCTCGAGCTTGCGCTTCAACGGGCGGGTCCGCTTGAGCATCGTCGCCATGCTGCGGTTCGCCCGCGTCTCGACGAAGGCGACGCCGCGGTCGAGCCGGCCGGACTTCAGGCGTGCGCGCCGCATCAGCCTGCGGGCGGTCGGCGACACGCTGACGAGGATCACAATCCCAATTGCGAGGAGAGGAACGCCGGTCGGCAGCGGCGTCCACACGGTGATTAGACCGGCAATGAGGCAGACAAATGCCGCCGCGAGCAGTCCGATCTTACGCGCCCGGTCCGTCAACGCCTTCATTCTGGCCTTTCGCACGGCGCATCGTCGCCGTGCAGAATTTACCAAGTCGGCTAAACAAAACCTTCGTGTCGCAAGGTTAAACCTTGCGCAGAACAAACACCTTGGACACGAACGCAGGCCAACTCGCTTCCAACTCAAGTCCTGCAGAAGCAAATACCCGATCGAAATCTGTGGTCAAGTAAGATCGGTAGTATGGTTCGTGAAAGATTTGTGGAAACAGCTCCAGCAGCCCGTCGAGCGCGGGTGTGTCGCCGGTCTGCAGCGAGTCCACGACCACGGCCCGTCCGCCGGGTTTCAGCACCCGTGCAAACTCGGCGGCCACCAGAGGCCGCACCTTCGGCGGCAGTTCGTGGAAGAGGTAGATGTTGGTGAGAAGGTCGAACGAACCGTCCGCGAACGGCAGCCCCTCCGCCGGCGCCACCACCGCCCCGCCGCCGGCCGCCGGATTGAGCCGCGTGCGCGCAAGCTCGACGTAAGGCTCGGACAGGTCGCTTGCGATCACCGGGAGCCGCGGGAAGGCGTTCGCGAGGTCGCGCAGGAACGCGCCCGATCCACTCGCCACGTCGAGAAGCCGGAGCGAGCGCTGGTCGACCTCGGCGGCCCGTTCGGCGACCGGCACCAGCGCCTGCCGCCGCATCGCCGCCGCCGCGCCGAAGAACAGCGTCTCCACCTGCGTCTCGTAGAGGCGCGCGGACTCCTCGCTCATCCAGCCGTCGGTCTGGAAGTGGAAGTTCTGCATGTAGTAGCGCGGGCGCTTGGCGTCGGTGCGGTCGACCTCCTGGTGCGACCCCTCGGCCCTGCGGCGGACGATCTCGGGCACGTCGCGCAGGTACATCGACCGCCGTTCCAAGAGGCCGGAAAGACCGTCCGGCTCGTCGTGCGGCATCGGGTAGAGGCCGGCCTCGACGTTGGCGAGGTCGCGCGCCAGCAGCGCCCGGACATGGCGCAGCAGCACCGCACGGGGCGGCACGCCGCCGGGCGCCTCGATCACCGGCTTGGGCGGCGGCGGAAGGGTCCGGCCGACCTTCTTCGCAAGGCGCGTCGCGGCCATGCTCTGGCTTGCGTACCAGCCGACGCGGGCGGCCTGCGCAACGCTGAAGCGGGCCCTCAGGGCAAGGCGTTCGACCGGGGTCATCTAGTCTCTCCGCAGGACGGCGACGGCCTCCACATGAGCGGTCGCCACAAACTGATCGACGGGCGTGACGGTCTCGATCCGGTAGCCCGCGGCGGTGAGGATCGCGCAATCGCGGGCCAAGGTCGACGGCTCGCACGACACCGCGACGATGCGCGCAACCTCCGACGCCCGCCAGCGCCTCGGCGAGCGCCTTGGCGCCGGCACGCGGCGGGTCGAACACCACCGCATCGAAGACGTTGAGCTCGGCGGCATTGAGCGGATGGCGCATCAGGTCGCGCCGTGCGGCCTCGACGGGCTTGCGGCCACTCGTCCGGCGCACGGCCGATTCCAGCGCCGCGATGGCGGGCGCGTCGCCGTCGATCGCCCGCACGGCGGCCCGGCGCGACAGCGGCAGCGTGAACGTGCCGAGGCCGCAGAACGCGTCGAACACCCGGCCCGCGTCGCCGACGCCGGCGAGCACCGCCTCGGTCAGCGCCGCCTCCCCCTCGCGCGTCGCCTGCAGGAACGCGCCGGGCGGCAGGGGCACGAACACACCGTCGAACTCCACCTGCGGCGTCTCGCGGGCGAACAGGATCTCGTCACCCTCCGCAATGCGCAGGATCGCCGGGTCGTCCGCACTGATGCGCAGGGATTCCTTGGCGCGCGGGCGCTTGCCCCGCCGGCCGGGCTTCTGCGGCTTCTGCGCTTTGGGCGAAGAGAGCGCGACGTCGACGCCGTTGGCGCAGAGCGTCGCGACCAGCCGGGCCTCGCCGCGCTGTCCTGCCGCCGAGCGGGCGATGTCGCGCAGGACCGGGAGGAGCGCGTTGAGCCGCGGCTCCAGCGCCGGGCAATCCGGCACGTCGATGATGTCGTGGGTGCTGCGGGCGAAGTAGCCGACCTTGCCGTCCTTCGACGTCAGCGTCAGCCGGCGGCGGCTCGCGAGCGGGGAGCGCGCCATCGGGCCGACCGGCGCCTCGAGCCCGTGCCGGGCGAGCGCGTTGACCACGCGGCCACGCTTCCACTCGGCGTAGAGCCCATCGCCGAGGTGCTGGAGCCGGCAGCCGCCGCAGATGCCGAACAGCGGACAGGGCGGCACCGCACGATCCCGCGAGAGCGGCTCGATGATCGCGCTCCCCTCCCCGCGGCGGACGCGGTCGCCGGGGATGGCGAGCGGCACCGGCCGGCCGCCGTGCTCCAGCACACCGTCGCCGGCATCGTCGAGCCCGACGACCGCCTCGTCCGGGGCGGGTCCGGATGAACTCATGTCGCCTGTGCTGCAATCAGCCATTCGCGGTTGCCGTCGCCCCCTTCGATGGGCGACGCGGTGCGCCCCATAATTGAAAATCCGGCCGCCGCGACGGCCGCCTCGACGCGGTCGACCGCGGAGAGCGCGGCGCCCTCGTCCCGCACGATGCCGCCCTTGCCGATCTCGGCCCGCCCCACCTCGAACTGCGGCTTGACCAGCGCCACCATGCGCGCCGCCGGCGCCGCTGTCGCCAGAACCGCGGGCAGCACCAGCGTCAGCGAGATGAAGCTGACGTCGAAGGTGAGGAAATCAGGCCGGTAGGCGAGATCTGCGGCCGTCAGCGTCCGCGCGTTCGTGCCGTCCATCACGGTGACCCGCGGGTCGTCCGCGATCACCGGCGCAAGCTGGCCGTGGCCGACGTCCAGTGCGATCACATGGGCAGCGCCGCGGCGCAAGAGGACTTCGGTGAAGCCGCCGGTGGAGGCCCCGGTGTCGAGCGCCCTCGCCCCCGCCGGATCGAGGCCGAAATGGTCCAGCGCATGGACGAGCTTGTGCGCGCCGCGGCCGACATAAGGGTCGGCCTCCGCGGTTAGCACGGCGCCGTGCGCAACGTTCTGGCCGGGTCGTTTCGCGGGCGCGCCGTCGACCGTGACGGCACCGCGCAGGATCGCCTCGCGCGCCTGGCTGCGGGTGCGGGCAAGGCCGCGTTCGACGAGGAGCTGGTCGAGGCGCACGCCGTCAGCGCGCGGCGGCGGCAGGCGCTTCCATGCGGCCGCTCAAGCGCAGATCAGCTGGCCGAACGCGGTGATCGCGGTGAACACCGCATCTCCGGCGAAGTACCAGAGCGCACCGCCCAGCGCGAGGACGAACGTGCCCGCCGCGAGCCCGAGGGACGTCTCCAGCGTCATCCGCTGACGAGGTTGCGCAGCGTCTGCATCGTTTGCGCCTCCTGTGCCTCCAGCACATCCGCGTTCTGCCGCATCTGCGGCGACAGGAACGGAACATAGTCCACAAACTTGCCGTCCGCATCAAACAGAAGCGTGTCGGACGTGTGGTTCATTGTGTAGCCGCCGCTCTGGAGCGGCACCTTCTCGAATTTCACGTTGTAGCGGTCGGCGACCTCGCGGATCTCCTCCGGCGTCTTCGCGGTGAGGCCGATGATGCGCTGGTCGAAGGCCTTCACGTACTGGCCGAGGACTTCGGGCGTGTCCTGCTCGGGGTCGACGGAGACGAACACGATGTTGATCCTGTCGCCGTCATCGCCCAGCGCCTTCAGCCAGTTGGCGGCATCGAGGAGCGCGGTGGGGCACACGTCCGGGCAGTGGGTGAAGCCGAAGAAGAAGGCGGCCGGCTTGCCGCGGAGGTCGTCGGCGGTGACCGTCTCGCCGTTGGTGTCGGTCAGGCTGAACGGGCCGCCTGCCTCGGCGTAGCGCGAGCGGGAGAAGGCGGCGGCGATGTTGTTGCTGGCGGCCGGGGTCTCGGGCGAGAAGTAGGTCTTGCCGACCCAGACGCCCGCCGTTGTCGCGCCGACCACGATGACGAGCGCCCAAAGCACCATCCGAACGATACGCATCAGTTCACCTCTTCCGTCTGCCGCTCGGTATCGGCCCCGGCGGCGCCGCTGTCCACCGTGCCGGCTGCGGCGTCATCGCCCACCGGCTCGTCGGTGCTGGTGACCAGCTCCTCGATCTCGGCCGGCACCACCGCGCCGATCGGGGCGGTGGCGTAGAGGTCGAAGTCGCTGCGGATGGCTTCGGCCGGACGGCGGCGCACGAGGATGCGCAGCGCGATGAAGGCGCAGAGGCCGCCCGAGGCGAGCGCCGCGACGAGGAACAGGCCGCCCGGGCCGAACAGCATCATGGCGAGCGAGGCGAGGATCGGGCCGATGGTGGAGCCGACGCCGAAGAGGAGGTTCATGCTGGCGCTGGTCTCGACGAGATCGTCGGGCTCGGTCCAGTCGTAGGCGTGGGCGGCGGCGAGCGAGTAGCTCGGCAGCGTCACGAAGCCGAAGCCGAAGCCGAGCGCGAGCACCATCGGGAACGCCATCGCCGAGGCGGCCATGAGGAAGACCGCTAGGGCGACGGAGGCCGCGGCGCTGACGAGGAGGACGAGGCGCCGGTCGAGGAAGTCCGACGTGCGGCCGAAGGGGTACTGGCCGAGCGCGCCGCCCAGAACGATGGACGAGGCGAACAGCGCCGCCTCGCCGGTGGTGAAGCCGGAGCCGACCGCGAACACCGCGCTCAGCGAGAGCACCGAGCCAACCATCAGCCCGGACGCGAAGCCGCCGACGAAGGCCGCGGGGGCAAGGTCCCACAGGCGCCGTGGCCGGAACTGCACGTGCGGGATCGGCGCCGGCTGCGTCGCGCGGGTGAGCGCGACGGGGACCGCGGCGACCGAGAGCAGGATCGAGCACAGCGAGAACAGGCCGAACCCGTCGAGCGGGCGGGCGGTGACGCCGAGCTGGCCGATGGTGATCGCGCCGTAGGTGATGATGATGTAGGTGCTCATCACCGCGCCGCGGGTCTCGGAGCTCGATTTCTCGTTGAGCCAGCTCTCCACGATCACGAGAACGATCGAGATGCACACGCCGATCAGGAAGCGGAAGACGAGCCACTCGACCTCACCCACCGCAAGCGGGAAGATCAGCGCCGCCGCCGAAACGCACGACACCATCGCAGCAAAGGCGCGGATGTGGCCCGAGCGCATGATGATGCGCGGCGCGACGAGGCAGCCGAGAACGAACCCGCCATAGTAGCTCGCACCGAGAAGACCGATGGTGAGCTGGCTGAAGCCCTCGGATTCGGCACGCAGCGGGACGAGCGTCGTCTGCAGTCCGTAGCCGAGGTACAGCAGCGCCGTGCCGATAAGCAGCGCCGTTACAGGCGCCAGCGCACCCCTGAGGGAGACCTTGTTTGTGGCGGTCGTCACAATGGAGCTCCGAGGCTGGCTTTGCCTGCCCGGTTACGCGTCATGTGGCGCGATGTCGACCCGCAAACGCACTGGCAGACATGCGCAAACATAGTCTTGTGCAAGCTTGCGCGGCAGACGGCCGCAAAAAGCGGCTGGCCGTCAGAAGGGGATGTCGTCCAGCGGCTCGACGGGGCGCGCGGCATCGGGCGTTCCGTCCGCCTTCAGGCGCACCTTTTCCACGCGCATCTCGGCATTCTTGAGGAGCGCATCGCAGCGGGCCTTCAGCGCCTCGCCGCGCTCGTAGAAGGCGATGCTCTGCTCCAGCGGAACGTCGCCGCGCTCCAGCTTGTCGACAATGGCTTCGAGTTCGCCCATCGCCGCCTCGAAGGTGAGCTCTTCGACCGGGGTGCTTGTGTCTTCGTTGGCCATTGGTCCTCCTAGACGCCCGCCAGCGCGCCGACATGGGCCGCGGCACTCCGGCCGAGCGCACCGAGATCGTAGCCGCCCTCCAGCACCGAAACGACCCGCCCGTGCGCGGTTTGCGCGGCGAGGTCCATCATCTGGTGCGTGATCCACACATAATCATCCTCCACCAGCGCCATCCCGCCGAGAGGATCGTCCGCATGGGCGTCGAACCCGGCCGAGAGGATGACGAGTTCGGGCCGGAACGCCGCAACCGCCTCGACCACCGCCTCGAAGAGTGGCCGGTATTGCGCGCCGTCCGTCCCGGCCGCGACCGGGATGTTGAGGATGTTGCCGGCACCCGTTTCGGCCGCAGAGCCAGTCCCCGGATAGAGCGGCGACTGGTGGGTCGACGCGTAAAGCACCGACGGGTCGTCCCAGAAGATGTCCTGCGTGCCGTTGCCGTGATGAACGTCGAAGTCGACGATGGCGACGCGCTCGATGCCGTGGACCGCCTGCGCGTGCCGCGCCGCGATGGCGACATGGTTGATAAGGCAGAAGCCCATGGCGGTGGTGCGCTCGGCATGGTGGCCGGGCGGGCGCGCCACGACGAACGCGTTGTGCGCCTCGAGGCCGACCACGGCGTCGACCGCCGCGATGGCGGCGCCGCTGGCGAGCCGCGCCGCGCGCCAGGATTCGGGACCGATGTGGGTGTCGGGGTCGAGCGCGATCATGCCGGATTCGGGGATCGAGGCGGTGAGCCGCTCCAGATAGGACGAGGGGTGGCACCGGGCGATGGCCTCGTAGGAGGCGGGCTCGGCGGTGCGCCGCTCCAGCCCGTCGAACCGGCGGTCGCCGAGCGCCTGGAGCACGGCGCCCATGCGGGCGGAGCGCTCCGGGTGGCGCGGCGGCGTCTGGTGCCGTGCGAACAGCGGGTCGGTGTAGATCAGCGTCATCCGGTCTCTTTCGCCTCTGTTCGGTCGGTCCCGCCGGGGTCGCTGTCCTCCGGCCGCGGGGCGGCGGCCCGGCGCAGCCTGTCGGCAATGGCGATGCCGATGCCCTCCGCCGGGATCGGCGAGACGGCGATGGTGCCGACGCCCGCCCGGTCGAGGAGCCGGAGCCCGGCATAGAGGCTGCGCGCCGCTTCGTCGAGGTTGCCGCTGGGCGAAAGGCGCACGGTGTGCTCTTCGGCTGCGGCGCTGTCCGCCTCGCCGAACGCCAGCCACCCCTCCCCCGCCCGCACGTCCGCCGCCACCACGTCGAGCCGCAGGCGCGCGCGAGGCGCGTAATGCGATGCGAGGAGCCCCGGCGAGCGGAGCGGGCCCTCCGCGGCGGCACCGTCGGCGAGCGGCCCGACGACTGCCTCGATCTCCGCGCGGCCGATGGCGCCCGGCCGCAGGACACGCGGCGCCCCGGTGACGTCGACAACGGTCGATTCCACGCCGATGGGCGACGGCCCGCCGTCGACGATGAGGTCGACCGCATCGCCCAGTTCCTCGGCGACCGCCTTGGCGCTGGTCGCGCTCACCCGGCCGGAGCGGTTGGCGCTCGGCGCGACAAGCGGCCCGGTCCGCGCGATGATGTCGCGCATCAGGGGTGCGGCGGGCATCCGCAGCGCCACCGTCAGCCCCCCGGCGGCTGCGGCAGGGGCGACCCCGGCGTCCTCCCGCCGAGTCGCGACGAGGGTGAGCGGCCCAGGCCAGAACGCTGCGGCCAGCGCCTCGCCGGCCTCGCCGAGCATCCCGATCCTGCGCGCCATCGCGGCGTCCGCAACGTGCACGATCAGGGGGTTGTGAGAGGGGCGGCCCTTGGCGGCGAAGATGCGCGCGACGGCGTCCGGGTTCGCGGCGACCGCGGCGAGGCCGTACACCGTTTCCGTCGGCAGCGCGACGAGCCCACCCGCGGTTAGGCACTCCACCGCCCGCGCCACGGTGTCCTCGCCCGCGTCCACAATGCGCCCGCTGTTCCCCACCGCCGTTCCTGCTCCTTGCAACCGGACACTTATGCCATGATCCTCCCGCCTTTCGGCAAGCAATGCCTTCCCGCCACTCCAACAACAAGGCAAGCGGACACCATGGCCTACACCGCCCCCATCGCCGAACTCGTCTTCACGCTGGAGGAGGTGGCAGGCCTTGCCGAAGCGCGCGACGCCGGTGCCGCGGGCGACCTTTCGGCCGACGACACGCTGGCGATCCTCACCGAAGCCGGCCGGTTCGCAGAAGACGCGCTCGCCCCCCTCAACGCCGCCGGCGACCGCACCCATTCCCGCCGCGACGGCCGCGAGGTCACCACCCCGCCCGGCTGGCGCGAGGCTTACGCTGCGTGGATCGAGGGCGGCTGGGGCTCGCTCACCGGCGACCCGGAATTCGGCGGACAAGGCCTGCCGATGGCGCTGCAGGTCGCGGCGACCGACATCTGGAACCAGGCCAACGCCGCGTTCGCGCTCAATCCGCTCCTCACCATCGGCGCAGTCGAAGCCCTGCAGGCCCACGCCAGCGAGGCGCTGAAGAAGACATACCTGCCCAAACTGGTCGCCGGCACATGGACCGGCACGATGAACCTCACCGAACCGCACGCGGGGTCCGACCTCGGCGACCTCAAGACCCGCGCCGAGCCGCAGGACGACGGCAGCCACCGCCTGTTCGGCCAGAAGATCTACATCACCTACGGCGAGCACGACCTTGCCGAGAACATCATCCACATGGTGCTCGCCCGCCTGCCGGACGCCCCCGCCGGCACCCGTGGCATCTCGCTCTTCCTCGTGCCGAAATTCATGGTGGAGGCGGACGGCTCGCTTGGCGCCCGCAACGACGTCGCGTGCGTCGGCATCGAACAGAAGCTCGGCATCAACGCCTCGCCCACCTGCACCATGGTTTTCGGCGCGGACGGCGAGGGGGCGACAGGCTACCTCGTGGGCGAGCCCAACAAGGGCCTCGCCGCGATGTTCACCATGATGAACAATGCCAGGGTGCAGGTCGGCACGCAGGGCGCGGCCATCGGCGAGCGCGCCTTCCAGCAGGCGCTCGAGTACGCCGGCGAGCGGCGGCAGGGGCGCGCCACGGGGCAGGACGGGCCCGCCGCCATCGTCCACCATCCGGACGTGAAGCGGATGCTCCTCACCATGCGCGCGCTTACCAGAGCCGCCCGCGCAATCTGCTACGCCTGCGCCGTCGCCATCGACCGCGGCCGCACCGACCCCGCGTGGAAGGCGCGGGCCGACCTTCTCACCCCCGTCGCCAAGGCGTTCGCGACCGACATCGGCGTGGAGGTCGCCTCGCTCGGCGTGCAGGTCCACGGCGGCATGGGCTTCATCGAGGAGACGGGCGCCGCGCAGCACTACCGCGACGCGCGGATCTTCCCGATCTACGAGGGCACCAACGGCATCCAGGCGATCGACCTCGTCCGCCGCAAGATCACGCTCGACGACGGCGCGGTGCTCGCCGCGTACCTCGCCGAACTGCGCGCCATCGCCGGGGATGCAAGGCGCGACAACACGCTGGGCCTCGCAGGCGCCGCGGCAGCGCTCGAAACCGCCATCGACGCCGTTGCAGGCGCCGCCGATACACTGCGCGAGCGCCTCGGCACCGACCTCGACGCAGCGCTCGCCGGCGCCACGCCGTTCCTGCGGGCGCTGGGGCTCACCGCGGGCGGCGCGTACCTCATCAAGGCCGCGCTGAAGGATGCCGACGGCGGACCGGCCCGCGCGGGTCTCGCCCGCTTCTTCGCCGATGGCCCGCTCGCCGCCGTCACCGCGTATACCCATGCCGCGACCGAGGGCGCGGCGGACGTGATGGACGCCATCTTCGCCTGACCGCCCGGCCGCATTGACGCTGCTCGGGCCTTGTCCTTAATGCGGGCAACCAGAATTCCAGGAGGAGCGAGACCATGGCGGACCAACCCGGTTTCAACACGCGCGCGATCCACGCCGGCGCACAGCCCGACCCGACGACGGGCGCGCGGGCGACCCCGATCTACCAGACCACCTCCTTCGTGTTCGACGACGTCGACCACGCCGCGTCCCTCTTCGGCCTGCAGGCGTTCGGCAACATCTATACGCGCATCACCAACCCCACCAACGCTGTGCTGGAAGAGCGCGTCGCGGCGCTTGAGGGCGGCACCGCAGCGCTCGCAGTCGCCTCCGGCCATGCCGCGCAGATGATCGTGATGCACACGCTGATGCAGCCCGGCGACGAGTTCGTCGCGTCCTCCAAGCTTTATGGCGGGTCCATCAACCAGTTCACCCACGCCTTCAAGAACTACGGCTGGACCGTGAAGTGGGCCGACGCGGACGACCCCTCCTCCTTCGCCGCCGCTATCACGCCGAAGACCAAGGCAATCTTTGTCGAATCCATCGCCAACCCCGGCGGCGTCATCACCGACCTCGACGCCATCGCCAAGGTCGCCAAGGACGCCAACGTCCCGCTGATCGTAGACAGCACCATGGCGACGCCCTACCTCATCCGCCCGTTCGAGCATGGCGCGGACATTGTGGTCCATTCGGCGACCAAGTTCCTCGGCGGGCACGGCAATTCAATCGCGGGCGTGATCGTCGACGGCGGGACGTTCAACTGGGCGGGCGACAAGCGCTACCCCATGCTGTCCGAGCCGCGGCCGGAATATGACGGGATGGTGCTGGCCGAGACCTTCGGCAACTTCGCGTTCGCCATTGCCTGCCGCGTCCTCGGCCTGCGCGATCTCGGCCCCGCCCTGTCGCCGATGAACGCGTTCCTGGTGCTGACGGGCATCGAGACGCTGCCGCTCAGAATGCAGCGCCACTGCGAGAACGCGCTCGCCGTCGCACAGTACCTCGACGCGCACGAAAAGGTCTCGTGGGTGAGCTACCCCGGCCTGCCGGGCGACAAATACCACAACCTTGCCCGCAAATACTGCCCGAACGGCGCGGGTGCGGTGTTCACCTTCGGCCTGAAGGACGGATACGACGCCGGCGTCTCGCTGGTCTCGAACCTCAAGCTGTTCTCGCACCTCGCCAACATCGGCGACACGCGCAGCCTGGTGATCCACCCCGCCTCCACAACCCACCGCCAGCTTGCCGACGAGGCCAAGAAGTCCGCCGGCGCAGGGCCGGACGTGGTGCGCATCTCTGTCGGCATCGAGGATGTCGCCGACATCATCGCCGACCTCGAGCAGGCTCTGGCAGTCTGATATCATCGGCCCGCGTGCACCGCACGCGGGCCGTTACGGCTTCGGCGCGCAGACAATAACGCCATCACGTAATATTATGACGAAATTCGGTCGTAAAAATATCATCTCTTGCTTGCCGCACAACCAGTGAGCGCGCTAGAATCGTGAAAACACCGCAAGAGGTTTTCCCGATGATCGATATTGGCAAGTTGTTGTCCCTCGCCGCAGTGGGGGCTATGCTTACCGTTGCCGCCCCCGCTTTCGCGCAGGACCTTTGCACCGGCTACGGCCCGCAGACCCCGCGGGACATTTCGAGCGCCGCCGGCTCGAACATGAGCGCGCTTCCGACCGCGCCCGACTCCACCGCCATGAACCTTTGCAACATCCACTTCCACGTCAACGCCGAGCACAAGGGCCCCGGCTTCAACGTCGCGTCCGCCAGCGCCGACAAGCCCGGCTTCAACTGCGCGGGCGCAGAAACGCTGACCGAGGCCGAGCTTGCCGCCGCCGAGGCAGGATCGGGGGCCGAAGCCTGCCACGGCGTCGGCCCCGGCGACACGCTGGAGGTCCACTGGGTCTACACCTCGTGTGACGTGCAGCCCGGCGAAGGCCTCGGCGCCTGCTCGTCGGCGGCATGCGTGAACCCGACCCTGCGCGTCGAGAGCCAGATCTTCCTCGCGGTCAACGGCGGCGACGGCCTCGACTTCTCGGCGTTCGACTACCAGGGCGGCGGCGACCGGCCCCAGCCGGCGAGCCTTCCCGCCGACACCGGCACTCCGGTTGTATTCGCTGGCTCCACAACCGGCCCGTCGTACACCGAGGCGCAGTGCTCCCCCCTCAACGTCACCTGGAGCGTCCGGCCGCAGTGCGCCAAGGTCGACATCAACAGCCTCAACGCCTGGTGCAGCGACAACGTCTTCAACGAAGACCACGCCCACGGCGTGCGCGAGCTGGTCACCGCCCCCGAGCTCCTAGCCCCGATCTCCAACTGATCCAGCCGGGGTCTCGAACGCAAAACGCCGCCCCGGGCAACCGAGGCGGCGTTTTTTGTATGGGCGGAAGGACCGCGCCGGACAGGCGCGACCGGCCGGGTCTTTGCTACGCTGCGTTCTCGGAAACGGCGCTGCGCTCGGCGCGCTTGCGGTCGTTCGGGTCGAGGTGGATCTTGCGCAGGCGGATGTTCTTCGGCGTCACTTCGACGAGCTCGAAGTCGTTGATGTAGCTCAGCGCACGCTCGAGGCTCATGCGGATCGGCGGGGTCAGCTTCACCGCGTCGTCCTTGCCGGACGCGCGCATGTTGGTGAGCTGCTTGCCCTTGATCACGTTGACCTCGAGGTCGTTGCCGCGGGTGTGCTCGCCCACGATCATCCCGCGATAGACCGTCGTGCCGGGCTCGATGAACATCGGCCCGCGGTCTTCGAGGTTGAACATCGCGAACGCAACCGCGTCGCCGTCCGCGTTGGCGATCAGGACGCCTGTGTGGCGGGTCGGGATCGCGCCCTTGTGCGGCACGTATTCGTGGAACACGCGGTTCATGATGCCGGTGCCGCGCGTGTCGGACAGGAGCTCGCCCTGGTAGCCGATGAGCCCGCGCGTCGGCGCGTGGAGAACGATGCGGGTGCGGCCCGCGCCGGACGGCTTCATCTCGACGAGATCAGCCTTGCGCTCGGACAGCTTCTGGATGACGGAGCCCGAATGCTCGTCGTCCACGTCGATGGTGACTTCCTCGATCGGCTCCAGCAGCGAGCCGTCCTCGGCCTTCTGCATCACCACCTCGGGGCGCGACACGCCGACCTCGAAACCCTCGCGGCGCATGGTCTCGATCAGGATGCCGAGCTGCAGTTCGCCGCGGCCGGCGACCACGAACGCCTCGCCGCGAGTCGGTGTCCGTGACGCGGAGCGCGACGTTGCCTTCCGCCTCACGGATGAGGCGGTTGCGGATGACGCGGCTCTGCACCTTGTCGCCCTCGGTGCCCGCCAGCGGCGAATCGTTGACGCGGAAGGTCATCGCCAGCGTCGGCGGGTCGATCGGCTGCGCCGGGATCGCCTCGGTGACGGAAGTCGCGACGATGGTGTCGGCCACGGTCGCCTTGGTGAGGCCGGTCAGCGAGACGATATCGCCCGCGCGGCCTTCCTCGACCGGAACGCGTTCGAGCCCGCGGAACGCCAGCACCTTGGACACGCGGCCCATCTCGACCACGTCGCCGTTGCGCGCCAGAGCCTTGACGCTCTGGTTCGGCTTCACGGTGCCCGACGTGATGCGGCCGGTCAGCATCCGGCCGAGGAACGGGTCGGCCGCGATGGTGGTGGTGAGCATGCGGAACTCGCCCTCTTCCACCGTCGGCTCCGGCAGGTGCTCGACGATGAGGTCGAGCAGCGGAGCGGTGCCGCGCGAGGTGTCTTCCGGCTTGTCCTTCGGGTCGAGCGCCATCCAGCCCTGCTTGGCGCTGCCGTACAGGATCGGAAAGTCGAGCTGCTCGTCGGTGGCGCCGAGGGCGTCGAACAGCTCGAACACCTCGTCGATCACTTCCTCGTGCCGCTCTTCCGGCTTGTCGATCTTGTTGATCGCGACGATCGGCCGGAGGCCCATCTTGAGCGCCTTGCCGACCACGAACTTGGTCTGCGGCATGGGGCCTTCGGCGGCATCCACCAGGACGACAGCGCCGTCGACCATGGAGAGGATGCGCTCGACCTCGCCGCCGAAGTCGGCGTGGCCGGGGGTGTCGACGATGTTGATGCGGGTCGGCGGGGTCTTGTCGCTTTCCCACTCGATGCTGGTGACCTTGGCCAGGATCGTGATGCCACGCTCCTTCTCAAGGTCGTTGGAGTCCATCGCGCGCTCAGCGACCCGCTGGTTGTCACGGAACGAACCGGACTGGCGCAGGAGAACGTCGATCAGCGAAGTCTTGCCATGGTCAACGTGCGCGATAATGGCGACGTTGCGCAGAGCGCGGCGTGCGGAATTCATGAAGCGTGTGCCAACAATATTTTGGATAGGCCCGCGTTGCCACGGACCGGGCCGAAAAGCCAGCGTTATTTCCGCAAGGCAGCTACGCGTCAGCGCAGAAGAGCCCGGATCTCGGCAACGATGTCACCCGCGTGGCTCCACGGCAAGGCCCCGCCGCCGTCCTCGGCCACGACGTGCCGCGCGCCCCGGATCCTCGCGGCAAGCCCCGCCCCCGCGCCCGCGGCATGCACCGGGCTGGTGTCCCCCCGCCCCGCCAACACGGTGACGGGCACCGCAATCGCGGCGAGGTCGAACGGCCAGCGCGTCATCGCGACGCGCGTGTCTCGCGCGTAGCCCGCCCCGCCGGCGGCAAACCCTTCGCGGATCGCCGTGCGCAACATGCTCGCGAACGGCTCGGCATCATAGAGCGCGCGGTCGGCCGCGGCCGCGGTCCGCGCGATGATCGCGGCGAGGCCGGCGGGATCGGCAGCACCGGCGAGGAAGGCCTCGGTCTCGTCCGGCGTCTCGCTCATCGCGGCGGCGAATGCGGCGACCTCCTGCGGCAGCGCGGCGCGAACGTCCTCGCGCGCAACCTCGTCCTGCGGCGCCACCAGAAGCGCGGCGCGGGCGACGCCTTGCGCCGCGAGCGCCAGCGCGAACGGCGCCCCTTGCGAATAGCCCACCGCCACCGGGCGGACGTCGCCATAGAGCGCGGCAACGTCGGCCGCGACGCTGGCGAGTGACTTGGCGGGATCGTGGGAGGAAAGGCCGAGCCCCGGCCGGTCGATGGCGCGGACTGCGAGCCCGCCCGCCTCCAGCGCGCCCTCGGGCAGGCAGAGCGAACCGCTCATCCCCGCGCCGGGAAGGAAGACCACCGGCGTGCCGCCAGAGGGGCCGAACGCGGCAAAGGCGAGCGTCCGCCCGTCCGGCAGGACGACCGTGCTGCGGCGCGGATCGCCGAACGGGACGAAGGAGGCTGTCTCGGCTGCGTTCATGGCGCTGCGCATGCCGCGAAAGGCGCTTCCGTTGCAACAGCATTTTGCACGGTGGGTGGCAGCCGAAGGGGCCGCAGGCGGCCCCTTTTGCGAACCAAAGGCGCTGCGGGCCGTTCTTTCTCAATTGAACAACAGATGGAGCTTCGCAATGCAGGCTACCCGTACGCTCATTCTCGGCGCCCTGATGACCTCGCTCGCCGCCCCGGCGCTGGCGCAGACCAACGTCGAGGTCGTGGCGCCGGAGGGCGTCGAGGTCGCGGCGCCCGAAGGCGTCGAGGTCGTGTCCCCCGGCGAGACCGTCGCAGCCAATTCCGGCGACATCGGCCAGGCGCCTGTCGTCGACGCCGAGAACCTCGTCGAGCTCGACGGCGACTTCGTGCTGCCGGGGCTCAATGTCCCGGTGAGGGCCCTCGACGACTACGACCTCGTCGACCGCAACGGCGAAGACCTCGGCGAAGTCGAGGAAGTGCTGGGGCCGAACGAGATGACCGCGACTGCCGTCGCGATTGAGTTCGACGGTCCCGGCTGGTTCTTCAACGACGCCGACGTGACCCGGGTGGTCGACATCGACATGCTGTCGATCGAAGGCGACAAGCTCGTCCTCGACATCACCGAGGACAACGTGCGCGCGCTGCCGGTCTACCGGGACTAGCGGGCGGGCACGGCCTCCACGGCAATTGCACGCGGCGCGCCCGACAAGGCGCGCCGCAAGCACGACAGCGGCCCAGAGCGTGATCGCCGCAGTCACCTGATGCGCCCCGGCAAGCACCGGCGGCACCTGATGAAGCACCACCATGATCCCCGACAGCGCCTGCACGGCGATCAGCGCAAGCACCAGGCTCGCCTGCCGCCTTGGGCTGCCGGGCGCGCCGCTGACGGGTGCGCGCCATGCGAGCACGGCATGGACCAGGGCAAGCAGCAGCACAGCGTAGCCGACCATCCGGTGGTCGAACTGCACCGTCAGCGGGTTTTCGAAGATGTTGAGCCATGCCGGGGTGATGGCGAGGAGCCCGTCCGGCACGAGCTTTCCGCCCATCGTCGGCCACGTGTCGCTGGCAAGCCCCGCGTCGAGGCCGGCGACCAGCGCGCCGAGCGCGATCTGGGCGAGGAGCGCGAACGGCAGCGCGACACCCGTTGCCCGCACCGCACGCGGCACCACGCTGCGCCCCGCACGGCCCGCGAGCCGCTCCGACAGCCACACCGTGAACGAGAGGATGATGCAGGCGATGCTGAGGTGAACCGCGAGCCGGTAGTGGCTCACGTCGACGCGCTCCGTCAGCCCCGACGTCACCATCCACCAGCCGACGAAGCCCTGCAGGCCGCCAAGCGCGAGGAGGAGCACGCCCCACGGCTTGAACCAGCCCGGCAGCATCCCGCGCAGCCAGAACACGATGAACGGCAGGAGAAAGACGAGGCCGATGGTCCGCGCCACCAGCCGGTGCGCCCATTCCCACAGATAGATCGTCTGGAATTCGCCGAGGCTCATGCCCTTGTTGATGAGCTGGTACTCGGGGATCTGCCGGTACATCTCGAGCGCATCCTGCCAGCCCTTCTCGGTCAGCGGCGGAATGACGCCGAGCAGCGGCTTCCACTCGGTGATCGAGAGGCCCGAAATCGGTGATGCGCGTGGCGCCCCCCACGACGAGGGTCGCCACAACGAAAAGGGCCACGATCCGCAGCCACCAGACAATCGCAGGATTTTCACTCATGGGGATGGCTCTACTCCCGATCCGCGCGGAAAACCAAGCGGGCGGTGCGCGGAAAAAGTGTCGCGCGGCAGGCGGGCGGTGGCAGCCCCGGCACCTTCTGAGCTAAGGACGCTGGTGCGCCACGGTGGCGGGCCGGCGCCACTGTGTTAGGCGGCGGCGATCAAGCGGGGACTGACAGGCAATGAATGTGCGGCTGAAGAAGCTGATCGGCACGCTGGTGACGGTCGTTTTCCTAATTGTCTACTGCTTTGCCGTGATGCTTCTGGCGGTGCGTCTCCTCCCCGGCACCAATGGCTGGACACAGCTTCTCTACTACACCGTGACGGGCCTCATCTGGATCGTGCCCGTCGGCGCGCTCATCAAGTGGATGCAGACGCCGCCCTCCCGCGTGGGGCGCCCTCCTCGCGCATGAGCGCAGCGGTTGCCCTGATCGCCGCCGCGAGCAGCATCATCACGAGACCGGAAAGAAGCGTCGCCGCGACCGCTGTTGCCACATAGACGGCGGCGCCACCGGACGCGCGGCTTTCCACAGCCAGGCGCGGCAGCAGGCCGGCGTGCTCGAGGTTGGTGCGGACCGCGCCGGCCACGCTGCGCCCGGCAGCGCCGTCGGCGGTGAAGACGCGCAGCCTCAGCCCCTGCGGGATCTCGGTGAGGGAGATGGAAACCGCGTGGCCTGCGGCGCTCGTGGCGTCGCGTACGGCGGCCTCGCGTGCCGCGTCACTCAGGGTGTGTGCGGCGTAGAGGTCGATCTGGAGTGCGGGGGTGGCGCCCATGCGCAGCGTCGCCGCCGTCAGGCAGACGGCGAGGGTCAGCACGACGTAGAGGGTGAAACGGAGGGTCATCATCGTGGTCGTCCCGTCGGTTGGTTTCCCGACGGTGCATCATGATGGTTAATCCGGCCTTGCCACGATCCGCTTCTTTGAAAAGATCGACCGGCACCCCGTTTTTAAGCGCTTGCAGCGAGGACCATTAGGCGCTAGCTACGGCCCCAGCGTCGGAGCATAGCGCAGCCTGGTAGCGCACTTGACTGGGGGTCAAGGGGTCGTAGGTTCGAATCCTGCTGCTCCGACCATTCAAATTTCCACCACATCACAGGCATCCGGCCTGCCCCATCGGGGCGGGGCCGCGTTTTTGCGTTCGCTTTGCGAGGTAGGCCGGACGCGCCCGAAGGCGCGCCCTGCCGTGCCGGCTTACTGGGCGGTGGTGGCCGCAGGCGTCTCGTCAGCCTGCTTGATGGTGACGTTGGCGTCCGTTTCCGGCGTCTCGATCGTCACGTTGGCGTCCGTCGCCTCGTTCGCCTCTTCATCGGCCGTCAGCTCGTCGACCGCAGCGCGGCCGCGCTCGAGCAGGCGGTTGGCCTCGGTCTGCGCGCGCTCGCTGATCGCTTCGGCTTCCTTCGACGCGCTGTCGTAGAGCTCGGACGCACGGGCACGGGCCTTTTCGTAGGCCTCGGCTGCCTCGGCGCGCGCCTTCTCGTAGGTGCGCTCGAATTCGCCCAGGCGATCGCTGGACGTGCCGTCGGAACGGGCGAAGCTCGGCGCGTCGAACAGGTCGCGCTCGGTCGCGGGCACGGTTATGCGCGTCTCGCCGTCGACGGTGGCGATGTCGAGCGCATCGAGCGGCACGGCGACATCCTTCTCGCCAAGGCCGAGGAAGCCGCCGACGCCGATCAGGACCGCTTCGATCGTGCCGTCGCCAGCGATCATCAGGTCGTTGATGTCACCGATCTTCTCATCGTCGAGCCCGTAGACGGCGGCGCCGACCATGTCGCTCGAGTAGAGCGAGGTCTCGCTTTCCTCGGTGACGTAGCGCGTCTGCCCGATCTCGACCTCTTCCATCGCGTCGAGTTCCAGCTCCATCTCCTCGGAGACGACCTCGGCGTCCGGCGCAGGCGTTGCGGCGTCCGTCGCTGTCGTGGTCGTGGCGGGTGCGGTCTCTGTCGCAGGCGCAGCATCGGCCGCGGGTGCGGGTGCGGGTGCGGTTTCGGTCGCGGAAGCAGCGTCGGCCGCAGGTGCGGTCTCGGCGGCGGGCGCCGGGGTCGCGGCTGCGGGGGCCTCGGCTGCGGTCGCGGCGGGTGCCGTGGTGGCGGCCGGCTCCGTGGCCGTCTGCGCCATCGCGACGGAAGGCGCTGCGAGGCCCATCAGCAGAGCATAGGCGATACGTCTGTTCATCGTGTTCTCCCGAAATGCGCGCGAGGTCGCAGCATCCCGGCGGGATCGACGGGCCTCTTTCGAGGCACTCGGGCCGCCGCGCCGAACGTCGCGCTTTCCCCTTTCATGTAAGGGGCGCGCGCCGCCATTCCAGCGGATTGCCGGAAATTGCGCGTTCACGACACGATTTTGTACGTCAGTCGAGCCAGAGGGGATTGGTCCAGGCGCGGCGCCCCTCGGCGTCGATCACAACGGCGCGGCACCAACTTCCGGCAAACTTCGCGAGCGGCAGCCGGCCGCGGGTGATCGCCGTGCCGCGCACGCCGACCTGCCTGGCGCCCGGACCGAGGAGATGGATGCTGCGCACCGTGCTGGTCTCGAACGCCAATGCGTCGCCCTCACGGGTGATGCGGTCGATCCGCGGCCCCTGCGAGGCGTAGTACGCCCCATCCTTCAGCGCGGCGAGGAGCGCATCCGGCTCGTTGCTCTCGGCCTTGACGTGGACCCAGCCGCCGGGCGCCTCGTCCTGGTAGAAGTGCGCGTCGTCCACCGCGATGGCGCCGACCCTGCGGCCTGACCCGAGCACCTGGTCGAGGAGCGCGCTGCCGCCGCCACGGTCGCACTCGAAGTCGCAATCGGCGTTGAACACCTCGATGGCGTGGAAGCCGGCGACCGTCGCGGCATCTTCGGGCGTCAGCGCGTACCATTCGGGATGCGGCAGGGCGACGAACGCCCCGGCCTCGAGTGCGCGGGCGGCGAGCTCCGGCCCCGTCTCGTCCGCGCCGGTGTGCGCAAAGTCGAGCGGCAGGCCGACGGCGAGGATGTGCCAGATCTCGCCGTTGGCGAGCGACGGCGCATGGATTTCCGCGCCTATCAGGGTGGTGAAGTCCGCGTCCCGCATCGGCCGCGTGTCGGTCATCGGGAAGCCGTAGCGCTCCATGAAGTGGTCGCTGAGGCAGATGAAGTCGTAGCCGTGCTCGCGGTAGAAGCGGCACACCGCCTCGGGGGAAAGCTGGCCGTCCGAGAGGGTGGAATGGCAGTGCAGGTTGCCGCGGAAGAAGCGGCCGGGACGTTCGAAGGCGGCGAGCATGGGGCGGGTCCGACGTTGATCGCCGGACCTCTAGCGGGACGCGCGGTGGTGGTCGAGCGCAATCGGTGGGCGTGATCGCCGGGGCTTGTGCGCAGCCGGTGGCGGCCGGTCAGGCGTCGCCGGTGCGGGCGGCTGCGAGGATGCGAACGCAGGCCATCAGCTCGCGCAGGATCGCGTCCGGGCTCGTCGCGGCGGGACGCTCGGCGGGGCTCTGCGGCATCGGCCCCTTGCGGCGGACGAGAGCGTCGGGCGGGACGGCGGCCGTCGGCGCATGCTGCGGCTCCAGCGGCCGGCCGATCCGCCGCGCGCCGCTGGCGGCAAGGCGCTGGCGCCCGCTCCCCGACCGCAGCTCCTGCTGCACCTCTCGGAACGGCCGCCCCTCCCCGTAGAGCGCATCGACGAGGCCCGCGAGGAGCACGGCATCGCCCGCGCGGTAGCGGCGCCTGCCGTCCGCCTTCAGCGCGCGGATTTCGGGAAACTGGCCTTCGAGGAAACTCAGGACCGTGGTCGGCACGTCGAGCCGGCGGGCGAGCGCGCCTGCGTCGACGGTCGCGGGGACCGGCGCTTCAGGCGCCGCGCGGCCCTCTGCGGGGCGCTGTCGTGTGTCTTCGGTCATGGCGCTCGCGGCCTCTGGCGGGCCGCGGGACGGTCGGGCGGCCGGCGCCTACTTATCCACCATCCCGTTGATGAAGCGTTTCAGCACGTCGCTGGGGCGGAAGGTGACGACGCTGCGGGCGGCGATGGGCACTTCCTCGCCGGTCTTGGGATTGCGGCCGACGCGCTCGTTCTTGGTGCGCACGTCGAACGTGCCGAAGGAGGACAGCCGGACGGATTCGCCCTTTTCGAGCGAGCCCGCGATCTCTTCCAGGATCTGGTCGATGAGTTCGGCGGAGACGGCGCGCGGGGTGTTGACCTTCTTCGTCACGGCGTTCGCAAGCTCGGCCCGTGTGATCGTGCGTCCCGCCATATCATTCGCCCGCCGAAGTTCGCGAACGGCAGCAAGCCGTGCGCGCGCCAATATGCGTCATGTCGTTACCCGCAAAAGCTATTTGACGGTTAACGGACAGTCAATTGTTGAAAATGTTGACCCGTTGGATCGTTTTCACCAGCGGACAATCGCAGCGCCCCAAGTAAATCCGCCGCCGAGCGCTTCGAGAAGGACGATATCGCCTTGCTTGATCCGCCCGTCAGACACCGCGCGGTCGAGCGCGAGCGGGATCGAGGCGGCCGACGTGTTGCCGTGCTCGGCAACGGTGAGCACCACCTTTTCGGGGGCGATGCCGAGCTTTCTGGCACTGGCGTCGATGATCCGCTTGTTGGCCTGATGCGGCACGAACCAGTCGATGTCGTCGGCGGTCATGCCGGAGCGGGTGAAGACGTCCTCCACCACGTCGACCGTCGCCTGGACGGCGAAGCGGAAGACCTCCTGCCCGCGCATCCTGAGGAAGCCCGAGGTCTTGGTGGTGGACGGGCCGCCGTCGACGTAGAGCTTGTCACGGTGCGAGCCGTCCGAGCGCATCGCGCTGGCGATCACGCCGCGGGGCTTGCCGCCGCCGTCGGTGGCGCCGTCGGCAGCGCTTTCGAGCACGATCGCGCCCGCACCGTCGCCGAACAGGACGCAGGTGGTGCGGTCTTCCCAGTCGAGAATGCGGGAGAAGGTTTCGGCGCCGATCACCAGCGCGCGGCGGGCAGAGCCGGCCCCGATCAGCGCGTCGGCGGTCGCGACTGCGAAGACGAAGCCGGAGCATGCCGCGGCAACGTCGAACGCGACGCCGTGGGTGATGCCGAGCATGTCCTGCACGATGACGGCCGTCGCGGGGAAGGTGTGGTCGGGCGTCGCCGTCGCGACGATGATGAGGTCGATGTCGGACGGCTGGCAGCCGGCGTTGGCGAGCGCTGCACGGGCAGCACGCTCGGCGAGGTGCGAGGTGAACTCGCCCTCGGCCGCGATCCGCCGCTCGCGGATGCCGGTGCGGCCGACGATCCACTCGTCCGTGGTGTCGACCATCGACTCCAGGTCGTGGTTGGTGACGACCCGCTCGGGCAGCGCGGCACCGACGCCGCGCACGCGGGACATGGGGCGGCGGCCGGCGCTGGCCGGCGACGCGCCATCCTCGGGCCCGGAAGAAGGCTTGCCCTCTCCCTGCCGATCGAAATCAACCCGCGTCTGCAAGCTCAAGTGTCTCCTCAAGGGCGGCGACGTCCGCCGCAATCCGGCGCAACAGGTCGTTGCGCACCATGTCGTGTGCAAGCTCGACGGCGCTTGCGAAGCCTTCCGCGTCGGTCCCGCCGTGGCTCTTGATGGCTAGCCCATTCAGACCGAGAAACACAGCACCATTGATCTTGCGCGGGTCCATCTTGTCCCGCAACCGCATGAACGCGGGCTTGGCGAGCAGATAGCCGAGCCGCGCGCGCAAGGTACGCCCGATCGACATGCGCAGGTACGCCGCGAGCTGCCGCGCCGTACCCTCCGCGGTCTTGAGCGCGATGTTGCCCGAAAAACCCTCGGTGACAACCACGTCGACCACGCCGCGGCCGATGTCGTCGCCCTCCACGAACCCTTCGTAGCGCATCGAAGGCAGGTCAAGCCCGCGCAGGATCTGCCCGGCCTCGCGCACCTCCTCCAGCCCCTTCACCTCCTCGACGCCGATGTTGAGGAGGCCCACCGTCGGCGCCTCGATGCCGAAGACAGCGCGCGACATTGCTGCGCCAAGGATCGCGTGGGTGATGAGGTTGCGCGTACCGGCGCCGATCGAGGCACCGACGTCGAGCACGACGAATTCGCCGCGGATGGTGGGCCAGATCGCCGCCAGCGCGGGGCGGTCGACGCCCTTCATCGGGCGCAGCGAGAACAGCGCCATCGCCATCAGCGCGCCGGTGTTGCCGGCGGAGACCATCGCCTGCGCGCCGCCCTCCGCCTTCATCGATTCCAGCGCCAGCCACATGGAGCTCTTCTTGCCGCCCCATCCGCAGCGCCTGGCTCGGCTTGGCGTCCATCGGGATCGCGACCGGCGCGTGGTGCACCACCGACGCGGCCTTCAGCGCCGGGTGGCCGGCGAGAAGGCGCTCCAGCGTCTCGGCATCGCCGTAAAGATCGAAGCGCAGCTCGGGGCACCGCTTCAGAACGAGGTCGAGGCCCGGCAGCACCATGGAGGGACCTTCGTCGCCCCCCATGGCATCAATGGCCAGCCTGATCGTCTCAGCGCTCATCGCGTCCGTTCACTTGTTTCGCCGCAGGGCGCGGCGGCGCGGACCATACGCAAAACTGGCCTGCGGTGAAAATACTCAGTTCGGTTGATTCTTCAGCGCCTCGAGAACGGCGAAGGGCGACGGCTCTTCCTCCTCCTCGTCCTCCTCCGGCTCGAAGGCGGCACCGGGGGAACGCGGATAGGGGTCGAGGCCGAGCGCGAAGTGCTCCAGCACGATGGCGCCGACGTCGACGGTGTCGGTCTCCAGAAGCTCGGGCGGGTCCTCGGCGTCGGGGTCGACGACCACCTCGGCGGACGGCACCGCGTCCGGGTGGAGGCGGATGTTGAATTCCTCGTCCACGGTGGACGGAACGGGGTCCAGCGTGACGACGCAGGGCTGCACCACGTCGGCCTTCACGGTGCCGGCGACGCGCACGCCCTCCTTCTTCCAGGGGCGGAGCGTGACGTCGGCAGTCAGGCTGTTGATGGCGATGAGGTCGAGCGCGTCGGCGATGGCCGCGCGCTCTTCCTCGGTGGCCTCGACGGTGACGTGCTCTTCCTTGTTGAGACGGCGCACGCTGATGGGTCGGCTGAGGCGAGCACTCACGCGGCATCTCCGGGCTGGCTGTGCGGCGCGAACGCCGCGGGGTCGGGATAGGAATAATGTTCGGTCGGCAGGGCCGCCTTCGCCGCCTCGCGCATCGCCGCCCCGTAGCGGCCGAGGCTCTGCGCCTGCACCGAGCCGGCCAGCGCCTCATCGCCCAAAATGTTGCGCGCGGCAACCACCGCAAGCGCTTCGGCGTCCGGCGCGGTGCAATAGGCCTCGAAACGGCCATAGAATGCGGAGCCGATCGCCTTCATCTTCTTGGGGAAGGAATTGTCACCCACGCCGATGTTGCGCAGGTTCTGCTCCATGTCCGCCACGAAGGTGTCGAACATGGCCTGCCCGTCCTCCAGCATCGTGCCGTCCGGCGCCCTCAGGGCGTCGATCAATGGCCAGATGTGAAAAACGACCATGTCAAATCGCCCATCGAGCGTGTCAGGAACGCCGAAGGTCTGATAGAAGACCGGCTGGCGCGCCTGCGCGACCGCCTCTACGATAGAGGCGTTCGACGGCGGGATTGGTTTGTTTCTTTCGGAAGAAGCGCAGCATGACATCAAGACCCTTACGCTGTTCAGATAGGCGAGGCCACCGCGGTTTCGAGGTGCGACGCATCGTCGGCGCCGCGTTGATCGCGCTGGCGCTCACCGGTTGCGGCGTCGGCGAGACGTATACACGCGGACAGAAGATCACGCCCGACCAGCTCGAGCAGGTCCCCGTCGGCTCCTCCCGCGAGCAGGTGCTCCTCGCACTCGGCACCCCCACCACCACGGGCCTGACCGACGGCGAGGCGTTCTACTACATCTCGCAGACCGCCTCCCGCTCCTTCGCCTACCAGCGCGCGACGGTGCAGGACCGACGCATCCTCGTCGTCTACCTCGACGACAACGGCCAGGTCCGTGACATCGCCGAGTACGGGATGAAGGACGGCAAGGTGTTCGACTACCTCGCACGCCGCACGCCGACCACCGGCTCGGACCTTGCGTTCATCTCCCAGATCCTTGGTGGCCTGATGTCGCCGAGCCTGTAAAGCGGGACGCGGCAGGACGGAAAGGTCAACCGGAAGGCAAACGGGCTTGCAGGCCGGCGCCACGAGAGGCGTGCAGGCCTGCCCGAAGGGACAGACTATGGACGCCGAAACGCACCGGACATCGCGGACGGCGCTCGACTGACATGCAGCGTACCCACAAGGGCCAGCCGTTCGGCGCGGGCGATGCGCTCGGCGCTGCCGCCCCCGCTGCGGTCGCCTTCGCACGGTGGATCACCCGCTATCGCCTCCTGATCGTCCTCGCCTGGGTTGCGGGGGCGGTCCTCGTCGCCATGGGCGGCGACCGGCTGCGCAGCGACCCCGACGTTCTCGTCTATTTCGACCCCGCGACCGCCGAGCGGCAGGCCTTCGACAGGGTCGAGGCCCGGTTCGGGCAGGCGCGGGAGGTGGTCTCGCTGGTCGTGCCCGAACGGGGCGACGTGTTCGTTCCCAACGTCCTGCGGGCGCTGGCGGAGATCGAGGTCCGCTCGGCGGCGCGGCCTGAGGTCAGCGCCGTGCGCTCCGCCCTCGCCGGAACCGGGCTCACCGCCGCCGAGGTGCTTGCCGCCGACGATGCCGCCCTCACCGGCGCGGCTGCCCGCCTGAAGGCCGCCGCCAGGAGCGAGGACAATCTCGCCGCGGTGCTGAGCGCCGATGGCAGCGTGGCGGCGGTGGCCGCGATCATCCCCGTCTCGCTCGGCAACGAAGACGCGCGGACCATTGCCGCGGCGCATTCGGCGATCCGCGATGCCGTGGCCGGGACGCTGCCCGGCGCCGACATCGTCCAGACCGGCCGCATTCCGATCGACAACGCCTTTCTGCGCGAAAGCCAGGAGGGGGTGGAGGACTACGCCATCGCGCAGATCAGCGTGCTCGCGGCGATCATCTTCCTCGCGCTGGGCTCGATCACCCTCTCGGCTGCCGTGATGGCGCTGGTGATGGTGACACTCACTGGCTCGACCGGAGCGCTCGGCTGGCTCGGCATCACCGTCAACGGCATCTCCAGCACGGCCCCCGTCGTCCTGATGGGCCTCGTCGTCGCGACTGCGATCCACGTCGCGATGGCGTGGCAGGAGGCGCTGCGCAGCGGCGCGCCGCGGGTCGAGGCGCTGGCCATCGCGATCGACCGCAACGCCAAGCCCGTCGCCCTCTCGGTCCTGACGACGCTGATCTCCTTCCTCACGCTCAACCTTGCCGAGGCGCCGCCCTTCCGCGATCTCGGCAACATCGTCGCGGTCGGACTCCTCGGCGTCCTTGCCCTCACCTTCACGCTGCTGCCGGCGCTCCTCGCGCTGGTGCCGGCGAGCTTCGGCCGCCACCGCCGCGTGCTGGAGCGCTGGCTGGGGGCGCTCGGCGCTGCGGCCGCGCACCGGCGTCGGAGCGTGATCCTCGCCAGCGCCGCCCTCTTCGTCGCGGCGGGCGCTGGCATCTGGATGCTGAAGGTGGACGACACGTTCTCGCACTATTTCGACGAGAGCTACGAGATCCGCCGCGCGACCGACATCTTCGAGAACAAGCTTTCCGGCACCACCATCATCGACCTGGTGGTCGACGGCGGCGCAGCGGGCACGGCCTTCCGGCCGGAGACGCTCGCAGCGCTCGGCGCGGTGGACGACTGGCTCGGCGCGCGGGACGAGGTCGCGCGGGTGGACAGCCTTTCCGCCCTCGCCGCGGACATTGCGGCACGGGGCGCGCCGCTCGAGCCCCGGTTCCTCGCCGGCGCGTCGGCCGACATGGTCGCCGCCGGCGGGCCGCGCGTTGCCGGCGAGGACGGGCGGGAGGCGCGCACCAGCGTCGTCCTCCACGGCGTGTCTTCGCGAGATACGCTGGCGTTCGCGGACGAACTTCGCGCCTTCGCCGCCGAGCGCTTCGGCGCGGACGCGGTGACCGTGACGGGGCTTCCGATCCTCTCCGCCAAGCTTTCGCTCGGCAGCGCGCGGGCGATGGTCTGGGGCATCGTCGTTGCGCTCGTCGCGATCTCGCTCATCCTCCTCCTCACGCTGAGGGACTGGCGGCTCGGGCTCATCAGCCTTCTCCCCAACATCCTCCCGGTGATGATCGCGTTCGGCGTCTGGGGTTTCTTCGTCGGCGAGATCTCGTTCGCCGCGACCGTCGTCGCCGCGCTCACGTACGGGCTGGTGGTGGACGACACGGTCCACCTCCTCACCAAGTACCAGCGCTACGGGCGGGAGATCGGGCCCGGCATCGAGGCGGTGCGGCGCGCGTTCCGCTCCGTCGGCGTCGCGGTGGTGGCGACCTCGCTGGCGCTGGGGGCGAGCTTCATGCCGTTCGCGATGTCGGGCTTCCTCGTCAACCGCCATTTCGGCGCCCTGACGGCCATCACCCTGATCGCGGCGATGGTGGCGGACCTCGTCCTCCTCCCCGCCCTCCTCGCCCGCAAGAGCTGGCGCCGGGGCTGAGCCCCGACGCGAAAAAGGCCCGCGCCACCGGCACGGGCCTTTCGTTCCGGCTGGCGTGAGGGTCAGCCGCTGTGGGCGAGAACCGCGAGGAGCAGCAGCGCCACGATGTTGGTGATCTTGATCATCGGGTTCACCGCGGGGCCGGCCGTGTCCTTGTAGGGGTCGCCCACCGTGTCGCCGGTAACGGAGGCCTTGTGCGCCTCAGAGCCCTTGAGGTGAGTCACCCCGTCCTTGTCCACGAAGCCGTCCTCGAACGACTTCTTGGCGTTGTCCCACGCGCCGCCGCCGGCGGTCATCGAGATCGCCACGAAAAGCCCCGTGACGATCACGCCGAGCAGCATCGCGCCCGTCGCCGCGAACGCCTCGCCCTTGCCGGCAATGGCGTTGATGACGAAGAAGACGAACAGCGGCGACAGCACCGGGAGGAGCGAGGGGACGATCATCTCGCGGATCGCGGCCTTGGTCAGCATGTCGACCGCGCGGGCGTAGTCGGGCCGGACGGTGCCTTCCATGATGCCGGGGTTCTCGCGGAACTGGCGGCGCACCTCCTCCACCACGGAGCCTGCCGCACGGCCCACCGCGGTCATCGCGATGCCGCCGAACAGGAACGGCAGCAGGCCGCCGAAGAACAGCCCCACCACCACGAACGGGTTGGCGAGCGAGAAGTTGAGCGTCTCCTCCGTCAGCCCGGCGAAGTACGGATACTCGGCCGAATTGGCGATGAAGTAGCGCAGATCCTCCGTGTAGGCCGCGAACAGCACCAGCGCGCCGAGGCCGGCCGAGCCGATGGCGTAGCCCTTGGTGACGGCCTTGGTGGTGTTGCCGACGGCGTCCAGCGCGTCGGTGGTGGCGCGCACGTCGGCCGGGAGGTCCGCCATCTCGGCGATGCCGCCCGCGTTGTCGGTGACAGGGCCGAACGCGTCGAGCGCGACGACCATGCCCGCCAGCGCCAGCATCGTCGTCACAGCGATGGCGATGCCGAAAAGGCCGGCCAGCGAGTAGGTGACGATGATGCCCGCGATGATGACGAGCGCCGGCAGCGCCGTCGCCTCCAGCGAGATGGCGAGGCCCTGGATGACGTTGGTGCCGTGGCCGGTGACTGACGCCTGGCTGATCGAGCGGACCGGCCGGTAGCCGACGCCGGTGTAATATTCGGTGATCCAGATGATGAGGCCGGTGATGACGAGGCCCGCAACACCGCACAGGTAAAGGTCGAGCGGGGTGAAGCTGACGGCGGGTTTGCCGGTTGCCGCGACAGCCTCGGCCCCCTCGGCCACGACCGCGCCGCCCACGGTGATGACTTCGCTGAAGCTGCCGAACACAAGATAGGTGACGGGCGCCAGAACGATGAGTGACAGCACTGCCGTCACCACGAAGCCCTTGTAGAGGGCGCCCATGATGTTCTGCGAGGCGCCGAGCTTGACGAAGAAGGTGCCGACGATCGACGTCAGCACGCAGGAGCCGCAGATCGCCAGCGGATAGAGCATGGTGGAGGCTTCGAACGCGGTGCCGCCGAAGTAGATCGCGGCAAGCACCATGGTCGCGACGATGGTGACGGCGTAGGTCTCGAAGAGGTCGGCCGCCATGCCGGCGCAGTCGCCGACATTGTCGCCCACGTTGTCGGCGATGGTGGCGGGGTTGCGGGGGTCGTCCTCCGGAATGCCGGCCTCGACCTTGCCGACGAGGTCACCGCCGACGTCCGCGCCCTTGGTGAAGATGCCGCCGCCGAGACGGGCGAAGATCGAGATCAGCGAGGCGCCGAAGCCGAGGGCCACCAGCGCGTCGATCACCACGCGCGAGGTGGCCGAATTCCCCATCACGGCCGTCAGGATATAGAAGTAGACCGCGACGCCGAGGAGCGCGAGGCCGGCGACCAGCATCCCCGTGACGGCGCCGGACTTGAACGCGATGTCGAGCCCGCCCTGGAGCGACTTCGACGCCGCCTCCGTCGTCCGCACGTTGGCGCGGACGGAAACCAGCATCCCGATATAGCCCGCGATGCCGGAGAGGATGGCGCCGACCGCGAAGCCGATCGCCACGAACATGCCAAGGAGATAGTAGACCAGCGCGAAGATGACGACGCCGACCACCGAGATGGTGAGATACTGGCGGGAGAGGTAGGCCGCCGCGCCTTCCTGGATGGCTTCGGCGATTTCCTGCATCCGCGCGTTGCCGGTCGGCGCGGCCAGAACACTTCGGATCGCCCAGGCTCCATACAGGAGAGAGACTAAACCGCAGGCGATAACGATCAGCGTAGCGTCCATTATTCCTCCCCGAGCGCGTTTTCGCGCGTATATTTTTCGCGGCAACTTTTGTTGCTGGGGCTATTTCCAACATGGGCGCCAGCGCAAAATCAAGCCGCATGTGTTCGCCCGCCCGCAACTTGGGCAGGGCGCTGCTGTGCTTGAAAACGTCTCGGTGTTTGTTCGGCGTGAATGGCCGCCTGGCGCGACCCGGCCGAAATCAGCCTTCCGGAACCGGCGGTTAGGCCGGGGTCGCGGCGCGTCCGCTGCGGGCGGAGGCGAGCGCCAGGAGCGCCAGCGGGAACGCGATCACCGGCAGGACGGTCCAGTTGATGCTCGCCCACCCCACCTTGCTGAAGAGGACGCCGGAGGACAGCGAGGCGAATGCCACCACCGCGAACATGATGAAGTCGTTCGCGGCCTGCGTGCGGGCGCGTTCCTCCGGCCGCTGGGCGGCGGTCAGCATCGTGGTGCTGCCGATGAAGCCGAAGTTCCAGCCGAGCCCGAGCGCGACCAGCGCGCCATAGAAGTGGAGGAGCTCGATGCCGAGAAGCGAGGTGGTGCCCGCGACGCCCAGCAGCAGAAGGCCGATGGCGGTGATGGTGCCCGCCCCGAAGCGCGCGATGAGCTGGCCGGTGAAGAAGCTCGGCGCGAACATCGCGATGACGTGCCACTGGATGCCCTGCGCCGCCTGCGCGGTGGTGAAGCCGCAGCCGAGCATCGCGAGCGGCGCCGCGGTCATCACGAGGCTCATGATGGCGTAGGAGACGACGGCGCACAGCACCGCCAGCGCAACGCGCGGCTGGCGCAGGATGACATGCAGCGGACGGCCGCGCGGGGCGTCGGCGTCGACCTTGGGGTCCGGCACGGTGGTGAGGAAACTGAGGATGAGGATCGTGAGCAGGCAGAGGACGGCCTGCGCGAGGTAGGCGCCGGCATAGGCGACGGGGAGGAAGAGGTCCTTGGTGGCGATCACCGTCTGCGGGCCGATCACGCCGGCAAGGATGCCGCCCGCAAGCACGTAGGAGATCGCCTTGGGCCGGAAGGTGTCGCTCGCGCCCTCGGCAGCGGCGAAGCGGTACTGCTGCACGAACGCGAACGAGAAGCCGTTGAGGAAGGTGCCGACGCAGTAGACCAGGAAGAGCCCCTGCATGATGCCGGCGAACGCGATCATCCCGCCGATGCCCGCCAGAACGGCCCCCACCATGAAGCCGCGCTTGCGGCCGATCCGCCCCAGGAGCAGCGCCGCCGGAATGGTGCCGAAGGCGGTGCCGACGATCATGGTCGTGACCGGCACCGTCGCAAGCTCGCTGGTCTCGGACAGGAGATAGACCCCGACGAGGCCGCCGAGCGCGATGGTGATGGAGGTGAGCGCCCCGCCCATCGCCTGCGCGAGGCCGAGGACGATGGAGTTGCGGCGCGCGAGGCGGTCATTCTGGGTCAGCATGGCGCGGTCTTACGCCCTCGGCACGCGGGGCGGAAAGCGCCTTTCGGCCACTCTGCCGCTGGCCGTGTCAAAAATGCTGGAAGCGGCCGTCCTTCAGCACCAGCGGTTTGCCGGCGGCGACGATGCGCACGCCCTCGCCCGCCTCGATGGCGCCGACGCGTGTCGCGCGGGCGCCGCATTCCGCGGCGGCGGCGGCGAAGGCATCCGCGGCGTCCGGCGGGACGGCGGCGAGGATCTGGTAGTCGTCGCCGCCGGTGAGCGCGGTGTCGCGGGCCGCCGGGTCGAGCGCGATGGCGGCGGCGACGGCAGGCGAGAACGGCACGGCGTCCGCATCCACCACGGCGCCGACACCGGCGGCGCGGCAGAGTTTGGCAAGGTCGCCGACCAGCCCGTCGGACACGTCCATCGCGGCGCGGGCGTGGTCACGCACCGCCCGCCACGCGGCGACGGGCGGGTCGGGGTAGAGGTAGCGCTCCACGAGCGCGGCACGGTGAGGTTCGGCGAGCGCGGCGAGCTTGCCCTGCCGGGCGAGGAGGCCGAGCGCGCCGTCGCCGATGGTGCCGGTGACGAACAGCACATCGCCCGGCCGCGCGGCACGGCGGCGGACGGCGGCGCCCGTCGGCACGCGGCCGAATGCGGTGACGGCGATGGTGGTGCCGCCGCCCGGCGAGGCGCGCAGCGTGTCGCCGCCCAGCAGCGAGACGCCGTAGCGCGCGTTGTCGGCGGCGAGGCCATCGGCGAAGCCCCGCGCCCAGGCTTCGGACGCGCCCTCCCCCAGCGCCAGCGCGAGGAGGTAGCCGAAGGGCTCGGCGCCCTTGGCCGCAAGGTCGGAGAGGTTGACGCGCAGCGCCTTGGCGGCGATGGCGGCGGGCGGGTCGTCGGCGAAGAAGTGGACGCCGGCGGCCAGCGCATCGCAGGTGACGACGATGTCGCCGGAGCCGCCGGCGAAGGTGGCGGCGTCATCGCCCAGCCCGTCGGCGCCCGCATCGGTGGCGAGCGGGGCGAACAGGTTGGCGATGAGGGCGTCTTCGTCCAAGCCGGTCAGGCGGAGGGTTCGCTGCCGGCGACGGGGGCCGCGGTCCGCGGCGGCGCGGCGAACTCGGCGGCGCGGACACGGTGGGCGATCCGGTCGAGCACGCCGTTGGCCATGCGCGGCTCGTCCTCGCTGAAGAAGGCCTTCGCGACCTCGACATATTCGGAGATGACGACGCGGACGGGCACTTCCTCGCGGAACATCAGCTCGACCACGCCGGCGCGCAGGAGGGCGCGGAGCGTGAGGTCGATCCGCGCCAGCGGCCAGCCTTCCTTCAGCGCCTCGTCGATGGCGGCGTCCACGGTGCGCTGGTGGCTGACGACGCCCGAGACGAGGCCGTCGAACCAGTTGAGGTCGATGGCGCGGAGCGTCTCGCCGTCGATGTCCTGGCGCAGGCGAAAGAGCTCGAACTCCTTAACGATGTCGCGGGCACCGGCGCCGGTGACTTCCATCTGGTAGAGCGCCTGCACGGCGGCGAGGCGCGCCACGGCGCGCTTGTTGGCGGGGGCCTTGCGCTTGGGTGCGGGGGCCTTGGCGGGTTTGGGGGCGGGTTCGGTCATCAGGTGAGCGCGTTTCGGAGGTCGAACAGGGCAATGGCGGCCGCAGCGGCGTCGCCACCCTTGTCCTTCTGGTTCGGATCGGCTCGCACGATGGCTTGCTCCCGGTTCTCGACGGTCAGGATACCATTACCGAGCGCAAGGCGCTGGCTGACCACGAGGTCCATGATGGCGCGGTTTCCCTCTCCGGCGACGATGTCATAATGCCCCGTCTCGCCGCGGATGACGCAGCCCAGCACGACGAACGCGTCGAACGTGAGGTCGCGGCGGCGCGAGGCTGCGATCGCCATGGCGAGCGCGGGCGGAATTTCCAGAACGCCGGGGACCGAGACCACCTCGTGCGCGAACTTGCGGCGCGTCAGCTCCGCCTTGGCACCGGCGAGCAGCATGTCGCCGATGTCGTCGTAAAAACGTGCTTCGATAATGAGGGCGCGTGCCATCAACAGTTCCTTGAGATCGCGCGGACCATAGACCCGCGCAGGCCCGGCGCGAAAAGCCGTCAGTCTTGAGCCGGTCGCATAGCAGCCAGACGGGCCACGTAGCGGGCGATCGTATCGATCTCGATATTGACGAGATCGCCCGGCTGCCGGTCACGCCACGTGGTGACGGCAAGCGTATGCGGGATCATCGCCACCGAAAAGGTGTCGCTTGCGTCATTGACAGTGAGCGAGGTGCCGTCGAGCGCCACCGAGCCCTTGGTGGCGATCAGCGGCAGCAGCGCCCGCGGCGGCGCGAAGGTGAAGCGGCTCATGTCCTCGCCATCCTCGCGCGACACGATCTCGGCTCGCCCGTCGACGTGGCCGGAGACGAGATGTCCACCCAGCTCGTCGCCCATCTTCAAGCGAACGCTCGAGGTTGATGCGGGTGCCGACCTCCCACGCGCCGACGGTGGTCTTGTCGAGCGTTTCGGCGGAGGCGTCCACCGTGAAGCGGGCGCCGTTGCCGTGGGGCTCCAGCGTCGTCACCGTGAGGCAGCAGCCGGAGCACGCGATGGATGCGCCGATGGCGATGGTGGCGGGGTCGTAGGCGGAGACGATGGCCGCACGGATGCCGTCGCCGAACGGCGCCACGGCGTCGATCCGCCCTACGTCTGTGATGATGCCTGTGAACATGTCCGCCTCATGTGGGTCAGAAAATCGTTTCCGGCAACATCCCGCTCGGTCATCACCAGCTTTTGCGAAAGCGCCGCGACAGCGTCGCCCCCGAACGGGCGCACCAGGTCGCCGCCGATGGCGACGGGCGAGCAGGCGATCCACGCCTCGTCGACGAGGTCCGCCGCGGCCAGCGCCTCCGCGATGACGGCCCCGCCCTCCACCAGCACCCGGCCGATGCCGCGCGCATCGAGCGCCGCCAGCGCGGCGCGGAGGTCGAGCCCCTCGCCCGCCCGCGGCGCCGCGATGAGGACTGCACCGGCCGCGGCGAGCGCGGCGCGGCGCCCGTCGTCGGCGTCGGGCGCGGTGACGACGAGCACGGGCACGGGGTCTGCGAAGAGCCGTGCCGTCGGCGGCGTGCGGGCCTCGGTGTCGAAGATCACGCGGTCGGGCGAGCGGGCGGCCATGCCGGGGAGCCGGCAGGTGAGCGCCGGATCGTCCGCCAGCATGGTGTTCGATGCCGACCGCGATGGCGTCGTTCTCGGCGCGAAGGAGGTGGGTGCGGGTGCGCCATTCCGGGCCGGTGATGGCAAGGCCGCCCTCCCCGCGCCGGCCGATCGCGCCGTCGGCGGAGATGGCGAGCTTCAGCGTCACGTGCGGCCGCCCGAGGACCATGCGGCTGACGTGGCCGCGCCAGCGTCTCGGCGGCTTCTTCGGCGCGAACGCCGAAGCGAACCTCGATCCCCGCGGCGCGCAGCTTCTCGAAGCCCTTGCCGGCGACGGCGGGGTTGGGGTCGGCGCAGGCGACGACCAGCGCCGCGACGCCGGCCTCGATCAGCGCGTCGGCGCACGGCGGGGTGCGGCCGAAGTGGGAGCACGGCTCCAGCGTGCAGTAGCAGGTGGCGCCGCGGGCCGCCTCGCCGGCCTGCGCGATGGCGCGGCGCTCGGCGTGGGGGCGGCCGCCGTCCGCGGTGCGTGCCGCGCCCACCACCACCGGCCCGTCCGCCGTGTGCTGCACCAGAACGGCGCCGACGCTCGGGTTGGGGCGGGTGCGGCCGAGCCCCTGCCGCGCCAGCGCGATGGCGGCGGCCATGAAGCGGCGGTCGAGCGCGTGCTGGCCGGCCTCGGCGGGGCTGTTGCTGCGGGTCATCGGTGGGCTTTCGCGCCTCGGACGGCGCGCGTCAATCCGTGTTGCCGGGCTCGTCGGGGTCGGCGGCCTGTCGGGCGTTCACCGTCTCGGCAAGGTCGGCGACGAACGCCTCGAAGTCGCGCGCCTCGGAAAAGTTACGGTAGACCGAGGCGAAGCGGACGTAGGCGACATCGTCGAGCGCGCGCAGAGCCTCCATCACGTGGCCGCCGATTTCGGCCGCACCGATCTCGGGCTCGCCGGAGCTTTCGAGCTGGCGCACGATGCCGGAGATCATCCGGTCCAGCACAGCGTCGTCCAGCGCCCGCTTGCGGGTCGCGATCGAGATGGCGCGCTCCAGCTTGGTCCGGTCGAACGGCTCGCGCTTGCCGGACCGCTTGACCACCGTGAGTTCGCGCAGCTGCACGCGCTCGAAGGTGGTGAAGCGGCCGCCGCAGACGCTGCACACGCGCCGGCGGCGGATGGCGGCCCCGTCCTCGGTCGACCGCGAGTCCTTCACCTGCGTGTTCTCTTCGGCGCAGAAAGGGCAGCGCATCAGGCCGCCCCTTCATCAGGAAGCCAGCGCATCAGGCCGCCCCTTCATCAGGAAGCCAGAGCATCAGGCTGCCCCTTCAGCGGACGTTCGCTGGCGCACTCAGCTGTAGATCGGGAAGCGGGCGGTCAGCGCGTGCGCGTCGGCCTTCACGTCGCTCAGCACCGCCTCGTCCACTTCGCCGGCCTGGTTTGCGGCGTCGACCACCTTCGCGATCAGCTTGGCGACTTCCTGGAACTCCGCGATGCCGAAGCCGCGCGTGGTGCAGGCCGGGGTGCCGAGGCGGATGCCGGACGTGATGGTCGGCTTCTCCGGGTCGAGCGGCACGCCGTTCTTGTTGCAGGTGATCGCCGCCTTGCCGAGCATGGTCTCGGCCGCGCGGCCGGTCATGCCGCTTGGGGCGAAGGTCCACCAGCATCAGGTGCGTGTCGGTGCCGCCGGAGACGATGTCGAAGCCGTGGCTCATCAGCGTTTCGGCGAACGCCTTGGCGTTTTCGATCACGTTCCTGGCGTAGACCTTGAAGTCGGGCTGCAGCGCCTCGCCGAACGCGACGGCCTTGCGCGGCGATGACGTGCATCAGCGGGCCGCCCTGGAGGCCGGGGAAGACCGCCGAGTTGATCTTCTTGGCGATGTCCGCGTCGTCGGTCAGCACGATGCCGCCGCGCGGGCCGCGCAGCGTCTTGTGGGTGGTGGAGGTGACGACGTGGGCGTGCGGGAACGGGCTCGGGATCTGGCCGCCCGCGACGAGGCCCGCGAAGTGCGCCATGTCGACGTGGAAGATCGCGCCGACGCTGTCGGCAATCTCGCGGAACCGCTTGAAGTCGATCGTGCGCGAATAGGCCGAGCCGCCGGCGATGATGATGCGCGGCTTGTGCTCTTCGGCAAGGCGGGCGACCGCGTCGTAGTCGATGAGGCCGGTATCGGTGTCGAGACCGTAGCCGACTGCGTTGAACCACTTGCCCGAAAGGTTGGGGCGGGCGCCGTGGGTGAGGTGGCCGCCCGCGTCCAGCGTCATCCCGAGGATGGTGTCGCCGGGCTTGGAGAGGGCGAGGAGGACGGCCTGGTTCGCCTGGCTGCCGGAGTTCGGCTGCACGTTGGCGAACTCGCAGCCGAACAGCTTCGTCACCCGCTCGATGGCGATGGTCTCGGCGATGTCGACGAACTCGCAGCCGCCGTAGTAGCGGCGGCCGGAATAGCCTTCCGCGTACTTGTTGGTCATCACCGAGCCCTGCGCTTCCAGGACGGCGCGCGAGGCGATGTTCTCGCTGGCGATCAGCTCGATCTCGTTCTGCTGGCGGCCGAGTTCCAGCGCGATCGCCTTCGCGATCTCGGGGTCGGCGCCGGCCAGATCGCCACCGAAGAATGCGTCGGTGTCGATGGTGTCGCGCAAGCTCATGCTGAAAACCTCCACTCGTTTGGTCCGGCTTGTAGGTCGGCGGCGGCGCGCGCGCAAGGAACCCGGCGCGGCGCAATGCCGTCATGCCGACGGGCCGAACATTAAATTTTGCCGCACCCCCCGTCGCGGGCTTGCGCGGCGGTTCGCGGAGGACGATTTTCCCCCTCCTGTCCGGCTCTCCGCCACACGAGCCTGCGTCATCGGCGGAGTGCTCATTCGACGCAGTCGGTGCCCAGATGGCAATTGTTCCGGCGACTCCCTACGCGGCCAACCCGGCCGTCACCTCCCGCTCCACCGCCACGCAGACCAGCCCGTCGGAGACACAAGTCTCCCGGCCGGTGGACCTGCAGCCGCGCATCGGCAGCGCGGTCCTTTCCGCGGTGATCTCCATCGCCTTCATCGGAGCGATGCTCCTCGCGGTAGAAACCGTGGTCGGCGTGGTGCTCGGCTCGTTCCTCCACTCCGACATGCTGGGCTATGCGGCGGTCGCGATCCTCGGCCTGCCGACGGTCGTGTGGCTCGCCTTCGTGCGCCTCCCGATCGCGATCCGCGCCGAGCGCGACGCCTACTGAGCGTCCGCCCTCCGCCTCGGCCGCAAGAACGCCGCAACAAAAAAGGGCGCCGTTTCCGGCGCCCTTTTCAACGACGGCAGAATGGTCCGGCGTCAGCGCAGGGCGAGTTCGCCCATGCCGTCGCGGCCGTAGATGTCGTCGCGGAAGTGGACCACGCCGTCGGCGTTCACCCAGGCGGTGATGTAGGCGAACATCACCTGCGTCGGCTGCTCGACGTTGACGTCCTGGCGCTGGCCGGAGCGGATCACCGCATCGACCTGCCCGCGGTCCCAGCCGTTGCCGCGCAGAAGCCACGTGATCAGCTCGCGCACGTTCTGGACGCGCACGCAGCCGGAGGAGTGGAACCGCGCGCCGTCGCCGAACAGCGACTTCTGCGGCGTGTCGTGCATGTAGACCTGATGCTGGTTGTGGAAGTTCAGCTTCACGGTGCCGAGCGAGTTCAGTTCGCCCGGCTCCTGGCGGAACATGTACTGGGTCGCCTCGTCGGTGTTCCAGTCGATCTCGCGATAGTCGTACTCGCGCTCGGTGTCGCCCCAGCGATAGATCTTGATCTTCTGGCTGGCGAGGTAGGACGGATCCTTCTGCATCTTCGGGATCAGGTCGCGCCGGATGATCGAGACCGGGACGGTCCAGTACGGGTTGAAGTTGATCTCGTGGATCTTGGAGGTGAGGATCGGGCTCGGCCGGTCGACCTTGCCGACCACCGCGGTGTGGCGCGAACGCACGCGCCCGTCTTCCACGGCCTCGATCTCGGCGGCCGGAATGTTCACCAGCACGTAGCGGCTGGCGAGCTCGCCGGACTTTTCGGAGATGCGGGCGAGGTTCATCTCGAGCTGGCGCACGCGCACGCCGGCGGGGACGTTCATCGCGTCGATGGTCGCCTGGTCGAGCGCGCCGGTGTCGGGCAGGCCGTGGCGGAGCTGGAAGCGCTTGACCGCGGCGGCCACGTAGGAATCGTAAACGTCGCTCCGGCCGCCCTGCTGGGTGAGGTCGCCGGAGATCGCGAGGCGCTGGCGCAGCGTCTCGACCAGGCCGTCACGCGAGCCGAGCTGGAGCGCGGTGCGCGAAGTCGGGACGATCAGCGGCCAGCCGCCGGTCGCCTCGATCGAGCGGTAGCGCTGGATCGCCATCTGCATCCGGCCGAGCGCCTCGGGCGCCAGCGTCGGCTGCTGGGAGTTGACGGCCGCGACCTCGGGCAGGGTCGCGTCGAACGCGTCCACCCACTCGGCGGAATTGCCCTGCGCGAACGCAAGGCCAGGGGCCAGCATTGCCGCCAGTATCATCGGCGCGAACAGCCGGCCACACAGCTTCGTCAAGGATCGAGCGATCATCACGTCAGGCCTTCCCATACTCACACAGAGGTCGCGCTAGCACGGAGGACGCATTGCGACAACGCTGCGGTCCGTCAAATTGTAATCTGTAATGTCGCACCACGAAGGGTCCGAACTTCTACAGACGGTAAAGCACCTGATCTTTCCAGAACCTGTCGAGCCTGCGCAGAATCTGGGCAGCACCATCGAGGCTGTCCTGTTCCACGCCGCCGATCGGCCCGAGCGACTGCATGTGCCGCGCGAGAAGCGCGTCGACCATGCCGGCGACCCGCGCACCCTTGTCGGTGACCGTGATGCGGACCGTGCGCCGGTCGCGGGTGGAGCGTTCCTGCGTGAGGTACCCCAGCTCGCCGAGCTTCTTGAGGTTGTACGACACGTTGGAGCCCATGTAGTAGCCGCGCGACTTGAGCTCGCTGGGGGTCAGCACCTCGCGCCCGAGATTGTGCAGGAGGACGGCCTGCACGTTGTTGACCTCCTGCTCGCCGAGCCGGTCGAGCTCGTCCTTCACCACATCGAGGAAGCGCCTGTGGGTGCGCTCGATGAGACGGATCGCTTCGACGTAGGCGTCGAGCGCATGGGTGTTAACCGGGGGCTCAAGGCCCTCCGCGTGCCGCACTGCCAGGTTCATCGTCTGCCTCGTGTATATCGGCCCTTTTTGTGGGCGCGTTGGAGGCAAGGGTGCGCGGTCACGCTGAAACGCGCCTTAAGCGGTAAGGTGAATCAGAGGTGAACGCGCCCGGCGTTGCATTAGGGTCACAACTTGCCGGGCCCGCGGGCGAGATGGGTCACAATTCCTGAAAAGTCGGTGCCCTCTCCGCCGCTTGCGCAGAAGTCGTCGTAAACGGCGCGGGCCGCTCCGCCGAGGGGGGTGTGGGTCCCCGTCTGGGCCGCCGCGGCGGCGGCGAGGCGCAGGTCCTTCAGCATCATGGCGCCGGTGAAGCCGGGCTTGTAGTCCCGGTTCGCGGGCGAGGTCGGCACCGGGCCCGGCACCGGGCAGTAGGTTGTGAGCGCCCAGCACTGGCCGGACGCGGTGCTCGCGATGTCGAACAGCTTCTGCCGCTCCAGCCCGAGCGCGTCGGCAAGGTTGAACGCCTCGCTGACGGCGATCATCGAGATGCCGAGGATCATGTTGTTGCAGATCTTGGCCGCCTGCCCCGCCCCCGCCCCGCCGGCATGGACGATGTTGCGGCCCATCAGCTTCAGCAGCGGCTCGGCCCGCGCGAACGCCTCGTCCGGCCCGCCGACCATGAAGGTGAGCGTGCCGGCAGCCGCCCCCGCGACGCCGCCCGACACCGGCGCGTCGCACATGGCGCGCCCGCTCTCCGCCGCGGCGGCCGCCACCTCGCGCGCGGCCTCGACGTCGATGGTGGAGCAGTCGATCAGGAGCGCATCGGGGGCGGCATTGGCGAGGATGCCGTCCGCTGCCGTCATCACGGTGCGGACATGGTCGCCGGCGGGAAGCATGGTGATGACGACGTCCGCGCCGGAGACGGCCTCGGCGACGCTCGCCGCTGTCTTACCGCCGGCCGCGGCGAACGCCTCGCGGGCGGCGGCGGCAACGTCGAACCCGGTGACGGGGTGGCCGGCCTTCGCCAGGTTGTGCGCCATCGGCGCGCCCATGTTTCCAAGGCCGATGAAGGCAACGCTCCGCATGTGATCCTCCCGCTTTGCCGCCGCCTCTCGGAGGGCAGCGTTGGGGAGGAGACTAGCCTTTGCCGGCCGCAGCGCCAGCCCCGCTGCGGGGCCGGCGTCAGTCCTGCCGGATCGCCTCCAGCTCGAAGGTCATCGGGATCTCGTCGCCGACGAGGTCGCCATCGATGCCATACGTCATGCCCCATGCGCTGCGCTGGATGGTCGTTTGCGCCGTGATGCCGACCACGTAGTTTTCGCCCCACGGGTACGGGGCCGACCTTGTTGAGCGTCACGTCCAGCGTCACGGGGTGGGTCTCGCCGCGCAGGGTGAGGTCGCCGGTGATGGTGCCGGTGGTGTCGGTCTCGGCGGTTGCCTCGGTCATGCGGAAGGTCACGATCGGGTGCGCCTCGGCGTCGAGGAATTCGCCGGAGCGGAGGTGTCCGTCCCGCGCCTCGTGGTTGGAGAAGACGCTGCCGGTTTCGATCTCGACGGTGAGATCCTCCACCGTCTTCGCCTCCTCGTCGAAGACGAAGCTGCCGCTCCCCTTGAGGAACATCCCCCACACCGCGCCGTAGCCGATGTGGTTGCCGTTGAAGACGATGGAAAAGTGCTCGGGGTCGATCTCGTAGCGGACGGGTTCGGCCAAGGCCGCCCCGCTCCCGGCCAGCGCGATCGCGAGGCCCGCGGCATATTTCAAGGTCATCGCCCTCTCCTCCCCTTTATGTTCACGGCATCATCGCGGCTCGTGCCATCGCCGCGATGCGTCCGGTCGCCGCGGTCAGACGTCGAACGCGACGCCGCGTTCGGGCAGCGTCACCGTGGCGGCCGCGTCGCCCATCGCCGCCATGAACTTCTCCGGCCCCTGGTCCAGCATTCCGAAGGTGCCGAAATGGCTCGGGATCACGGTGCGGAAGGTGAAGAAGTTGCGGCAGGCGTGGGCCGCCTCGCGGGCGCCCATGGTGAAGCGGTCGCCGATCGGGACGATGCCGATCTCCGGCCGGTAGAGCTCGTTGATCAGCGCCATGTCGCCGAAGATGCCGGTATCGCCGAGATGGTAGAGGACCGGCCCGTCCTTCGGCGTCACGATCAGGCCGAGCGGATTGCCGAGATAGAGGAGCCGCCCCTCGTACTGGCGGGAGGAGGAGTGCAGCGCGTTGACGAATGTGACCGAGAAATCGCCGCAGTCGAGCGTGCCGCCGTGGTTGCCGGGGTTGATCTTCTCCACGCCGAGCGACTGGAGGTGTCCCGCGACCTCGAAGTTGGAAACCAGCGTCGCACCGGTCGCTCATGCAGATGTCCACCGTGTCGCCGATGTGGTCGTCGTGCCCGTGGGTGAGGAGGACGTGGCTGATGCCCTCTGCCGGGCCCTCGTAGCCGCCGTCCCACGTCGGATTGCCCGACAGGAACGGGTCGATCAGCAGGGCGGTGTCGCCGAACTCGACGCGGAAGGCCGAGTGGCCGTACCAGGTCAGCTTCATGGTGTTGCCTCCTTGGGGTCTCCCCTCCGGTTATGGCGGAAGGCCGCGCCCGTTCAATCCCTTGCAGCGACGGCGCGGCGGACGGCCTTGGCCATCAGCGTCGGCAGGCCCGCCTCCTCCAGTAGGCGCCAGTAGGCGCCGGGAGGTGCCTCCGCGCCGCCCCCGACCTCGGCGCTGAGGACGTCGAGCGTCAGCTCGGCATGGGTGAAACCGTGGGTGATGGAGCCTGCTGCCTGCCACCTTGCCGCGAACGGTGCGTGGGCGGCGGGGTCCGGCGGGACGGTTGCCCAGGGCGTGCCGAAGAGCTCCGGCATGCCGCCGAGGAGGCCCTTCGACGGGCGGATGCGCAGCAGCGTCGTCCCGTCCGGGCGGAACGGGGCGTAGACCGTGCCGAACCAGACCGCGCGCGCCTTCTTCGGCATCTTGCGGGGGTAGTCGAGCGGGTTGCCGTCGGCGGTGGCCTGGCAGTCCCGGTTGAGGGGGCAGAGGGAGCAGAGCGGGTTGCGCGGGGTGCAGATGGTGGCACCGAGGTCCATCATCGCCTGCGCGAAGTCGCCCGGCCGCCCCTCGGGGACCATCGCTTCGACGATCCCCCGCACCCGCGCGGCCTCGGCCTTCGGCGGCCGCTCCAGCGCGACGAGCCGGGCCACCACGCGCTCGACGTTGCCGTCGACCACCGGGGCCGGCTCGTCGAACGCGATCGCCGCGACCGCCGCGGCAGTGTAGGCGCCGACGCCCGGAAGCTCGCGCAGCCCCGCCTCGGTCGCCGGGAACTCGCCGCCGGCCTCGGCGACGGCGCGGGCGCATTTGAGAAGGTTGCGGGCGCGGGCGTAGTAGCCGAGCCCGGCCCAGGCCTCCATCACGTCGGCATCGTCAGCGGCGGCGAGCGCTTCCACGGTGGGCCAGCGGGTGGTGAAGCGCTCGAAATAGGGGCCGACGGCGGCGACCGTCGTCTGCTGCAGCATCACCTCGGAAAGCCAGACGCGGTAGGGCTCGGTCCGGCCGCTCACCGCGCGCCACGGCATCGAACGCCGGTGGCGGTCGTACCAGGCGAGGAGACGCGCGGCGGCAGCGGGGCCCGGCGGCGGAACCGGGCGGGCGGCGGACGGGGCGGAGGCGGCGGCGGATTTCACGGCGCTGACTGTGCTGGCGGGCGCCGCGGACGCAAGGGGCGAGGCGCGCGCCGCCCGCTTTCCACTTATCCCGCCCGTCCCCGCAATGCACCGGCGGCCATGCGCAATCGTCGCTTGCGCGGGGGGCGGCGCTGGAGGATCGTCCGCGCCATGGCAGTCTACAAACACAAGCCGCGGCCGCTGGCCGAGATCGTCTCCGGGCTGATGACGCCCTCGTGCCGGCAGCGCGGGGTCGCCAACTCGGCGCTGCTGCTCGACCCCGTGGAGCTGTTCGGCGAGAAACTCGCCCGCACCGCGATCGTGGAACGGGTGATGTGGCCGCGCGGCAGCCGGATCGACCAGGGCAACAGCACCGGGGCGACGCTTGTGGTCTCGGCCGACCCCGCCAGCGCGCTGATGCTTCAGCATGTCGCACCGCAGGTGATCGAGCGCGCCAACCTCATCATCGGCTGGCCCGCCATTTCCCGCCTCAGGGTGACGCAGGCGAACCGCCGGCCGCGCAAGCCCGCGCCGCCTCCGCGCCCCAAGGTGGACCCGGCCGCCGTCGCGCGCCTGTCGGAGACCATGCCCGACATTGCCGACACCGGCCTGCGCGATGCGCTCGCCCGCCTCGGCGCCGGGATCGAGCGCCGCCGCAACGAGCGCTGAGCCGTCGCTGACGCAGAATTGACCGCTCTGGCGGCCGCCTTACCGGGTCGTAAGGTGGCGTGCGGTTTATCGGCGGCCCGAAAAGACCCATAAGAGTTCAAACAACGATTTGGGGTTCCTCATGATCAGCCGCCGCGCCTTTGCCGCGCTCGCCTTCGCGCTCTCACTTCCGCTCAGCTTCTCGGCCGCCTCCGCCGCCGAACCGCTGCCGGACAAGGTGCTGGGCAGCGCTGACGCGCCCGTGACCATCGTCGAGTACGCCTCGATGACCTGCCCGCACTGCGCAGCGTTCCACACTGGCACGTTCCAGGAGCTGAAGACCGAGTACATCGACACCGGGAAGGTGAAGTTCGTCCTGCGCGAATTCCCGTTCGACCCGCTTGCCGCGGCCGTGTTCATGCTCGCCCGCTGCTCCGACGACAAATATTACGACGTCGTCGACCTCTACTTCGAGCATCAGCAGGAATGGGCCGTCCAGGACGACCCGCTGCCGAAAATCCGTGGATTGGCGCGTCAGGCAGGGTTCTCTGACGAGGCATTCCAGTCATGCTTAACAGATCAGAAACTCCTCGACGGCATCAATGCGGTCAAGGACAAGGGGTACGAGGAGATGGGTGTGCGTGCCACGCCCACGATCTTCATCGACGGTGAGAAGCTTGAAGGCTCCCGCGACATCGGCGCAATGCGCGCCATCATCGACCCGAAGCTGGGCAGCTAGTCCCGCCATCGCCGGGGTGCGCGCTGCCGCGCCCCGGTCCGGGCTGCTCTGATGCAGTTCGACAAGCTCCGCCTCATCGGCTTCAAGTCGTTCTGCGAGCCGACCGACGTCGTCATCGAAAAGGGGCTGACCGGCGTCGTCGGCCCCAACGGCTGCGGCAAGTCCAACCTCGTCGAGGCGCTGCGCTGGGCGATGGGCGAGGCGTCCTACAAGTCCGTCCGCGGCTCCTCGATGGACGACGTGATCTTCGCAGGGTCCGGCAAGCGCTCCACGCGCGACAAGGCCGAAGTCACCCTCTTCCTCGACAATACCGACCGCAACGCCCCCGCCGACCTCAACAACGCCGACTATCTCGAAGTCTCGCGCACCATCACCCGCGCGCTGGGGTCGGACTACCGCGTCAACGGCAAGACGGTGCGCGCGCGGGACGTGCAGCTCCTGTTCGCCGATGCTGCCACCGGCTCGCGCTCGCCCTCCATGGTGCGGCAGGGGCAGGTCGCCGAGCTGATCGCCGCCAAGCCGACCGACCGGCGCAACGTCCTCGAAGAAGCCGCCGGCATCTCCGGCCTGCGCGCCCGCAAGCACGAGGCTTCGCTGAAGCTCAACCAGGCCGAGGTGAACCTGTCGCGGGTCGACGACGTCGCCGGCGAGGTCGAGCGGCAGGTGGAGGCGCTGAAGCGCCAGGCCCGCGCCGCCAAGCGCTACAAGACCCTGTCCGCCGAGATCCGCACGCTGGAGGCCGCCGTCCATCACCTGAGGTGGGTGGAGGCGCGGCAGACCGCCAAGACGACGGCCGAGGCCCTCGCCGCCGCCCGCGCCGCGCTCGCCGAGGCCGCCGAGACGCAGACCCGCACCGCCACCGAGGAAGCTGCCGCAGGCTACGCGATGCCGGCGCTGCGCGAAGCCGAATCGGCCGCAGCCGCCGCCCGCGCCAGCCTTGCCGCCGAACTTGCCGCCCTCAACGAGAAGGACCGGCAGACCGAGGCCCGCCTCGCCGCGCTGAAGAAGAGCGTCGAGGCGCTGACCGCCGACCTCAAGCGCCAGGACGGCGCCGAGGCCGACGCCGCCAGCGCAGTCGCCCGCCTGAAGAGCGAGGAAGACCAGCTCGACCGCGCCAACGACGGCTGCGACGAGCGCGTCGAGATCCTGGAAGAGCAGGCGCATGGCGCTCGCCGAAGCCGCCGAGGAGGCCGACGCCGCCGCCCTCGCCGCCGTGGAGAAGGCCGCCGAGGTGCTCGCCGCCCGCGCCGCGTCCGACGCCGCCGAGAAGCGCGCCCGCGATGCCGTCCGCGTCGCCGAGGCCGATGTCGCCCGCCTCACCCGCGAGCTTGCCGCCGCCCGCAACTCCGACGCGATGCGCAGCGCCGAAGCCGCCGCCGAGGCCCTCGCCGTGGCGGAAGACGCCGAGACGCAGGCCGCCGCGATGCAAATCGAGGCCGAAGCCGCCCTCGGGCCGCTGAAGACCGCCGAGGCGGAAACCCGCGAGGCCGCCGAGAGGCTGCGCGCCGAAATCTCCGGCCGCGACGCCGAGGCGAAGGCGCTCGCCCGCCTAACCGCCAGCGCAAGCTCCGGCGCGGACGCGGCGCTGGAGCGCTGCACCGTCGCGCCCGGCTACGAGGTCGCCTTCGCGATCGCGCTGGGCGACGACCTGTCGGCCCCCGTCAGCGACGACGCACCACTCCGATGGACGCAGAATGACGGCACGGACCCCGCCCTCCCCGGCGGCGAGGTGCTGGCGGACAAGGTCGACGCCCCCGCCCCGCTCCGCCGCCGCCTCGCGCAGATCGCGGTGATCGACGCCGCCGACGGCCCGGCGCTCCAGCCGCAGCTGAAGTCCGGCCAGCGGCTCGTCACCCGCGAGGGGGCGCTGTGGCGGTGGGACGGCTTCTGCCGCAACGCCGGCGCGCCGAGCGCCGCCGCCGAGCGCCTGTCGCAGAAGAACCGCCTCGCCGTGCTGGAAGGCGAGATCGAAACCCTGCGCGCCCGCAAGGAGACCGCGGACGCCGACGCTGCTGCCGCCCGCGATGCCGCCCGCGCCGCCGTCGCGATGGAGACCGCCGCCCGGCAAGCCGTCGGCGCCGCGCGCACCAAACTCGTCGCCGCGCGCAAGACCGCCGCCGCCGCCGAAGCCGCCGCGCGCGATGCGGTGAACAAGGAAACCCGCCTCTCCGCCGCACTCGACACCGCGGTCGCCCGCGAGGCGGAGGCGACCGAGGCGCTGGAGCGCCACGCCGCCGAGGCGCCCCCCTCCGGCGAGAGCGAGATCGCCGCCCGCGACGCCGCCAAGGCCCGCTCCGCCGCCGCCGCGCGAAGCGGCCGCCAAGGCCGGCAACGCGATGGAGGCCGAGCGCCGCGCCGTGATCGGCCGGATGCGCCGGCTGGAGCGGATCGCCGCCGAACTGAGGGACTGGCAGGCCCGCCTCGCCGGCGCCGGCCAGCACCGCAAGGACCTCTCCGCCCGTCTCGACGAGGCGGTCGCCGCCCGCGACGACCTCGCCGATGCGCCTTCGGAAACCGCGCTGGAGCGCCGCCGCCTCACCAGCGCGCTAGCGAAGGCCGAGGAGACGCTTCAGGCCACCGCCGGCGCCCGAGCCAGCGGTGAGGCGCGCGAGCGCGACGCCGTCGCAGCCGCCCGCCGCGCACTGGACGGCCTCAGCGCCGCCCGCGAGACCGCCGGCCGCGCCGAGGAGCGCGTCACCGCCGCCGCCGAACGCCTCCAGAAGGTCGAGGAGGACCTGCGCGACGTCCTCGACGTGGAGCCCCACCAGGCCGCCCGCCTCGCCGAACTCGCGCCCGACGCCCCGCTCCCTGACCTGCGCGACGCGGAATCCCGGCTCGACAAGCTCAAGATCGAACGCGAGCGGATCGGCGGCGTGAACCTGTGCGCCGAGGAGGAGCTTGCCGAGATCGCCGAGCGTCAGGGCAACATGATGGCCGAGCGCAATGACCTCATCGCCGCCATCGAGAAGCTGCGCGAAGGGATCAAGACGCTCAACAAGGAGGCGCGCGGCCGTCTCCTCGCCTCCTTCGAGGAGGTCAACAGCCAGTTCCAGCGCCTGTTCACCCACCTCTTCGGCGGCGGCGAGGCCTCGCTCAAGCTGACCGAGGCGGAAGACCCGCTCGACGCCGGGCTCGACATCATCGCGCGCCCGCCCGGCAAGAAGCCTCAGGTCCTCTCGCTCCTCTCCGGCGGCGAGCAGACGCTGACGGCGACCGCCCTCATCTTCGCGGTGTTCCTCACCAACCCCGCGCCGATCTGCGTCCTCGACGAGATCGACGCCCCGCTCGACGACGCCAACGTCGAGCGCTTCTGCGGCCTTCTCGAAGAGATGCGCCGCACCACCGACACGCGCTTCCTCGTCATCACCCACAACCCGATCACCATGTCGCGGATGGACCGCCTCTACGGCGTGACGATGGTGGAGCGCGGCGTCTCGCAACTCGTCTCCGTCAGCCTGGCTGACGCCGAGGTGCTGGCCGAAAGCGCGTAGCCGCCACAAGCGGCGCACCTGCCGCATTGGCGGCGCACCGTTCAGCCGCTATGTCCTTGACGGGTACGGGGGACGCGCGATGACCAAGGCGATCGTAATCGGTTCAGGCTTCGGCGGGCTCGCGCTCGCGATCCGCCTGCAATCGGCAGGCATCGAGACGACCATCCTCGAAGCCCGCGACAAGCCGGGCGGCCGCGCCTACGTCTACGAGGACGACGGCTTCACCTTCGACGCCGGCCCCACCGTCATCACCGATCCCGCCTGCCTCGCCGAACTCTTCGCCCTGTCGGGCCGCCGGATCGAGGATTACGTAAACCTCGTCCCGATCAGCCCGTTCTATCAGCTCCGCTGGGAAGACGGCGACGTGTTCGACTACGTCAACGACCAGACCGAGCTCGACCGCCAGATCGCCGCCCGCAATCCGAAGGACGTCGACGGCTATCGCAAGTTCCTCGCCTACTCGGAGGAGCTCTACCACGAGGGCTACGAGAAGCTGGGCGCCGCCCCGTTCCTCGACTTCAAGTCCATGATCCGCGTCGCGCCGCAGCTGATGCGCCTCCAGTCCTGGCGCACGCTCTATTCGCGCGTGGCGGACTTCATCGAGGATGATCACCTCCGGCAGGCGTTCTCGTTCCACACGCTTCTCGTCGGCGGCAACCCGTTCGCCACCAGCGCGATCTACGGGCTGATCCACGCGCTGGAGCGGCGCGGCGGGGTGTGGTTCGCGATGGGCGGCACCGGCGCGCTGATCGCAGGCATGGTGCGCCTGTTCGAGGATCTCGGCGGCACCATCCGCCTGGACGCCCCCGCCGAGCAGATCCTCACCACCGGCAACCGCGCCACCGGCGTGCGCGATCGCGGGCGAGACGCTTGCGGCCGACCTCGTCGCCAGCAACGCGGACGTGATGCACACCTACAAGGCGCTTCTGTCTGACAACGCGCGCGGGCCGAAGGAGGCGACGCGGCTTGCCAAGAAGCGCTACTCCAACTCGCTGTTCGTCATCTATTTCGGCCTCGACCGGGAGGTACCGAACGGGCTCGAACACCACGTCATCCTCTTCGGGCCGCGGTACAAGGAGCTGATCGGCGAGATCTTCAAGGGTCCGGAGCTGGCGGAGGACTTCTCGCTCTACCTCCACGCCCCGTCGAAGACCGACCCCTCCCTCGCCCCGCCCGGCCAGTCCGCCTACTACGTGCTGGCGCCGGTGCCGCACCTCGGCGCCGCCGACATCGACTGGGCCGTCGAAGGCCCGAAATACCGCGACCGCATCCTCGCGTACCTGGAGGAGAAGGCGATCCCGCGGCTGCGCGAGACGCTGGTGACCTCGCGGATCTTCACCCCGGCGGACTTCGAGACCGAGCTCAACGCGCACATGGGGTCGGCCTTCTCGCTGGAGCCGATCCTCACCCAGTCCGCCTACTTCCGCTGCCACAACCGGGACGACCAGATCTCGAACCTCTACCTCGTCGGCGCGGGGACGCATCCGGGCGCCGGCGTGCCGGGCGTGGTCGGATCGGCGAAGGCGACCGCCGGGCTGGTGCTCGACGATTTCGGCCGTGCCGCGGCCGTCGCCGCGGAATAGGCAGGTGGCGGAGCAAGCGGTGGATGCCGCCTACGCCCGCGAGGCGATCGCCCGCGGCTCGCGCAGCTTCGCAGCCGCCTCGCGGCTTCTTCCGCCCGGCGTCCGCGATGACGTGGCGAGGCTCTACGCCTGGTGCCGCCACGCCGACGACGTGATCGACGGGCAGGTCCTCGGCCACGGCGAGCAGCGGGTGGACGACCCCGCGGCGCGAACTCGCGACGCTGCGCGCCCGGACCGACGCCGCGCTCGCCGGCGAGACGAGCGGCGACCCGGTGTTCGACGGGTTCGGCGCCGTCGCCCGCGCGCACGGGATCACCCCGCGCCTCGCCCACGACCTTCTCGACGGCTTCGCCCTCGACGTCGACGGCGCACGCTACGCCTCGATCGACGATCTCGCCCGCTACTGCTACGGCGTCGCGGGCTCCGTCGGCGTGATGATGGCACTGGTGATCGGCGTCGAGCGCACCGATGCCGACACGCTGGACCGCGCCTGCGACCTCGGCCTCGCCTTCCAGATGACCAACATCGCCCGCGACGTGATCGCCGACGCCGCGACGGGGCGCATCTACCTGCCGACCGACTGGCTGGCCGAGGTCGGCGTCGCTGCCGATCCCGAGGCTGTCGCCGCGCCGGAGAACCGCGCCGCGGTGTGGCAGGTGGCCGAGCGGCTGGTGCGGGCGGGCGACGCCTACTACCGCAGCGCCGAGGTGGGGGTCGCGCGCCTGCCGTTCCGGACCGCTTGGGCGATCGCGTCGGCGGGCCGGGTCTACCGTGCGATCGGGCTGCGCCGCCGCATGGCGGGGCCGGAGGGGCTCGCCCTGCGCGCCTCCACCACCGGCGGCGAGAAGGCGCGGATCATCGCCGCCGCCGCCATCGGGGCCGCGCGCGGCGAGCGGCCGGGCCTTGCCTACGACCGCACGGGGCTCTGGCAGCGCCCGCCCCGGCCCTAGACTATTCGGCAGGCGTCGTCGTGGCGGCGGCGCGCTCGCGGCGGGAGCGAACCGAGGCGTTGGCCTTCAGCCGCGCCTTGAGGTCCGTCAGCGGCGGCGCGTAGAGGAAGCCGAACGAGACGCAGCCGTCCCGCCCTTCCACCGCGTGGTGCATCTTGTGGGCCTGCACCAGCCGCTTGAGGTAGCCCTGGCGGGGCACCCAGCGGAACGGCCAGCGGTGATGCACCAGACCGTCGTGAACGATGAAGTAGAGGACGCCGTAGACCATCAGCCCGATGCCGATCTGCCTGAGCGGCCAGACGCCGGCCATGCCGAAGGTGATGAGCGCGCCGGACAGGATCGAGAAAACCACCGCGTAGAGGTCGTTCTTCTCGAGCGCGCCCTCTGTCTCCTCGTGGTGGGACTTGTGCCAGCCCCAGCCGAGCGGCCCGTGCATCACCCAACGGTGCGTGGCGTAGGCGACGCCTTCCATGGTCGCGACGGTGGCGACCACGATCAGAATGTTGAGAAGCATCGTTCGCCCTCCCGAAAGGCTCTGGGGTTGTGCGCCATCACGCCTTCAGCCGCGCCGGCGCGACGCTCGCCTCGGCGCGCTCCTTCCGGATCGCGGGGAGACGCCACCACGGCACGGTCGGCGCCAGATGATGTTCGTGATGATAACCGAAATGAAAGCAGGTCAGTAGGGAGACGAGCCAGGGAAAATCGTTGGTGCGCGAGCGGTGGTCGTCCGCGAACGCGTCGTCCTCGTGCCGGTGCGGCAGATAGGTGCCGAAGTAGAAGAGCTGCAGCGCCGAAAGGATTGCCGGCAGCGCGAAGAATGCCAGGAGATACGGCACGAACGGGCGCAGCACCGCGACGTAGAGCACCATCGCGACACCGAGCGTGAGGAACTGCCGCCAGCCGAAATAGTGCTTCATGAACCGGGCGAACCACGGCCAGAAGGCGTGCGGATCGTCGGGGTTGTAGTCCGGGTCGTCGGCGGTGCCGGGGCGGCGGTGGTGCCTGTGATGGTCGACCAGCAGCCGGTCATAGGAGAACCCGGCATAGAGGAACAGCGTCAGCCGGCCGACATTGCGGTTGATGAACGGCCGCCCCGGCGCCAGCGAGCCATGCATGCAGTCGTGCGCGATGATGAAGAGCCCGACGCACAGCCACGTCTGGAACGCGATCATCGCCACGGGCGCCGCCAAGGGAAGCGCATCCCAGTCGATGAGGAAGATGGCGGAGACGTGTGCGACAAGCCATGCGCCGACGACCGCGGCCGCCAGCGCGAGCCCGATCGCGGCCTGCCGGTCGCGGGCCAGCTTGCGCTCGGCGAGTGGTTCCCGGGTCATTTGTTGCATCGCGGCGGCATACTCTGTGCTTCTTGTCTCTTATGCCCCATATAACGCGCCATGGGCACATGGGCAGTGAGATGAGGGAACGACTGATCATCGCAGGGGGCGGCCTTTCGGGCGTCCTCACTGCCATGGCGTTCGCGCGCGCCCGGCCCGACGTGGACCTCACAGTGGTCGAGGCCGGCGACCGGCTCGGCGGCGACCACACGTGGAGCTTCTACGCCACCGACCTCGATGCCGCGGCCGCGGCGCTGGTGGAACCCTTCATCGCGCACCGGTGGGACGGGTACGAGACGCGCTTCCGCCGCTTCTCCCGCACATTCTCCACCGGCTACCGCTCCGTCACGTCGGACCGGCTGCACGACGTCGCGATGGCAGAGCTCGGCGACCGGGTCCGCCTCGGCACCAAGGTCGCGTCGATCGACGGCAGCGGCGTCACCCTCGGCGACGGCACGCGGCTCCAGGCCGATGCGGTGTTCGACGCGCGCGGCGCCCGGCGGCTCGACGGCGTGGTCCTGCGCTGGCAGAAATTCCTCGGCCGCGAGGTGCGCCTTTCCGAGCCGCACGGGCTGACGCATCCCACCATCATGGATGCGAACGTGCCGCAGGTGGACGGCTACCGCTTCGTCTACCTCCTCCCGTTCACCGCCGACACGCTCCTGATCGAGGACACCTACTACAGCGAGGGCGCCGCGGTGGACGCGGGCGCCCTCCGCGGCCGGATCGACGACTACGCCGCCGCCCGTGGCTGGACCATCACCGAGACGATCCGCGAGGAGCGCGGCGCGCTGCCGCTCCTCCTGTCGGGCGACTTCCCGGTGATGTGGAAGGGGGCGGCGCCGCGCGGCGGTGCGGTCCCGCTCGGCCTTCGCGCTGGGCTCTTCCACCCCGTGACCGGCTATTCCCTGCCCGCATCGGCCCGGACCGCGGTTGCGCTCGCCAGCCACAGCGGCCCGCTGACCACGGACCGGCTGCGCGCCGCGGTCGAGGCGATCGCGAAGAAGCATTTTGCGCGGTCGGGGTTCGACCGGCTTCTCAACCGGCTCCTGTTCCTTGCCGGCGAGCCGCAGGACAGGCACCTCGTGCTGGAGCGCTTCCACAAGCTGCCGCAGCCCCTGATCGAGCGCTTCTACGCAGGGCGCCTGCCGCGCGCCTATCAGCTGCGGATTCTCGTCGGAAAGCCGCCTGTGCCGTTCTTCCGCGCCGTGCGCGTGGTGCCGGAAAGCGCGGCCCTGCAGCCGCGCTGACCGCGGTTCAGCCGATCCCCAGCACGTCTGCCATGTGTAGAGGCCGGGTCCGCGGCCGTCGGTCCACAGCGCTGCGGTGAGCGCGCCGCTCGCATAGATCGTGCGGTCCTCGGCGCGGTGGCCGAGGGTGACGCGCTCCTTGTCGAGCGCGAGGATCACCTCGTGGTCGCCGATCACCGTGCCGCCGCGAAGCGTCGCGAAGCCGATGGTGCCGGCCTCCCGCGCGCCGGTGTGCCCCTCGCGGGACATGACGGCGTGGTCGGTGAGGTTGATGTCCCGCCCCTCCGCCGCCGCGTTGCCGAGGAGGAGCGCGGTGCCGGACGGCGCGTCCACCTTGCGGCGGTGGTGCATCTCCAGAACCTCGATGTCGGCATCCGGCAGCGCGCGCGCAGCCTGCCGCACCAGCGCCGCGAGGAGGTTCACGCCCAGCGACATGTTGCCGGACTTCACGATCGCGATCCTCTCGCCGGCCCTGGCGAATGCCGCGTCTTCGTCCGCCGAGAAGCCGGTGGTGCCGACGATGTGGGCGACACCCATCTCCGCAAGCCGCGGCGACCAGCGCGGTGCGAGGCGGCGGGGCTGGTGAAGTCGAGCACCGCCGCGCAGCCTTCGAAGGCGGCGGCGTCGTCCGCGATGGCGACGCCGAGTTCGCCGACGCCTGCGAGCGTGCCGGCATCGGCGCCGATTCCCTCGCCGCCGGCGCGCTCGGTGGCGGCGCCGAGGGTCATCCCCTCATGGGCATGGACGGCCGCGACGAGGACGCGCCCCATCCGGCCGGCCGCACCGACGACGCCGACCCGCATCACTGGCCGGACTCGGGCGCGTCGTAGCCCTCCACGACGATCACGTCGCCGCTGCCGTACTGATGGCGGATTTCCGCGAGGGCGGCGTATTCGGGCGACTTCATGCAGTCGAGCGCGGCCTGGTAGGACGGGAACTCGATCACCACCGAACGCTGGCGCGCCGTTCCCTCGATGACCTCGTACTGCCCGCCGCGAACGAGATACTTGCCGCCGAACGCCTTGATCGACGGCCCGTTCTTCGACGCATATTCGCTGACGTATTTTTCCGGATCGTGGACATCCATCCGCACGACCCAATACCCTTTTGCCATTATTCGTCTCCCCCCTTGTCGCGCGCCCGTGCCGCCTTGAGGGCGTACAGAATTTCGAGCGCTTCCCTCGGGGATAGGGTGTCGGGCTCGGTCTCGTCCAGCATTTTTGACGCTTCTTCCGCAGCCGCCTTCTCCGGCGCGGGCGAGGCGGCGAACAGCGGCAGGTCCGCCGCGAGCGCCGCACGGGCGGCGCCCCGGTCGCTCTCCTCCAGCCGTGCAAGAATGTCCCGCGCGCGGCGCACCACCGGCACCGGCAGCCCGGCGAGCCGCGCCACCTGCACACCATAGGAGCGGTCCGCCGCCCCTTGCGTGACCTGGTGCAGGAACACGATGTCGCCGCGCCATTCCTTGACGCGCATGGTGGCGGTCTCGATCCGCGGGCGGCGGTCGGCGAGCGCGGTCAGCTCGTGATAGTGCGTCGCGAAGATGGTGCGGCAGCCGATCTCGTTGAGCCGCTCCAGCGCCGCCCATGCGATCGAGAGGCCGTCGAAGGTCGCAGTGCCGCGGCCGATCTCGTCGAGGATGACGAGCGCGCCCGGCCCCGCCTGGTTGAGGATCGCCGCGAGCTCGACCATCTCGACCATGAAGGTGGAGCGGCCCGCGGCGAGATCGTCCGACGCGCCGATGCGGCTGAACAGGCGGTCGACGATGCCAACGGTGGCGCTCGCAGCGGGCACGAAGGCGCCGGCCTGCGCGAGGATCGCGATCAGCGCGTTCTGCCTCAGATAGGTCGACTTGCCGCCCATGTTGGGGCCGGTGAGGATGACGGCGCGGGCGGGCGTATCCACCGTGTCGGGGCCGAGCGAACAGTCGTTCGGGACGAAGCGGGAGGCGTCGTCGAGCGCCGCCTCCACCACGGGGTGCCGGCCGCCCTTCACCACGAAGGCGTGGCTCTGCTCGATCCGCGGACGGGTCCACCGGCATGCAACGGCGGTCTCCGCCAAAGCCGCCGCGACGTCGGCCTCCGCCAGCGCATCGGCAACCGCCGCGAGCCAAGGGCGGGCGGTGACGATGGCGGCCACCAGCTCGGCGAACATTTCCGCCTCGCGTGTGGCGGCGGTCTCGTCGGCGGCGAGGATGCGGGTCTCGAGGTCGCGCAGCGCGTCGGTGGTGAAGCGCATGGCGTTGGCGAGGCTCTGGCGGTGCGCGTAGCCCGCCTCGCGCAGCCGGTCGCCATGGGCCGCCGGCGCCTCGATGAACCAACCCAGCACCGCATTGTGCTTGATCTTGAGCGACTTGACGCCGGTGGCGGCCTGATACTCGGCCTGCAGGCCCGCGATCACGCGGCGGCTCTCGTCGCGCAGCGTCCGCGCCTCGTCGAGCGCGGCGTCGACGCCTTGCGCGATGAAACCGTCCGGCGCGTTGGCGGCGGCGGCGCGGGGGTCGAGCAGCGCGGTCAGCCGGGCGCCGAGGTCGCCGGGGGTATCGGCCAGCGCGTCCGCCACGGCGGCGAGGATGGCGGGCCGTTCGGCAGGCAGCGCGGCATGGGTCGCGGCGGCGGCATCCAGCGTGCGCGCGACGGCGAGTGCATCGCGCGGCTGGCCGCGGCCGGCGCCGAGGCGGCCGACGGCGCGCAGGAGATCGCCCGCGCCCTTGAGGGCACTGCGGACGGCGGAGCGGGCCGCCCCGTCCTCCACGAACACCTGCACGGCGTCGTGCCGCCCGGCGATGGTGGCGGCGACCGTCGAGGGGCTGGCGAGCCGCTCGGCGAGACGCTGGGCGCCGGCGCCTGTGACGGTGCGGTCGATGGCCTTCAGGAGCGTCGGCCCGCCTTCGCGCGCGGGGCGGGTGAGTTCGAGGCTGGCGCGGGTGGCGGCGTCGATCGCCATCACGGTCGCCGGGGCGTCCTTGCGGGGCGGATCGAGCGGCGGCGCGTTGGCGAGCTGCGTTTCGGCGAGGTAGTAGACCACCGCGAGCCCCGCGGCCGCCTCCTCCGCGCTGAACGCGCCGAACGCCGCGAGATCGGCGACGCCGAAGGCTTCCGCCAGCCGCTGCGGCGCCCCGCTCGCGCGCGGCACGCGGCCGGCGCGTGACGGTGACGCGAGTGGAGAGCTGCGGCAGGGCGAAGTTCTCGGGCGCCAGCACCTCCACCGGGTCGAGCCGGGCGATTTCGGCCGCCAGCGTTTCGGGCGTGGCGGCAAGAAGCTGGAAACGGCCGGTGGCGACGTCGGCTGCGGCAAGGCCGATCCGCTCCGCGCCCGGCGCCAGCGCCACCAGCAGCGAGGCGCGGCCGGGCTCGAGAAGCTCGTCTTCGGTGATCGTCCCCGGCGTCACGATCCGCACCACCGCGCGGTTCACGACCGACTTCGCGCCGCGCTTCTTCGCCTCCGCGGGTCCTCGGTCTGCTCGGCGATCACCACGCGGATATTCTGCGCGATCAGCCGCGACAGATATTCCTGCGCGGCGTGGACGGGGACGCCGGCCATCGGGATCGGCTTGCCGTTGTGGGTGCCGCGCGTGGTGCAGTGGATCTTCAGCGACTTCGCCGCGAGTTCGGCGTCGTCGAAGAACATCTCGTAGAAGTCGCCCATCCGGTAGAAGAGCAGCCCTTCCGGATTGGCGGCCTTGATGGCGAGATACTGCGCCATCATGGGTGTCGCGGTCGCGCTCGATGCGATGCCCTCGACCGGCGCGTCGGTCTCGTCCTCAACGATCGCGATGTCCACCCGTCTCTCCCAGCCAAGCCGGGCGAAGCCTCTCAGAACCCCTGCGGTCAGCGCAACAGCGCCGGCCGATCCTCCACAGCTCGTCCCGGGAAAACTGCGGGCCGGCCTCGATCATTCCGCCCGATGCCACCGCCACAACGATCGGGTGAAGCGCAGCGCCGCGCCGAACGCGAACGCGCGTCCGGTTGAGACAGAATTGTCGACCCAAGCGGTCGGTATTTCAGGCGCCAGAGCGGCCGGTTGGGGAAGGAAGGAAACAGACCGACGGGGCGAGCTTGATGTGGACGCGACGGCGGCGAACAGCGTAACCAGTTGAAGAACGACAAAAGCTCTTTGGAGGACCGCCGTGGACGCGGAACGTAGCCGGCGCACCAGAACGACGATCACCGATGCGGAGGCGCTGGAATTCCACCGTCGCGGCCGACCCGGCAAGCTGGAGATCACGCCGACCAAGCCGATGGCGACGCAGCGCGACCTGTCGCTCGCCTACTCGCCCGGCGTCGCCGTCCCGGTCCACGCCATCCACCAGAACCCGGACGCCGCGTTCGACTACACCACCCGCGGCAACGTGGTGGCGGTGATCTCCAACGGCACGGCGATCCTCGGCCTCGGCAACCTCGGTGCGCTGGCGTCGAAGCCGGTGATGGAAGGCAAGGCCGTCCTCTTCAAGCGCTTCGCCGACATCGACGGCATCGACATCGAGGTCGACACCGAGGACGTGGACCAGTTCGTCAACGCGGTGCGCTATCTCGGCCCCTCCTTCGGCGGCATCAACCTCGAGGACATCAAGGCGCCCGACTGCTTCCTCATCGAGCAGCAGCTGCGCGAATTGATGGACATCCCGGTCTTCCACGACGACCAGCACGGCACGGCGATCATCACCGCCGCCGGGCTCATCAATTCGGCCCACATCACCGGCCGCTCGCTGTCGGACATGAAGATCGTCTGCAACGGCGCCGGCTCGGCGGGCATCGCGTGCGTGGAGCTCATCAAGGCGATGGGCGTGCCGCACAACAACATCATCCTGTGCGACACCAAGGGGCCGATCTACCAGGGCCGCACGGAAGGCATGAACCAGTGGAAGTCGGCCCACGCCGCGCAGACCGATGCGCGCACGCTGGCCGAAGCGCTGGATGGCGCCGACGTGTTCCTCGGCCTCTCGGTCAAGGGCGCGATGACGCGCGAGATGGTGCGCTCCATGGCGCCCGAGCCGATCATCTTCGCGATGGCGAACCCCGACCCCGAGGTGACGCCGGAGGAGGTCGCCGAGATCCGCGACGACGCGATCGTCGCCACCGGCCGGTCGGACTATCCCAACCAGGTCAACAACGTCCTCGGCTTCCCCTACATCTTCCGCGGTGCGCTCGACGTGCGCGCCACCGCCATCAACGAGGAGATGAAGGTCGCCGCCGCCGAAGCGCTGGCAGCTCTCGCGCGCGAGGACGTGCCGGACGATGTCGCCGCCGCCTACCAGGGCCAGCGCCCCCGCTTCGGCAAGGAATACATCATCCCGGTCCCGTTCGACCCGCGGCTGATCTCGACGATCCCGCCCGCGGTCGCGAAGGCCGCGATGGTGACCGGCGTCGCCCGCCGCCCCATCGTCAACATGGAACGCTACGCCGAGGAGCTTTCGGCCCGGCGCGACCCCGTGGCGGGCTCGCTGTCGCGGATCTTCACCAAGGTGCGGCAGAACCCCAAGCGCGTCGTGTTCGCGGAAGGCGAGGAGGAGGCCGTGATCCGCGCCGCCGCCTCGTTCGTGAACCAGGACCTCGGCACCGCGATCCTGATCGGCCGCGAGGAGACCGTGCGGCAGGCCGCGTTCGACGCCGGCATCGAGATGCGCGCCGGCCTCCAGATCCAGAACGCCCGCCTCTCCCGCCGCAACCAGGACTATACGCAGTTCCTCTACGCCAAGCTCCAGCGGCAGGGGCACCTCTTCCGCGACGCCCAGCGCCTCATCAACCAGGACCGCAACTACTTCGGCGCCGCCATGGTGGCGATGGGCGATGCCGATGCAATGGTGACCGGCGTGACGCGCAACTCCGCGGTCGCGCTCAGCTGCCGTGCGGCAGGTGATCTCGGCGAAGCCCGGGCACCGGATCATCGGCGTCTCGCTGGTGCTGTCGCGCGGGCGGGCCGTGCTCGTCGCCGACACCTCGGTGCACGACCAGCCGACCCCCGCCGAGCTCGCCGACACGGCCGAGGAAGCCGCCCGCGTCGCCCGGCGCCTCGGCTACGAGCCGCGGATCGCGCTGCTGGCGGCCGCCAACTTCGGCAACCCGCCCAGCGCTCGCGCGGCGGACGTGCAGGAGGCGGTGGCCATCCTCGGCAAGCGGCGCGTCGACTTCGAGTTCGACGGCGAGATGGCGGCCGACGTTGCGCTCAACCCCGAGCTGATGGCAGCCTACCCGTTCTCGCGGCTGTCGGGTCCGGCGAACGTCCTCGTCATGCCGGGGCTCGACTCGGCCTCGATCGCGACCAAGATGCTGCAGGAGCTCGGCGGGTCGACCGTGCTGGGGCCGATCCTTGTCGGCCTCGACAAGGCGATCCAGATCGTGCCGTTCGGTGCGCGCGACAGCGACATCGTCAACATGGCGGCGATCGCGAGCTTCGGCGTCAACTGAACCCGCGGCCTTTCCGGCCGCCACCCATCCGGCGGGAGCGACGATGACTGAGGCGGCCATCAACACCTCGGTCATCGTCTGCACGCTCGACCGGCTGGATCTCCTGCGCCAGTGCCTCGCCTCGCTGGCGGCGCAGACCGGCGCCCCGCCGTTCGAGGTGGTGGTGGTCGACAACGCGCTCACCGAGGCCGGCGACCCGCGCGTCGCCGAGGAGGTCGCCCGCGCCAACGCCGCACGGCCCGGCACCTTCGTCTACCGCCACAGCGTCGGCCCCAACCTCTCCACCGCGCGCAACGCGGGGCTGGAGGCGAGCCGCGGCCTCAACATCGCCTTCGTCGACGACGATCTGGTGCTGCCGCCCGAATGGCTCGCCACCATCGTCTCCGTCCTGCAGCAGACCGGCGCGGACGGGGTGCTGGGGCTCGTCCGGCCCGCGCTTCCTGCCGGGCGCCGATCCCGCCGGGCTGGAGCGGCACTTCACCCGCGATCTGCCGCTGCCGGAGGGGGCGCCGGTCGGCCGCAACCGGCACGGCTTCATCGACGGGGTGCGGACCTGCAACGTGATCGTGCGGCGCTCGCGCAGCTTCGCGCAGGGCAACGGCATCGCGTTCGACCCCGCCTTCGGCCGCAGCGGCGGCGAGGACCAGGACGTGTTCATCCTGTTCGCCAAGGCGCGGCCGGGCTTCCGCCTCGCCTACTCCGCAGCCGCCGAAGCCGAGGAGCTGATCCCGCCCGAGCGGCAGGGGCCGCGCTATCTCAAGATGCGCGCGTTCCGCAACAGCCAGGTCTTCGTCCGCGTCCTCACCAAGCACACGGCGAACCCGCGCCTCGCCGGGCTGATGCAGCGCCTTATCGGCACGGTGCAGTGGACTCTTGCGCGGGGACGGCGGCTCCTCGCGCGGCCGAAGGGGCTGGCGCTGATGGAGGCGGAGATCGCCGAAGCGACGGCGGCGGGCAAGGTCTTCTGGCGCCGGCCGGACCTTCCCGGCCCATACCAGTAGCCGCGCGGCGCTAGAGCCGGCGGAGCGTCAGGTAACGCGGGGTCCGCCCCTCGCGGAACGCCTTCGCCTCGTAGCGGGTGCCCGGCCAGTGCGGCCATGGCTCGCCGCTGTCCCGCTCGAGCACGAAGGCAGGGCTCGCCTCCACGTGCGCCCGCGTCCAGCGGACATAGTGGTCGATGTCCGACGCGAAGCGGACCTCGCCGCCCGGCGCCACCGTGCGGGCAAGGCGGACCAGCCCGTCGGTCGAGATGAACCGCCGCTTCCAGTGCCGCTGCTTGTGCCACGGGTCGGGGTAGAGGACGTCGACGCGCCGGACCGATGCCTCCGGCAGCCACTCCAGTACCCGCCGCGCATCGCCCTGATAGAAGCGCACGTTGGCGAGCGATGCCTCGCGCGCGGCCCGCATTGCGCGGAACAGCCCGGTCTCGAACGGCTCGATGCCGATCAGCCCGTCCTGCGGCGCACGGAGCGCATGGTCGATGAAATGCTCGCCGCCGCCGAAGCCGACCTCCACCGTGAGCCCCTCCGCGCCCGGAAACAGCGCCTCGCGGTCGAACGGGACGGCAAGGTCGAGGAGGAGCGGATCGTCAGGCGCGACGGTGCCGCCGCCCTGCCCCTTGCGGCGGCCGTAGAGGGCGTCGACAGGGGCCTTGGTCGCCATCGCGGGCACGAGGGGCTTGCGGAAATAGACGCGCTCGGTGCCGTCCTCGACGCGCCTGTCGGCCTCGTCGAAGCCGAGCCTCGGATAGAGGACGAGGTTTTCGGCCATCTTGATGTTGGTGCGGAGCGCGAGGTGGGTGCAGCCGGCGGCCTTCGCCCGCGCCTCCACCGCCTCGATCAGCCTGGGGCCGATGCCGCGCCGCTGGCGCTCCGGCGCGACCGCGAGGACGCTGAGCCATGCCTCGGGCACCGTCGGGCGGAAGGCGGCGTAGCCACAGACGGCGCCCGCCTCGTCCACCGCAACCAGCGCGCCGCCGGCGGCGATATAGGGCGAGTAGTCCTCGTCCATCACCCAGGAGCGGCGGCCCATCGGCACGACGTATCGCTCGAACGCGGCCTCCGCGATCGCGGAAAGGGCCGCGGCGTCATCCGCCACGGCCCTTCTTATCGTTATCGGTTTCATGGCTCACGCCAGAGGTCCGTCCGCGGTCAGAGCTCGCGTGCGAGGGCGTCGGCGAGGTCGGTCCGCTCCCACGAGAAGCCGCCGTCGGCTTCCGGCTCGCGGCCGAAGTGGCCGTAGGCGGAGGTGCGGGCGTAGATCGGGCGGTTGAGCTGTAGCGCCTCGCGGATGCCGCGCGGCGACAGGTCGATCACCCGCGCGATCGCGGTCTCGATCGCGTCGTCCGGCGCCTTCCCGGTGCCGTGGGTGTCGATGTAGATCGACAGCGGCTTCGACACGCCGATGGCATAGGCGAGCTGCAGCGTGCAGCGGTCGGCGAGGCCTGCGGCGACCACGTTCTTCGCCACGTAGCGCGCGGCGTAGGCGGCCGAGCGGTCCACCTTGGTGGGGTCCTTGCCGGAGAATGCGCCGCCGCCGTGGGGCGCTGCACCGCCGTAGGTGTCGACGATGATCTTGCGGCCGGTGAGGCCTGCGTCGCCGTCAGGCCCGCCGATCACGAACTTGCCGGTCGGGTTCACGTACCAGACGGTTTCGGGTGTGATCCATTCCGCCGGCAGCGTCTCGCGGATGTAGGGCTCGACCACGGCGCGCACGTCGTCGGAGGTCATGCTCTCGTCGGTGTGCTGGGTCGACAGCACGACGGAGGTGCAGGCGACGGGCATCCCGTTCTCGTAGCGCAGCGTCACCTGGCTCTTGGCGTCCGGCCCGAGCTTGGGCTCCGCGCCCGACTTGCGCACTTCGGCGAGGCGCTTGAGGATCGCGTGGCTGAAGTGGATGGGCGCCGGCATCAGCGCGTCGGTCTCGCGGCAGGCGTAGCCGAACATGATGCCCTGGTCGCCGGCGCCCTCGTCCTTGTTGCCCGCGGCGTCGACGCCCTGCGCGATGTGGGCGGACTGGGCGTGGAGGTGAACCTCGACGTGCGCGTCCTTCCAGTGGAAGCCGTCCTGCTCGTAGCCGATGTCGCGGATCGCGTTGCGCGCCAGCTCCTCGACGCGGTTCGCATCGATCGAAGCGGGGCCGCGGGTCTCACCCGCGATCACGACGCGGTTGGTGGTCGCCAGCGTTTCGCAGGCGACACGCGCCTCCGGCATCTCGGCAAGAAAAGCGTCGACCACCTCGTCGGAAATGCGGTCGCAGACTTTGTCGGGATGACCTTCGGAAACCGATTCACTTGAGAAGAGGTAGGACTGTCGAGCCAAGGCATTGTTCTTTCGTAGTCGGCGCGCTGCCCGGATGACAGCACGACCGATCAGGTCATTGTGGACGTACGCGAAATGCCTCTACGACATCGCGCGCCGCAGTTTTCAATCATCTGGATGAGGTTCGGTCAACTGACGCAGACGGCAGATGCGCTCTGTCTGGCGGCCGCGGGCGCGGCAACGGCGCAACCTCAGGGGCCACTCGGGCGGGGCGGCCGGTCAGCGCCGCGCGTCGGCCAGCGTCTCGACGAGGTCGATCACCCGGCGGCGGACGCGGGGGTCGCGGATCCGGCTGAACGCCCTGGCAAGTTCGAGCCCCTCGCCCGTGGTTTCGCCGGGCACGGAAAAGCTGTCGCCGCTGTCGGCGAAGCCTGCATGCTCGCGGTGATCGACACGGTTGAGGTCGATCGGCGAGGCGTCCTCGAAGAAGAAGGAGACCGGCGCTTCCAGGATCTCGGAAATCTCCTGCAGGCGGCTCGCGCCGATCCGGTTGGTGCCCTTCTCGTACTTCTGGACCTGCTGGAAAGTGACCCCGAGGCTTTCGCCGAGCTTTTCCTGAGTCATGCCCATCATGGTGCGCCGCAGCTTCAGGCGGCTGCCCACGTGGATGTCGATCGGATTCGGTTGTTTACGGCCAGCCATCGGCTCACACTGTGTCGTTGACAAATCTCGCTACCTTTCAAACCGCAGAAGCTTGAGGAGAACCTCTGCAACTGCATACATCGATGCGAGACCTAACGGCTGTTACCACAAAAAGTTGCGTCTACGCAATTTAAAAGGCTCATATACACGTTTTAAGGATAATCCGCACGCTGGCGGCGTGTCCTTGCAACCTCAGTCACGCGAACCACACCTAGGATCGCACTCCCTGCAATCAAAATTACAAATAGTAGAAGATCTGACAAGTCTTCATAATCGGCGGGATGAGTTGCCGGCAGACGCGCGGTGAGGGTGCCGGTTGCGTTCAGGCGCAAGTAATCGACGATGCGTCCCTCCGCGTCGATGAATGCGCTGATTCCGTTGTTGGCGGCCCGCACAACGGGCAATCCGCGCTCGATCGCCCGCAACTGTGCATGGCGCAGGTGCTGGCGCGGCCCCGGCGTGTTGCCGAACCATGCATCGTTGGTGACGTTGACGATCCAGCGCACCGGCGGCTCGCTGGCGCCGTGGGAGAAGATCACCTCGTAGCAGATCAGCGGCTGGAACGGCGGAACGCCGTCCGCCGCCAGCGTGACCGGCCCGTCGCCGGACGCGAACTCGCCGCCGTTGGCCGCGAGCCCGGAGAGGCCGAGCCGCGCCATAAGCGACGAGAATGGCAGATATTCCCCGAACGGAACGAGGCGCGCCTTGTCGTAGCGGGCGACGAGCCGCCCTTCCGGCGAGAGCACGAACATCGTGTTGTAGTAGCGAACGGATCCGTCCGGCTGCCCCTCCATCTCGATCGCGCCCGTGATGAGGCGTGTGTCCGGCCCCAGCGCTCCGGCGAGCTGCGCCTGCGGCTCGCTCGGCGCGCGCCACAGGAACGGGATCGCCGTTTCGGGCCACACCACCACGGCGGGGCGCGGCGCGTCGCCTCCGTCCGCCGCGGGAGGGCCGGGCTCCGATGTGAGAGTGATGAGGCGCTGCCAGATGTCGGCCCTTTGCTCCTCGGCCCACTTGTCGCCCTGCGGCACGGAGGGCTGGACGATCCGGATCAGCGGGGCGTCCGCCGCCGTCTCGGGTGCCGTCCAGAGCCGGTAGCCGCCATAGGTCGCCATCGCGGCGAGGATCAGCCCGGTCGGCACCGCGAGCCAGCGGCTGTTGCGCTCCACCAGCACCACGGGGAGCGCGCCGATCAGCACTGCGGGAATCGCGAGGCCGTTGACGCCGACCGCCGCCGCGGACTGGGCGAGCAGGATCGTCTGCGTGAGCCCGATGCCCGCCGCGTTCCAGGGAAAGCCGGTGAACACGACGCTGCGCAGCAGCTCGGTCGCCGCCACCGAGAGCGCCAGCGCGAACGCGCGCCACGCATACGTGCGCGGGGCAAGACCGACGAGGAGCGCGGCGAGGCCGCTGAATGGGGCGAGGAGAAGCGGCAGGCCGACCACCGCGAACGGCATCAGCCAGCCGTAGGCTTCCGCGTCGACGAGGAAGGCGGCACCGATCCACCACAGGCCCATGAGGTGGAAGCCGAAACCGAACGCGAAGCCTGTGAGGAAGCGCTCCAGCCCCCTGCGGCGCACCCGCGTCTCGCCGGCGTCGAGCAGGACGAGGAGCGCGCTGTAGGCCGCCAGGGCGGGGAGCAGGTCGTAGGGTGGGAAGGCGAGCGCTAGGCCGACGCCGCTGACGGCGGCCAGCGCGAGGCGGATCGCCCGCCGTCCCGCCAGCCGCTCAGCGATGCGCTCAAGTCTCGCGCTGATCGTCCGTGGTGTTTCCGCCTGCTTCGCCGCCATCGCGGATCATCACCTTGACGCGCTTGATGCGGCGAGGGTCGGCGTCCAGCACCTCGAACTCGACGCCCGGAAGCTCAGCGGACGCGACGAGCTCGCCGCGCACGGGAACACGCCCGAGGATCGCGAAGACGAGACCGCCCAGCGTGTCCACCTCGTCGCGGAAATCTGTCTCGGGGAATGCAACGCCGGCCTCCTCCTCAAAGTCTTCCACGGCGACGCGCGCATCGGCGAACCAGGCACCGTCCTCGCCCTTTTCCATCGTGGGCTCGTCCGGCCAGTCGTACTCGTCTTCGATGTCGCCGACCACCGTCTCGATCAGGTCCTCGAGGGTGACGAGGCCGTCGGTGCCGCCATACTCGTCCACCACCAGCGCCATCTGGGTGCGGTTGGCCTGCATCCGGACCATGAGGTCCATCGCCGGCATCGAGGGCGGGACGAACAGCACCTGGCGGATGATGTCGAGCTGGCTGAGCGGGCGGGCAAGGTCCACCGCGCCGAGCCTGAGCCCGTCCTCCATCGCCGCCTCTTCGGCGATCTTGATCATCACGTCCTTGGCGTGGACGAAGCCGACCGGATCGTCGAGCGTCTCGCCGAAGACGGGCAGGCGCGAATGGCCGGCCTCCCGGAAGCGGCGCATCAGGTCGGCGACCGAGATGTTCTCGGGCACGGCGTCGATGTCGGCGCGCGGGATCATCACGTCGAGAATGCGCACGTCGCGCAGAGCGAGGATGTTTTGCAGAAGCCGGCGCTCTTCGGCGGAGAAGACGGCGTCTTCGCTCGTTTCGTCCGCCAGAGCCTGGGCCAGGTTCTCGCGCAGGCCTTCGTTGTTGCGAAGGCCGAAGACGGTCAGGACACGGTCGAACCAGCCCTCGTCGTCGGGTTTGTTTGCGGCGGCCGAGCCATTGTGCAGGGCCGCGCGGGGACTATCACTGTCAGCCATTGTTCCCTCGGCGCAACGCGCCGTCTCAACTCCCGTGATAAGGGTCGGAGATTCCGAGCCCGCCTAAAAGACTGATCTCGATCGCTTCCATCGTGGCGCGCTCGTCCTCGGTCTCGTGGTCGAAACCGAGGAGGTGGAGCACGCCGTGCAGCACCAGATGGGTCGTGTGGTGCGCGAGGGGAATGCCCCGCTCTGCTGCTTCTTGCGCCATTACACCATGGGCGACCGCAATGCCGCCGATAAAGGCGCGATCCTGCTCGTCAAAATCGTCTGTTGACGGAAAGGCGAGGACGTTGGTGGGCTGCGGCTTGTCGCGGAACTTGCCGTTGAGCTCCGCCAGCGCGTCGTTCCCGGTGAAGATGATATCGCAATTGACGAGGCCGGAGCGCGCATAGGGCGACGCGGCGAGCATGGTGAGCACCATGTCCGCTATGGCGGCGGGGTCCACCGGCTGCCAGTTGGATTCCTCGATTCTGACGGATGCGCAAAAACTGTCCGGTCCGACGAGAATATCATCCTCGTCAGGCAGGAGGTCGTGCGGCAGAACCTTGTCCGCCAGAGTCATTTTTTGTCCGCCTCGGTGGAACTTTCAGCATCGTAAGCGGCAACGATCCGCGCGACAAGGTGATGGCGGACGACATCTTCGCCGCGGAAGCGGACATGCCCGATCCCCTCGACGTTCTTCAGGATGCGCGTCGCCTCGTTGAGACCAGAGGGCACGTTGTGCGGAAGGTCGATCTGCGACGGGTCGCCGGTGACGATCATGCGCGAGTTTTCGCCCAGCCGCGTCAGGAACATCTTCATCTGCATTGCGGTGGTGTTCTGCGCCTCGTCGAGGATCGCGACGCAATTGCTCAGCGTCCGCCCGCGCATGAAGGCAAGCGGCGCCACCTCGATGACGCCCTGCTGGAGGGCGCGGGCGACCTTGTCGCCCGGCATCATCTCGTGCAGCGCGTCGTAGAGCGGCCGCAGGTACGGGTCGACTTTCTCCTCCAGCGTGCCGGGAAGGAAGCCGAGCCGCTCGCCCGCTTCGACGGCGGGCCGCGACAATATGATCCGCTCCACCAGACCCCGTTCGAGGCACTGGGCGGCGTAGGCGACGGCGAGGAAGGTTTTCCCCGTGCCGGCCGGGCCGAGGCCGAAGACCAGCTCGTTGGTCTCCATCGCGCGGATGTAGGCGTTCTGGGTCGGCGAGCGCGCCTCGACCTGGCGCTTGCGCGTCGCGATCTTGCCGACCGAATCCGGCCGCTCGATCGCGGGAAGCGAAAGCTGCCGGTCGTTGTTGCGGCAGATGCGGACGGCGCCGTCCACGTCGGCGCTCTCGATCGGATGGCCACGCTTTGCGCGCTTGTAGAGGTGCTGGAGCACGGCAACCGCCATGTCCACGCCATCACTGTCGCCCCGCACGGTGACCTGGTTGCCGCGGGCGACCATGTCGACCTCGCAGCGTCCCTCGATCATCGCAAGGTGGCTGTCGCCCGTGCCGAAGACTTCCTGCGCGAGGCGCGGGTCCTCGAATACAAGCGTGCGGCTCTCTTCTTCGGTCGCGTCGGCAAGGCTCAAGCGGCTACTCTCCGTCCCGCAGGTTCTCCAAACAGACTGTTGCCTTCCGCGGCGTGAACCGCAACCTCCACGATGTCGCCGACCGCTCCGGCGGCCTGCGGGATGTGGACAGGCTGGAGATAGGGCGAGCGGCCGACCCACTGGCCGGCGTTCCGCCCGGGCTTCTCGATCAGCACCGGCATCGTCCGCCCGACGCAGGAGCGGTTGAACGCCTTCTGCTGGGTGGTGAGCAGCGCCTGGAGCCGCTGCAGCCGCTCCGACATCACCGCCTCGGGCACCTGGTCGGTCCGCGTCGCGGCGGGCGTGCCGGGCCGCGGCGAGTATTTGAACGAATAGGCGCTGGCGTAGCCGATGTCTTCGACGAGGGCCATCGTCGCCTCGAAGTCGGCGTCGGTCTCGCCGGGGAAGCCGACGATGAAGTCGCCGGACAGCGCGATGTCGGGCCGCGCCTTGCGGATACGCTCGATCAGGGCGCGGTACTGGTCGGCGGTGTGCTTGCGGTTCATCGCCTTCAGCACGCGGTCGGACCCGGCCTGCACCGGAAGGTGGAGGTAGGGCATGAGCTTGGCCTCGTCGCGGTGGGCGGCGATCAGGTCTTCGCTCATGTCGTTGGGGTGGCTGGTCGTGAAGCGCAGCCGCGCCAGCCCGTCGATCCCGGCAAGGCGCGCCACCAGCGAGGCGAGGGTTGCCCGCCCTCCCCCGTCCGCGCCGTTGTAGGCGTTGACGTTCTGGCCGAGCAGCGTGATCTCGCGCACGCCTGCCTCCGCCAGCTGGCGCGCCTCGGCGACGATGTCGGCCACCGGGCGCGAGACTTCCGCGCCGCGGGTGTAGGGGACGACGCAGAAGGCGCAGAACTTGTCGCAGCCTTCCTGCACGGTGAGGAACGCCGTCACGCCGCGGGCGGTGACGGCGCGCTTCTGCGGCGCGGCGAGGGACTGGAACTTGTCGTCCGAGAGATCGGTCTCGACCGGGCTCTCGCCCTTCTCGGCCGCCGCGATCAGCGCCGGCAGGCGGTGGTAGGCCTGCGGGCCGACAACGAAGTCGACGCGCGGCTGGCGGCGGATGATCTCCTCGCCCTCCGCCTGCGCGACGCAGCCGGCAACGCCGATGAGGCCGCCCTCGCCCTTCAACCGGCCAAGCTCGGAATAGACCTTCTCGGCCGCCTTCTCGCGGATGTGGCAGGTGTTGAGGAGGATGAGGTCAGCGCCGTCGGCCGTGTCCGTCATCTCGTAGCCCGAGGCGGTCAGCTGGTCGGCCATCCGCGTCGCGTCGTAGACGTTCATCTGGCAGCCGTAGCTCTTGATGAAGGCGCGTTTCATGCTTTCTCGCGTTTCTTCGGCTCGCGGATCAGGCGCCCTGCCGTCGCCTCGCCGACCATGCGGCGGACGGCGTCCTCGGCGGCCCGTGTGGTGCGCTTGCGGTCCGTGCCCTCGGTGAAGGGCATCGGATCGCCGAACACCACGTCCACGTCGATGTCCCCATACTTCAGCACCCACCACAGGTGGGCGGGCATGTCCATATCGCCGTACCACGCAATGCGCGGTTTATGGAACCTGCCGACGGGGACGCCGTGAAGTTCGGTGTAGTTGAGCGCGACCGGCTGGATCATCGCACCGCCGTGCCCCGCCGCCTGCGCGGCCTTCGCCGCGGCGCCCACCAGCGCAGGACGGAACGGCAGGACGTGGATGCCGTTCGACGACGTCCCCTCCCCGAACAGCACCAGCACGTCCCCCTCCGCGAGCCGGTCGGCGATCTGGGTCGCGACCTCGCCCGTCTTCGAGCGCCGCTCACGCTCGACGAAGACCGAGCGCTGGAGCTTCGCAAACCAGCCGAAGATCGGCCACGTCGCGACCTCGGCCTTGGAGATGAACGAGAGTTCCATCACCGAGCCCAGCACCATGATGTCGAGCCAGGAGACGTGGTTGGAGATGAGGAGGAGCGGCCGCTCCTTCGCCGCCGCGCCGTGGACGTGGACGCGGATGCCCATCAGCCAGGTCGCGGCGCGGTGCCACCACAGCGGCAGCCGCCGCTGCACGCCGCTCAGGCGAAACAGCATCGCAAGAAGCTGCAGCGGAATGAGGACGAGCGACAGGAACAGGATGCCTGCGATGGCGAAGATGGCGCGGATCGTACTCATGAAGCGGTCAGCGCAGTTCCAGCGCGGGCTGCTTCAGCGTGAGGCGCATGGTGAGAGCCTTGTGCCGCGGCTGGTTCTCGCCGGCCGCATAGTACGCCTTGCGTTCGCCGACGGGCTCGAACCCGGCGCGGCGGTAGACGGCAAGCGCAGGCTCGTTCGACGGGTCGACCTCGAGGAAGACGTTGACGACGCGTTCGGCGTAGAGATGGCGGAGCGCCGTCTCGAGGAGCATGTGGCCGACGCCGGAGCCGCGCTGGCGCGGATGGACCGCCATCGTCAGCACTTCGGCCTCGTCGGCGGCACGGCGGATGGTGATGAAACCGATCGGCTTGCGGCTCCCCATCGCGGACCCGCGGCGGGCGACGAAGGTCGTCACGCCCGGCCCGTCGTTGAGGGCGGCCTGCTCGTCCGCCGACCACGGCGCGAGGAACGACTCGGCGTGGATTTCCTCAAGGGAGTCATAGTCCGAGGGGCGCAGCGCATCGATCGTGCGCGGCGCCGCGAGCCAGCCGATCATGTCCGTCGTGCCCCTGCCGTGAGGAGCATAGTTGGCCACAACGCTCACGCGCGCGCCAGTGCTTTGTGGGCCTGCGGCGCCGCGTCGACGTCGGCAAGATAGAGGGCGTGTGGTTCGCGCCCCACCGGGTCGCCGGACGCCGCCGCGGCGAGCGTTGGAAGATCAAGGCTTTGAAGGATTGTGCCCGCGCCGGTGGCCGCGATGGCACTCGCCGGCCCGGCAAGGATGGCCCCGTGTTCAGCCGCAAGGCCGGCGCAAGCCGCCGCCTCCATGCGTGCCTCGAACACCGGCGCCCCACCTTCGGCAAGGTAGAGCGCGGCGAACACCGCACCGTGGCGCGCGTCGATCACCGAGAGCGCGGGAAAGCCCGCCTGCCGCGCAAGCACCTCGAGCGTCGAGACGCCGACGGCCGGGATCGAGCGCGCGAAGGCGAGCCCCTTGGCATAGGCGATGCCGACGCGCACGCCGGTGAACGAGCCTGGGCCGACGGTCACCGCGATGCGCGCAAGATCGCCGGCACCGAGGCCGGCGGCCTCCAGCGCGGCGGCAGCGTGGGCGGCGATCGCTTCGGCGTCGCCCCGCGCATCGGCGCTCGACGCGCCGCGCACCACGCCGCCAACGATCACGGCGGCCTGGCAGCGCTCGAGCGCGGTATCGAGCGCGAGAACGGGGCCGGTCACGCGACGGGACGGACTTCCTGCACCTCTGGCACGAAATGCCGCAGGAGGTTCTGGATGCCCATCTGCAGCGTCATCGTGGAGGACGGGCAGCCGGCGCAGGCGCCGCGCATGGAAAGGTGCACCACGCCATCACGGTAGGAGCGGAAGATGATGTCGCCGCCGTCGCTCGCGACCGCGGGGCGGACCCGCTCGTCGAGAATTTCCTTGATCATCGCGACGGTGGCGGCGTCTTCCTCGGCGAATTCCTCGCCGTCGGCCTCGACCGGGGCGGCGGACGGGTCGTCCACCACGGCATCACCGGAGAGATAATGCTCCATGATCGCGCCGAGGACGGCAGGCTTCATGTGCTCCCACGGCGTGCCGTCCTTGGAGACGGACACGAAATCGTAGCCGAGGAACACACCGGTGACGCCGTCGACCGCGAACAGCCGCCTTGCGAGAGGAGACGCGCCAGCCTCGTCGACGCTCCGGAAATCGAGCACGCCCGATTCCATGACCGTCTGACCGGGCAGGAACTTCAGCGTCTCCGGATTGGGCGTCGCTTCGGTCTGAATGAACATCAATGTCTCCCAAGACGTTTCCAGCCATGCAGGTGGCATGACCTGCTGGAGATAAGAAGTGGCCGCGCCCGTTCAACATTACGGGTCGCGCTGCGGCCCGTTTGTTGCAATTACTCCCTGCGAACGGAGGGACCGATGGCAAACCCGGCACCAGGCTTCGCGGCACATCCCGACCATACCATCATCCTCGACGACGGACCCGCCGTCGTGACCGTGGTGCTGGACGGAACGATGATTGCGGCAACCACCCACGCCATAATCCTGCGCGAGGACGGCTACCCGCCACGCGCCTATATTCCGCGCGGCGAAGTGATTGGCAACCTCCAGCTCAGCGATCGCACCACCCACTGCCCCTTCAAGGGTGATGCGAGCTACTACGACCTCACGATTGCAGATTTGCAGATTCCGAACGCAGCGTGGAGTTATCTCGCCCCGTTCGATGAGATGGCCGCCATCGAGGGCCATGTCGCATTCGATGACAGGTTCGAGGTGTCCGTAGGCTGAACGCGTTGCGGCGCGTCAGACCTCGTAGCCGAAGGCGCGCATCTCGTCGCCGAGGATCTCGTTGAGGCGGTCGATGGTCTCCGGCAGGAGCTTGCGCTTGTGGTCGCCCGGCGCAACCTGGCGCTTGTGCGCGGCCTCGTCCTCTGCCGACACGCTGAAGTCGAGCTTGCCGGCGAGGCGCTCCATCAGCGCGTCGGTGCGCGGCTGGCCGACGAAATCGCACAGCCGGTCGAGCCAGTCGTCGGTGTAGTCGACCATTTCCTCGTAGGTAACCATCAGTGCGTCGTCGTGGACGCCGAGAATCGCCCGCAGCACCGCCATCCTGCCTACATAGTGGCGCGCGTCCGCCAGCACGAACTCGTCGATGGTCATGCTGGCGAGCCGCTCCTGCCGGGCCATGAAAAGCCGCAGCTTTTCCGGGTCCTTCGGCGGCACGTGGCTGACGAGATAGGAGTAGTACGCCGAGACCATGCAGTCGCGCGGGTCGCGCACCTGGACGACGAGCTTCAGCCCGAACAGGCGCGGCATGTCCTTGACGTAAGGGCCGCGTGCGACGCCGTAGTAGACGCCCTCGTCCTCCATCTCGGCCTGATAGGCGATGTAGAGCTTGCCCTCCGGCAGCGGCGAGGACGGCACGCGCCGCTCGATCAGGTCGAACCGGTAGCCCTTCTCGGCCGCAATCTGGCCGAGGATCTCCGACGCGATGGTGCTCCCCGCCTTGTGCATCGAAACGGCAATGAGGCTCTTCAGGCCGCCCGCGTCGTCCTCCGGCATGATCGCCTCCGTCACGGCTTGAAGCTGTTGGACTTGGGGAAGCCCTGCGGCGCCATCCGCCCGGCAGAGGCGCGCTCTCCGCGATACTCGGCGAGCTGGTCGAGCGTGCGCACATGCCGCCGGCCGCCGCCGTCGAACCACACGAGGCCTTCCGACGCATCGAACGTCACGATGTCGGACAGGCCGCCATCCTTGAAGCGCTGGAGGCGGACGCCGCGGCCCTTCGAGAGCGTCGGCACCTGCTCGATCGGGAAGAGGAGGAGCTTGCGGTTCTCGCCCACCGCCGCGACGTAGTCGCCGGTCGCCGGGACGGCACGGAACGCGGCGTCGCCCTCGGCGGGCGACATCACCTGCCGGCCGCGCTTGGTGGTGGCGACCAGATCGTCCGCCACCGCGATGAAGCCCCGCCCGAGCTTCGTCGCGAACAGCCACTGGGTGCCCGCCGCGAACAGGAACATCGCCGCGATCTCGACCTCTGCGCCGAGTTCGAGCAGGAGGCGCAGCGGCTCGCCGTGACCGCGGCCACCGGGGAGCCTGTCGCAGCCCATCGTGTAGATCCGCCCGTCCGTGGTGAGGACGAGAAGCTTGTCGGTCGTCTCGGCGTGGAGCCATTCGCGCAGGGTGTCGTCCTGCCGGAAGGTCAGGCCGTCGAGTTCCTTGACGTGGCCCTTCAGCGCCCTGATCCAGCCCTTCGTGGAGAGGACGATCGTCACCGGCTCGCGCTCGATCATCGCCTCGGCAACCATGTCGGGCAGGTTCGTCGGCGCCGTCTCGAAGGTGGTGCGGCGCGCGCCCAGCGTGGTGTCCTTGCCGAATTTCGCCTTCACCTCGCGGATCGAAGCGGACACCCGCGCCCACTGCTTCTCCTCGCTGGCGAGAAGCTCTTCCAGCTCGGCGCGCTCGGCGGTGAGGCGGTCGTGCTCGCGCCGGATTTCCATCTCCTCGAGGCGCCGGAGGGAGCGCAGGCGCATGTTGAGGATGGCTTCGGCCTGCACGTCGGTCAGCGTGAACTCGGCGATGAGTTCGGCCTTGGCGTCGTCCGCGTTGCGGATGATCGCGATCACCTTGTCGAGGTCGAGATAGACGATGAGGAAGCCGTCGAGCACCTCGAGCCGGTGGACGACCTTCTGGAGCCGGTGGTCGGCCCGGCGGACCGCCACCTCCTTCATGTGGTCGAGCCAGGCGCGGATCACCTCGACGAGGCCGACGACGCGCGGCACCTGCCCGCCCATCAGGACGTTCATGTTGAGCGAGATGCGGGTTTCGAGCTCGGTGAGGCGGAACAGGCTCTCCATCAGGAGCGCGGCGTCGACCGTGCGCGAGCGCGGCTCCAGCACGATGCGCATGTCCTCGGCGCTCTCGTCGCGCACGTCGCCCAGCAGCGGCAGCTTCTTCGCCTCCCACAGCTCGGCGATCCGCTCGATCAGGCGGCTTTTCTGCACCTGATACGGGATCTCGGTGACGACCACCTGCCAAGTGCCGCGGCCGAGGTCCTCCACCGACCAGCGCGCGCGGGTGCGGAAGCCGCCGCGCCCGGTCCGGTACGCCTCCGCGATCGAGTCCGGGCTCTCGATGATGATGCCGCCGGTCGGGAAGTCCGGGCCGGGGATCATCTCCAGGATCTTTCCGAGCCCGGTGTTGGGGTGCTTGATCAGGTGAAGCGCCGCCTCGGCCACCTCCGCCGCGTTGTGCGGCGGAATGTTGGTCGCCATGCCGACCGCGATGCCGGACGAGCCGTTGGCGAGGAGGTTGGGGAAGCCGCCGGGGAGGACGATCGGCTCGACCTCGGAGCCGTCGTAGGTCTCGCGGAAGTCGACCGCGTCCTCGTCGAGCCCGTCGAGCAGGAGCTTGGCGACCTCGGTAAGGCGCGCCTCGGTGTAGCGCATGGCCGCAGCGCCATCGCCGTCGACCGTGCCGAAGTTGCCCTGCCCGTCCACCAGCGGGTAGCGGACCGCAAAATCCTGCGCGAGGCGGACCAGCGCCTCGTAGACTGCGGTGTCGCCGTGCGGGTGGAACTTACCGATGACGTCGCCGACCACGCGGGCGGACTTCTTGAACGGCTGGCCGGGGTCGAGCCGCAGCGCGCGCATGGCGAACAGAAGGCGGCGGTGGACCGGCTTCAGCCCGTCGCGCACGTCCGGCAGCGCGCGGTGCATGATGGTGGACAGCGCGTAGGCGAGATAGCGCTCCTCGAGCGCCTCCTTGAGGTCGATGGCGTCGTCGTCTTCGGGCGGGACGGCAGGGTCGATCGGATCGGCCATCAGGGCTCCTGGTGACGGGCGGCGGGCAGCGAGGCTCGTCTTCGCGAGATTGTCCTGTAGCGCAGCGGGACGGCGCGGCAAAGCGCGACCGGTACGCCTGTGGGTAACGCGCCCGGCCTCGGATGGCTCCGCGGCGCGCCGCCGCGTCAGCGCGCGGCGAGGACGTACTGCGGCGCGGCGAGCTTCACGCTCGGGAACTGGCCGACGATCTCGAGCCCCGCCTCGCCGATGATCCGCTCGAAGAAGACCCGGTTGTAGCGCGAGAAAAGGCCCGGCCGGTCGGGATCGCCCTCCTCGTACTCGTTCTCGCTCTCGGAGATGAAGACGGTGAGGAAGGCGCGGCCGTCCGGCGCGAGAGCCTTGCGGGTGAATTCCAGCATCGTGCGCGCGTCGTCCGGGTCGAGGTGGGTGAAGACGGAAAAGAACGTCACGATGTCGTAGGGCCCGGCGAGCGGGAAACCGTCCATCTCCTGCATCCGCGTCCCGTCCGGCTGGTAGACCGGGTTGTGGACGTGCCAGTGGACGAATTCGAGCCGCGGGTCGTCCACCGTCCGGGAGAGCCAGTCGATCATCTTCTTCTCGATGTCGATGCCGTGGTAGCAGCCCACCTGAAGTTCGCGGTTGACGATACCGGACGCGAAGCGCGTGCCGCAGCCGACGTCGAGAATGCGCGATTGTTCGATCGGCTTTCCGGTCCGCTCCTCCACGAGGCGCAGGAGATATTCGGCGGCCTCGTCGGGCTCCATGATCGCGGTCTGGGACGGGTGGTTCCGGACGAAACCCGGCGGCACGACGATCTTCTGCAACGAACCCTTCCCCGCCCCGCAACCGGATGCGGGGCCAACTGCAATCTCTGGTTTTTGCTCCCTAACGTTGTTTTCGGGCGCTGTCACCCTCCTCGCCGCCGGTCAGCGCGGCGCTTCGGTCCGCGCGATCGCCTTCACCACGGAGCGGACGAAACGCTCGCGCTGCGCCGGCATCGGCCTGTTGGCGAGCCCCGCCACCTGCGTCTCGAGGAAGTGGCCGGTGAGGCGGAACCCCTCCGCGAGGCCGTCCGACGTCGCGGGGCCGGTGCCGGCGAGGAACGGCGGCAGCGGCAGGAGCCGGTCGCCGTAGGGTGCGGCGGCGGCGGCGCACACAGCGCGGCCGGTGCGCGGCGAGACGTGGGTGAGGTTCTCGCGCGTCCCCGTCGCGGCGCACTCGGTGAGGTCGAGGCCGAAGCCGAATTCTTCCAGGAGGATGATCTCGAACCGGACGCCGGATTCGCCGGCGGATTCGGCCAGCGCGAACGCTGCGACCAGCGCGTCGGCGGCGGCGTATAGGCGCGGGTGCGGGTCGCGTTCGGGCAGGAACGCGAGGAGCGCCGCCAGAGACTGGAGGCCGAATGCGCCCCACGCGGTCTCCATCACGAGGCCGGCGCGGGCCTCCAGAAGTTCGAGCTGAAGGGTGCCGAGCTGGTCGTCGAGCCGGCCGCGCCACAGCGCGTCGACCTTGTTGCCGGGCTGCAGGAGCGCGCGCATCGTCTTGCCGCGCGCGCCGCGGACCATGCCGGCGGTGCGCCCCTCGCGCGGGGTCAGCACCTCGACGATCTTGGAGGTTTCGCCGAACGGGCGGGCCGACAGGATCAGCGCCTCGTCACGCCACTCCATGTCAGCGCGCGAGGGCGGTCATTTGGAGTAGTCGAGACCCATCTCGCGGTAGCGCTCGGGGTCGTCGGTCCACTTCGGCCGCACCTTCACGAACAGGAAGAGGTGGACGGGCGCGCCTGTCATCGAGGCGATCTGCTGGCGGGCAGCCATGGAGATGGAGCGGATCGTCGCCCCCTTCTCGCCGATCACGATCTTCTTCTGGCCCTCGCGCTCGACGAAGATCGCCTGCTCGATCCGGGCCGACCCGTCGCGCAGGGTCTTCCACGTCTCGGTCTCGACCGTTGCGGAGTATGGCAGCTCGTCGTGGAGGCGCAGGGTCAGCTGCTCGCGGGTGATCTCGGCGGCGAGCTGGCGCATCGGCACGTCGGAGATCTGGTCCTCGGGGTAGAGCCAGGGGCCGGCGGGGACGGCAGCGGCCAGATGCTTGCGCACATCGTCGACGCCGCTCCCCTCCTGCGCGGAGATCATGAACGTGTCGCCGAACTTGGTGACCTTGTTGGCGTCCTCGGCGAGCTTCAGGAGGGCCGGCGGGTCGACGAGGTCGATCTTGGTGAGGATCAGAGTCTTCGGCATCCGGACGGCGGTCAGCTCTTCCAGGATCGCGGCGTTGGCGGGGTCGATCCCGCGGCGCGCGTCGATCAGGAGGCAGACGTGGTCGGCGTCGTAGGCGGAGGACCAGGCGGTCTTCACCATCGCGCGGTCGAGCCGGCGCTTGGGGTCGAAGATCCCCGGCGTGTCGACCAGGATGACCTGCGCATCGTCCTTCATGAAGATGCCGCGCACGATTGCGCGCGTCGTCTGCACCTTGTGGGTGACGATGGCGATCTTGGCGCCCACAAGCGCATTGACGAGGGTCGACTTGCCGGCGTTGGGCGCGCCGATCAGCGCGACGAACCCCGCGCGGTTGCCTTCTGCGGTGGGGTCGTGTTCGGCCTCGGCCGCCTCTGCGGGGGGCATGTCTTCGCGCGGGTCGGTGATGGCGGACTGGTCCTCGGGGTCAGGGGTGTTTTCGGGGGCGCTCATGCGTCGACGTCCTCGCCGAGGTCGGCAAGGGCCGCGCGGGCGGCATTCTGTTCGGCTTCGCGCTTGGAGCCGCCCTCGCCGCGGCCGAGCGGGCCGTCGCGGGTGGCGACTTCGATCACGAAGTGCGGCTTGTGGTCGGGCCCGCGCCGCTCGAGCAGCACATAGTCGGGCGGCGGACCGCCACGGGCCTGCACGCGCTCCTGCAGGGCGGTCTTGGGGTCGCGCTCGGGCCGCTCGTCAGTCTCGATCAGCGGCGCCCAGACGCCGAGGATCACGTCCTCCGCGACCTCGAAGCCCGCGTCGAGGAAGACTGCAGCGAGCACCGCCTCGCAGGCGTCGGCGAGGATCGCGGTCTTCTTGCGGCCACCGGAATGGGCCTCGGCGTGGCCGAGCTTCAGAGCGCCGTCGATGCCGAGGAAGAGCGCGCGATCCGCGCAAGCCTCGCGCCGCACCAGCGCGTTGAGGCGGCGGGCAAGCTCGCCCTCCTCCGCGTTGGGGTAGCGCTCGTGCAGCATCGCGGCGATGACGAGGCCGAGCACGCGGTCACCGAGGAACTCCATGCGCTGGTAGCTCTCGCCGCGCCCCTGCGCGAAGGCGCTGGCGTGCATCAGCGCGCGCTCCAGCAGGCTGCGGTCCGCAAACTCATGGCCGAGCGCGGATTCCAGGCGTCGCAGCGGATCGACGCTCACGCGCGTCCTCCCGCCGTCATCCGCTCTATGACCGAAGCGAATCGAATATCCGGTCCCATCTCACTGCCGTTGGCCAGTTCCAGAACTGCCAGATGGGGGTATCTTCGCGAATAGAGAAGAAGATCACCTCCGCCCGGCCCACTAAATTCTCGTAGGGAACGTATCCGACGGCATCTTTGGCGCGGCTGTCGGCGGAATTGTCGCGGTTGTCGCCCATCATGAAGTAGTGGCCTTCGGGGACGACGTAGACGCCGGTGTTGTCGAACCGGCCGTTGTCCTCGGTGTCGAGCACCTCGTAGGAACGGCCGTTCGGCAGCGTCTCGAGGAAGCGGCGGGCACGGATCTCGCGGCCGTTGAAGCCGATGTCGACGTAATCGGAGATCTGCTCGCGCTTCACGGCCTCGTCGTTGATGTAGACGACGCCTTCCTTCACCTGGATCCGGTCGCCCGGCAGGCCGATCACGCGCTTGATGTAATCGGTCTTGTTGTCACGCGGCAGCTTGAAGACGGTGATGTCGCCGCGCTCCGGCGGCGTGCCCAGCACCCGGCCGGGGATCGGGACGATGCCGAACGGGAAGGAGTACTGCGAATAGCCGTACGAATATTTCGACACGAACAGGTAGTCCCCCACCAGCAGCGTATCGACCATGGATGCGGAGGGGATGTTGAACGGCTGGAACAGGAAGGTCCTGATGACCAGGGCAATCAGAAGCGCCTGGAATATCACTTTCACGGTGTCGTACAGACCGCCCTCGCTCTCCGTCTTTTTCTTCGCCACGCTCTCAATCACCTTTTTCGTGGCGCAACAGAACAAGCGCCGCTTGCGGGCCGCACTCAGCGGACTCGCGGGACATAAACTCTAGTGGACCGACACGCAATGAAACCCGCTCAGGGCTCCACCGCCCCTTGCCCCGCGAAATCTTCAGGCACCGCCTCGATCACCACGAATGCCTGCGCATAGGGGTGATCGTCTGTCATCGTCAGATGGATGGCGCCGACGTAGCCTTTGGGCACCATTCGATCAAGTCTTTCCCGTGCGCCGCCCGTGAGTTGCATGGTCGGCTGCCCGCTCGGAAGGTTGACGACGCCCATCTCCCGCCACGCGACACCCATGCGGATGCCGGTGCCGAGCGCCTTGGAGGTCGCCTCCTTGGCAGCGAAGCGCTTGGCATAGGTGGCAGCCTGGTTGGCGCGCCCCTTGGCCTTGGCCTGCTCCACGTCCGTGAATACGCGCTTCTCGAAGCGTTCGCCGAAGCGGCCGAGCGTCTTCTCGATCCGCCTGATGTCTGCAAGGTCCGATCCGATGCCGACAATCATGCGTCCTCCGCCTCGTTCTCGTTGTTGACGCCGGCGGCAGCCGCCGCCCGCTCCCGGCTCGCCGCCAGGCGTTCGGCACGCACCTTGTGCGAGACCACCACCGCCGACCGCACCAGCCAGTAGAGGATGACCGCGAGCACGATGCCGAGGATGGTGCCGCCGACGAACATCGGTTTCAGCGTCGGCCACAGCGTGCCGAACGAGGAGGTGATCAGCCCGAACGACCATTCGATCTGGAGCGGCGACATCGCACCCGGCGCGCGGCCGAGGATGAGTTCGCCGAGCTGGAAGGCGGACACCCAGATCAGCGGGAAGGTGAGCGGGTTGCCGACGGCCGTGCCGAACGCTGCGGCGACCATCGATCCTCCGATGATCCACGCAAAGGCGAACGCCAGCAGGAAGTGAAAGCCGACCAGCGGCGTGCACGAGGCAAACGCGCCCGCCGCAACGCCGGCCGCGATGGCGTGGGGCGACGCCTCGAGGCGCAGAACCCTCGCCTTGTAGTATCTAAAGGAGCGGGGAAATGATCGCCGCGGCCACAATGCGATGCGCAACCGCTCGGAGAGGCCAGGCCGGTCCCGGCGGCCAAACAGCATTTTTACGTTCCTTCCAAACCGAGGCGGATGCGCCCGAAGTGACCGATATATGGGGTCTCAGGCGTGTACGCGCGATGCCTCACTCACAACAGAAAGGCCCATCAGCCGATCGAGAATGGCCGACAGATGCGCCCGGTCCCGGACTTCGAGGGTCAGGGTCATCTCGCGGAAGTCGTCGGTTTTGGCAATCATGTTCAACTCGTCGATGTTGGACGACGCCTCGGCGATCGACGACGGCGATCTCCGCCAGCGCCCCGGTTTCGTTGGCCACCATCAGCCGCACATCCACCGGATAGAGCGTGCCTTCGGTCGCCTTCAGGTCCCAGCCCACTTCCACCCAGCGGGCGGGGTCGGCACCGAACGCGTCGAGCGCCTCGCCGGCATGGACCGGATAGACGGTAACGCCCTTGCCGGGGTCAAGGATCCCGATGATGCCATCGCCGGGTATCGCGCGATGCTTGGGCGAGAATTGCACGGGAAGGTCGCTGCGCCCGCCGCGCACGTTGACGGCGATGCCGTGGCGGCGCCCCTCGTCCACCTCGCCGGGGGGCGATTCGTAGCCGAGCACCGAGAGGACGGCGCTGGCGGGCCGTTCCGCATTGCCGACGGCATGGGCGAGCGCATCGACGTTCTCGAAGCCGAGGCGCTCGGCCGCGAGCGCGAAATCGAGCGGACCCTTGAGGTCCCGCCGCGCCATCTCGTTCTCGACGAGCTCCATGCCGAGGCGGATGAACTTGCGCCGGTCGGCGTCCTTGTTGGCCTTGCGGATGGCCGCGCGCGCCTTGCCGGTTACGGCGAGGACGCTCCACGCCGCCGGCGGCGAGGCGCCCTCCTTGCGCAGGATCTCCACCTCGTCGCCGCTGGCGAGCGGGGTGACGAGGGGCTTGGGGTGGCCGTTGATCCGGCAACCGGTGCAGGTGTTCCCGATCTGGGTGTGGACCTGGTAGGCGAAGTCGATCGGCGTCGCGCCCGGCGGCAGGGCGATCAGCTTGCCCTTGGGGGTGAAGCAGAAGACGCGGTCCTGGAAGAGCTCGAGCTTGGTGTCGTGCAGGAAGTCGCGGCTGTTGCGCTCGTCCGAGAACTGCTCGACGGTCTGCCGCAGCCATGCGTAGACGCGCGAATCGTGCGCCAGCTCCTTCATCGAGCGGGCGGTGCCGTCCTTCGCCAGCGCATGGGCGGCGACGCCGTATTCGGCGAAGCGGTGCATCTCGTGGGTGCGGATCTGCAGCTCGACGCGCTGGTCGCGCAGGCCGATCACGGTGGTGTGGAGCGAACGGTAGTCGTTCTGCTTGGGCAGCGAGATGTAGTCCTTGAACCGGCCCGGCACGCACTGGAACGCGGTGTGGATGACGCCGAGCGCCTTGTAGCATTCGAGCGTAGTGTCCACGATCACGCGGAAGCCGTAGATGTCCGACAGGCTCTCGAAGTTGACGAGCTTGCGCTGCATCTTCTGATAGATCGAATAAGGCCGTTTCTCGCGCCCGTTGACCTTTGCGACGACGCCGTTCTCAGCCAGCTTCTCGACGATCTCGGCCTCGATCTCGCCGAACCGGGCGCCGAGCGCCTCGCGCCGCTTGGCCATCTCCTTCTCGATGACCGCGGCGTCTTCCGGGAACAGCACGCCGAACGCGAGATGCTCGAGCTCCTCGCGCATCCACTGGATGCCCATGCGCCCGGCGAGCGGGGCGTAGACGTCCATCGTCTCCTCGGCGATGCGGGCGCGCTTGTGCGGCGGCACCCACTTGAGGGTGCGCATGTTGTGGAGGCGGTCGGCGAGCTTGACGAGGAGGACGCGCACGTCGTCCGCGACCGCGAGGAACAGTTTGCGCAGGTTCTCGCTCTGCTTGTCCTCGACGTTGACGAGGTCGAGCTTGGCGATCTTGGTGAGGCCATCGACGAGCTTGCCGATCTCGTCGCCGAACAGCTGGTCGATCTCGGCGCGGGTGGCGTCGGTGTCCTCGATCACGTCGTGCAGGAGGGCGGTCGCGATGGTCGCGTCGTCGAGCCGCATCCCGGTCAGGATCGCGGCGACTTCCAGCGGGTGCGAGAAGTACGGATCGCCGGACGCGCGGATCTGGTCGCCGTGCTTGCGCATGGAATAGACGTAGGCCCGGTTGAGCAGAGCCTCGTCGGATTTGGGATTGTAGCTCGCCACGCGCTCGACGAGCTCGTACTGGCGCATCATCCGCCGCGCCGGCGGGGTAGCGGGCGGCGTCTTGAGCGATGCGTCGGTTTGGCCTGCCATCGCGGGCATCGGCGGCTGCGCAACCGGTTGCGAAGGCGCATGCGCAGCGGCAAACCCGGCGGCGCTCGGCGCGGTCAGCACGGCGGTCGCCCCTTCGAGGCGACCACCATTTTCTAATGTGCCGCTTTGGAGCGGCACACTGTCACGATCCGCAGGATCGTTGCGCACGGGCCTTCTCTCAGACTTCCTCCGTCCGCTCCGGCGGGACCAGCGTTTCCATGGCGCGCAGGAGGTCTTCCTCGGACATGGAGTTGAAGCCGGTATCGGCGCCGTCTTCGGACGGGGCACCGGACGTCACGGCGGCGACGGGCTCGGGCTCCGGCTCGTCGACTTCGGTGTGCTTCTGCAGGGAGTGGATGAGCTCTTCCTTGAGGTCATCGGGATGAATGCGTTGATCGGCAATCTCGCGCAGCGCCACCACAGGGTTCTTGTCCTTGTCGCGGTCGACCTGGATCGGCGAACCGCTCGAGATCAGACGAGCCCTGTGGCTGGCCAAAAGCACCAGCTCAAAACGATTTTCGACCTTGTCGACGCAATCTTCGACAGTCACGCGCGCCATTGCGCTCTCCAAACGATTTAGGTTGACAAGAAGCCCCCCAAATATCAATCAGGCACCGTTGGCGCAAGCGTCACGTACCCTACATAGTGGCACATAGTAGCTTTTGCCGGTGTTGGCGGACGAGCTTATCCTCAGGCCAGCTTACGCAGCAGGGTTTTTGGTTGTCGCATGTTGTTTTGCTAGTCCTGCGCGCAAACGAAAGATAACGGATGTTCGACCCGCGAGAGAAAATCGCTCTTTTCATCGACGGCGCAAATCTTTACAGCGCCGCACGCTCCCTTGGCTTCGATATTGACTATAAACGACTTCTCGCCGAGTTCGGCAAGAAGGGCTATCTGCTGAGAGCTTATTATTACACTGCACTCGCGGAAGACCAGGAATTCTCAACCTTGCGGCCGCTGATCGACTGGCTCGATTACAATGGCTATTCGGTCGTCACCAAGCCTCTCAAGGAATTCTACGACCAGGCGGGCCGCCGCAAGGTCAAGGGCAACATGGATATCGAGCTCGTGATCGACGCGATGGAGCTCGCGGACCAGGTTGACCATGTCGTTCTCTTCTCCGGCGACGGCGATTTCCGCCGGCTGGCGGAAGCGGTCCAGCGCAAGGGCAAGAAATTCTCCGTCGTTTCGTCGCTGCAGACCCAGCCGCCGATGATCGCGGACGACCTGCGCCGTCAGGCAGACAACTTCATCGAGCTCGCTGACCTTCAGGCGGCAATCGGCCGCGACCCGTCCGAGCGGCAGGCCCGCCCGGAGCGGACCGAACGCGTCGGCTACGTCTCCACCTGAGCGCGCCCGCCGCCGCCTGATGGCCGACAGAAACGCCCTCGCGGCGATCGACCCGCCGCGCGACTGCCCGCTCTGCCCGCGCCTGGTCGAGTACCGCATGGAGCAGCGGGCCGCCTTCCCCGACGCATTCAACGCCCCCGTCCCGACATTCTGGCCGGACGGTGACGGCGAGGCGGAACTCCTCATCGTCGGCCTCGCGCCCGGCGTCTCGGGCGCGAACCGGACGGGCCGCCCGTTCACCGGCGATTTCGCAGGCGAGATCCTCTACAACGCCCTCATCGACCACGGCTTCGCGACCGGCGTCTTCAAGGCGCGGCCGGACGACGGGCTGCAGCTCGTGGGCGCAGCGCTCACCAACGCCGTCCGCTGCGTCCCGCCGCAGAACAAGCCGACAGGCGCCGAGATGAACACCTGCCGCCCCTTCCTCGCCGAGACGGTCGCGGCGATGGCCGGAACCCGCGTCATCCTCTGTCTCGGCCGGATCGCGCACGACGCTGTGCTGCGGACGCTGGGGCTGAAGCTGTCGGCGTACAAGTTCGGCCACGGCGCGGTGCACGAGGCCGCCGGCGTCATCATCGCGGACAGCTACCATACGTCCCGCTACAACGTGAACACGGGCGTCCTCACGCGGGAGATGTTCGACGAGGTGGTCGCCAACGTCCGCCGCATGATCGACGCCCGGTAGACGCCCCTCCCCGTCCAGGCCCCCTCAACGAAAAAAGCCAGCCGGGCGACCGGCTGGCTTTTTGGTGTTCCCGCAGCGCTGCGGGCGCCGGGCCAGCGCTTACTTGAAGCGCTGGGTCAGGGTCGCGACCGTGGTGGCCGTGCTGATCAACGGCGACACGATCTCGAGGAACTTGCCGAGCTGGGCGGACGGGTGGTTCGCCACGTAGAGGATGTCGTCATCGCGGAGTTCGAACTGCTTCATCAGGAAGAAGGCGCGCGGGTCCTTGAGGTCGAACTGGTAGATGGTCGGCACCATCGAGCCTTCCGCCGTGGTCTGCGCCCGCTCGTCGAGCGCCTTGGCGATGAAGTCGGGCTCGAAGCGGAAGATGTAGACACCCTTGGCGTCGGCGAGGCGGTCGTCGAGGCCGCCGGCGCGGGCGATCGCCTCGGAGAGCGTCACGCGGCGCGCCTCGAACTTGAATTCTTCCTTGCTGTTGGTCGCGCCCATCACGGTGAAGGTGCGCACCACGTCGCTGACGAGGACGGTGTCGCCGGGGCGGACGTCGACGTTGTCTTCCGGCACGTCGAACAGATCTTCGAGGTTCGCGGTGGCGACGGTCTTGCCACGACGCAGAGTCACCTGGGACTCGTAGGTCTGCCCGGTGGAGCCGCCGGCGGCGGCAATGAGGTCGAGAACCTTGAGGCCGGCGACGCTGACGGGGATCGGGCCGGGCTTGCTCACCTTGCCAAGCACGGTGGCGGAGTTGGCGAGGCTCTCGCCCACAAGCACCTGCACCTGCGGCTGGATTGCCTTGTCGGCGAGCGAGGCTTCGATCGTGTTGCGGAGCGCGGAGGGGGCGAGGCCGGAGGCCTGCACGGCACCGACGTACGGCACGAAGATGCGGCCGCTTTCGTCGATCACGGCTTCGATCTGGGTCGCCTTGGAGGTGGAAGAGGAGAACAGGCCGTCAGCACCGGCCTCGAAGATATTGACCTGGACCTTGTCGCCGACCTCGAGCCGGATCGCGGTGGCGCCGTCCTGCACCTTGAAGAAGGAGGAGAAGCCCGGCGGCTGGTATTGTCCAGTAATGTTGGTGACCTTCTCGTCGACATTGATGACGAGGTAGGACGGCTTCTTGTAGTTCGGGTTGTCGAGCGTTTCGATGTCTGAGCGCAATGGGCCACTGGAGGGCAGTGCAGAACATCCAGCCAGGGCGACTGAGACGAGCAATGCCGCCGCACCTCGAAAATTCATTGCACCAACCTTCCAACTTCCGCAACGAACGATCCTTACCACCGTGCGGTTGGCGGGTGGAGCCACGAATGGCTGGAAGCGGTCGAACTGGCGGAACCCGTTGCAGCAAAGGCACACGAAACTTCACGCATTCCCTGAGGAAATTTACCATCAATCGCCGCCGTGCAACCGATCGGAAGGGTGGCGGCGAACCGAAGGGAAATGTTCAAACAGTTGAATTGTAGGGAGTGTTCAGTGGCGTGGAAGCGCCAGCCGCAGTGCGCCCGGAGGCGCCGGGCGGCTGGCGTTTTGCAAGAACAGGGTTAACCCACGCGGTCCCGGATTGCAGCGCCGACGAGGGCGATCAGGCCCCAGATGAGGAAAAGCGAGCCGAACACGATCGCCGTCCACCGGATCGCTTCCGGATAGGCGGCGTCTTCCGGCGCGCTGCCGGTGAGGAAGACGGCGAGGTAGCGCTGCTGTTTCAGGGCGTCGACGCGGGCGCTCTCGAGGGCGGCGAGGCTCGACATGTACGCGGCCTGCGCAAACTCACGCTCGGCGACCAGCTCCTCGTAGTTCGACAGGCGCTCGGTGAGCACCGGCTGGTCGGGCGAATCGCTCGACCCGGCGTCCCGCACGGCAACGCTCAGCCGCTCCTTGGCGATCTGGCGCTGCAGCGAGTCGATCTTGTTCTGCACGTAGACGACGCGGGGCGAGTTCTTGCTCATCGTCGAGAGCAGCGCGCTCAGCTCCGCCTCGGTCGACGCAAGCTCGCTCTCGAGGTTGCCGACAAGCGTCTGGCGCGAGGCGGCGACCAGGGTGGGGTCGATTTCCCGCTCGTTGCCGCGGTAGCTCGCGACCTGCTTGCGCGCCTCGGCGTAGCGCTCTTCGGAGAGCTTCAGCTCGTTGCGGGCGTTCTTGAGGCTGTCCTCGCGGGCACGCAGCGAAAGGTAGTTGATCAGCTCTTCCGACTTTTCGATCACCTTCTTGGTGATCGCTTCCGCGTCGGCCGGGCGGAAGGCGCGGATCGTCATGTTGATGATGCCGGTCTCGGTGTCGAACTCCACGGCGCTCATCGTCTGCCAGTAGGACACCAGGCCCTCGATCGTGGTCTCCGGATCGAGCCGGTAATAGGGGTCGGCGGACGGACGCGAATAGATCTCGAGGAAGTTCGCCTCGGCGACCAGATGCTCCACCATCTCGCGCGAACTCGATGTACTCCTGCAGGATGTAGCTGTCGGCGACCTCGTTGCCGCTGCCCGATCCGCCGACGCCGAACATCGACGCGATGTCGATCGACGACGACGCCGCCGTGCTCGCACCGCGCACCGAGAACGAGCTCTCGGTCGCGTACTGGTCCGCCGCGACGAAGCCATAGAACAGGATGGTGAGGATCGTCGGCACCATCACGAACACGGCGAACAGCATCTTGATGAAGCGGCCAAAGCGCGTGCCGGATCTCATCAGCTGCGGGCGTGGCGGCAGCGAGAACTGGTCGGGGCGAAGGACGGTCGGCGCCGGCGCCGGCCCGTTCTTCTGGCGCGCAAGAGCGCGCTTCGGACCGTCGTCGTCTTCGTCGTCGACCTCGGCCGGCTGGGTGTTCTCCCGCTCGGCCATCGCACGGCGACGCTCCAGGCGAGCCTTCCTCAGGGCGGCACGGCGTTCGTTCGATTCGGGGACTGGTACTAGATTGTTATCGGTCATTGCGGGCTAAAACATAATGTCCGCGTTTTCATCATCGTCGAACGCATCATTTGCTTCGCCTCTGGTCGGGTTCGGAGCGTCTTTGGGCGGCGGCAGCGCCTCGAATACCGAGGCAGCCTCCTCCACGTCGTTGAAGTGGTACAAGCGGCCTTCGTAAAGGACGTAAGCCATGTTCGCGTTTTCAGGAATGTTCTTCCGCGCGTTGACCGACATCAGGTAATCTTTGGCCATCAGCCGTTTTTTCACGCTTTGCGCCTGTTCTTCGTCCAATCTTAGCGAGGCAGGTTTGAACGGACCGTTGAACAGAAGGAAGTCGAAGTCGCACAGGAGCGTGATCAGGTAGGCATAACGCCGCCTAGTGGCCGGCGGCAAGGACCTGAACGGTTCCTTCAGCGACTTCGGCTCCAGCTCGAGAAAGCTCAGCGTGGCGGCGATCGTCGCGTCGGCGGACAGGCCGAGGACGTGGGCGATGAACAGCGTGTTGTCGCGCAGGCTGATCCGCTGGTCGGCGAAGTTGCTGCTGCCCAACATCCACGAGATCTTCGACTTGACGGTCACCCTGCCGCTGGTCGGCGCCCTCACCTGCTGCAGGAGTTCCATGATCGTGCCGCGCCCCGACCCCTCGTGGCCGAGGAGCACGATCTTGCGACCCTTCGGGAAACCTACCGACAGGTCCTTGAAGATGCTGATGCGCTTGGTCTTGAGCTGGAGAGTGACCTCCACCTTGTCGAATGCGGCGTGGCAGCGGTTGATGTGGATGCGCGTCTGGCGGGACAGCAGCTCTTCTTCGGTGACGACGCGCTGCTCGCTCGCACCGCCGTCGCGGTTGCGAATCGCGTCCTCGAAGGAGACGACCGTCGCCTGACTCATCCTGGTCTCCGCATTCCCCGCGGTGCGCGATGCCGGCGGGGGTGTGCACTGCACAAAGTGTACCACACTTTGTTTCTTGAATACTGCCGGACCTGAGCGCAACCTGAATGGCAGCCGGTCATCCGCTGGCGCAATCTCAGAATGTGGCGCGGCCCCCTGCTGCCCGCAACCGCCGGCAGGCGTGTTTGCTCAATTATCCGTTCAGCAAGCAGTGGCGCAAGTCCTGGCGATCAGCGTAGCTCACATGCAGTTTTGCCCGATCGTGAAGATCGCACTCAGGTGCGCTGCGGGTCGCCCGCACGCCACGGGCTGAGTGCAGCGAGCGCGGCGCTGTGCACCGGGGTCGCGATGCCGGCCTCGGCGCCGAGGTCCACGACCTTGCCGGAGAGCTCGGCGATCTCCAGCCTGCGGCCGCGCTCGAGGTCGAACAGCATCGACGACTTCATCGCAGCGCTCCCCTCCGCCATCATCGCCATGCGCGCGTCGACGATGCCGCGGTCGACCGACGGCTCGTGGCGGACCGCGACCGCCAGCGTCTCCTCCATCGCATCGCGGAACATCGCTTTCGCATACGGGTCGGCGAGGATCGGTCCGATGGGAAGCCTCGTGAGGCACGTCACCGCAGAGAAGGCCGAGAGGAAGATGAACTTCTCCCAGATCTGCCGTCCGATGTCGTCGACCAGCTGGTGCTCGGCGCCCGAACGGTCGAACGCGGCGGAAAGCGCCGCTAGGGGTTCGCGCAGCGTCTCCTCGTAGCGTCCGAACACGACCCTTGCGAAGCTGGAACTGTGCCGCACGACGCCGGGCGCCGTCACCTCGGCGCCGATGTAGGCGACGCCGCCGCCGACACGCCGCGCGCCGAACGCCCCGGTCAGTGCACCACGCGCGGAAATGCCGTTCTGGAACGGGATCACCACCGTATCGGGGCCGACCACTGGCCGGATCGCCTCGACCGCCTCCGCGGTGTCGTAGAGCTTGACGAGGAACATCACGACGTCGGCTACCCCGGCCTCGGCCGGATCGTCCGTCGCGGGAATGGGCTGGACGAGATCGCCGAGGCCGCTTTCGAGGCGGATGCCGTTCTCGCGGATCGCCGCAAGGTGAGCCCCGCGCGCGACGAGGGTGACGTCCTCCCCGGCAGCCCGCAGCCGCGCGCCAAAATAGCCGCCGACGGCGCCCGCGCCCATCACCAGTATCTTCAAGGGATCGTACTCCTGCCTCGCGCCCCGACCGGCCAGGCCGGTTCAGCATTGCTGCAAGCCATGTTGACGGGCCGGCCGGTGCGCAGCAAGCCCCGCCTTCCGCCCATGTGTGCGAGGATGCAAGATCCGCGCGGCCAATCCGTGCGATGCGCTGGGAAGACTGGCAAAGGCAATGGGCCCGGCAGGGCCGGACGTGGAGAAACTTCTCATGGATTCCGTCTTGCGCGAACGAAGGGGTGCGGTGTTGCTCCTCACACTCAATCGGCCGGAAAAGCTGAACGCGTTCAACGAGATGATGCACAAGGGCCTCGCCGCAGGCCTCGGCATCGCCGAGACGGACAAGACCGTGCGCGCCGTGGTGCTGACCGGCGTCGGCCGCGGATTCTGCGCCGGACAGGACCTTTCCGACCGCACCTGGGGCGAGACCGCCCCGCCGCCGGACCTCGGCGACACCATCGAGCGCCTTTACAATCCGCTCGTCCGCCGCATCCGCGCCCTTCCCGTCCCGGTGGTGGTGGCGATCAACGGCGTCGCGGCTGGCGCGGGGCTCAACATTGCGCTGGCGTGCGACATCGTCCTCGCCGCCCGCTCGGCGATGTTCATCGAGCCGTTCGCCAAGATCGGCCTTGTGCCCGATGCCGGCGGCACGTTCACCCTGCCCCGGATCGTGGGCGAGGTCCGCGCGCGGGCGTTGACCATGCTCGCGGAGAAGATCAATTCAGAGACGGCCGAGCGCTGGGGGCTGGTCTACCGCGTCATCGACGACACGCGGCTGATGGAGGTGGCGATGGCGACCGCGATGCGCCTCGCCGCGCTGCCGACCGACGGGCTCGCCGCGATGAAGCGCGCCTTCGATGCCGCCGCCACCAACACCTTCGACCAGCAGCTCGACCTCGAACGCGACCTCCAGCAGGCGCAGGGCCGCCACCCGGACTATGCCGAGGGCGTGACTTCGTTTCTCACCAAGCACCCGCCCAACTTCCGGGGCCGCCTCTAGCGGCCCGGCCGGGTTCCGGTCGCTGGCCGCATAGCCATTATCGAGCGCCCGTCGATAGTCGCCCGCCGCCGCCTGCGTTAGCTGCCCCGGGGTAGCGCAGGAGCGAAGGACATGGCCCAGCACGTGCAGAACTCTGCCCCGGATACCCGCAACATCTTGCAGCTCATGACCGCGAAGCCCGGCGCGGAGCCGCAATCCATGATCGACCGTGCGCTCGACGTGATGCGCTGGCATCTCGACATGGACGTCGCCTACATCAACGAACTCCAGGGCGACAGCACAGTCGCGCGCTACGTGAGCTGCGATCCCGGCAAGCCGCATCCGCCGATCGGCCAGCCCCGCCCGGCCGACGCCGGCTACTGCAAGGCAATGCTCGACGGGCGCCTCCCGAGCCTCATCCGGGACACCGACGAGGTGCCGTTCGCGCAGACCCTGCCGCCGACCCGAGCCTTTCCGGTGCGCGCCTACGTCGCCGCGCCGCTCCGCCTGCCGGACGGCCGCCTCTACGGCACGTTCTGCTGCGTTTCGAGCCAGCCCAACGAAAGCCTGAACGAGCGCGACCATGCGATGCTTAAGGCCTTCTGCGACCTCGCGGCCTACCAGATCGGCCAGGACCTCGAGAGCGGGCAGGCCGCGCGCGATGCCGCCGACCGCGTGAACCGCGTCCTTGCGACACCGGAGACCCTGGCCATCGCGCTGCAACCGATCTGGGACATCCAGCGCGGCCGGCCGTTCGCGGTGGAGGCGCTCGCCCGCTTCGAGACCGAGCCCTACCGCACGCCGGACCTCTGGTTCGCCGACGCCGAAACCGCGGGCCTGCGCGCCGAGCTCGAACTCCTCGCCGTCCGCCGTGCGCTCGACACGCTGGAGGCGGTGCCCGAGGCGCTGTCGGTCTCGGTCAATGTCTCCCCCGATACCGTGCTCAGACCGGACTTCGCCGCGGCGCTCGAGGGCAGGCCGCTCGGGCGCATCATCGTGGAACTCACGGAGCACAGCCCGATCCAGGACTATCCGGCGGTGCGCGAGGCGATGGCCCCGCTCCGGCGGCAGGGCCTTTCCCTCGCGGTGGACGATGCCGGGGGAGGCTATGCGAGCCTCAGCCACATCCTCCAGCTCAACCCGGACATCATCAAGGCGGACATGGCCCTCACCCGCAACATCGACAGGGACCGGGCCGCGCAGTCCCTGTCCTCGGCCCTCGTCGGGTTTGCGCGGGCGACCGACTGCCGGATGATCGCGGAGGGCGTGGAGAACGAGAAGGAGCTCTTCCAGCTCCAGCGGCTCGGCGTGCATCTGGCGCAGGGTTACCACCTCGGCCGCCCCGGGCAGCCCGCGCTCCTGCCCGAAACTCTGAGCCGCGGGGCTGCTGCGATCTATCCCCCGCCCGGCAACCCCGCCGGCGTCCGGCTGGAGCCGGAGACCGGCTGCTTCTACGAGCCGCGGCGGCGCCCCGCGGTCGCCGCACCGGTCAACGACGCGTCGCCCCTGGACCGAAAGCCGGCCGCCGCCTGACCGAGGGCCTACTCAGGCAGGTGGAGTGGCGCGGACGGTCCCGTCGACGTCCTCCTCCGCCCGGCCCGCGATCTGGAGCTCGATCAGCGCCGCCATCACCGCCCCCGCGGGAAGCCCCGTCTGGCGGATGAGGTCGTCCACCGCCACCGGCGTCAGCGACAGGCTGGCGGCGACCCGGTCCATCGCATCCTGCGGCACGGGCTCGCCGGTCGCCTCCTCAAGCCCGGGCAGGCGCGGCTCGCGCTGGTCCCAGCTCACGACGCCGTCCAGTACGTCGCGCGGCGTGACTGCCATCGACGCGCCGGACTGCAGGAGCTGGAGGCAGCCCGCCGCACGCGGGTCGAGCGGCGACCCCGGCACGGCGAAAAGCTCGCGGTGCTCGTCTGCCGCGTAGCGCGCCGTGTGCAGCGAGCCCGAATTCTGCGCCGCCTCGATGACCACCACGCCATCGCTGAGGCCCGCGATCAGCCGGTTGCGGCGGGGATAGTCCCGGGCGCGCGGGTTGTAGCCGAGCGGCATCTCCGACACGACCGCGCCGCCCTTCTCGACAATCTCGTCCGCCAGCGCGACGTGTTCCTCCGGCGTCGGCCGGTCGACCCCGCCCGCGACCACCGCCACGGTGCCGAACGGCAGCGCGGCGCGGTGGGCGGCCGCGTCGATCCCCAGCGCGAGACCGGACACCACCGTCCGCCCCGCGACGCCGAACGCCTCGGCGAAGCGCGCCGCCAGCGTGGTGCCCGCCGCCGAGGCCTTGCGTGCCCCCACCACCCCGAGCGGGCCGCGCGACAGAACTTCCACCTCACCGCGAACGGTGATGACGGGCGGCGGCGCGTGGATGCGCGCGAGCCGCTCCGGGTAGCCGGGCGCGCCGAGGAAGAGGTAGCGCACGCCCATCCGCTCCGCCCGCGCCCGCTCGCGCCCCGCCTCCTCCTCGGAGGCGCGGACGATCGGCCGCTTCAGCCCGGCGCGCGCGGCAATCTCCGGCAGCGCCTCCAGCGCGGCCGCGGCGGACCCGTGGCGCTTCAGAAGGCCCCAGAACGTGGCGGGGCCGACATTCTCCGAGCGGATCAGACGGAGCCAGTCCGCCTCCTCTCGCGGGGAAGGAGCGGCCCGCTCGGTCACGACTTCTTGCCGATCTTGCTCTCGCTGCCCGACAGCAGGCGCAGGATGTTGGGCGTATGCTTGAACCACAGGAGCGCGGTCAGGACGCCGAAGACTTCCGCGAACTGGAACTCGTCGAGCCCGACGAGAACGAACGGCGTGGCGAGCGAGGCGAGGAGCGCCGCAAGCGAGGAGAAGCGGAAGATGAACGCCGTGGCGAGCCAGACGGCGGCGAAGGCAAGGCCCGCCAGCGGCGCCGCGGCGATGAGGCAGCCGAGATACGTCGCCACCCCCTTGCCGCCCTTGAAGCCGAGCCACACCGGGTAGAGGTGGCCGAGGAAGGCGCCGAGCGCGGCGGTCACGGCGAAGTCCGGCCCGCCATATTGGGCGGCGGCGAGAACCGCGACGGCCCCCTTTGCGGCGTCAAGAAGAAGCGTTGCGGCGGCAAGGTCTTTGCGGCCTGTCCGCAAGACGTTTGTGGCGCCGATATTACCAGAACCGATCTTGCGGACGTCCCCCAGACCGGCGATCCTTGTGATCAGGAGGCCGAACGGGATCGACCCCAGCAGATAAGCCGCGACGAACACCGCAAGGAAGTGGGGCCAGACGCCGGCCCAGCTGATCGGATCGGGCATGATTTCTCCAGTTATCAATTCGCGCGCGACGCAATTAACCAATTGAACGCACGTTTGCGACGTCGACAGTTGCCGGGTGCGGCCTTGATCGGTAAGAGCTATCTTAAACTCCTTCCCGCTCAATGCATTCTGTCGGGGATCATGCGGCTGTGCACAAGACGATGGACGAGACGTTAGGCCGGCGCGTGGCTCTCCGCCGCGTGGACGATGCCCCCGCGTCGCCCATTGCGCGGCCGGCCGAGTTCGCAGGGCACAACGCCTTCGCGTCCGACCCTGTGCTGACGGCGTGCATGGACGCCACCCTCGACGACCAGACCGAGGAGGAGCTGCGCGCGCTCGGCACCTACTGGGGCTCGGTCGACGCGCAGGAAGTCGCCCGCCTCGCCACCACCAATCCGCCGACCCTGCGCCGCGAGGATTTCGAGGGCCGCCGGATCGACCAGGTGGAGATGCACCCCGCCTATCACGCGCTGATGAACCGCAGCGTGACCTCGGGCCTTCTCTCCTCCGCGTGGGAGGACGGCGACGGCACGCGTCAGCATCGCCTGCGCGCCGCGACCCTCTACCTCACCGCCGAGTGCGAGCGCGGGCACCTCGCCCCGGTGTGCGCGTCGCACGCCGCGATCGCCTCGCTCGCCTACGCGCCGGAGCTCGAGGCCGAGCTTTTCCCCCTCCTCGCCTCCCGCCGCTACGACCGGCGGCCGATCCCGGTGTCGGAGAAGGAAGGCGCGATCCTGACGCTCGCGATCTCCGAGCGCGACCATTCCGGCGAGCATGGTGCCATCAGGAGCCGCGGCGAGCTCACCGCCGGCGACGGCATCCGCATCACCGGCGAGAAGGCCGCCGTCTGCGCACCTGGCGCCGACCTCATGCTGGTGCTGGTGAAGACCGCTGACGGCCCGACCGCCGCCGTCGTCCCCCGCTACGCGCCGGAAAATGCCGACACCATCGCCATCGAGATGATGGTCGACGCCGGCGGGCTCGAGGCGCAGGCGATCGCCAACGTGCGCTTCGAGGGCGCGCGCGGCCGCACCATCGGCGACGCCGGCCGCGGCCTCCAGGTCCTGCGCGACGTGCGCACGCTCACCCAGCTCGACAGCGCGGTCATCACCGCAGGCGCCGTCCGCACCGCCGTGAGCCGCGCCGGCCATTACCTCCGCACCCGCCATTTCGACGGGCAGTCCCTCCTCGCCGATCCGCTGAACGAGCGGCTGCTGGCCGACCTTGCCCTCACCAGCGCCGCGCAGACCGCGCTGTCGCTCCGCCTCGCCGCCGCATTCGACCGCGCGTTCGAGCGCGACGGCGACCACGCGGTCGCCCGCGTCCTCACCCCCGCCACCAAGATCTACGCGCTGAAGACAGCCGGCGCCGTCGCGATGGAAGCGCGCGAGCTGATGGGAACGGCGGCGCTCTCGCGCAACCATCCGGCCGCCCGCGTCGCGCCCGACCTCAGCGTCCTCGCCACATGGGACGGCGCCAGCAACGACGCGGCGCACGACCTCATCAGCCTGATCTCGCGCGATCAGGCCGTCCTCGCCGACGCCCTCGACGAACTCGGCGCCGAACTCGGCACCCAGAACGCCGACCTCATCGACCGCACCATGACTCTCGGCCGGGAGGCGGTCGCAAACCCCGGCCTCGCCCGCGCCTTCGCCGATCAGCTCGCGATGGTGGGTGCCGCCTCGGCCATGCGCGCCAACCTGCCGCGCGTCGTGTCCGACGCGTTCGTCTCGGCGCGGCTGCGCGGCGGCTACACCGCGCAGTACGGCGCCCTCGACAGCCGCTTCGACGCGGCTGCCATCATCGAGTTCACGATTCCCGAAGACTGACCGGCCGGGGAAGCCCCGGCCGTCCGTGTCCTAGCGGCCGCGGCCCTTGCGCCAGCCCGCGAATTCGGTCCGCGTCGCCTCTTCCGTCGCGGGATAGAGGCCGAGGATCGAGCGGCCCTCGAGCACCTTCTCCGCCACGAAGTCCTCGAACACCGTCATCTCGACCGCCTCGGCCGTGATCTCGTCCAACAGATGGGCGGGAATGATGATGACCCCCTCGCCATCGCCGACGACAACGTCACCGGGGAAGACAGGCGCGTCGCCGCAGCCGATCGGCACGTTGATGTCGATCGCCTGATGCCTGGTGAGGTTGGTCGGCGCCGACGGGCGGCTGTGGTAGGCGGGGATCGAAAGATCCCTGATCTCGGGGCTGTCGCGGAAACCGCCGTCGGTGACGACACCGGCAACGCCCCGCACCATCAGCCGCGACACGAGGATCGCGCCGGCCGACGCCGCGGTGGCGTCCTTGCGCGAATCGATCACCATCACAGCGCCGGCCGGGCACTCTTCCACGGCCTTGCGCTGCGGATGCCCGCGGTCCTGGAACACGGTGATCGGGTTGAGGTCCTCGCGCGCGGGGATGTAGCGCAGCGTGAACGCCTCGCCGACCATGTTGGGCTTGCCGGGGTCGATCGGGTGCACGTCCTGGATGAACTGGTTGTGCAGGCCGCGCTTGAAGAGGGCGGTGGAGAGCGTCGCGGTGGAGACGCCTTTCAGCGCCTCGCGGTTTTCGTCAGAGAGCATCATTTCCTCCGGTCGCCCGGCTGTGGGGAGGACCGGGTCGCCATGGGAAAGACCTTGCCCCGCCGGCCGCCCCGCGGCAAGCTCGCACCATGCAACTTTGCCGCACCGAGCACCCCTCCCCGGTCGGCCGCCTCACGCTGGTGAGCGACGGCGAAGGCAACCTCTGCGCGCTCGACTTCGAGGGATATGACGAGCGGATGCACCGGCTTCTGGCGCGTTACCACGGGCCGGCGGTCACCGTGGTCGAAGCCCCGGCGCCGACGCCGGTCGCCGATGCGATCGACGCCTACTTCGACGGCATCATCGACGCGCTCCAGGCGCTGCCGGTGAACACGAAGGGGAGCCCCTTCCAGGAGCGCGTCTGGCAGGCGCTGCGCACCATCGGCCCCGGCGAGACGCTGAGCTACGGCGCGCTCGCCGCGCGGATAGGCTCGCCTGCAGCGAGCCGCGCGGTGGGCCTTGCGAACGGCGCCAACCCGGTCGCCATCGCGGTGCCCTGCCACAGGGTTATCGGCGCAAACGGCTCGCTCACCGGCTTCGGCGGCGGGATCGAGCGCAAGCGCTGGCTCCTTGCCCACGAGGCGGCGCATTCGGGCCTGTTCGCCGCCAGCGCCTGAAAGCCTTGCCCAAATGCGGGTCCAACCTGCTAGGTTGCCCCGCAAAACGGGAGGAACGGTCATGGATGTCATTCGGGATCTGGTGGAGCACATCAAGGTGCCGGCGATGGCGCCGGTGCGGCAGATTTTCGACGATACCCATATCGCCGACCTCGAAGGCCACCTGAAGCGCATCTTCGCCGAAGCCAACCTCGCCTCGCGCATCAAGCCGGGCGAGACGGTCGCGCTCGGCGTCGGCAGCCGCGGCGTCGCCGAACTTCCCACCCTCGTCCGCATCACGGTCGAAGCGTTGAAGGAGGCTGGCGCCGTGCCGTTCATCGTTCCCGCGATGGGGAGCCATGGCGGCGCGACGGCCGAAGGCCAGGCGAAGACGCTTGCCTCCCTCGGCATCACCGAGGAAAGCGCCGGCTGCCCGATCCGCTCGTCGATGGAGACGGTCGAGGTCGGCAGGCTGCCGAGCGGCCTCGCCGCGCTTCTCGACAAGGAGGCGATGAGTGCCGACCACATCGCCTTCATCAACCGGGTGAAGCCGCATACGAGCTTCTCCGGCAGCATCGAGAGCGGCCTTTGCAAGATGATGGCGATCGGCCTCGCCAACCAGAAGGGCGCCGACAGCTGCCACCAGGAAGGCTTCGGCCGGATGGCGCACAACGTGGTGGAAATGGCGAAGATCAAGCTCGCCAACGCGCCGATCCTGTTCGGCCTCGCCACCGTGGAGAACGGCTACGACCGGCCGGCCATCGCCGAGGTCGTGTTCGCCGAGGACATTCTCACCCGCGAGCCCGCCCTCCTCGCCGAGGCGCGCGCCAAGATGCCCCGCGTCCTTTTCGATCCGCTCGACGTGCTGGTCGTCGGCGAGATGGGCAAGGATTTCTCGGGCTCCGGCATGGACCCCAACATCACCGGCCGCGCGGGGACGCCCTACCTGGAGCTCAGGCAGACGACGGGCAAGCTCGTCGTCCTCGGCCTGTCGGCGCGCTCATCCGGCAACTGCACCGGCCTCGGCCTTGCCGATTTCTGCACCAAGCGGCTGTTCGACCAGATCGACTACCGCTCGTTCTACACCAACCACCTGACGTCGACGGTCACCACGGGGTCGAAGATCCCGATGATCATGGAGAGCGACAGGATGGCGGTGCAGGGCGCGGTGAAGACCTGCAACGCCGCCGATCCACTCGCCCCGCGCATCGCGTTCATTCCGAACACGCTGCAGCTGGAGCACATCTACGTCAGCGAGGCGCTGCTGGCGGAAGCCCGCACGCGGGACGATGTCGAAGCGGTTACGGACGCTGCGGACTGGCCGTTCGATGCGGCGGGCGCGTCGCTTCTCTCTTTCAAGCACTGAGCGGCGCCCCATATAGGAATGCCGACCGAAAGACCCTAGAACTCCCCGATGGCCAAACCCAACAAACCGGATCCGAACGAGCGCGTCGTCGCGGAGAATCGCAAGGCGCGGTTCAACTACGAGATCCTCGACACCGTCGAAGCCGGCATCATGCTGCAGGGCACGGAAGTGAAGGCGCTGCGCGAGGGCCGGTCCAACGTGGCCGACGCCTACGCCAGCGACGCCAACGGGGAGCTGTGGCTCTACAACCTCCACATTCCCGAGTACCAGAAGGCGACGGTGCTCCTGAATCACGAGCTCAGGCGGCCGCGCAAGCTGCTGCTGCACCGAAACGAGCTCAACAAGATGATCGGCTCGATCCAGAAGGAGGGGCTGACGATCGTGCCGCTGCGCGTCTACTTCAACGCGCGCGGCATGGCCAAGGTGCTGATCGCGCTGGCGAAGGGCAAGAAGAACCACGACAAGCGCGAGACCTCGAAGCAGCGCGACTGGCAGCGCGACAAGCAGCGCCTGCTGCGCGACAAGGGCTAGGCCGAGCCCCCAAATGCACGGCTTCTCCGCAACCCTTATTCCGGTGGAAGACCCGCCGGAGGCGTGTCTTCCCGCTTAGCGACATTCCGGCGGAGCCGACACCCTCAGAAGCTCGCGGAGCGGGGCTCGGGTCAACCCCGAAGAGCGAAGCGTGGGTTGAGGCGAGCCCCGCTCCGCGAGACACTGAGCCCCGAGGGAGCGAACAGGCACGGCACGAAACGGCCGCGCCGCGGGGAGGGCCTAGCGGGCGAGCCCGGCGGCGAGCAGCTTGAGACCCTCGCCTTCGCTCATCGCCTGCTTGAGGCACGTTGCCGTCAGCTCCACCGCGCGGTCGATGTCCTCGAACGTGTGGGTGGAGTTGATGAAGAAGCGCAGCCGCGCCGCCTTCTCCGGCACAGCAGGGTAGATGATCGGCTGCACGTTGAGCCCGGCCTGCGACAGGCGGTGCGAGACGACCGCAGCGAGGATGCTGTCGCCCACGATGACCGGGACAACCGCGAGGCCTTCGCTGGTGCCCGTGTCGAGCCCGGCGGCCGTCGCCTGCTTGAGGAAGTGCTGGCCGTTCTCGACGAGCTTCGTCACCCGCTCCGGCTCCTCGTCGAGCACCTTGAGCGCTGCGAGCGCGGCGGCGGTGGACGACGGCGGCAGCCCAACGGAGAAGACGAAGCCAGGCGCCGTCGCCTTCAGATACTCCACCAGCGAGGAGGAGCCGGCGATGAAGCCGCCGCAGGACGACAGCGTCTTCGACAGCGTGCCCATCCAGATCTCGACCGCGTTGGGGTCGACGCCGTCGCGCTCGGCAAGGCCGCGCCCGGTCTCGCCGACGACGCCCAGCGCGTGCGCCTCGTCCACCAGAAGCCACGCGTCGTAACGGTTCTTCAGGCGCACCAGCTTGGCGAGCGGCGGGGAATCCCCGTCCATCGAGTAGAGCCCCTCGACCGCGATCAGGACGCGGTCGAAGCTGGAGCGGCTCTTGGAGAGGAGCTCCTCCAGATGGTCGACGTCGTTGTGGCGGAAGGTGAGCCGGGTCGCGCCCGAAAGGCGCACGCCCTCGACGATCGAATTGTGGATGAACGCGTCGGTGAGGACGAGGTCGTCCTTCTTGAGAAGGTGGCCGATGGTGGTGACGTTGGTGGCGTGGCCGGAGACCATCACCACGGCGTCTTCCACGCCGAGGAAGTGGGCGATCGCGGCCTCGAACTCGCGGTGGAACGGCCGCTCGCCGGAGACGACGCGGCTTGCCGACACCGAGGTGCCGAAGACGTCGGTCGCGGTCTTGGCGGCTTCCGTGACGCGCGGATGACCGTTGAGGCCGCAATAGTCGTAGGAGGAGAAGTTGATGTACTCGCGCCCGTCGATCTGGGTGTGGGCGCCGGCGCGGACCTCGTGGGAGCGGAAGAACGGGCTCTCGATCTTGAGGATGTCTGCCGCGGCGCGCTGGATCTTGAGCTGGCGCACCTCGTCGAGCGTGCCGAAATCGAAGGCGGTGGATGCGGTCCGCCGTTCGGTCTCCTTCGGCACCATCCGGTCGAACTTGCGTTCGAGGCCGGCCTTGCGGGAGGCGCGGCCTGCGGCGAGGAGCTGGTCCTTCGCCGCGGCCTTGAGCCCGCCGATGCCACCGCGTTTCGTCATGAAATGATCTTCCTCATGCCGCTGGTCTTCTGGAGGACGGCAGCTTCCAGCGCCTCGATGTCGGTGTCGCCCGTCTCGATGCCGTCGGAGAGGTGACGGCTAGCGAGCAACTCGGAGTCCTCGTCGATCACCGCCTCGTCGCCGCGGCCGCGCTGGACCACCTTCTTTGCAAGGTCGGTAAGCGTGGCGCCCGCCGCAAGGGACATCAGCGGAATATCGATGCCGAGGCGCTGCTCGGCAGCCATGCGCAGCTCCACGCCCATCAGCGAATCCATGCCGAGCGCGGTGAGCGGCTTGTGCACGTCGATCTCGGCCGTCGGCATCTTGAGGATGCGCGAGATCTCGCCGGTGAGGAGGCGCGTCACTTCCGCGAGCGCTTCCTGGTCGGTGAGGCCGGCGAGGCGTTCGGACAGGTTGATCGCGCCGCCGCCGTCGCCGGATTCGGTGGTCTCCTCGGCGAGATCCTCGAACGACGGGCTCTTCACGAGCTCGAGGTCCTTGCGCGCTGCCGCCCAGTCGACCTTGCCGATCAGGCGGACCGCGGGCCCTTCCGTCATCGCGCCGTCCGCGATCAGCGCCTTGAGGCTCGCGAGGCCCTTCGGACGAGCTGACGAGGTGGCGGCCGAGCTTGCGCTGGAGCAGCTCGTTGGAGCTGGAGTCACGCGCGAGAACGCCGACGTCGGCGATGCCGCCCCACGCGATCGCGAGCGCCGGCTTGCCCTCGGCACGGCGGCGGCGGGCGACGGCCTCGAGGAAGGCGTTGGCGGCAACGTAGTTCGCCTGACCCGGGTTGCCGAGCTGCACGGTGATCGAGGAGTAGACCACGAAGAGGTCGAGCGGGACGTCCTTCGTCGCGGCTTCCAGCGAGAGGACGCCGGCGACCTTGGGGGTGATCGGCGTCGCGAAGCGGGCCTCGTCCAGCGAGGTGATGAGCGCGTCGTCGAGCACCATCGCCATCTGGAAGACGCCGCCGAGCGGCCGCTTTGCCGTGATCTCGGCGACCAGCGCAGCGCGTCGCGTCGGCGTCGGTCACGTCGAGCGTCGCGAGTTCGATCGAGACGCCCGCCGCGCGGTGGGCCTCGATGGCGGCGGCGATCGTCTCGTCCTTCACGCCGGACCGGCTGGCGAGCACCAGGTCGCGCGCGCCTTCCGCGATCAGCCATTCGGCCGTCGCGAAGCCGAAGCCCGAGGTGCCGCCGACGAGGAGGTAGGCCTTGTCCGGCGACGTCACCGGCGCGCGGCGTCGGGCCGCGGTGCCGGCGGCTTCGGCGCCTCGACGATGATCTTGCCGATGTGCCCGGCCGACTGCATCAGGCGGAATGCATCACGCACGCCCTCGGCCGCGAACATGCGGTAGGGGAGCGGCGTGAGTTCGCCGGTGCCGAAGAGGTCGATCACGGTCTTCAGGATGCGCTTCGCGGTCTTCGGCTTGTGCTTCATCAGCTGGTCGGCGTCGATGCCGAAGTAGCTGAGGTTGCGGCGGAAGGGGCGAAGGCCGAGCTTGGTGTCGGCGTAGAAGTCGCGCTTGCCGAGTTCGAGGAAGCGGCCGAACGGCTTCAGCGCGCCGACCGAGCGCTCCATCGCCTCGCCCGCCAGCGAGTTGAGCACCACGTCGACGCCCTCCCCGCCCGTGGCGGCCACGCGCCTCGTCGGCGAACGTGAGCCCGCGCGAATCGAACACCTCGTCCGCGCCGAGGCGGGTGAGGAGCGCGCGCTTCTCGGTGGTGCCCGCGGTGGCGAACACGGTCGCGCCGCGCCACTTGGCGATCTGGAGCGCGGCGAGGCCGACGCCGCCGGCCCCGCCGTGGATGAGGACGGTGTCGCCCTCCTCCAGCTGGCCGAGCTCGACCAGCGCATAGTAGGCGGTGAGGAACGCGACGGGCACGCTGGCGGTCGCCGCAGGGCCGAGGTCGGCCGGACGCTTCGCGACCGCCGACGACGTGACGGTGACGTGGGAGGCGAAGCAGGCGGGCGCGAACGCGATCACCGGGTCGCCGACGGCAAGGTCGGTCACGTCGGCGCCGACAGCTTCGACCACACCGGCGCATTCCATGCCGAGCGTCGCGCCGGCGAAGCCGTCCTGCAGCGCCTCGTGCGGCAGGAGGCCGAGCGTCCACATCACGTCGCGGAAGTTCAGGCCGACGGCCTCGACGCGCAGGCGCACGTCGCCTGCACCGAGCCTGGGGCTCTTTGCGGTGCGCCAGACGAGGTGGTCGATGGAGCCGCGGTGCGGGATCGCGAGGGTGGTCATGTCGCCGCCGCGCGCGTCGGGCAGCGGGGTCGGGCGGTAGCGGACGGCGCCGCGGTGATCGCTGGTGAGGACGATCTCGCGCTCGGCGTTGAGCTCGGCGAGCTCGGCGCGGAGGCGAACCGCCGCCTCGCTGGGCTCGAAGCTCTGCGCCACGTCGACGAGGCGCAGCGACAGGTGCGGGAACTCGTTGACCGCGACGCGGCCGTAGGCGCCGATGGCGGCAGCGACCGGGCGGACCTCGTTGGCGCCCGGCACCTGCGCCCCGAAGGTGACGAGGGTGACGTTGCGCGATTCGGTCCCGAGGCTTTCGAGGAAGCGGCTGATCTCGGTGAGGCGGGCCGGCAGAGCGGCAGGGTCGGTCTCGTGGATCGCGATCAGGCAGTCGCCCTCGGGCACTGACGCGAGGTCGAGGACCGGCGGCTGCTCGTCCTGCATGGCGGACAGCGCATCGCAGACGCGGCGGGCGATCTCGCCGACGGCGTGGAGCGAGGGCAGCTCGGGCTTTGCCGTCGGCTCGGCGAGATCGGGCCGGCCGGCGGACCACAGCAGCGCGTCCGATCTCGGCGGAGGCGAGCGAGCCGACACCGCGCACGGTGAGGCCGATGCCGTCGATGGCGGAGCGCAGCTCGTCCGCATCGATGAGGCGGCCGACCGGGGACTCGGGGTCGGCCGAGCCCGCCCACCAGTCGGCGCTGAGGCCGGCGAGAGCGTCGGTGAACAGCGACGGGCCGTAGGCGGCACCCAGCACCGTGCCGCCGGGCTTCATCAGCTCGATGAGATCCGCAAGGAGCGGCGCGCCCAGCGACGGCGCGACGACGATGACGTCGAACGGGTGGTGCTCGGCCGCGAGCGAGGCGAACGGGGCGACCTCGACGCCGGTGACGCGCTCGAACACGAGGCCGAGGCGCTCGGCGTCCGTGCGGTCACGGTCGGTGATGACGAGGCGGACGCGCTCGGGGTCGATCTTGCCGGCGAGGCCGCGCAGGAACGTGGTGTTGGCTGCCCCGATGACGAGGACGCGCAGAGCCGCCGCCTCGTTCTCGGCGAACAGCGTTCCGAGGGTTTCGGCAAGCGCGTCGAACAGCGGCGCGGAGAACGGCGAATCGGTGAGGAGCTGCGCCATCAGCGGGTCGGCGGCGGGCAGCGTGTCCGTCATCCCGTTCTGGATGGCGTTGGCGAAGAACGCAGGCAGCGCCGCAAGGAGCGCGGTCTCGGCGACGCGGTCCGGATGCTCGGCCGAAAGGAGGCTGACGACGTCGGACACGGCGAGGCCTGCGCCGGTGACCTGCCAGCGGCCGTCCTTTTCCTCGGCCTGCTCGGAAGCTTCGAGGGCGAGGAGAAGGCGCGTCACCAGCGGCACGGCGGTGCGGTCGAGCCGGCCTTTTTCGCACAGGTCGTTGAGGCGCGCGGGCTCGGCGAGGAGGTCGCCGAGCGCTTCCTCGGCGGCGGCCTGGACGCCGGCCTCGAGGAGGAGCGCGGTCTCGGACGGCTCGGTGCCGTCCTCGGCGAGGAGGTGCGCGGGGAGTGTCGGCACGGCGGCCGCGGGCTCGGCGGCGCGGCTGATGCGCTTCAGGTACGGCGCGGCGATGATCGTCTCGGCGCCGGCGTGGCGGTTGAGCGGCACGGCCTGGAAGCGCACGGCCTCGATGATGGCGACGATGCCGCCGGCCGCGTCGCGCAGCGTGAAGTCGGCCTCGACGATGCCTTCGGTCGGCATCCGCACCGAAAGGTCGGCCTCGACCGGGGCCGCGGCGTCGGCCGCCAGCACCAGCTTGCCGACGCGGATCGGCAGAACTGCCGTGTCGCCGCCCTCGATCTTGCCGGCGAGGAAGGCGAACAGGGCGTGGAAGCAGCTGTCGAACAGCGTCGGGTCGAGCGCGAAGCCGTACTTGGCCGTCGTCGGGTCCGGCGGCGGCGAGGCGGACGTGGGCGCGGCTGTCGTCGATCAGCGAGACCGAGTTGGCGCGGCGGAAGACCGGGCCGTAGGGCAGCCCGAACGCGCGCGTCATCTCGTAGAGCTTGCGCGGCGGGCACGGTCGCGGCGTCGGCCGGGATCGCGAACGGCTCGGGGTTCTGCGGCGCTGCGGGCGCCTTGCCGACCGTCGCCTTGACGTGGGGCATGAACGGATCGTCGGACAGGCGAACCCGGCTCTCGATCACGAAGGTGTGCGGCGCGATCTCGCGGGTGCGGACCTCGCGCTCGGCGGTGTCGTCGAGCACCAGCGGGGCGTAGATGTCGAGGTCGCGGACCTCGATGGCGGCGCCCTTGTGCAGCGCGCGCCCGGCGGCAAGCAGCATCTCGGTGAAGCCGGCGGCGGGGAAGACCACCGCCGTCCTCCACCTTGTGGTCCACCAGGAACGGCAGGCGCTTGGCGTCGTGCGCGACGCGCCAGACCGGCTCGTCGAGGTGGTGGCGGTCGCCGAGGAGGGCGTGGTCGCGCCGGTCGAGCAGGCGGATGCGCTCGCTGGATTCGGCGGTGCGGTAGTAGGCGTGCTGCCAGGGTAGTGCGGCAGGATCGATGCGGAGGCGGCCTTGGCGCCGAACAGGATGCTCTCGTCCACCGCGGCGCCGTTGGCGAGCGCGCCGCGCACGACCTCGGAGACAGGCTGGATCGCCGCATCGTTCTGCTGGAAGGAGGACAGCACAACCGCCTTCACGTCGGACGTGCGGGCGGCGTCGTTCATGTAGCCGGTGAGCACCGGGCGCGGGCCGATCTCGAGGAACAGCCGGTGTTCGCCCAGCAGCGACTTGCACCGCCTGCGCTGAACAGCACCGGCTGGCGCACGTTGTCCCACCAGTAGTTCGCGCCGAGCTCTGCCCCGTCCACCGGCGCACCGGTGACGCTGGAGACCATCGGCAGCGTGGACTGGTGCGGCTCGATGGCGGCGAGCGAGTTGAGCAGCGGATCGCGGATCGGCTCGACCAGCGCGCAGTGGAACGGATAGTCGAGGTCGAGCCGCTTGAGCGCCCAGCGGTTCTTGCGCGCGACCTTGCCGAAGTCGGCGAGCGCCCCGACGGGGCCGGAGATGGTCACCGAGCGCGAGGAGTTGACAGCCGCGACCTCGAGGCCGGCGAACGGCGCGATCGCCGTCGCGCGCCTCGTCCGGCGGACAGCAGCAGCGCCGCCATGCCGCCGAGGTGGCGCGTGACCTCCTGGTGCGTGGAGCGGGCGTGGATGACGCGGCACCGCATCGGCGAGGCGCAGCGCGCCGGCGGCCCATGCGGCAGCGACTTCGCCCACCGAATGGCCGACGACTGCGGACGGGGTCGACGCCCGTCTTCTGCAGCGCCTCGGTCAGCGCCACCTGCAGCGCGAAGAGAAGCGGCTGCGCGATCTCGGTGCGCTCGATCTCGCGTCTCGAGGTCCTCGGAGAACAGCATCGTGACCAGCGACCAGCCGGCGACCGACATGAACAGCCGGTCCGCACGGTCGAACGACAGGCGGAAATCCGTCTCGTTCTGGTAGGCGGTGCGGCCCATGCCGGCCCACTGCGAGCCGTTGCCGGAGTAAACGAACACCGGCGCCTGCGCGGCGGAGAGCGCCTCGCCGAGGACGGCGCGCTCGTGCTTTTCGCCTGCGGCGACGGCTGCAGCGCCTCGCCCACCTCGTCGGCGGCATGCCGGGGGCGATCACGGCGCGGAACGGCAGGCGCTGGCGCCGGTGCGCGGCGGCGTTGGCGTAGAGCGCGACGTCACCGGCGCGCGGCCAGCGCCTCGGCGCTGCGGGCGGCAAGCTCGCTGAGCGCGGCCTGGCTGGCGGCGCTGATGACGATCGGCGCAGCGCGGTGCGTGAGCGGCTTCTGGACGAGGCGGCTCGCCGTCTTCCATCACCACGTGCGCGTTGGCGCCGCCGAAGCCGAACGAGTTGATGCCGACCGCGCGGCGGCGTGCCGGTGCGGGCAAGCGGCGTCGCCTCGGACGCGACCTTGAGGTTCAGCGCCTGCGAAGCGGATGTCGGGGTTGGGCTTCTCGAAATGGAGCGTGGCGGGCAGGCAGTCGTTCGCGAGCGCCATCTGCGACTTCAGGACGCCGACGAGGCCGGATGCCGGCTCGAGGTGGCCGAAGTTGGTCTTGGACGAGCCGATGAGCAGCGGCTCGTCGCGGCGGGTCGCGATGATCGCGGCCGATCGCCTCGGCCTCGATCGGATCGCCGACGCGGGTGCCGGTGCCGTGCGCCTCGACGAAGGCGACGCGCTTCGGGTCGACCTCGAAGCGGTCGTATATCTCTTGCGCAGCAGCGCCGCCTGCGCGTACATCGACGGCAGCGAGAGGCCGGCGGTGCGCCCGTCCGCATTGGTGCCGGAGCCGACGAAGCGGGCCATGATCGGGTCGCCGTTGGACCGCGCGGCGCTTTCGGAGCGCAGGACCAGCGTGACCGCGCCCTCGGAGCGGACGTAGCCGTCCGCGCCGGCATCGAACGCACGGCAGAGGCCGTTCTCGGACAGCATCTGGGCCCGCGAGAAGCCGACGAACGGCATCGGATGCAGGAGCAGCGACACGCCGCCCACCAGCGCGGTTTCGACGCGGCCGTTGCGGATGTCCTCGATCGCGCGGTGCAGCGCGATCAGTGAGGACGAGCAGGCGGTGTCGATCGACGTAGGACGGACCGCGAAGGTCGAACACGTAGGAGAGGCGGTTGGCGATGATCGACAGGGTGTTGCCGGTCATCGACTGGGGCTCGATCTGCGCCATGTCGAGCTGGGCGTTGGTGCCGTAGTCCAGCGAGGACGCGCCGACGTAGACGCCCACCTTCTCGCCCGCCAGCGAGGACGGCGCGATGCCGGCGTTCTCCAGCGCCTCGACGGCGACCTCGAGAAGGACGCGCTGCTGCGGGTCCATCGCGGCCGCTTCGCGCGGGGAGATGCCGAAGTAGCCTGGGTCGAAGTCGAACGGGCGGGCGAGCTGGCCTGCCGCGAACGTCACCGCGCGGCCGGCGGCCGTCCGGTCGGGGTGGAGGTGCTGCTGCGTGCCGAAACGGTCTTCATCCACCTGCGTGACAACGCAGCGGCCGCTCTTGAGGACGTCCCAGAATTCGTCGAGCCCATTTGCCGACGGGAGGCGGCAGGCCGCACCCACGAGGGCAACCTTCGATACGGACACGGTCATACGCAAGATCCTCTAGTCCGACCGACAGGACAATTGGCGGGGGCACTGCGGGGCTGCCCCCCGCTTCTTGCCGGACGCTTTCCCCGTTCCTTCACACTGAGGTCGGGCAAAGCCAAAAACGCATAGGCGATTGCTCTACTGGCTGCAAGAACGTGAATAATTCGCAACTCCGGCTGTGCAGAGGTCATGCCGGGCTCGCAGTCGCCGCGAGATCTCCGGCCGTGGGCATAACCGCGCCGCTGCGGCCGCAGGTGAACGCGGCCGCCGTCTGCGCGAAGTCGAGGAGGTCGGCGATCGTGCCCTCGCCGAGGTCCGCAATGGCCTCCCGCGACAGGGCACCCATGCTCTGGAGGCGGAACAGGAGCGCTGCCATGAAGGCATCGCCCGCGCCGACCGGATCGCGCACCACGGTCGCCCGCGACTGCCGCCAGACCCGTTCCCGTGCGGTGATGGCGAGCGCGCCACCTTCCGCCATCGTGAGGATGGCGATGGATGCTCCCTCGTTCACGCGCGCCGTCATGTAAGATTCCGCATCCCCCTCGCCGATCACCTCTATGTCCGCCACGCTAGCCTTAACGACGCCTGAAAGGGCAGCAATTCTGCGCAATCGTCCACAATATGCTTCGCGGTCGGTAATGGATGGCGGCCGGGCGTTGATGTCGAGGCTGACGAGGGGCGCCGTTCGCGCCGCGGCCTCGATGTAGCCGCCGACCGGGTCCTGCGCCAGCACGGCCGAGCCGATGTGGAGGCAGGCGGCCCCCGCCGGCAGCGGCGGCAGCGGCGTGTCGTGCATCACGCGGTCGGGATCGGCGATGTTGTAGCGCGGTTCGGGTCCGGACTTGTCGACGATCGCCGTCGGCGTGGCGCGCGAAGCCCTTCGCACCGCCGAGCAGTCCACCCCGGCCGCGCACAGCGATGCGTGGAACCGCTGCCCGAGCGTATCGTGCGACAGTTCCCACAAATAACCCGCCCTGCCGCCGAGCCGCGCGATGCCCAGCGCCACAGTGTAGTGCGACCCGCCGAGCACGGGGCGGTAGACGATATCGTCCCCTTCCCCCTCGGGCATCAGGTCTACCAGCAATTCACCACATGCAACTATCACGACTACTCGTCACTCCAGGACAGCGACCCGCCCCGCAAGGGCAATTCGCAGCCGCATTCTCGACGCATTCTCTAGGACCTTCTTCGGCCGATTGCATTTCCAGACGCCGTCATGCCGGCAATCGGGCATCATTGTGCGCCTCAGGATCGGATTCAATGCAACACTCCCGAGGCGGATCGGGATCTCGTCTGGCGAATGCCGCCCGCACCCGGCCGACGATCTGCCGCGTTGGATTGTTGCTTCCCACCCGGACCGTTCAGCGCGTTCAATTCCAGCCGCATCCCGGCCGGCAGCACCGGCAACGGGGAGACTGATCCGGTCACTCGGCCGGCCGGGGCAGGCAGAGTGATGCGCGCGCTGGCGGCTTCGGACCGTAACAAGATGCAACACCAATTGAGCGCAAACCCACCGGTTTTCGAGAGTTGCTAACTTATTCGAAGAAATGTCCGTGCTATTTGCCGGGATATGAAAAAGGTCAACATGGCGGTCATAGGTGTCGGCGCTTTCGGGCGGCACCATGCCCGTCACCTCTCCGCCAACCCGGCAATCGGCACGCTGACCGTCGTGGACCGCGACATCGATCGCGCACGCGCCATCGCCGATCCGCTCGGCGCCGAAGCCGCGGCAGACGCCGAGGGACTCGCGCTCGACGCGGCGATCGTGACGGTGCCGACCGAGGCCCACGCCGCGGTCGCGGGGCCGCTGCTGTCGCGCGGCGTCCACGTCTTCATCGAAAAGCCGATCGCGGACACCGGCAAGGCCGCCGAGGCGCTGATGCGCGCCGCCGAGCAGTCCGGCGCAGTCCTGCAGGTCGGCCACATCGAGCGCTTTTCGGCAGCCTTCGAGGCACTCGCCGGGCACGCCGGCGCGGTCCGCCACATCGCGGCACGCCGGCACAACCCGCCGCGCCCCGTCGCCCCCACCGCCGACGTCGTGCTCGATCTCATGATCCACGACATCGACCTCTGCCTCGCGCTCGCCGGCGCCCGGTCACTTCGGTGGAAGCGTTCGCGCCCGACGGCGTCGGCCAGGAAGCTGCCGTCGCGCGCCTGATGTTCGCCAACGGTGCCGTCGCCGACATCTCGGCGAGCCGCCTCGCCCCGGTGGTCGAGCGCACCCTCGAAGTTCACGACGACACCGGCGTCCTCCGCGCCGACCTCGCCGCGAAGACCGTCGCCCGCACCAGCGGCAGCGAAATCACTCCCATCGAACTCGGCCCGGAGCGGGACAGCCTCGCCACCGAACTCGCCGAATTCCTCGACGCCATCGCAACCGGCTCCCGGCCGCGCGTGGGTGGCGAAGCCGCGTCAGCGGCCCTCGCCGTCGCGAACCGCATTCGCGACGCCCTGTCCCGTCAACGCCTGCCGTTGTCTGCATAAAGGTTGAAGATGTCCGTTTCCGCTCTCCGGGCCCCCGTTGCCACCCAGCAGCCGATCCCCCTCTTCGACCTGAAGCGCCAGCAGGCCCGCCTCGGCATGACATCGACCGGCGCCTCGCCAAGGTGCTCGACCACGGCCAGTTCATCCTCGGCCCGGAAGTCACCGAACTCGAGGAAGCGATCGCCGCCTTCTCCGGCGTCGCCCACGGCATCGGCGTCTCCTCCGGCCGCGATGCGCTGATCATGGCGCTGATGGCGCTGGGCGTCGGCCCCGGCGATGCGGTCATCGTGCCGGCCTTCACCTTCTCGGCAACGGCCGCGGTGGTCTCCTCCGTCGGCGCCACGCCCGTCTTCGTCGACGTCGACGCCACCACCTACAACATGGACCCGCACGCCATCGCGCCGGCCATCGAGAGCGCCCGCACCCGCGGCCTCACGGTGAAGGCCGTGATGCCGGTGGACCTCTTCGGCCTCCCCGCCGACTACGCCGCGATCGCCAAGGTGACGGACGCCTACGGCATCCGCATCATCGCGGACGCGGCGCAGAGCTTCGGCGGCCGGGTCGGCGAGGCCCGCGTCGGCAGCCTCGCGCCGATCTCCTGCGTCAGCTTCTACCCGACCAAGCCGCTCGGCGCGTTCGGTGACGGCGGCGGCATCCTGACCGACGACGACGAGCTTGCCGAAACCGTGCGCCAGATCCGCACCCACGGCCGCCAGGGCGACGGCGACGAGGCGATGCGCATCGGCATGACCGGCCGGCTCGACACCATGCAGGCCGCGATCCTTCTCGCGAAGCTCTCGGTCTTCAAGGCGGAGCTCAACCGCCGCGCCGAGATTGCCGCACTTTATAATACGCTGCTGGATGGCGTGTGCACGCTGCCGCCGGCGGACGGCGTCGCCCGCTCCGCCTACGCGCTCTACACCGTGCGCATGAAGGACCGCGATCGGCGCCCGCGAGGCGCTGGCCGCCCGCCAGATCGGCGCCGGCCTCTTCTACCGCGTGCCGCTCCACAAGCACCCGGCCTTCGCCGCCACGCTGGCCGGCGACGAGCAGCTCGGCGTTGCCGAGATGCTGTCGCGCGAAGTCCTCAGCCTGCCGATGGGCCCGGACATCACCGACGACGAGGTCCACATGGTGGCCGACACGCTGGTGGAATTCGTCCACGGCAAGGCCGGACAGCCCGCCGCAGCCTGACGGATCGCTTGAGCCGGCGGGCGGAAAGGGTCACACTCCGCCCGCGCGGCCACCCCCGGCCGCGGCTGCCGGGCGACCCATGACGCGACACATCCATCTCGACCCCGTCGGCGGCATCGCAGGCGACATGTTCGTTGCCGCCATGCTGTCGGCCTTCCCCCATTTCGCCCCGCGCGTGATGGCCGACCTCGCCGCCGTCCTGCCGGATGGCCTCGCGGCTGAGCTCACCCCCGGCAAGAGCCTCGCCCTCGCCGCCAACCGGTTCGCCATCACCGGCGATGCCGAGACGAAGCGGATTGCCCACTTTCCCGACCTCGTCGCCCGCATCCGCGCCGCCACCCTCGCCGAGGGTACTGCCGAGGCGGCCGTCGCGATCCTCACGCGCCTTGCCGAGGCGGAGGCCGCCGTCCATGCCGTGCCGCTGGAGCGCGTCCACTTCCACGAGATCGCCGACTGGGATTCGCTGGGCGACGTCGTTGCCGCAGGCAGCCTGATCGCAGCCCTTCCCGGCGCAACGTGGAGCGCGGCCCCCCTCCCGCTCGGCGGCGGCCAGGTGAAGACCTCGCACGGCCCCCTCCCCGTGCCTGCCCCCGCCACCACGCTCCTCCTCAAGGGTTTCGCCTTCCGCGACGACGGCGTGCCCGGCGAGCGCGTCACCCCCACGGGCGCCGCGATCCTCGCCCACCTCGCGCCCGGCGGGCGGCACGGCGGCACGCTCTCCGCGACCGGCATCGGCGCCGGCACGCGCGACCTCCCCGGCATCGCCAACGTCCTGCGCGTTCTCGTCTTCTCGGCGGACGGCGCGATGGCGGACGAGACGGTCGCCGTCCTCGCCTTCGCGGTGGACGACATGACCGGCGAGGAGATCGCCGTCGCCGCCGAACGCCTGCGCGCCGAACCCGGCGTCCGCGACCTCGCGATCGCGCCGCGCCTCGGCAAGAAGGGCCGCCCCGAGCACCTCTTCGAGCTTCTGGTCGATCCCGCAGCGCGCGAGACCGTCGCCGCCGCCTGCTTCGGCCAGACCTCCACCATCGGCCTGCGCTGGCGCCACGAGGCACGGCTCGTCCTCCCCCGGACCGCCCGGGGCGGCGAGATCCGATCGAAGGACACCACGCGGCCGGACGGATCGGTCACGGCCAAGGCCGAGAGCGACGACCTGACCGGTACAAACCTCGCCGAACGGCGCGCCGCCAAGGCTCGCGCGGAGGCCAGGTCGTGAGCGCCGAGGCCGCGATCCGCGCCGCCGTCGCCCGGCACCGCGCGCTCGCCATCGCGGTCAGCGGCGGGGTCAATTCGATGCTGCTCGCCCACCTAGCGCACCGCACGGACGCGGCGGTGAAGGTCATCCACGCCGTCTCCTACGCGGTACCGGAGGAGGCGACTGCGCGCGTGAAGGCCCACGCCGCCACCCACGGCTGGGACCTCGCCCTGGTCGATGCCGGCGAACTTGCCGACCCGCAGTACACGGCCAACCCCGTCAACCGCTGCTACTTCTGCAAGTCCAACCTCTACGGCCGGATCCGCAGCGTGACGGACGCCACCATCGCCTCGGGCGCCAACGTCGACGATCTGGGCGACTTCCGCCCCGGCCTCCTCGCCGCCGCCGAGCGCAGCGTGGTCCACCCGTTCATCGAGGCCGGCGTCGGCAAGGCGGTGATCTACGCGCTGGCCGCCGAACTCGGCCTCGGCGACATCGCGGCGCTTCCCGCCCAGCCCTGCCTCGCCAGCCGGATCGAGACCGGCATCGTCGTGACGCCAGAGACGCTCACCTTCATCGACGAGACCGAACGCACGCTGCGCCCGATCCTCGGCGCAGGCGCGTCGCTGCGCTGCCGGGTCACCGCCGCCGGCGTCGCGGTAGAAGTCGCCCCGGCGCCCGCACCGGAGGCCGCCGACGCCGCCCACGCCGCCGCCGCCGACATCTGCGCCGCTGCGGGCCGGCCATTCCTCGGCCTAAAGCCCTACCAGCGCGGCTCCGCGTTCCTGACCGAGACGGCCTGAATGGTCTTCACGTTCGACTGGGACCGCACGGCGCGGACCGGCACCGCCGAAGCCGTGCTGTGCGAAGGCAAGCAGCCGTCGGACATCGCCGCGATCCTTGCCTCCGCCGAAGGCCGGGCGATGTTCCTCACCCGCCTCGCCCCGGAGATGCTGGCCGCCCTCCCCGAGCCCCTCCGGGAACGGCTCGACTACGATCCCCTGTCCCGCACCGCGATCCTCAACACCCCGCCGCCCGCGTCCGGCCCGGCCGTCGCGATCGTCGCGGCGGGCACGGCAGACCGCCCGGTCGCGCTGGAAGCCGCCCGCACGCTCGCCTTCGCCGGCCGCAATCACAGGATGATCGTCGACGTCGGCGTCGCCGGGCTGTGGCGTTTGACCGCACGGCTGGACGAGATCGAGCGCGCGCCCGTGGTGATCGCCGTCGCCGGCATGGAGGGCGCCATCTTCAGCGTCCTCGCCGGCCTGATCGCGGCGCCGATCATCGCCGTGCCCACCAGCGTCGGCTACGGCGTCGCGGAAGGCGGGCGCGCCGCGCTGTCGACGGCGCTCGCCTCCTGCGCGCCGGGCGTCGTCACCGTCAACATCGACAACGGCTTCGGCGCGGCCTGTGCTGCCATCCGTATCCTCAAGGCACGACAGACGCCCGCTTGAACCATCGGCGGCACCGGTGCATGTGTCGGTCATGACGAAGATCGACATCATTGGCGGCGGCCTCGCCGGGTCCGAAGCGGCCTTCCAGCTCGCGGAAGCGGGCGTAACCGTCGTGCTGCACGAGATGCGGCCCGTGCGCACCACCGAGGCGCACAAGACGGACGGCCTCGCCGAGCTCGTCTGCTCCAACTCGTTCCGCTCCGACGATGCGCAGACCAGCGCCGTCGGCCTGATCCATGCAGGAGCTGCGGGACATGGGCTCGCTCATCATGGATGCGGCCGACCGCAACCAGGTGCCGGCCGGCGGCGCGCTCGCGGTCGACCGCGACGGCTTCTCCGCCGTCGTCACCGAGCGGCTTTCCCAGCACCCCAACATCACCATCAGCCGCGAGGAAGTGACGAAGCTTCCCGAAACGATGGCGATCGTCGCCACCGGCCCGCTCACCAGCAAGGCGCTGGCGGCCGAGATCGCGGCCCTCACCGGCGCCGACGCGCTCGCCTTCTTCGACGCCATCGCCCCGATCGTCTACCGCGACAGCGTCAACATGGACGTGGCGTGGTTCCAGTCGCGCTACGACAAGCCCGGCCCCGGCGGCACGGGCGCGGACTATCTCAACTGCCCGATGACGAAGGACGAGTACGAGGCCTTCATCGACGCGCTGATCGCCTCCGACCGCGTCGCCTTTCAAGGGCTTTGAAGACACGCCCTATTTCGACGGGTGCCTCCCCATCGAGGTGATGGCCGAGCGCGGCCGCGAGACGCTGCGCCACGGGCCGATGAAGCCCGTCGGTCTCACCAACCCGCGCGCCCCGGACGTGAAGCCCTACGCCATCGTCCAGCTCCGGCAGGACAATGCGCTGGGCACGCTCTTCAACATGGTCGGCTTCCAGACCAAGCTCCGCTACGGCGCGCAGGGCGACGTCTTCCGCATGATCCCCGGCCTCGAGAATGCCGAGTTCGCGCGGCTCGGCGGCCTCCACCGCAACACCTACATCGAGAGCCCGCGCCTGCTCGACCCGACGCTCCGGCTGAAGGCCTCGCCGAACCTGCGCTTCGCCGGCCAGGTCACCGGCTGCGAAGGCTACGTCGAGGCGACCGCCACCGGAATGCTCGCCGCCCGCTTCGCCGCCGCCGAACTCTCCGGCGCCGCCATCGAGCCGCCGCCGCCCACCACGGCGCTCGGCGCGCTGCTCGGCCACATCACCGGCGGGCACATCACCGATGCCGAGCAGGAGGCCGGCAAGCCGCGCTCCTACCAGCCGATGAACGTCAATTTCGGCCTCTTCCCGGATCTCGACGCCACGGTGCGTGGCGGACGGCGCGGCAAGCAGGCGCGCAAGGTTGCCTATTGCGAGCGTGCGCGGGAGGATTTCGGGCGCTGGATGACGGGCGCCGCCGTTCCCCACGGCGACCAGTCCCGGCAAGCGGTGTCGGCATAGTCGAATTGCGCTGACGGGCCCTACCCCCCGGGCCGGAGCGCCGCAGTTCGTTGGTGATGCGAGGCGGCACCCGGCCGCTCGATGAGTGGAGGACAGGCACACGTGCCTTCGACGAGCGTCAACGCTGAGTTTTCGGTCGATCACAACGATATCATGGATGCCCTGCACGACGCTGTGGCCGTGATCGATGGCGACCTTACCGTCCACTTCGCCAATGCCTCCTACCTCAGCCTGTTCGAATGCTCCGAAGAGGACGCGGTCGGCCGTGCGCTGTTCGCGGGCCACCGCGAGATCGCCGAGAACGCCGTGCTCGCCAATCTCCTCAAGGCGGTTTCGACGCAGGACGTCAGCGTCAACGGCTACGTTCTCGAGGCCGAATTTCCCGGGCCAGGGCACCCGCCGGATCAAGGTCCGCGCCCACCGCATCAACCACGGCGGTGACCCTTCCGCGCTGACCGTCGTCGCCCTCTCCCAGCTTGCCGAAGACGCTGCCGAGACGACGACCGCCGTCGCCGCCGAGACAGCAGACGCGGTTCAGAAGGTCGAGGCAAAGCTCGTCGACGTCCATCACAAGGCACGCAACAACCTCGCCTCCATCCTCTCCATGCTGCGGCTCGAGACCCGTGCCGTGTCCGACAAGGCGACCAAGCGGCTGCTGGAGCGGATCGCCCTGCGCGTGGAGGCGGTGTCCTGGGTCTACGAACTGATGCGGCTCGACGCGGCGCGCAGCGCAATCCGCCTCCTCGCCTACTTCCGGCAGGTCTGCCGCGCGGTGGAGCAGCAGACCGGCGCTGCGCGCAGGAAGTGGCAGATCGACGTCAGCGGCGACGATGTTCCCGTCTCCCTCGACGAGGCGGTCAACATCGGGATGCTGGTGACGGAGCTCCTTTCCGATGCCGCCGGTGCCGATTTCGGAGACGGCGAGACACCCGGCACCATCACCCTCGACTGCCGGCTCGACGGCACCGACCTCGTGATCACCCTCACGGACGGCCGGCGCGGCACACTCGCCGAGGGGCCCCGCGCGAACGAGCCGATGCTCGGCAAGAAGCTCGTCGGCGTCTACGTCTCCGCGCTGCAGGGCCGGATGGAGCAGACCGGCACGCGCGGCGACGGACTGGAGACGACGGTGCGCTTCCACTACAACGGCGCGACCATCTTCGACGGCAAGGAATGAGGCAGCCGCCACGCCGCCATCAGGCTGCGAGGAAACGCTTCACCGTCTCGATGGAGGCCCGGTCCCACAGGAGCGGGGCATGCCCCTCGCCGCTCGCGACGAACGTCTCCAGCCTGCGGTGGCGGCGGCGCATCGCCTCCACCGTGGCGGCGGACAGAAGGTCCGAATGCGCACCGCGGATCACCAGCACCGGGCGAGACTTCAGCGCATCGAACGCGGGCCAGAAGTCCGGCGGGTTCGCGGGGGCGTTGGTCTCGCGGAACGGGGCGGACAGCGCCTCGTCGTAGTCGAGGACCATCTCGCCGGTGGCGGCGTCGGGCGAGGCGAGCTGCTTCGCGAACCGCACCCACTGCGGCCCCTTGAGGCGGGGAAACTGGGCGTGCTGCGTCGGCTCCAGCGCCTCGGCCAGCGCCTCGTAGGACGGATAGCGCATCGTCTTGCCGACGCTCTCGCCGATCCGAGCAAGGCCGACGGGCTCGATCCGGGGGCCGATGTCGTTCAGCACCACGCGGTCGATCCGGTCGGGCTGGGTCATGGCGAGGAGCATGACGAGAAGCCCGCCGCGCGAGGTGCCGACGAAACGCGCCCGCGAGATGCCGAACGCGTCCATCGCCGACGAGGAGATCGGCGAGCTCCTGCGGCAGGGTGTAGGTTTCGGCAGCGCTGCGGCCGGAGTTGCCGCGCCCCCGCGATTCCAGCGTGATGACGCGCATCGCAGGCCCCGCGCTCCCCGCGGTCGACAGCGCGCAGGCGAGCGCGGTGAAGTCACGCGCGTTGCGGGTCAGCCCCGGCAGGCAGATGACCGGGCACGGGTCCGACGACGGCCCGCGCTCCTCTGCGGACAGGCTCACGCCATCGCTGGCCGTCGCGGTCAGGACGCGTGGTGTCAGCTCTGCCTCCCCCGCTGCAGGTCGGTGGAGATGGCGAGCTTGCCCGGTGCCGAGCGCCTCGCGGTAGACCTGAACGTTCTCCATCACCCGCTGCACGTAGTTGCGCGTCTCGGGGTACGGGATCTGCTCGACCCAGGTGATCGGGTCGACGCGGCGGTCGCGCGGGTCGCCGAAGCGCTCGATCCACTCGTTCACCCGGCCCGCGCCCGCGTTGTAGGCGGCGAAGGTGAGGATGTACGAGCCGTCGAAGTTGCCGAGGCGCTTCTGGAGATACGCTGCGCCGAGCGTCGCGTTGTAGGCGGGATCGCTCGTGAGCTTGCCCTGGCTGTGCTTGAGGCCGAGCTCCTTGGCGACGGAGGCCGCGGTGCGCGGCATCACCTGCATCAGACCCGCCGCGCCCACCGGGCTCTCGCGCGCCGGAGTTGAACTGCAATTCCTGCCGGGCGATCGAGTAGACCACGCGCGCGGTCGAGCCCTGCCGGGATCTTGCGCCGAGCGGGGGATGTGCTGCGTCGGGTAGGCGAGCTGGCCGACGTCGACGCCCTCCTGCTGCGCTTCCTTGGCGGTCATCAGCGCAAGGTGCGGGTAGCCGGCATCGAGCGCGAGGTTGACGGCGAGCGTCGCCTGCCCCGGCGTCTTCACGGTTTCGCCCAGAGTCTTCAGGAACGGCCAGATCCGGTGGCCGTGGCCGGACGCCACAAGGCGCTGCGTGGCGACGGCGAGCGGGTTCGCCTTCATTGCCGCAATGTCGCTGCCGGTGGGCTTGGGCGGTGTGCTGACGCCGGTGCCGCTGAGGCCGAGTTCGGTCCGCGCGAGCTGGCCGTAGTAGGTGAAGCCGTAGCGGGCCGCGATCTCCATCTGGCGCTTCGAACCGCCGCGGTCGCCGCGCTGGGCCGCGGCCTTCCCGCGCCAGTAGGCCGCACGCGACAGCGAGAGCGGCGTGGTGGCGATCGCCTCCAGCGCCGCGAAGTGGCGCTCGGCGGCGCGCTCCATCCTTGAGGCCGGTGAGCGCGAACCAGCCGGCGTGGAACGCCTCGTCCGCCTTGTTCTCGTTGGTCTCGGCGAAACCGATGCTGGCGAGCGCGTAGGCGGAGCGCCAGTCACCCTTCTCGGCGAGCGAGCGGGCGACGATGCGGCTCTCGACCCACCAGGCATCGCCGTTCACGACCGTTCGGGGCGACACGCGCGACAGGAGCTTCGCCGCGCCGGTAAGATCGTCCGCCCGCCGCAGCGTCTCGGCCATGGCGAGCGAGTAGCCCGGCCGCTTGCGGTATTCCGCCGGCACGCGCTGGAGGAGTGCGTTGGCGCCGGACGCGCCCTCGGCAGCCGCGATCCGCGCATCCATGTAGGCGCGCGGGCCGGTGCCGAGCCGGGAGCGCAGGCCCTTCGCCTCGGCGACGAGGCCTTCGCCGATCAGGTAGTCGACCCGCGACAGGTGGTCGTCGACGGAGAGGATGCTGCCGAAGTCATCCGTGTAGGCGCCCTGGAGGGTGACGCCGAGGCCGCGGTTGTGCCATGCGGCGCGGACCGTCTGGCGCGCGGCGGCGGTGTCGCCCTTTGCGAGATACGCCTTGCCGAGAAGGCGGACGCCGGAGCCCGAGATCGCCTTGCCGGCGAGCGCGGAGATCACGAGGTCGGGGCTCGGCCGCTCGCGCGCGAGGCTTTCCTCGACGCGGGTCTGGATCATCTTGGGGTCGGGCCAGCCCTGCCCACGGGCGATGAAGTCGGCGACCATCGCGTAGGTGAGTTCCGGCGGGCCGGCGCGCACGACGAGATAGTCGATGGTCAGAACGTCGAGCGGGTCGCGACAGCGCGTTGCGCCGGGCGAACACCTCCTCGTAGCGGTCGGCCTTCAGCGCATCGAGCGCGTTCTTGAAGGAGCCCGAGCGGCGGCCGAACTTTGCGTAGGCGGTGCTGTCGCGCTGGCCGTGCGCCGCGAGCGCAGGCTGCGCGGGAGGCGGCGCGGCGACCGCCGTGGGGACCGGTGGCGGTGCGGCGACGGAGCTCGACACCACGGCCTCGGGCGCGCTGAAAAGCGAGGCGACCGGGCCATCGCTGGCGGCGTAGGCGCTCGCGACCGGCACGGCGACGCCGTTCTCGACCCGGCCGACCACCTTGGCGCGGCTCGGCCGGCGGCGCGGCACGGCGTGGCCGGCAACCATCTGCGCCGCGACGGCGGGGGCGGTTTCCGGCGCTTCGGCGAATGCGTTGTCGAACCGCGCGGCAGGCGCGGCGGGCGCCGGCTCGCCAGACGCCCGGCTGGGGTGCGCCGGCGGCAGCGGCATCTGGGCCAGCATCACGCCCGGCGCCACGGACGGGGCGCGCAACGGTGCGGCCTCCCCCGTTCCGGCGCCGACAGCACCCGCGGCCATCGCTGCGACGATGGCGAGTTTTGTGGGTGCACGCATGAAAAACTCCGAACGCAAACGCTGTATGGTGGGACCGTAGGACATTTAGCTTGCCAATTCGGTAATCAAATCGTGAGCGTTGAAGAAAGTCTACACCCTTAGATTGCTTCTGTCGTCCGCGGTCCGTCCGGACGGCACCTCCAAAACGGGTGATTGGCGCGCGGTCCGCGGCGTTCCGCGTTGCAGCGGCGACACACCCGGCGGCGCGGCGGAACGTTCCCTTTGGCACGGAGGCGCAAGTGGCGCTAAAGGTCGGGGCAAATCGGGAGGATCAAACGTGTTCACAGGCTCAATCACGGCGCTCGTCACACCATTTCGCGACGGCAGGGTCGACGAGCGGGCGTTCACGGACCTCGTCGAGTGGCAGATCCAGTCCGGCACCAACGGCTTCGTCCCCGTCGGCACCACGGGCGAGTCGCCGACGCTCTCCCACGAGGAACACCGCCGCGTGGTGGAGATGTGCATCGAGACCACGGCGGGCCGCGTCCCGGTGATCGCGGGGGCAGGCTCCAATTCCACACGCGAGGCCGTGGCGCTCGCCGAACACGCCGAGAAGGCCGGGGCGACCGGCGTCCTGGTCGTCACGCCCTACTACAACAAGCCGAGCCAGGCCGGCCTCTTCGCCCACTTCAGCGCCGTGGCGAAGGCGATCAGCCTGCCGATCATCATCTACAACATTCCGCCCCGCTCGGTGGTGGACATGACCGTCGAGACCATGGCGGCGCTCGCCGACGCGCACCCCAACATCATCGGCGTGAAGGATGCGACCTCCAACATCGCGCGGGTCAGCCGCCAGCGCGCCGCCTGCGGCGAGGCGTTCGTCCAGCTTTCGGGCGAGGATGCGACCGCGCTCGCCTTCAACGCCCATGGCGGCGTCGGCTGTATCTCGGTGACGGCGAACGTCGCGCCGAAGGAGTGCGCCGCGTTCCAGGCGGCCTGCACCCGCGGCGACTACAAGGCTGCGCTCGCCATGCAGGACAAGCTGATGCCGCTGCACGACGCGATGTTCGTCGAGCCCAACCCCGGCGGGCCGAAGTACGCGCTCTCCCGCCTCGGCAAGATCGCCAACGAGTTGCGCGAGCCGCTGGTGCCGATCAGCGCCCCCACCGCCGCGATCATCGACAAGGCGATGGCTCTCGCCGGCCTCACCGACTGAGGCCGCGGCGCGGCTTGCCCGCCGCCGGCCCGATGCGCTCCACTATGGCGACCGAGAGGCGCGACCGAACGCGCCCGATGCCGGAGGACACGCCCATGACCCGCCTTCCCCGCCTCGTCGCAACGCTTGCCATCGGCGCCCTCGGCCTTGCCGCCGGCACCGCGCAGGCGAAGGACGCCCGCTGCTACAATTCCGACGACGGCACCTACTCCTGCGACTTCCGCCAGTTCGGCGGCGACGGCAGCTTCACGGTCGCCGCCCCGATGGTGCCGACCTACACCATCTCAATCGTCGGCAAGGACATGGCGGACGGCTTCGCCAACTACGGCGAGCGCAACGTGCCCCTGCCCGGCCCGTTCTACCGCTCGCGCTCGGACCGGGCGTGCTGGGTCTCCGACGCGACGGGCTTCGAGCTCTGCGCCTACTGAACCCGCGTTTCGTGCGCGGAATCCGAAAAAGGTGACATGGCACGCGATTGAAGCGTGCCGGTCCGCGGTCTATCTCCGGTGCTGGAACCGAAGGAGCACGGACCGATGAGCGACAATCCGATTGCGCTGTACTACTGGCCGACGCCGAACGGCTGGAAGATCACCATCATGCTGGAGGAGCTCGGACTTCCCTACGAAGTCCACATGGTCAACATCGGTGCCGGCGACCAGTTCAAGCCGGACTTCCTGGCGATCTCCCCCAACAACCGGATGCCCGCCATCATCGACCCCGACGGGCCGGACGGGCGCGAGATCTCGGTTTTCGAAAGCGGCGCGATCCTCCAGTATCTCGCCCGCAAGACCGGCAAGTTCTACGGCCGCAACGAGCGCGAGCGCATCGCGGTCGACGAATGGCTGATGTGGCAGATGGGCGGCTTCGGCCCGATGCTCGGCCAGAACCACCACTTCAACAAGTACGCTCCGGTCGACGTGCCCTACGCCAAGGAGCGCTACACCAACGAGACGCACCGCCTGTACGGCGTCCTCGACACCCGGCTCGACAACCGCGAGTTCATCGTCGACGAGTACTCCATCGCCGACATGGCCTCATACGGCTGGTCCACCGGCTGGGAAAACCAGAAGATGGACATCGACGAGTTCCCCAACGTGAAGCGCTGGATGGCCGCGATGGCCGCCCGCCCCGCGGTGGAGCGCGGCATGGCCGTCGGCCGCGAAGAGCGCGAGAAGATGCAGCTCGCCACCAACAAGGACCAGCAGGCGCTGCTGTTCGGCCAGCGCGCCCGCCGCTGAAGCGCGGCCAGCGCCCGCGGCCTCAGATGATGCCGCGGGCCTTGAGGTCGGCGAGCCTGTCGTCGTCCATGCCGAGGATGCCCTTCAGCACCGCGTCGTTGTGCTCGCCGAGTTCGGGCCCGGCATGGCGGATGTGGCCCGGCGTCTCCGACAGGCGCGGCGCCACGTTCTGCATCTTCAGCGTGCCGAACACCGGCGCCGGCACTTCGACGATTGCTTCCCGCGCCTGGAAATGGCGGTCGGCCATCATGTCCGGCGCGGTGTAGATGAGGCCCGCCGGCACCCCCGCCTCGGCCAGAACCTCTTCCAGATCGTCGAGCTTGAGGGTGCGCGTCCAGTCCGCGACCATTTCGTCGAGCTCGGCCTGCACCTCGCCGCGGGCGGTGTGGGTGGCGAACTTCGGGTCCGTGGCAAGCTCCGGCTTGCCCATGGCGGCGGCGAGACGCTTGAAGACGTTGTCCTGGTTGGCGGCGATCAGCATCAGCTTGTCGTCCGCCGTCGGGTAGACGTTGGAGGGTGCGATGTTGGGGAGCACCGCGCCGGTCCGCTCGCGCACGTAGTCGGCGCGGTGGTACTCCGTGATGAGGCTTTCCATCATGTTGAGCACCGCCTCGTAGATGGCGCTGTCCACCACCTGCCCGCGGCCGGTCCGCTCGCGCGCGTGGATCGCCATCACGGCGCCGAGCGCGGCGTGGATCGCGGCGAGCTCGTCGCCTATGGAGATGCCCATGCGCGACGGCGGCGTCGACGGATCGCCCACCACGTAGCGCAGCCCGCCCATCGCCTCGCCGATGGCGCCGAAGCCGGCCCGCTTGGCGTAAGGGCCGGTCTGGCCGAAGCCGGTCACGCGGACCATCACGAGCCGCGGGTTGATCTCGGAGAGCTGTTCGTAGCCGAGGTTCCAGCGCTCCATCGTGCCGGGGCGGAAATTCTCGATCAGGATGTCGCTCTGCGCGACAAGCTCCTTGACTACGGCCTGCCCCTCGGGCTCGCGCAGGTTGAGGGTGACGGACTTCTTGTTGCGCGCCACCACCGGCCACCAGAGCGACTTGCCGTGCGGCTTCTCGCGGCCCCATTCGCGCAAGGGGTCGCCGACGCCGGGCTGCTCGAACTTGATGACCTCGGCCCCGAAGTCGGCCAGCAGCTGGCCGCAGAAGGGCCCCGCCAGAAGCTGCCCCATCTCGATGACCCGAAGGTCGGTGAGCGGCCCCTGCCGTTCCGTCGCCTCGTGCCCGCCCGCCGATGCCGTCATGTCCGTCCCCCGATCGTCCGGCCCGCCCGGCGCGTCGCCGATGGATTGGCAAGCCGGTTCATTTTCGCCATATTGCGCCGGGACAATAATGTATCCATTCAGCGAAACCAAGGCGTATTCAGATGGCGAACTCTGGCGTGGGACGCGTGGAAATCGTGGAGGTCGCGCCGCGGGACGGAATCCAGAATCAGCCGACCATCCTGTCACGTGGATACAAAAATCGCGCTGATCGAGAAAGCCATCGCGGCCGGCGCGCGGCGGATCGAGGCGGTGAGCTTCGTCAACCCGAAGCGGGTGCCGCAGATGGCTGGCGCAGAGGAAGTGCTCGCCCGCCTCCCCCGCGGCACGGCGCGCTACATCGGCCTCGTCCTCAACCGCCGCGGCTTCGAGCGGGCGATGGCGACGCCGCTCGACGAGGTCAACTTCGTGGTGGTGGCAAGCGACACCTTCAACATGCGCAACCAGGGCGCCCCCACCGCCGAAACCGTCGCGGTCTGGGCTGACATTGCGGCCGAGGCGCGCGGCACGATGGCCACATCCGTCACCATCGCCGCCGCGTTCGGCTGCCCGTTCGAGGGCGAGGTGCCGCTCGACCGGCTCCTCCACGTCGTCGACGCCGTGATGCAGCACAGCCCGCACGAGCTGGCGCTCGCCGACACCATCGGCGTCGCCGCCCCGCCCGACATCACGGCCCGGGTCGGCGCGGTCCGCGAACGCTTCCCCGAAGTGCCGCTGCGGCTCCACCTGCACAACACGCGCAACACCGGGTTCGCCAACGCCTGGGCGGCGGTCGAGGCCGGCGTTTCGGTGCTCGACGCGTCGCTGGCGGGTTCGGGCGGCTGCCCGTTCGCCCCGCGCGCCACCGGCAACATCGCCACCGAAGACCTCGTCTACATGCTGGAGCGCGCCGGGATCGAGACCGGCATGGACCTCGACGCCCTCTGCGAGGCTGCGCTCTGGCTGGAAGAGGCGCTCCAGAACCCGATGCCCGGCATGGTGATGAAGGCCGGCGGCTTCCCGCCGCGCGCGACGGCAGCCGATGCCGCCTGAAGCTCCCGCAGGCGAGCCGCAGAAGGCGGCGGACCTTGCCTATCTCGCGCTGCGCGACGCGATCCTCAGCGGCGAGCTCGCGCCGAGGGCCCGCGTCACCGAGACCGCGCTCGCCGAACGTCTCGCCCTCTCCCGCACCCCCGTCCGCGACGCGATCCGCCGCCTCACCATGGAAGGCTTCCTGTCGCGGGTGCGGGGCGAAGGGCTGCGCGTCGTCGGCCTGCAGCCCGACGAGGTCGAGCAGATCTTCCAGATCCGCCTGATGCTGGAGCCGTTCGCCGCCCGGCGCGCCGCCCGTTTCGCGACGGCCGGGCAGATCGCGGAACTGCGCGCCCTCGCCGACGAGATGGAAGCGATCACCCCGCCCGCGGACGACGAGCAGCGCAAGCGGCTGCCGGAGCGCAACGCGCGCTTCCACAACCTCGTGATGGAGGCGGCAAGGTCGCCCCGGCTGAGCACCATGCTGGCGGCCACGGTGAACATCGGGCTCGTCCTGCGCACCTTCGGCATGTACTCACCGCGCGACATGATCCGTTCGGCGCGCCACCACGTCGAGATCGCCGACGCGATCGAGGCGCGCGCGCCCGAATGGGCCGCCAGCGTGATGGCGTCCCACCTCCACGCGGCCGCTGCCGTCGCGATGCGCGCCGGGGACTGAGACCGTCGCGCTTTCGCGAGGGCTTGCCGCTTGCGGAGGCGTCCGCGGCCATGTTACCGGACTTGCGTGCGAGCAAAGGCTCGGAGCAGTCTCGGACCGTGCCCGTCGCGGCCCGCCCGCTCCTGCCGCCGGCGTTCTCATCAGGAGCCGTGGCCGAGAGGCTGAAGGCGGCGGTTTGCTAAACCGTTAGGCGGGGTAAACCCGTCTCGAGGGTTCGAATCCCTCCGGCTCCGCCATTCTCTCCATCTCGATTGTGAACTCGCCGCAACGACCCGGATTTTCCTGCGCAGAGTGTGACCGTGAGATCCTCGCGGACGCCCTCTCGGCACGGCTCGGCGGTCCGCAGGAGAACGTCGTCCTCATCGCCGACATCACCCAACTTCAACCGTTCGATCTTCAGCTGGATCGACTTCGAAGCGGCGACGATGCGACATGCGCTGGCGCTCAGGCCAGCACGGCGGGCGCCATCTCGTCGACCGACAGGATCGTTTCCCACACCGTGCTGGCGATGGGGCGGCGCTCGTTGCGCCATCGCATCGCGACCAGCGAGAGCGCGCTCGAGGGCAGCGAACCTGAAAGGTCCGTCAGGCGGCCGATCTCGATGTCGTGGCGGACGAGCGCGCGCGGGAGCCACGCGACGCCCACCCCCGCCACCGCGAACTGCAGCGCAGCCGGCGTGAGCGCGGTCTCGGCCACCGTCTTGATGTGCGTCGCTCCGACGAGGCGGGGGTAGATGTCGCGCATCATGATGCGGCCGAGGAAGACGTCCATCGGATACGCCACCACCGGCACGCTCCCCCGTGCGTAATCCTCGTTGAGGCGGTCGAGGCTGGAGGTCTGGTAGACGGGGATGAGCTCCTCGTCGGACAGCACCACCTCCTCGCGCACGTCCTCGCCCGCCGGCAGCGGCGCCATGACGGAGCGATAGAGGAGGCAGATGTCGGCGCGCCGCGTCATCAGCATGGCGAAGCACTCGTCGTGGTTGTCGGAGCGCACCCGCAGCGACAGTGCGTCCAGCGAGGCGAGCCGCTTGACGAGCTGCGGCATCAGGGCAGTGGTGATGGAATGCTGGCAGATCACCACGACCCGCGTCTCCCGCTCGGTCTGATCGCGCCGCAGCCGCTGCTCAAGGCTCTGCAGCCCGAATGCCAGTTCCTGCATAAAGAGCTTCTGTTCGACGACCGAGGGCTTGAGCTGCGCGGGTTTGCGCGTCCGGTCCAGGAGCTCCATGCCGAGATGCTCCTCGATCGCCTTGATCCGGCGCGAAAACGCCGGTTGCGTCCGCGATCGCCGCTCCGCCGCCGCCTGGACGGATCCGCATTCGAGGAGGGCGAGCAGATCCTGCAGCCATTCGGCGCGCATGCTGGAGCCTTGTGATTGATTATGCAGAAATCGCATAATGTTGCAGATATTTTGCATTTGCAAAGCCTGCCACCGGAGGCCCACTAATTCCCCATAGAAGCTTCCGGAGAGTCCAATGCACCTTGCGCGGTTCCCTCGAATTCACGTGGCGCACCTGCCGACGCCGCTCGAGCGGCTCGACCGCCTGAGCAAGGAACTCGGCGGCCCGGAAATCTGGATCAAGCGCGACGACACCACCGGGCTCTCCACCGGCGGCAACAAGACCCGCAAGCTCGAATTCCTGATGGCGGAGGCCGAGGCCGCCGGCGCCGAAGTGGTGATGACGCAGGGCGCGACCCAGTCCAACCACGCGCGCCAGACGGCGGCCTTCGCGGCGCGCCTCGGCATGGCCTGCCACATCCTCCTCGAAGACCGGACCCAGTCGAAGGAGACGGACTACAACAACAACGGCAACGTCTTCCTCGACCTCCTCCACGGCGCGACCACCGAGAAGCGCCCCGGCGGCGGCGACATGAACGCCGAGATGGAAGCGGTGGCGGACAAGGTCCGCGCCGGCGGCAAGCGCGTCTACACCATCCCCGGCGGCGGCTCGAACCCCACCGGCGCGCTCGGCTACGTCAACTGCGCGATGGAGCTGCTCGGCCAGGCGAACGACCGCGGGCTGGTGATCGACCACCTCGTCCACGCCACCGGCAGCGCGGGCACGCAGGCAGGCCTGATCGTCGGCCTCAAGGCGATGAACGCCGGCATCCCGCTTCTCGGGATCGGCGTTCGTGCACCGAAGGCCAAGCAGGAGGAGAACGTCTTCAATCTCGCGGTCGCGACCGCTGAAAAGCTCGGCTGCCCGGGCGTGGTGAAGCGCGAAGATGTCGTCGCCAACACCGACTACGTCGGCGAGGGCTACGGCATCCCTGCACCGTCCACCATCGAGGCGATCGAGATGTTCGCGCAGATCGAGGGCATCCTCCTCGACCCGGTCTACTCCGGCAAAGGCGCGGCCGGCCTCATCGACCTCATCCGCAAGGGGCACTTCAAGAAGGGCGAGCGCGTGGTGTTCCTCCACACCGGCGGATCGGCGGCGCTTTTCGGCTACCTCTCCGCCTTCGGCCTCGAAAAGCGTTCCGGCGCTCTCGCGGCCTGAGCCCGCACCCCGGGGGACACGCCATGAAGCCGCACCGCTTCGCGGGCAACTTCACGCAGCAGGAATCCCTGCCCGAGGATGCCATCGCGGCGGCGGTCGCGGTGATGCGCTCGGGCCGCCTGCACCGTTACAACACCGCAGGCGACGAGCTTTCGGAGGCCGCCCTCCTCGAAGCGGAGTACGCCGCTTATCAGGGGAGCCGCTACTGTCTCGCCTGCGCGTCCGGCGGCGCGGCGATGCAGTATGCGCTTCGGGCGGCCGGCGTCACTGCCGGCGAGGCCGTCCTCACCAACGCGTTCACGCTCGCCCCGGTGCCGGGGGCTATCGCGGCGCTCGGCGCACGGCCCGTGCTGGTGGAGATCACCGCCGACCTCGTGATCGACCTCGACGATCTCGCCAACAAGGCGATCGGGAGCGAGGCGCGGGTGCTTCTCCTCTCCAACATGCGCGGCCACCTTTGCGACATGGACGCGCTCGCCGAACGGATCGGGGCGCTCGGCCTCATCCTGATCGAGGACTGTGCGCACACCATGGGCGCGACCTGGAACGGCCGGAAGAGCGGCAGCTTCGGGCTCGCCGGCTGCTTCTCCACGCAGACCTACAAGCACATCAACTCCGGCGAGGGCGGGCTGCTGACCTCCGACGATCCGGAGTTCATGGCGCGAGCGATCATGCTGTCGGGCTCCTACATGCTTTACGAGCGCCACGGCGCCGCGCCCGACGCTGCGGCCTTCGCCGACATCCGGCTCGATACGCCCAACATGTCCGCCCGGATGGACAACCTGCGTGCCGCGGTTCTGCGCCCGCAGCTCAGAAAGCTGGATGCCAACATCGAGCGCTGGAACGAGCGCTACCGCGCCGTCGAGCATGGCCTGCGGACAGCGCCGGCGATCGCGGTGCCGGAACGGCCCGAGGCGGAGCACTTCGTCGGCAGCTCGATCCAGTTCACGATCCCCGGGATTGCCGCAGACGCGGCGCGCGGCTTCGTGGCGGCGTGCGCCGAGCGGGGCGTTCAGCTCAAGTGGTTCGGCGCGGCGGAGCCCTCCGCCTTCACAAGCGCGCACGGCAGCTGGCGCTACATGGCCCCGCAGTCCGTGCCGCGCACCGACGAGATCCTCGCCGGCCTGTTCGACATGCGCCTGCCGCTCACCTTCACGGTGGACGACTGCACGCTTCTGGGAGAAATCATCGCCGACTGTGCCGGCGCCATCGCGCAGCGGGGTGCTGCGTGAGCGGCGCCCTCCACAGGGTCGGCGTCCTAGGCGGCATGGGCCCGGAGGCGACCATCCTCCTCATGTCCCGCGTCCTGGCATTGACGCCGGCAACGGACGATGCCGACCACGTGCCCCTCATCGTCGACAGCAACACGCAGGTGCCGTCCCGCATCAAGGCGCTGATCGAGGGGACGGGCGAAGATCCGGCACCGGTGCTGGCGGGCATGGCGCGCCGGCTCGAGACCTACGGGGCCGAGGCGCTGGCGATGCCCTGCAACACCGCCCACCACTATGCCCCCGCAATCATCGCCGCGGCCGGCATCCCGTTCCTCGACATGGTCGCCCTCTCCGCCGCCGAAGCCGCCGGGGCCGGAGCGCGGACCATCGGCATCCTCGGCTCGCCCGCGGTGCGCATCACCGGGCTGTTCGACGGTGCGCTGGGCGCCCATGGCGCGGCGGCGGCCTACCCGGCGGACGAGGCGCGGGTGCTGTCGGCGATCCGCCGCATCAAGGTGGACAGCGCGGACGCCGAGGCCGGGCGGATCGCTTCGGCTGCGGTCGAGGAGCTCGCGGCCGCAGGGGCGGACGCCATCCTCGTCGCCTGCACGGAATTCTCGATCATCGCCGGGGCGCTGCCGCGGCCGGTGCCGCTGATCGACACCATCGACGTTCTGGCGCGCGCCATCGTCGCGTTCGCCCACGACGGCGCGGCGGCCGCTCCCGGCCGCATCGCGCAGACCGCCTGAGTTTTTCCCCGCGCCCCGCAAGGGGGCGGCACAACGACCCGTCACACGCACAAAGGGCCGAAAACCATGGTTAAATCGTTTGCCACCCTGATCGGAGCCGTCGCCGGCTCCGCCCTGTTCGCGACCGCCGCAATGGCGCAGGAGACCGTCGTCGTCGGTCACTTCGGCAACCCGACGCCGATGCAGGTCGCCGCCGCCGAGGGCAAGTTCTCCGACGCCACGGGCTGGAACATCGAGTGGCGCAAGTTCGCCTCCGGCACCGACGTCATCGCCGCGATGGCGTCCGGCGACATCAAGGTCGCCGAGCTCGGCTCCTCGCCCTTCGCGATCGCCGCCAGCCAGGGCGTGCCGATCGAGCTCGTGATGATCGCGCAGGTCATCGGCGAGGCCGAAATCGCTGATCACCCGCAACGGCTCCGGCATCGCAACGCTCGAAGACCTCAAGGGCAAGCGCGTTGCCGTGCCCGTCGGCTCGACAGCGCACTTCTCGATGATGGGTGCGCTGAAGCACGCGGGTCTCGCCGAGAACGACCTCACCATCATGAACATGCCGCCCGACCAGATCGCCGCGGCCTGGGAGCAGGACGCCATCGACGCCGCGTTCATCTGGCAGCCGGTGCAGTCGCAGATCCTCGAGAAGGGCGAACTCCTCGTCGGCGCCGACAAGACCGCCGAGTGGGGTTACCCGACCTTCGACGGCTGGGTGGTCAACACCGAGTTTGCAGAGGAGAACGGCGAGGCGCTGACCGCCTTCCTGAAGACGATGGACGAGGCCAACGCCGCCTACCTCGCCGATCCCGCGGCATGGACCGCCGACAGCGACGCCGTGAAGGCGATCGCCGAGCGCACCGGCGCTGACCCGGCGCAGGTCCCCGGCATCCTCGAAGGCTTCACCTTCCTGCCGCTGTCCGAGCAGGCGACCCCGCAGTGGCTCGGCGAGAACGTGCCGAACGCGGTGAAGGCGACGTCCGAGTTCCTGAAGGCCGCCGGGCGGATCGACACCGTCGGCGACGACTACTCCGCCTTCGTTGACGAATCCTACGCAGAAGCCGCCGTCGAATAGTCCGCCCGCCGGCCCGTCACGGGCCGGCCCCACCCCCGATGGGAGGTCGTCATGGCACTACAGTTGAACGATGCTTCGGTGGTTTTCCCGTCGCCGAAGGGCCGGGTGCAGGGGGTGGTCCAGGCGCTCCGGGGCGTCGACCTCAGTATCGGGGAAGGCGATTTCGTGGTGGCGCTCGGCGCATCGGGCTGCGGAAAGTCGACGCTTCTCAACCTCATCGCGGGCTTCCTCGCCCCCTCCAGCGGCGAGATCCTGCTCGACGGGGCGCCCATCACCGGGCCCGGCGCAGACCGCTCGGTGGTGTTCCAGAAGCACGCGCTGCTTCCCTGGCTCAACGTGCGCGACAACGTCGCCTTCGGGCTCAAGCTGCAGGGCCGGCCGGAGGCGGAGCGCTACAAGGTCGCCGACCGTTTCATCGAGCTTCTCGGCCTCAAGGACTTTCAGGGTTCGGCCGTCTACACCCTGTCGGGCGGGATGCAGCAGCGCGTCGGCATCGCCCGTGCGCTCACCTGCGACCCCAAGATCCTCCTGATGGACGAGCCCCTCGGTGCGCTCGACGCGCTGACCCGCGAAAAGGCGCAGGAGCTCATCCTCAGGATCTGGAAGGACACCGAGAAGTCCGTCTTCTTCATCACGCACAGCGTGGAGGAAGCGCTCTTCATGGGGACGCACCTCATCGTGATGTCGCCCCGCCCCGGGCGGATCGCCCACCGCTTCGAGCTCCCCTTCTCGCGCCAGTTCCTCGACGGCAAGCCGGCACGCGCGGTGAAGGCGTCGGCTGATTTCATCGCCCTCAGGGAGGAGGTCCTCGGCATCATCTTCCGTGACGAGGAAGAGGTGGCGGCATGAGCGACAAGGCAATCGACACCCCGGCCGGAGCCGACCCGACCATCCACGCCGCCAATGCCAACGCCGGCGCCGATGCCGGCGGCTTCCTCGCCAGCCTCTCCCGCTCCCGCGCGACGCGCCCCGGCGAGACCTACGGCGTGCCCGGACAGGGCAACACCATCTGGCTGAGCCTCGTCAGCGTCGCCTTCATCCTGTTCCTGTGGTGGCTCGTCACTGCGACCGGGCTCGTGAAACCGCTGTTCCTGCCCTCGCCACAGGCGATCTTCGCGAAGTTCATCCAGGTCTGGAACAACGGCTACACCGGAACGCCGTTGTGGGAGCACATCGCGATCTCCGCCGCCCGGGTGTTCGGCGCCTTCCTGCTCGCCTGCATCATCGGCATTCCGCTCGGCCTCGCGATGGGCATGAGCCCCGCGATCCGCGGCATCTTCGATCCGCCGATCGAGTTCTACCGGCCGATCCCGCCGCTCGCCTACCTGCCGCTGATGATCATCTGGTTCGGCATCGGCGAGACCTCGAAGGTGCTCCTCATCTTCCTGTCGGTGTTCGCGCCGGTGGCGCTCGGCGCGCGGGCGGGCGTGCGCTCGGCGGCGATCGAGCAGGTCCACGCCGCCTATTCGTTCGGCGCCACGCGCTGGCAGGTGATGCGCTACGTCATCCTCCCCTCCGCGATGCCCGAGATCCTGACCGCGATGCGCATCGGCATCGGCTTCGGCTGGACCACGCTGGTCGCGGCCGAGATGGTCGCCGCCACCAAGGGCGTCGGCTACATGGTTCTTTCCGCCTCGCAGTTCCTGCCAGACGTCGACGGTGATCATGGGCATCATCATCATCGCCGCCATCGCCTACGCGTTCGATCTCGTGATGCGCTTCGCCGAGCGCAGGGTCGTGCCGTGGAAGGGGAAGATGTGACCGCACGGCCCTCCGAAGGACATTGAGATGAGTGTGACGTACCTGAAGTCGGCCACCCGCACGGCCGAAACCGGGCAGGACGACGTGCGCGTCCGCGTCGAGGCGATGCTGCGCGAGATCGAGGCCGGCGGCGACGAAGCGGCGCGCAGGGCCGCCCGCGACCTCGACGGGTGGGACGGCGACATCGTGGTCGGCGAGGAGGCGCTCACCCGCGCCGAGGCGTCCCTGTCCGAGACGCTGAAGGACGACATCCGCTTCGCGCACGACAACATCCGCCGCTTCGCCGAAGCGCAGAAGGCGACCATCGCCGACTGCGAGCTCGAGGTGCTGCCGGGCTTCCTCGCCGGGCAGAAGCACATCCCGGTGTCGGCCGCGGGCTGCTACGTTCCGGGCGGGCGCTACAGCCACATCGCCTCCGCCATCATGACGGTGACCACCGCCAAGGTCGCCGGCGTCGACCACATCACCGCCTGCTCGCCGACGCGGCCGGGGATCGGCATCCCGCCCGCGATCCTCTTCACCATGCAGCTTTGCGGTGCGGACGCGATCATTAACCTCGGCGGGGTGCAGGGCATCGCGGCGATGGCCTTCGGCCTGTTCGGCCTGCCGAAGGCGGACATTCTGGTCGGCCCCGGCAACCAGTACGTCGCGGAGGCCAAGCGCATCCTGTTCGGCCGCGTCGGCATCGACATGTTCGCCGGCCCGACCGATTCCATGATCCTCGCGGACGGGGCCGCCGACGCCGCCCTCGTCGCCGCCGACCTCGTCGGCCAGGCCGAGCACGGCTACAACTCCCCCGTCTGGCTGGTGACCGACAGCCGCGAGCTTGCCGAGCGGGTGATCGCCGCGGTGCCCGCGCTTATCGCGGGCCTGCCGGAGACCAATGCCGCCAACGCCCGCGCGGCGTGGGACGACTACGCGGAAGTCATCCTGTGCGACACGCGCGAGGAGATGGCCGCCGTCGCCGACCGCTACGCGCCCGAGCACCTGCACGTCCAGGCGGGCGATCTCGACTGGTGGCTTTCACGCCTTCGCGCCTACGGCTCCCTCTTCCTCGGCGAGGAGACCACCGTCGCGTTCGGCGACAAGGCGGCCGGGCCAAACCACGTCCTCCCCACCTCGGGCGCCGCGCGCTACACCGGCGGCCTCTCGGTGCACAAGTTCATGAAGACGGTCACGTGGCAGCGCGCGACCCGCGAGGCGTCGCGCCCGGTCGCGGAGGCGACCGCCCGCATCTCGCGCCTCGAAGGGATGGAAGGCCACGCCCGCAGCGCCGACGTGCGGCTCGAGAAATTCTTCCCCGGGGAAGCGTTCGACCTTTCGGCGGCGTCGTGACGGCGCGATGACCGACCCTGCTCTCGCGTCCGGCGCCTCGCCGCACGCACTACTCGGCGCGGTGCGCCTGCGTGCCCGCGGCATCCTCCTTGCCGCGACCATCGCCGCCGCCGCCGTGTTCCTGTCGGAGCACTATGGCGCGCCGTCGATGCTGTTCGCGCTCCTCATCGGCATGGCGTTCAATTTCCTGGCCGAGGACCCGGCGTGCAAGCCCGGCATCCAGTTCGCGTCCACCACGCTCCTGCGGATCGGCGTCGCGCTTCTCGGCCTGCGCCTCAGCCTCGCGGACATGGCCGAACTCGGCCTCGTCCCGGTCGCCGGCGTCGTCGGCCTCGTGACGCTGACGATCCTCACAGGCCTTGCGATCGCGCCGCTCCTCGGCAGGGCGTGGCGGTTCGGCCTCCTCACCGGCGGTGCCGTCGCGATCTGCGGCGCGTCCGCGGCACTCGCTATTGCCGCGATCCTGCCGAAGACGGACCAGTCCGAGCGAGACACCCTCTTCACGGTGATCGGGGTGACGGCGCTCTCCACCATCGCGATGATCGCCTACCCGATCATCTTCCGCCTGCTCGGCTTCACCGACACCGAGGCCGGCTTCCTGATCGGCGCCACCATCCACGACGTCGCTCAGGTGGTGGGCGCCGGCTACTCGATCAGCGATACCGCCGGCGACATCGCGACGTTCGTGAAGCTCCAGCGCGTCGCGCTCCTGCCCGTCGTACTGATCGCGGTGCTCCTTCTCACCCGCGGGAGCGGCGGCGGCGGCAGCGTGAAGCTGCCCTGGTTCGTGGTCGCCTTCGTGGTGCTGGTGCTGGTCAACAGCACCGGCTTCATCCCGCCCCCGGTCGGCGCGCTGACGTCGGACGTGTCGCGCTACCTCCTCGTCATCGCGATTGCGGGGCTCGGCGTGAAGACCTCGCTGAAGACGATGATCGAGGTCGGCCCGCGCCACGCCGTCGTCATCGTCGGCGAAACCCTCGTCCTTCTCGCCGGCGCAGTCGCGTTCGCCCTCCTCACCTTCTGACGCTCGCCGGACGGGCGGGCCTCAGAACCTGACGGAGGCCTTCAGCAGGAACGAGCGGCCCGGTTCGTAGAGCGGGACGACGCCGGCGTATTCCGTCCCGTAGGTGCCGCGGGAGACGTAGGCGGCATCGAAGACGTTGTTCACCTCCGCGCGCAGGGTGAGGTTGGTGAGCCGCGCCGGGTTCCATTCGGCGAAGGCGTTGACGACCTCGTAGCCGGGCAGCGGCTCGCCGCGCTTGCCGGTGTCGTCGTCGTAGGTGTCGGTGTTCTCGAGCGCGACTTCCGCGTTCGCGCCGACCGTGAGGTTCCACTGCGCGAACGTGTAGGCCGCAGACGCGGTCAGGATGTGGCCGACCGGGACGGTGAGGTAGTTGCCGACGTAGGAATCGGCAGGCCGGCCGTCGATGTCGGCGTCGATGAAGGCGTATCCGACGTTCGCCGAGATCGCCGCGTTGTCGTAGCCCGCGGTCAGCTCGTAGCCGCGGGTCCTCACGTCCCGCTGAATGTCGGGGCCCAGCGAATAGCTCGGCGTGCGCGCGTCGTAGATCTGCGTCTGGAAGACCTTCGCCCCGGCGCTGAAGCCGTTGTGGGAGGCGCGCAGCCCCGCCACCACGTTGTCCGCGGTGGTCGGCGTGATGTCGTTTCCGTAGGTCCAGAACGGGTTGATGATGAAGTTTTCCGCCAGCGGAATGCCGGCCCACACGTGCGAGACCCCGGCGTAGGCGGTGAGGAACGACGTGATGTCGAACTCGCCCGACACGTTGACCGACGGACCGGCGTTGACCTGCTCGGACCCGTCGACCCCCTCGAAGCGCTGCACGTCGAGCCGGCCGCCGCCCGAGAGGCGCAGGCGGTCGGTGATGTCGAACCGGCCTTGGCCGTAGAAGCCGATGTTCTGCGCCCGCTCGGTGCCGAACTCGTTCCACGAGGGCGTGGTGTCGGAGCGGTAGTCGTAGTCCGCCTCGTCGGCATAGAAGTCCGTTCCGAGGGTGATCGAGCCGTAGCCGCCGCTGAACGTGTTCTGCGCCTTGCCATTGAATGACTGGGTGACGCCGTAGATGCCCTGCCCCGGCTCCGTCACGTCGAGGTCGGTCGAGCTGAAGCCGATCTGGACCTTGGGATCCCAGAGGGCGCTCGGCGTCTCGTCGGTGTAGGTCAGCGAATAGTTCTGGCGGTTGAGGGTGTAGTCGCGGGTCGGCGGCACCGGCTGGCCGCCGATGATCTCGCCGATGTTGGCGCGGTAAGGGCGCGGCTCGTCGTCGTTGACGACCTCGAAGGCGGCCTCGATCCGGTGGCCGGCCTCGCTCTGGTAGGCCGCCTTGGCGAGGCCGGACAGGAGGTTGGTGCCCGAGCCGATGATGGTGTCGCCGTTGCCGTCGGTCTGCTCGTCGCCGGTCGCGAACTTGCCGAAGACCAGCGCGTCGAAGCCGCCGTACTGGCCGAACGCCGTTGCGCTGGTCGAGAAGATGTCGCCGTTCGACTTGTACTGACCGTTGAGGATGGCGCCGGTGTTGCGGCCGGGGGCGAGGAGGTCGCGCGCATCCTTGGTCTCGAACGCGATCGCGCCGCCGAGGGCGCCGGGGCCGGCGTCGGCCGGCGCGACGCCGGGGTCGACGCGGACCGCCTTCAGGAGTTCAGGGTCGATGATGGTCGTCGCGTTGTGGTGGAACGTCTTGTTGTTCTGGCGCACCCCGTCGATCGTGACCGCAAGGTTCGGCTCCTCTACGCCCTGAACGTAGATCTTCTGCGAGGCCGGGATCGACCCGCCGACGGTAACCGTCGGCTCGTTCTGGAACAGCTCCTGAAGGTCCGTCGGGTTCTCGCGCGCGATCTCCTCCGAGGTGACGGTGAAGCCGCCGGGCGCTGCCGGATCGTTCGCGCCGCCCTCTGTGGACGAGGCGCCCCCCTCGGCCGTCGATCCGGTTTCGCCGCCAGCGTTGTCGCTCGCCGCATTCACGACAACCGGGTCGAGCGCGATCACCGAACCGTTTTGCGCGTGCGCCGCTGCGATCGAAAGGAGGCTGACGGAAGCGGTGAGCAAGGCGAGGCGAAAGTTCATCGGAATGTCCTGCAGGTGGGGTCTCGCCGTCCTCACTGCATTTCCAGGAACGCCGAGTCTAGTATTTATCCATACTGCATGACACTCGACATATACTGTGTTGTGAAAGTGCAACTACCTTGGTGTCGATCTGAAATTGAGATTATTCCAAACTGCAAAGCGGATCGTTTTGTAACTTAGTCGAATTCCAAACAGTCAATATTGTCTTGCCCGCGGCGTTTGGCGCCATTATGCCGGACGCGTCCCATCGGATACCGGAACATTCTCCGGCAGCGGCGCGCCAACGCGTGAACGTTGCATTGTAATCTATTCTCAACCACCGGCTTCGCGGCGGGTGGAACTCACAGGCTTCGCGTCGAACCGCGCTGCCCGGAAAGGTCTGGACATGATCGCATCACGCCAGAGCGTCCTCGCCGCCACCGCGCTGGGTCTTGCGATGCTGGCCCGGACTGCCCTGCCGGCCGCCGCAGCCGAGGTGCACACGGCCACCGGCCCGGTCGAGATCGCGGACAGGCCGGAGACGATCGCCGTCTACGACATTGCGGCGATCGATACGCTCCACGCCCTCGGCGTCCCCGTCGCCGGCGTGCCGGACAGGCTGTATCTGCCCGAACTCGCCGGCCTCGCGGCCAGTGCCGAGCCGGTCGGCACCCTCTTCGAGCCCGACCTCGAGGCGCTCAACGCACTTGCGCCCGATCTCGTCATCGTCGGCGGGCGCTCCTCGCCGCAGGCCGCGCACACCGCCCGCGTCGCGCAGACCATCGACATGACGATCGACGGTGAGAGCCTCCTCGACGAGACCCGCCGCCGGATCACCGACTATGGCGTCCTCTTCGGCAAGGCGGACGCCGCGGCCGGGCTCGTCGCAGCGCTCGACGCGGAGGCCGCCGCCGTCACAGCGGGTGCCGAAGGCAAGGGCGGCGCGCTCATCGTCATGACCAACGGGCCGAAGATTTCCGTCTACGGCCCCGCCTCGCGCTTCGGCTGGATCCACGGCGAGCTCGGCATCGCCGCGGCCGCCGACGGGCTCGACGCGGGACAGCACGGTGACGCGGTCTCGTTCGAGTTCATCGCGAGCACCAACCCGGACTGGCTGATCGTTCTCGACCGCGCGGCCGCCATCGGGTCCGGCGAGGCCAACGCACTCGCAACCCTCGACAACGCGCTGGTGCGCGGCACGACGGCATGGCGCGAGGGGCAGGTCATCGTCCTCCCGGCCGCGGATCTCTACATCGGCGCGGGCGGGGCGAATGCCACGCTGCGCGTCCTGAAAGCCCTCGAAGAGGGTTTCAAAGGCGCGCCGTGAGTTCCGCCTTGCCGATCCGTCGCAATGCCGCCTCGGGAGGCGTCCTGTTCGCGGCTCTCTTCGCGGCGCTGTTCGCCGCCAGCCTTCTCGTCGGCGTCGGCGACCTCGGCGCGGACGGATCGCTCCTCCTCGTCAGCCGCCTGCCGCGGACTCTCGCCGCAGTCCTCACCGGGGCGGGCCTCGCGATCGCGGGGCTCGTGATGCAGACGCTGGCGCGCAACCGCTTCGTCGAGCCGATGACGGCGGGGACCGGGCAGAGCGCGGCGCTCGGCATCCTCGCGGTCGTGATCCTCGCGCCGGGCGCCTCGATCGCGGTGAAGAGCCTCGCGGCCAGCGTCGCGGCTTTCCTCGGCACGGCGCTCTTCCTTCTTCTGGTCCGCCGCCTGCCGCCGACGCAGCCTTTTCTGGTGCCCCTCTTCGGCATCGTCTACGGCGGCGTCGTCGGCGCCATCGCAACGGCCCTCGCCTGGCAGACGGACCTGCTTCAGTTCGTCAGCGTCTGGACCAACGGCGAATTCTCCGCCGCGATGGCGGGGCGGTACGAGATCCTGTGGATCATCGCCGCTCTGGTGGCGTTCGCCTGGTGGATCGCGGACCGCCTCACGGTCCTGTCGCTCGGCCGCGACGCCGCGACCGGGCTCGGGCTCGACTATGGCGCGATGCTGCAGGCGGGCCTTGCCATCGTCGCGATCATCGCGGGCGTCACCGTGGTGACAGTCGGCGCAATCCCCTTCGTCGGCCTCGTGGTGCCCGCGTTCGTCGCCCGCCGCCATGGCGACGATGTGCGCAAGGGCCTGCCGCTGGTCGCCGCCGGCGGGGCCGCGCTGGTGCTCGCGTCAGACATCGCGGCACGGCTCATCCGGTTCCCCTACGAAGTGCCGGTCGGCATCGTCCTCGGCGTGGTCGGTGCCGCGCTCGTCCTCGGCGTTCTCCTCGCGGGGCCGCGCCGTGCATGATGCACGCGCCGTCCCCCTCGTGCCGGGCCGCGCGACCCTGGCGCTCGCCCTCGCGGCAGTCACCGCGATGGTGGCGTTCATGCTGATCGGCCTTCGCGGCGACCTCGCGTTCGCGCTCGAACTGCGCGGGATGCGGCTTGCGGCGCTGGTCACGGTGGCGGTCGCCATCGCCGTCTCCACCGTCATCTTCCAGACGGTGACGGGCAACCGCATCCTCACCCCCTCGATCATGGGCATGGACGCGCTCTACATCCTCATCCAGTCGGTGATGGTGTTCGCCCTCGGCGGCGTCGGTTTCGCAGCGCTCCCCGCCGGATTGACGTTCGCCGGCGAGACTGCAGCGATGGCGCTTCTGGCCGCCGGGCTCTTCCTGCCGATGTTGCGGCGGAGCGGCGACCTCGTCCTGATGCTCCTCATCGGCGTGGTCCTCGGCATCCTCTTCCGCAGCCTCGCCGCGCTGGTGGCGCGCCTGATCGACCCCAACGAATTCGCGGTCGTCCAGAGCGTCACCCATGCCGACTTCAACACCGTCGACGCCGCGCTGATCGCCCCCTGCCTCGCCGCCACCGTCGCCGGAACAGCGCTCGCCTGGAACTGGCGGCACCGGCTCGACGTGATGGCACTCGGCGCGGACGCCGCCGTCGGCCTCGGCATCGACTGGCGGCGGACGGCGGTCGTCCTCCTCCTCGCGGTGGGTGGGCTCGTCGCCGTCTCGACCGCGCTCGTGGGGCCGGTCGCCTTTCTGGGGCTCATCGTGGTGGCGCTGGCGGAGCGGATCGTCGGCACCTCGCGCCATCCGGACATGCTCCCGGCCGCCGCGTTCACGGCCATCCTCGTTCTGGTTGGCGGGCAGACCGTCCTCACCCACGCGCTCGGCAACGCCGTCACCATCGGCGTCGTCATCGAGCTCGTGGGCGGGGTCGTCTTCCTCGCCCTCCTCCTTTCCCGGAGGTGGGCATGATCGCGGCCTCGGGCGTCTCGGCCGACCGCGCGGGGCGGCGCGTGGTGGAGAATGTCGACCTCGCCATTCCGGCCGGCGGCGTCACCGCCCTCATCGGCCCCAACGGCGCGGGCAAGTCCACGCTCCTGTCCCTCGCCGCAGGGCTTCTCCCGGTCTCGGCAGGCACGATCACCATCGACGGGCACGACGTCGCACGCACCTCCGTGCGCGCGCTCGCCCGCTGCCGGGCGGTGATGCCGCAGGAGGCGCACATCGCAAGCCGCCTCGCCGTCGCCGAGATGGTGGGGCTGGGGCGCTTCCCGCACCATCGCGGCCGCCCCCGGCCCGCAGACCATGCCGCCGTCGCCGAGGCTCTCTCCCTCTTCGAGCTCGAAGGGCTCGCGGACCGCTTCGTCGACACACTCTCGGGCGGCCAGCGCCAGCGCGCCCGCGTCGCCATGGCCTACGCGCAGGGGACCGACTACCTCCTCCTCGACGAGCCGCTCAACAACCTCGACATCGTCCATGCCCGCGCGCTGATGCGGACCCTCCGGCGGATCGCCGACGAGGGCGGCCGCACCATCCTCGTCGTCGTCCACGACCTCAACCACGCCGCCGCCCATGCCGACCGGATCGTCGCCATGCGGGACGGCAGGATCGTCGCGCACGGGACGCCTGACGAGGTCATCACCACCGGCGTCCTGTCCGCGATCTACGGCGAGGCGATCCCCGTCACCACCGTGGAGGGGCGCCGTGTCTCGCTGCACCACGTCTGAGCCCGCCACCCCACCCGCGAGGTGCGCCAGTGCCACGAACCATCCCCTCCGTCACACCAAGCCCGGACCCATCCTGATGATTTCGAGACCATTTCGCATGGCGGCCACGATGCTGGCCGCCGCCTTCGTGACAACGGCTGCCGCGCAGGACAGCGCCCCCGCCACGACCCCGGCGACCGGCGGAAAGGCCATCAACCTCTCCCTCAATTCGCTCGACGGGAACGGCGACGCCTGCCGGATGACGTTCGTCGTGCGCAACGAGATGGCCGCGGAGATCGAGGACCTCGGCGTCGAGATCGCGATCTTCCGGCAGGGCGGCGCGCTCGACCGGCTGATGCGGATCAGCTTCGGCCACATGCTGGAAGGCAAGACCCGGGTGTTCCAGTTCGACGTCGCCGGCACACCCTGCGATGCGGTCGACCGCGTCCTCGTCAACGACGTCACCCGCTGCACCGGCGGTGACCTCACCGAGCTTGCCTGCATCCGCGCGATGGACGTGAGCTCGGCCACCAGCGTCGGGTTCAGCCTGTGAACTGGGAAAGCTTCGCGAACGGCCTTCTCGACCGGCTCACGGTCGAGGGCGGCCCCCTCGACGTCCTGGCCCTCGGCGGGCCGGTCGTCATGATCCTCCTCGCCCTCTCGGTGGTGATGATCGCGGTTACGCTCCTCAAGCTCGGCCAGTTCCTGCGCGCGGGCGTCGGCCGCTATTCCGACGCCGAGCGCAAGGTCGACGCCTATGTCCACGGCCGGCCGCTGCCCCGGGCGGACGGCGGCACGCTGAGCGCCGTCGTGGTGGACCGCCTCGTCGCCGCCGGCACGCTCGACCACGATGCGCGCGAGAATGCGGAAAGCTTCGCCGCGATGCGGTTGCACCAGCTGCGCAAGCTCGTCGGCCTGCTCGACACGATCGCCCAGATCTCGCCGCTCCTCGGCCTGTTCGGCACCGTGCTCGGCATGATCGAGGCGTTCAAGGCGCTGGAAGGCGCCGGCGCGTCGGTGGACCCGTCGATCCTCGCGGGCGGCATCTGGGTCGCCCTCCTCACCACTGCCGTCGGCCTTGCGGTCGCGATGCCGGCGTCAGTCATCGCGTCATGGTTCGACGCGAGGCTCGAGAACGAGCGGGTGGCGATCGACACGCTGATCACCCGTGCGGCGACCGGCCGTCAGGCGCTGCCGGAGCCCGTGGCCGCCCGATGATCGCCGCGCCCGTCCGCCCTCGCCGCCGCCTGCCGCTCACGCCGCTGATCGACGTGATCTTCCTGCTTCTCCTGTTCTTCATGCTGTCGTCGACGTTCCTGCGCTTCTCGGACGTGGAGGTCGCCGCGGCACAGGGGACGAGCGGAGGGTCCGCGGGCGCAGGCGACATCGCGCTCCTGAAGCTGCGCTTCGACGGCTCCCTCGCGCTGGGCGCCGAGACCGTCGAGGCGGCCCGCCTCCCCGAAGCAGTCGCCGCGCTGGCGGACAAGGGCATCGGCCGGCTCCTCCTCACGGCAGACCGCGGCGCGTCGGTGCAGGCGCTGGTCGAGGTCCTGGAAATCGTCGAGCGCGGGACGGTGCCGGTGATCCTCGCCGCGCCGCCGGAGACGCAGCCGTGAGCCGCCTGCGCGCACCGGCGCGCCGGCGGGAGGCGCCGGAGAACACGATCGCGCTGATCAACGTGGTCTTCCTCCTCCTCGTCTTCTTCCTCGTCGCCGGGACGCTGTCGGCCCCGCGCGACCCGGCCGTCGACCTTGCCGAGGCGCAAAGCTTCGACCCCGCCGCACTCGACCCCGCCGCGCTCTACATCGACGCCGGCGGCGCGTTGCGGGTCGCCGGCGAGGCGCTGCCTCTGGAAGCGGCGCTGGCGCGCGTCACTGCGGCCTCGCCCGAGGGCGCGCTGACGATCGTGCCGGACCGCGCGCTCGACGCGCGGGCATTGCTTGCGCACCTCGCGGCGCTCCGGGCGGAGACCGACAGGCCGCTCAAGATCCTCACCCGCCGTTCGACCGGAGGCGAATGATGGCCCTGCGCGTGTCGCCGCGGGCCTGGCTCGTCGCGCTCCTCCTCTCGCTCGTCATCCACGTCTCGCTCGCGGTCGCGCTGTCGGACCCCGAGGTGGAGCCTTCGGCCGAAGAAGCCTCGAAGGTGACGATCGTCGTCTCGCCGACCTCGCTCGAGGAAGTGACGGTGGACGCATCCGAAGTTGAGGCGGTGGAGTCCGCCACGGCGGCCGAGACCGAGCAGGCGACGGCCGTGCCCAGCGCCGAGACCGCGCCGGTCGAAGCGGACCCGGCGGAGGCGGCGGAAGCCGAGGCATCCGACCCCGCAGAAGCCGAAGCCGTGGAGGCCGAAGCTGCCGAAGCGCCCGCCGCCGAAGCCGTCGCGGGAGAGGAGAGCGCGGAAGCGCCCGTCGAGCCGGTCGAGCTGGCAGAGGCGCTTCCCGAGCTCGCAGAGCCGGTCCCCACCGAAGAGGCCGTGGCCGAGGAAACGGTCGAGGCGGTCGCGTCGGTCGAGATGCCGCCGGTGGAGGCCGAGACGCCGCCGGACGTCGAAACCGAGGTTGCGGCGCCGGTCGAGCCCGTTCAGCCGGTAGAGGCGCCGGCGGTCGATACCCCGGAGCCGCAGGAGGCCGAACCCGTGGAGGCGACGCCGGAGCCCGGTTATCTCGCCATTCCGCTGCCGCCCGAACGGTTGTCGCCCGACACGCCGGCCGAGCCGATCGACGAGACCGAAGCCGCTGCTTTCGAGGCGGTGCCGACGCCGCGGCGGAACCCGCAGCCGCCCGAACAGCGGCGCGCCGCGCTGGAACGCTACGAGGCCGAGCAGGCGAAGCTCCGCGAAGCGGAAGCGGCCCGCGCGCAGCAGGCCGCCGCAGAGCGCCGTCAGGCGGAGCGGCGCGAGGCCGCGCGCACGCCCGCCAGGGCAGCGCAGAAGACGGCGCCGGCCCGTGCCGAGCGGCGGACACGCGCCGCCCTCGGGCGGGCAAACCTCAGGCCGCAGGGCGGCGAACGCGCAGGCCTCCTACGCGAGGGCCGTTCGCTCGCGCATCGCCTCGGCCTTCCAGCGGCGCGCCCCCCGCGGCGAGGGAACGGCGGTGGTGACCTTCACCGTGAGGAGCAACGGTTCGGTCGGCGGGGCAAGGATCTCGAGCCGCTCCGGCAACGCGGCGGTGGACCGCGCCGCGCTGGCGGCGGCGGGCAGCCGCTTCCCCGCCTTCCCGCCCGACATCGGCAAATCCTCGCTGTCGTTCTCCATCCCGCTCACAGTCCGGTGAGCGGGCCGCGTTCCGGCCGGTGCTGAAATACAGTGCTGGCCGGAGCGGGTTTGCTTACCCCGACGCCAGAGGAAGCCGACGAAAGCGGCACCATTGGCGGTAAAGATGCGGGAATCGCCTCAGCAAAAGGCGTATAAGCGCCGCCAATGCACGGCATTTGCCGAATGAATTGGCCGCAACAACTCTCCCCTCGGTAACTTTTCTCCAAGACGCCTGGTTCCGAGCACTTGCAAACAGTCACGACGAAGACGTTCGCGACTGATCAGGAGAGATGTGCCCATGACGAAGAAAACCGATACTGGACCCGACATCGCGGCAGCGGGCGGCATCTCGCGCCGGTCCGTCATCAAGGGCGCCGCCGCCGCGGCCGGTGCCGCCGCAGGCTCCGGCGCGCTGACCGGCTTTCCGACCATCTGGGCCCAGGAGATCAAGGACATCGAGCTGACGCACGTCGGCGTGTCCTACTCCGTGGTCAAGGCGATCGGCGACGAGGCCTCCAAGGACCTCGGCTTCAAGGTCACGATGCAGAACCTCGACACGTCTGCCGCGATCAACCGATTCATCACCCAGCCCAACTCGGTCGACATCGCGGACGTCGAAGGCTGGCAGGCCAAGCTCGCCACCAAGCGCGGCGTCCTCCAGGGCATCGAGCGGGCGAAGATCAAGGAATTCGACAACATCCTGCCGATCTTCACCAAGGGCGAGATCGACGGTCACGAGATCCCCCGGCAGGGCATCTCGCCCTACGAGGCGATGTACATCGAAGAGCCGATGGCAACCGAGCTGCACGAGGGCGTCACCGACTGGATGACCTTCCTGCCGCAGGTCTACAACGCCGACTCGATCGGCTACCGGCCCGACCTCGTCGGCCATGAAGTGACCGAGTGGAAGGAGCTCATCGACCCGAAGTTCAAGGGCAAGGCCGCGATCCTCGACGTGCCGGCGATCGGCATCATGGACGCTGCGCTCTGCTTCGAGAGCGCCGGGATGATCACCTACGGCAACAAGGGCAACATGACCCGCGAGGAGATCGACAAGACGATCGACGCGCTGATCGCCCTCAAGCGCGAAGGCCACTTCCGCGCCACCTGGACGACGTTCGACCAGTCGGTCCAGCTGATGGCCGCCGGCGAGGTGGTCATCCAGTCGATGTGGTCGCCCGCCGTCGCCGCCGTCCGCGTCAAGGACGTGCCTTGCGTCTATGCACCGGTGAACAAGAAGGACGGCAAGGAAGGCTATCGCGGCTGGTGCAACGGCATGGGCCTGATGCGCCACCTCGAAGGCAAGAAGCTCGACGCCGCGTACGAGTACCTCAACTGGTACCTCAGCGGCTGGCAGGGCGGGTTCGTCGCCCGCTACGGCTACTATTCGCCGGTGCCGAGCACCGCGAAGAAGTTCCTGTCGCCGGCCGAATGGGCGTTCTGGTACGAGGGCGAGCCCGCGCCGGAGCCGATCTCGGACCCCTACGGCGTGCCGATGGAGCCCGCCGGCGCCACGCGCGACGGCGGCTCGTTCATCGAGCGCGTCACCAACATCTCGTGCTGGAACACGCTGATGGACGAGGCGGCGTACATGAACAAGCGCTGGAACGAGTTCAAGGTCGCCTGATCGGGCCGACGCCCGAGTCTCTCGCCCGGTCCTTGCATAGCGCCGGACCGGGCGAGCCTTCCACCACCAGACACAACCGGATGACGCCATGACCCTGAAGCGCGCCGATCTGTTCGGCTGGCTCGCCGTCTCGCCGCTCCTCCTCGTCCTGATCCCGTTCTTCATCGTGCCGATCGGGGTGATCTTCGCGGCGAGCCTGATGGAAAGCGACGGCTTCGGCGGGATGATCCCGACCGTCACCTTCGACAACTACGCCGGCGTCTTCACGTCCCGCCTCACGCTCGACCTCTACCTCGAGACCGCGAAGTACGCGGTCCTGTCGTGGGTGTTCTCGGCGGTGATCGGGTTCTGGGTCGCCTACTTCCTCGTCTTCCACGTGCGCAACCCGCTCCTCGCGATCGGCCTCTTCCTCCTGTGCACCGTGCCGTTCTGGACCTCGAACATCATCCGGATGATCTCGTGGATCCCGCTTCTCGGGAAGGAAGGCCTCGTCAACCAGGGGCTCCAGGGCGTCGGGCTGATCGACCACCCGCTCGCGTTCCTGCTGTTCTCGCCGTTCGCCGTGGTGGTCGCCTACGTCCACCAGCTCACGATCTTCATGATCGTGCCGATCTTCAATTCCATGGCGCGGATCGACAAGTCGCTGATCGAGGCGGCGCGGGACGCCGGGGCGAGCCGGCTCGAGATCATGAAGACGATCATCCTGCCGATGTCCAAGAGCGGCATCGCGCTCGGCACGATCTTCGTCCTGTCGATCGTGATGGGCGACTTCTTCGTGGTGAAGGTGATGTCGGGCGGCGGGTCGGCTTCCGTGGTCGGCGCACTCTACGAGGACGTCGGCGTCCTCCAGTACCCGACGGCCGCGGCGAGCTCGATCATCCTGACCGTCGTCGTGATGCTCATCGTCGCGCTCATCCTGCGCACGGTCGACATTCGCCGGGAGATCACCCGATGAGCTTCGAAGTCACCGGCCGGGCCCGGCCCTGGACCTACTACGTCCTCCTCACCGTCTTCATCCTCTACGTCGTCGCCCTCTACGCCCCGATGGTCTCGATCTACATCCTGTCCTTCCAGGATGTGCGCGGCGGCCTCGTGTTTCCGATGAAGGGGCTGTCGCTCCACTGGTTCGACGACCTCTTCACACAGGTCCGCACCGGCGACGTGAAGGGCTCGTTCAACCGCTCGATCCGGCTCGCGGCGCTCGTCACGGTGCTCACGGTGGTGGTGTCGTTCCTCGCCGGTCTCGCCTTCCGGCGGCGCTTCTTCGGCGACACGGTCATCTTCTACCTGATGATCGGCTCGCTGGTGGCGCCCGGCCTGGTGCTGGGGCTCGGCGTCGGACTGATGTTCAACTTCCTCGGCATCTTCCCGAACTGGACCACCTCCGGCCTCGGCGCCCAGCTCTCCTGGACGCTCCCCTTCGGCGTCCTCGTGATGTTCGCGGTGATGAGCCGGTTCGACGGGCGCTGGGAGGAAGCCTCGCGCGACCTCGGCGCCTCGCCGCTCCAGACGATCCGCCTCGTGGTGCTGCCGATCCTCCTGCCGGGGCTCGTCGCTGTCGCGCTGTTCGGCTTCACCCTCTCCTATGACGAGTTCGCGCGCACCCTCCAGACCGCCGGCACCAAGAACACGCTGCCGCTCGAGATCTGGTCGATGACGCTGAACGTGACCTCGCCGTCGCTCTACGCGCTCGGCACCGTCACCACGCTCGTGTCCTTCGCCACAATCGGCCTCGCCATCGGCTCCATCGTGTGGATCCAGCGGCGCCGGGCGGCCCGTATCCGACAAGGTGCCTGACATGTCCAACAAGCCCATAGGCAAGGGTGCCATCGAACTCGCCGGGGTTGTGAAGTCGTTCGACGGCGGCGCGACCGTCGCGGTCGACGGCATCAACCTCAAGATCCCCGACGGCGCCTACTGCTGCCTCCTCGGCCCCTCGGGCTGCGGCAAGTCGACCATCCTCCGGATGATCGCCGGCCACGAGGACCCCACCAAGGGCGAGATCCTGATCGGGGGCGAGAACGTCGTCGGCCTGCCGCCGGTGAAGCGCCGCACGGCGATGATGTTCCAGTCCTACGCCCTCTTCCCGCACCTCTCGGTGCGCGACAACATCTCCTACGCTCTGCGGGTGCGCGGTGTCTCGAAGGCCGAGCGCGACGCGAAGGCGGACGCGATGATCGCCAAGGTGCACCTCGGCGCCTTCGCCGACCGCCTGCCCGCCCAGCTTTCCGGCGGCCAGCAGCAGCGCGTCGCCCTCGCGCGCGCCGCGATCACCGAGCCGCGCGTCCTCCTTCTCGACGAGCCGCTGTCGGCGCTCGACGAATATCTGCGCATCCAGATGCGCAGCGAGCTCGCCGCGATGCAGCGCGATCTCGGGATCACCTTCGTCCACGTCACCCACACGCAGATGGAGGCGATCGCCCTCGCCGACATGGTGGTGGTGATGGAGAAGGGCCGCATCAGCCAGGCCGGCAGCGCGCGCGAGGTCTACGTCGCGCCGCGCGACCGCTACGTCGCCGAGTTCATGGGCGGGCAGAACGTCATCACCGGCAAGGTGGAGATGGTGAACGGCGCGATCGCGACCGTCGTGCCGCCCGGCCAGAAGCCGATCACGGTCAGGCTCGGCGGGGCGAGCGTGCGCGAGGGCGCCGGCATCGACGTCGCGATCAGGCGCGACGACATCGAACTCCTGCGCCCCGAGCGGGCCGGCGCGCTCGACGGGCGCGCCGCCGTCTCCTCGCGCATCACCGGCATCGAATACCAGGGCAACTTCGTGAAGGTCATGCTCGACGCGACCGACGACGTCGCCTTCATCGCGTTCGTGCCCGAGCGCCGCTTCTACGACGACCCGATGACCATCGGCGACGTGGTCTACGCCGCCTGGGACATCGACCACGCGCACCTCATGGCGAAGCAGGAAAGAGGCTCATGAAGATCGGATTCACCCTTAACGGCAAGACGATCGCGGCCGACGTCGACCCCGCCACGCGCTTCGTCGACTTCGTGCGCGAGGAACTGTCGCTGACCGGCACGCACATCGGCTGCGACACCGTCCAGTGCGGCGCCTGCACCATCCTCCTCGACGGCGAGGCGGTGAAGAGCTGCGCGCTGCTGGCGGTCGCGGTCGACGGCCGCAGCGTGACCACGGTGGAGGGCCTTGCCGAAAAGGACGGCACGCTCCACCCGATGCAGACCGCATTCCGCGAGAACCACGGCCTCCAGTGCGGCTTCTGCACGCCCGGCATGCTGATGGCGGCGGTCGATCTCGCGGGCCGCAACCCGGACCCGAGCGAAGCCGAGGTGCGCCACTCGATCGAGGGCAACATCTGCCGCTGCACCGGCTACCACAACATCGTCAAGTCCGTGATGGCCGGCGTCGCCGCCATGAACCAGCGCTAGGGAGCGGAGCATGTCAGCCATCGGGATCGGCCAGTCACCCAAGCGCAAGGAAGACCTGCGCTTCCTCACCGGCAAGGGCAACTACGTCGCCGACATCAAGCTGCCGAACATGGCGTCCGCCGTCTTCGTCCGCTCGCCGCACGCCCATGCCAACATCCTTTCCATCGACGCCGCCGCCGCGCTCGAGATGCCGGGCGTCGTCGCGGTCTACACCGGGGCGGAGATGGCGGCGGCGGGGGTCAACGGCCTGCCGGTCGGCTGGGGCATCACGGGCTCCGATGGGCTGCCGATGAAGGAGCCCGCGCACCCGCCGCTCGCGGTCGGCAAGGCGCGCCACGTCGGCGACCCCGTCGCGATCGTGGTCGCGGAGACCGTCGCAGAGGCCCGCCTCGCGGCGGAAGCCGTTGTGGTGGAGTACGACGTGCTCGACGCCGTCGTCTCCATGCACGACGCGCTCCGTTCCGGTGCGGCGCTCGTCCACGACGACGTGCCCGGCAACCTTTGCTGCGACTGGTCGATGGGCGATGCGGCGGCGGTGGACGCCGCCCGCGCCGGTGCGGCGCACATCGCGCGGATCGAGCTCGTCAACAACCGCCTGATCGGGAACCCGATGGAGCCCCGCGCCGCGATCGGCGACTACGAGCCGGGGCGCGGGAAGTACACGCTCTATTCCACCAGCCAGTTTCCCCACGTCGTGCGCTTCCTGATGGGCGTCCTCGTCCTCGGCATCCCGCAGCACAAGCTGCGCGTTGTGGCGCCCGACGTCGGCGGCGGCTTCGGCGTCAAGCAGTTCCACTACAACGAGGAGGCCGTCGTCACCTGGGCGGCCGGAAAGCTCGCCCGGCCGGTGAAGTGGGTATCGGAACGCGCCGAGGGCTTCGTGTCCGATCGGCAGGGCCGCGACCACGTGACGGAGGCCGAGCTCGCGCTCGACGAGAACGGCAAGTTCCTCGGCCTCTGGGTCAAGACGCTCGCCAACATGGGCGGCTACCTCTCCACCTTCGGCCCGAACATTCCGACCAACCTCTACGCGCCGCTGCTTTCGGGCGTCTACAAGATGCCGGCGATCTACTGCAACGTGCAGGTGGTGTTCACCAACACCGTCCCGGTCGACGCCTACCGCGGCGCGGGGCGACCGGAGGCGACCTTCGTGCTGGAGCGCCTCGTCGACGTCGCCGCCATCGAGATGGGGATCGACAAGGTGGAGATCCGCCGCCGCAACATGATCCCGGCCAGCGAGTATCCCTACCAGACGCCTGTGGTGGTCGAGTACGACAGCGGCGACCCCATGGCATGCCTCGACAAGGCCATCGGCCTTGCCGATGTGGCGGGCTTCGAGGCGCGGCGGCAGGAGGCGGCGCAGCGCGGCAAGTATCGCGGGCTCGGCCTCTCGACCTATGTCGAGGCGTGCGGCCTCGCCCCCTCGCGGCTCGCCGGGCAGATGGGCGCCCGCGGCGGCCTTTACGAGAGCGCGACGGTGCGCGTCCACCCGACCGGTCAGGTCAGCGTGATGATCGGCACCCACAACCACGGCCAGGGCCACGAGACGACGTTCGCGCAGATCGTGTCCGAACAGCTCGGCGTCGCGTTCGAGGACGTCGACATCGTGTTCGGCGACACCGACCGCGTCCAGTTCGGCATGGGCACCTACGGCTCCCGCTCTCTGGTGGTGGGCGGCTCGGCTCTGTCGAAGGCGGGCGACAAGGTCATCACCAAGGGCAAGAAGATCGCCGCGCACCTGATGGAGGCTGGCGAGCAGGACATCCTGTTCGAGGGCGGTTCGTTCAAGATCGCAGGCACCGACCGCTCGAAGAGCTTCGCCGAGATCGCGGGCGCGGCCTACGTCCCGCACGACTATCCGCTGGAGACGCTGGAGCCGGGCCTCGAGGAACAGGCCTACTACGACCCCGTCAACTTCACCTACCCCGGCGGCTCGCACTTCTGCGAGGTGGAGATCGACCCGGACACCGGCACGGTCGAGCTGATCGCCTACACCGCGGTCGACGACGTCGGCGTCATCATCAACCCGATGATCGTCGAGGGGCAGCTCCACGGCGGGATCGTCCAGGGCATCGGCCAGGCGCTCTACGAGCACGGCGTCTACGACGAGGAGACCGGCCAGCTCCTGTCCGGCTCCTTCATGGACTACGCGATGCCGCGGGCGGACCACTTCCCCAACTTCGTGATCTCGCCGCACAGCACCACCTGCACCCATACCCCGATGGGCGTGAAGGGCTGCGGCGAGTGCGGCACCATCGGCTCACCCGCCGCCGTCATCAATGCGGTCGTCGACGCGCTGAAGCCGCTCGGCATCACCCATGTCGACATGCCGGCGAGCCCGGCGCGGCTGTGGACCATCATCAGGAACGCGCGCGCACAGCAGCGCGTCGCGGCGGAGTAGCGGACGTGACATTTCAATTCCACAGGCCGGCCTCGGCCGGAGAAGCCGCCGCGATGCTTGCGGGTGCCGCGGACGGAAAGTTCGTCGCCGGCGGAATGACGCTGCTGCCGACGATCCACCAGCGGCTCGCCTCCCCGTCCGACCTCGTCGACCTGTCCGCGATCCCGGGCCTCTCCGGCATCGCGATGGACGGCGGTGCGCTGGTGATCGGCGCGATGACCCGCCATGCCGAGGTCGCGGCCTCGCCGCTCGTGAAGGCCGAGATTCCCGCGCTGGCGGAGCTTGCCGGCGGGATCGGCGACGTCCAGGTCCGCCACCGCGGCACCATCGGCGGCTCGGTCGCCAACAACGACCCGGCGGCTGACTACCCGGCCGCGGTTCTCGGCCTCGGGGCCATCGTCGTCACCGACCGGCGTGAGATCGCCGCGGACGACTTTTTCGCCGGCATGTTCGAGACGGTGCTGGAGGACGACGAGGTCATCACCGCCGTCCGCTTCCCGGTCCCCGAGCGCGCCGCCTACGTGAAGATGCGGAGCCCCGCCTCGCGCTACGCCCTTGCCGGCGTGTTCGTCGCAAGGACCGCGGACGGGGTCCGGGTCGCCGTCACCGGTGCGGCAGCGTCGGTGTTCCGTGCGCGGGACCTCGAAACCGCGCTGGACGCCTCGTTCGATCCCGCAGCGCTCGAGCGCATTTCCATCGACGCGACGGACATGCTGTCCGACCTCAACGGCGACAGGGACTACCGCGCGAACCTCGTGATGGTTCTCGCCCGGCGCGCCGTCAAAGCCGCCACCGCACTCTAGGAGCCTTTTGCGCATGACCGAAGTGACAGAGGCCCGCGCTCTCGCGGGACCGGGGGAACTCGCACGCCTGTCCGCCGCCGAACTCGTCGAAGGCTACCGGAGCGGCGCCTTTTCTCCGCGCGATGCGATGGAGGACGTGCTCGGCCAGCTCGAGGCGGTGGACGCGGCCTGCAACGTGGTCGTGACGCCCCTCTATGAGGAAGCGCTGGCGGCGGCCGACGCCGCGACCAAAGCCTACCGCGACGGCAGCGCAGATGGCCCGTTCGCCGGCGTCCCGGTCACCATCAAGGACCTCGTGTTCGTGAAGGGCGTGGCGGCGAAGGGCGGCGCCCCCTCGCTGAAGGACTTCGTTCCGGCGAGCGACGCGCGGGTGGTCGAACGGCTGAAGGCGGCCGGCGCCATCGTCACCTGCAAGACCACCACCTGCGAGTCCGGCTACAAGCTCACCGCCGACAGCCCGGTCACCGGCATCACGCGCAACCCCTGGGCGCCGAGCCGCACCTCCGGCGGCTCTTCCGGCGGCGCGGCTGCGGCGGTGGCGGGCGGCGGCGGCCCGATCGCGGTCGGCACGGACGGGGTCGGGTCCATCCGCGTGCCGTCGTCCTTCTGCGGCGTCTTCGGCATCAAGCCGACATTCGGGCTGGTCTCTCGGGCGCCGGGCTTCTTCCCACCCTCCTGGGGCAGCCTTGCCCACACCGGTCCGATCGCCCGCACGGTGGGCGACGCCGCCGCGATGCTCGCCATCCTTGCAGGGTATGACGCCCGTGACGCCGCCTCCTTCCCGTCCGCCCCGCTGGCGCCGGCCGCCGGCAGCCTGAAGGGCGTGCGGATCGGCATCTCGCCCGACTTCGGCTACGCCGCGGTAGCGGCCGACGTCGCCGCAGCGTTCGAGCGGGCGGTGGCGACGCTCGCCTCCCTCGGCGCCGAGATCGTCCCGCTCGAAACCGGCATCGCACCCGACATCCTCGAGACGATCCTCCTCCCCATCGCACTCAGTGAGCAGGCGGCCTCGGTCGGCGAGCGCGACGACTGCGACTTCGCCGGATCAGATCCCGCGTTCCGCGACGTCATCGCCCGCGGCCGCACCTACAGCAGCGTCGATTACATGACCGCCTCGCACAGGCGCTCGAAGCTTCGCGGCAGATTCCTCGAGATGTTCGGCACAGTGGACCTCATCGTCACGCCGACGGTCGCGGTGACGGCGTTCGGCGCCGGCGAGCTCGGCGTGACCGAAATCGAGGGCACGCCGGTGGACAGCCATCTCGGCTGGTCGCCCTTCACCTGGCCGATCAACCTTGCCGGCCTTCCGGCAGCGTCCCTCCCCTGCGGCTTCGACCGCGACGGGCTCCCCATCGGACTTCAGGTCATCGCGCCGTGGCTCGGCGAGGAGCGTCTCCTCACCCTTTCCTACGCGTTCGAGGCGGCCGCCCCCTGGGCCGGAACCTGGCCCGCCCTCGGCGCCTGATCCCGCCATCCGGGTCGCCATCGGCGGCCCGGACGGTCTCCTCGTCCCCGCCCGATGAGCGGACTGGACCGGGCCAGGTCGTTGGCGCTCGGCGCCGATAAGGCATGGCGCGATGTCAGTCGTCCGTGCCAGCCTGGGCGCACTGAAAAAATTCCTCAGCGCCTGTCATCCGACCGCGCGTTCGCACCGTAGATGAGGTCGGGCGAAGGCGCCCCCGAACGTCGTCCGGACAATGGGTCCGAAAGACGAGGGGGCGCCTTGCATCCGCCACGCGAATTGTCGCGCCCCTGCCGATTGCCGCGAGCCGGTATTGCCGGAGATCTTGAAAGGTATTTCGCAACGAGTTCGAACTTGGCACATTGCTTAAGTGATCGAAGGCGGCGATCCCGGAGATGCTGAATTGGTGACTGGTACAGTCAGGGATACGGACACAATGCGCGTTTCGACGCTGCAGAGTTACGGTATCGTCGGCAGTGCTCCTCACGCCGCATTCGACCGCATCGTCCGCATGGCTGCCCGCATCTTCGACGTGCCGGTGGCGGTGATCTCGCTGGCGGACGGGGACAGCCACTGGCTGAAAGCAGCGTTCGGCATCGGTCACGACGCCGATTGCCCCGGCGCCCTCTTCAACGCCACGATCGGGCAGGACGACGTCTTCGTCGCGGCCGACGCCTCCGCCGATCCTCAGCTTGCCGACGATGCGAACGGCGGCGCGAGGCCCGCGATCCGTTTTTTCGCGGGGGCGCCGCTCGTCAACCCGCACGGGTTCAAGCTCGGCAGCCTGTGCATCGTCGACTGGAAGCCGCGGCACGATTTTTCGGAGCAGGACCGGGAAATCCTGCGCGACCTCGCCAACACTGTGTCCGAGCTGATCGAGAGCCACTTCCCGGCCGATCGCCGCAAGACCGCGGAGGCGCTCGCCGCGGCGCAGGAGGCGCGCTCCCGGACCGACCACATCCACGGCGTCCTCCTCAAGGACGTGCCGCTGGCTGTCGCGATGTTCGACCGCTCGCACGCCTTCGTGCTGGCGACGCGGCGCTGGTGCAAGACGTTCGGCATCGACGGCAAGGACATCAAGGGCCGCTACCTGCTCGACGTCCAGCCCGACCTGCCGGCCGCCTGGCTCGAACAGCACGAACGCTGCCTCAACGGCCAGCGCTTCTTCGTCGAGGAGGAGGAGCTGGCGCTGCCCGGCCGCTCGCCCCACTGGTTCCGGCGGACCGTTCACCCCTGGCACGACCAGCACGGCAACCTCGGCGGGATCATCGTGGTTATGGTGAGCCTCGACGCGCAGGTGCGTGCGCGCCGGGAAGTCCACGACAGCCGCCACTTCATCCAGGCGATCCTGCACAACGTGAACGAAGGGATCATCGCCTGCGACGCCGACGGAGAGATCTCGCTCGCCAACCCCGCAAGTGCCCGCATTCTCGGCACGGACCCGGCGGACCTCTCCGACCCCGGCGCCTGGCGCAACAGGATCAAGGTGTACCGCAACGGCGAGGACAAGCCCGTGCCGCTGGCTGATTTCCCGCTCGCGCGGCTGTTGCGCGGCGATGAGATCAAGGCGGAGGAGCTGCGGGTCGTCAACGTCGCGAAGAGCGCGCGGCAGCTCGTCATCCACGGCGCCGCGATGCGCGAGCCGAACGGCGAAATCATGGGTGCGGTGATCTCGCTCCACGACGTCACCCGGGAGCGGGCGATCCACCGGAGCTGGCGAGAAGCCGACGCGCTCTACAAGGCGGTGTTCAACGCCGCCAGCCACTACGCCACCGTGATCGATGCCGATTTCAAGGTCGTGGAGGTGAACAGCCGCGCCGAATCCATCCTGCAGCAGCCGCGCGAGGAGCTGATCGGGCTGCCCATGTGGGACGATGCATTCTGGAAGGGGTGCCGCCACGAAATCCCCCGGCTCATGGATTCGCTGCGGGCCGCCGCCTCGGGCGAACTGGTGAACTACGAATTCGACTACACCACGCCCGACGGCACCCCCATACCGATCGAATACTACCTGACGCCGGTGCTGAACGAGGCCGGCGAGGTGACGCACATCATCTCCGAAGGGCGCGACATCACCGAGCGGCGCGCCCACGAAGAAGCGCTCCTGCGCAAGACGGCCGAGCTGGAGATGATCTTCAACAACGTGCCGATCCGCATCTTCTACAAGGACGACCGCAACCGGATCATCCGCCTCAACGCGCCGGCGGCGGCCTCCATGGGACTGAGTGTCGCCGAGGCGGAGGGCGCCGAAACGGCCGACTTCTTCACCGAACACGCGGCGGAGTACCACGAGCGCGACCTCGAGGTGATCAACTCCGGCCAGCCTCTCCTCGGCTTCGTCGAGCCCTATGCGCCCGTCAACGGCGAGGCGGGCTGGGTCCGCACCGACAAGGTGCCTCACGTCGATCCGGCCACGGGCGAACGCTTCCTGTTCGTTGCCTCGGTGGACATCACCGCCGAACGCGAGGCGGTGGAGGCCCTGCGTGAGAGCGAAGAGCGTTACCGCCTCCTCTACAACCAGACCCCCGTGATGCTGCAGTCGGTCGGCGCCGACGGGCGGATCGTCAGCGTGAGCGACTACTGGCTCGAGAAGCTCGGCTACAGCAGCGAGGACGTCATCGGCGCGCCTGCGCACGCGTTCGTCCGCGGCGGCGAGCAGATCATTTTCCCCTGGCAGACCGGAACCGACGATCCGGTCGTGGACATGGAGATCGATCTACTTGCCCGGGACGGGTCGCTGATCACCGTGCTCCTTTCCTCCGTCGCGATGCGCTTGCCGATCGGCGGCCAGCCGAGATGGCTGACCAGCCTCACCGACATCACCGACCGCAAGCGGATGGAGACGCAGCTCTTCCAGGCGAGCAAGATGGAGAGCGTGGGGCAGCTCACGGGGGGCCTCGCGCACGATTTCAACAACCTCCTGTGCATCGTCCTCGGCAACCTCCAGCTCATGGAACGCCGGATCGGGCGGGACGAACGGCTGGCGCCCCTCCTCAATTCCGCCATCCAGGCCGTGAGGAGCGGCTCGGACCTCACCCAGCGTCTCCTCGCGGTCTCGCGCGGGATGCCGCTCGAGACGACGAACGTCGACGTGGTGAAGCTCGTCGGCAACCTCCACGAACTTCTCCAGCGCGCGCTCGGCAGCCGTTTCGACCTCAGGCTCGAACTCGAGACGGAACAGGCGATCGCCCGCAGCGACAAGGCGCAGCTCGAGGCGGCGGTCCTCAACCTTGCCATCAACGCGCGCGACGCGATGATTGCGAACGGCAGCCTGACGGTGACGGTTTCCAAGGTGGAGCTGACCCGCGAGGAGCCCGAACTGAGGCCGGGCTCCTACGTGACGCTGTCGGTCGCCGACACCGGCGTCGGCATCGCGCCGGACGTGATGCCGCGGGTGCTGGAGCCCTTCTTCACCACCAAGTCGCGCGGCAAGGGGAGCGGCCTCGGCCTCGCGATGATCTACGGCTTCATGCGGCAGATGGGCGGGACGGTGCGGATCGAGAGCGAGGTCGGCAAGGGGACCGTCGTCACGCTCTACATGCCCGCGGGGACCGGGGCGGCGGAGAGCACGCCACCAGAGCAAGCCGCCGCGCTGGCGCAGGCGGACCTGCGCGGCGCGACCATCCTCGTCGCCGAGGACCAGGAGGAAGTCCGCAGCACGATCGTCGCGCTCCTCAGCGAAGGCGGCTGCCATCCGCTTACCGCGTCGAGCGGCCCGGAAGCGTTCGCGATGCTGGAGTCCGGCGTCGCGGTCGATCTCCTTCTCACCGACATCATCATGCCCGGCGCGTACAACGGCGTCGGCCTCGCGCGCCGCGCGAAGGCGCTGAGGCCGAACCTGCCGATCCTGTTCGCGACCGGCTATGCGGAGGACGCTGTCCTCGAGGCCGCGCGGATGTTTTCCGACCATCCCGATCCTGCGAAAACCCCTGCGCGACGGTCTCCTTCTCCAGAGCATCGGGCAGGCGCTCGCCGCTTCCCCGGGCTTCCGGCGGATCCCCGCGACGGACGCGGCCGCGCCCAAAGCCGGGACGGTGCCTCACTGAGGCTAGCACGCCGCGCTTTGCGCATGGACGGCGCGACTGATCGGCGCGGGCGGCGGTTGCACAGCACTAAGGCAGAACGCTGGCTCGCACTTCTGGTAGGCAGAACGCATACTCGGTATGTCGCTGAGACGTTTGCCATAAAGGCCGAAACGCGTCATAGCACGGATACCGTGGGAGGCGCTTCGCATGCCGTCGGACCTTCCTCGAATGAGCAATCTGGACGACGTTCGGGCGATCGCTTCTGGTCTCTCGCTATGTCTTTCGTTCTATAATTGCGACACACCTGTACGGCTTGCCCGAAGCCGCGCCGGTCGTTTTTGTTCGTGAACGGCGCTGCAATCTGGCGGTGCCGCAGTGAAAGAAGATCGTATGTCGTCGTTCGCTTGGCGCGCCGCCAGCGCCGGTCTGGCGCTCCTTCTCATGACAGGCGTTGCGGATGCACAGCGCAGCCGCTCCAATTCAACCAGTGCGAATGCCCCGGCCGCAGCCGAGGAGCCCGCGGCCCCGGCAGCCCCCGCGGAAGCTGAAGCCGAGGCCGAGGCACCCAAGGGCCCCCCGCCTCCCGGCGTGACCTTCGTCACGCTCGAGGAGCAGGACATCACGCTGACGACCCTCCTCCCCGGCCGCGTCGTCGCGTCGGGAATTGCGGAAGTCCGCCCGCAGGTCGCCGGCATCATCACCGAGCGCCTGTTCGACGAAGGCGCGGACGTGACGATCGGCGATCCGATGTACCGGATCGACCCCGCCACCTACGAGGCGAGCGTCGCCGCCGCCAACGCGCAGGTCGCGCAGGCGCAGGCGGCCTACAACGCGGCAGAGAGCGAAGCGACGCGGTCCCAGCGGCTGCGCGATCGCGGCGTCGTCAGCGACCAGGCGTTCGAGACCTCCAACGCCTCGAAGGAAACCACCGCGGCCGCGCTCCAGGTGGCCCAGGCGCAGCTCCAGCAGGCGCAGATCGACCTCGACCGCACCACGATCCGCGCGGCCCTCTCCGGCGTCGTCGGCCGCTCGCTGACCACCCGCGGCGCCCTCGTGACGTCCGGCCAGACGGTGCCGCTCGCGATCATCCGCAACATCGATCCGGTGTTCGTGGACGTCACGCAGTCCGCCGCGGAGCTGCTCGAGTTCCGCCGCGGCGTGACGAAGCAGAAGCTCGGCGACGCCGATCTCTCGGTGTCGCTGATCCTCGCCGACGACACGACCTACGAGGAGACCGGCACGCTCACCGCCGCCGAGGTGAACGTCAACGAATCGACCGGCGTCGTCACGCTGCGCCTCACCTTCCCCAACCCCAACCGCTTCCTGCTGCCGGGGATGTACGTCCAGGTGCGCATGCCCCAGGGGGTTGCCGAGGACGTGGTGCTGGCGCCGCAGGAAGGCGTGACCCGTAACCGCCGCGGCCAGCCGATCGGCTACGTGGTGTCGGCGGACAACGTCATCGAGGAGCGCCAGCTCACGATCGAGGGTGCGCGCGACAACAAGTGGATCGTCACCGAGGGGCTGAAGGGCGGCGACCGCTTCGTGGTCGAAGGCCTGCAGCGGATCGCGCCGGGCGCGCAGGTCAACCCGTCGGAGCGGGAAGCGCCTGCACCGGCCGCTCCCGATGGCGCGGCGGCGGCCCCGGCGGGCGAGGCAGCGCCCGAGGCTGCGGCCGGCCCCTCCGCCGCGGTGGAGCCGGAGCCTGCCGCGCCGGCAGCGGGCGGCATGGCCGCACAGGCGGCGGAGCCCGCCCCGGCGGCGACGCCGACGGCCAAGCCCGAAAAGCCCGAGACCGCGGCCGCAGCGGCGGACGAGCCCCGCACGGTCGCCAACTAGCGCTCCCCGCAGCGGCGCCAGCGGGCGCCGCCGTGACCCGTAGCAATTCCTGACCCGGCGTAGGTCCGGCAGGCGAGGACCAGAGTCCCGCCCGGCCGGACCTCAGCCACACGCCCTGTGGAGGGTGCCTCATGGCGAAATTCTTCATCGACCGGCCCGTGTTCGCATGGGTCATCTCGATCATCATCATGGGCATCGGCATCCTGTCGATCCTGACGCTGCCGATCGCGCAGTACCCGCAGATCGCACCGCCTTCGGTGACGGTGGCGGCCAGCTATCCCGGCGCCTCGGCCGAGACGGTCGCCAACACCGTGACACAGGTGATGGAACAGCAGATGACCGGGCTCGATGGCCTGCGCTACTTCTCGTCGAGCTCCACCTCCTCCGGGCTCGGCGCAGATCACCCTCACCTTCGAGACCGGGACCGACCCCGACATCGCACAGGTGCAGGTGCAGAACCGGCTCAGCCAGGCGACCCCGCTCCTGCCGGAGGTCGTCCAGCGCCAGGGCATCACGGTGCGCAAGTCCTCCGCCGGCTTCCTGATGGTGATCGGCCTCATCTCCGAGAACGGAACGCTGGAGCAGGTCGACCTGTCGGACTACCTCGCCTCCAACATCGTCGACGAGATGAGCCGCGTCGAAGGCGTCGGCCAGGTGCCAGGTGTTCGGCTCCAAGTACGCCATGCGCATCTGGCTCGACCCCTCCAAGCTCGCCGCCTACGAACTGTCGCCGGAAGACATCGTCGCGGCCGTCTCCGCCGAGAACGCGCAGATCTCCGCAGGCTCGTTCGGCTCGCTGCCCTCCGTCGAGGGGCAGATGCTGAACGCGACGATCACCGCCCAGTCGCTCCTGCAGACGCCGGAGGACTTCGAGCAGATCGTCGTCCGCGCCGAGACCGACGGCGGCCTCGTCCTCCTCAACGACGTGGCGCGGGTGGAGATCGGCGCCGAAGAGTACCAGACCATCGCCCGCTACAACCGCCAGCCGGCGGCCGGCATGGCGATCCAGCTCGCCAGCGGCGCCAACGCGCTCGACACCGCCACCGCCGTGCGCGAACGGATCGAGGAATTCTCCGAAGTTCTTCCCCGAGGGCGTCTCCTACGTCATCCCCTACGACACGACGCCGTTCGTCACGATCTCGATCGAGGAGGTCGTGAAGACGCTGTTCGAGGCGATCGTCCTCGTCTTCTTCGTGATGTTCCTGTTCCTGCAGAACCTGCGCGCCACGATCATCCCGACGCTTGCGGTCCCGGTCGTGCTCCTCGGCACCTTCGGCATCCTCGCGCTCGCGGGGTTCACCATCAACACGCTGACGATGCTGGCAATGGTGCTCGCCATCGGCCTCCTCGTCGACGACGCGATCGTGGTGGTCGAGAACGTCGAGCGCATCATGGAGGAGGAAGGGCTCGAGCCGCGCGAGGCGACGCGCAAGTCGATGGGGCAGATCACCGGCGCGCTGATCGGCATCGCGATGGTGCTGTCGGCGGTGTTCGTGCCGATGGCCTTCTTCGGCGGCTCCACCGGCGTCATCTACAAGCAGTTCTCCATCACCATCGTCTCGGCCATGGCGCTGTCGGTGGTGGTTGCGCTGACGCTGACGCCCGCCCTCTGCGCCACCATCCTGAAGAAGCCGAAGCATGACCACGACCGCCGCAAGGGCGCGTTCGGCTGGTTCAACCGCGGCTTCGGGGCGACGCAGAACGGCTACACCGGCCTCGTCGGCTTCGTCGCGCGGCGTCCGTTCCGGGTCGGCATCCTCTACCTCGCGCTGGTCGGCGGCATGGTATGGATGTTCGTCAACACCCCCACCGGCTTCCTGCCCGACGAGGACCAGGGGATCATGTTCACGCTGATCCAGGCCCCCACCGGCGCCACCGCCGAGCGCACGCTCGAGGTGGTCAAGAAGGTCGAGGACTACTTCCTCGACGGCGAGTCGGACAACGTCGCCTCGATGTTCGGCGTGGTCGGCTTCTCGTTCGCGGGCGCCGGCCAGAACATGGGCCTCGGCTTCGTGCGCCTGAAGGACTGGGAGGAGCGGACCGAGCCCGGGCAGGGCGTCCAGGCGATCGCCGGCCGCGGCTTCGGCGCGCTCAGCCAGATCCGCGACGCGATGGTATTCCCGATCGTGCCGCCGGCGGTGATCGAGCTCGGCAACGTCTCCGGCTTCGACTTCTACCTCCAGGCCCGCGCCGGGCAGACCCACGAGCAGCTTCTCGCAGGCGCGCAACCAGTTCCTCGGGATGCTGCGCCCAGTCGCCGCTGATCGCCTCGGCCCGGCCCAACGGGCTGGAGGACGCCGCCCAGTACAACCTCGACATCGACTGGCGGGCCGCCGGCGCGATGGGCGTCACCGCGACCGACGTCGGCAACCTCGCTCCAGACCGCGTGGGCCGGCGCCTACGTCAACGACTTCCTCAACCAGGGCCGGGTCAAGCGCGTGATCGTGCAGGGCGAGGCCGACGCGCGCTCCACGCCGGAGGACATCGAGCGCTGGCGGGTGCGCAACGCGTCGGGCGGCCTCGTGCCGTTCTCCAACTTCGCGGACGGGAGCTGGCGGTTCGGCCCGCAGGGGCTGACGCGCTACAACGGCGTCCCGTCGATGCAGATCCAGGGCTCGCCCGCCCCGGGCGTCGCGACGGGTGAGGCGATGGCCGAGGTGGAGCGCCTCGCCGGTCAGCTCGGCACCGGCTTCCAGGTGGCGTGGACGGGGCTGTCGCTGGAGGAGACCGAGTCCGGCGGTCGCAGGCCCCGCTCCTCTACGCCCTGTCGCTGGCGGCCGTGTTCCTGTCGCTGGCGGCGCTCTACGAGAGCTGGTCGATCCCGTTCGCGGTGATGCTCGCGATGCCGATCGGCGTGCTGGGCGCATTGTGCGGCGCGTGGCTCGGCGGGTTCGACAACGGCGTGTTCTTCCAGGTGGGCCTCCTCACGGTCATCGGCCTCACGGGCAAGAACGCGATCCTGATCGTGGAGTTTGCCCGGGACAGGATGGTGCACGAGGGTGAGGATGCCGTCACGGCTGCCATCGTCGCCTCGCGCCAGCGGTTCCGGCCGATCATCATGACCTCGATGGCCTTCTCGCTCGGCGTGCTGCCGCTGGTGCTTTCGAGCGGCGCGGGTTCGGCGGGCCGGCAGGCGATCGGCTCCGGCGTCCTTGGCGGCACCATCGCCGCGACGGTGCTCGGCGTGATCTTCGTGCCGATGTTCTTCGTCGCGGTGCAGCGGGTCGTCTCCGGCCTCAGCCGCAAGAAGAAGACCGACGCGCCGGACGCGGGCAAGAGCGCCGACGCCCACCCCGCCCCGGCCGAATAGGCCTCAGGGAAGGCCGCGCCCGCCCGGCGCGGCCTTGCCCCGATTGCAAGGGCGGCGCCGCCGGGCGAAGGTCACGGCGGCGCCCACCCGCGGCGCACCGAACGGAGGCGCCGCATCTTGTCCCGCAGCACCGAAATCCTTGCCGAGCTGATCGCGATGCCGACGGTGTCGCGCACCCCCAACGAAGCGCTGATGGCCCGTGCCGCCGAGATGCTGGCCGCCGCCGGCGCGACCCTCACCCGCGTCCCCTACGAGAACGGCCGGGAAAACCTCTACGCCGTGATCGGCCCGGCCGACCGCCCTGCCGTCATCCTCTCCGGCCATACCGACGTCGTGCCCGTCGACGGGCAGGCGTGGACGAAGCCGCCGTTCGAGCTCACCGTCGCGGACGGCAGGCTCTACGGCCGCGGCACGGCGGACATGAAGGGCTTCGTCGCGTCCGCCATGGCCGCCGCAGAACGCGCCGCCTCCCGCACGCTGAAGAACCCTCTGGCGCTCGCCCTCTCGTGCGACGAGGAGATCGGCTGCCTCGGCGTCCGCCCGCTGATCGAGATGCTGCGCGAGGCGCCGGTACGGCCGGGCCTCGTCATCGTCGGCGAACCGACGGAGCTTTCCGTCGCCACCGGCCACAAGGGCAAGACCTCACTCGTCGCCACCTTCACCGGCCGCGAGGGACACTCCGCGCTCGCCCCCCTCGCCCTCAACGCGCTGCATCTGGCGACCGACTTCGTCTCGGCGCTACGGGGCCGGCAGGCTGATTTCGCCGCCAACGGCCACCGTGATGGCGACTATGACGTGCCCTACACCACCATCCACGTCGGCACGCTCACGGGCGGCGTCGCGCTCAACATCGTGCCCAACCACGCGGCGATGGAGTTCGAGGTCCGGGCGCTGGCGGAGGACGACGACGTCGCGATCATCGAGGCGATCCGGGCCGATGCCGCCGCCATCGTCGCGGCGGCGAACGACCCGGACGCTGCGATCGACATCACCGAGGTGATCCGCTCGCCGGGCCTTGCAACGTCAAAGACGAGCGCGGCGGTCGATTTCGTCAAGCAGCTCACCGGCGCCAACGGCACCATCAAGGTCGCCTACGCCACCGAGGGCGGACTGTTCGCCGAGGCGCTCGACGTTCCGGTGGTGGTGTGCGGGCCGGGCTCGATGGCGCAGGGGCACCGGCCGGACGAGTTCATCACCGAGGGCGACCTTGCTCGCTGCGATGCCATGCTGGACGCCCTCCTCGACCGGCTGGAGGCCGGTCTATAGGGGCAGCCGGCGGGGACAGTGCCTCCGTGAGCCCGAACAGCTCCTGCGCGCCCGCAACGCCGTCCAGCGCGAAGGTGCCGCGGCTCCTGAACAGCTCCGGGGCCGCTTTCGCCACGGCATCGGTGACGAGCACGGTCTCGCGCAGCGTCTTCGTCAGCCGCTCGATCCGCGCCACCTTGTTGACGCTGGGGCCGATCACCGAAAACGTCAGCCGCTCCTCGATCCCGATGTTGCCGTAGACCACGGTGCCGACGTCGATGGCGATGCCGGCGATCTCGGCGACCCCGCTCCGCCCGTCGAACACGCTGTGGCGGGCGGCGAAGCCCGCGAGCCTGTCCTGCGCCTCGCGGGTCGCGTCGAGCGCCCGCTGGAGCCCGGCATCGCTTTGCGGAAAGATCGCAAGGACGGCGTCGCCGATGAAGTCGAGTATGTCGCCGCCGTGGCGGTCGACGACCCCCGCGCTGGCGCTGAAATAATCGTCCAGCAGGGGAAGGTACGCGGCGACGCCCATCTGCTCGCAAAGGGCGGTCGAACCGCGCAGGTCGCAGTACCAGATCACCGCGTCGACGGCCCGCCCCTCGCCACGCGCGATCTCGCCACCCAGCACGCGCCCGCCCGCGGTCCGGCCGAGGTAGGTGGTCGCCAGCGTCTGCCGCATCTTGGTTTCCATGCGGGTGCGGACGGCGAGCGCGAAGGTGCGCTTCAGCCTGCCGAGCGCCTCGATCTCCTCGTCGAGGAAGCCGCCCTGCCGCTCCGACGCGAACGAAAACACCAGCCCGTCGCCGGGCGCGCTCGCGATCGCCGACCCGGTGAACGAGACCTTCACCGCGAGATAGTCCGTCATCCCGCGTTCGCCGAGCGCGGTGAGAACTGGATATTCGAGCGGCGCGTTGGCCCCTTCGATCCGCCGGCGGATCTCGGTCTCGTCGCTGGAGATGAGCCGGTAGACGGGGGACGCCAGAAAATCGGGCGAAGTCTCGCTCTCGCCATGGCGGTGGAGTTCCACCGCGCAGCCGGTCTCCGGCTCCCAGACCGCAGTCTGGCTGTTGAAGATCGGGTTGAGCAGGCGGTAGCCGACCATCACCCGGGCGAGCGAAATGCCGCCAGCGCGCGCCCGCGTCCCGAACCCGTCGACCAGGACCGGCAAGCGCTCCGAATTGAGGGCAGCGGTCGTCAGGTACTCCTCGAGATCCTCAACCACCGCGCGCATGGTCTCGTCCATCGCCTGCCCTGCGCCTCTTCCATGAAACTGCCGGCCAGTCGCCCGGCCGGCCGCAATAGCCGAGGAGACCCCAGCGAGCGAGGCTGCCACGAGACGGGCAGATATGCCATCGGGCGGGATAGACGGCAAAACGCGCCGGAGGGGGCCCCGGCGCGTTCATGAGTTCACAAGGTTGGATGCCGGCAAAGCGCCTTGTCAGCCGACCTTGCCGTGGCAGTGCTTGTACTTCTTGCCCGAGCCGCAGGGGCACGGCTCGTTGCGGCTCACCTTGCCCCAGGTCGACGGGTCGTTGGGGTCCCGCTCTTCCGGCGCACGGCGCGTGGCGTCCTGCGCGGGGGGGCCGCCGGCCGGCCGCGGCCCGTCGCTCATCTCGTCCTCGCCCGTGTTCGGGTCAAAGTGGTGCGGCTCGTAGTCGGCGAGATCGTCGTCGCTCGGAAGCTGCGGCGCCTCGGAGGGCTGGCGGATCTCGATGCGCATGAGCTGGCTCGTGGTCAGCGTGCGAAGCTCCTGCAGCATCGCCTCGAACAGCTCGAACGATTCCGTCTTGTACTCGTTCAGCGGGTCGCGCTGGGCGTAGCCGCGGAAGCCGACCACCGAGCGCAGGTGGTCGAGCGTCGCGATATGCTCGCGCCAGAGATGGTCGAGGGTCTGCAGCAGGACCGACTTCTCGACCTGGCGCCAGGTGTCGATGCCGTACTTCGCCACCTTGCGGGCGGCGGCCTCGTCGGTCGCCTTCTTCAGGCGCTCGCGGATTTCCTCGTCCGCAATGCCTTCCTCGTCGGCCCAGTCCTTGATCGGAAGGTCGAGGCCGAACACCTCGCGGATCGACTGGGCGAGCCCCTCGCTGTCCCACTGCTCCGGGTAGGCCTTCTCGGGGATGTGCTTGGCGACCATCGCCTCGACGACGTCGTGCCGCATCTCGGTGACGGTTTCGCGGACGTCCTCTTCCTGCATCAGCTCGCGGCGCTGCTCGAACACCACCTTGCGCTGGTCGTTCATCACGTCGTCGTATTTCAGGACGTTCTTGCGCTGGTCGAAGTTGCGCGCCTCGACCTTCTGCTGCGCCTTTTCCAGCGCGCGGTTGATCCAGGGGTGGACGATCGCCTCGCCCTCCTCGAGGCCGAGGCGGCGGAGCATCCCGTCCATCCGCTCGGAGCCGAAGATGCGCATCAGGTCGTCCTGGAGGGACAGGTAGAAGCGCGAGCGGCCGGGGTCGCCCTGACGGCCGGAACGGCCGCGGAGCTGGTTGTCGATCCGGCGGGATTCGTGCCGCTCGGTGGCGAGAACGAAGAGGCCACCGGCTGCCAGCGCCTTCTGCTTCAGCGCCTCGACCCGGTCCTGGATCGCCTTTTCCTTCTCGGCGCGGTCCGGGCCGTCGTAGCCGGCGAGTTCCTCGGCGATCAGCATGTCGGCGTTGCCGCCGAGCTGAATGTCGGTGCCTCGGCCGGCCATGTTGGTCGCGATGGTGATCGCCCCCGGCACGCCGGCCTGGGAGATGATCTTCGCTTCCTGCTCGTGGAAGCGGGCGTTCAGGACCTGGAAGGTCGGCCTGCCGCCCTTCTCGGTCTCGCCCAGCTTGGCGCTGGTCGCCGAGTTCGAGATCGCGCTGGCGGAAGCCTTCCTTCTTGAGGCTTTCGGCAAGCTGCTCGGACTTCTCGATCGACGTGGTGCCGACGAGGATCGGCTGCCCCTTGGCGTGGGCTTCCTTGATGATCGCGAGGATCGCCTGGTATTTCTCTTCCTGCGTCCGGTAGACCTGATCGTGCTCGTCCTCGCGCATGATCTGCCGGTTGGTCGGGATCGAGACGACGTCGAGGCGGTAGATGTCCATGAACTCTTCCGCCTCGGTGAGCGCGGTGCCCGTCATGCCGGCGAGCTTGTCGTACATGCGGAAATAGTTCTGGAACGTGATCGACGCGACGGTCTGGTTCTCCGGCTGGATTGGCTGGCGTTCCTTCGCCTCCAGCGCCTGGTGCAGGCCCTCGCCGTAGCGGCGGCCCGGCATCATGCGGCCGGTGAACTCGTCGATGATGATCACCTCACCATTCTTGATGATGTAGTCCTTGTCGCGCTGGAACAGCTTGTGCGCGCGCAGCGCCTGCTGGAGGTGGTGGACGACGGAGACGTTCTCCACGTCGTACAGCGAGTCGCCCTTGAGGAGCTTGGCATCGCCGAGAAGCTGCTCGAGCTTCTCGTTGCCCGCCTCGGTGAAGGAGGCCGTGCGCATCTTCTCGTCGATCTCGTAGTCGTCCGGCTCCAGCCGCGGCACGAACGTGTCGATCGTGTTGTAGAACTCGGAGCGGTCTTCGAGCGGGCCGGAGATGATGAGCGGCGTGCGCGCCTCGTCGATCAGGATCGAGTCCACCTCGTCGACGATCGCGAAATAGTGGCCGCGCTGGGCCATCGCCTTGATGTCGTACTTGAGGTTGTCGCGCAGGTAGTCGAAGCCGAATTCGTTGTTGGTGCCGTAGGTGATGTCGGCGGCGTAGGCGGCCTTGCGCTCGACGTCGGTCTTGCCGTGGACGATGACGCCGACTTCCATGCCGAGGAAGTTGTAGACCTGCCCCATCCAGCCGGCGTCGCGCTCGGCGAGATAGTCGTTGACGGTGACGACGTGGACGCCCTTGCCGGTGAGCGCGTTGAGGTAGACGGGCAGCGTCGCCACCAGCGTCTTGCCCTCGCCGGTCTTCATCTCGGCGATGCCGCTGTCGTTGAGGACCATGCCGCCGATGAGCTGAACGTCGAAGTGACGCTGGCCGAGGGTGCGCTTGGCCGCCTCGCGGACGGTGGCGAAAGCCGGGACGAGAAGATCGTCGAGCGACTTGCCGTTCGCAAGTTCTGCGCGGAAGAAGGCGGTCTTCGCCTTCAGCTCCTCATCATTAAGCTTTTGAAATTCAGGTTCAGCAGCGTTGATTGCATCCACGCGGCTGCGGTAGCCCTTCACGCGGCGGTCGTTCGCCGAGCCGAAAAGGCGTTTGGTCAGGGTGCCGAGCATCCGAGGTCCTTGCGTACTGGCGCGGCGCGCGGCCCATGCAGAATGCGCTGAGTCGGCTGGTTGCCACTTGGCGCGCCCGAATTCGACATATGTTTGGCCTCGGGACATGTCAAACAAGCGGCGCAGTTGGCCCGCAGGAAAGGACTACTCAAAATGTTCAAGCGTCTCATGGGCGCCGTGGCGATTGCCGCGATGACCGCGCTCCCCGTCGCGGCGCAGGACAACCCAGTCCTCGCGACCGTCAACGGCAAGGAAATCACCGCAGCCGACGTGGCGTTTGCGGTCTCCACCCTCGGCGACGTGCTGGAGCGCGTGCCCGCCGAACAGCGCCCCCAGATGGTGCTTTCGCTGATGGTCGACATGAAGCTTCTGGCCGATGCGGCCGAAAAGGCCGGCTACGACCAGGACCCCGTCGTCGACCAGCGGATGGATTATTATCGCAGCCAGACCCTGCGGGATCTCTACATGGAGAAGGTAATTTCCGAAAAAGTGACGGAAGAGGCCGTGAAGGCCCGTTACGACGAGGAAGCCGCCAAGGTCGGTCCGCAGAAGGAGGTGTCCGCCAGCCACATCCTGGTCGAGGACGAGGCGACCGCGAAGGACCTTATCAAGCAGATCAACGAGGGTGCCGATTTCGCCAAGCTCGCCGAGGAAAATTCCAAGGACCCCGGCTCGGCGGCACGCGGCGGCTCGCTCGGCTTCTTCGGTCAGGGCCAGATGGTCCCGGCGTTCGAGGAAGCGGCGTTCGCGCTGGGTGACGGCGAAATGACCCAGGAGCCCGTCCAGTCGCGCTTCGGCTACCACATCATCAAGGTGGACGAGAGCCGCGAGAAGCCGGTCCCGACGTTCGAGCAGGTGGGCGACCAGATCCGTCAGCTGATGATCCGCGAAGCTTTCGTTGACGAAGTCGCGAAGTTGAAGGAAACCGCTGAGATCGAAATGAAAACGCCGACGCCCGCACAATGACGCCATCCCCGTTTGCCCCGGCGAGCCCGCCGGCCCTTCCTCCTGTCGGTGGCGTATCGATCGCCACCGCGATGGCCGGCATCAAGCGCGCCGGGCGACGGGATGTGCTCCTCATGAGCTTCGACCCCGGCACGACCGTTGCCGGGGTCTTCACCACCTCCCGCTGCCCCTCGGCGGCGGTGGAGTGGTGCAAGGGCGTGCTGCCCGCGGGCAAATGCCGCGCCCTCCTCGTCAACGCCGGCAACGCCAACGCCTTCACCGGCAAGAAGGGCCGCGCCTCGACCGAGGCGTCCGCCGGCTACGTGGCCGAGGCCCTGGGCATCGACCCGGGCGAGATCATGCTCGCCTCCACAGGCGTCATCGGCGAGCCGCTCGACGCCTCCAAGTTCGGCGCCGTGATGGGCGACCTTGCGGACAGCCTCACGCCGGACGACTGGTCGAGCGCCGCCGCCGCGATCATGACCACCGACACCTTCCCCAAGGGCGGGACGCGCACCGTGGAGATCGGCGGCAAGACGGTGACCATCAACGGGATCGCCAAGGGTGCAGGCATGATCGCGCCGAACATGGCGACCATGCTCTCCTTCGTCGCGACCGATGCCGCCGTGCCCCATGCCGTCCTGCAGGACATGCTGGCGAGCGGCGTCTCCCGCTCTTTCAACAAGATCACCGTCGACAGCGACACCTCGACCTCCGACACCCTCCTCGCCTTCGCGACAGGCGCATCGGGCGCCTCGGTCGACGATGCCGCATCAGCGGACGGCAAGGCCTTCGCCGAGGCGTTGCACAGCCTGCTTCTGGAGCTCTCGCACTGGGTGGTGAAGGACGGCGAGGGCTGCACGAAGTTCGTCGCCGTGACCGTGACGGGCGCAGAGAGCGACGCCTCCGCCAGCCGCATCGCCCGTTCCATCGCCGACTCGCCGCTGGTGAAGACGGCGATCGCCGGCGAGGACGCTAACTGGGGCCGCATCGTGATGGCTGTCGGCAAGGCAGGCGAACCGGCCGACCGGGACAGGCTCGAAATTCACTTCGGCGATATCCGTGTTGCAGTCGACGGCGAGCGCGACCCCGACTATTCCGAGGCCGCCGCCTCAGCCGTCATGCGCGAGCCGGAAATCGCGATCCGCGTCGACCTCGGTCTCGGCAGCGGCACGGACACGGTGTGGACCTGCGACCTCACCAAGGAATACGTCGCGATCAACGGTGACTACCGCACATGAATGACGCGCCGGTGCGACGGGTTCTCACCGTCGCTGCGGCGTGCCTGATGGACGCCGAGGGCCGCATCCTCCTCGCCCAGCGCCCCGAGGGCAAACCCATGGCAGGGCTGTGGGAATTCCCCGGTGGCAAGCTGGAGCCGGGCGAAAGCCCGGAGGCGGCGCTGGTGCGCGAGCTTTCCGAAGAACTGGGCATCACCGTCAGCGAGAGCGACCTCGAACCTTTCTTCTTCGCAAGCCACGCCTACGAAGCCTTCCATCTGTTAATGCCGTTATACCTCTGTCGAAAGTGGGACGGCATCCCTATATCGCGGGAACGGCAGGCGATCAGCATGGTCCTTCCTTCGGATCTGGGCGGTTACGACATCCCGTCCGCCGACGTGCCACTCGTGCGACATATTCAGACCGTATTCAGCAGCTAGCGGCGATCGGCCGCCCGGCTTATTAGGATGCCGTCTGGTCCTGAAAATGCATGGGACAGTGCCGCCGACGCGGCAAAGAGAACTTGAGATCGGAGTCCTGCATCGATGCCTATCGCACGTCGGCAACTGCTGAAGGGTGCTGCCACAGGGGCCGCGCTCGCAGCGCTGGACCTTGGCGGGATCGTCAGTCTCGTGCAGTCGGCAAAGGCCGAACTGCTTGGAGCGGCCGAGCCGTTCTCCCGCGCCGCGCTCGCCGCCGCAGCCGAAGCGCTGTCGAAGCAGCCGTTCACCGACCCGCGCAGCGAGATGCCCGAAGCGCTCACCAAGATGACCTATGACGGTTATCGCGCGATGCGCATGGGCCCGGACTTTCCGATCGCGCTGTCGGACGCCGGCGTCTTTCACATGGACCCGCTCCTCTCGGGTTTCGTGTTCCGCCAGCCGGTGAAGCTCTACTTCGTCGAGGGTGACACCGCGCGGCCGATCCAGTTCGACCGGTCGATGTACGTGTTCGACCCGCCCGCGGACACGCAGGCGCCCGAAGGCAACATCCCCTTCTCGGGCTTCCGCCTGCGCACGGCGATCAACAACCCCGGCGTCAACGACGAGTTCGTCGTCTTCCAGGGGGCGAGCTACTTCCGCGCCATCGGGCGCGGCGAGACGTACGGGCTCTCCGCCCGCGGCCTCGCGATCAACACCGGGCAGCCGCAGGGCGAGGAATTCCCGTTCTTCCGCGCGTTCTACGTCGAGAAGCCGCGCCAGGACGCCAAGGCCGTGGTGATCCACGCCCTCCTCGACAGCCCGTCGACCACCGGCGCCTACCGGATCACCATCCGCCCCGGCGATTCGACCCAGACCGACGTGGAGCTCACGCTGTTCCCGCGGACGGACATCAAGACCATCGGCTTCGCGCCGTTCTCGTCGATGTTCCTGTTCGACAGCATGAACCGCAGCGCGTTCGACGACTACCGCGACGCGGTGCACGATTCCGACGGTCTTTCGATGCACACCGGCGGCGGCGAATGGCTGTGGCGCCCGCTCTACAACCACCCGCGGCTCGAGGTCTCGGCGTTCGTCGACACCACGCCGCGCGGCTTCGGCCTTGTCCAGCGCAAGCGCACGTATGAGGACTACCAGGACGCCGAGGCGCGCTACCAGTCGCGGCCGACCGCATGGGTCGAGCCCATCGGGGACTGGGGCACCGGCGCCGTCGTCCTGTTCGAGATCCCGACCAATTCAGAGACGAACGACAACATCGTCGCCTACTGGCAGCCGGACAGGCCCGTGGTGGCTGGCGAGCCGTTCAGCCTGACGTATCGGATCCACTGGGATGCGGAAGCGCCGGTCCGCGCCGAAGGCCCGCGCGTAAAAACAACACGGCACGGGCGGAACTTCTTCGACACTGATGAACTTTTCGTCATTGATTACGAAGTGGGCGAAACCTCGCCTGACAAATTTACGGTGGACGTCCAGTGCTCAGCCGGCAAGGTGAAAAACATCACCAATTACATGACCCCCGATCAGGGGATCATGAGGGTGAGCTTCGAACTCGACCCCGACGGGGCCGAATCGATCGAACTGCGCGCGACGGTGAAGGCCGAAGGGATCGAGCAGGCGGAGACCTGGCTGTTCCGATGGACCGCCTAGCCTTCGTACCGCCTCCCGCTCCGCGCGAGATGCCGGAGCAGGCCCTGTTCGAAACTCCGCCGACACCGAAATTCCCGCGCACCGTCTCCCTCCGGACGATGGCTGCGCGGACGTCGATGGCTGTCTTCACCGTGCTCCTGACGGCGTTCGCATCCAACGAGATGCGCGTTGCCGCGAGCCCGGGCGGCGTCACCGTGCTCGAATGGGTTCTGGTCGCGATCTTCACCATCGCGTTCGCGTGGATCGCGTTCAGCGCGGCGAACGCATTGGTCGGCCTCATCTTCCCCTTCCGTCCGGAACGGACCGAAGCCGCCGCCGATGGGGGCGACGAGCTGACCGCGCTCGTCATGCCGATCTACAACGAGGACCCGCGCACCGTCTTCGCGGCGCTCGCCGCGATGGCGCGCGACCTGCCGCCGGCCGCAGCCGAAGCCTTCGAGATCTTCATCCTGTCCGACACCACGGACCCCGAGGTCTGGGTCGCCGAGGAGCGCGGGCTGACGCAGCTCCGCGATCTCTGCGCACCTGTCCAGGTCTGGTACCGCCGCCGTTCCGAGAACAAGCACCGCAAGGCCGGCAACGTCGGCGATTTCGTGCGCCGCTGGGGCGGCCGCTACGCGCACATGGTCGTGCTCGACGCTGACAGCGTGATGACCGGCGCGTGCCTCGCGGGCCTTCGCGACGCAATGCGCGCCGACCCGCGCACAGGCATCATCCAGACGAGCCCCGTGCTGATCGGCGCGGTGACGCCCTTTGCCCGCGCGCAGCAGTTCGCCAACACCGTCGCAGGTCCCACCGTCGGCGACGGGGTCGCCGCATGGCAGGGCGAGGACGGCAACTACTGGGGCCACAACGCCATCATCCGAATGGAGGCGTTCGCGAGCGCCGCCGGCCTGCCGAGCCTGCCGGGTGCCCCCCCGTTCGGCGGCACCATCCTCAGCCACGACTTCGTGGAAGCTGCCCTGATCCGCCGCGCCGGCTACACCGTCACGCTGCGCAGCGATCTCGACCGGCTCCTACGAGGGCGCCCCGTCCGACCTCTTCGGCGTCATCAAGCGCGACCGCCGGTGGGCGCAGGGCAACCTCCAGCATTCACGCATCATCGGCGCGTCAGGCCTGGCGCTCGCCAACCGCGTGCACTTCGCGATCGGCATCCTCGCCTACCTGATGAGCCCGATCTGGCTGGCGCTGATCCTCGTCGGCGTCGTCCTGTCGATCCAGGCGACCCTCGTGCGGCCAGAATACTTCCCGACCGCGTTCGCGCTGTTCCCGACGTGGCCGGTGTTCGATTCGGCGCGGCTCCTCCAGCTCTTCATGGTCTCGCTCGCCGTCCTCCTGATGCCGAAGGCGATCGCGCTCGTCCGCGGCCTCTTCACCCGCGAGATCCGGCGCGGCTGCGGCGGTGCGGGCCATCTCACCGAGAGCATGTTCGTCGAGCTCATCCTCAGTACCCTGATCGCGCCGATCATGATGATCGCGCAGACCTCGATCGTGCTCTCGGTGGTGTTCGGCCGTGCCGTCGGCTGGACGCCGCAGGCGCGCGAGGGCCAGAGCGTGCCCTGGCTCGCCGCGATCAAGTTCCACGCCTACCACGTCCTCTCCGGCATCGCGCTGGCGCTGATCGCGCTCCTCCACTCCCCCACCCTCGCGGCGTGGATGTCGCCGACACTGATCGCGCTCATCCTCGCGGTGCCGATCTCCAAGGGTGCGGGCTCGGCGCGGCTCGGCGCATGGTTCCGCCGTTTCACGATCCTGACGACGCCGCAGGAGCGTTCGCCCGCCAAAGTCATCACGGAAGCGGAGACGCTGCGGGACCGGTTCATGATCCAGCCGCCCAACGCCGTCCTCGCGCTCGCAGGCGATCCGGACCTTCTCGATGCCCACCGCAGGGCGCTCGACATGCCGGTCCGCGGCCGTGGTGCCTTCGACGCACCGACGGCGCTCGCCACGGTGAAGATGAACGAGGCGACCTCGCTGGAAGAACTCGCCGCCTGGCTCGACCCCGCCGAGCGGATGGGCGTTCTCAGCAACGGCCCCCTGCTCGACCGGCTCTGCACCCTTCGCCCCCGCGACGGCTCCGCTCCGGCCTGACCGCCCGCGCCGCAGCCGGCGCGATCCTGTTCCCGTTTCCGCCAGAAGGGCCGGCCATTGCGCCGGCCTTTTTTTTGCGGCCAAATCAGCTATTCAGCAAAACTGCAATCCACTACTCGGCAGTCAAAACAACAGTAACGCAAATGTTGATACGAATCATTACATGTTAGTACAGTAACACCCGAAACTACTGACCAAAACTATCTGCATTACCTTCGCGGAACGCCGAATCTCCGCATCGAATATTGACAAGCCCGCATTTCCTCCATGCCAGCCATGAGGGGATGCGCCGATGTTCACTTCAAAAGTTCGCAAGATCGTCCGAAGCGCAGTCGCAGCAACCTGCATCGTCGCATCTGCCGTGGTCGCCGCCCCGGCGCTGGTTCGCCCGGTTGGCGCGCAGGAGATCCCCACCACGTTGTTCGCCCACGAGTGGGGCACCTTCAAGGCGCGGTATCTCCGGTCGGACGGACGGATCGTCGACGTCGAAAAGGGCGGCCTCTCGCACTCCGAGGGGCAGGGCTACGGCCTCATTCTCGCAGTGCGGGCCGACGACAGGGCCTCCTTCGAGCGGATCGCGGGCTTCACCCTGCGCAACCTGCGCACCCGCAGGGACCACCTCTCCGGCTGGCTCTACAGCCCCGGCGACAACGGCCGCGTGCTCGACAGCAACAACGCCACCGATGGCGACATCCTGATCGCCTACGGCCTCGTCCAGGCCGCGCTGAAGTGGCACGACGGGCGCTACCTCGCCCTCGCCGCGCCGATCATCGACGACATCGGCCGCCTCCTCCTCGTGCGCGACGGTGCCCACGTGCTTCTGCGCCCGGGTGCCGCCGGCTTCGACGGGCCGGACGGCCGCGTCGTCAACCTCTCCTATTATGTCTACGGCGCGCTCCTCCTGTTCTCGAAGGTGAACGACGACTACCCCTTCTTCGAGGCGTGGCAGAGCGGGCTGCAGCTCACCGAGCAGGCGATGGCGACGGGTCACCGCGCTGCGCCGGACTGGCTCGCCATCGGCCGGAACGGGGCTCTGCACCAGGGTCACCGGATGCCGCGGAAGTCGTCCTACGACGCCGTCCGCATTCCGCTGTACATGATGCTCGGCGGGCGCGTTCCGCCGCGCTACATCGCCCCGTTCGACGCGGCGTGGAACATCGAAGGCAACCGCGCGCCGCGGGACATCGACCTCACCAGCCGCCGCGCCAGCGACATGAACGACCTCGGCTACCGCGCCATCGCGGCCCTTGCCGCGTGCGCCACCCGCGGCGTCCCGCTGCCAGCCGACGTCCAGCGCTTCCGCACGACCACCTACTTTGCCTCGGCGCTCCACCTGATGACGCTGTCTGCCGCCCGGGAGCACTACCCGCACTGCGTCTCCGGGGCACCGGTGGCGACGGCTGCCGCCGAGCCGGTCCGCGTCTCCCTCGCTTCATCCGGCACGGCCGGCGGCGCATTCCGGATGCGCTGACGCTCCGGCCGGCCGGAACGAAAAAAGGCGGCACCGGGGTGCCGCCTTTTCCTTGTCCGAAGTCTCGTCGCCGGAAGGTCAGAGCGCCTTCACGATCTCTTCGACCATCTTCTTGGCGTCGCCGAAGAGCATCATGTTGTTGTCCTTGTAGAACAGCGTGTTGTCGATGCCGGCATAGCCCGAGCCCAGCGAGCGCTTGGAGAACAGCACCGTCTTCGCCTTGTCGACGTCGAGGATCGGCATCCCGTAGATCGGGGAGGACGGGTCGTCGCGCGCCGCGGGGTTGGTCACGTCGTTGGCGCCGATCACGAAGGCGACGTCGGTCTGGCTGAAGTCGGAGTTGATGTCTTCGAGCTCGAACACGTCCTCGTAGGGGACCTGCGCTTCGGCCAGCAGCACGTTCATGTGGCCGGGCATGCGGCCGGCGACGGGGTGGATGGCGTACTTCACCGTCACGCCCTCCTTCTTCAGCGTGTCGGCCATCTCGCGAAGGGCATGCTGCGCCTGCGCCACCGCCATGCCGTAGCCGGGGACGATGATGACCGAGCCGGCGTTCTTCATCAGGTACGCGGCGTCTTCGGCCGAGCCGCTGCTTGACCGTGCGGTCGCCGAGGTCGTCCGCCGGACCGCCGCTGTCGCCGCCGAAGCCGCCCAGGATCACGGAGATGAACGAGCGGTTCATCGCCTTGCACATGATGTAGGAGAGGATCGCGCCCGACGAGCCGACCAGCGCGCCGGTGATGATCAGCGCCGTGTTGCCCAGCGTGAAGCCGATGCCGGCCGCCGCCCAGCCCGAATAGGAGTTGAGCATCGAGACGACGACGGGCATGTCCGCCCCGCCGATCGGGATGATGAGGAGGCCGCCGAGGACCAGCGCGACGATGGCGAGCGCCCAGAAATACGACCGCTGCGCCAGCGGAGCGCCGTCCGCCTGCACGAACAGGACGACGAGGACGATCAGCAGGATGAAGATCGCAGCGTTCAGGAAATGCCGGCCGGGCAGCATGATCGGCTTGCCGGACATCCGCCCGTCGAGCTTCGCGAACGCGATGATCGAGCCCGTGAAGGTGAGCGCGCCGACCGCGACGCCGATCGCCATCTCGATCAGCGACAGCGTCTTGATGTGCTCGGGCGTGCCGATGTTGAAGGCTTCCGGCGCGTAGAGCGCACCGGCGGCGACGAACACGGCGGCGAGGCCGACGAGGGAGTGGAACGCTGCGACGAGCTGCGGCATCGCCGTCATCGGGATGCGCTTGGCGATGACGGCGCCCACCGCACCGCCGATGCCGAGGCCGAGCACGATGAGGATCCAGCCCGCCACGTCCGGCGCGCCGGCCCACAGCGTGGTGATGACCGCGATGGTCATGCCGATCATGCCGAGCGTGTTGCCCTGGCGGGACGTCGTCGGATGGCTGAGGCCGCGAAGCGCCAGAATGAACAGCACCCCCGAGACGAGGTAGAGAATGGCTGCGAGGTTGGCGCTCATCGGGTCATTCCGTGTTTATTGGGAAGCGCGAGCGCTTCCGTATTGATGGCCGCAAGCTCCGCGCAAGCCGCGCCATCTACGATTTCGGTGAGAAAGAGGGGAGCCACGCTCACTTCTTTTTCTTGTACATCGCCAGCATGCGCTGGGTGACGAGGAAGCCGCCGAAGATGTTCACGCTGGCGAGCACCAGGCCGATGAAGCCGAAGATCTTGGCCCACACCGCGCCTTCCGCTTCCGCGAAGGAGACGCCGGTGGCCAGCAGCGCGCCGACCACGATCACCGAGGAGATCGCGTTGGTGACGCTCATCAGCGGGGTGTGGAGCGCGGGGGTGACCGACCAGACCACGTAGTAGCCGACGAAGATCGCGAGCACGAAGATCGCGAGGCGGTAGATGGTGGGGTCGATCGCACCGCCGGATGCGTATGCGACCGCCTCTGCGGCGCTGTCGGCCGCGATGACGACGCTGTCCACGGTCGAGCTTGTGGCCGGCGCGGTGGTCGCGGCCTGGGCGAATTGTTGCATCGGTATTTCCTCAGGCAGCGGTTTGCGCGGCGGGCTTGGCGGCAGGGCCACCGAACTTGGGGTGCACCAGGGCACCATCGCGCGTCAGCAGCGTGGACGTGACGACCTCGTCGTCCCACTTCGGCTCAAGCGCCTTGGTTTCCTTGTTGACCAGAACCGTGTCCACGAAGGTGTAGAGGTTCTTGGCGTACAGCAGCGACGCGGTGTTGGGGATCCGGCCGGCGACGTTGGCGTGGCCGATGATCTTCACCGATCCGACCTCGACAACCTCGCCCTCTTTCGAGCCCTCGACATTGCCGCCGCGCTCCACCGCGAGGTCGACCAGGATCGAGCCCGGCGCCATGGATTTCACCATTGCCGAGGAGACCAGCTTCGGCGCGGGGCGGCCGGGGATCAGCGCCGTGGTGATGACGATGTCCTGCTTGGCGACGTGGGCGGCGACGAGCTCGGCCTGCTGGCGCTTGTAGTCGTCCGACATTTCCTTGGCGTAGCCGCCGGCGTCTTCCGCGGCCTTGAACTCGTCGTTCTCGACCGCGACGAACTTGGCGCCGAGCGAAGCGACCTGCTCCTTGGCGGCGGGGCGCACGTCGGTCGCGGACACCGCGGCGCCGAGGCGGCGGGCGGTGGCGATCGCCTGGAGGCCGGCAACGCCTGCGCCCATGACGAAGACCTTGGCGGCGGGCACGGTGCCGGCGGCGGTCATCATCATCGGGAAGGCGCGGTCGAACGCTGCCGCGGCGTCGATCACGGCCTGGTAGCCGGCAAGGTTCGCCTGGGAGGAGAGGATGTCCATCGACTGCGCGCGCGTGATGCGCGGCATCAGCTCCATGGCGACGGCCGCGACGCCGGCGTCGGCCATCGCCTTCAGCCCGTCACGGTCGCCGAACGGGTCGAGCGCGCCGATCACGATGGCGCCCTTCTTCATGGCGGCCAGAACGTCGGGCGCAGGGCGGCGGACCACCAGCACGATGTCGGCGTCCTTCACGGCGTCGACGCTGGAGGCGGCAATCTCGGCGCCGGCCTCCTTGAATGCGGCGTCGGTCACGCGGGCAGTGGCGCCCGCGCCGGTGGCGACGGCAACCTTCGCGCCGAGGGTCACGTAGCGTTTGACGACGTCAGGCGTCGCGGCGACGCGTGTATCGTCGGTTTCGGCAGGTACGGCAATTTTCACGAGAGACCCCGGCGGCGACGGCTGCTTGTTTTCATACCAGAAAGACTGCCATGCCGATGAGCAGCAGTGCAATGAAGATGATCGCCCATTTGGTCAGACCGAGAAACCCGTCATAGGTCTGGCGGTGCTGTTCGATCGTGGTGCGGGGCGGCTCGGCGTCGGGAGCGGTGGTCTCGTAGATCGGCGTGCTGGCCATCGGGTCCTCTCGGGGTTTGAAAGCGCACGGGTCGCGGCGGCTAATTGTCTAAGTGGACCGCGCCGTGAAGGCAAGGAAGCCGGGCGTCGCGGCCGGAAACTCCCATGGTTCGCGCAAGCGCCGCCCCGGCAGGCGCGACCCGCACCCAGCCGGTGCCCAGAATCGAGACGCTGCGGCTTGCGTTCTCACGCGCCGCGCGCCAGCCTCGGCTGCAACAACGCACACATGCCGGGAGTAGACGTGTCCAGCCTCGCCATGCCCAAGGCCAAAGACGCCGTGCTCGCCCGCCGCGCCGAGATCGTCGCGGCCCTGCGCGCCATCGTGCCCGGCGAGGGCACCGTGGACGAGGAAAGCGGGATGCGCGCCTACGAGACCGACGGGCTGACCGCCTACCGGCAGATGCCGTTCGTGGTGGTGCTGCCCGAAACGGTCGAGCAGGTCGCGGCGGTGCTGAAATACTGCCACGCCAACGACGTGCGCGTCGTCCCGCGCGGCGCAGGAACCTCGCTGTCCGGCGGTGCGCTGCCGCTCGCCGATGCGGTGCTGATCTCGATGATGCGTTTCAACCGCATCCTCGACATCGACTTCGCCAACCGCACCGCCACCGTCCAGCCCGGCGTCACCAACCTTTCGATCACGCAGGCCGTGGCGCACGAGGGGTTCTACTACGCGCCGGACCCCTCCTCGCAGATCGCCTGCTCCATCGGCGGCAACGTCGCGGAGAATTCGGGCGGCGTGCACTGCCTGAAATATGGGCTGACCACCAACAACGTCCTCGGGCTCGAGATCGTCACCATCGAGGGCGAGGTCCTGCGGATCGGCGGCAAGCATCTCGATGCGGCGGGGTACGACTGGCTCGCCTTCATGGTCGGCTCGGAGGGCCTGCTCGCCGTCGTCACCGAGGTCACGGTGCGGATCCTGCGCGCGCCCGAGACCGCCCGCGCCTGCCTCATCGGCTTCCCTGACACCGAGGACGCGGGGCGCTGCGTCGCCGCGATTATCGCCGCCGGCATCATCCCCGGCGGGATGGAGATGATGGACCGCCCCGCGATCCACGCGGCCGAGGACTTCGTCAACGCGGGCTATCCGCGCGATGTCGACGCGCTGCTGATCGTCGAGCTCGACGGGCCGCAGGTGGAGGTCGACCATCTTCTGGAGCGGGTCGAGGCCATCGCGCGGGACTTCGGCGCCAGCCACATCCGCGTTTCGGAGAACGAGGCGGAGCGGGCGAGCTTCTGGGCCGGGCGCAAGGCTGCCTTCCCCGCCGTCGGCCGGATCTCGCCGGACTACATGTGCATGGACGGGACGATCCCGCGGCGCGAGCTGCCGCGCGTCCTCAAGGGGATGGCCGAACTCTCCGAGAAGCACGGGCTGCGCGTCGCCAACGTGTTCCATGCCGGCGACGGCAACCTCCACCCGCTCATCCTGTTCGACGCCAACGCGCCGGGTGAGCTCGAACGCGCCGAGGCTTTCGGCGCCGACATCCTGCGGCTTTGCGTCGAGGTCGGAGGGTGCCTCACCGGCGAGCACGGCGTCGGCGTCGAGAAGCGCGACCTGATGCCGGAGATGTTCACCGAGGACGACCTCAAGCAGCAGCAGCGCGTCAAGTGCGCGTTCGATTCGGCCACCTCCTCAACCCCGGCAAGGTGTTCCCGGTGCTGCACCGCTGCGCCGAGCTTTCGCGGATGCACGTCCACCGCGGCCAGCTCCCCTTCCCCGACATTCCGCGGTTCTGATGCGCACCGCTGCATCCCTCGCCGGCGCACGACACCCGGAGGCAGTCGATCCGTGACGACCTTTTCCCCGACGAACTCGAAGGACGTGCTGGACGCCGTCGCCTGGGCGGCGAACGCGGTGGAACCGCTCGAAGTGGTCGGCGGCGGCACCAAGCGCGCGGTCTCCAACCCGTCGCAGGCCGCGCACACGCTGGACCTCTCCGGCCTCAGCGGGATCGAGAGCTACGAACCGGAAGAACTCGTCCTCACCCTCGCCCCCGGCACGCCGATGGCCGAGGTGGCGGACGCGCTCGCCGGCGCCAACCAGATGCTGGCGTTCGAGCCGCCGGACTACACGGCGCTTCTGGGCGCCACCGGCACGCCGACCTTCGGCGGCACCTTCGCCACCAACTTTGCCGGCCCGCGCAGGCTGGTCGCCGGTGCGGTGCGCGACCACATGCTGGGGCTTTCCGCAGTCTCGGGCCGGGGCGAGGCGTTCAAGGCCGGCGGGCGGGTGGTGAAGAACGTCACCGGCTACGACCTTGCCCGCGCGCTGGCCGGCTCGTGGGGCACGCTCGCCGTCGCAACGCAGCTCACCGTCAAGGTCCTGCCGAAGCCGGAGCGGGAGACCACGCTCGTGCTGGCAGGGCACACGCCCGAGGCCGCGGTCGCCGCAATCAGCCGCGTCATGGGGTCGGCGTGCGACGTGTCGGCCGCCGCCCACGCGCAGGACGACGTCGCCGGTGACCTGCCGCTTGACGCGCACAGGACCGGTGACGCTCCTGCGGATCGAAGGTTTCGGCCCCTCGGTGGACGCGCGCATCGCGGCCGCCGAGGCGCTCTTCGCCGGCGAGGACACCTCGCGGCTCGAGGGCGAACAGTCGGCCGCGGTGTGGCGCGCGGTGCGGGACGGCACGCCCTTCGCCGGCACCCGCGGCGTGGTCTGGCGCTGCTCCGTCGCGCCCACCGACGGGCCGTCCGTCGCCGCGGCCGCGCCGCCCGGCTCGCGCGTCCTGTTCGACTGGGCGGGCGGCCTCCTCCTGATCGAGACCCCGGCGGTGGACGACGCCGGCGCCGCCGCATCTGCGCGCAGCGGTGGACAGGGTCGGCGGACATGCCACGTTGCTGCGTGCACCGCTGGACTTTCGCGCAAGAATTCCTACGTTTCATGAGGTATCGGCCGGGCTTCTGTCGCTCAGTGCCCGGCTCCGCGATGCGTTCGACCCGAAATCCATATTCAATCCGAACCGCATGGCGCGGGAGCAAGCATGATCGTCCGCTTACGCAACAGGACTGCCGGCGCAACGGTCTCGGCCGCGGCCGCCGATAATTCGCACGCAGGCCGGAAGGTCCGGCCCGGGCCTACACCCGGGAGCGAGAACGGGAGCGGCGCGATGATCCGAAAGATGGCAGGCAGCGTCCCGCCGACGGGAGCGCGCGCCAACGCGGCACACGCGCCCGGTCCGGGCACGACGAGCGCCGGCGACCATACGGGCTCGCCCCGCGCCGCGGCCGGCGATCCGCCGCCCAATGCCGCCACCGGCGCGAGGCGCGGCAGCGGGAATTCAGGCGATGGCACCACAACCGGCGCCGAGCCGCGCAAGCCCCGCCAGTCGCTCTGGTTCCGGCCGGGCGCGGTCAACGTCAAGCTCATCTACGCCGGTTATCTCGCCAGCCTCGCGATGCCGCCGGTGGCGCTGATCGCAGGCTTCTTTGCCTATCAGAACGCACGGCAGGACCCGCCGCAGTGGCTGGCGACGCATTATCTCTACCAGGTCCGCACGTTCTGGATGGGGTTTGCGGCCAACCTCGTCGCCTACGCCCTGTCGTTCGCGGGGGTCGGGCTCCTGCTCTTCCCGCTGATCGCCGTCTGGCTGGTCGCGCGGGCGGTGAAGGGGCTGATCCGCGTCGCGCAGGGCGTGGAGATCGAGGAGCCGCTCAGCTTCTTCGTCTGACCGCGCATGGATTGAGACGCTGCGGCACGGCCGGGCCGCAGCGCCGCATTGCCGGCACGCCGGGCAGAGGCTAGCGTTCACCGATGCAGACGCATTTCTCCCCCGCCCAGCTCGAAGATCCGGCGATCCGCACCGCCGACGGCATCCTGCGAGCCTGCGTGCGCTGCGGCTTCTGCACCGCCACGTGCCCGACCTTCGTGCTTCTCGGCGACGAGTGCGACAGCCCGCGCGGGCGGATCTACCAGATCAAGGACATGCTGGAGAAGGACCGCCCGGCGACCGAGCGGGACGCCCGGCACATCGACCGCTGCCTCTCCTGCCTCGCCTGCATGACGACATGCCCCTCCGGCGTGAACTACATGCACCTCGTCGACCACGCCCGCACCCACATCGCAAAGACCTACCGCCGCCCGTTCACCGACCGCGCGCTCCGCTTCGTCCTCGCCAAGGTCCTGCCCTACCCAGGCCGGTTCCGCGTGGCGCTCCGGCTCGCAAGGCTCGGCGCCCCGTTCGCGGCGCGGCGCAAGGCGGCGCCGCCGGTGGTGCGCGAGCCCGGCGCCAGCCGCTCAGGCAACGAGAACATTGCGCTCCGCGGCAGTATCGCACCCGACGCCACCAACGCGGCCCGCACCACGGCGCCCGCCGTCGACATCTTCAGCCGCCTCGGCGCGATGCTGGCGCTGGCCCCTGCTCACCTTCCCGCCCGCGAGGCCGCGCCGGCCCCGATGACAGGCGCCCGCAAGATGCGCGTCGCGATCCTCACCGGCTGTGCGCAGAGCGTGCTCGCCCCCTCGATCAACGCCGCCGCCGCCCGCGTCCTCGCCCGCGCTGGCGTCGAGGTGGTGACGCCGAAGGGCGAGGGCTGCTGCGGCGCGCTCGTCCACCACATGGGCCGCGAAAACGACGCCCACGCCGCCGCCAAGGGCAACATCGACGCCTGGATCGGCGAGCGTGACCGCAACGGGCTCGACGCCATCATCATCACCGCATCGGGTTGCGGCACCACCATCAAGGACTACGGCTTCATGCTGCGCGAGGACCCGGCGTATGCCGACAAGGCCGCGGCGGTGTCGGCGATGGCGAAGGACATCACCGAGGTTCTCGCCGGGCTCGACCTTGCCCCGGCGACCCGCAGCACCGGCGCGACGGTCGCCTACCACAGCGCCTGCTCGATGCAGCACGGGCAGAAGATCCGCACCGAGCCCAAGGCCCTGCTCGCCGCCCACGGCTTCACGGTGAAGGACGTGCCGGAGGGGCACCTCTGCTGCGGTTCGGCCGGGACCTACAACATCCTGCAGCCAGGCATCGCGGCGCGGCTCCGGGAGCGCAAGCTCGCCAACATCGAGACCACCGGCGCCGACCTTGTCGCCACCGGCAACATCGGCTGCATGACGCAGCTGAAGGACGGCCGCCCGATCGTCCACACAGTAGAGTTGATCGACTGGGCGCAGGGCGGCCCCGCCCCCGCCGCTGCCGCCGCCGTGCTCGGCAAGGTGCCCGCCGCCGCGTGAACCTCAGGCGAGCTGCTTGTACATGATGGTGGTCGAACTCGAGCCGCGGCGAGAACACGTCGAGGCAGTAGCCGGGCACGACGCCCACCACCTCGTAGCCGAGACCGCGGTAGAGCGGCTCGGCGGCGTCGCCGGTGCGTGTGTCCAGCGTCAGCAGCGTCCTCTCCCTTGCGCGCGCCTCGCCCTCCAGCACCGCCATCATCCGCGCGTGCGATGCCGTGCCGGCGGTGATCGGGGTGGACCAGCACCTTGGCGACGTCGGCCCGGTGCGGCTGGTTGCGCGGCGTCGAGGTGATGAGCTGCGCCGTCCCGACGAGCGCCCCCGACAGCCGCGCCTCGATGAGCGTCACCGCCCCCGCCGCGACCCGCGGGGCGACGGTATCGCGCCAGAATGCGCGCGCCTCCTCGGGGCTGAACGGGTCGATGAAGCCGATGCTGGCGCCGGCCATCACGCAGGCATGGAGGAGCGCACCGAGGGCATCGACGTCCACGGGCTCGGCCGGATCGACCGCCCGGATCGCAAGGGTCATTGGATCACCATGAAGAGGAGGTAGCGCGCGCCGGCCTCGTCGGGGGCGGCGAAGGCGCTTGCCCCGATCGCGCGGTAACGGATCGCGTCGCCACCCGAAAGCCGGTGCGTCTCGCCGGCAAGAGTGAGGTCGAGCGTGCCCGACAGCATCACCAGATGATGCTCGGTGCCGGGGCGCCGGTCGTCCGGGTAGGAAAGCCGCGCACCCGGGAAGAGGTGCCACTCGGTCACGTCCGCGCTGAAGTCGCGGGCGGGCGGGCAGACGGCGCGCGCCTCCGCCAGCCCGTCGTCGGTCCGCCACACCGGCTGCGCGGTCCGGCGGACCAGCGCAGGCGGCGCGCCTTCGACCATCAGCATCAGCCGCGCCATGGTCAGCCCGAACGCGCTGCAGAGCGCGGCAAGCTGCGCCGCGGTCGGGCTCGTCTGGCCGTTCTCCAGCCGCGACAGCGTCGCCCGGCTGATCCCGCTCTTTTGCGCGAGCACGTCCAGCGACAGGTCCCGCTCTGCACGCAGAGCTTTCAACCGCGCCGCAAGAACCTCCCCGCTGCCCCAACCTGACTCTTCCATATCCGGGAATTAATCCCGAAACTGAGAATTACGCAACAGGACATTTGGTGGATTGGCACTTCGTGCTCTCAGGCGGCCAACACGCGCAACAATGTTGTGCAGATAAGTCTGACTTGCTCAAACATACGGCAGTTATTCCCGGCCGTTAACAAAAGCGTCGCAGGCGGCGGCTGCAACTTCTGTTGGCAAGAGGCTTGCTACGTAGGCTCCGACAATCAACGCCGGAGGAGAAGCTCCATGAATTTCAGAACGACCCTTGCCGCACGCTCGTGGCAACGACCGCCTTCGCGGCCCCTGCGATCGCGCAGGACGCCGAATGCCCGATCAAGGTGGGTGTGCTGCACTCCCTGTCCGGCACGATGGCGATCTCCGAGACAACGCTGAAAGACACCATGCTGATGCTGATCGATCAGCAGAACGAGAAGGGCGGCCTGCTCGGCTGCCAGCTCGAAGCCGTGGTGGTCGACCCCGCGTCCGACTGGCCGCTGTTCGCCGAAAAGGCCCGCGAGCTCCTTACCGTCCACGATGTTGCCGTCATCTTCGGCAACTGGACCTCGGTGTCGCGCAAGTCCGTCCTGCCGGTGCTTGAAGAGCTGAACGGCCTCCTGTTCTACCCCGTCCAGTACGAGGGCGAGGAATCCTCCAAGAACGTGTTCTACACCGGTGCCGCGCCCAACCAGCAGGCGATCCCGGCGGTTGACTACTTCCTCGAAGAACTCGGCGTCGAGAAATTCGCGCTTCTGGGCACCGACTACGTGTACCCGCGCACCACCAACAAGATCCTCGAAGCGTACCTCAAGGACAACGGGATCGCCGAAGACGATATCTTCGTGAACTACACCCCGTTCGGTCATTCCGACTGGTCGAAGATCGTCTCCGACGTCGTCGCGCTCGGCGAAGACGGCAAGAAGGTCGGCGTGATCTCCACCATCAACGGTGACGCCAACATCGGCTTCTACAAGGAGCTGGCCGCGGCCGGCGTGTCCGCCGACGACATCCCCGTGGTGGCGTTCTCGGTCGGCGAGGAAGAACTCTCCGGGCTCGACACCTCCAACCTCGTCGGCCACCTTGCCGCGTGGAACTACTTCGAGTCCGCCGACACCCCGGCGAACGAGGAATTCATCGCCGCGTGGAAGGCCCGCATGGGCGACGACCGCGTCACCAACGACCCGATGGAGGCCCACTACATCGGCTTCAACATGTGGGTGCAGGCCGTCGAAGCTGCCGGCACCACCGAGGTCGACGCCGTCTCCGAAGCGATGATCGGCCAGGAGTTCCCGAACCTCACCGGCGGTACCGCGGTGATGCTGCCGAACCACCACCTCGCGAAGCCCGTCCTGATCGGCGAGATCCAGGCGGACGGCCAGTTCGACATCATCAGCCAGACCGAAGAGGTCGACGGCGATGCGTGGACCGACTTCCTGCCCGAATCGGCCGTCCTGACGTCCGACTGGAAGGACCTGAAGTGCGGGATGTACAACACCGAAACCAAGACCTGCGTGCAGCTGAAGTCGAACTACTAACTTGAACTTCCTCGGCAAACTGGCGGGCCTCGCGTCCGCCCTCCTCCTGCTCGTCGCCCTTAACGGGGCGGCGAGCGTGCGCGCGCAGACGCCGGACGCGACCCCCGCGCCGACGCCGATCGAGGCCCTCCTCCTCGAATACACCGAGGTGATCCAGAAGAGCTCGCGCAGCTCCATCGGCCCGGCCATCGACGCGGTCGCGACGAGCGGCCTTCCTGGCGCTGCCGATGTCCTGCGCATGTGGCGCGACAAGGAACTCTACGCCCGCGAGAGCGACGGCCGCTTCTTCCGCGCAACGCGCGAGGGCGACGACTACGCGCTCTCCCACATCATCACCGGCGAGCCGATGGGCACCGCCGGCCGCCGCGAGGTGGACGAGATCAAGCCCAACAGCGGCATCCGCGCGATGATCTCCGCGGCGCTCGTCGCCTTCCAGCTCGCCGACCCCGACCCCGAGGTGCGTCTGCGCAGCCTCGACGCGATGCTGCGCGACCCCGAGGAATCCCACCTCACCGCGCTCCGCGACGCCCTCGGCCGCGAGACCGACCCCTTCGTGCAGGCAGGCGCTGGAACGCGCCGAACGCCGCCTCACCATCATGTTCGACGAGGACACCGACGCCCGGATCGCCGCGATCGAGAGCTTTGCCAACGACCTCTCCGTCGAGACCCGCGCGACCCTCAACCCGCTCCTCGCCACCCGCCTCGAAGTGCGCAAGGCGGACGACCCCGAACCCGAAAACGTCGCGAGCACCCTCACCCCCGGCAGCGAGGCGCTGTCGTTCGACGATGCCTACGCGATGCTGGTCGACGAAGGAGCTGGCGCCGAGGGCGATCAACGCCGCAGCGCGCGATCAGGCGCTGATCGCCAACATCACGGATGGCACGGTCGCCGGCGTCCCGGTCGCGACGCTGGACAGCCGCGACGCGCGTGACGAGGCTTACGCGAAGCTCGCCGCAGAGGGCACCGTCCCCGCCACCATGACGGAAGACGAGCAGCAGGCGTTCCTCGACCGGTTCGTGTTCGAGACGATCTACCGCGAGCCGAAGGCGATGACCGACGCCGCCAACGACACGGTGGAATCGATCAACAACACCGTCGCGATGTACCGCCTTGCCGACCTCACGCTCGACGCGATCTCGCTCGCCTCGATCTACTTCCTCGCCGCCATCGGCCTTGCGATCACCTTCGGCGTGATGGGCGTCATCAACATGGCGCACGGCGAGTTCATCATGATGGGCGCCTACACCGGCTACGTCGTCCAGCTCTTCGTCCCGGACAAGACGCTGTCGATCCTGGTCGCTCTGCCGCTCGCCTTCGCGATCACCTTCGCCGCCGGCGTGGCGCTCGAGCGGCTCGTCATCCGCTGGCTCTACCACCGCCCGCTGGAAACGCTGCTCGCCACCTTCGGCGTCTCCATCGCGCTCCAGCAGCTCGCCAAGAACATTTTTGGCACGCAGGCGCGACCGCTGACGTCACCGGACTGGCTGGGCGGGGCGCTGGTCATCAACGACGCGCTGCAGATCTCCTACATCCGCATCGCGATCTTCGTCCTCGCGATCGTCTTCTTCCTGGCGCTCCTCATCACGCTCAACCGCACGCGGCTGGGGCTGGAGGTGCGCGCCGTCACGCAGAACCCGCGGATGGCGGCCTCGATGGGCATCAACCCCGACCGGATCAACATGCTGACCTTCGGGCTCGGCTCGGGGATTGCCGGCATCGCGGGCGTCGCCATCGGCCTCTTCGCCAAGGTCACGTCCGACCTCGGCGCCGGCTACATCGTCCAGAGCTTCATGACGGTGGTGGTCGGCGGTGTCGGCAACGTCTTCGGCGCGCTCGCCGGCGCCACGATGATCGGCTTCCTGCAGAAGGGGATCGAATCCTTCAACCCGTCCAACACCCTGGCGGCGCAGACCTACATGATCATCTTCATCATCATCTTCATCCAGTTCCGGCCGCGGGGCATCTTCGCCCTCAAGGGCCGCGCCGCGGAGGCATGATGAACCGGTTGCAGAAACCCCTCGGAGGCCGCGCCCGCCCATGCTCCGTGCCCCGCAATCCGCTGCGGAAGGCGCCCGCATGAGTACGCGCACCCCGCTCCGGTCACGCTCGTTCCTTTCGCAGCCGTCGACCATCGTCGTGATGCTCCTCCTCATCGCCTTCACCGTGTCCGTCGTGTCGCTGTCTGAGGCGGCGGGCGGCGATCTCTCCACCAGCCTCGTGAAGACGCTCGGGAAGACGCTTTGCCTCTGCCTCATCGCCGTGGCGATGGATCTCGTCTGGGGCTACTGCGGCATCCTCAGCCTCGGCCACTTCGCCTTCTTCGGGCTCGGCGGCTACATGGTCGGGATGTGGATCATGTACGCGCGGACCGAGGCGATCGTCGTCGAGGCGGCGCGCAACGCCCCTCTCCCGCCAACGCCCGACGAGATCCGCGACGCCATCGGCACGCAGATATTCGGCGTCGTCGGCGGCTCGGACATTCCGGCGATCTGGTCGTTCGCGCACTCACTGCCGCTCCAGCTGATGCTGGTCGTGCTGGTGCCGGGGCTCCTCGCGCTGGTGTTCGGCTGGCTCGCCTTCAGAAGCCGCGTCACCGGCGTCTACCTCTCGATCCTGACGCAGGCGATGACGCTGGCACTCTCGCTCTACCTCTTCCAGAACGACAGCGGCCTGCGCGGCAACAACGGCCTTTCCGGCCTTCAGAACATTCCGGGCTTCGAGAGCGTGCCGCAGAGCGTTGTCTCGGTGGCGTTCTTCATCGCCTCGGCGGTGGCGCTCGGGATCGGCTACCTGTTCGCCGCCTGGCTGGTCTCGGGCAAGTTCGGCTCCGTCGTCCGCGGCATTCGCGACGACGAGGCGCGCGTGCGCTTCCTCGGCTACCAGGTGGAGCACTACAAGCTCGTCGTCTTCACGCTGACGGCCGTGATCGCCGGCATCGCCGGCGCGCTCTACTACCCGCAGGCGGGAATCGTGAACCCGGCCGAGATCGCGCCCATCGCCTCGATCTATCTCGCAGTCTGGGTCGCGATCGGCGGGCGCGGCCGACTCTACGGCGCGATCATCGGCGCCGCGGTCGTCTCTCTGCTGTCGACGTGGTTCACCGGCGGCCGGGCGCCCGACCTCAACCTCGGCCTCTTCCGGATCGAGTGGGTCGACTGGTGGCAGGTTCTCCTCGGCGTCTCGTTCGTCCTCGTCACGCTGTTCGCGCCGAAGGGCATCGGCGGCCTGTTCGATCTCATCGTCCGGCGTGACCGCATCAGCCGCGACCCGGTGCCCCCTGCCGAGGAGCGACGCGACCGGCTGGACGGCCGCCCGGCGGGAGCCGCCGAATGAGCGCGCTTCTGGAAGTCGCCGGCGTTTCGGTCTCTTTCGACGGGTTCAAGGCCATCAACAACCTCTCGTTCGAGATCGGCGATGCTGAGCTGCGCGCCATCATCGGCCCCAACGGCGCGGGCAAGACGACGTTCATGGACATCGTCACCGGCAAGACGCGGCCCAACAGCGGCGCGGTCACCTGGGGCGAGGACAACGTCTCGCTCCTGCGGCTGTCGGAGGCGCAGATCGCCCGGCTCGGCATCGGCCGCAAGTTCCAGCGGCCGACGGTGTTCGAGGACCAGAGCGTGTTCGACAACCTCCTGATGGCGCTGAAGAAGCCACGCAGCCCGTTCGCCGCGATCTTCTACCGCCGCGACGAGCCGGACACGGAGCGCATCAACGCCCTCGCCGCCGAGATCGGCCTGTCGGACCAGCTTCCCCGCAAGGCAGGCGAGCTCTCGCACGGCCAGAAGCAGTGGCTCGAAATCGGGATGCTTCTCGCGCAGGACCCCAAGCTCCTGCTGGTCGACGAGCCTGCCGCAGGGATGACCGTCGCCGAGCGCGCCCACACTACAAAACTCCTGCGGGAAGCCGCGCGCACCCGTGCGGTGGTGGTGGTGGAGCACGACATGGAATTCGTCCGCCAGCTCGGCTGCAAGGTCACGGTGCTGCACGAGGGTTCGGTGCTTGCCGAAGGCTCGCTCGACCACGTCACCAGCGACGAGCGTGTAATCGAAGTGTACCTCGGCCGATGATGCTCCAAATCGAAGACCTCACCCTGCACTACGGCCAGTCGCAGATCCTGCGCGGCATCTCGATGACCGCCGACATCGGCGCCGTCACCTGCGTGATGGGCACCAACGGCGTCGGCAAGACGAGCCTCCTCAAGGCGATCGCCGGAACGCACCACCGCTCCGGCGGCACCTACGTGCTGGACGGCGCCCCGGTCGCGACACCCCCGCCCCACGCCCTCGCCAAGCGCGGCGTGGCGGTAGTGCCGCAGGGGCGCGACGTGTTCCCGCTGATGACGGTGCGCGAGAATCTGGAGACCGGCTACGCCTGCCTGCCGCGCAGCGAACGGCGCATTCCAGGCGAGATCTTCGAGCTGTTCCCGGTGTTGAAGGAGATGCAGAACCGGCGCGGTGGCGACCTTTCCGGCGGCCAGCAGCAGCAGCTCGCCATCGCCCGCGCACTCATCACGAGGCCCAAGCTTCTCCTGATGGATGAGCCGACGGAGGGCATCCAGCCCAACATCATCCAGCAGATCGGCAGGGTCATCGAATATCTGCGCGACCAGAAGACGATGGCCATCGTGCTGGTGGAGCAGTATTTCCGCTTCGCCTACGACCTTGCGGACCGTTTCGTGGTGCTCGAGCGCGGCGCCGTGCTCGTCTGCGGGCGACAAGGGCGAGCTCAGCGAGGAAGAGCTCTACCGCTCGGTCTCGGTCTAGGCCGCTACCAGAACTGCCACCAAGGCGCCTCTTCCGCGTCCGCCGGCCCCGCGGCGGCTTCAGGCTCGGGCGCTGCTTCGCTCGTGGCGGTCGAGAAGGTCGCCAGTACCTCGACGGCATCGTTGAGCTGTGCACGGCCGGCCTCGAGGTCGCCGTTGCCGCAGGCGGCGAGGCCCTCCTCCATCATCCGCTCGGCTTCCGCGGCAGCGCCCGCAGGGGCGCTTGTGAGCGCAGCCTGCACGGTGTCCCGGTTGGCGAGGATGTTGGCGTCCGTGCACGCGTTCATCGCCTGGATGAACGCGCGGTCGCGGATCTCCTCGGCGGTGGCGAAAGTGCCGCCAGCAACGCAGGCGATCAGGGCGAGCGGGACGAGATTGCGCACGGGTGCGGCTCCGGTGGGTTCGCTGTCAGCCAGGGGCCGTCAGAACAGGTCCGGCCAGAGCCCTGTCACGCCGATGAAGATGAGATAGGCGGCGACCGCGTAGTTCAGGATCTTCGGGAACAGGAGGACGACGATACCGATCACGAGGGCGGCCACGGGCTGTGCAGTGATTTGTTCCATCGCGGAGGGCTTTCGCTTCAGATGTCTGGCGTGAGCGCGTCGTGCGCCCCGGTTCGGCGGCAGACTGCCGCGACAGGCCATGGATTTGCAAGTCTGCGCTGGTGCGGCGCCGCGACCATCCCCCGGCGGGATGCACGAACGAAAAGAGGCGGCCCGATGGACCGCCTCGCATTCGTGCCGATCGGCAGGAGAGGACTGCCGTCAGGCGGCCTTTTCCTGCTCCTGGACGTCGTCCGCGTCGTCTTCGTCCTCGGCACCCTTGACCGGGCGCTTGGGGGCCTTGGCGAGCTGCGCCTCAATCAGCTTGATGGCTTCCTGCTCGTCCGTCTTGTTGATGGCGGCGATTTCGCGGGCCATCCGGTCGAGCGCGGCCTCGTAGAGCTGCCGCTCGGAGTAGGACTGTTCGGGCTGGCTGTCGGCGCGGTAGAGGTCGCGCACGACTTCGGAAATCGCGATGAGGTCGCCGGAGTTGATCTTGGCCTCGTACTCCTGCGCACGGCGGCTCCACATCGTCCGCTTGATGCGGGCGCGGCCGGTCACGACTTCGAGGGCACGGGTCATCGTTGCGGGTTCTGCGAGCTTGCGCATTCCGACGGATTCGGCTTTACCGACCGGGACACGGAGCGTCATCTTGTCTTTCGCGAAGGTGACGACGATAAGTTCGATGGGGGAACCACCAAACTCCGTCTTCTCGATCGCCGTCACCTGACCCACGCCATGGGCCGGATAAACTACATGCTCAGTCGGCTTGAACGCTGACTTCGCAGCGCTCTTTTTAACCGTTGCCATAAGCTCCAGTCACTCCTCGCGGAAGCCCGGTCCTGCCATGGACAAGGCTATTGTTGTTGTGGAAAGTCGGTCGGTCGGGTCGTCCTCTCTCGCACAATCGCCTTTGGGTAAGGCTAGGTTGCGCCTGATCGAAATCCAGTGTGGAAGACCCTCACCAACCGCTCCTGTTGATGTGCGGCAGACTGCGGCTTGGGCGGACCCGTACAAAACGCCCGCGCAGGCCGTGGCACTTCGATAAACATAGCACAACCACCCGCCGACTTAAAGTCGCCGCTCAACGCGTGGATAAAATTTGAGCTATAAGTCGCAATAGTTTCGAGCAATTGGTGAATGCAACCGGCCAACCGCAGTCGCCGATTTCGGCAACTGTTGCGAGGGGTTGGACCAACGGCGCGCCAGCTACGGCAAAGATGCATTGCTGCCAAGCACAGGGAGCGGCAAGGCGGCGCATCGAAAACAGCCACCCTGCCTAAATCAAGGATGCGCGCCGGTAACGTCCGCGTAAGCGTCGACCGGCGCGTAAAATTCTAGTCGCCGGTGCCGGGCTTGGGCGAGAACAGCGCCATCTTGTCGGGCTTGCCGTCGAACTCTTCGGCTTCCGGCAGCGGGTCCTTCTTGGCGGTGATGTTCGGCCACTCCGCAGCGTAGGTCGCGTTCAGCTCGAGCATCTTCTCGAGGCCGGGCTCGGTGTCCGGTTTGATCGCATCCGCCGGGCATTCGGGCTCGCAGACACCGCAGTCGATGCATTCGTCCGGATGGATGACGAGCATGTTCTCGCCTTCGTAGAAGCAGTCCACCGGGCAGACTTCGACGCAGTCGGTGTACTTGCACTTGATGCATGCCTCGCCGACGATATAGGTCACACGACTTCTCCTTCGCTTGCGGGACGCGTTTACGCTGCCACGCGCCGCGCAGCAAGCGTTTGCGGGGCACAGCCTGCCATGCATGTGCCCATGGCAACCCGATCGCCGCGCGCCGTTGGCAGGGTCGCCACGGTGTCAGGCTCCGAATCGCGCTACGGCTTGTCGAGGAACGCCCGCACCAGCGCAATCGTCGCATCCGGGTTCTCTTCCATGATCCAGTGGCCGGACCCCGGAACGATGCCGCCCTCGACGTTGTCTGCCGCGAACCGCATGGCGTCGGCCATGCCGAGCCCGAACGACATCTCGCCGCCCAGCGCGAGGACCGGCATGGTGAGTTTCCCTTCTGCGAGGAACGCCTTGTTGTCCTCCGCGTCCTGGTCGAACGCCGCGAACTGCGCGAAGCCAGCGTGCATCGCCCCCGGCTGGGCGTAGAGCGCGGCGTAATGCTCGCGCGATGCTTCCGTGAAGCTGGCGGGCGTGGCGGAGAACTCGTTCCAGAAGCGGTCGAGATAGATCCGCTCGCGCCCCGCAACCAGGCGCTCCATGTCCGGTCCGCCGAACCGGAAATGCCAGAGGAGCGGGTTCTTGAGGATCTCCTCCCACGGACCGACGCCGGGAAGCGGCGCGTCGATCAGCACGAAGCGCCGCACGCGGTCGCGCTCCTCGGCGGCGAAGGCGAACCCCACCATGTTGCCGATGTCGTGGGTGACGAGATCGGTCTCGCCGATGCCGAGAGCGTCGAGGACGGCCGATACGTCGCCGCCCTGGGTCTTCTTGTCGTAGCCGGCCTCTGGCTTGGCCGACAGGCCCATGCCGCGCAGGTCGGGGACGACGACTTTGTGGTCGCGGACGAGGTCGGCGGCAAGCGCGCCCCACATGTCACCCGTCTCGCCATAGCCGTGCAGGAGGACGACCGCCGGCCCCTCGCCACCGACGCGAACGTGGATCGTCGTGCCGTTCGCCGCGATCTCTTCGGTTTGGAAGGCGGGCGGGAACGGGACCACCTGCGACAGCGCGGGCGTCGCTAGGAGAAGCGCAGCAACGGCTGCGGAGAACATACGGAACATGACCAGCCTCCATCGCCGACCGGGCGGGATGGCTGACCGTCCCTGCGGCGTCACGGGTGAACGGAAATTCAGTCAGGTATCGATGAAATGAGCCGGGCAGGCATAGCACCTCGCCGGGGCGCCTGCCAGAGGCGCCGTGGGGCGGGCGTCAGTCGTCGCCATCAGGCCCGGAGCGCTCGCCGGGGGGCGAATCGAGGCGGACGTAGAGCTGGGCCGTTTCGGGTGGCGAGACGCGCGAGGGTGCGAAGCCGATCACCTTCACCACGTGGACGAGCTTGCCGATGCGGATGGTGAGGATATCGTCGGGCCGCACCTTGCGGGCGCTGTCGGTGATCTTGTCGCGGTTGAGGCGAACCTTGCCGCCCTCGACCAGCGCCTGCGCGAGGGTCCGCGTCTTCACGAACCTCGCGTAGGTCAGCCACTTGTCGAGCCGCTGGGGCTCGGCGGGCGCGTCGTCCGCCTCAACCCGCCGTGCGGCCATTCAACATCTCGCCGCGGTCAACGATCGCCAGGGCCTTTCTCCAACTGCTGCTTCAGCGCCGCCAGCTTCGCGAACGGCGAATCGGGATCCGCCTCCCGCTCGCGCCGGGGCGGGCGCTGGGGCTGTACCGTCTCGCGCGGCGGCGGAGCGCCCTTGCCGCGCTTCTTGCCGCGCCTGGGGCCCCGGTCGCCCTGGTCCGGCCTGTCGCCCCGGGCTTCGGGCTGGCCGCCGGGGGCTGGAGCCTCGCCGCCGGTGCGCGGTGCGCCGCCCGGCTGGCCGGGAACCGCGTCGGTACGGGGACCGCCGCGCTGCCCGCCGCGACGGGGCCTGCGACGGCTCTCGCCACCCTCCTCGCCCTCGGCGGGGGCACCACGGCGACGGCGCGGCCCCTCGGACCGCTGATGCCGCGGAACCCGCCAGATCTCGATCATCAACGGCGCTGCGGCCTCTGCCTCCGCATCCGGCTCGGCTTCCGCCTCGGCAGCGACGGCTTCGGCTGGCTCGGCTTCAGCGGTCTCGGCGCCGTGATAATCTGCCGCCACGTCGGCCGAGGGCTGCTCGCCGGCGTCCGGTTCGTTCTCCTCGGCCGCCGCATCGAGCGGTGACTCGGTGGGCGCTGACGAAACTTCGGGCTCCGACGGTTCCGCGGCAGCCTCAGCGCTCGTTTCAACCGGTGCTTCCTCGGCGTCCGCTGCGGCGGGCGTCTCGGCAAGGTCGGCCGGCGCAGCTTCGGCGGGGGCCTCGGTCTGCGGCTCGTCCGTCATCGGCTCGGCGGTGGTCTCATCCGCCTCGGCCGCCTCGCTGGCTTCGGGCTGTGCGTCCGCCTCGGCGGGCGCATCGGACGCGGCAGTCGCGGCGCGGCTGCGGACCGGGATCGGCGGACGGCCGGGCTTGCCGCTCTTCTTCGGGGCGGCGCGGCGGACCTGCTGCGCGGCCTCGACGGCCTCGCGCTCGGCGGGGTTCGCCTCGCGCCGCTCGACGCGGTAGCCGAGCGAGGAGAGCACGGCCGCAAAGTCGTCGCCCGAGCAGCCGAGCAGCGATGTCATCGTTACCGTGACGAGGAACGCGCCGCCCGACGGGACGGCGCCTGCCGGAGGCTCGCCTGAATCGGGGCCGGGACGCCAGGCGACGAGCGGCCTGATCTGGTCGGCGAGCCGCTCAAGGATGTCGATCCGCACCGCGCGCGGCCCGCAGACGCGGAAGCCGACCACGCCGTAGAGCGCCGGCGGGATCTCGGGGTCGACGGGGATCGAGGTGCGGCCGGAGGCGGAAAGCTGCGGCACTTCCTGAAGGCCGGTGACGTCGAGGTCGGCTTCCTTCAGCGCCCAGAGGAGCGCGAGGAGCTGGCTCGGCGCGGGCTTCAGGAGGGCCGGCACGAAGATGTGGTAGGCGCCAAAACGGACGCCGAGGCTGCGCAGCCCTGCACGGGCCGCCTGGTCGAGCGCCTTCGCTTCCTCGGCGACGGCGCCGCGCTCGACGCTGCCGAGCCCCTCGGAAATCCGGTAGGCGAGGCCACGGGCGCCGCCCTCCAGCGCATCCGCGTTGCGCAGGTCGAACAGCGGCTTCAGCAGGCCCTCGATGTGCGCGGCGAGCCACTGGCCGAGACGGCCCTGCACCTTGTCGCGCGCTGCGGCGGAGAGGGTGTCGTCGGCGAGGAGCACGGCGGCTGGCTTCAGCGTGTCGTCGGTCGCGACCACCTTGCCGATGAGCGCGCCCTGCCAGCGGAGCCCCGCGTCCGACCCCAGCGAGAACGCGGTGTCGGGTGCGGCGGCGGCCTTGTCGGCCCGGCGCTCCATCTCGGGGATGAGGGCCTTGGAAGCGGCTGCACGCAGCGCCTTCTGGTCCCTCGGGTCGCCCGTCGAGGCGTCCGTCTGAAAACGGAAACCGTGAAGGACGCCGAGATGCTGGCCTTCCACGATCACATCGCCAGCGTCATTCACTTCAGATTCCAGCATTCTATTCTCTCTCAGCCGCTTCATCAGCACGCTGGTGCGCCGGTCCACGAACCGCTGCATCAAACGCTGATGGAGCGCGTCGGACAAGCGGTCCTCCACCTGCCGTGTGGTTTCTCGCCATTCGGCCGGATCGGCAAGCCAATCATTGCGATTGGCGACGAAAGTCCAAGTCCTTATGTGCGCGATCCGGTTGGAAAGCGTGTCGATATCGCCGTCAGTGCGATCCGCATACCGCACCTGACGGGCAATCCAGTCGTCCGGGATCGCGCCGTCGCGGATCAGGAACGTGTAGAGCGCAAGCAGCATGTCGCCGTGGTTGGCGGGTGCGATCTTGCGATAATCGGGCACCTGGCACACGTCCCACAGCCGCTCCACGCGTGCCGCAGTGTCTGCCATGTCCATGACTTCGGGCGTTTTTGTGGCGTATTCCAGCGCCTTCTGATCGTCCGCCGGCGGGGCCTTGGTGAGGCCTTCCTCCCGCGCCGGTTCGTCGAGCGAGCGGCGGAGCGCGGTGACGGACGAGAAGTCGAGCTCCGGCGTTGCGCCACTGGAACACCTTGGCGGAAGCGAAAGAGTGCGTCTCCAGCGCTTCGACCAGCTCGGGCTCGAACGGGGCGACGCGGCCGGTAACGCCGAAGGTGCCGTCGCGGGTGTGGCGGCCGGCGCGGCCAGCGATCTGGCCGAGTTCGCCGGCGTTGAGGGCGCGGAACTGGTAGCCGTCGAACTTGCGGTTGGAGGCGAAGGCGACGTGGTCGACGTCGAGGTTGAGGCCCATACCGATGGCGTCGGTCGCGATCAGGAAGTCGACGTCGCCGTTCTGGAAGAGCTCGACCTGCGCGTTGCGGGTGCGCGGGGAGAGCGCGCCCATAACGATCGCCGTGCCACCCCTCTGGCGGCGGATCAGCTCGGCGATGGCGTAGACTTCGTTGGCCGAGAACGCGACGACGGCCGAGCGCGGCGGCAGGCGGGTAAGCTTCTTCTGCCCCGCATAGGTCAGCATCGACATGCGCGGGCGGGTGACGACGTTGAGGCCGGGGAGCAGTTTCTCGAGGAGCTGCCGCGCGGTCAGCGCGCCCAGAAGCAGCGTCTCGAAACGGCCGCGGACGCGCAGGATGCGGTCAGTGAAGACGCGGCCGCGCTCTAGGTCTGACGCGAGCTGCACCTCGTCGATGGCGACGAACTCGGCGTCGAGGTCGAGCGGCATCGCCTCCACGGTCGCCACATGGTAGCGCGCCTTCGGCGGAATGATCTTTTCTTCGCCGGTGATGAGGGCGACTTCGTCCGGCCCGATGCGGGCGACGATGCGGCCATAGACCTCGCGCGCCAGAAGGCGCAGCGGCAGCCCGATGACGCCGGAGCGGTGTGCCAGCATCCGGTCGATCGCAAGGTGCGTCTTGCCGGTGTTGGTCGGCCCGAGCACCGCCGTGACGGTACGGGCGCGCTGCTGCCTGAACTGGAGCGGGTGTTGCACGCTTGAGCAGCCCCCAGGAGAGGCCCCGGCGCGTCGCCGGAGCGGTTGGCGTGACCGCAGCCCCTTCGCTGCGGAAATGAAGACGGACGCTGGTCCGCCGGGAGTGCCCTTCGGCCGGCGCCGTGGCCGGCACCCGCGGGCGCCTCTCCCCTCTTACATAGTGGTTCCGCGCCGACCGCAAGCGCGGATTACAGGCAGCCTCGAGCCCGGCGGCGGTCAGATGCCGCAGCGCCGGGCGCCGTCCTCATGCGGCGAGATAGTTCTCCAGCGTCTCGCGCGTGCCGTAGGCCCACAGGTTCGCGAGCCAGCGCGAGAACGGCTCGCTGAAGGCAGGCTCATGGGCAAGGCTGCCGTAGACGCTTTCCTGCGACAGCCAGACGACGGGGTCGTTCTTCGCCTGCTGGGCGAGTGCGGTCAGCCTGTCCCATGCCGGATCGTTGGCGGGGATCTCGTTGCCGGCGTCGTCGGTCCCGGCGCAGTAGCGGCACCAGAGCGCCGATTCCAGCGCGAGGCCCTCCACCGAGGCGCCCTTGGCGAGGCGGTCGCGGATCGACGGCACGATGAACTTCGGCTGGCGGTTCGACCCGTCGAGGCAGAGTCGGCGGACGGTGTCGCCGATCTTGGGGTTGGCGAAGCGGCGCTGGATCTCGCCGAAATAGGTCGCGAGGTCAGTCCCCGGCACGGGCGGGACGATCGGGATGATCTCCTCTTCCTCCACCTTTTTCAGGAAGCGCGCGACGAGCGGCTCTTCCATCGCCTCGTGGACGAACTCGATCCCCATCAGCCCGGCGGGGTAGGCGATGATCGCGTGGCCGCCGTTGAGGATGCGGATCTTCATGGTCTCGAACGGGGCGACGTCCTCCACGAACTCGACGCCGACCTCCTCCAGTGCGGGGCGGCCGGGGGGGAAGTTGTCCTCCAGCACCCACTGGGTGAAGTCCTCGCAGAACACCGGCCACGCATCGTCGATGCCGAAGTCCTCGCGGCAGATGGTGCGCTCGCGCTGCCCGGTCGCTGGCGTGATCCGGTCGACCATGCCGCTCGGGAACGCGACTTCGCGGGCGATGTAGTCGGCCAGCGCCTCGTCGTAGAGTTTCGCGACGCCGGTGACGGCGGCCTTCGCGACCGCGCCGTTGTGGGGGATGTTGTCGCAGCTCATCACCGTGAAGGGGGGCGTCCCCTCCCCGCGCCGGCGGGCGATGGCGGCGGCGATCAGGCCGAACACGGTCTTGGGGCTTGCCGGATTGGCGCCGTCCGCGGCGATGGCGGGGTGCGCCGCGTCGAAGTTGCCGGAGCCGTCGAGGAAATAGCCGCCCTCGGTGACGGTGAGCGAGACGATGCGGATCGAAGCGTCCGCCATCCGGTCGAGCAGCGCCTCGGTGTCGCCGACGGGGACCATGTCGACCATCGGCCCGGTGACGCGGGCCGTGCTCTTCTCCGCCGACTGCTCGACCACGGTGGTCAGGAAGTCCTGCGTGTGGAGCGCCTCGCGCATGGCGGCGTCGCCCGGCATTACGCCGGCGCCGAGAATAGCGAAGTCGTGCCCCTTGCCCATGGCGAACAGCCGGTCGAGGTACACCGCCTGGTGCGCGCGGTGGAAGTTGCCGACGCCGAAGTGGACGATGCCGGCGGTGAGCGCCGAACGGTCGTAGGACGGGATGGATGCGCCGGTGATTTCGTCCAGCGTTGCGTTCGAGAGCTTCTGCATCAGCTCATCCAGTTCCCGCCGTCGACATTGTAGGTCTGCGCCACGATGTAGTCCGCCTCCTTCGATGCCAGGAAGACCGCCATGCCGGTGAGGTCTTCCGCCGTGCCCATCCGTCCGAACGGGACCGCGGCCCCCACTTGCCGCTTCTTCTCGCCCGGCGCCAGCCCCTCCGCCTTCGCAAACATCGCGTCGACGCCCTCCCAGTGCTCCCCGTCGACCACCCCCGGCGCAATGGCATTGACGTTGATGCGGTGCTTGATGAGGTCGAGCCCCGCCGACTGGGTAAGCGAGATCACCGCCGCCTTGGTGGCGCAGTAGACGCCGACCAGCGCCTCGCCGCGGCGCCCCGCCTGGCTCGCCATGTTGATGATCTTGCCGCCCTTCCCCGCCGCAATCATGTGCCGTGCCGCCGCCTGCATGGTGAAGAGAGTGCCGGCGACGTTGATGGCGAACAGCCGGTCGAAACTTGCGCGCGAGATGTCGACGATGGGGGCGAGGTCGAACAGCGCGGCGTTGTTGACGAGAATGTCCAGCCCGTGCGCGTCCGCCACTTCGGCGACGGCGGCGTCGATCGAGGCCTGGTCGGTCACATCGAGGTGGACCGCGTGGCAGGCCGGGCCGATAGCTTCGGCCGCGGCCTTCGCGCCCACGAGATTGATGTCGCCGATGGTGACGGTCGCCCCTTCCCGCACGTAGGCCTCGGCGAAGGCTCGGCCGATGCCGCGAGCGGCCCCCGTGATGAGGGCGGACTTGCCCGCGAGGCGCATCAGATCGCGAGCCCCTCGGCGTTGAAACGGTGCACCTTGTCGGGTTCCGGCGTGAGGTAGACCGTGTCGCCGTGGTGGACCGGGAACTCGCCGCCCGCGCGGGCGGTGAGCGTGCCGACGCCTTCCACCTTGACGTGGAGGAAGGTGTCGGAACCCAGATGCTCGGAGACGACCACCGTGCCCTGCCACTCGCCCTCCGTGGTGGAGAGGGTCATGTGCTCGGGCCGGATGCCCATGGTGGCGGCATCGTATTTCTGCGCCGGCGCGCCCGCGATGAGGTTCATCTTCGGCGAGCCGATGAAGCCCGCGACGAAAAGGTTCTTGGGCGAACGGTAGAGCTCCAGCGGGGAGCCGACCTGCTCGATCCGGCCGGCAGACAGCACCACGATCTTGTCGGCCATGGTCATCGCCTCGACCTGGTCGTGGGTCACGTAGATCATGGTGGTGTCGAGCGTGTTGTGGAGCTCGGAGATCTCGAGCCGCATGTTGACGCGCAGCGCCGCGTCGAGGTTGGAGAGCGGCTCGTCGAACAGGAAGGCGGCTGGCTCGCGCACGATGGCGCGGCCGATCGCGACGCGCTGGCGCTGGCCGCCGGAGAGCTGGCCGGGGCGCCGGTCGAGATAATCCGTGAGGTTGAGCACCTTGGCGGCGTTGTCGATCCGGCGCTTGGCCTCGGCCTTGTCCATGCCGGCCATCTTCAGCGGGAAGCCGATGTTCTTGCGCACCGACATGTGCGGGTAGAGCGCGTAGGACTGGAACACCATCGCAAGGCCGCGCTTGGCGGGCGGCGTTTCGGTGGCGTTGCGCCCGTCGATCTCGATCACGCCGGAGGTGACGTCCTCAAGCCCCGCGATGAGGCGCAGCAGCGTCGACTTTCCGCAGCCGGAGGGGCCGACGAAGACGACGAATTCGCCGTCCGAGATCTCGAGGTCGAGCGGCTTGATGACGTCGACAGGGCCGAAGCTCTTCGTCACCTGCTTGAGGCTGATGTGTCCCATGGTCTGCCCCTTACTTCACGGCGCCGAACGTCAGGCCGCGGACGAGTTGCTTCTGGCTGAACCAGCCGAGGATGAGGATCGGCGCGATCGCCATGGTGGAGGCCGCCGAGAGCTTGGCGTAGAACAGCCCCTCAGGCGAGGAGTAGCTGGCGATGAAGGCCGTCAGCGGCGCCGAATTGGCGGCCGTGAGGTTCAGCGTCCAGAACGCCTCGTTCCAGGCGAGGATGATGTTGAGGAGGAGCGTCGAGGCGATGCCCGGCACCGCCATCGGCACCAGCACGTAGAGGATCTCGGACTTCAGCTCCGCCCCGTCCATCCGCGCCGCCTCCAGGATCTCGCCCGGAATTTCGCGAAAGTAGGTGAACAGCATCCACACGATGATCGGGAGGTTGATGAGCGTGAGGACGATGACGAGGCCGATTTTCGTGTCGAGAAGCCCCGTGTCGCGGAAGAGAAGGTAGATCGGGATGAGGACGCCGACGGCCGGCAGCATCTTTGTCGACAGCATCCACATCAGGATGTTGCGGGTCGCCTTGGAGGGCACGAACGCCATCGACCAGGCCGCCGGGACCGCGATGAGGAGGCCGAGCAGCGTGGAGCCCACCGAGATCACCACCGAGTTCCAGAAGTGGCGGAAATAGTCCGACCGCTCCTGCACCGCCTCGTAGTTCTCCATCGTCCAGTCGAACAGGAAGAAGGACGGCGGCGAGGCGATCGCCTCCGCCTCGGTCTTGAAGCTCGTCAGGATCGTCCAGAGGATCGGGAAGAAGATCAGGAACCCGATTGTCCATGCCAGCAGCGTGACGATGATCTTGCGGCGGGGGGAAACTGCGCGGGCCATCTCTACACGTCCAGGTTCTTGCCGATCATCCGCATCAGGAAGATCGCGACGATGTTGGCGAGGATGACGGCGACGATGCCGCCCGCTGAACCGCCGCCCACGTCGAACTGGAGGAGCGACTGGGCGTAGACGAGGTAGGTGATGTTGGTGGTGGCATAGCCCGGCCCGCCGTTGGTGGTGACGAGGATCTCGGCGAACACCGAGAGCAGGAAGATCGTCTGGATCAGGATGACCACGGTGATCGCACGCGACAGGTGCGGCACGATGATGTGGCGGAAGCGCGACAGCGGCGGCGCCCCGTCGATCTCGGAGGCCTCCAGCTGGTCGCTGTCCAGCGACTGCAGCGCGGTGAGGAGGATCAGCGTCGCGAACGGCAGCCACTGCCAGGCGACGATGATGATGATCGAGAGCAGCGGCACCTCGGCGAGAAAGTCGATCGGTTGCGCGCCGAACACCTTGGCGATCCAGGCGAACAAGCCGTTCACCGGGTTCATGAACATGTTCTTCCACACCAGCGCCGAGACCGTCGGCATCACGAAGAACGGCGCGATCACGAGGATCCGCACGATCCCCTGCCCGAAGAAGGGCTGGTCGAGGAGGAGCGCGAGAAGCGTGCCGCCGCCGATGGTGATGACGAGGACGCCGCCGACCAGGATGAGCGTGTTGGTGAGCGCGGCGAAGAATGCCGGGTCGGTCAGGAAGAAGCGGTAGTTCATAAAGCCGATGAACTCTTCCTGCCCCGGCATCAGCAGGTTGTAGCGCAGGACCGAGAAGTAGAGCGTCATCGACAGCGGGATGATCATCCAGCCAAGGAGCAGAATGACGGACGGCGCCAGCATGAAGCGTGCGGCCGTGCGGGAATGCTGGGTTGCCATGGCGCGAGCTCCGGTCCGGCCGCCGTCTCAGGGAATATGCTCGGGAAGAGCCGGCCGGAGCGCGCGCGGGCGTCCGGCCGGTTCTGGGTCGGCTACTTCGGGTAGCCGGCCCGCTGCATTTCGCGGGTGGTCAGCTGCTGCGCGTTCTGGAGCGCCTGCTCGGCGGTGATGTTGCCGGCGAGCGCCGCGGAGAACTGCTGGCCCGCCGCCGTGCCGATGCCCTGGAACTCGGGGATCGCGACGAACTGGACGCCGACATAAGGCACCTCGTCCACCGTAGGCTGCTGCGGGTCGGCGGACTGGATCGATTCCAGCGTCATCTTCGCAAACGGTGCGGCGTCCAGGTATTCCTGGTTCTCGTAGAGCGAGGTGCGCGTGCCGGGGGGAACGTTGGCCCAGCCTTCCTGCTCGGCGACCAGCTCGGCGTACTCCTTGGAGGTCGCCCACGCGATGAAGGTCTTCGCGGCGTCCTCCGCGTCAGAGCCTGCCGGAACGGCGAGCGTCCATGCCCACAGCCAGTTGGAGCGCTTGCCGAGGCCGTTATCCGGCGCCAGCGCGAAGCCCACCTGGTCAGCCACCTGGCTGTCATTCGGGTTGGTCACGAACGAGGCCGCCACCGTCGCGTCGATCCACATGCCGCACTTGCCGGACTGGAATAGCGCGAGGTTCTCGTTGAAGCCGTTGGACGAGGCGCCCGGAGGGCCGGCGTCGTTGAGGAGGCCGAGATAGGTGTCGAGGGTTTCCTTCCACTCGGGGCTGTCGAACTGGGGCTTCCAGTCCATGTCGAACCACTTGGCGCCGAACGAGTTCGACATGGCGGTCAGGAACGCCATGTTCTCGCCCCAGCCGGCCTTGCCGCGCAGGCAGATGCCGTAGATCTCGTTGTCCTTGTCGGTGATCTTGCGCGCCGCCTCGCCGATGAATTCCCACGTCGGCGCCTCGGGCATCTCGAGCCCGGCCTTCTCGAAGAGGTCCTTGCGGTACATCACCATCGAGCTCTCGCCGTAGAAGGGCGCGGCATAGAGCTTGCCATCCACGCTAAGGCCGCCGGCGATGGCGGGCAGGATGTCGCCCGCGTCGTAGTCGTCGCCGAGATCGTCGAGCGGGACGAGCCAGCCCTGCTTGCCCCAGATCGGCACTTCGTAGGTGCCGATGGTCATCACGTCGTACTGGCCGCCCTTGGTGGCGACGTCGGTGGTGACGCGCTGGCGCAGGACGTTCTCCTCGAGCGTGACCCACTCGAGCTCGATGTCCGGATTCGCCTTGGTGAATTCTTCCGCCAGCTTCTGCATGCGGATCATGTCGCCGTTGTTGACGGTGGCGATGGTGACCGTTTCGGCCTGCGCCGCCGCCACGAGGGCGAATGCGGACGTCGCGCCGATAAGAACTGACCTGATGGCCATGAAAACCTCCCGATTGGATGTGTTCTTTTATGTTTTTCAGCAACCTAACGGCGCGTCTGCACGCGTGTCAACGATTGCAATCGCCGGGTGGTTGTCGCTGCCCAACGTCCCGGCGATGGCGTTCGGCGCCATGGTGCGGGATAACGGGGTTCCTTCGCCAACTGTCGGGATCGGCCGGTGTCAATCAATCTATCGGGCCTCCCGGGCCGCACGCGCGACACGGCGGCTCACATCTTCCCTGGGCTCGCGGTCGCGCTCCTGATTGCGGTCGCGGCCAAGTTCATCGCCGAACAGTATGGCGGGCCGGTGATGCTGTTCTCGCTCCTGATCGGGATGGCGCTCTCCGTCTTCGGCGGTGACCAGAGGACGCGCCCCGGCATCATGTTCGCCGGATCGCGCGTCCTCAGGGTCGGCGTGGCGCTTCTCGGCGCGCGGATCGGGGCGGACGAGATCGCATCGCTCGGCGCGGGCTCGCTCCTCCTGGTGCTGGGCGGCGTCCTCGGCACCATCGCGGTCGGCCTCATCCTCGCGCAGGTGCTGAAGCTGGGGCGCGAGCGCGGGATGCTCACCGGTGGCGCAACCGCGATCTGCGGCGCATCGGCGGCGCTCGCAATCTCCGCCGCCCTCCCCGACCGGCCGGGCAAGGAGCGCGACACCTTATTCACCATCATCGCGGTGACGGGCCTCTCCACCCTCGCCATGGTGATCTACCCCCTCATCACGCGTCTTCTGGGGCTCGACGACGTGGCGGCCGGTCTCCTTCTGGGCGGTTCGATCCACGACGTCGCGCAGGTGGTGGGCGCCGGCTACACCATCAGCGAGACCGCGGGCGACACCGCGACGCTCACAAAGCTCTTCCGCGTCGCGCTTCTGGCGCCCGTGGTGCTGGCGGTGGCGTTCGCCTTCCGCGAGCGCGCGTCGACCGCCGGCCTGCGCGGGCTCGCCCCGCCGCCGATGCTGATCGGCTTCATCGCGCTCGCCATCCTCCACACGCTGGGGCTCCTGCCGCCTGTTGCGGTCGACGCGGCGGCAGCGGCGTCATCTTGGTTCCTGGTGATCGCCGTCGCCGCCATCGGCGTCCGCACGAACCTCTCCGACCTCAAGGAGGTCGGTTGGCGCCCGCTAGTGCTCGTCGTCTCCGAGACCCTGTTCCTCCTTGTTGTCCTCATTGTCGGCACGGCGCTGCTTCACCCGTGATAATGTTGCGCGAGGGCGAACCAATCCAACAGAAATCCGCAGTATTACTCAGATTAATACAGGATAAGTGCGTATTTTTATCGTCAATCTATTGATGCGCTTAGCCTGGCTCGCCTTCACACAAGAAGTTTATTTCGGAACATCTGCGAATGGGAATGCCTTCTCTATCAGTAATAGATGGAGGCATTTTCATGCATCATAAGAAGCTCATTCTACTTTCGACCGCTGCCGTCATGGCGACTGCCGTACCGGCGATGGCCCAGACCAACGCCATGTCCTGCGAAGCAGAAGTCGCAGCGTTCAAGGATACCATCCGCGGCGACGACGCCTTCCCAGCGATCGAGGCGATGTTCGGCGACGTCGAGCTGCAGCTCGCCGAAGCGGTCGGCAACACGCCGGGCGAATGTTACGCCGTCCTCGCACAGTCGCAGACCCTCGTGGCTGACGCCGGCTACTCGATCGCTGGCGCTACCGATGCCGACTCGATCGCCCGCACGGAGCGCCTCAGCCGCCTCGCCGCGACCGCCGAAGCCAGCACCGTGATGGTCGAGGCCGTTCCGGCGCAGGTCGCCGTCGCAGCCGCCGAAGCCGACGTGTCGGTCGAGCAGGAAGCAACCTCCGTCGACGTCAGCCAGCGCGCCGCCGAGATCGAAGTCCGCCAGCCGCGCTCAGACGTCACCGTCGCCGCGCCGCAGCAGCGGGTCGACGTCACGCAGCCGGAGGCCCAGGTCGACGTTCAGGCCGCAGCCCCGGAAGTCCAGGTCAGCCAGCCGGCGCCGCGCGTGACCGTGCAGCAGTCGCAGCCCGAGATCGCCGTTGAGCAGACCCAGCCGCGCGTGACCATCGAGCAGCCCGAGCCCGAGATCATCGTGCGCCAGTTCCAGCCGGAAGTGGTCATCAACCAGCCGCAGCCGAAGATCACCGTTTCGCAGCCGGAGCCGGAAGTCGCGGTCGTGCAGCCGGAGCCGAAAGTGATCGTGCAGGCCGCCGAGCCGCAGGTTTCCGTCACGCAGGCCGAGCCGAACGTCGAGGTCGAGCAGGCGAGCCCGGAAGTCAGCGTTTCGCAGCGTCAGCCCGAGATCGAGGTGATGCAGCAGGAAGCGCGGGTGAAGGTCGAGGAATCCGAGCCGGTCGTTCAGGTGTCGCAGTCGGCGCCGGAAGTGAACGTCGCGCAGGCCGAGCCGATCGTCGACGTCAACCAGAACGCAGCCAAGGTCGCCGTTTCGCAGGGTGAGGCCGAAGTTGCGGTCGCACAGGAAACCCCTGCCGTCTCCACCGACATGGCGAACACCGCATCCGTGACGGCCACCCGTGAGACCGGCGGCGCCGAAGTCGCGGTCGAGACCGAAGCCGAACCGACCATCGTGATCGCCGACGTCGACACCGACACCGTCGTCGCGGCTGCCGAAATGGACGCCATCGCAGTGCTGGAAGTCAATTTCGAGTTCGATTCCAGCGAGATCACCTCGGCCGAGCGCAACTCGGTGCTGACCGAAATCACCGACCTCGTGGCAGACACGCCGAACGCCGCCGTGCTTCTCACCGGCTACGCGAGCCCGATCGGCAACACGGAATACAACGAGAAGCTCTCCGAGCGCCGCGTTGACGCCGTGGAAGCTGCGCTGATCGACATGGGCGTCGAGTCGGATGCCGTGCGCACCCGCAGCCTCGGCGAAGCCAACACCGAGGTTCCGGCGACGGAAGACGACCGTTCGCCTGAGAACCGCCGCGTGGAAGTGCGCGTCGTCGACCTCAGCATCGTCGACCGCGGCTGATACCTCAGCCCGATCGACACGAGACTGAAGCGGGGCGCCGAAAGGCGCCCCGTTTTTGCGTTCTGGATCAGGCCGAGGTGATGGTCCGCTCACCCTCGTCGAAGAGGTGGATGTTGTCGCGCCGCGCCCTCAGATGCAGCACGTCGCCGGGCACCGCGACATGGTCTCCCGGCGCACGAACGGTGATTTCGCCGATCCCCTCGGCCTCGACGTAGTAGAAGCTGTCGCCGCCAAGATGCTCGGCGACCACGATCGGCCCGGTAAAGTCCGCCTCCTCGGCGCCGACGAGAGAAAGGTCCTCCGGGCGGATGCCAAGCTGGACGGGGCGGCGCCCGCCATCGACCTTGCGCTCCGTCGTGAGCGCATGGCCACCGACGGTGACTTCGCCTGCCGCGCTCTCCGGCTCGCACGGCAGGATGTTCATCGTCGGCGAGCCGATGAAAGTCGCGACGAAGACGTTGGACGGATTGCGGTAGAGGTCGAGCGGCGCGCCCATCTGCTCGATGCGGCCCGCGGAGAAGACGACGATCCGGTCCGCCAGCGTCATCGCCTCCACCTGGTCGTGCGTCACGTAGATCATCGTGGCGTTGAGCTTGGCGCGCAGGCGGGCGATCTCGATCCGCATCTGGACGCGCAGCGCGGCGTCGAGGTTGGAAAGCGGCTCGTCGAACAGGAAGGCGGCCGGGGCGCGGACAATGGCGCGGCCGATCGCGACGCGCTGGCGCTGCCCGCCGGACAGGTCCTTCGGCTTGCGGTCGAGCAGCGGCTCCAGCCGCAGGATCGCGGCGGTGTCGTCCACCGCGGCCTTGATCTCGGCTTTCGACGCGCCGGCGACCGAAAGCGGGAACGCCATGTTCTCGCGAACCGAAAGGTGCGGGTAGAGCGCGTAGGACTGGAACACCATCGAGAGGCCGCGCTCGGGTGCCGAGAGCGCCGTCACGTCCTTGCCGTCGATCAGGATGTGGCCGGCGGTGGTCTCCTCGAGGCCTGCGATGAGGCGCAGCATCGTCGACTTGCCGCAGCCGGACGGGCCGACGAACACGACGAACTCCTTGTCCTCGATCGCGAGATCGACGCCCTTGATGACCTCGATCGCGCCGAACGACTTGCGGATGTCCTGAAGGTCAATGCGTGCCATCGCCGGCTCCTTTCGCGAAATCGAGCCATGCTGCGGCCGTCCAGGTGAAGCTGCCGCCACCGAGCGGCGCGCCGTCGAGCGGGCTGTAATACTCGTAGAACCCGCCCTCCTTCACCAGCGCCGCACTGTCGGCGCGCACCCGCTCGGCGCGTGCCGCATCGCCCCGCTCGGCGAGCCCCATCGCTACAAGCCAGTTGACCACCAGCCACACCGGGCCGCGCCAGTAGCGCTTCTGGTCAAAGTCGGGCGCCGCGGGGTCCCAGCTCGGGACCATGTAGCGGCAGCGCTCGGCGATCCGGTCGAAGTGGGCGTTGAGGGCGGCGGCCCGCTCCGGCGGCAGGTCGCCGGCGAGGAAGCCGAGGAAGGACGCGGCGGAGACCGCCGTGCCGCGCGCCCCGGTGCGCACGTCGCGCGTGGTGTAGGCGCCGATCTCCTCGTTCCACAGACGGTCCATGCCGGAGCGCAGGCCCTCGGCGCGCCGGGCGGCGTTGCCGGCGACATCCGCGCGGCCGATGGCCTCCGCGAGGGCGGCGAGCGCGGTCTCGGCGCGGGCGAGGATCGCCGTCATTCCGGGGTCCGCCACGAAGAATGGCGACTTTTCGGGCATTGCCGCCTGGTTCCAGGCGATGGCGCGGCCGAACTCCACCAGCGCGATGTAGCGCTCGTACTGCTCCTTGGTGGGGCGCATCGCGGCATCGACGTGGCCGAGGTCGCGGCGCTGGAAGGGGGCGACGTTGCTGGCGTCGACGGCCTCCAGCGGCCCGTCCCAGTCCGGCAGGTTGTCACGGCCCGATTCCCACGGGTGGATCACCGCGATCGCGCCGGTTTCCGGGTCGCGCCGCGCGATCTGGAACCATCGGTGCCAGCGGTCGATCGCCTCGACCAGCCCGGCGAGGATCTCGCCCCCGAGCGCGCCGCGTTCCATCAGCCGCTGGGCGGCGATGGCGAGGACGGGCGGCTGGGTGATGCCGGACGTCGGCGGCCGGTGCGTGGTGCCCCACACGGCGGGGCCGGGAAAATAGCCGTCGTCGTCGCTGTGGAAGACGATGTGCGGGATCATCCCGTCGGCCCATTGCGCCGCGGCCAGCGTCTGGAGCTCGCGCACCGCGCGGGCGGGGTCGATGTGTGCGTAGCCCAATGAGGCGAAGGCGGAATCCCAGTTCCACTGGAACGGGTAGAGGCCCTTCGTCGGGATCGAGAACTTGCCCCGGTCGTTCTCGCGCAGGATGGCGATGGCTTCCTCGTCGCGGGTCATCCCTTCACGCCCCCTGCGGTCAGGCCCTTCACCATGAAGCGTTCGGCGAGGAGGAAGAGGAACAGGATCGGGATCGTCGTCACCACGGCACCAGCCATAAGATATTGCCGCGGCACCTCGCTGGAATTCAGCGAGACCACCGCGCGGGAAAGCGTGAAGATCTTGGGATCGTCGAGGAACATGAACGCGAACAGGAACTCGTTCCACGCGATCATGAAGACGTAGAGGCCAACCGAGGCGAGCGCCGGAAGCGACAGCGGCAGCGTGATCCTGCGGATGACGCCGACGCGCGACAGCCCGTCCATCAGCCCCGCTTCCTCGAGCTCCGCCGGCACGCCGCGGAAGTAGCCGGAGAGCATGTAGATCGCGACGGGCAGCGTCGTCGCCGGATAGACGATGAGGAGGCCCGCGATCGTGTTGCGCAGGCCGAGCTGCGAGAACACGGCGTAGAGCGGGATGACGAGGACGATCGCCGGCACGAGGTAGATGAGGAGGATCGAGCGCGACAGCGCCTGCCGGCCGGGGAAGTTGAGCCGCGCCACCGCGTAGGCGCCGGGCACGGCGAAGGCGAGGCAGATCACCACCGTCAGCGTCGAGACCACGAACGAGATCAGCATGTAGCGGCCGAAATCGTAGGTGGTGAAGAGCTCGATGTAGCTGGAGAAGAGCGAGCCGAGGCCCTGGCTGAGGTCAATCGAGAGATCGAGCGGGTTGGCGATCAGGCTCTGCTGCGTCTTGAAGCTCGTCATCACCAGGACGTAGAACGGCAGGATCACGATCACCGCGAAGAAGATGTGCCCGAAGATGCCGAGGCTCGCCGCCAGCGCATGCTCGGTCGCCCGGCGCGTCTGTTTCGCGAGCGTGACCGTGCGCAGGCTGATGGCGAGAATGCCGACCAGCGCCACCGCCGTGAGGACGAGCCCGCCCGCCTGCCATGGCACCTCGTGGATGAGCGGCTGGCCGTAGGGCGCGCCGAACGCGGCGGCGATGATGATCGCAACCACCAGCAGATCGAGGATGCTGCGGTAGCCGAAGGTGCGCTCGGCGTGCGGGCGCCATGCGAGCGCGACGCCTGCCAACGCGCCCGCCACAGCCGCGCCGCCGAGCTGCGGCGTCATCGCCGTGCCGGTGACCAGGGTGAGCGTGACGCCGCCGAGGAGGTGCAGCGTGACGCCCCACAGGACGCCGAGGACTGCGGCGGTGAGCCAGCCCGGAAAGCGGCGCGCCTCCATCCGGGCGCGCGCGGCCTGTGCGGCGGTCATAGCCCCTCTCCTTTCGGCAGTGCGCGGAAGTAGAGGAGCGCGAAGATGAGGAGCATCACGAAGATCACCACCGCGACGGCGGCGCCTGCGCCGAGATTGCCGATGGCGAAGCCCTGATAATAGACGTCGACAGTCAGCGTCCTCGTGCCTGCGGCGCCGCCGGTGAGGAGGAAGATGTCGTCGAACTTGTTGAAGGTCCAGATGAACCGCAGCAGGAAGAGGACCGCGAGAATGCCGACGATCTGCGGCATCGAGAGGCGGAAGAACTTCTGGAACGGGGTCGCGCCGTCCATGTCGGCGGCCTCGTACATGTCGGTCGGGATCGACTGCATCCGCGCCAGGATGAACAGGAACGACAGCGGGAAGTAGCGCCACGCCTCGAACGCGATCACCATCGCGAGCGCCAGCGGAAACCCGAATTCGAGGCCAAAGAAAGAGACCGGCACCATCCGCTCGCCGAAGAAGTTCACCGGCCCTTCCGAAACGCCCATCGCCTGGATCATCGCGTTGACGGTGCCGGAGAACGGGTCGAACAGGACGAGCCAGGTGAAGGCCATCGCGATGACCGGCGCGACGTAGGGGAAGAGGTAGAGCCCGCGCAGGATCGACCGGCCGCGAAAATCCCGGTTGAGGAGCTGCGCCGCGACGACGCCCAGCACGATGGCGCCCAGCGTCCCGAACAGCGTGTAGGCGATGGTGACCCACATCACCTGCCAGAACTCCTCGCCATCGAACACCGCCCGGTAGTTGGCGAGCGAGAATTTCAGGTTGGTGAGGACGTTTGGCGCGCTGACGGTGGTCAGCGCCTCGGTGTCGCGCGGGTCGACGGGGTTGGCGAGGTAGGCCTCGGCGGCGCGCACGCGGATCTCGAGCTCGGCGCGGGCGCCGGGGTCGAACGCGCCGAGCGCGCAGGAGAGCGAGCCGCCCTCCAGCGTGCAGCGGTTGTCGAGGTCGATCGGCTCCAGCCCTTCGGGCCAGGTGTCGTCGAGGGTCGTGTCGGAGAGCGCGGCGTCGCGGGAGGAGTTGCGCAGGCGGTACTGGATGGTCGCCTCGTCGCCGGGGGCCGCGAGGTCGCCGCGCAGCCGCTCGTTGGAGAGGAGCGCGGGCGGGCGCAGGTCCGCGATGCCGACGGGCTTGAAGCTGATCCAGATGTTCGCCGCGAGCGGCAGAAGCACGATCGCCATCACGATGGCGACCGTGGGCAGGATCATCGTATAGGCGAGGCGCGACTCGCGCCGGGCGATCGGCCCGACGCCCTTGTCGACGAGTGGTCCTGCGCTGTCCGTCATGGCAATGACCGGCCGCCCGGCGAACCGGGCGGCCGTCCTCTCATCAGATCTTCGACAGCGTGTCGTTCATGGCGTCGACGGTGGCCGCCGCGTCACGCTCGCCGTCGAGATACTGGCGCACCAGGCGGTTGATCTCCTGGCTGTTGATGATCTTCGACGCCAGCGCCAGCTGCCCCTCGTTCACGCCCCAGCGGGACGCGCTGTCGAGGCCGCCGACGATCTCCTTGATGGTGGCGGGATCGTAAAGCTCGGTCAGCGGCGCCTTGCGGTCGACGCCGACGGGGAGTTTTTCCCACGCAGCGACGAACTTCTCCGGCTCCTCCTCGGTGCCGCGGCGGACCGGGAACTTGCCCTCGGGCGCGATCGACAGAAGCGCCTCGTAGCCCTCGTCCATCGAGTAGCGGACGAATTCCATCGCGACGTCGGTGTTGGCGTCCGCCGTCACGCCGAGATAGCGGATGTCGCCCCAGGCTGCGCCGTCGGGGTTGGACGGGCCGGCGAAGTTGGTGACGATGCCGGTCTTGTCGGCAAGGTCGCGGCTCGCCGGGTCGTCGTTGATGGTGACGGGGGCGGCATCGCGCAGGCCGGCCAGCTCGTCGAGGATGAAGGGCGACCAGATGATCATCGCGGCCTTGCCGGCGAAGTAGAGCTCGCGCGACTGCTGCCAGTAGAGGTCGCCGGGGGGCGAGGCGTCGGCCAGCTTCTTGTAGAACTCCAGCACCTCGACGGTGGCGTCCTTGTCGAGCGGGGCGAAGCCTTCGCCGTTTACAGGCGTCACGCCGTTGGCGAGGAAGACGTGCTCCAGCACCTGGCTCATGAAGTTCTCGTCGACCTTGGTGGCGGCGACGAAGCCGTACATTTCCGGCGGGTTGTGCAGCGCCTCGATGGCGGCTTCCACGTTGGCGTAGGTGTTCGGAGCCTCGAGCCCTGCCTCCTCGAAGAGGTCCTTGCGGTAGACGATCATCTGCGTCCAGCCGTCGACCGGCACGGCGGCGGTGAGGCCGTCGAAGTCGGCCATCGCGAGCGCTGCGGGGGCGAAGGTGTCGCGGCCGAGCTCGTCGACGATCTCGTCGTTGCTCTCCACGTCGAGGATGCCGTCCTCGGCCCAGGGGAGCACGTACTGGAGGGTGTGGTAGATGACGTCGGGCAGGTCGCCGGCGGCGAACGCGGCGGTGGCGCGGGTGCCGAGGTCGGTCTCGGTGACGGGGATCACTTCGACGGTGTGGCCGGTGGCCTCCTGGAAGGCGGCAGCGGTCTCCTGCTGCTTGGCGAGGCGCTCGGGCTGCTCCTCGGTGGTCCAGAAACGGATGGTGTCGGCGTTGGCGGCGGCGAGGCCCCCGGCCAGTGCGATGACTGCGATGACGCCGGTGGATGCCGCGCCACGCAGACGGCCCGCGATGCGAGTTGTCATGCTCGTTCTCCTCAAAAGCGCGAGGGAGACGCCGGTGCGAGACCGGCGCGCAGGCCCCCGCGCGTTTCCCATGGGCGCACCAACGCCCCGTCCTCAAAGCCGCTCTGAAGCGGCATTGATATTAAGGTTCTTTAATAATCCGACGGTGTCAACGCGAGCCTGCGGGGGCCGGCGACGTTCCGACCAGCGTCGAAAGGTGGGTTTCCACGTTGCGCGGTGCAGGCTCCGGCATCTTCTGGCGCACCACTTCGCCCCAGCCCTGTTCGGCGAGGATCTCGCCGTCGCGCATCACCGGCTTGCCGCGCACGATGGTGCCGACCGGCCATGCGGTGACTTCCATCCCCTCGTAGGGCGAGACCTTGCCCTTGGACGAAAGGCGCGCGGCGGACAGGGTCTCGCGGCGGTTCATGTCCACCAGCGTGATGTCGGCATCGGCGCCGGGGCAGAGGACGCCCTTGGTGCCGTAGAGCCCGAACGCGCGCGCCGGGTTGGCCGACGAGACCTGCACGTAGCGCGTCAGCGGCATCAGCCCCTCGTTGACGAGGCTGAGGAGGATCGGAAGCTGGCTTTCGAGGCCGGGGAAGCCGCAGGCGATGTCCCAGATCCGGTTGCCCGCCTTCTCCTCGGGCGCGTGCGGCGCATGGTCGGTCGAGATCATGTCGATCACGCCGTTCGCCAGCGCTTCGCGCATGTGCGCGTTCTGCCACTTGTGGCGGATCGGCGGGTTCATCCGCATCACCTCGCCACCCGGACGGTCCATGTCCTCGACACCCAGCGTCAGATACTGCGGCAGCGTCTCGACGGTGACATCGACGCCGCGGTCCTTAAAGAACTTGAGGTAGGGCAGGCTCATCGCGGACGAATTCGTGCACGATGTGGATGCGCGCGCCGGTCGCCTCGGCGAAGATGCACGAGCGCGCCATCGCCTCCACGGCAACCACGTCGTGGCGGGCCATCAGGTGGTCGATCGGGCTGTTGCGGCCGGCTTCCTTCAGCCGGTCCTCGCGCCAGAACAGGATCGGCGAGTTCTCGGCATGGATCGAGATACGCTTGCCGAGGCCCGCGATGATCTCGAAGGCTTCAAGCACCGCACCGTCCGACGGGCACGGCAGGTTGCCGGTGGTGTTGCCGAGGAAGAGCTTGAAGCCGATCACGCCGGCGTCGGCCATCGGCTTCAGGTCGGCAAGGTTGTCTTCCGACAGGACGCCGTAGAGGCCGAAATCGACGATCGCCTTGGACTCGGCGATCGCCTTCTTGGCGAGGTATCGCTCGGCGGTGGAGACCGGCGGGGCGGTGTTGGGCATCTCGAACACGGTCGTCACGCCGCCCATCGCGGCAGCGCGGGTGCCGGTCGCCCAGTCTTCCTTGTGGTCCATGCCAGGCTCGCGGAAGTGGACGTGGACGTCGATCACGCCGGGGAGGACGGCAAGGCCCTTGGCGTCGATCTCCTCGGCGGCGGGGGGCATGTCGCCGTCCGCACCGATGGCCACGATCTTTCCGCCGCGCACCGCGATGGAGGCCTCGAAGACCGATGTCTCCGTCGCCACCATGCCGTTCCTGATGACAAGGTCCGCCGTCTCGCCCATCACGCTCTCCTTCGCCAGTCTGGATCTGCACTGGTCGATGCATGACCGGGCGTCGAAAACAAGGCGCAACACCCTCCCCGTTGCCGCAAAACCCCGTTTGCCACAGCTCCGGCGGCCCGGGACGCCGGATCGAGCCGGATGATTTCGGGTCCGATCGCAGCTAGACTTCTCGGGCTCCTGCGCGGATTGGCCCACCGGTCTGGTCCCGCGCTTGCATAAAACTTCGCGAAACCAACTCCAGAAGGATGCCTACATGTCCCTTAGCCGCCTCTCACGGCTCGCACTTGGCTGCGCCGCACTGGCGCTCACGCCGCTGGCCGCGCACGCGCAGGATAAGACCGAGGTCAAGTTCGTGCTCGACTGGGCCTGGCAGGCCATGCACGGTCCGTTCCTGATCGCCCTCGAGAAGGGCTACTACGCCGACGAAGGCCTCGACGTGACCATCGACCGTGGCTTCGGCTCCGGCGACACGATCTCCAAGGTCGCCTCCGGCGCCTACGACATCGGCTTCGCGGAAGGCACCGGCCTCTTCAAGTTCAACGCCGAGAACCCCGACGACGCAGTCGAGACCGTCCTCGTCATCAACGACCAGTCGCCGACCGGCGTCATCTCGCTGAAGGAAACCGGGATCACCGGCCCGCAGGACCTGCCGGGCAAGAAGATCTCCGCGACCCAGAACGAGGCGACCGTCCTCGCATGGCCCGTCCTCGCACGGCTCAACGACATCGACCCGGAATCGGTCGAGTACGTCTACGTCGAGCCGAACCTGCGCGATGCGATGGTGATCCAGGGCCGCGCCGACGCCACCTTCGGCTTCAGCACCACCACCGTCCTCAACATGGTCCTCGCCGGCGTCGACCGTGACGACATCGCCTACTTCACCCTCGCCCAGTTCGGCCTCGAGCCCTACTCGTCGGGCCTCATCGTCAAGAAGTCGTTCGCCGACGAGAACCCCGAAGTGGTGAAGGGCTTCGTCGCCGCCACCGTGAAAGGCCTGCAGGAAATGCTCGCCGACCCGGCGGAAGGCCTCAAGCTCCTCAAGGAACGCGAGCCGCTGGTTGACGAAGAGGTCGAAGCCGCGCGTTGGGACCTTGCCCGCGAACTCTCCATCCTCACGCCGAGCGTGATGGAAGTCGGTATCTCCGAAGTCGACAAGAGCCGCTTCGAGACCGCAGCGGCGCAGGTTGCGGAAGCCTTCGGCATGGATATCACGCCGGTGATGGAAGACTACTACGACGGCTCGTTCCTGCCGCCGCTCGAAGCCCGGACCATTCCGGACGATGTGAAGGGTGCTGCTTCGAAGTAAGCGTTCTGCGCGAGGCGGTGCCGGTGGCACCGCCGATGCGAGGGGGGTTCCCCCCTCGCGCTCCCTCCGCCTCGCCGGCAGGCAGGTTTGCAGGGATCAGACGCCCGCTGGCGCGGTCGGCTGGTCCCTTCCAACCCGCCACCAGGCTTTGCCGGACTGCACCGGCGTCAACCGCCCGTCCTCGCCATGCTCGGCTAACGCCTGCGCGTGGCTCCGGGCGGGCACTTGACCCCGCCGCAGTCCTCTTCGCCCGCTCAGCCGCCGCCTGCGTCGAAGCGCAGCGTCTGGCCACGGGTGGCCCAGCCGGTGACGCGAGCCTCGAAGGCCGCGAATGCCGCGTAGATCGCGACGCCCATCGCTGCGACGACGACGAGGCCGGCGAAGACCAGCGGTACGTCGAACCGGGACGAGGCGTTCAGCATCAGGTAGCCGATGCCGGAGTTGGACGCGATCGTCTCCGAGATCACCGAACCGACGAGGGCCAGCGTGATCGCGATCTTCAGCGAGGCGAAGAAGTACGGCATCGAGCGCGGCAGGCCGACCTTGAAGAACATGTCCCGCCGGGACGCGCCCAGCGAGCGCAGCACGTCCTCGAGCTCCGGCTCCACGGTGGCGAGACCGGCGGCGACGTTCACCACGATGGGGAAGAAGGACAGCATGAAGGCGGTGATGACGGCAGGCACCGTGCCGATGCCGAACCAGATCACCAGCACGGGGACGATGGCGACCTTGGGGACCGAGTTGAAGCCGATCAGGATCGGGTAGAGCGCCTTGTAGAGGAGGCGCGAGTAGCCGACCATCACGCCGAGCACCAGGCCGCCGACCACCGCGAGCGCGAAGCCGAGCACCGTGGTGTAGAGCGTCTGCAGCGCGTGGGTGAAGATCACCGCGTGCCACTGCCACAGGCTGGCGGCAATGTCGGTCGGCGCCGGCAGGATGAACTTCTTGATGCTGAAGATCACGCAGGCCGCTTCCCACACGATCAGCGTTACGATGCCGACGATCCAGGGGGCCGCGACGTCGCCGAGGCGCCAGGCGCGACGGTTGAGGCGGGTTTCCTCGGTGGCGAGGGTCTCGTCGCTCATGCCTGGCGCTCGCGGCTGATGTGGTCGCGTAGGTCGTGCACGATGTCGACGAACTCCGGCTTGAAGGTGTCTTCGAGGGTGCGCGGGAACGGGAGGTCCACCTTGCGGGTGGCCACCACGCGGCCCGGCCGCGCGCTCATGATGTGGATGGTGTCGGCGAGGTAGACCGCCTCGCGCAGGTCGTGGGTGACGAGGATGACGGTGAAGCGCCGCTCCATCCAGAGCTTCTGGAGGACGGCCCAGAGTTCCTCGCGGGTGAAGGCGTCGAGCGCGCCGAACGGCTCGTCGAGCATCAGGAGCTCGGGCTCGTGGATCAGCGCGCGGCAGAGCGAGGCGCGCTGCTGCATCCCGCCCGAGAGCTCCCACGGCGAGCGGGCGCCGAAACCGCCGAGGCCGACCGATTCCAGCAGGCTCTCGGCCCGCGCGACGTACTCGTCGCGGTTGGCGCGCAGGCGCTTGCGGTGCGGCTGGACCACCTCGAGCGGCAGCATGATGTTCTGCAAGCGTGGTGCGCCAGGGCAGCATGGTCGGGTTCTGGAACGCCATGCCCGCGATGCTGACGGGGCCGGTCACCTCCGCGCCGTCGACCGTCACGCGGCCCTTGGTGGGGCGGATGAGGCCCGTGGTCAGCTTCATCAGCGAGGACTTGCCGCAGCCGGACGGGCCGACCACCGCCGCGAAACCGCCCTTCTCGACGCTGATGGAGGCGGACGACAGCGCCTTGAGGTCGGCCTCGCCGCGGCCGTAGACGAGATCGACATCGTCGATGGTGACGAACGGGTGTGCCGGCGCGGTGTCTGCCGTGCCGGCGGCATCCTGAAGGGCCATGGAAACTCCTGTGATTGCCGCTCGAGCAGGCAACTTCTGCGCCAGCCCCGTCATAGCGCGAACCGGGCGCGGCGCAAAAACGGCTATGTGAGGCGGGCGATCCGGCAGGGGCCGCAGTCCGCCGATACCACGCGCCGCGCCATCGCGCTGAGGCCGGGGCGGAACGTCTCGATCTTCTCCACCATCGCGCGGTTGTCGCGGGCGAGCCGCGCCGCCACCTCGTGCGCCTCGCCCAGCGTTTCGGCCGCGTCGAACCGCGTCGGCGCGCCGTTCTTCAGCATCTGTTCGCCGCCGACGAAGACGTCGCGGACGCTGCCGCCGGTCTCGTTGGAGAGGATCTGCGCCTGGACGTCGCCGCGCGGCGAGAGCGCGACGGTGCGCCCGTCGAGCACCATGAAGTCGGCGAGCATTCCGGCTTCCAGAGTGCCGGCCTCGCCGGCGCGGCCGAGAACCGCCGCGCCGTTGACCGTCGCCATCCTGAGGGCGCTGGCGGCGCGCAGCCACCTGTCGGGGTCGGCCTCGACCACGCGCGGCAGGAGCGCCGCGAGCCGCGTCTTCTCGAACATCGACATGTGGCCGACATTCACGCCGTCCGACCCGAACGCGACGTTGACGCCGGCATCGACGAGCCGCAGCAGCGGCTGGATGCCCGAGCCGAGGATGAGGTTGCTGACCGGGTTGTGGACGGCGTTGACGCCCGCCTCAGCCGCCGCCGCAAGGTCAGCGTCGGTGAACCAGACGAAGTGCGCGAACGAGGACTTCGGCCCCGCAAGACCCTTCTCGGCGAGGTACTTCACGAAGCCGCGGCTGTCGCGCGCGTCCGCCATGGCCCACTGTGTCTTGGCTTCCAGAAGGTGGGTGTGGTTGCCGATGTCGTGGTCGGCGCAGAACTGGCCGCCGCGCGTGAGAAGGGCGTCGCTGCAGCGCTGCGGGCTGTCGACCCCCAGCATCACGTTGACGAGCGGGTGGCCGTTCCAGCGCGAAAGGGCCGCCTCCATCATCTCGAAGTAGGGCTCGGGGTCGCCGGGAGTGCCGGGGATCGTTGCCGCGATGTCGGCCGGCATGTCGGCCTCCTCAAGCGGGATCGTCTCGCGCAGCGGCAGGTCGGAGAACATCGGCGCAACGGCGGCGCGCACGCCGGCATCGGCATAGGCCTGACACACCGAGTCCAGCGCTTCGGCGGTGTGGCGCGGCCGGTGGGAGTAGTGGTCGAGGCAGGCGGTGGTGCCGGTAAGGAGCATCTCCAGCGCGCTGATCTTGGCCGAGAGATAGACCGCCCGCTCGTCGCGCACGCCGGCGCCTAGAATCGCGCCGACCATGAAGAGATCGAGCGGCATGGTGTCGACGCTGCCCTTCAGGAGCGCCGAATAGGAGTGGGTGTGGCAGTTGGCAAAGCCCGGCATCACCACGTGGTGGCTGGCGTCGATCCGCTCCACCTCGCCGGCCGGCGCCGGGTGGCCGCCTGCCGGGCCGGCGTAGGCGATCCGGTCACCCTCGACCCACAGTTCGCCGTTCTCGATGACGGTGCCGCCGGCGTCGAGCGTGACGAGAGTGGCGCCGGACAGGACTGTGGTCACCATTGGGGATTCTCCGAACATTTGTGCAGCGGCTGTTACAAACGGCGTTGCTGTCCGGCGCAAGTGTGCGTTACATAAGTCTCATAAATAAGGTTCCCGCGCAAAACGCGCGGCAAATCCAAGGCTCGACGCGAGAACGCGGACAACGAGCCGTATCTGGGAGGATACTCTATGCGCGCACTGGCGCTCGCTGCCGCTCTCGCGATGACGACGGCCCTGTCGTCGGCCCCGGCCATGGCCGGCCCCGAAGTGGTCGAAGGCCCGGGCTACATGCCCGAGTGCTTTGCCCCTTGGGCCGAAGATACCAAGTATTTCAAGTGGGAAGCCAAGGAAGGGCCGTACCGCGTCGCCGTCGTCAACGGCTTCGTCGGCAACATCTGGCGCATCCAGATGATCAAGACCGCCAAGGCCTTCGCCGAGCAGGAAGAGATCGCTCCGCTGATCGAGGAGCTCAAGGTCGTCTCCACCGGCACCGACGCTGCCGCGCAGCTGGGCGCCATCGAGGACTTCATCAACCAGGGCTATGACGCGATCGTCACCATCGCCGTCTCCCCCACCGGGTTCGACCGTGTGGTCCGCATGGCCGACCGCGCCGACGTCGTGCTGGTGCCGTTCGACAACATCCTCGACACCGACAAGGTGATGATGGTCAACGAGGACCAGGCCGGCATCGGGCAACTCGCCGCCGAATGGCTCATCAAGGAAGTCGGCCCGTCCGGCAAGATCCTCGAAGTGCGCGGCCTGCCCGGCAACTCGGTCGATCGCGACCGGCACGAGGCTTTCCAGGAAGCCATGAAGGCCGGTGGTGACTACGAAATCATCGAAGTGGTCGGAAACTGGGCACCGGGCGACAGCCAGAAGGTGACGGCCGACGCCATCGCCGTCCACGGCCAGTTCGACGGCGTGTTCTCGCAGGGCGGCACCAACGGCACCGTGCAGGCGATGATCGACGCCGGCCACCCGTTCGTCCCGATGGCGGGCGAAGCGGAGAACGGCTTCCGCAAGCAGATCGCCGAGCACCGCGACGAGGGCCTCAAGGCGCTCTCCTACGGCCAGTCGCCCGGCCTCGTCGCCATCGCGATGAAGGCCGCGCTCGAGGCACTCCAGGGCAACGCCCTGCCGCAGCTCATCTCCGTGCCGATCCCGCGCGTGCCCTACGACGAGATCAAGGACGGCGAGAACTTCTGGTCCGACCTGCCGGACGACTTCTTCACGCCTAACGAGTTCCCGCCGTGCAACGTGACCATCACCGCACGCGAGATCATGGCCGAGTCCGAAGAGAACTCGCAGTAAGAGCCGACCTGGCGGGGCCGCGTGCCCCGCCTTTCCTTCCCTTCTCGATGACCGGGCCGTTGCCCCGGCCAGCTCGCCAAGGCGTTCGTTCATGCCCGAGGGTGCGACGGCGGCAAAAGCCGCCTATCTGGAGATGCGCGGCATCTCCAAGAATTATGGTGGCGTGCAGGCGCTGAGCGGGGTGGATTTTTCCGCCAGGCGCGGCTCGATCCATGCCGTCCTCGGAGAGAACGGCGCGGGCAAGTCGACACTGATCAAGATCGTCTCCGGCGTGGTCGCCCCGACGACGGGCACCATCGCGCTCGACGGCAAGCCGGTCGAATTCAGGACGCCGCTGGAAGCCAACGCCTCGGGCGTGGTCTGCATCTTCCAGGAACTGTCGCTGATGCCGGACCTTTCGGTGGCCGACAACATCTCGATCACCGACCCGCCCCGCACCAGGCTCGGCCTGATCGACGGACGCGCCCAGTACCGCCGCGCCGAAGAGCTCCTCGCCCGCGTCGGCTGCGAGGACATCGACCCGCGCGAGCGGATCAAGAACCTCCCCCTGTCGCGCCGCCAGATGGTGGAGATCGCCAAGGCGCTCGGCCGCAACCCGCAGCTCCTCATCCTGGACGAGGCGACCTCCGCGCTCACCGGCAGCGACGTCGAGAAGGTCTACGGCATTCTCCACGCGCTGCGCGACGAGGGACTCTGCCTCCTCTACATCTCCCACCGGATGCACGAGATCGAGGAGCTGGCCGACACCTGCTCGGTCTTCCGCAACGGCCAGCACATCGAGACATTCGCCTCGGGCACGCACAGCCACGAGGACATCGTGCAGCTGATGATCGGCCGCGACTGGTCGAACGTCTTCCCCAAGAAGCCGGTCTGGACCACGCCGCCGGAGCCCGCGCTGGAGGTGGAAAACCTCACCTGGGCGCCGACGCTCAACAACCTCACCCTGTCGGTCGGCAAGGGCGAGATCGTCGGCGTCGGCGGGCTCGACGGTCAGGGCCAGCGCGAGCTGCTGCTGGCGCTCTTCGGCGTCCTGCGCGGTGTCGGCGGCACCATAAAGATCAACGGAAAGCCGGTGAAGCTCGACAGCCCGGCAGCCGCCAAGCAGCCCGAGCACGCGATGGCGCTGATCCCCGAGGACCGCAAGACCGAGGGGCTGATGCTCCCGATGAGCGTCGCGGAAAACATCACCATCGCCGCCCTCCCCTGGCTCACCAAGGGCCTCGTGATCGACAAGTCGGCCGAGGCTGAGAAGATCCGAGGAGATGGTCGCCCGGATGCAGATCAAGGCGGGCGACCTCGACCAGGAGGTCGCCAACCTGTCCGGCGGCAACCAGCAGAAGGTGGTGATCGCCAAGTGGCTCCTCACCGGCGCCCGGATCATCCTCCTCAACGACCCCACCCGCGGCATCGACGTCGGCACCAAGCAGGAGATCTACGCCCTCCTGCGCGGGCTTGCCGCCGACGGCGCGTCGATCCTCTTCTACACCACCGACTATGACGAGTTGATCGGCTGCTGCGACCGCGTGCTGATCCTTTACGACGGGGCGATCGTGCGCGAGCTGACCGGGGACGCCATCACCGAGACCAACATCATCTCGAGTTCGCTGAACCTCGGTGAGAGCGCGCGCGCGGAGGCAGCCCGATGAAATCGCTCCGCCTCTTCGTCACGCAGAATCTCGGCCTGCTCCTCGCCATCGCGATGTTCGTGGTGCTCTACAGCTTCTACGTCTCGCAGTATCCCAACTGGGGCATGAACGTCGTCCTCCAGAACGGCAACGAGACGCTGGCGCTGATCCTCGTCGGCATGGCGCAGACGATGGCCGTCATCGTCGGTGGCCTCGACCTTTCGGTCGGCCCGCTGATGACGCTCACCAACTGCTTCGGCTCCATCGTGATGGCCGGCACCGGCGGCTCGATCGTCGCCGGCATCATCGCGTGCATGGCGCTCGGCACGTTCTGCGGCTTCATGAACGGCTGCATCATCGTCTACGGCCGCATCCAGCCGATCATCGCGACGCTGGCGACCGGCGCGATCTTCCTCGGCCTCGCCCTTCTCCTGCGGCCCTCGCCCGGCGGCTCCATCGACGGCGATTTCGCCTGGGCGTTCACCAACGACATCAACGAGCTCGGCCTCACCTACGGCTGGTGGGAAGACCTCGGCTTCTTCGGCCAGATTCCGCTCCAGCCGATCTACCTCGTCCTCATCGTCCTTCTCGTCTGGGTGCCGTTCAAGCGCTCGGTCACCGGGCGCGGCGCCTACGCCATCGGCTCCAACCCCCACGCCGCCTACATGTCCGGCGTCCGGATGGACCGCTCCAAGATTGCCGCCTTCACCCTGGCCGGCTTCTTCGCCGGGTGCGCGGGCATCTACCTCACCATGCAGATGGGTTCGGGCAACGCCGACGCCCCGCAGGCCGCGGAATACACGCTCCGCTCCATCGCGACGGTGGTGATCGGCGGCACGTCGCTCTACGGCGGCACCGGCGGCATCATCGGCACGATCTTCGGCGCGCTGGTGCTGCGGTCGATCTCGTTCATCTTCCGCGTCGTGCCGGAGACGGCGGCGCTCGGCTTTGTCGCGAGCCCGCTCCTGCAACCGTTCTTCGAGGGGCTGATCCTTCTCGTTGCCGTCAGCCTTGGCGCCGCCCGCGTGTTCCGGGTGAAGAACCGCCTGTCCCTCTTCTCGTGAGCGCCCCCGCGATGAGCCTACGCATCGACAAACCCATCCTGATCGGCCTCGTCTTCATCGTCATCATCCTGGCGGCGGGCACGGCCTACACGGTCGCGACGCAGGGCACGGCGACCTTCATCTCGCCGAACTACCTGATGCAGCAGCTCCACTTCGGCGCCTTCCTCGGGATGACGGCGGCCGGGATGATGATGGTCATCCTCCTCGGCCACATCGACCTTTCGGTGCCCTGGACGCTGACCACCAGCGCCATGGTCGCCTCCGCCATCGGCGGGATGGAAGGCAACCTCGTCGGCCTGCTGGTCGGCCTCACGGTCGGCCTCGTCAACGGCATCGGCGTCGCCGTGCTGCGCGTGCCCTCGATGATCTTCACCCTCGGCGTCAACACCGTGCTCCTCGGCTGCATGGTGATGCTGACCGGCGGCCACGCCCCGCAGTCCGCCGCGACGGACCTGATGCTGTTCCTCGGCCGCGACCGTATCGTTCGAGATCCCGCACTCGGTGGTGGTCTGGGCGCTGATGTCGGCGGCGCTGGTCTACATGCTGAACCGCACGCCGCTGGGGCGCTACATGTACGCCATCGGCAACCAGGAGGCCGCGGCGTACCTCTCCGGCGTTCGCACCCGGCTCGTGATCATCGCCTCGTTCATGATCTGCTCGCTGTGCGCGGCCATCGCCGGCCTTTCGCTGGCCGGCTACTCGGCGCGCGCGTTCCAGGCGATGGGCGACCAGTATCTCCTGCCGTCGATCGCGGCGGTGGTGCTCGGTGGCACCAACATCCTCGGCGGCAGCGGGCGCTACTCGGGCACGGTGGTCGGCGTGGTGCTGATCGTGCTCCTGCAGTCGATGCTGTCGATCATGCAGATGGAAGAGGCCTACCGGCAGATCATCTACGGCGCCGTCATCATCCTGATGCTGCTGATCTATTCCCGCGGGCGAAAGGCGGCGGTCTAGGCCACCGCGGCGTAGCGGCCGCGGAAATAAAGGAGCGGCGCGCCTTCGCCGGAGGCGGTCGCCGTCACCCTGCCGATCATCACCGTGTGGTCGCCGGCATCGTGCTCGGCGACGACGTCGCACTCCAGCCGGGCGAGGCACCCCTCCATCAGCGGCAGGCCGTCGGGCGCGGCGTGCCAGGCGATGTCGTGGAAGGCTTCGGCCGAGCGCATGAAGGCGTCGGCCAGCGCCCGCTGCTCGGCCTTCAGCACATGGACGGCAAACCGCGGCGCCGCCGAGAAGTGCGCATGGCGGTGCGAGGACTTGGCAGGCGACCACATCACCAGCGGCGGGTCGAGCGAGAGCGAGGTGAAGGAGTTCACCGTCATGCCCATCGGGCCGTGGCGCGCGGCGCAGGTGACCACCGTCACCCCCGTGGCGAACCGGCCGAGAATGTCGCGGTAGGCGCGGGTATCGCCGGGCGGCTCGGCCGGCCTCGCTTCGTGGCGGGGCTCGTCGCCGGCGGCATCGTTGGTGGTGGCGGCGCGGAAGAGATCCATCAGGCGACCTCGTGTCCGCGCGACAGCTCGTAGAGCTCGAACCAGGTTTCGCGGTCGATCGCCACCTCCAGCGCCTTTGCCACCGCCGCAATCCGCGACAGGTTGTTGGTGCCGACGACAGGCAGGATCCGCGGCCGGATGCGCAAGCAGCCAGGCGAGCGCCCCCGCGGTCACGTCGCCCCCCGCCACCTCGGCGAGCCTGTCCGCCAGCGCGCCGTTCTGGGGTGCGAACAGCGCACCGCCCGCAAGCGGCGACCACGCCATCACCGGAAGCCCCCGCTCCTGCAGGAAGGCAAGGTCGCCGTTGGTGAAGGCGTCCGTCCGCAACACCGAAAGCTCGATCTGGTTGGTGACGATCTGCGCCGTCATCGCCGACTGGAGAAGGCGAAAATCGTGCGGCTTGAAGTTGGAGACCCCGACCGTGCGCACCTTGCCGCTGTCGACCAGCGCATCGAGGGCGCGGGCGGTGTCCTCGTGGTCCATCAGCGGGTCGGGCCGGTGGACCATCAGGAGGTCGATCCGCTCGATCCCCATCTTGGCGAGGGAATGCTCGGCGGCCGCGGTGATGTGCGCGGCGGAGGTGTCGTAGTGCTTCACCCGGCGCTCCGGCGTCTTCGCGCCGAGGAGCTTGATGCCGGACTTGGTGGCGATCTCGATGCGGTCGCGGAGCGAGGGATCCGCCTTCAGCGCCGCGCCGAAGACCGCCTCGCTTTCCGCGTCGCCGTAGATGTCGGCCTGATCGAAGGTGGTAATCCCTTGCGCGAGGCAGGCGTCGATCTTGGCGCGGACCGCCTTTTCGGACCGGTCGGAATCGCCCGCCAGCCGCCACATGCCGTAGACGATGCGCGAGAATTCCAGCCCTTCAGCGATCGCGACCCGTTCCATCAGCGCCGCTCCCCCACGCCGAGCGGCGTCGCGGGGGTGGCAGTGGGCACGCGGCCGTAGACCTCTGGCAGCGAGCAGGTATCGAGGTGCGGCATCACCAGCCTTCCGAAATGTTTCGCTTCGTCGATGTGCGGATAGCCCGAAAAGATGAACGCGCGGATGCCCATCTTCCGGTAGGCCTCGAGCTCGGAGAGCACCTGATCGGCCGATCCCACGATCGCCGCACCGCAGCCCGACCGTGCACGGCCAACCCCCGTCCACAGGTGTGGTTCCACGAACCCCTCGATATCGGCGATCTCCCGGTTCTTCGCCTGGTGCGACACGCCCAGCGAACCGGCATCGAGCGCACGCTCCCGGATCGCGCGGCCGGCCTCGTCGTCGAGCTTCGAGACGAGCTCTCGCGCATACTCCTTCGCCTCGGCTTCGGTGTCGCGCACGACCATGTGGACGCGCAGGCCGTAGTCGAGCGTGCGGCCGAGCTTTTCGGCGCGCTCGGCGACGGCCTTCATCCGCCCGGCGAGTTCGTCCTTCGGCTCGGGCCACATGAGGTAGACGTCGCAGTGCTCGGCGCAAAGATCGAGCGCAGGCGGCGAGTAGCCGCCGAAGTAGAGGAGCGGGCCGCCGTTGGTCTGGTACGGAACGGCCGGCTGGGTGGTGACGCCCGCGAAGTTGTAGACCTCGCCCGCGTGGTTGATCTCGTCCCGCGTCCAAGCCTGCTTCAGGATCTCCACCACCTCGCGCGAGCGCTGGTAGCGGTAGGCGCTGTCGGCATTCTCTCCCGGAAAATCGGACGAGATGATGTTGAGCGTCAGCCGCCCCTTCAGCATGTGATCGAGCGTCGCGACCGTGCGAGCGAGCATGATCGGCTGCATCTCGCCGCAGCGGATCGCGGCGAGGAAGTTGATCTTGTCGGTAAGCGGCGCGCAGGCGGCGACGAAGGACAGCGTGTCCTGCCCGACCTGGTAGGACGACGGGCACAGGATGTTGCGGAAGCCTTCCTGTTCTGCTGTCCTCACGATGTCGGCGCAGTGCTCGAAGGAGGAGCGGAGCGCCCCGTCAGGCACGCCGAGATGGCGGTAGTCGTCCGAGCAGAGCGCTGAGAACCAGCTGACCTCCGCGGCCTCGAGGTCGGGAGACGTGATCGGCACGACGGTCATCAAAGGCCTCGGCAGGCTTGCAATTCGGGGTTTACGTATCACCCGGCCTGCGGTAGATCAATAGTGTATCAATTCCGGCGCTTCAGCATGGCCCTGCAAGAACCCTCCGCGTTGCCCCGCTATCGCCAGATCGGCGAGCTGCTGGTGCGCGAGATCGATGCCGGCCGCCTGCTCGACGGCGAAAAGCTGGAGCCGGAGCGCGACCTTGCGGTGCAGCTCGGCACCTCGGTCGGCACCCTGCGCAAGGCGCTGGCGTTCCTCGAACGCGAGGGGCTGCTGGAGCGGCGCCAGGGCTCGGGCAACTACGTGCGCCACCGCGGCGGGCGGGACGGCGTCTACGCCTTCTTCCGCATCGAGCTTCTGGCCGGAGGCGGCGCGCCGAGTGCGGAAATCCTCTCTGTCGACCGGCTCCCCAAGCCCGCCTGCGCGCCCGATTTCGGCCGGGCCGCCGAGGCCCACCGCATCCGGCGCCTCCGCCGGCTCGATGGCATCCCCGCCGTCGCCGAGGAGATCTGGCTCGACGCCTCCTACACCGAAACGCTGACCCGGGATGATCTCGGCGACAGCCTCTACCTCGCCTACAAGGAGCGGCTCGGCCTCTGGATCATGCGCGCCGAAGACAGGGTATCCATCGCGCCGGCGCCGGCCTGGGTGCCGCCCGCGTTCGGCGTTTCCCCCGACGCGATGTGCGGCTTCGTGGAGCGGATCAGCTGGTCGCAGGCCAGCGACCGCGCCGAGTGGTCGCAATCATGGTTCGACCCCGCGGTCGCCCGCTACGTGCAAAGAATCAAGTGAACACGATCCGATACGGTCTCGCCGGCACCGGCATGATGGGCCACGAGCACATCCGCAATATCGCGCTCCTCGACGACGCGTCGGTCGCCGCCGTCTTCGACCCCGACGCCGCGATGCTTGAGACCGCGTTGCAGCTGGCGCCCGGCGCCCGCGTCCACGGCACCTTCGCCGGCCTCGCCGCCGACCCGGAGATCGACTGCCTGCTGATCGCCTCGCCCAACTACCTCCACCTCGAGCAGCTCGAGGTGGCGCTGGGCGACCGGGCGGCGCTCCCCGTCCTCGTCGAGAAGCCGCTCTATACGCGCAGCGGGGATGCCGAGCGGGTCGCCCGCCTCGTCGCGCGCGAGCCGTTCATCTGGGTGGCGATGGAATACCGCTACATGCCGCCGATCGCGGCGTTCATCCAGAACGCGCATCTCGCGACTGGCGGCGTCCGGATGCTGACCATCCGCGAGCACCGCTACCCCTTCCTCGCCAAGGTGAAGGACTGGAACCGCTTCAACCGCTACACCGGCGGCACGCTGGTCGAGAAATGCTGCCACTTCTTCGACCTGATGCGCCTCATCCTGCGGGACGAACCGGTGCGGGTGATGGCGAGCGCCGCGCAGGCCGTGAACCATCGCGACGAGCGCTACGGCGGCCAGCGGCCCGACATCTGGGACCACGGCTACGTCATCGTCGACTTTGCCGGCGGCACCCGCGCGATGCTGGAGCTGTGCATGTTCGCCGACGGCTCGCGCTACCAGGAGGAGATCTCCGCGGTCGGCCCGGACGGCAAGATCGAGGTGCACGTGCCGGGGCCAACGCGCTTCTGGCCGGAGCATCTCGGCGCGTCGCCGGTAGCAGAGGTCATCGTCAGCCCGCGCGACCCCGCCGGCCCGCGCGAGGTCGCGGTGCCGGTGGACCAGGCCCTGCTCGACGCCGGCGACCACAACGGCGCCACCTTCTACCAGCACCGCCGCTTTGCCGACGCGGTGCGCACCGGCAGCCGCCCGGAGGTGAGCCTGCGCGACGGCGCGATGGCGGTGGCGATCGGGCTTGCCGCCCAGCGCTCGGCCGAAACCGGCGAGGCCGTCGCCGTCGACCCCGACGCCTTCCGCGCCCAGCGGGCCGCATCATGAGCCGCCTCGAAGCCACGCTCGGGCAGCTCGTCACCGGCATGACGGCGCTGCGCCACGAAGGCCAGTTCGACGAGCCGAACCTCGACGGCACGCCCGGCGACTACATCAGCTTCGATTCCTGGGAGTGGCCGCAGGGCGTCGGCCTCTACGCCCTCGCCGCGCTCTGGCAGGCGGGCCACATGCCGGAGCTGAAGGGAACTCTGGAAGACTGGTACGCCCGGCGGATCGCGGCGGGGCTGCCGGGAGAGAACGTCAACACCACCGCGCCGATGCTCGCCCTGTCGATGCTGTGGCGCGAGACCCGCGACCCCGCCCATGGCGCGCTGCTGGCCGAATGGGCGCGCAAGGTGATGGATGAGGCGCCGCGCACCGAGGAGGGCGGCATCCAGCACGACGTGTCGGACAAAAAGAACCCCGGCGAACTGTGGGACGACACGCTCTTCATGGTCGCCCTCTTCCTCGCCAGCTACGGCGAAGGGGCCGGCCGGCGCGATCTGGTGGACGAGGCGGAGCGCCAGTTCCTCGTCCACACCCGCTACCTCGCCGACCCGGAAACCGGACTCTGGTTCCACGGCTGGACATTCGAAGGCCGCCACAACTTCGCCCGTGCCCGCTGGGCGCGCGGCAACGCCTGGATCAGCGCAGGCGTGCTCGACCTTCTCGATCTCGCCACCATCTCCCCCTCGGTCGCAACGTTCGTCACCGGCGTCCTTACCGCACAGGTGAATGCGCTGCTGCCGCTCCAGACCACAAGCGGCGCGTGGCGCACCCTGCTCGACGATCCGTCGAGCTACGAGGAGCTCTCCGCGACCGCCGGCTTCGGCTACGCCCTCCTCAAGGCCGCGCGCCTCGGCATCGGCGGGCCCGAATGGAAGGCCGCCGGCGTTCGGGCCCTCGGCGCCGTGATGGCCGCCATCGACGACACCGGCACGTTACAGAAGGTGAGCTACGGTACCCGCATGGGCCACGACCTCGATTTCTACCGCGCGATCCCCCTCCAGCCGACCGCCTATGGCCAGGCCATGGCGCTCCTGTGCCTCGGCGAAGCGATGAACCACGATGACCTCCGCTGAAGCGCCGCCGACACCCGGCCAGCCCCTCACCCACTGGCGCATCGGCCGCACGTTGGAGACACCGTACGACGTGCCGGACCAGCCGATGTCCGGCGAGATGGACCCGTTCTTCTTCGTCACCAAGACGAAGAACTTCATTCCGCACGAATACCCCTGCCGCACCGCCTTCGCCGCCGAGCGGCGGGGCATCCGGCCGGAGCCCAACCACGCCTTCGAGCCCGCCGAAAACGTCCTCCCCTTCGCGTCCGAAAGGCTCGACCGTTCGGGTTTCTGGTTCCGCCCCACCCACATCGCCACCTGGGCCCGAACCCGCGTCGCGAGCGCCGGCGGGACGGCGCGGTTCCGCCTCACCACCCCCGGCGGTGCCGTGCTGTTCGCGAACGGGGCGGAGGCCGGCTGGCTCGCCCCCTACACCCGCAACTATGAGGACAGCACCGCGATCGACGTGACGCTGCCCGAAGGCGCCACCGACCTCGACGTCTACTTCGACGATCTCGCCGAACGCGACACACGCCACTTCATCAGCCTCGAATGGCTGTCCGGCACCCCCGTCACCCCGCTGATGCCCTACGATGCCGCGGACGATGCGGTGGCCGCCGTGGAAGCCACGCTGGAGGCGATGCACTTCGACAGGCCCGCCTACACCGGCGGGCCGGTGCGGATCCTCTTCCCCGCGCCGCTCCCCTCGGCCGCCCGCGCCACCGTGACGGTGGAGGGCGATTTCATGTCCCACGAGCGGCTCGACCTCAGCCAAGACCTCGCTCCCGGCGCCGCGAGCCTCGACCTCGGCGATGCGGCGGACCTTCCGGCCGACTTCCGCCATTTCCGCGTGACGCTGGCGATGGACGGCTTCGCCGCGGCGCGGACGCTGGGCGTCGAGATTGCCCACGGCACCGGCGGTGAAGCCCCCGCCACGCTGGCGGACCGGATCGAGGAGGCGCTCGGCACCGTCGCGACGCGCGCCGAGCCCGATACCGTCGCCGCGCTCGCCCGCCTCGCCACCGGCCGCACCGGCGACGAGACCGAGGCGATGATCCGCCGGGCGCTCAAACCAATCGCCGAATGCTGGGACTGCGCCGACTTCGCGCTGGTGCCGCTGCTTTGGTCGCGCATCGCCTACGCCGACCGGCTGGGCGACGCGATCACGGGCGAGATCGACGCCGCCATCCTCGGCTACCGCTACTGGATGGATGAGCCAGGCAACGACGTTCAGTGGTACTTCTCCGAAAACCACGCGCTCCTGTTCCACACCGCCGCCTACCTCGCCGGCCATCATTTCCCGGACGCGACGTTCGTCCGCTCCGGCCGCAAGGGCGCGGAGCAGTCCGCCATCGGCGCGGCGCGGGTCCGAGCATGGCTCGACCACTTCGAGGCGTGGGAGATGGCCGAGTTCAACTCCGCTCCCTATTTCCCGATCGACCTCAAGGGCCTCACCGCGCTGCACGCCCTCAGCCCCGATGCCGACATCAGGGCGCGGGCCGGCGCCGGGATCGCGCGACTCGTCGAGATCGTCGCCAACTCGGCCCATCGCGGCGTCCTCACCGGGGCGCAGGGCCGCTCCTACGAGCACACCCTGCGCGCCACGCTGTCGCTCGAGCTCTCCGCCATCGCGCGGCTCCTGTGGGGCGCCGGCACCTACGGCACGCGCTTCCATGCACTGCCGCAGCTGGCGCTCTGCCTGCGCGACCATGGCCTCGAACTCCCCGACCTCAGGGAGCGCGCGGTGATGGAAGACGGCGAACAGCTCTGGTCCTTCCGCCAGGGCGAGGGCGGGTTCGCGGCGCTGACCCACGCCAAGACGCGCGACTGGGCGCTCGGCACCGCCGCCGCCTACCGCTGGTTCGACTGGGGCTACCAGGAGACGGTGCTTCACGCCCGGGTCGGCGACGAGGCGCAGGCGCAGGCCGTCATCAACCACCCCGGCGAGGTGATCCATTCGGGCTACGGGCGGCCATCCTTCTGGGGCGGCTCGGCGTCCATCCCGCGCGTCCACCAGTATCGCGGCCTTGCGCTGGCCGTGTTCGAGGGCGTCGCCCCGCAGCCGGATTTCACGCACGCGCTCTTCCCCATCGCGGCGTTCGACGCGGTGCACATCGAGGGCAACGTCGCGGTCGGCGCGTCGGGCCGCGGCCGGCTCGTCATCGTCGCTTCCGGGCCGCTCGAGGTGATCGGGACCGGACCGTCCGCAGGCTCCGAGCTGCGCCTTCCCGGCCGCTCCGCGCGCTGGATCGTGCGCGTTCTGTCCAGCAGCGAGCCGCCCGCCGCGATCGCCGGAAGGTTCGGCAATCTCGCGGCGGAGGGCGAGGCGCGAGGCATCCTCACCGTCACCGATCCCGTCTACGGCGCCGTCGTGTGCCACATCGACGGCAGGGTCGCGGCGGAAGGCCACACCATCGACCCGTCCACCTGGACGGTGCCGGGCGAAAGAAGGGTGCTCTGAAACCGCCCCGTTTGCTAAAACAAACCCATAAGGTCTGAAAACAGACAAGAACCGGAGGAGACGACCAATGAAAAGAACAGTTCTCGCGGCACTCGCCACAGCATTCCTGTCCACCACAGCTCTCGCGGGCGACGTGCGGGTGATGTGGTATTCCGACGGTGTCGAGGGTGAGGTGATCCAGGACCTTCTGAACCGCTTCATGCAGGAGAACCCGGACATCAACGTCACGCTCGACAACGTGGCGTACAAGGTGATCCAGGAGCAGCTTCCGATCCAGCTCCAGGCCGGCGAAGGGCCCGACATCGCCCGCGTCACCAACATCAAGGAGCAGGCCGACCACTGGCTCGACCTCACCCCCTACCTCGAGAACCCGGACTACTGGCGCGAGAATTTCGGCGCCCAGCTCGACTGGATGCGCCCCGACGGGTCCGACATCATCCCGGGCTTCATGACGCAACTCACCCTCGTGGGCGGCTTCGCCAACAAGACGCTGTTCGAGCAGGCCGGCGTCGAGATGCCCGGCGCTGACGCGACGTGGGACGACTGGGTGGACGCCTCCGCCAAGGTCGCCGCCGACCAGGAGCTCGAAGCCGCCTTCGCCATCGACCGCTCCGGCCACCGCATCTCAGGCCCGAACGTGTCGTACGGCGCCAACTATGTCGGCGAGGACGGGATGCCCGCCCCGGTCGACGACGGCGTGAAGGCGTTCGCCACCAAGCTCGTCGAGTGGACCGAACGACGGCAAGATGCTGAAGGACGTGTGGGTGTCGGCCGCAGGCTCCACCTACCGCGCCGCGGCGGACGACTTCATCAACGCCGCGATCCCGATGTACTATTCGGGCTCCTGGCAGATCGCCAACCTCTCCACCAAGATCGGCGACATGTTCGACTGGGTGGCGATCGGCTCGCCCTGCGGCACCGATGCCTGCTCCGGCCTTGCCGGCGGCGCCGCGCTCCTCGCGGTGAAGTACACCAAGAACCCCGAGGACGTGGCGAAGGTGATGGAATATCTCGCCAGCGAGGAGATCGTGAAGGAGTTCTCCGAGCGCACGCTGTTCCTGCCCGCCCACGCCGGCGTGGTCGCCGCAGGCGGGCTCGACTGGCAGACCGACGACAAGAACGTCGCCGCCGCGCTGGAGAAGTTCGTCGAGGCCTCGTCCGAGGTTGCGCCCGGCGCCGCAGCGCTTCCGGCGTGGAAGTGGGCCAACGTCTATTACGGCGCGCTCGTCACCCGCATCAGCCAGGTGATGGCCGGCGAGCTGACCCTGGACGACGCCTTCGCGCGGATGGACCAGGACATCGCCGACCAGGTCGCGCAGGCCAAGCAGTAGGCCGTTGCCGACGATCGGACAAAGAGCCGGCGCGATCCTTCTCGCGCCGGTCACGGCCAGCCTCTCGCTGATCGACCGGCCGCTGCGCGCATGGCAGAAGCGGACCGGGACCGGCGGGATGGCGGCCGTCTTCCTGCTGCCCAACATGGCGATCTTCGGGATCTTCGTGCTGTTCCCGCTCGCCGTGAACTTCATCTACTCGATGACCGGCGGCACGGCCCTCTTCCTCGCCGACCGCAGCTTCGTCGGCGGCCAGCACTACGAGCGCCTGCTCGACTGCACCAACTACCTCGACACCGCCACCTGCACGGACGACATGTTCTGGAACGCGGTCTGGAACACGGCGACGTTCGTCGTCGTCCAGGTCTCGCTCCTCACTGTCGTGGCGATGACGACGGCGCTCATCCTCAACCGCGACCTCCGGGCCCGCTCCTTCTGGCGCGCGGTGTTCTTCTTTCCCGTGCTGCTCTCGCCCGTGGTGGTCGGCCTCATCTGGCGCTGGATCCTCCAGCGCGAGGGGCTCCTCAACCTCGTGGTCGTCGGCATGGGCGGCGAGCAGACCAACTGGCTGACCGACCGCAACTTCGCCTTCGCCGCCGCAGTCGGCGTCTCGATCTGGGCGCACGTCGGCTTCTACGCCCTCATCCTGCTCGCCGGCCTCCAGGCCATCCCCAAGGATCTCTACGAGGCAGCGGAGATGGACGGTACGCGCCCGGCCCGCGTCTTCTGGCGCATCACGCTGCCGCTCCTTGCCCCCAACCTTCTAGTCGTCATCGTTCTGGCGCTGATCCGCGCGGTGCAGGTGTTCGACGAAGTCTATGTGCTCACCGGCGGCGGCCCGGGCACCTCAACCATGTACCTCACGCAGTACATCTACGAGATCGGCTTCGCCTCGATCCTGCGCAATCCGGGCCTCGCCGCGGCCGCGTCGATCATGATGGGCGGCGTGCTGGTGGTGCTCACGGTGATGCAGCTCGGCCTTGCGCGGCGCAACAACCGAGCCGAGCCGATGAGCGCGGCGGTGCGCTTCCTCACCCGCCGCCGCGGCAGGGGCGGCCGTTGGCACTGGACGGACGTGTTCACCTTCGTGTGGCTGTTCGGCGGGCTCATCATCATGTTCGGGCCGGCGCTGTGGCTGGTCGGCTCGTCGTTCAAGAGCCCGGCGCAGCTTGCCGAATTCCCGCCGACGCTCCTCCCCTACGTCAGCCAGGCCGCCACCGTGGCGGGCTACGACGAGCCGCTCGAACTCTACGACGTGACGATGGAGGACGGCACCGTCCGCCGCCTCGCGCAGGTGCGCCGCGTCGGCACCATGGCGCAGATGGTCGACCCAGCGGCGCCGGAGGAGAGGATCCGCGTCAACATCAACCAGCGCACGCCCGCGCGCGAGGTCGGGCTTCGCGACCGAGAACTACACCGAGCCGTTCCAGCGGCTCGATTTCGTGCGCTACCTCTGGAACTCCGTCTTCGTCACCGTGATGGCGACGCTGATCACCCTCCTCACCAACTCCATGGCCGCGTTCGCCCTGTCGAAGTACGAATTCCGCGGCCGCGGCGCGGTCATGGGGATCATCCTCGCCACCCTCATGGTGCCGCTCTCGGTGATCCTCGTCCCGCTCTACTCGGTGATCTCGGGCCTCGGCCTCACCAACACCTTGTGGGGCGTGATCCTGCCCACCGTCGCCACCCCCACCGGCGTGTTCCTGCTGCGCCAGTACATGCTCACCATCCCCGACGAGCTGCTCGATGCCGCGCGGATGGACAAGGCGAGCGAGTGGCAGATCTACTGGCGCATCGTCCTGCCGCTGACGGCGCCCGCGCTCGCCGTCCTCGCCATCTTCTCGGTGGTCTGGCGCTGGAACGACTTCCTGTGGCCGCTCATCGTCCTCTCGCGGCAGGAGCTCTACACGCTGCAGGTGGGGCTGTTCTCGTTCTCGGGCGAGCTGAACGTCCAGTGGCACTACATCCTGGCGATGACGGTGGTGACCATGATCCCGGTGGTGCTGGTCTTCGTCTTCCTCCAGCGCTTCATCACCACCGGCATCGCCGGTGCCGGCCTCAAGTAGGAGTTTGTCATGGGCCGCATCGAGCTTCACGGGCATCACCAAGGAATTCGGCGTCGTGAAGGTGCTGCACGGCATCGACCTCGACGGTGGATGAAGGCGAGCTCGTCGTGTTCGTCGGCCCGTCGGGCTGCGGCAAGTCCACCCTGCTCAGGCTGATCTCGGGCCTCGACAAACCGACCGCCGGCCGGATCCTGATCGACGGCAAGGACGTGACCGCCGTCAACGCCGCCGACCGCGGGCTTGCGATGGTGTTCCAGTCATACGCGCTCTACCCGCACATGAGCGTGTGGCAGAACATGGCGTTCGGCCTCCAGAACGAGCACCTGCCCAAGGCCGAGATCCGCGAGCGGATCGCCGAAGCGGCGCGGATGCTGGAGATCGAGCCGCTGCTGGAGCGCCGCCCCGGCCAGCTTTCGGGCGGGCAGCGCCAGCGCGTCGCCATCGGCCGCGCCATCGTGCGCGAGCCCACCGCGTTCCTGCTCGACGAGCCGCTCTCCAACCTCGACGCGGAACTGCGCGTCTCGATGCGCGCAGAGCTTGCCGGCCTCCACTCAAGGCTCGGCAAGACGATGATCTACGTCACCCACGACCAGATCGAGGCGATGACGCTCGCCTCGCGCATCGTGGTCCTGCGCGGCGGGCGGATCGAGCAGGTGGCGACGCCGCTCGACCTCTTCAACGCCCCGGTCAACCGCTTCGTCGCAGGCTTCATCGGCGCGCCGACCATGAACCTCCTCCCCGGCCGGATCGAGTGCGCCGGCGAGGCAGGCGCCCGCATCGGCTTCGTCGGCGATGCGCACGTCGACGTGCCGCTGCGCCGCGGCGTCGACGCCGGCGAGCCCGTCACCGTCGGCATCCGCCCGCAGCACATGCGCCTGGTGGAGCCCGCCGAGGAGCGCGCCGTCCACGCGAAGGTGACGCTGGTGGAGGCGCTCGGCACCGAGACGGTGGTCCATGCCGCGACCCCGTCCGGCGACACGATCCTCGCCGTCCTGCCGGGACAGGCGAAGGTCGCGCGGGGCGACGCGATCGCGCTGGGATATGATGCCGCAGACGTCCACGTCTTCGGTGCCGACGACCTCGCGATCGCGGCGCGGACGGCCTGAACCCGCCGAAAACACAGGCGCCTCTGCGGCACAACAACCCACATTGCGGTCGGGATGGCGTCCCTATGGCGGATCGGCGGGACGTCAAGGCTGGTATCAACGGGGGTCTGCAACAAATGCGGTGTCAACGCGCCGACCCCCGGCGCCATCAACCCAACGGGAGCGACACCCATGCGATCACGCCTTGCCGCACTCACCCTGGCAACTGCCCTCGTCCCCGCATTCGCGGTGGCACAGACCGCCCAGCCGGTTGAACAGGCCGCGCCCAACGCCCCTGACCAGACCCCGGCGTTCGAGAACCAGACCCGGGCGCCCCAGTCAGAGAACCAGCCCTCGATCAGCTCCGAGACGGTGGCCGAGGGCCTGCCCAAGCTCTGGGCGATGGAATTCCTGCCGGACGGCAAGATGCTCGTCACCGCCAAGCAGGGCACCATGCACATCGTCGGCACCGACGGCTCCGTGGGCGACGCCATCGAAGGCGTGCCGCGCGTGATGTCGGACGGCCAGGGCGGCCTCCTCGACGTCGCGCTCAGCCCCGACTTCGCGACCGACAACATGGTATACTTCTCGTTCTCCGAGCCGCGCGGTTCGGAAGGCAACGCCACCAGCGTCGCCCGCGGCACGCTGGAGATGGGCGACGGCAACACCGCGACCCTCAACGGCGTGGAAGTGATCTTCCGCCAGACGCCGGCCTATGACGGAACCAAGCACTTCGGCTCGCGCCTCGCGTTCGCGCCCGACGGCAAGCTCTTCATCACGGTCGGCGAGCGCTCCGACACGCCGATCCGCGACAAGGCGCAGGACCTGACGGCCGGCCTCGGCAAGGTCTTCCGCGTCAATCCGGACGGTTCGGTGCCGGAGGACAACCCGTTCGCCGAGCACGCCTCGATCCAGCCGGAGATCTGGTCCTACGGCCACCGCAACCTGCAGTCCGCCGTCATGAACTCCGCGGGCGAACTGTGGACGGTCGAGCACGGGCCCAAGGGCGGCGACGAGCTCAACAAGCCGCAGCCCGGCCTCAACTATGGCTGGCCCGTCATCACCTACGGCGTCCAGTACAACGGCGCGCCGGTCGGCAAGGGCATCACCGAGATGCAGGGCATGGAGCAGCCGGTCTACTACTGGGACCCGGTGATCGGCCCGTCCGGCATGGCCGAGTACACCGGTGACGCGATTCCCGAGTGGGAAGGCGCCTACATCATCGGCGGCCTGGTGACGCAGGGTCTCGTGATCCTCACCCTCGGCGACGACGGAAACGTGGCGACCGAGGACCGCGTGGACCTCGGCCAGCGCATTCGCGACGTGAAGGTCGGCCCCGACGGTGCCGTCTACGCCGTGACCGAGGAGCGGCGCGACAACAAGAGCACCATCGTAAAGCTGACGAAAGAGGACAGCTAAACACTTGCCAACCGGCGCCGATGGGGCATCTACGACCGCAAACCTTTGACGGATCAGCCCCATCGACGCCATCCTCCCCTTCGTCGGCCTCGCAATCCTGGCCATCACGTTCACCGCATTCGCGCTGGAGGTGATGCCGCCAAGCGGGGTCGCCGTCGCGGGCGCCGCCGCGTTTCTCGCGCTCGGCGTCATCTCAATCGACGACGTGGCGGGGGTGCTGAACTCCCCCGCCCTCCTCACCATCGCGGCGATGTTCGTCATCTCCGGCGCGCTGGTGCGCACCGGGACGCTGGAGTGGGTGGCCGGCGTCGTCACCAAGCGCGCCGGGTCCCATCCCTACGTGGCGATCGCGCTCATCATCGGCGGCACCCTCGTCGCGTCCGCCTTCGTCAACAACATGCCGGTGGTGCTGGTGTTGATCCCCGTGGTGCTGCGCCTTGCCGCCGCCGCAAAGATTGCGCCGACCCGGCTTCTCATCCCCCTCTCCTACACGGCCGTCCTCGGCGGCACCTGCACGCTGATCGGCACGTCCACCAACCTCGTGGTGGCCGGCGTTGCGGTGGAACAGGGTCTCGAGCCCTTCACCATCTTCGAGATCACGCCCATCGGCCTTGCGGCGAGCGCGGCCGGCCTCCTCACCATGCTGGCGCTCGCCCGCTTCACGCTGCCCGCGCGTGGCAATGCCTCTGGCGAACTCGACGCAGACGACCGCAGCGCGTTCCTGAGCGAGATCACCATCACCGGCGACTATGCGGGGATTGGCGAGAAGGTCGGCGAGCACAGCCTCTTCAAGCCGGAGGGCCTCGTTCTCCAGGCGCTGGTGCGCGGCGGCGAGCACATCCGCCGGGATTTCGGCGATCACGTGCTGGAGGCCGGCGACCGCTTCGTCATCGCCGCCACGCGCGAGGAGATCCTGAGCCTCTCCGACGTCGAGGGCATCCACGTCGGCAAGGATCGCGGCGGCTTCTCCGAGGACGCGGTGGTCGTCGAAGCCTTCCTCGCTCCCGGCCGGCGTGGCCTGCGCGAAAAGCTCGCGAGCCTGCCGCTGCTCCATGGCCGCGACATCGCGATCCTCGGCGTCAACCGCGACCGTCATCTCGCGGGCCGCAGCCTTTCCGACGTGATGCTGCGCCCTGCCGACCGGCTGATGGTCCGCGCCGAGCCCGATGCCGTCGCGCGGCTCAGCCGCAGCCCGACCTTCGTGTCCCTCACCCGCACCGAGACGCGGCCGTTCCGGCGCGGCCGTGCGCCCATCGCCATCGGTGCGGCAGCCGCCGTGGTGGTGCTCGCGGCATTCGGCGTCGCGCCCATCGGGGCGCTGGCGCTGATCGCGGTGGCGGCGCTCCTCGTCCTGCGCTGCATCGACGCCGAGGAGGCGTGGAGCGCCATTGACGGCAGCCTCCTGGTGCTGATCTTCGGGATGCTGGTGATCGGCGTCGGCCTCCAGCAGTCCGGCGCGATCGACATCATCCTGTCGGCGGTCGGCCCGTGGTTCGCCGCGGCACCGCCGTTCCTCTTCATCATCGCGCTCTACGCGCTCACCTCGGTGATGACGGAGCTCGTCACCAACAACGCGGTGGCGGTGATCGTGACGCCGATCGCGGTGGCGCTCGCGGTGCAGGCTGGGATCGAGCCCCGCGCCGCGGTGGTGGCGGTGATGGCGGCGGCTTCGGCGAGCTTCGCCACCCCCGTCGGCTACCAGACCAACACGCTGGTCTACGGCGCGGGCGACTACCGCTTCGTCGACTTCCTCAAGATCGGCATCCCGATGAACATCACCGTGGGCCTTGCCAGCAGCGCGGTCATCTACTGGCTCTGGCTCTAGTCGATCAGCGATCGGCCCGTCATTGCGGTGGGCTGGGCGAGGCCCATGAGGGCGAGGAGCGTGGGCGAGAGATCGGCGAGCTTGCCGTCGTGGATGGACGAAACGCCGTCCGCCATCACGACCACCGGGACCGGGTTGAGGGTGTGCGCGGTGTGCGGGCCGCCGGTCTCGGGGTCGATCATGGTCTCGCAGTTGCCATGGTCGGCGGTGACGATCAGCGCGCCGCCCTGTGCCTTGATCGCGGCCATCACCTTGCCGAGCGCGCCGTCCACCGTCTCCACCGCCTTGATCGCCGCCGGAAGGCTGCCGGTGTGGCCCACCATGTCGGGGTTGGCGAAGTTGACCACCACCAGATCGTAGGTCCCGCCGTCGATGGCGGAGAGGAGCTTATCGGTGAGTTCCGGCGCCGACATTTCGGGCTGGAGGTCGTAGGTGGCGACCTTGGGGGACGGCACCATCACGCGGTCCTCGCCCGGAAACGCCGCCTCGATGCCGCCGTTGAGGAAGTAGGTGACGTGCGGGTATTTTTCGGTTTCCGCCATGTGGATCTGCGTCTTGCCGGCGGCTGACACCGTCTCCGACAGGCCGTCGGCGAGGTTGTTCGGCTCGAACAGGGTCTGCATCACCGGGTCGAGCAGGCCGCCGTAGGAGACCATGCCGATCGCCTTGGTGAAGCGCGTGACCTTGCCGCGAACCCAGCCGTCGAAGTCCGGCAGGAGGAGCGCGTCGAGGATCTCGCGCGCCCTGTCGCCGCGAAAGTTGAGGAAAAGCAACGCGTCGCCGTCGCGGGTGCCGGCATAGTCGCCGATCACGGTGGGGGCGATGAACTCGTCCGTGGTGTCGGCCTCGTAGGCGGAGCGGATCGCGGCGTCCGCGGTCGCGGCGTGCTCGCCCTCGGCGCTGACGATGGCGTCATAGGCGCGCGAGACGCGCTCCCAGCGCTTGTCCCGGTCCATCGCGAAGTAGCGTCCGCTGACAGTCGCGATGCTGACACCCGCGGGCAGCGCCTTTTCCACGGCGGCGACGAAGTCAGCCGCGCCGCGGGGCGCGGTGTCCCGCCCGTCGGTGAAGGCATGGAGGACCGTCGGCACGCCCGCCTCGGCGAGGATCTTCGCCACGGCGACCGCGTGGTCCTGGTGCGCGTGGACGCCGCCGGGGGAGACGAGCCCCATCAGGTGGACCGTGCCGCCGGTCTCCTTCATCCGCGCCACGAGCCCCGTCGCCTCGATCCGGGCGGCTAGGTCGCCGGTGACGATCGCATCGTCGATCCGCGGCAGTTCCTGCTTCACCACGCGGCCGGCGCCGATGTTGAGGTGGCCGACCTCGGAGTTGCCCATCTGCCCTTCCGGCAGGCCCACGGCCGGGCCGCAGGTGGTGAGGAAGGCGTGCGGGTTCTCCGCATAGAGCCGGTCGAAGTTGGGCGTGTTCGCCTGCATGACGGCGTTGCCCTCCCGCTCCTCGCGCCAGCCCCAGCCGTCGAGGATCATCAGCATCGTGGGCTTCGGCATGGGCGTGTCTCCGTTTCTCTCCCCCGATCTAATGCCTCCGCGGGCAAACGTGAACCTTGCTCACCCCATCAGGCTGGGCAGCCAGAGCACGATGCCGGGGATCGCAAGGATCAGCGCGACGCGGACGATGTCGGCCATCACGAACGGCATCACGCCACGGAAGATCGCGCCCAGCGGCACGTCCGGCATCACGGATTTGAGGACGAAGACGTTGAGCCCCACTGGCGGCGTGATGAGGCTGATCTCCGTCATCACCACCACGAGGATGCCGAACCAGACGAGATCGAACCCCAGCGCCTGCACGATCGGCGCGAAGATCGGCACGGTGAGGAGGATCATCGACAGCGATTCCAGCACCATGCCGAGGAGGAGGTAGATGAGGAGGATCAGCGCCAGCACAGCGAAGGGCGACAGCGACGCGTTGTCGAGGAAGCCGGTGAGCGCGGCCGGCAGCCCCGCTATGTTGACGAAGTTGGCGAAGATCAGCGCGCCGGCGAGGATGGTGAACATCATCGTCGTGGTGGAGGCCGTCTCCGCCAGCGCCTCGCCGAATGCCGAGAGCGTCAGCCGCCCCGAGAACAGCGCGATCAGGAACGCGCCGAACGCGCCGACGCCGGCCGCCTCTGTCGCTGTGAAGATCCCCGCGTAAATGCCGCCGATGACGAGGACGAAGAGCGCGAGGATGCCGATGACGCCGCGCGTCGCGACGAGCTTTTCGGCCATCGTGGTGCTCGGGCCGCGCGGGCCGGCGGAAGGGTCGATGGCGCAGGTGACGCGCACCGCCGCCATGTAGCCGATGATGCCGAGAAGGCCGGGGAGGATGCCGGCGATGAAGAGCGCGCCGATGTCGGTCCCGGTAGTGACGCCGTAGATCACGAGGATCACCGACGGCGGGATGAGGATGCCGAGCGTGCCGCCCGCCGCGATCACCCCCGCCGCCAGCCGGTCGGACGTGCCGTACTGGCGCATCGACGGCAGCGCCACCTTGCCGATGGTGGCGGCAGTCGCGAGCGAGGAGCCGCACACCGCGGAGAACCCGCCGCAGGCGACGGCGGTCGCCATCGCTAGCCCGCCCCGCCGCGCGCCCAGCCACGAATAGCAGGCGGCATAGAGCTTGTCGGACAGCCCCGCGCGGGTGACGAAGTTGCCCATCAGGATGAAGAGCGGCACCACGGAGAGGGTGTAGGAGAGGCCCGTGTCGAAGAGCGTCTGACCGGCGATCGAGAGCGCGCCGCGCGGCCCCAGGATGAGCACCAGCCCGGCCGTCCCCACGAGGCCCATCGCGAACGCGATGGGGACGCCGACGAGGATGAGCGCGAGGAGTGCGAGGAGGCCCGGAATCCAGGGTTCGATGCCACTCATCGCCCGAGAGCCATGCGCACGACCTTGAAGACAGCCACCACCGCCGCGACGGCGGAGAGGGCCGCGAGCGCGAACGCCACCGGCGCCAGCGGAATGTGGAGGAGCACGGTGCTGTCGCCGTAGCGGGCGAGGCTGGCGCCGCGCTCGTAGAGGAGCCAGGCGGAACCGGCGAGGAGAACCGCGACGAGGAGATCGGCGAAGACGTCGAGCGCCTTCTGCACGGGCGCGGGCAGCCGTTCGACGAGGAGGCGGACGGAGACGTGCTCGCCGCGTGCCGTCACGATAGGAAGGCCCGCGAAGATCGAGAGCGCCAGCATGATCTCCGTCGCCTCGAAGGCGCCGGCGACCGGGGCGGAGAAGAGATAGCGGCCGATGACGTCGACCACGGTCAGCATCATCATCGCGACGAGGAGGATGCCGGCGGCTGCCATCAGCAGCCACCGGCCGGCATTGTCGAGTGACATGGGAGCGCGGATCAGGAGCCGGCTTTTTCCTTCAGCGCGGCAAGGGCTGCCGCACCGTCGACGCCCTTGGCCTCGGCCGCGTCGAGGAACACCTTGTCGAGCCCCTCGAGCTTGCCCTCGAGCTCGCCGACAAATTCGTCGGAAGCGGTGGTGATTTCCATCCCGGCGGCCTTCATGGCCTCCTGGCCGGCGGCGTCCGCCGCATCCCAGGCCTTGCCGGCGCGGCGCGCGAGCTCGACGCCGGAGACGCCATCGATCGCCGCCTTGTCCTCGTCGGACAGGCCGTTCCAGGTGTCCTCGTTCATGATCATGAAGAAGGACGTGTTGTAGAGGCCGCCCGGCACGTCGACGCCGTGCTTCAGCACGCTGTCGATCTTGAAGAAGGGCACGGACTCGGGCGGGAACAGGATGCCGTCGGCGACGCCGTTGGAGAGGATCTCGTAGACCTGCGGGCTCGGCGCGGAAACGGGCACCATGCCGAGGCGCTGGGCGACCATGTTGGCGAGGCCGCCGCCGACGCGCATCTTCTTGCCCTCAAGGTCGGCGACCGAGGTCACCGTGTCCTTGGTGGTGTAGATGTTGCCCGGGCCGTGGACCCAGACCGCGAGGAGATGCACGCCCTGGTGCTCGTCGGCAGGCGCCAGGAACTCGTCCTGCACTTCCTGATAGGCGACCGAGAGGGCCTCGGAGCTTTCGGTCAGGAAGGGGAGCTCGGCGATGGTGGTGAGGCCGAAGCGGTTGGGCGTATAGCCGTGGACGCCGAAGCCGATGTCGGCCGCGCCGTCGGCAACGAGGTCGTACTGCGCGGGCGGCTTGCCGATGGGAGCCTGCATCACCTCGACCGCCACGCGACCGTCCGTCGCCTCGGATACCGCCTCGCCCCAGGGGATCACGATATCCTTCACGATGGGGTGGCTCGGCGGAAGCCAGTTGGAGACGGTGAGCGTGGTGTCCGCGGCGAGTGCAGCGGCAGGCAGAGCCAGGGCGATGACGGCGGCGGCGCCGACGAAGCGCAGTGTGGACATGAAAGACCCTCGTTCGTTTCCGGCCCATGCGGCGGTGCGATGCCGGCCGCGACAAACCTTACCGGTTGAGGTTATTCACGATCCGCGCCATCTGTCGACGGGTTGCCGCCGGCCGGCGGCTGTTCCTTGACCGAAGCTCGCTCGCTTCGTCGCAGGGCTGCCTCGTGACTCGAAAGTTGCGCCGTAGCTGCTATTTTGGATCCCATGGACGCACAAGCCTACGCCCCTCCCGCCGCCGACATGGCCGACGTCACGCAGAAGCCGCGCCCCGCGCCGCACTCGGGGCTGCCCGGCGCCGTGCCCAAGGGCCACCCGCGGGTGGACTTCGGGCGCATCGGCGTCCTTCTCGTCAACCTCGGCACGCCCGAGGCGACGGACTACTGGTCCATGCGCCGCTACCTCAAGGAATTCCTGTCGGACCGCCGCGTCATCGAGGTGCCGCGCGCGGTCTGGTGGCCGCTCCTCAACCTCGTCATCCTCACCACGCGCCCGTCCCGCTCCGGCCGCGCCTACCGCGAGGTCTGGAACAACGAGCTCGACGAATCGCCGCTGAAGACGATTACGCGCAGCCAGTCGGACAAGCTGTCCGAGATGATGGGCGACAATCCCAAGATCGAGGTCGAGTGGGCGATGCGCTACGGCCTGCCGCCGATCGAGGAGAAGCTGAAGGCGCTGCAGGAGCGCGGCTGCGAGCGGATCCTGGTGATGCCGATGTACCCGCAGTATTCGGCCGCCACGACGGCGACGGTGAACGACAAGACGTTCGAGGCGCTGATGAAGCTGCGCTGGCAGCCGGCCCTGCGCACCGTGCCCCAGTATTGCGACGATCCGGTCTACATCGACGCCCTCGCCCGCTCGCTGGAGGACCACCTCGCCAGCCTCGACTTCGAGCCCGAGCTCGTCGTCACCTCCTACCACGGGCTGCCGAAGGACTATCACCTCAAGGGCGACCCCTATCACTGCCACTGCTACAAGACGACGAGGCTCCTCCGCGAGCGCCTCGGCTGGCCCGAAGACAAGCTGATGGTGACCTTCCAGTCCCGCTTCGGCTCTGCCGAATGGCTGCAGCCCTACACCGACGAGACCATCAAGGGCCTCGCCCGCAAGGGCGTGAAGCGGCTCGCGGTGATGACCCCCGGCTTCGTCGCCGACTGCCTTGAGACGCTCGAGGAAATCGGCGGCGAGAACGCCGAATATTTCCACGAGGAAGGCGGCGAGCAGTTCAGCGCCGTCCCCTGCCTCAACGATTCCGGGCACGGGATGCGCGTGATCGAGCACATCGTCCGCCGCGAACTGATGGGCTGGATCTAGCCCCGCTTCCCGGCGGCAAGCCCGGCGCAACCCCGCCGCGCCAAATTGGCGGGGCGGGGACACCTTCGGCCGCAAGCCACCGGCCGCCTCCCCAGCGCCACAGCGTCCACGGGAGGAGCCCTCATGCGGTCACCACCGGATCACGCATCCACCATGCCTGTCCGTCCCGCTGCGGACCCTCCGTCCGCAGCGCTTACAGCCCCAAATCCTGTGGCGCGAGTTCGCCTCGCGCCCGCATTGCACCGGATCGATCTTTCGCCATGTGCCGGGGACGGGCTCGCGCCCGACGACGCCTTCGCCCTCCTCGACCTGCCTGACGACACACGGGATCACCGGTTGAAAGGATAGAGTGGCGGTCTCGACGCGCCGACGGCGTCTGCACGCCCAACGCTACTTCTGTACGGCGCCGAACGGGGTCACGCGACGCAGGGTGAGATTGTAGCGGCCGCCTTCGGGCAGCAGCGTTGATGAGCCCGCGAGGACCCTGTCGATGCCGTGGTAGACCAGCCGCGCCGAACCCCCGAACACGATGACGTCCCCGCTGTTGAGGCGCATCGAGGTCGTCTTTCCGCCGCGGGTCGTCCCGCCGAGGCGGAAGACGGCGGTGTCGCCCAGCGAAACGGAGACCACCGGCGCGCCGAGTTCGGCCTCGTCGCGGTCCTGGTGCAGCCCCATTTTTGCACCGGCTGCATAGTGGTTGATCAGGCACGCCTCCGCCGGGGCCGGAACGCCGGCAACGTCGTCCCACAGCGCCACGAGCGCTTCGGGCATTGCCGGCCAGGGGGCGCCGGTCTCCGGGTGCTCCGGCTGGTAGCGGTACGACACCTGGTCCGAGACCCAGCCGAGGGGTCCGCAGTTGGTCATCTTCACCGAAAAGGCCTTTCCCGTCCGCGGCATGCGCGGCGTGAACAGCGGCGCGGCGGCCAGAACCGCCGCGATTTCGGCGACGAGCGCGGCCTGCGCGGCGGCGTCGAAATAGGCCGGGAAGTAGCGCACGCCCGCAATTCCGGTCTCAACCACGGGGCGCTCCGTGGCCCGCGCGGATAGCGTGTTTCGTGCCAATCGTAATCACGGTTCTGTCACCTCATCGTCTGTTGCAATTGCCGCGCAAACCCTTAAGTGCGGCGGCGACCCGCCATAGTTGCTATGGCGCATATTTTGAAATGGAGTTGATATGATGCGCACCCTCATCGTCGCTGCTGCCGTCGCGTTCGCACTGCCGGCCGCCGCCCAGTCCCTCGACGTCCCCTCGGGCACATACACCCTCGACCGGACGCACGGCTCTGTCGTGTGGAAGATCAACCACCTCGGCTTCTCCACCTACACCGCCATGTTCGAGCGCAAGGGCATCGACGCGACGATCACCCTCGATGCCGACGACGTGTCCAAGTCGTCCGTCACCGCCAGCGTCGACGCAACCGGCGTCCTCACCGGCCACACCATCGAGTTCGACCCGCGCAGCATCGACTTCGACGAAGAGATCGCGTCCGACATGTTCCTCAACGCGCCCGCACAGCCGGTCGTGACGTTCAAGTCGACCGGCATCGAAGTCACCGGCGAGAACACCGCGAAGATCACCGGCGACCTCACCCTCAACAACCAGACCCACCCGCTGGTTCTCGACACGACGCTGAACGGCTCGGGCGACAATCCGATGACCGGCGCGCCGCACCTTGGTATCACCGCGACCGGCGTGATCGACCGCACCGAATACGGTATCAACACCCTCGCCGGCCCGGTCGGCGCCGAAGTGACGCTCGAGATCCAGGGCGAGTTCATCTACCAAGAGTAAGCCGCAGCGCGGAAGGGTTTTCGACCATGACGACACACGCCGAACTCCCCTTCCGCGCGTCACGCTACACGACGGGCGCGATCATCCTGCACTGGACGATCGCGCTCCTCATCCTCGCCCAGATCGTCGGCGGCTACGCCATGAACGACATTCTGGAAGACGGCAGCCAGGACCAGTACGAGCTGTTCCAGCTCCACAAGTCGCTCGGCATCATGGTGCTGGTGCTCACCGTCGCGCGCATCATGTGGCGAATCTTCAACCCGCCGCCCGCAGAGCCCGCGTCCGTCGCACGGTGGGAAAGCCGCCTCGCCCACGTCGTCCACATCCTTTTCTACGTCCTCCTCCTCGCGATTCCGCTGTCCGGCTGGGTGCTGATCTCGGTCGCCCCGATCCGGGTCGAGACCGTGCTGTTCTTCCGCGACTGGCTGCCCTGGCCCGACATTCCGGGTCTCGGCGCCCTGCCGGCAGGCACGAAGGACATCCTCACCGAAACCGGCGAGGAGGTGCACGCCTTCCTCGCATGGTCGGCGGCGGTGCTCGTGGGTCTCCACGCCCTCGGCGCCATCAAGCACCACATCCAGGACGGGCACTTCCTCATCCGCATGTCGCCCTTCGCCGGCGGCGACGGGCCGCGCAACTCCTACGGCCATGCCGTCACGTGGCTGACGATGGTGATCTTCTTCGGCGCGATGGTCGGCGCCGCCGCATGGGCGCGCTACGGCGACCAGCTGGTGGCGGACGCGCCGGCGGCCGTCGGCGCAGTCTCGCCTGACCAGGCCGCCGCCCTCACCACCGGCGCGGCCGCAAGCGGCGCCACCGCGGACACCGCACCGCTGTGGACGGTCGACACCGCCGCCAGCACCCTCGGCTACGCGTTCATCTACCAGGACAACACCATCACCGGCACGCTGCCGGACTTCACCGCCGAAATCCGGTTCAGCGCGGAAAACCTCCCCGCCTCCTCGATCAGCGCCACGATCGAACTTGCGACCGTCGCCATCGCCGAGGGCAGCCTCACCGTGGCGCAGCTGAGGGGCGCAGACGGGCTCGACACCAAGACCGCCGCAACCGCGACGTTCACGTCGGACAAGATCGAAGCGGCGGACGGCGGCTTCGTCGCCCACGGCACGCTGGCGCTGCGCGGCAGGACCGCCCCGGTGGACCTCGCCTTCACCCTCACGGAAGAGGGCGAGGACACCATCGCGGAGGGCACCGCGCGCCTCACCCGCGAGGCATTCGGCTTCGGCGAGGCGTCCAGCCTCGGCGACGCGCTTGGGCCCGACGTCGAGGTCTCCCTGCGCCTCGTCGCCCGTCCGGCGCAGGACTGATCGGACGCAATCGGCGGCCCGGCAACGCGCGTTGCGCCTTGTACGGCCGGGTTCTGCGATTATATGTGGCCGTTGTACGGGGTCGCTTGTCGGCCCCCTTCCACAACACCTGCGAACCGGGGACCGGTTTGCCACCAAGGGGCGCCGCAACGGGCCCCGCCGGTCCGCCAAGAAGGAGATCCCATGAGCAAAGTCATCGGCATTGACTTGGGCACCACGAACTCGTGTGTCGCCGTTATGGACGGCAAGAACGCGAAGGTGATCGAGAACGCCGAAGGGATGCGCACCACCCCCTCGATGGTCGCATTCACCGAAGACGGCGAGCGCCTCGTCGGCCAGCCGGCCAAGCGCCAGGCCGTCACCAACCCCGAGAACACCCTGTTCGCCGTGAAGCGCCTGATCGGCCGTCGCTACGACGACCCGACCGCGCAGAAGGACAAGGACCTCGTCCCCTACAAGATCATCAAGGCCGACAACGGCGATGCGTGGGTCGAAGCGCGTGGCAAGGGCTACAGCGCCTCGCAGATCTCCGCGTTCATCCTTCAGAAGATGAAGGAAACCGCCGAGGCCTATCTTGGCGAGACGGTGGAGAAGGCGGTCATCACCGTGCCCGCGTACTTCAACGACAGCCAGCGCCAGGCCACCAAGGACGCCGGCAAGATCGCCGGCCTCGAGGTCCTGCGCATCATCAACGAGCCCACCGCGGCGGCCCTCGCCTACGGTCTCGACAAGCGCGATGGCAAGACCATCGCGGTCTACGACCTCGGCGGCGGCACGTTCGACGTGTCAGTGCTCGAGATCGGTGACGGCGTGTTCGAGGTGAAGTCGACCAACGGCGACACCTTCCTCGGCGGCGAAGACTTCGACATCCGGATTCTCGACTACATCGCGGACGAGTTCAAGAAAGAGCAGGGCATCGACCTGCGCAAGGACAAGCTCGCCCTGCAGCGGATGAAGGAAGCGGCCGAGAAGGCCAAGATCGAGCTGTCGTCCGCGACACAGACCGAGATCAACCTGCCGTTCATCACTGCCGATGCGTCGGGCCCCAAGCACCTGACGATGAAGCTGTCCCGCGCCAAGCTCGAAAGCCTGGTGGCTGACCTCGTGGAGCGCACCATCGCGCCCTGCCGCGCGGCCCTCAAGGATGCCGAGCTCAACGCCGGTCAGATCGACGAGGTCGTTCTCGTCGGCGGCATGACGCGCATGCCGAAGATCCAGGAAGCCGTGAAGCAGTTCTTCGGCAAGGAGCCCCACAAGGGCGTTAACCCTGACGAAGTCGTCGCCATCGGTGCTGCGATCCAGGGCGGCGTCCTCCAGGGCGACGTGAAGGATGTCCTTCTTCTCGACGTGACCCCGCTTTCGCTCGGCATCGAGACGCTGGGCGGCGTGTTCACGCGCCTGATCGACCGCAACACCACCATCCCGACCAAGAAGAGCCAGGTGTTCTCCACGGCCGAGGACGGGCAGAACGCGGTGACCATCCGCGTGGCTCAGGGTGAGCGCGAGATGGCGGCCGACAACAAGATGCTGGGCCAGTTCGACCTGCTCGGAATCCCGCCCGCACCGCGCGGCGTGCCGCAGATCGAGGTCACGTTCGACATCGACGCCAACGGCATCGTCAACGTGTCGGCGAAGGACAAGGGGACCGGCAAGGAACAGCAGATCCGCATCCAGGCCTCCGGTGGTCTCTCCGACTCCGACATCGAGCAGATGGTGAAGGACGCCGAGAGCCACGCCGAGGACGACAAGAAGCGTCGCGCCACGGTGGAAGCCAAGAACCAGGCCGAGGCGCTGATCCACTCGACCGAGAAGATGCTGTCCGAGAACGGCGACAAGATCGCCGCGGGCGACAAGACCACGGTCGAGGCGGCGGTTGCCGACCTCAAGACCGCGCTGGAAGGCGAGGACGTCGCCGCCATCGAAGCCAAGACGCAGGCCCTCGCGCAGGCGTCGATGAAGCTCGGTGAGGCGATGTACAACGCCGGCTCCGCGGGCGGCGATGACCAGGATGGCGGCGCCACCCCCGAGAAGGACGACGTCGTCGACGCGGACTTCGAGGAAGTGCGCGACGACGACCAGAAGCGCTCAGCGTAACCCCCGCGGCGTCGCCGTGCGGGCCACACCAGAACTGATTGAGGGGCGGGCACCGGAGACGGTGCCCGCCTTTCCTGCGTTCCTGACCCGCAACGGACCGGCCGCCCGGCCGGACGATAGCGAGCGGCCGACGGTGGTCGTCCTCGGTGCGCCGCGCAGCGGCACGTCCATCACCGTGGGCATCCTCCAGATTCTCGGCGTCGACTTTGGCGACAACGTCAACCTGCGCGGCGAGGACCGGGAGATCACGAGCATCATAAGGCGCCTGGGCCTTGGCTCGGCGTTCTGGCGGCTCCCCTCCGCCCGCGCCAGGCTCCGCCGCTACGTGGCGGACGAGCGGGCGCGATGGGGACTGTTCGGCTTCAAGGCGCCCTTCATCGGCCCGTTGATGGGCGCGCTGGAGAGCACGCTGCCGAACCCCGCCTACGTGATGGTGATGCGCAACCCGCTGTCCGCCAGCCTCAGCGCCGAGCGCTGGTCGGGCGCGCCGTGGCCCAAGGCCCTGTGGCGCACAGCGGCGCTGCAGGCCTGCTACGCCCACTTCGCCACCCGCACCAGGCGTCCCGTCCTCGCCTTCTCATTCGAGGAGCACGGCACCAACGGCGAGGCGCTACTCACCCAATTTGCGCAATACCTGAACATGCCCGTCACCGACGAGATGAAGGCGCTCGCACGCGACTTCGTCCTGCCCGGCGGCGGCTACCGGCAGACGAGCCGCCTCCTCGGCTGGACCGATACGGTCGACCGCACCGGCGTGCGCGGCTGGGTCGCAGACCCGATGGACGCGAATGCGGATCTTTCGGTCGAGATCCATCTTGGTGACCGTTGTATCGGCCGCCAGCAGGCCGACATGATGCGGGGCGACCTGGTCGACGCCGGACGCCACGATACGGGCCGCTGCGGATTCGACATCAGGTTCGATACCCCGGTCGCAGCCGAATCGGTGGGTGACCTCAGGATCCTCGTGCCGGAACTCGGCCGATACCTGCGGTTGCACGTTCAGGATAATTTGCCGCAATCCACGCAACCCGTGCGTTCTCGCGCCTTCGGGCGCTTGACAATGCAACGCCGGAGCTAGCCAAGAACACGTTATGGCCACATCACAAAAGCGCGACTATTACGAAGTTCTCGGCGTCACCCGCACTGCGGATGAACGGACGCTGAAATCCGCCTACCGCAAGCTCGCCATGCAGTACCACCCGGATCGCAACCAGGGCGACGCGTCGGCAGAGGTCAAGTTCAAGGAAGTATCGGAGGCCTACGAGGTCCTGCGTGAGCCGCAGAAGCGCTCCGCATACGACCGGTTCGGCCACGCTGCGTTCGAGGGCGGGCGCGGTGGCGGCCCCGGCGCCGCGGGCTTCGGCAACGATTTCGCCTCCACCATGTCGGACATCTTCGAGGAGGTGTTCGGCGGACGGGCGGCACGTGGCGGCGGCGGCGGCGGCAGAGCCCGCGGTGCGGACCTTCGCTACAACCTCGAGATCTCGCTGGAAGACGCCTTCGCCGGCAAGACGGTGGAGATCACTGTGCCGTCTTCGGCCACCTGCGAGGTGTGCGAGGGCTCCGGCGCCAAGCCGGGCACCGAGCCCGTCACCTGCTCCACCTGTTCGGGCTCCGGGCGCATCCGCGTCGCGCAGGGCTTCTTCACGCTGGAGCGCACCTGCGTCACCTGCCAGGGCCGCGGCAAGGTCGTTCGCGACCCCTGCACCAACTGCGGCGGCAACGGCCGCGTCCAGCGCGAGCGCGACCTTTCGGTCAACATCCCTGCCGGCATCGAGGACGGCACCCGCATCCGCCTCGCCGCCGAGGGCGAAGCGGGCCTGATGGGCGGCCCGGCGGGCGACCTCTACATCTTCCTCTCCATCGCCGCGCACGACTTCTTCCAGCGCGACGGGGCGGACCTTTATTGCCGCGTGCCGATCTCGATGGCCCGCGCCGCGCTCGGCGGCAGCATCGAGGTGCCGTCGATCGACGGCGAGAAGGCCAAGGTGAAAATTCCCGAGTCGACGCAGACCGGCCGCCAGTTCCGGCTACGCGGCAAGGGCATGCCTGTCATGCGTTCGTCACAGGTCGGCGACATGTACATCCAGGTTGCCGTCGAAACCCCGCAGAATCTCTCACGGCGCCAGCGTGAGTTGCTGACCGAGTTCGAATCCCTGTCCTCGACGGAGAACCATCCGGAGAGCCACGGCTTCTTCTCTCGTGCAAAAGAGTTTTTCGACAACCTGAGCCAATGATAACAAGCGCAAACACAGCGCACCGGAGCGCATGAATGATTAATCTGGCCCGCCAACGCGTCCGCGAGTTGCAGACCAAGCTGAGTGCGGAGATCAGCGACCGCAAGGCCTCCAAGGCCATCGGTGTCGACGGTGCGCAGCGCAGTCACGACATCCGCCTGCTGGAGGAACTTCGCGCCATGGCGCGGCGTGCCGACGATGCGATGGGGCCCGCTGGCTCCGCGCGCGCCCGTCTACGGCGCATCAAGGGCCGCCTATCCGACGAGGGACGCTTCCTGCGCAACTGGGCGTCGAGCCCGCTTCGCGTCGGCGCCGTCGCTCCGTCCAGCCAGGAGCTCTGCCGGCTGATGGCCGAGTTCGTCGAGGTCGACCGGCCCGGCGTCATCGTGGAACTGGGACCAGGCACCGGCACCGTCACGCAGGCGATGATCGACCGCGGCATCGACCCTTCCCGCCTCGTGCTGATCGAGTACTCGCCCGACTTCTGCACCCTGCTGCGCCAGCGCTTCCCGGGCGTGAAGATCGTCAACGGCAACGCCTACGACCTGCCGGCGGTGATGGAAGAGCTCGGCGATCCGCCCGTGGCGTCGGTGATCTCCGGGCTGCCGCTGGTGTCTCGCCCGCTGCTGGAGCGGCAGGCGTTGCTTTCGGAGGCGATCGCGCGAATGCCGTCCGGCGCGCCGTTCATCCAGTTCAGCTACATGCTGTCCGCGCCGGTGAAGGGCGTGGTGGGCACCACCATCTCCTCCACGCGCTGGGTGCTGGCGAACCTGCCGCCCGCACGCGTGTGGCTCTACCGCGCCGCGGCCCCGCTCCAGCAGGCCGCCGCCTGAGCCAGTAAATCGCCCCCGGTCAGTGTGCGTGACCGGGGTGCTTGTGGGCAGCGCCGTGCGCCTCGTGGCTGTGGCCGCCGGGGTGCGCGCCAGCGCCGAACACCGGCGTTTCCACGCAGGCGTGGTTGGCGCATTCGATCTCCAGCGTCGAGTGCGCAATTTCGAACCTTTCGTGCAGCATCGCCTTCACGGCGGCCTTGATGCCGTCGGCCTCGCCCCAGGCCCCTTCCGCGATGACGAGATGCGCATCCAGCGCGTTCTCGTGCTCGTTGATCTGCCACAGGTGCGCGTGGTGGATCTCCGTCACCCCCTCAACGCCCTGCACAGCGTCAACCACCGCCTGCGGCTCGATCCCCGGCGGGCTCGCCAGCATCAGGATGCGCACGACGTCGCCCACCTCCGCGATGGCCATCCAGAAGATGTAGCCCGCGATCAGCAGCGTCATGATCGGGTCGACGATGGTCCAGTCGAACAGGATCACCAGCGTGCCCGCGATGATGACCGCGACCGACCCCAGCGCGTCGGCGACGTTGTGCAGGAAGGCGGCGCGGATGTTCACGCTCGACTTCGACATCGAGTAGGTGAGCGCCGCCGTCGCAAGGTCGATCACCAGCGCGATCCCCGCGACGATCACGATGATCCACCCCGCCACCGGCTCGGGCTCGAACATCCGCATCACCGCCTCGTAGGCGAGGAAGATCGAGAGGATGACGAGCGTCGTGTAGTTGATCAGCGCGGCGACCACCTCGGCGCGCTGGTAGCCGAACGTCATCGTCTCGTTCGCAGGCCGCCGCGCGATCTTGCGGGCGACGAACGCGATGCCGAGCGCCGCCGCGTCGGAAAGATTGTGCAGCGCGTCCGCGATCAGCGAGAGACTGCCTGCGAAGATGCCGCCGATCACCTGCGCGACGGTCAGGAGAACGTTGACGAGAACCGCGAAAATCACACGGCGGTCGCCGCTTTCCGGGTCGACGTGATGGTGGTGGTGCCCGTGTCCCATACTCACTCCGATGGACCGGCAGGGCGCGCGGCGACGGCTGGGGGACGGAGTGCCGCGCCCGCAATCGCCGCGGGCCCGCGTTGCGCGGCCTCGCGATCAAACCATATGTGACAGGTAACACTTGGACTTTGAGAATGACACATGAGTAGCGAACAATCGTGGCACGGCACCACGATCCTAACCGTGCGCAAGGGCGGCAAGGTCGTCCTCGCCGGCGACGGCCAGGTCACGATGGGCCAGACCGTCATCAAGGGCAGCGCCCGGAAGGTGCGCCCGCATCGGCAAGGGTCGACGTGATCGCCGGCTTCGCCGGTGCCACTGCCGATGCCTTCACCCTCCTCGAACGCCTCGAGGCGAAGCTCGAAACCCACTCCGGCCAGCTGATGCGCGCCGCCGTGGAGCTTGCCAAGGACTGGCGGACAGACCGTTATCTGCGTCACCTTGAAGCGATGATGATCGTCGCCGACAAGGACGAGACGCTGGTGATCACCGGCAATGGCGACGTTCTCCAGCCCGAGCACGGCTGCGCCGCCATCGGTTCGGGCGGCATGTACGCGCTGTCGGCCGCCCGCGCGCTGATGGACTCCGACCTCGGCGCCGAGGCGATCGCCCGCAAGGCGATGGGCATCGCGGCCGACATCTGCGTCTACACCAACACCAACCTCATCGTCGAAACGCTCGATGAAGGCTGATCAGACACCGACGTGGGTGGTGGCGTCGAACGCCTTGCCCTTCGCGTCCGGCGGGCTGCCGATGACGCTCAGGGCGCCGTTGGTCTCCAGCACGACCGAATGGACGTCGGAAAGGTCGGCGTTGCCCGCGCTGCGGACAGCGGCGAGGACAGCGGCTTCCGAGATCCGTTCGCGCTTCATCGCGTCGGACAGGAAGTTGCCGTTGTGGACGAGGAGGGTCGGCTCGGCCTTCACCACATGGCGCAGCGCGCTCGACCGGACGGTGACGAACGCCACCACGTACTGGCAGAGGATCAACACGGCCATGGCGGTGATGCCGTTGAGGAGCGGCACGCTCGGCGAGACGATGGTGCTCGCGAGGATCGAACCCAGCGCGACGGTAACGACGAAGTCGAACGCATTGAGGTCAGTCAGCGTCCGCTTGCCGCTGATGCGCAGGATCGCGACCAGCGCCACGTATGCCACGACCCCGGCGATGGCGATCTGAAGCAGGGCTTCGGGATTGAATGCAAAGATGTCCATGTACCGCAAACGCAGCGGGCCGGGCATGGTTCACATGTTAACTGCCGTGCCCGGTCCGGGGCGGCGCCCGGCGTGGCCCTCGGCACGCCGGCGGAAAGGCTGAGAGATGACTGAATATTCACCGCGCGAGATCGTGTCCGAGCTGGACCGCTACATCATCGGCCAGAAGGACGCCAAGCGCGCCGTCGCCATCGCACTGCGCAACCGCTGGCGCCGCCAGCAGCTGCCGGACGACCTGCGCGACGAGGTGATGCCGAAGAACATCCTGATGATCGGACCGACGGGCGTCGGCAAGACTGAGATTTCGCGCCGTCTCGCCAAGCTCGCCAACGCGCCGTTCATCAAGGTGGAGGCGACCAAGTTCACCGAGGTCGGCTACGTCGGCCGCGACGTGGAGCAGATCATCCGCGACCTCGTCGAGATCGGCATCGCCGAGATGCGCGAGCGGCGGCGCAAGGAAGTCCGCGCCACGGCGCACCTGGCCGCCGAGGAGCGCGTGGTGGACGCGCTGGTCGGCAAGAGCGCCTCCCCCGGCACCCGCGAGAGCTACGCAAAGCGCCTTCGTTCAGGCGAACTCGACACGCGCGAGATCGAGATCGAGATCACCGCGGCGCCGCAGATGCCCAACTTCGAGATCCCGGGAATGCCCGGCGCCAACATGGGCGTGATGAACATCGGCGAGATGTTCGGCAAGGCGTTCGGCGGCCAGAAGAAGACCCACCGCACCACGGTGAAGGATTCCTACGAGCTCCTGATCGCCGAGGAGAGCGACAAGCTCCTCGACAGCGAGAAGCTGACCAAGGAAGCGCTGCGGCAGGTGGAGGAGAACGGCATCGTCTTCCTCGACGAGATCGACAAGATCACCGTCCGATCCGACCGCGCCGGCGGCGACGTCTCGCGCGAAGGCGTCCAGCGCGACCTGCTGCCGCTGGTGGAAGGCACCACGGTGGCGACCAAGCACGGCCAGGTGAAGACGGACCACATCCTCTTCATCGCGTCGGGCGCGTTCCATGTGTCGAAGCCGTCGGACCTCCTGCCCGAGCTTCAGGGCCGCCTGCCGATCCGCGTCGAGCTTCAGCCGCTCACCAAGGCGGACTTCGTGCGCATCCTGACCGAGACCGAGGCGAGCCTCATCAAGCAGTCCTCCGCGCTGATGAAGACCGAAGAGGTCACGCTGGAGTTCACCGAGGACGGGATCGACGCGCTGGCGGAGATCGCGGTGGACATCAACTCCACCGTCGAGAACATCGGCGCGCGGCGCCTCCAGACGGTGATCGAGCGGGTGCTTGACGATATCTCGTTCACGGCGACCGACCGCGGCGGCGAGACGCTGGTGGTCGACGGCGACTATGTGCGCAAGAACGTCGCCGAGATCGCCAAGAACGCGGACCTGTCGCGCTACATCCTGTAGCGCGGCGCGCCGCGGCCTCAGCGGGCCGCGGCAGCCTCGTGGCGCAGGACGAGCCGGCCGGTGCGCAGTCTGGCGCGCGCGAACCAGACGGCGGCGTCCGCTTCCAACTTTTTCAATTCTCGAACGGCTTCTCGAACACCTCGTCCACGGGCACCTGCAGGCCCGTTACGAGGCGGTTGGTCTCGTTCGCCATGCCGACGACGCCGACGAGCTCGGTCAGCATCTCGGGCGTCATCCCCTTCGCCTTGGCGGCGGTGGTGTGGGACGAGATGCAGTAGTCGCAGCCGTTGGTGATCGAGACCGCGACGTAGATCAGCTCCTTGGTGAGCGGATCGAGCGTGCCCGGCCCCATCACCGCCTTGAGGCTCTCCCACGTGCGGGCGAGGAGCGCCGGGTCGTTGGCGAGCACGCGCCAGAAGTTGTTGATGAAGTCGGTCCCGCGGGTGGCGCGGATGTCGGCGTAGACGGCCGCCACCTCTGCCGGGGCCGCCTCGTCGGAGACCGGCGGCAGAAGTGGCGCGCGGCTCATCGGGAGACGGTGACCGCGGAGCCGTCGGTGGCGGAGCCGTTGAACGTCTGCGGCTGGGTTGCCACCAGCGAGGCGACCGGCAGGGCGCTGTCGCCGCTCTTCAGCGTCACCGTCTTGCCGTTCAGCTCCCAGGCGCTGATGTTGGCGAACTGCGGGCTGGAGCAGCCCTGCGTGGAGGCGCGGTTGCCGCCGGTCCAGCTCGTCAGCGAGAAGTTGATCTTGCACTGCTGGCCGCCGGCCGACAGGCGCCATGCGCCCGACAGGTCCGCGCGGCTGATTTCCAGCGGAGCCGGAGCGGCCGGGGTCGCCGCGGCCATGTCCACCGGCGGGGCGGTTGCGGTCGCGGGATCGGGCAGCGGCTCCGGCGAGATCGGCGCGGCGGGTTCCACCGGCGCGGTCTGCACGGGCGGCGGCAGCGCGGCGGTGCGCACCGGCGCCGTCGGCGCGGGCGGCAGCGCGACCACCGTCGGCGGCTGCCGGCTCATGCAACCGGACAGCGCGAGGCCCGCCGCCATCATGATCAGCGGCGCGCCAATTCGCCGTCGAGACAAGGTCATCATTGTTTCGCTCCCCGGCGAAGACATCCGCCGCCATCCATACTTGAACATTGACTAGGCATTAAACCGCTACCGTTCGGTGAACACCGGCAAAAGACGGCAGCACCAGATCCGGCGGCCGATGCCCGTCGAGCATCGTGCGGATGTTGATGATGACCTTCTCGCCCATGTCGATCCGGCCTTCAACGGTGGCGGACGCCATGTGCGGCACGATGACCGCCCGCCCCTCGTCCTGCAGCCGGATCAGCCGCTCGTCGATGGTCGGTTCATGGGCAAACACGTCGAGGGCCGCACCCGCGATCTCGCCGGCTTCGAGTCGCCTGATCAGCGCCTCCTCGTCGACGATGTCGCCACGTGCGGTATTCACCAGAATGCACGCCGGACGCAAGAGTTGCAGGCGGCGTGCCGACAGGAGGTGATAGGTCGCCGGCGTCTGCGGGCAGTGGATGGTCACGATGTCCATGTGCGCCAGCATCTGGTCGAGGCTCGCCCAGTAGGTGGCGCCGAGCGGTTCGGCGACGCTGGCGGCGGCCGGCGCGCGGTTGTGGTAGTTGATCGACATGCCGAACGCGCGCGCCCGGCGAGCCACGGCCGCGCCGATCCGCCCCATGCCGACGATGCCGAGCCGCTTGCCGGACACCTTCCGCCCCATCATCCAGGTCGGCGACCAGCCCTCGTAGCGGTCCTGCGCGATGATGCGGGAGCCCTCCACGAGACGGCGCGGCAGCGCCAGCATCAGCGCCATGGTCATGTCGGCCATGTCGTCGGTCATCACGCCGGGCGTGTTGGTGACGGCGATCTTGCGCGCGGCCGCGGCTTCGAGGTGGATGTTGTCGACGCCGTTGCCGTAGTTGGCGATGAGCTTGAGTTGTGGGCCGGCCTGTTCCAGAACGCCGGCGTCGATCCTGTCGGTGATGGTCGGCACCAGCACGGTCGCCTCGCGCACGGCGGCCACCAGCTCGGCCTGGCTGAGCGGCCGGTCCGCCTCGTTGAGGCGCACGTTGAACAGCTGCCGCATCCGGTCCTCGACCGGTTCGGGCAGCTTGCGCGTGACGACGACGAGTTCAGTCATTGACGCATCCGGGTCCGACGACCGTTTGCTCGCAAATCGGTAACGATGACGCAACCAGAAACGGCGATGATGGACGACGCGAACAATCAACCCGTGAGAGCGCCATGACCCCGTTCAAGACAATCGCCCTCGCCCTCATGCTTGCGCTCGCCGCGCCGGCCGCCTTTGCCGCCGAAGCGCTGGAGCGCGGCGGCGAAAGCGGATTTCCGTTGCCCCGATTCGTCAGCCTTTCCTCCGCCAAGGTCAACGTCCGCGTGGGGCCCTCGGTCAAATACAAGATCAAGTGGACCTTTCTTAAGGCTGGCCTGCCCGTCGAGATCGTCCGCGAGTTCGGCAACTGGCGCCGTGTGCGCGATGCCGAGGGCGAGGAAGGCTGGGTGCACCACTCCCTCCTCTCCGGTCGCCGGACCGCGCTGGTCGCGCCCTGGGGCGCAGCCGAGCCGATCCCGCTGCATGTGAAGGCGAGCGAGAGTTCGCAGACCGCCGCGCTGCTGGAGCCCTTGGTGCTCGCCGCCGTCAACGAGTGCGAGGAGGGCTGGTGCACCATCTCCGGCTCCGGCTGGAAGGGCTATGTGCCGCAGACCACCCTGTGGGGCGTCTACCCGTCGGAAGAGATCAAGTAGCCTCGCCGCACGATAGCGGAGACGAAAAAACCGGCGCGCCTGAGGCACGCCGGTTTTTCTTTGTCTCGATTGCCCGGCTAAGCGGCCGGGCGGCACGGATCAGCGCAGCGGGCGGACGCGGACGACGACGTCGACGCGGGAGATTTCCATGCCGCTCGGCGCTTCGGGGATGCGCGACAGGTGCAGGCTCTCGCCCGGAATGTCGGTCACGGTGCCGGTGGTCTCGTCGAAGAAGTGGTGGTGATCGTCGGTGTTGGTGTCGAAGTAGGTCTTCGTCCCGTCGACCGCGATTTCGCGCAGGAGGCCGGCTTCGGTGAACTGGTGCAGCGTGTTGTAGACCGTGGCGAGCGAAACCGGCACGCGGGCGCCGACGGCTTCTTCGTGCAGGCCTTCGGCGGAGATGTGCCGGTCACCGCGGGCAAACAGGAGGTCGCCCAGCGCGACGCGCTGGCGGGTCGGCCTGAGGCCTGCGGTCTTCAGCATGTCGCGCACGTCAAACCGCGGCGGGCGCGCATCCTTTGCGCCGTCGACCGTTTCACGCGTGAAAAAGACTGCCATCGCCTGCCTAGCCCCAAAAAGTCTACATTTCAGCGCCCATCGGGGCGCAACGTCCAGATAGATAACCTTTCGCAGCCGCGAGATCAACGCCATCGAACGTCGCGGCTTGTCATGGACCTGCAAACGGCCATAAGGACAGGCATAGTGTTCCGAACGCGGACGAAACAGCGCGGGCCGGCACCCTTTCTCATTCAGAACCTACCGTTTGATGGCCATGACCAATTTCGACCAACGTTCCCGCTACGAGTATGACGATCTCCTCGCCTGCGGGCGCGGCGAGCTGTTCGGCCCCGGCAACGCGCAGCTGCCGTTGCCGCCGATGCTGATGTTCGACCGGATCAGCCACATCAGCGCCGACGGCGGACCCCACGGCAAGGGCGAGATCCGCGCCGAACTCGAAGTTCGCGAGGACCTCTGGTTCTTCGCCTGCCACTTCAAGGGCGACCCGGTGATGCCCGGCTGCCTCGGTCTCGACGCGCTGTGGCAGATGACCGGCTTCTACCTCGGCTGGCTCGGCGCCGAAGGTCGCGGCCGCGCACTCTCCACGGGCTCGGTGAAGTTCTCCGGCATGGTCACGCCGAAGGTGAAGCACATCGAATATGGCGTCGATCTCAAGCGGGTGATGCGCTCCAAGCTCGTTCTCGGCATCGCCGACGGGTGGTTGAAGGCCGACGGAGAGACCATCTACAAGGCCGAAGACCTCAAGGTCGGGCTGTTCAAGGACACGCCGGAAGCCGCGTGAAGCGCGCTCCGCAGGTCTGATCGCAGCCTGCGCACCGAAGAAATACGGCGCGGCCGGCAAGGCGGCGCGAAGGAGCAATTCATGAAACGGGTCGTCGTCACCGGGATGGGCATCGTCTCCCCGCTCGGCGGAGACGTGCAGGAGGTGGCCAAGTCGCTGTACGAGGGCCGCTCCGGCATCGTCCGCGCGCCCAGCTATGCCGAGCACGGGTTCCGCAGCCAGGTCCACGGCGAGCCTCAGCTCGACCCCGCCGGCCTCGTCGACCGCCGCGCCATGCGCTTCCACGGCGGCGGCACGGCGTGGAACCACGTCGCGATGGATCAGGCGATCGCTGATGCCGGCCTCGAGCCCGGCGACATCTCGAACGAGCGCACCGGCCTCATCATGGGTTCGGGCGGCCCCTCCACCCGCACCATCGTGGAAGCCGCCGACACCGCGCGCGAGAAGGGCCCCAAGCGGATCGGCCCGTTCGCGGTGCCCAAGGCGATGAGCTCCACGGCCTCCGCGACGCTCTCCACCCACTTCAAGATCAAGGGGCCGAGCTACTCGATCTCCGCCGCCTGCTCGACCACCAACATCTGCATCGGCCAGGCCGCAGAGCAGATCATGCTCGGCAAGCAGGACATCATGTTCGCCGGCGGCTGCGAGGAGCTCGACTGGACGCTCTCCGTCCTCTTCGACGCGATGGGCGCGATGTCGTCCCACTACAACGACACCCCCGCCGTCGCCTCCCGCCCGTTCGACAAGAACCGCGACGGCTTCGTGATCGCGGGCGGCGCCGGCGTTCTGGTGCTGGAAGAGCTCGAACACGCCAAGGCGCGCGGCGCGAACATCATCGCCGAGATCATCGGCTATGCCGCGACGTCCGACGGGGCCGACATGGTCGCCCCTTCCGGCGAGGGCGCGTTCCGCTGCATGACCGCCGTGCTGGAGCAGGCCGGCGGCCGCACGATCGACTACATCAACCCGCACGCCACCTCGACGCCGATCGGCGACAGGATCGAGATGGAAGCGATCCGCAAGGTGTTCGGCGACAAGGTGCCGCCGATCTCCGGCACCAAGGCGCTGTCCGGCCATGCGCAGGGCGCCGCCGGCGTCCACGAGGCGATCTACTCGCTCCTGATGATGCGCGACGGCTTCATTGCCGCATCGGCCCATATCGACGAACTCGACCCCGAGTTCGACGGCATGCCGATCCTCCTGGAACGCCGCGACAACGCCAAGCTCGAGACCGTTCTGTCCAACGCCTTCGGTTTCGGCGGCACCAACGCATGCCTGGTCCTGGCGCGCTACGATGGGTGAGACGATGTTGAAATCCTCCGGCCTGATGGCTGGCAAGCGCGGCATCGTCATGGGTATCGCGAACGACCACTCCATCGCCTGGGGCATCGCGCGCCAGCTCCACGCCGAGGGCGCCGAGCTTGGGCTGACCTACCAGAACGACCAGTTCGGCAAGCGCGTCCGCCCGCTCGCCGATCAGGTGAACGCCGCGTTCCTCGAGCGCTGCGACGTGGAGGACCTCTCCACCGTCGACAACCTCTTCGCCGCCGCCGAGAAGCACTGGGGCTCGCTCGACTTCTTCGTCCACGCCGTCGCGTTCTCGGACAAGAACGAGCTCAAGGGCCGCTATGCCGACACCACCCGCGAGAACTTCTCGCGCACGATGGTGATCTCGTGCTTCTCGTTCACAGAGGCCGCCAGGCGCGCCGCGGCACTGATGACGAAGGGCGGCTCGATGCTCACCCTCTCCTACGGCGGCGCCGTCAAGGTCATGCCGAACTACAACGTGATGGGCGTCGCGAAATCGGCACTGGAATCTTCCGTCCGGTACCTGGCCGCCGACTTCGGCGCGTCGGGCGTGCGCGTCAATGCGATTTCCGCCGGGCCTGTGCGGACGCTGGCTGGCGCCGGCGTCACCGATGCGCGGCTGATGTTCAACTACCAGCGCAAGCACTCTCCGCTGGAGCGTACCGTCGACATCGAGGAGATCGGCCGCTCCGCCGCCTACCTGCTGTCGGACTACTCCTCCGGCGTCACCGGCGAGATCCACTACGTGGACTCCGGCTACAACGTGATGTCGATGCCCAAGCTCGACGAGCTGCGCGCCGAGGAACGCCGCGAGATCATCGAGGAAAAGGTCGAGGAAGTGCGGCCGGACATCCTCCCCGGCAAGGGCTGAGATGGCGGGGCCACTGTTCGGCTGGCCCGCCGCCCGCCCCGTCCCGCTGATCAAGATCTGCGGGATCAGGACGCCATCGATGGCGGCCCACGCGGCCGCCGCCGGCGCCGACATGATCGGCGTCGTCCACTTCGCACCCAGCCCCCGCCACCTCGCCGCCTCCGATGCCGCCACCGTGGCCGACGCCGTCCGCGGCGGCCCGCTGGTTGTGGCGCTGGTCGTGGACGCCGACGATGCGACGCTGGACGCCCTGGTCGCCGGCGCCCGCCCGGACGCCCTCCAGCTCCACGGCAAGGAGACGCCCGCCCGCACGGCCGAAATCGCCGCCCGCTACGGGCTCCCCGTCGCCAAGGCCCACGGCGTTGCAAGCGCCGCCGACCTTGCGCCCGTCCAGCTCCACGATGCGCTCCCCGTTCTGGACGCCAAGCCCCCGAAGGGCGCCGACCGGCCCGGCGGCCATGGCGCCCCGTTCGACTGGAGCATCCTCTCGAACCTCGACGGCGGACGCCCCTACATGCTGTCCGGCGGGCTCAACGCTGAAAACGTCTCCGCCGCCGTCGCCGCTGTGCGGCCCTACGCGGTCGATGTTTCGTCGGGGGTCGAGATCGGCGGCGAAAAGGATGCGGGGCGGGTGTCGGACTTCATCGACGCGGTTCGGCGCGGTGGGACTTCGACCTGATACGGACGTCGCTTCGCGCCGGGTTCTTACTTGCCGGTGCGAGGGAGTTCCCCCTCGCGCTGCCCCGGTTCGCCACCTGGCAGGGGTTCAGGAAAGATGGCCGCTGCGCGTCCCTCTGTCCGGAACCCCTGGTTCGAGCGTGTGCCGGGCTCGGCACGCGTCAAGGGTGAAGGCTCCGCCCGCCTGCGGCGCCCTTGACCCGTGCCGATCCCTCGTTTCGCGCGTCTCAGCGGCGCCAGATGGTGAGGGTGACATCTTCAGCGGGGTCGATGATCTCTGTCGCGGCAGGGACGAGGCCGCCCTCGCCGAGGATCGTCGTTGCGTCGGTGCCGGCTTCGCAGGCCGCGAACAGGCCGCGGCCGCCGGGGAGCGTGACGTTCGGGTTTCGGGCAAGGTGGAACTCGGTGAACCCCGCGGCGCCGACGAGATCGAACACGCCCCGGCCGCCGGGGACTGCGACCTCGCCGCCGCCGGGCAGAAGATGCGCAAGCGCCTCTTCCAGCGGCACCGACGTGGGATCGAGCCACCAGCCGTCCGCCCGCTCCTCGAGGCCGTTTGCCCGGGAGGAGACGATCAGGCGGCGCCTTCCGCGGGCGTTGGGTGCGGCTTCGTGGCTGGTGCGGCCGAGCAGCGTGAGGTCGGCGCGGTCGAGCGCTGCCTGGAACAGGGCCCAGTCGGCATCGTTGCGCAGGCTTTCGGGGTAGATGCCCGCGGCATCGGCGATCCGGTCGTCCGCCGACACGATGGCGTGACCGATCAGCCGGTGCCGGACACCCTCCGCAGCGGGCGCGCCGCTTGACCCCACGAGATCCTTCATGCTTTCAAGCCATCGGTAGGAAACGCACCCCTAAGGCGCCCGTTGCGCCCCTGATAGCGCGTGCCGCCCCCTTAGCCAAACCTCAGAGGTTCCAACGTGAGCGAGCGCCCCAATTCCTACCGCAACGGCCCGGACGAGCGCGGCCGTTTCGGCATCTTCGGCGGCCGCTTCGTCGCCGAAACCCTGATGCCGCTGATCCTGTCGCTGGAAAAGGCGTATGACAACGCACGCGCCGATCCCGCCTTCGCCGCCGAGATCGAGAGCCTCGGCAAGGGCTATATCGGCCGCCCCTCCCCGCTCTACTTCGCCGAGCGGCTGACCGAGGAACTCGGTGGCGCGCAGATCTATTTCAAGCGCGACGAGCTCAACCACACCGGCAGCCACAAGATCAACAACTGCATCGGCCAGATCCTGCTCGCCAAACGCATGGGCAAGACGCGGATCATCGCCGAGACCGGTGCAGGCCAGCACGGCGTCGCCACGGCCACCGTGTGCGCCCGCTTCGGCCTCCCCTGCGTCGTCTACATGGGTGCCAAGGACGTGGAGCGGCAGGCGCCCAACGTCTTCCGGATGAAGCTCCTCGGTGCCGAAGTCGTGCCGGTCGAGGCCGGCGCGGGCACCTTGAAGGACGCCATGAACGAGGCGCTGCGCGACTGGGTCGCCAACGTCGACGACACCTACTACCTGATCGGCACCGCGGCCGGCCCGCACCCCTATCCGCGCATGGTGCGGGACTTCCAGGCCGTCATCGGCACGGAGACGCGCGCGCAGATCCAGGAAATGACCGGGCGGCTGCCCGACCTCATCGTCGCGGCGGTCGGCGGCGGCTCCAACGCCATCGGCCTCTTCCACCCCTTCCTCGACGACGAGGTCGAGATCGTCGGCGTCGAGGCCGGCGGGCTGGGGCTCGAGGCCGACCAGCACTGCGCCTCGCTCACCGCCGGTGCGCCCGGCGTCCTCCACGGCAACCGCACGTACCTGTTGCAGGACGGCGACGGGCAGATCCTTGAGGGCCACTCGATCTCGGCGGGGCTCGACTATCCCGGCATCGGGCCGGAGCACGCATGGCTGAAGGAGATCGGCCGCGTCTCCTACGTGCCGATCGGCGACGAGGACGCGCTCTCCGCCTTCCAGCTCCTGGCGCGGACCGAAGGCATTCTCCCGGCGCTGGAGCCGGCCCACGCGCTCGCCCATGTCGCGAACGTCGCGCCGAAGATGGGCCGGGACAAGATCATCGTGATGAATCTGTGCGGCCGCGGCGACAAGGACGTTCACACCGTCGCCACCGCGCTCGAAGCGCGCAAAGCGAAGGGCCACTGATGAGCCGGATCAAGGCCCGTTTCGACGCGCTCGCCCGTGAGGGGCGCGCAGGGCTCGTCACCTTCATCACCGCCGGCGACCCCGATGCCGCGACCACCGCGGCCGTGCTCGACGTGCTGCCTTCCGCGGGCGCCGACGTGATCGAGCTCGGGATGCCATTCACCGACCCGATGGCCGACGGGCCGGCGATCCAGGCCGCCTCGCGCCGTGCGCTCGACGCCGGCGCAACCATGGACGGGACGCTGGCGCTGGTGCGGGGCTTTCGCGAGAAGGACGACACCACCCCGCTGGTGCTGATGGGTTACTACAACCCGATCTACCATCGCGGCGTTGAGAAGTTCCTTGCAGAAGCGGTGGAGGCCGGCGTCGACGGGCTGATCGTGGTCGACCTGCCGCCGGAAGAAGACGACGAGCTCTGCCTGCCCGCCCGTGAGGCGGGGCTCGACTTCATCCGCCTCGCGACGCCGACCACCGATGCGGCACGCCTCCCCGCGGTTCTCGCCAACACCTCCGGCTTCCTCTATTATGTCGCCATCGCCGGGATCACCGGCACACGCTCCGCCGATGCTGCCGTCGTCGGCAAGGCCGTCGCGGCGGTGAAGACGGCGACCGATCTCCCCGTCGCGGTCGGTTTCGGCATCAAGACGCCGGAGCAGGCCGCCGCCATTGCCGAGGTTGCCGACGCCGTGGTGGTGGGATCTGCGATCATCGACATTATTTCACGCAAGGAGCCCGATGTTGCGGGGCGCGTCCACGAGTTCGTGAGCGCGCTGTCCGGCGGCGTAAAGCGGGCGAAGCGCGAGGCCGCTGCATGAACTGGATCAGCTCTGTCGTCCGTCCGAAGATCTCCTCGTTCTGGACCAAACGGGACACCCCGAAGAATCTCTGGATCAAGTGCCCGGAGACCGGGGAAATGGTGTTCCACCATGACCTCGAGAGCAACGGCTGGGTCGTGCCGGGCTCGGGCTTCCACATGCGCATGCCCGTCCCCGCGCGCCTCGAGTCCCTGTTCGACGCCGGCGGCTACGAGACCATCCCAACCCCGCAGGTGGTGCAGGACCCGCTGAAGTTCCGCGACGAGCGCCGCTACCAGGACCGCCTAAAGGATGCCCGCGCCAAGACCGGGCGCGAGGACGCGGTCACGCTCGCGAAAGGCACCATCGAGACGCTGCCGATCACCGTCGCCGTGCAGGACTTCGGCTTCATGGGCGGTTCGCTCGGCATGGCGGCCGGCGAGGCGATCGTGACGGGCGCCGAGGCGGCGCTTGCCGCGCGCACGCCCTACGTCCTCTTCGCGGCCTCCGGCGGCGCGCGGATGCAGGAGGGCATCCTCTCGCTGATGCAGATGCCGCGCACCACCGCCGCGATCATCGCCCTGCGCGAGGCGGGGCTCCCCTACGTCGTCGTCCTCACCAACCCCACCACGGGCGGCGTGACGGCGTCGTACGCGATGCTGGGCGACGTCCACATCGCCGAGCCCGGCGCGCTGATCGGCTTTGCCGGCCCGCGGGTGATCGAGCAGACCATCGGCGAGAAGCTGCCCAAGGGCTTCCAGCGGTCCGAATATCTCTACGACCACGGCATGATCGACATGGTGGTCCACCGCCACGAGATCCGCGGCACCCTCGCCCGGCTCCTGCGCGTGATGATGCACCAGGACCCGCCGCACGACGGTGCGTTCGCGCTCCCCTCGCCCGCGGCGATGCCCGAGCGCGCCGGCGAGCCCGCGACGGATGGCGAGGCCGCCAGCAGCGAGCCCCAACCGGCCAACACCTGAGCCATGGACGCCAACAGTCCGATCCTGGAGCGCGTCGCCGCGCTCCACCCCAAGCGCATCGACCTTTCGCTCGGCCGTCTCGAGCGGCTGCTGGACACCCTCGGCAACCCGGAGAAACGGCTGCCGCCGGTGATCCACGTCGCCGGGACCAACGGCAAGGGCAGCGTGACGGCGATGCTGCGCGCCATGGCCGAGGCCGACGGCAAGCGCACCCACGTCTACACCTCGCCCCATCTGGTCGACTTCAACGAGCGCATCCGCCTCGCTGACGACACCGGCGGCCACTTCGTCACCGACGAGGCACTGACCGCCGCCCTCCAGCGCGTGGAGGAGGCCAACGCCGGGCAGGAGATCACCTTCTTCGAGATCACCACCGCCGCCGCGTTCGTCCTGTTCTCGGAGACGCCGGCGGACCTTCTGGTGCTCGAAACCGGCCTCGGCGGCCGGCTCGACGCGACCAACCTCGTCGAGAAGCCTCTCGCCAGCGTCATCACCTCCATCGGCTTCGACCACATGGGCTTCCTCGGGCCGACGCTTGGCGAGATCGCGGCGGAGAAGGCCGGGATTATCAAACGCGGCGTCCCCGTCATCTCGGCGCCGCAGAAGGACGAGGTGGTCAACGTCATCGAACGGCATGCCGGCCGCGCGCGCGCCCGCCTCTACCTCGGCGGCACGGACTGGACGGTGCTCCACGAGAACGGGCGCCTCGTCTACCAGGACGAGGACGGGCTGGTCGATCTGCCTTCCCCGCGCCTTCCCGGCCGGCACCAGACGATCAACGCGGGCGTGGCGGTCGCGACCATGCGGGCGACCAAGTTCGTCACCAGCCCTGGGGCACTGGAAGAGGGCGTCGTCGGCGCCAACTGGCCGGGCCGCCTCCAGCGCCTCACCAAGGGCCGCATCGTGGACTTTGCGCCCGATGACGCCGAAGTCTGGCTCGATGGCGGGCACAACGCCGACGCCGGCGAGGTCATCGCCAACGCCATGGCCGATCTCGAGGAGCGCGTGTCCCGCCCGCTGTTCCTGATCGCCGGGATGCTGACCACCAAGGAGCCCGCGTCCTTCTTCCGGGCTTTCGAGGGACTTGCCCGGCACGTCTTCACCGTACGCGTCCCGGGGTCGGAGGCGTCGATCGAACCCGGCACGCTCGCGCGGATCGTGGAGAATGGCGAGCTTTCCGCCGAGCCGGTGGCTTCCGTGAAGACGGCGCTGAAGCTCCTTTCGGAGAACTGGCGGTTCGAGCCGCCGCCGCGCATCCTTATCTGCGGCTCGCTCTATCTCGTCGGGGACGTTCTGGCCCAGAACGGGACGCCCCCAACCTGATCGGGACGTGCTAGCCTCACCAAAAAGCCGAGGGAGGACACGCCAATGGCGCTCGACGTTGATGCAGTGATCGACAGGCGGCGGCTGACCCGGCGCGTCGCCCTTTGGCGCGCGCTCGCGGCGCTGGTGGTGCTCGGCGCGATCGCGGCAGCCTACTTCACCACCACCACCGTTGCCGGCCCCCACGTCGCGCGCGTGGCCGTCAACGGCGCCATCACCTCGGACCGGCCGCTGCTGAAGCTCATCGAGGAGCTGCGCAAGGACGACAGCGTCGCCGGCGTCCTCGTCTCGATCAACTCGCCGGGCGGCACCTCGGTCGGCGGTGAGCGGCTCTACAACGCCCTGCGCGAAGTGGATGCGGTGAAGCCCGTGGTCGCGCACATCAACACGCTCGGCGCCTCGGCGGCGTACATGACGGCGCTCGCCAGCGACCACATCGTCGCCCAGCGCACCAGCCTCACCGGCTCCATCGGCGTCCTCATCCAGTTCGGCCAGATCAGCGAGATGCTCAAGAGCCTCGGCATCGAGGTCCGCAAGGTGGATTCCGGGCCGCTGAAGGCCGAGCCCAACCCGTTCGAGCCGGTCGACCCCGCCGCCGTCGCCGCGCTGCAGAGCGTCGTGAACGACAGCTTCGACTATTTTCTCGGCCTTGTGGTCGAGCGGCGCAACATGCCGGAGGCGAAGGCGCGCGGGCTTGCCGACGGCCGGATCTTCACCGGCGGGCAGGCGCTCGCCGACGGCCTGATTGACGAGATCGGAGACGAGGATGCCGCCGTCGCGTGGCTCGTCGAGGAGAAGGGATTACGCCCCGATCTGCCGGTGAAGACCTATACGCCGGACCGCGACAGCGGCCTTTCGCTGTTCGCCAGGATGAGCAACGCGATGATGGATCGCGTGTTCGCCGCCATCGGCGTATCGATTCCGTCAAACGTTCCAATGGGTTCGGTTGACGGTCTGTGGTCCATTTGGCAGGGTTCACCCTCCCCAGGGACCAAGGTTTTCACAGAATGATAAAATCCGAACTGATTACCTTAGTGTCGATGCGTAACCCCCACCTCCTGCACCGCGAGGTCGAAGCCGCGGTCAATTGCGTATTCGGGGAAATCAGCACCGCGATGAAGAACGGCGACCGCGTGGAAATCCGCGGCTTCGGCGCCTTCTCCATCCGCAAGCGGGACGCCCGCACGGGCCGCAACCCGCGCACCGGCGAGGCGGTGGACGTTGACGAGAAGGCCGTGCCGTTCTTCCGGCCCGGCAAGGAACTGCGCGACCGGATCAACGACGTGGTCGCGAACGCCAAGCCCAAGGCCCGCAAGCGCGCAGCGAAGAAGTAGAGGATGACGCGCGCCGTCCTCGGCGCCACCGCATTCGTGCTGGCGCTGGCGGTGGTGGTCCTCTCCGCCGCCAACCGCCAGCCCGTGACGCTGACGCTGGATCCGTTCGGCAACGACCCTTCGCTCGCCCTCACCGCACCGCTCTATGCCTGGCTGTTCGGCGCGGTCGCCTTCGGCGTCGTGCTCGGCGCCATCGCCAGGCTCGCCACCCGCCGCAGGCGCCCCTCCAAATGAAAACGGCGCGAGGGGTGCCCTCGCGCCGCTGGATTTCGGGCCGGCTTTCGCCGCCTACATGTGGATCGCGTGGCCGTCCACCGCGAGCGCCGCTTCCTTCACGCTCTCGCTGAGCGTCGGGTGCGCGTGGCAGGTGCGGGCGATGTCTTCCGCCGCCGCGCCGAACTCCATGCCGAGCACGGCCTCGCCGATCATCGTGCCGGCATCCGGGCCGATGATGTGAACGCCGAGGACGCGGTCGGTCTTCTTGTCCGCCAGGATCTTCACGAACCCTTCGGTGGTGCGGTTGACCTTGGCGCGCCCGTTGGCGGTGAAGGGGAACTTGCCGACCTTGTATTCGGTGCCCTCGTCCTTCAGCACCTCCTCGGTCTTCCCGACCGAGGCGACCTCCGGGTAGGTGTAGACGACGTTGGGGATCGCGCCGTAGTTCACATGGCCCGCCTGCCCGGCGATGATCTCGGCGGCAGCGACGCCCTCGTCCTCCGCCTTGTGGGCGAGCATCGGGCCGTCCTTCACGTCGCCGATGGCGTAGATGCCCTCGACGTTGGTGCGGAAGTGCTCGTCGGTCTTCACGCGGCCCTTGTTGTCCATCTCGACGCCGACGCTCTCCAGCCCCAGCCCCTCGGTGTACGGCTTGCGGCCGATGGAGACGAGGACGACGTCGGCCTCCACCACCTCGGACGCGCCGCCGTCGGCAGGCTCCAGCGTCACCTTCAGCACGGAGCCGGAAGCGTCGACGCCCGCGACCTTGGTCTTGGTGCGGATGTTCATGCCCTGCTTCTTGAGGATGCGCTCGAACTGGCGGGAGATTTCCTTGTCTTCAAGCGGGATGATCCGGTCGAGGAACTCCACCACGGTGACTTCGGAGCCGAGGCGCCGCCAAACCGAGCCGAGCTCCAGCCCGATCACGCCGCCGCCGATGACCAGCATCCGCTTCGGGACCTCGGGCAGCGTCAGCGCGCCCGTGGAGGAGACGACGCGCTTCTCGTCGATCTCGATGTTGGGGAGGCGCACGATGTCCGACCCTGAGGCGATGATGATGTTCTTCGCCTCGAGCTCCTGCGCGTCGCCCTTCTCGGGCGTGACCTTCACCTTGCCCTTCCCGGCGATCGCGCCGGTGCCGATGAACGTGTCGATCTTGTTCTTCTTGAACAGGAACTCGACGCCCTTGGTGTTGCCCTCGACGCCTTCGTCCTTGAATTTCAGCATCTTGGCGACGTCGAGCTTGGGGTCGACGGTGATGCCCATCTCGGCGAAGCCGTGCCGGGCCTCCTCATAAAGCTCGGACGCGTGCAGCAGCGCCTTGGAGGGGATGCACCCGACATTGAGGCAGGTGCCGCCGAACGTCGCCCATTTCTCGACAACGGCCGTTTTCAGCCCGAGCTGGGCCGCGCGGATCGCCGCCACATAACCGCCGGGCCCGGTGCCGATCACCACCACGTCGTAGGCCGCCATCATAGTGCTCCTTCGTCAGATTGTGCGCTGGAGCCGGGCGCCGTCGCCCGGTCGCGCGAAAGGTCGGGTCCCGCTCACGGGACGATGCTGCGCCCGCCGGATACATCGACGATCGCGCCAGTGGAATAGGACGCGGCGTCGGACATCAGCCAGAGGATCGCCTCGGCCACCTCTTCAGGTGTGCCCGCGCGGCCCATCGGCAAGCCCGCCCCCACTTCGGCCACGCGGTTCGGCACGCCGACGTTGGCGTGGAAGTCGGTCGCGATCACGCCGGGGCGCACCGCGTTGACGCGGATGCCCTCGCGCGCCCACTCCAGCGCGAGGCCGATGGTGAACGAGTCGATCGCGCCCTTGGTGGCCGCGTAGTCGACGAACTGGTTGGGCGCGCCGAGCTTCGCCGCCGCGGACGAGAGGTTGATGATGACGCCGCCGTTGCCGCCGTTCTTCTTCGCCATCCGCCTGATCGCCTCGCGCGAGGCGATGATGACGGAGGTGACGTTGAGGCGCATCAGCCGCTCGACGCGCTCGAACGTCATCGTCTCGATGGTGCCGACCTGTTCGCCCATGCCGGCGTTGTTGACGAGCGCGGTGACGGGGCCGAGCTTCTCGGCCGCCGCGAACACCGCGTCGATGCCGGCTTCGGTCGACACGTCCGCCTGAACGGTCGCGCCGCTGCCGCCCGCGGCCTCGATGTCCTTGAGCACGGCGTCGGCGGCCGCGGCGTTGCTGTTGTAGTTGACGATGACGGCCCAGCCCTCGGCCGCGATGCGGCGGGCGGCTGCCGCGCCGATGCCGCGCGACCCTCCGGTAACGATGCAGACTCCGCGCGCGCTCATTGAACCACTCCCGCTCCGCCGGTCAGAACCGGCCAGGCCACCATGAAAATGCCCGCCAGCGCCGCCGCCCAGATGATGGAGCGGATGTGCGGGATACCGAAGATGTAGACGGGCACGTAGAGCACGCGCGCCGCAAGGTAGATCTGCGCGCCGAGCGCCGTCGCGTCGCTGGTGACGCCCGCCACCACCGCGGCGATCGCGACCGCGGCGAAGACGGGGAACGTCTCCAGCATGTTGCGGCAGGCGCGGTCGGCCCGGGCGCTCCACACCGGCGGGTCGCCGGGCGTCTCGTCGCGCGTGCCTGCGCCCCAGGCCACGCCGTAGGCGATGAGGCGCGAGCCACCCGCCAAGAGGAGCTGCGCGATGACGAGCATGCCCGCAAAGGCAACGATCCTCAGTTCGATCGGCATCGGCTCTCCCCTGTCTCCGCCACGGCGGAATGCGCTTCCGGGCTGCCCGTCATGGCCTCGGCGCCGCGGCGATCATGCGGTCCGGCCTCCCTGAGCGGGCAAGGCCGCGCGCCGTGCCGCCACTGCGCGCGCAACTGCAACCGAGACGAGAGGGGGCTGGGTGCGTTCGAGGCCGCGGCATGGGCAGCGCGTCCTTCATGGGAAAGCCGATCATCAATCCGCAGGCCGCCCGCCGGAGGCGGCAGGGCGATGCGAAGCGCCCCGCGTGCCGGACGGGGGCACGCGGGGCGCATTCGTTTCGGATCAGAGGTCGAGCAGCAGGCGCTGCGGATCCTCGATGGCTTCCTTGATGCGCACGAGGAAGGTGACCGCTTCCTTGCCGTCGACGACGCGGTGGTCGTAGCTGAGCGCCAGGTACATCATCGGGCGGATCTTCACCTCGCCGTTGATGGCGACCGGGCGCTGCTCGATCCGGTGCATCCCGAGGATGCCCGACTGCGGCGCGTTGAGGATCGGCGTCGACATCAGCGAACCGTAGATGCCGCCGTTGGTGATGGTGAACGTGCCGCCCTGCATCTCCTCCAGCTTGAGCTGGCCGTCGCGCGCGCGGCGGCCGAAGCCGGAGATGGTCTTCTCGATGTCGGCGAAGGAGAGCTCGTCGGCGTCGCGCACGACGGGGACCACGAGGCCCTTGTCGGTGCCGACGGCGATGCCGAGGTGGTAGTAGTTCTTGTAGACGAGGTCGTTGCCGTCGATCTCGGCGTTGACCGCGGGCACGTCCTTCAGCGCCTGCACGCAGGCCTTGGAGAAGAAGCCCATGAAGCCGAGCTTCGTGCCGTGCTTCTTCTCGAACACGTCCTTGTACTGCTTGCGCAGGTCCATCACGGCGGTCATGTCGACGTCGTTGAACGTCGTCAGCATGGCGGCGGTGTTCTGCGCGTCCTTCAGGCGCTTGGCGATGGTGCGGCGCAGGCGCGACATCGGCACCCGCTCCTCGCGGGCGGCATCGTCCTCGCCGGAGGGCGCGCGCTTGGCGGCGGGCGCGCTGTGCGCTGGCGCCGGTCGTGCCCTTCTCGAGCGCCGCGATCACGTCGCCCTTCAGGACCTGACCGCGCTTGCCGGTGCCCTCGACCTGGGAGGCGGAGATGCCGGCTTCCTTCATCGCCTTCTGGGCGGAGGGGGCGGGCGGCATGTCGCCGGACTTCTGCGCGGCCGGGGCGGCGGACTGCGTGGTGGTCGCGCCCTTGTCGGCCTTGTCGGTGTCGGCTGCGGCACCCGCTGCGCCTGCCTCGATCTTGGCGATCACGGCGCCCACGCCGATGGTGTCGCCCTCGGCAACCTCGAAGCTCTTGATGACGCCGGCGACGGGGGACGGAACCTCGACGCTGACCTTGTCGGTCTCGAGCTCGACGATCGCCTCGTCGGCCGCGACGCTGTCGCCGACCTTCTTCATGAACTGGCCGACGGTGGCTTCCGTCACCAATTCGCCGAGCGCGGGGACGGTCACGTCCTGCGTGCCGCCGCCGGGACTTTGCCGGTGCGTCGGCCTTGGGCGCGTCGGCCTTCGCCTCGGACTTGGTCTCTGCCTTTGGCGCCGTCGGCCTTCTTGCGTGCTGCCGTTGGCGGCACCGGCGCCTTCGCCGATCTGGCCGAGCAGCGCGCCGACCTCGACCGTCTCGCCGGCCTTGGCGGTGATTTCGATAATCTTGCCGGCGGCGGGCGCGGGGACCTCGACCGACACCTTGTCGGTTTCGAGTTCCAGCAGCGGTTCGTCAGCGGAAACGCTATCGCCCTCGCTCTTGTACCACTGCGCCACGGTCGCCTCGGTGACGGACTCGCCAAGGGTTGGGACGCGGATCTCAGTGCTCATGGGCTATGTCATCGGCTGTTTGTTGCGGTCGGGGTGCGAGTGCGGACGAAAACACAGGCGACCGGCGCAGGAACAGGGGGCTCATCCGCGAGCGCCTTTGTGCCCTTGCCCCGTGGTCATGGCAAGTCATTGTGACCACGAGGATTGCGCCAGCCTCCACTAATTCGCTCAATCGAGCGCGTCGGACAGGAAGGCTTCCATCTGCGTCTTGTGCCGCGCGGCGAGCCCGGTCGCCGGCGAGGCGGCGGGCGCACGGCCGGCATAGGACACGCGGCTCGACTTCATCTTCACCTGCTCCTGCTGGAGGCACCAGTCGAGATAGGTGGCGATGAACGTCCACGCGCCCATGTTGGCGGGCTCTTCCTGGCACCAGACGAGTTCGGCGTTCGGGAAGCGCTTCAGCTCGTTGATGACGGCCTTCGCCGGGAACGGATAGAGCTGCTCGACGCGCAGGATGTAGACGTCGTCGACGCCCTTCTCCTCGCGGGCCTCCAGAAGGTCGAAGTAGACCTTGCCGGTGCAGACCACCACGCGGCGGATCTTGTCGTCGGCCTTCAGCTTCACGTCGGTCTGGCCGCCGCACTCCGCGTCGTCCCACAGGATGCGGTGGAACGTGGAGTCCGCGCCGAGCTCGGAGAGCTTCGACACGCAGCGCTTGTGCCGCAGGAGCGACTTCGGGGTCATGAGGATCAGCGGCTTGCGCACTTCGCGCTTCAGCTGCCGGCGCAGGATGTGGAAGTAGTTCGCCGGGGTCGAGCAGTTGGCGACCTGCATGTTGTCCTCGGCGCACATCTGGAGCCAGCGCTCGAGGCGCGCGGAGGAGTGCTCCGGCCCCTGCCCCTCGTAGCCGTGCGGCAGCAGGCAGACGAGGCCGGTCATGCGCAGCCACTTGCGCTCGCCGGACGAGATGAACTGGTCGAACACCACCTGCGCGCCGTTGGCGAAGTCGCCGAACTGGGCTTCCCACAGGGTGAGGCAGTCGGGCTCGGCGAGCGAATAGCCGTACTCGAAGCCGAGCACCGCCTCTTCGGACAGCATCGAGTTGATGACCTCGTAGCGCGCCTGATCCTCGCTCACGTTGTTGAGCGGGATGTAGCGCTCCTCGTTCTCCTGATCGTACAGCACCGAGTGGCGCTGCGAGAAGGTGCCGCGCTCCACGTCCTGGCCGGAGAGGCGGACGGGGAAGCCGTCCTTCAGGAGCGGTCGCGAAGGCCAGCGCCTCGCCGGTCGCCCAGTCGATCCCCTCGCCGCTCTCCATCATCTTGCGGCGCTGCTGCATGAAGCGGTTGATGGTGCGGTGGATGTGGAAGTCGGCCGGCACCTCGGTCAGCTTCTCGCCGATGGCCTTCAGCTCGTCTTCCGGCACGCCGGTCTGGCCGCGGCGCGGATCGTCGCTCTCCTGCCCCGGCTTGATCGACTTCCAGCGCCCGTCCAGCCAGTCGGCCTTGTTGGGGATGAAGGACTGCCCGGCCTCGAACTCTTCTTCCAGGTGCTGGCGCCAGTCGGCCTTGGTCTTCTCGATGTCCTCGGCGGACAGCGCGTCCTCGTCCATCAGGCGCTGGCCGTAGATCTCCAGCGTGGAGGGATGGTCGCGGATGACCTTGTACATCTTCGGCTGCGTGAACGCCGGCTCGTCGCCCTCGTTGTGGCCGAAGCGGCGGTAGCAGAACATGTCGATGACGACGGGCTTGTGGAACTTCTGGCGGAACTCCGTCGCGATCTTCGCGGCGTAGACCACCGCTTCCGGGTCGTCGCCGTTCACGTGGAAGATCGGCGCCTCGATCATCTTCGCCACATCCGACGGGTAGGGCGAGGAGCGCGAGAAGTGCGGGTTGGTGGTGAACCCGATCTGGTTGTTGATGATGACATGGATCGAGCCGCCCGTGCGGTGACCCTTCAGCCCGGAGAGGCCGAAGCACTCCGCCACCACGCCCTGGCCTGCGAACGCCGCGTCGCCGTGGAGGAGGAGCGGCAGCACCATCGTGCGCTCGGTGTCGTTGAGCTGGTCCTGCTTGGCGCGCACCTTGCCGAGCACCACGGGGTCCACGATCTCGAGGTGCGAGGGGTTGGCGGTCAGCGACAGGTGGACGTTGTTGCCGTCGAACTCACGGTCGGACGAGGCGCCGAGGTGATACTTGACGTCGCCCGAGCCTTCGACGTCGTCCGGCTTGAAGGAGCCGCCCTTGAACTCGTGGAAGATGGCGCGCAGCGGCTTGCCCATCACCTGCGCCAGCACGTTCAGGCGGCCGCGGTGGGCCATGCCGAACGCGATGTCGCGCACGCCGAGGTTGCCGCCGCGCTTGATGATCTGCTCCAGCGCGGGAATGACGGCTTCGCCGCCGTCGAGGCCGAAGCGCTTGGTGCCGGTGTACTTGACGCCGAGGAACTTCTCGAACCCGTCCGCCTCGACGAGCTTGTTGAAGATCGCGCGGCGCCCCTCGGGGGTGAAGCCGACGCCCTTGTCCGGCCCCTCGATGCGCTCCTGCAGCCAGCCCTTCTCGGCGCTGTCGGAGATGTGCATGAACTCGACGCCCATGGTCGAGCAGTAGGTGCGCGTCAGGATGTCGATCATCTGGCGCACGGTCGCGAACTCGAGGCCGAGCATGTTGTCGATGAAGATCGGCCGGTCCATGTCGGCTTCGGTGAAGCCGTAGGCGGCCGGCGACAGCTCCTCGTCGGTGTTGCCGACGAGGCCGAGCGGGTCGAGCTTGGCGTGGTAGTGGCCGCGCATCCGGAAGGCGCGGATCATCATGATGGCGCGAACCGAATCGCGCGCGGCCTGCTGGATGTCGGCCCCCGAAATGTCGGCGCCGGTCTTCTGCGCCTTCTCGGCGACCTTCTGGCTCACCCGCTTCTGGACTTCGGCGGCCTCGCCCCAGTTGCCGTCGAGCGCGGAGACGAGCTCGCCGTTGGCATGGATCGGCCAGTCGGGCCGCGCCCATTTCGGGCCGCGCGCCTCGGCGATCACGTTCGCCTTGTCGTCCTTCAGGCTCTTGAAGAAGGCCTGCCAGTCGGCATCCACGCTGGTCGGATCGGTCTGATACCGTGCGTAGAGCTCCTCCAGATACTGGGCGTTGCCACCGTAGAGGAAGGAGGATTGGAGAAACGCGTCGTTCGCGTCCTGGCGGGCCATAAATCAACTGTCCTGGTCTTTGAATCGGCCGCCCCACTGTAAGGGTTTCGGGGGCGGAACTGAACCGGTTACGCGCCGCAAACAAGCCACAGTCAAGTGGCCAGCCCTGCAACGTGCAATATCAGATATGCGCTTTTATGATCGGGCTTTCCACCGTGCGCGGGTCGGCTTTTCCGTCAAACATCACATTTAGCGCGTCCTTGAAGATCCGCTGGTCGGGGTCCGCGATCGAGAACAGCGTCATCGAGGAGCGGAACTTCATGTCGTCGGGCGAGCCGAAGAGCTGGAAGGGGTTGCGCACGCCGGACCCCAGCGCCGCCTCCGTCGCCTCGAGAAGACGCTGCCCCAACACGGGGTGGCCCGCGTAGGCCTTCGCCTCGTCGAGCGAGCGGATCGCGTACCTGCGGGCGGTCTCGCTTGAGCCGAGGCCCTCGATCTGCGGGAAGATGAACCAGATCCAGTGGGTGTGCTTGCGCCCGTTGCGCAGCTCCTCGCATGCCGTGTCGAACGTGCCTTCCTGCGCTGTCAGGAAGCGGGCGAGATCGTGCGGGTCGGCGGCAGCATCATGTCCCATATCCTTCTAACTGGCGTCCGCCGTTGTGAATTCCACCCCGCGGGCGGGCTTGTCTCCGGCGGCGGCGGCGCGCCATGGTCGCGGGATCGAGAATTCTGGCAGGACACCCGAGATGGCGCACCACGAGATCCCCGCGACGTACGAGAACATGGTCTGGGGCTACTTCGACGCGGCGACGCCGCCGGTCCTCACCGTCGCGTCCGGTGACACCGTGCGCCTCCACGCGTTCCCGGCCGGCGGCCCGGCAACGCTCCATCCCGACCCGTCCCGCGTCGTCCCCGCCTACCGCGAGGCGATCGAGAAGCTGGAACGCGGCGGCCCGCATTTCGTCACTGGCCCGGTCTACGTCGAGGGGGCGATGCCGGGCGACGTCCTCCAGATCGACATCCTGGAGTTGGTGGTCAACATGGACCACGGGCACATGTCGATCATGCCCAACCTCGGCGCCGCGCCCGAGGTGTTCACCGACTACGAGACGATCCACCCCGACGTCGACCTCGACCGCGGCGTGATGATCTTCCCCTGGGGCACCGAGATCCCGCTCGACCCGTTCTTCGGCGTCATCGCAGTCGCGCCGCCGGCCTCATGGGGCCGGCACCCCTCCCCGGTCCCGCGCGCGTTCGGCGGCAACATGGACAACAAGGAGCTGCGCCCGGGCACGACCCTCTACCTGCCGGTCTTCAACGAGGGTGCGCTCTTCACCGCGGGCGACGGGCACGGCGTGCAGGGCGACGGCGAGGTCTGCATCACCGCGCTGGAGACCGCGCTCACCGGCACCTTCCGCCTCACCGTGCGCAAGGACCTTTCGTACAGGAAGCCCTTCGCCGAGAACGAGACGCACCTCATCTCGATCGGGATCAACGAGGACCTCGACGACGCCGCGAAGGAAGCCGTGCTCGAGATGGTCGACCGGATCTGCGAGCGGACCAGCCTCACCCCCAACCAGGCGTACATGCTGTGCTCCGTCGCTGCGGACCTCCGCGTCACGCAGATCGTCGACGGCAACAAGGGCATCCACGCGATGCTGGCCAAGAAGTACCTCTGAGTTGGCCGGGCGCTGGCGTCAGTTCACCGTGAGGGGGACGTAGCCGCGCCGGCGCTTGGTCTCGCCGAGGTCGTACAGCGCGTCGAGGGCCGGGCCGACGGAGGCGTAGAAGTCGCGCCGGATGCGGCCGCCGGTGCCGATCCGGCCCCACTCGCGCACCAGCACCCAGTCGCCGAACAGGGTGCGCTCGACCGAGAGCGCGTAGAAGCGGCGCTTGTTGCGTGCGTCGTCGATGCATCGCAGGTGCAGGTCGGTCGGAAACATGTCGAGCTGCATCCGGGGGGCTCCTGACGGGCGGGAAGCTTTGGCGAAAGGTAGTCCCGCCGCGGCGCGCGATGAACCACCGCGCGCCGTCGTCCACGCCTATAATGTCAGCGTGCCGCCTCGAACGCGCGCACCGCCTCCGCCATGAACGGGCCGTCCGCCAACGCCTTCGGCAGGCGCGCGACTGCGACGATCGCGGCAGGATCGTCGCCGGCCGCGGCAAGCGCCTCCTTCCGCGGATCGTCCAGCGATCCTTCGCGGGCGGCGCGGACGGCATAGGCCATCCACTGGCCGGTGGCGTAGGCGAAGGGGGCGATGTCTCCGCCCGCTGCCGCCGCGGCTTCGGCGGGCGCGAAGATCCGCTGCGGCAGCTTCTCCGTGCCATCCATCGCGATCTGCCGCGTCTTGTGCAGGATCGCGCGGTTGGCAAAACGCGCCATCAGCGCGCGGGCGTAGGCGGCAAGGTCGACGCCGGGCACTTCGGGCAGCGTCTTGCGGGCGGCCTCGAAGTGGGCTTCCACGCGGGCCGCGAGCGCAGGGTCGGCCACCACGTCGCGCACGTAGTCGATGCCGTGGAGCTGGCCCATGTACGCGATCAGCGAGTGGGCGCCGTTCAGCATCCTGAGCTTCATCATCTCGTGGGGAGCAACGTCGGCGACGAACACCGCGCCGCCCGCCTCCCACGCCGGCCGCCCCGCCGCGAACCGGTCCTCGACCACGAACTGGGTGAAGGGCTCCGTCTCCACCGCCGCGTGATCCGCCACGCCGAGCGCGTCCGCGGCATCGGCGTAGGTGGTTTCGGTCGAAGCAGGGGTGATCCGGTCGACCATCGAGGCCGGAAACTCCGCCTCCACCGCGCTGTCCCCGGCCATCGTCTCGACGAGACCCCGGAGGACGAGGCCGTTGCCAGAGAGGTTGTCGCAGGACAGCACCGTCAGCGGCCCCGCCCCTGCGGCACGGCGGGCCAGGAGTGCCGATGCGAGGAGCCCCGGCACGCTCTGCGGCGCGGGGATGCCGTTGCCCTGCGCTGAAAGGTCGGCAGCGACGGCGGGGTCGGTTTCGTCGAGACCCCCGCCGGGGCCGCGGCCATAGCCCTTCTCGGTCACGGTGAGGGTAACGAGCCGGGTCGCAGGGTCCGTGAGGCGGGCGAGGATGCGTGCGCGGTCCTCGGCGAGCGGGCCTAGCACGGGGCCGAGGTTGCCGACGACGCGCGGCGGGGTGTCGTCACCGCGGGTCAGGACTGTGTAGAGGCCATCCTGCGGGTTGAGCGCCTCTGCAGCGTCGGGCCGCCGCAGGCTGACGCCGATGGTGCGCCAGTCGCCTCCTTCGGCCTCCAGCGCGGCCTCGGTGTAGAGCGACTGGTGCGCCTTGTGGAACGCGCCGATGCCGATGTGGACGATCCCGAAGCCGGTCGCGTCGCGGTCGTACCCCGGCCCCCGCACACCGGCAGGGAGCGGGGTGGCAGCCGAAAGCCTCATGTCCGCGACTTCAGCGCGACCTCGACGCCCCTCAGTTCGGCAAGGCCCTTGATGCGGCCGACCGTGGGGTAGCCCGGCTGCGCGCCGCGCTTGAGGTCGTCGGCGAGGTCGTGGCCATGGTCGGGGCGCATCGGGATGACGGCATCGGCCCGCCCCTCGGCGGCGCGGCGCGTGCTCCTCCGCCAGCACGGCGCGGATCACCGCCACCATGTCGACGTTGCCGTCGAGGTGGTCGGACTCGAAGAAGGAGGTGTACGGCGCATCGCCCGGCCCCTTCTGATGGCGGACGTTGCGCAGGTGCAGGAAGTGGATTTTTGAGCCCAGCCGCTCGACCATGCCGGGAAGGTCGTTGTCCGCCCGTGCGCCGAGCGAGCCGGTGCAGAACGTGATGCCGTTGGCGGGGCTGTCCACCGCGTCGACCATCCGCTTGAAGTCGGCCTCGGTGGACATGATCCGCGGCAGGCCGAGGAGCGGCACGGGGGGATCGTCCGGGTGGCAGCAGAGCCTCATCCCGAGCCGCTCGGCGGTCGGGCACCACCTCTTTCAGGAAGGCGGCCTGGTTGGCGGCAAGCGTGTCGGCCGAGATGCCGTCCCACGCCGACAGCGCCTCGTGCACGTCGTCCAGCGTCAGGCTGCGGTCGGCGCCCGGAAGGCCGGCGGTGATGGCGGCGGTCAGCCCCTTGCGGCGCGCCTCGTCCATCGCCTCGTAGCGCTCGGCGGCGGCATCGGCGAGCGCCTTGCCGTGCGCCTCGGCAGCGCCCTTGCGCTCGGCGATGAAGATGTCGAACGCGGCGAAGTCGACGAGGTCGAACCGCATGGCGGTGCCGCCGTGCGGGAGACGCCAGGCAAGGTCGGTCCGCGTCCAGTCGATCACCGGCATGAAGTTGTAGCAGACGACGATGATGCCCTGCGCGGCGAGGTTTTCGAGGCTCTCGCACCACGCGGCGCAGTGGCGCGCGAACTCGGGCGCTGCGAGCTTGATCTCCTCGGAGACCGGGAGGCTCTCGACGACGCTCCAGACGAGGCCGGCCGTCCTCGATCATCGTGCGGCGTTTGGCGATCTCCTCGGGCGACCAGACGGTGCCGGCGGGAACGTGGTGGAGCGCGGAAACGACGCCCGTGGCGCCGGCCTGCGCCACATCGGCCAGGCTCGTCTTGTCGGCGGGCCCGAACCATCGCCAGGTGTGCAGCATCTTTTCCTCCGCTCGCGTCCGTCTGGTATGGTAGTGATTGACTGGTATGGAAGCCAGATGCAATAGACCCGCGCCATGAGCAACGCAAAGCCCCTCCCGCCCGAAAAGGCCACCGGCGCACAAGGCGCGGACGCGGCCGACGGCGGGAGCGCGCCCGCCGAAACGGGCGCCGCGCGGATCGCCGAGGCGCTGCGCCGCGCCATCGTGCGCTGCGAGCTTTCACCCGGCGACCGGCTTTCGGAAACCGAGGTCTCGCGCCAGTTCGGCGTCAGCCGCCAGCCGGTGCGCGAGGCGTTCATCCGCCTTTCGGTCGCGGGGCTGGTCGAGGCCCGCGCGCGCTCCGGCACCCGCGTCCTGCCGGTGGACGAGGCCGTCATCCGCACCGCCCGCTTCGTGCGCGAGGCGGTGGAGGTGCAGGTCGTCCGCGCCCTCGTCGCCAAGGGGCTCGACGCGCCGGTTCACGCCGAGCTCGACCGGCTGATCACCGCGCAGGAGAGCGCTCCCGACGCCTCGGCGTTCCTCGACCTCGACGAGGCGTTCCACCGCATCCTCGCCGAAGCGGTCGGCATGGGAGAGGCCTACGCGATGATCGACGCCGTGAAGGCTCAGATGGACCGCGTGCGCTACCTCTCGATGGCCGAGCTCCACCAGCGGCGCCTCTGCGCCCAGCACCGCGCCATCGTGGACGCCATCGCCGCCAGCGACGAGCCGGCCGCGGCGGAAGCGATGCGCGGCCATCTCACCGAAATCCTGCGGTCGCTGCCTGCGATCGTGGAGCGTTACCCCGCACTCTTCGCGGGCCACTCGCGGCCGCAGCACCGGCCGCCCCACCGTTCAGGGAGGAATTCATGAAACTCAACAAACTCACGCTGACCGCAGCAGCGCTGCTGATCGGCCTCTCCGCCGCCCACGCGGAAGACCTCACGCTGAAGCTCGGCCACCTCGCCAACGAAGACAACGTCTGGCACAAGGCCGCGCTGAAGTTTGCCGAAGAGCTGAAGATGCGCACCGATGGCCGCATCGAAGTCGAGGTCTACCCCAACGAGTCGCTGGGCAAGGAAATCGACCTCATCAACGGCATGCAGCTCGGCACCGCCGACATGACCATCACCGGCGAGTCCCTGCAGAACTGGGCGCCGATGGCAGCGCTGCTGGCCGTCCCCTACGCCTACACCTCGCTGGAGCAGATGGACGAAGTCGCGTCCGGCCCGATCGGCGAAGAGATCGAGGCGCAGATCATCGAGCGCGCGCAGATCCGCCCGATCGCCTACTTCGCCCGCGGCCCGCGCAACCTCACCTCCAACCGCCCGATCACGACGCCCGGACGAGCTCGACGGCCTGAAGATGCGCGTTCCCAACGTGCCGCTGTTCGTGGACGTGTGGAAGACGCTCGGCGCCCAGCCGACCCCGATGGCCTTCTCCGAGGTGTTCACCGCGCTCCAGAACGGCACCATCGACGCGCAGGAAAATCCCATCGCGCTGATCCAGTCCGCCAACTTCAACGAAGTGCAGGACTACGTGAACCTCACCGAGCACGTGCGCTCGTGGATCTACCTCACGATCTCCGAGATCACCTGGGCGAAGCTGTCGCCGGAAGACCAGGAAGCCGTGATGGCCTCCGCCGCCGCCGCGCAGGAGTATGAGCGCGCCGAATTCCTGAAGGCCGAGGACGCCATCCGCGCCGACCTCGAAGAGAAGGGCATGGAGTTCGTGGTGGTCGACAACGCCGCTTTCGCCGCCAAGGCCAAGGACGCCGTCCTCGCCAACGTGTCGGACGAAATCCGCCCGACGGTGGAAGAGCTGTTCGCCCAGTAAGGCACGGGGGCGCTTCGGGCGCCCCATCGCCAACGGACCGGCCGCATGGAATTGCGGCCGGTCCCACTTTCGCGGCCCCTCGCGCGCAACCGGAACATGATGATGACAGATGAGAGGCTTCCCGCCCGCCGACGCGCCATCGTCGCCCGCATCGACTATGGCCTCACCGCCCTGTGCCGGATCGGCGCAGGGCTATCGTTCGCGCTGCTTATCGGGTCGGTCACCCTGCAGGTGGTAAGCCGGACGCTCGGCTCCTCCCCGGTGTGGACCGAGGAGATCACGCGCTTCGGCCTCCTCTACCTTGCAGCGTTCGGCGCGGGGGCCGGGCTGCGCACCGGCGATCTCGTCAACGTCGACCTCTTTGCCGAGGCGATGCCGGCGCCCGTCGCCTGGAGCCTGCGGCTCCTGTCGGCCGTCTCCATCGTCGTCCTCAGCGCGATCCTGATCGAGCCGTCGTGGCGCTACACCGCCATCGGCGCGTTCCAGACATCGCCCGCACTGGGGCTGCAGATGACGTACGTCCACGTCACGATCCTGCTCCTCCTCGCGCTGCTCGGCCTGTTCGCCCTGTTCCGGGTGATCGGCATGCTCACCGGCACGGACGACGGCCGCCCCCAGATTCCCGCCGATGATCTCGGCGCCCCGCGCGAGCGCGCCAACGCCGCCGAAGGAAACGTCTGATGGATCTTCTCATCCTGTTCGGCGGCTTCGGCCTCGCCATTCTCGCCGGCGTGCCGGTGGCGGTGTCGCTCGGCATCGCGTCCGCCGGCTACCTCGCCTTTTCCGGGATGCCGCTCGTCACCATCCCGCAGAAGATGTACGCGGGCATGGACGTGTTCGTGCTCCTGTGCATCCCCGGCTTCATCCTCGCCGGCAACCTGATGAACAACGGCGGCATCACCGAGCGGATCGTGCGCTTCGCCACCGCGCTGGTGGGCTGGCTGCGCGGCGGCCTCGGCCTCACCAACGTCGCGGGCTCGATGCTGTTCGGCGGCATCTCCGGCACCGCCGTCGCCGACGCCGCCTCCATCGGCGGCATGATGATCCCCGGCATGGTGCGCGCCGGCTACCCCGCGCCGTTCTCGGCCGCGATCACCGCCGCCTCCTCCACCGTCGGCCCGATGATCCCGCCCTCGGTACCGATGATCATCGTCGGCGCGCTGTCCGGCATCTCGGTCGGCAAGATGTTCCTGGCGGGCGCCATCCCCGGCATCCTGATGGGCCTTGCGATGATGGTGACGTGCTACTTCATCGCCCGCCGCCGCAATTTCCCGCGCGAGCCGTGGCAGGGGTTCGGCGAACTCGGCCGCGCCTTCGCCTCCGCCTTCTGGGCGCTGGCGATGACCGCGCTCATCATCGTCGGCCTCCTGTCCGGCTACGCGACGCCGACCGAGACCGCCGTGGTCGCCTGCATCTACGCCACCATCGTGGGCCTCTTCATCTACCGCGAGCTGCCGTGGCGGAAGATCCCGAAGATCGTCGTGGACAGCGCGGTCTCGTCCGCCGCGATCCTCGCGCTGGTCGGCTTTGCCAACGTCTTCGGCTACATCCTCGCCGCCGAGCGCATCCCGCAGATGATCGCCTCCACGGTGCTCTCGATCACCGACAACAAGTTCCTCGTCATCCTCCTCATCAACGTGCTTCTCCTCATCATCGGCACGTTCATGGAGACCATCGCGGCGCTCATCATCCTGTTCGTGCCGCTCCTGCACCTTGCCACCTCGGTCGGGATCGACCCGCTCCACTTCGCCACCTTCGCGGTGCTCAACCTGATGCTGGGGCTGACGACGCCGCCCGTCGGCGTGTGCCTCTTCGTCTGCGCCAACATCGCGCGGCTGCCGCTGGCGCCGGTGGTGCGGGCGATCCTGCCGTTCCTCCTCACAAATATCGGCGTCCTGCTCGCAGTGTCGTATATTCCGGCACTCGCGACCTGGCTCCCCAACACACTGATGGACTGATCCCATGACAACCCGCGTTCTGAGGCTCCACGGCAAGGGCGACATCCGCGTCGAAAACGACGCGCTGGCCGCCCCCGGCCCCGGCGAAGTCGTCGTCGCGATGGAACGCGGCGGCATCTGCGGCTCGGACCTGCACTACTTCCACTCCGGCCGCGCCGGTGCCTCCATCGTGCGCGAGCCGATCATCCTCGGCCACGAGGTCGCCGGCCGCATCGTCGACGCAGGGCCGGACACCGACGCCCTCATCGGCGCGCTGGTCGCGGTCAACCCGTCCCGCCCCTGCGGCGAATGCCGGTTCTGCCGCGAGGGAATGCGGCACCAGTGCCTCAACATGCGCTTCCTCGGCTCCGCGATGTTCCTGCCGCACGAGCACGGCGGCTTCCGCGACCGCATGGTGGTGGACGCCGCGCAGTGCGTGGTGATGGAGAACGCCTCCGCGGGCGCTGCCGCCTGCGCCGAACCGCTGGCCGTCTGCCTGCATGCGGCCCATGTCGGCCCCTCTCTGATGGGCCGGCGTGTGCTGATCACCGGCGCAGGCCCCATCGGTGCGCTGATGACGGGCGTCGCGAACGCCGCAGGCGCTGCCGAGATCGTCGTGACCGACCTTGCCGAAGCCCCCCTCGCCGTCGCCCGGCAGATGGGCGCAACCGAGGCCGTGGTCGCGGGTCCGGGCGCGCTCGACCGCTGGGCGCCCGAAAAGGGCCAGTTCGACGTGGCGTTCGAGTGTTCCGGCGCCGGCCCCGCCATCGCTGCCGCGCTCGCCGTGGTCCGCCCCGGCGGCACGCTGGTGCAGGTGGGCATTGCCGCCGAGGCCACGCTGCCGCTCGGCATGCTGGTCGCCAAGGAGATCCAGTATCGCGGCTCGTTCCGCTTCGACGCCGAGTTCGCCGAATCGGCGCGGATGATCGACACCGGCCGGATCGACGTCTCCCCGATCCTTACCGCGACCATGCCGCTGGAAGGCGCCCTCGAGGCTTTTGCACTCGCCGCAGACCGCCAGCGCGCGGTGAAGGTGCAGCTCGCATTCGCGGGCTGAACCGCGGCAACCAAAAGCCGCCTCGACCGTTTCGGGTGGAGACGCGGCGAGAACGGTGAGCGGCCTATATGGCGCAGTCAGGCGAGGAACCCCATTCCCTCGGCGACATCATGGACGAGCTGGAGGAAACGGCGGACGGCGGGGACGTTTCGGTCAACGAGGTCCTTGGCGCGTTCGACGACCGCTCGAGCGCCGTCCTCATCACCATGCTGGGGTTGGTCGCTGCACTGCCGGTGATCGGCGGCATCCCCGGCATGTCGATGTTCGTGTCGGTGCTCCTCATCGTGGTGCTGGCGCAATCGGCGATCGGCGGCGGCGGCATCCGCCTGCCGGGGCGCCTCGGCCGCTACGAGATCTCGCAGGACAGCTTCCGGGGCGGCATCGAGAAGGGCCGCAAGTTCACCGACAGGGTGGACCGCGTCCTCTCCCGCCGGCTCACCTTCCTCACAGGCTCCACCGCGGCGCGGCTGGCGATGAAGATCGCTGTCGGCATCCTCGCGGTCGCGATGTTCCCGCTCGAGGTGGTGCCGTGGGGCGTGACTGCGCCGGCGGTCGGCATCGTGGCGTTCGGCCTCGCGATGATCGCGCGCGACGGGCTCTTCGCGCTGATCGGCTACGCGCTCGCCGCCGTCACCGCGTACCTGTTCACGTGGATCGTCTGAGTTCGCCGGGCACAGCTAGCCGCCCGCGCCGAGCGGAAGGTCGCGCGCGCCGCATGCCGCCTTGAGAGCCAGCGGGCGCGACGCTGAACACGGCGTCCGGTGCGCCAGCCGCAGCCCACACCACTTCGTGGGCGAGGAGGCTGGTGTCCATGAAGGTCTCAATGGGGGCAAGGTGGCCGATCGGCGCGACGCCGCCGATCGCGAATCCGGTCTCCGCCCGGACCCGCTTGGGATCGGCACGCACGAGATCCTCACCGAGGACTGCGGCCGCGCGTTCGAGGTCGAGATCGTGCGCACCGCTGACCAGGACGAGCTTCAGCTCGCCGCTGAGGGACCCCTCGAAGATCATCGACTTCACGATCTGCGCCACATCGCAGCCGCAGGCACGCGCCGCCTCCTCTGCGGTGCGCGTGCTCTCCGGCATCCGCACGACGGTCACCGCAAGGCCCGCGCGGCTCGCGGCGTCCTCCACCCGTTTCACGCTCTTCGACATTCCGCCTCCCGTCTCCTCACCGTTGCGATGATAGGGGGTTTCCGGCGGCCAGGCGGCACGAAAGGCTTCGCCGCGGCGGGGATTTGGCGCTAACTCACGGGAAAGAACCATCGAGGAGCGCCCCATGAAACGATCCCGCGTCAACGCCATCATGGCCGAAGCGGACGAGATGATCCGCCGCCACGGCTTCGTCCTGCCCCCCTTCGCCTACTGGTCGCCTGCCGAAATGAAGGAGCGCGTGGCCGGCACGCGCATCGCCGCCTCGCGGATGGGCTGGGACATCACCGACTACGGCAAGGGCGACTACGACCGGCGCGGCCTCTTCCTGTTCACCCTGCGCAACGGCGAGCTGTCCGACCTCACCGCCGGCCGCGGGATGTGCTACGCGGAAAAGCTCCTGATCTCGAAGCGGGACCAGATCTCGCCGATGCACACCCACGTCATCAAGGCGGAGGACATCATCAACCGCGGCGGCGCGGGGCTCGCCATCAAGCTGTGCGGCGCGCACGCCGACGGCTCCTGCGACGAGAGCGCCGGCGTGACGGTGATGTGCGATGGCGTGCCACGCAAGGTGGCCGCTGGCGACACGATCGTGCTGGCGCCCGGCGAGAGCGTCACCCTCCTCCCCGGCCAGTATCACGAGTTCTGGGGCGAAGGCGGCGACGTGCTGATCGGCGAGGTCTCGACCGTCAACGACGACGTGACGGACAATGTGTTCCGCGACCCCATCGGCCGCTTCGCGGAGATCGAGGAAGACGAGGCACCGACGCACCTTCTGGTCTCGGACTACGACACGCACCTGAAATAGCCGAAACGAAAAAGACCGGCTGCGGGATGCCGCAGCCGGTCTTTTTGAGTGCCTGGCCCGTGGGACGGGGTGTCAGCCCTTGAGCAGCGCCGCCAGCGTCTTGCCGAGCTGTGCGGGGGACGGCGACACCTTGATGCCTGCCGCTTCCATGGCTGCGATCTTGTCTTCCGCGCCGCCCTTGCCGCCGGAGATGACGGCGCCGGCGTGGCCCATGGTGCGGCCTGGAGGCGCCGTGCGGCCTGCGATGAAGCCGACGGTCGGCTTCTTCCTACCCTTCTTCGCCTCGTCGGCGAGGAACTGGGCGGCTTCCTCTTCGGCCGAGCCGCCGATCTCACCGATCATGATGATGGACTGGGTCTCGTCGTCGGCGAGGAACATCTCGAGGATGTCGATGAACTCGGTGCCCTTCACAGGGTCGCCGCCGATGCCGACCGCGGTGGTCTGGCCGAGGCCTTCCGCGGAGGTCTGGAACACCGCCTCATAGGTCAGCGTGCCGGAGCGGGACACGATGCCGACGGAGCCATCGCGGAAGATGGAGCCCGGCATGATGCCGATCTTGCACTCGTTGGGGGTGAGGACGCCGGGGCAGTTCGGGCCGAGCAGACGGGAGCTCGACTTGTCGAGGCGGGCCTTCACCTTGATCATGTCCATCACCGGGATGCCCTCGGTGATGCAGACGATCAGCGGTATCTCAGCCTCGATCGCCTCGATGATCGCGGCGCCCGCGCCGGCCGGCGGAACGTAGACGACGGAGGCGTCGGCGCCGGTGGCGTCACGCGCTTCGGCGACGGAGGCGAAGATGGGGAGCGGCTTGGCGTCGCCGTTGGCACCGGTCCACGTCTCGCCGCCCTTCTTGGGGTGAACGCCGGCCACCATCTGCGTGCCGTGATAGGCGAGGGCCTGTTCGGTGTGGAACGTGCCCGTGCGTCCCGTCAGGCCCTGGACGATGACTTTGGTGTTCTTGTCGACGAGGATTGACATGGCTTCTCTTAGCGCTGGCGGTGGGTTGCCTTTGGCTAGAGCAAAGCCGCGCCAAGAACAACCTTGAACGCGTGCCACGGCGCTGAATTGGTCAGCGCCGCGGCAGTTATGGGTCAGGAAGTGGGTTCGATCACGCCGCAGGCGATCCGGTCGCCGGCGTCGCCCGAAGGCTGGCTCTCGTAGTCGTCGGGACCCGAATGGATCATGATCGCCGACCCGTCGGCGTCGGCGAGCGGGTTGCTGCCGTCGTCCGTCGTGCTGACGGCGGCGGTGAAGAGTTCGATCTCGACCATGCCGCTGTTGCCGACGTGGAGGTTCGGCAGATCGCCAGCGTGCGGGCCACCCGCGACGAGGACGCCGTGTTCCATCCCGCCGGTGTAGTGCCCGCCAGCGGACTCGAAGCCGTCCGCAGCGTCGCAAGCGCCGGTTTCGTGGATATGGAAGCCGTGCTCGCCCTCGGGCACGTTCTCGAGCTGGGCGACGATGTGGGTCATGCCCGACGGCGTCGCCGTGAACGTAACGGTGCCGATCATCTCCCCGTCGACGCTCATGACTTCTGCGGTCATGTCGGGCTTGGGATTGTCCTGCGCGGCGGCCGGGCCCATCAGAAGCGCGGTCGACAGGGCGAAGGCGGACGCAGTTGCGGCTAGTTTGCCATTCATGGCGGTCTCCTCATTGCGTTGTTGTGAGGAGAACGGGTGCGCGGCGGGTTCGTTGCGCCGGGCGTGGCCGGTGCGACAACCGGCGCGGCATCACCGGCGCGTCGCGCGCGCCGGTTGTGTTCCATGTCCGCCCGCAGGGGGCGGGATGCGCGGCGGGCTGTCCGCCGCGCGGGTCGCGCGTCAGCCCTTGACGGCTTTCACGATCTTCTGGGCCGCGTCGTCGAGGTCGTCGGCGGACTGCACGTCGAGGCCGGAATCGCGCAGGATGGCCTTGCCCTGCTCCACGTTGGTGCCTTCGAGGCGGACCACCAGCGGCACCTTGAGGCCGACTTCCTTGACGGCCGTGACCACGCCCTCGGCGATCACGTCGCAGCGCATGATGCCGCCGAAGATGTTGACAAGGATGCCCTTCACGTTGGGGTCGGCGGTGATGATCTTGAACGCCGCGGTCACCTTCTCGGTGGTGGCGCCGCCGCCGACGTCGAGGAAGTTGGCGGGCTCTGCGCCGTAGAGCTTGATGATGTCCATCGTCGCCATAGCGAGGCCCGCGCCGTTGACCATGCAGCCGATGTCACCGTCGAGCGCGACGTAGGCGAGGTCGTACTTGGACGCCTCGATCTCCTTGGCGTCTTCCTCGGTGGTGTCGCGCAGGGCCGCGATGTCCTCGTGGCGGAAGATGGCGTTGCCGTCGAACGAGACCTTGGCGTCGAGGACGCGGATGTGGCCGTTCTCCATGACGATCAGCGGGTTGATCTCGAGGAGGCTCATGTCCTTCTCGGTGAACGCCTGGTAGAGCTGGCGGGCGAGCGTCGCCATCTCGCCCTTGGCCGGCTCCTCGAGCTGAAGCGCCTCGGTGAGCTTGGCGATGTCGGCGTCGGTCACGCCGGCGGAGGCATCGACCGGGACGGTGATGATCTTCTCGGGCGTCTCCTCTGCGACGGCCTCGATGTCCATGCCGCCTTCGGTGGAGACGACGAACGCGACCTGCCCGACGGTGCGGTCGACCAGCATGGAGAGGTAGAGCTCGCGCGAGATGTCGGCGCCGTCCTCGATGTAAAGGCGGTTGACCTGCTTGCCGGCCGGGCCGGTCTGCTTGGTGACGAGGGTGTTGCCGAGCATTTCCCTGGCGTGCGCCGCAGCTTCCTCGACGGACTTGGCGAGGCGGACGCCGCCCTTCGCGTCAGGCCCCAGTTCCTTGAACTTGCCCTTGCCGCGCCCGCCGGCGTGGATCTGGCTCTTCACCACGTAGAGCGGTCCGGGCAGCTTGCCGGCGGCGGCAGCGGCTTCCGACGCATCGGTGATCGCGATGCCTTCGGCGACCGGAGCCCCGAACGTCTTCAGGAGCTGTTTGGCCTGGTATTCGTGGATGTTCATGGGGTGTGCTCCTCGGGGCAGCCTGGATCAGCGGTGTATGGGGAGGAATTAGCAGAAGTTTCGCGCAATGCCATCGTGCAATCGCCCTTTGGGCGGCGAGGGTTCACAAGGCCCGTCCCAGCGCGGAGGCGCCAAAGCGTGCCGGCGCGGGTGCCGCAGGACGACGCTTTCGCCCGGAGAGGCTGGGCAAAGGACGGCTCAGCAGCCGTTGAGCGCTTCGTCGATCGCCTTGGCGGAGCCGGAGAGGCTGATGGTGAAGGCGTCACCCTCGCGCAAGGGTGGTGAGAAATTGTAGGTGAGCTTGCTGCCCCTGCGCATCGCGTCGACCAGCGCGTCGTCGCGGGCGATCTCCGCCGAGGCCTGCCAGGCGCCGTCACGCTCGGAAAAATCGAGCCGTGCGGTGCGAAGGTAAGGCTCGCCATCGACCTGGAAGCGGATGTCGGGGGTCGCTGCCGGCTCTTCCATCGCGAAGAGCGCCGGACGGATGCGCACGCGCTTGGGCGCAACGCAGACCACCTCGAAACCGACCGCGTCGGTCTCGGGGATGCCCCATTTTGCAAGGGCGCCCACCGGCCCGCTGTCGGCGAACCAGTGGGGCTTTTCGTCAGCGGCGGCGATGCTTGTGGTTGCCAGCAACGCCGCCAAAGCGAGCGTCCTAACCAAGGCTGCTGTCGATCCCGCGACATGCCTCGACGAGCGATTTGACCGAGCCGACCGACGCATCGAAGCCGTCCTTCTCGCTGCCCTCTAGCTTGATCTCGACGATCCGCTCCACGCCACCGGCGCCGATCACCACGGGCACGCCGACATACATGCCGTCGACGCCGTACTGGCCGGAGAGGTAGGCCGCGGCCGGCAGGACGCGCTTCTTGTCGCGCAGGTACGCCTCGGCCATCTGGATGGCGGACGCGGCGGGCGCGTAGAACGCGGAGCCGGTCTTCAGGAGGCCGACGATCTCGGCACCACCGTCACGGGTGCGCTGGATGATGGAATCGAGCTTTTCCTGCGTGGTCCAGCCCATGTCGACGAGGTCCGGCAGCGGGATGCCGCCGACGGTGGAGTAGCGCGCCAGCGGCACCATGGTGTCGCCGTGGCCGCCGAGCACGAACGCCGTCACGTCCTCGACCGAGACCTTGAACTCGTCGGCGAGGAAGGTGCGGAAGCGGGCCGAGTCCAGCACGCCGGCCATGCCGACGACCATGTTCTCCGGCAGGCCGGAGAACTTCTGCAGCGCCCACACCATCGCGTCGAGCGGGTTGGTGATGCAGATGACGAAGGCGTTCGGCGCATGGGTCTTGATGCCCTCGCCGACGGCCTTCATGACCTTGAGGTTGATGCCGAGGAGATCGTCGCGGCTCATGCCGGGTTTGCGCGGCACGCCGGCGGTGACGATGATGACGTCCGCGCCTGCGATGTCGGCATAGTCGTTGGTGCCGGACATGGCGGCGTCGAACCCGTCAACGGGGGACGACTGCATGATGTCGAGCGCCTTCCCCTGCGGGGTGCCCTCTGCAATGTCGAACAGAACGATGTCACCAAGCTCTTTCAGTCCAGCAAGGTGAGCGAGCGTCCCGCCGATCTGTCCGGCGCCGATCAGAGCAATTTTTGCGCGCGACATCGGGGATCCTCGTAAGATTGTTTGATGGGGTGTTCGCTATCGCACTCGTATCCTGCATTCAAGTGCGTGAGCTTTCTCAACCATAAGGGGTAGTCTCGATGCCGTGCATGTAGCTTGCGGAGCGCATCTCGTAGAGGCGTGAGGCGGTCCGGTCGAAGGCGAAAGCCTCCTGTTCGGCCCCGTCCCCGGCCTTGTCGAACAGCGCCTTGGGCTCCGCCTCCGCACTGATGACGAGGCGCACGCTCTGGTCGTAAAGCACGTCTATCAGGTTGATGAACCGCCGCATGCTCTCGCGCTTCGCGCGTGTCAGCACCGGCACATCTTCTATGAAGAGCGTGTGAAAGCGGTTGGCGATGGCCATGAAGTCGCCCGCGCTGCGCGGCTGCTCGCATAGCTCGGCGTACGTGAACCGCGCCATTCCGCCGACAACGCGCGGGGCATGGATCGTGCGCGAGCCGACCGGGACGTCGGCCGAGGCCTCCTCCCGCTCGCCCGTCGCCGCGAGCCATGTCCGCTCGAAGCCCTTGTCGCCCGACTGGAAGTAGACCTGCCGGTCCTCCAGGCGGTTGAGGCGATAGTCGGTCGCGGCGTCGAGCTGCACCACCTCGACGTGGTCGCGAAGGACGCGGATGAACGGCTCGAACAGCGCGCGGTTGAGGCCGTCTCTATAAAGGTCGCCCGGCGCGACGTTGGAGGTGGCGACCAGCGTCACCTTCTTCTCGAACAGGCGCGTGAAGAGGCGCGAAAGGATCATCGCGTCGGCAATGTCGGTGACGGCGAACTCGTCGAAGCACAGGAGGCGCGCCTCGGCGGCAATCTCGTCGGCGGCGGTCAGCACCGCCTCGTCGGCGCCTTCCTTGCGCAGCCGGGTGATCCTGCGGTGCGCGTCTGCCATGAACTTGTTGAAGTGGAGGCGCTTCTTCTCGCGGATCGGCGCGGCCTCGAAGAAGATGTCCATCAGCATCGTCTTGCCGCGGCCGACCGAGCCCCAGACGTAGAGCCCGCGGACCGAAGCCGTGCGGCCGAGCCGGCGGCGGAAGAATGGGGCGATCCCGCCGCGGGTGGCGTTGGCGAGATCGTCGAGCACGTCGTCGAGCGCGCAGGCGACCGCGACCTGCGCGGCGTCCTTCTCGAGGTCGCCGCTATCGACCAGCGCCTCGTAGGCACTGAGGACCTCGTGGCTGTCGTCGGTGTCTTGCGCGTGCTCGCGCGGGTTGGAAAGCGCCAACTCTCACTCCTTGTCGGGGACCCGGCCCTCAGTCTCCTAGGGGCTAGCGATTATAGGCCCAGCGTCAAGAACTTCGCACGCCTCGCCAATGCGTTGCCGCCGCCTTCCGACCCCTGCGCGGCCCGCGGAGCGCGGCATGTCTGCCACGCGTTAACGCTCCGTTAGAGATTCGCGCCCGCTGCGGCGCGGCGGCGGTTGCGGGGCCGCCCCCCGGGCCTGTAAAGCGGGCCTGCGACCTGGGCGGAGACTGCAATGGCCGACTACGAGCTGATCCTGACCGAACGCGACGGCGCTGTCGGCATCGTGACGCTGAACCGGCCGAAGGCTCTCAACGCGCTCAACGCGCAGCTCGTCGACGAGATTGTCGACGCACTCCGCGCGTTCGACGCCGACCCAGAAATCGGCTGCATGATCCTGACCGGCTCCGAGCGCGCGTTCGCGGCCGGCGCGGACATCAAGGAAATGGCGTCGCTCACGTTCGCGGAGGCCTACAAGACGGACTTCATTTCGAGCTGGGACCGGATCGCGACGATGCGCAAGCCGCTGATCGCGGCGGTCGCGGGCTTCGCGCTCGGCGGCGGCTGCGAGGTGGCGATGATGTGCGACATTATCATCGCGGCGGACACGGCAAAGTTCGGCCAGCCCGAGATCAATCTCGGCGTGATGCCGGGCGCCGGCGGCACGCAGCGGCTGACGCGGGCGATCGGAAAGGCCAAGGCAATGGACCTTTGCCTCACCGGCCGGATGATGGATGCCGACGAAGCGGAACGATCGGGGCTTGTGGCGCGCGTCGTTCCGGCCGATAAGCTCCTCAGCGAGGCCAGGGCGATGGCGGCGGGAATTGCTAAGCAGTCCCTCTCCGCGCTGATGGCCACGAAGGAGAGCGTGAACCGCGCCTTTGAGACCGGGCTTGCCGAAGGCGTCCGTTTCGAGCGGCGCACCTTCCACGCTCTGTTCTCGACAGAGGACCAGAAAGAGGGGATGGCGGCGTTCGCTGAGAAGCGGAAACCATCCTTCAAAAACCGCTAAGGCCTTGACGGCCGCCCCGCAATCGGCTAGCCGCGCGGGTCACCTTATTTTTATGGGCCGCACGACGGCCGTCTGGGAAGCTAAATGGCGAATACGAAATCCGCACAGAAGATGGTCCGCAAACTTCAGAAGCGGACGCTCGTGAACGGGGCGCGCCGTTCGCGCATGCGCACCTTCATCCGCAAGGTCGAAGACGCGATCATGGCAGGCGACGCCGAGGCCGCACGCACCGCCCTGCAGAACGCACAGCCCGAGATCATGCGCGCCGCGCAGAAGGGCATCCTTCACAAGAACACCGCGTCCCGCAAAGTCTCCCGTCTTTCGAGCCGCGTGAAGGCCCTCGCCTGACACTCGTGTGAAGTGTCGCCGGGTTCGGCCAAGCACTTTACTTCAGGTAATTGGGAAGTAACTCCCGACACCAAGAAGCGCGGACCCGCCGGTCCGCGCTTCTTGCGTTTCGGCAAGTGCTCGATACGGGGAAGCGGTTTCCCCGGCGCCACCGCCTGCACCAGATCGGAACCGGATGGAAGGCAGTTTCGCGCCGGGCAAAAACTTGTCCACGCTGTTAGCTGGCAAGGGAAAAGCCGGGCGTTTGCGATCGTATCCAAAAGCGCCGAATCAGCGTTTCCAGCACGGCCAAATCGCGCGGAAACGCTGCGAGTTCAAGGCAAAGGCGGCACCGGGCTTGTTAGCCGGCTGAATGGCCCCTGTGGCGTTAACGGATTTTCAATCCCGAGACGCTTTTGGCTCTAATTTTTTTTCGCTGACGCACGATTGGGCAACCTCCGCGGCGCGCCTGTCGAACCCGTTATGCAAACAGGGGAATTTCTGCACTTCCGCTTGCATTACCCGCAGCCAGTCTGGCGATTTCGCGAATCAGGACCCCTGTCAAGTCCTTGTCTGACGTGCCGACCCGTGGTTAATGGACATCACCGGCGGGGGCAGTTGTTCCCTAGGAAATAAGACCCGAGCGCGACTGTGCTCGGAGACGCACGATGTTAAGGGGACCTGGCAATGCGGCGAGTGGACAAGACAGCAAGCCATCACTCGATCCGCGCAAGGTCAACGACGCGTCACAGGTGGTCGCGTAACTGATCCGCGACTGAAGGTTTCTTGCAAAAGCTTAGAAACGACGCCGGAGCGCAAAGCTCCGGACGGGGGAACTTTGCCTGATGACTGATGTACCTGATGTCCGCCCTGCGGAGGCCTTCGAAGCCCTGTCCGGCACTGCGCCGGCAATGGTCGTCGATGTGCGCACGAGAGCCGAATGGGCCTATGTCGGCATCGTCGACCTCACGGCGGCTGGCACGCAGCCCGTCCTGATCGAATGGCAGACCTTCCCCGACATGACTGTCGACCCGGGCTTCGGCGACGCGCTCGCCCATGCGTGCCCGGACACGGAGACTTCGCTCTATTTCCTCTGCCGCAGCGGGGCGCGCAGCCTCGCCGCCGCAAGAGAGATGGCAGCGCGCGGATACGCGAACGTCTTCAACATCGCGGACGGTTTCGAAGGGCCGCCCGACGAGATGGGCCACAGAGGGAGTGTCGCCGGGTGGAAGGCTGAAGGTCTTCCCTGGCGCCAATCCTGACGCACTGATCCGAGTACCACTTCGAGTTTTTCCGACTGGCCCGGCCCGGCGCCAGTGCGAGGAAGGCGTGTTCGCGCCGGGCCGAGAAAAGCATGCGCTCCTGTCCCGACGGGAAAAGCAAGGAAGGTGGATTATGACGGGTGTTTTGCCGGTTACAACGAACGAAGAAAGCGACGAACGCCGAGCCATGTGGGACGAAATCAAGCAGATGATGCGCGCGGCCTATGGGGAAGACATCTACTCTTCCTGGTTCGAGCGCCTCGAATACGCAGGCTTTGCAGGCGGCGTGGTCACGCTGTCGACTCCCACGCCGTTCATCAAGCACTGGAACCAGAACAACTACGGCGCCGACATCCTCAAGCGCTGGCAGACCATCGACAAGAACGTCGAGGAAGTGCGCTTTGCGGTGCGCAGCTTCCCGCTGAAGAAGGCCGACAGCGGCTCCGCATCGGCACCGCACAAGTCCGGCGCCACCCCGACGGCCGCCGCAGCGCCGCGCCGCCAGATCGACGCGCCGACGACCCCGGCCAACAGCGCCGCAGGCCTTGAAGGCTCCGCGCTCGAGCCGCGCTACACGTTCGACGAATTCGTCGAAGGCCCCAGCAACGCCCTTGCGGTCGCAGCAGGGAAGAAGTTGGCGTTTGCCCAGCCAGGCGAGCGGATCCAGTACAACCCGCTCTACGTCTCTGCCCCGGTCGGGCTCGGCAAGACTCACCTTCTTCAGGCCGTTGCACAGGCGGCCCTCGCCAAGAACCCGAACATGCGGGTGCTCTACCTCACCTCCGAAACGTTCATGTACAAGTTCGTCTCCGCGATGAAGTACAAGACCACGCTGACCTTCAAGGACATCGTGCGCGACATCGACATGCTGGTGATCGACGATCTCCAGTTCCTCAACGGCGCCCGCGTCCAGGAAGAGTTCGGCCACACCATCACCTCCCTGCTCGACGCGCAGCGTCAGGTGGTGATCGCCGCCGACCGTCCCCCGGCGGACCTCGACGGTTTTGAGGCGCGGATCTCGTCCCGTCTCGGCGGCGGCCTCGTCGTCGAGCTCGAGGCGCCCGACTACGCCATGCGCCGCAAGATCCTCGACCGCCGCATCGCGACCCAGAAGACGCAATTCGACGAGCTCGACTTCCCCGAGGACGTTGTGGACTTCGTCGCCCGCTCCGTCACCACCAACGGGCGCGACCTCGAAGGCGCGGTGAACCGCCTCGTGGCGCACAACCAGCTGACGGCGCAGCCCATCAACATCAAGATGGCCGAGAACGCTCTGCGCGACCTCCTGCGCGCCCGCGAAACACGCAAGCCGAAGATCGAGGACATCCAGCGCGTCGTCTCGCAGCACTACAGCGTGTCCAAGCAGGACCTCGTGTCCGCCCGCCGCACCCGCACCATCGTGATGCCGCGCCAGATCGCGATGTATCTGTCGAAGATCCTGACGCCGCGCTCGCTGCCGGAGATCGGCCGCCGCTTCGGCAACCGCGACCACACCACGGTCCTCCACGCCGTGCGCAAGATCGACGGCCTCCTCGAGAAGGACTCGCAGCTCGCCGAGGACATCGAGACGCTGAAGCGCCTGCTCGACCAGTAGCGCGCGCCCCCACGACCATCGAGGGAGGGCCGATGCCCTCCCTTCTGCGTTCAGGCCCGAAAGACGGCGAAAAGCGGCTGAAATGCGGGCATGACGACGCCGCCGCGGCCGCCGGGTCTTGCACGCCAAGGTCTTGTCTGGTCAACGTAACGGCCCCCGCGGAATTGCCGCAATCGCCTACGGAACCGTCATGCGTGCGACCCTCGAACGGGCTCATCTCCTCAAGCCTCTGTCCCACGTCCAGCGCGTGGTGGAGCGGCGCAACACGATCCCCATCCTGTCCAACGTGCTGATCCGCGCCGACGGCGCCAACATCACGCTGAAGGCGACCGACCTCGACCTCGAGATCGTGGAGACCGTGGAAGCGGCCGTGGACCAGCCGGGCGCGATCACCGTTCCGGCGCACATGCTGCACGACATCGTGCGCAAGATTCCCGAAGGCGCGCGGATCTCGCTCGACACCAACCCCGACGGCTCGACGATGACGCTGACGGCGGGCCGATCCCGCTTCGCGCTGCAGATGCTGCCGGAGACCGATTATCCGGACATCACCGCCGGCGAGTTCACCCACCGCTTCCAGCTCGCCGCGGGCGACCTCAAGTGGCTGATCGAGCGGACGCAGTTCGCGATCTCCACCGAGGAGACGCGCTACTACCTCAACGGCATCTACTTCCACGCCGCCGAGACGCCTGACGGGCTGCGCCTGCGCGCCGTGGCGACTGACGGCCACCGCCTCGCGCAGGCGCAGGTCGCCGCGCCGGAAGGCAGCGAGGGGATGCCCGGCATCATCGTCCCGCGGAAGACCGTCGGCGAGCTGCAGCGGCTGATGGAAGACCCGGAAGCCAAGCTGACGGTGGAGCTGTCTGACACCAAGATCCGCGTGACATTCGCCAACGTGGTGCTGACGTCCAAGCTGATCGACGGCACCTTCCCCGACTACGACCGGGTGATCCCGAAGAACAACACCAGGATGATGCAGGTCGACCGGGTGGACTTCCAGTCCGCCGTCGACCGCGTGTCGACCGTCTCGTCCGAGCGTGGCCGCGCGGTGAAGCTTTCTCTGGGCGACGGTGCGCTGACTCTCTCCGTCATCAACCCCGATTCGGGCACCGCGACGGACGAGCTGATCGTCGACTTCGAGGCCGAGCCACTGGAGATCGGCTTCAACTCGAAGTACCTGCTCGACATCACCAGCCAGCTCACCGCCGAGAACGCCTCGTTTGCGTTCGCCGATCCCGGCTCCCCGACCCTCATCCACGACGGCGACGCATCGAAGACGCTCTACGTGCTGATGCCGATGCGCGTCTGACCGGGGACGGGTGAACACCGTTCGCCTGACCAGGCTGACGCTGACGGACTTTCGCAACTACGCCGCCGCCACCTTCGAGGCGCGCGCCGGCCACGTGGTGTTCACCGGCCCCAACGGCGCCGGCAAGACCAACATCCTGGAGGCGATCTCGCTTCTCTCCCCAGGCCGGGGCCTGCGCCGCGCGACCTATGCGCAGATGGGCCGGCAGGGCACGCTCGGCCGCTGGGCAATCAACGCGCGGCTGATGAAGGACGGCGACGAGACCGGCGTCGGCATCGGCCTGCCCCCCGGCGGCTCGGCCCGCCAGGTCCGCATCGACGGCGACGAGCGACGCCCCGACGACCTCACCGACATCTTGCGCGTCTTGTGGCTGACGCCGTCGATGGACGGGCTCTTCACGGGCGCGGCGACCGACCGCCGCCGCTTCCTCGACCGCATGGCCCTCGCCCTCTACCCGGACCACGGCCGCCGCGCCAACGCCTACGAGCGCGCCACCCGCCAGCGCAACCGGATGTTCGAGGACAATGTGCGCGATGCCGGCTGGTTCGCCGCGGTGGAGCGCGAGATGGCCGAGCACGGTGCGGCGCTCGCCAGCCACCGCGCCTCGCTGGTCACCCAGCTCAACGCGCAGCAGGCCGTGCGCGCCAAGGGCGGCAACGACTTTCCGCAGGCCGTCGCTGGAAATCACCGGCGACGAGGGCGACAGCGACGCCGCCGCCTTCGCGGCTCGCCTCGCCGACCGCCGCGAGCGCGACCGCGCCGCCTGCCGCGCGCTCGAAGGCCCCCACCGCGCCGACCTCGACGTCCTCCACCTCGACAAGCAGATGCCCGCAGCGCTCGCCTCCACCGGCGAGCAGAAGGCGCTCCTCATCGGCCTCGTCCTCGGTCACGCGGCCCTCGTCGCCCGCCTCTCCGGCGAGCCGCCGCTCCTGCTCTTGGATGAAGTCGCCGCCCACCTCGACCCGATGCGCCGTGCGGCGCTCTACGACACGCTGGACGGGCTGGGGGCGCAGACCTTCATGACGGGGACGGACCCTGCCCTGTTCGAGGCTTTGGGTGCGCGGGCAGATCGGTTTTTTGTGGCGGCCGGGCGGATCGTAGCGGCTCCTGCCCGTTGAGAAGCCGCGGCGAGGGTGTTCCCCCTCGCGCTCCCCCCGCTCGCCGCGTGGCAGGGGTCAGATCAGACGGGCGCTTCGCGACCGGCTGTTCTGACCCCTGGTTCGAGCGTGGGCCGGGCTCGGCACGCGTCAAGGGTGAAGGCTTCGCCCGCCGCTTTGCGGCGCCCTTGACCCGTGCCGATCCCTCAGGGGCTTCATGTGTTGCGTTTTGGTGAAGGGGCGGCTATATCCCGCGTCTCTCACGAAAAGGTCGCCCGGCCTCTCTGGTCCTTTATGCCAGATCGTTCGGGCATGCCGCGGCGACCGCCACCGACGGAGTATGAAATGCCCAAGATGAAGACCAAGTCGGGCGCGAAGAAGCGCTTCAAGATTACCGCTTCAGGCCACGTCAAGGCGGGTCAGGCCGGCAAGCGTCACGGCATGATCAAGCGTTCCACGAAGTTCATTCGCAAGGCACGCGGCACCACCGTTCTTCACAAGGCCGACGCCAAGCGGATCGTGAAGAATTTCATGCCCAACGCATAAGGAGACGCCGGAATGTCACGCGTCAAACGCGGCGTCACTGCGCACGCCAAGCACAAGAAAGTCCTGAAGCTTGCGAAAGGCTATTATGGCCGCCGCAAGAATACGATCCGCGTCGCCAAGCAGGCGGTCGAGAAGGCCGGCCAGTACGCTTACCGCGACCGCAAGGTCAAGAAGCGCAACTTCCGCGCGCTCTGGATCCAGCGCATCAACGCGGCCGTCCGCCCGATGGGCCTGACGTACGCTCGCCTGATCGACGGTCTCTCCAAGGCCGGCATCGAAGTCGACCGCAAGGTGCTCGCCGACCTCGCCATGCACGAGCCGGCCGCGTTCGCTGCCATCGTGGAGCAGGCCCGCGCCGCCCTGCCGGAAAGCCAGCGCGGCACCCAGACCGCGTAATCCTTCGGCCTCACGGCCGGACGACATCGACCCCGTGCCGCGAAAGCGGCGCGGGGTTTTTTGTTGCGCTGGCCTCTACCAGGGGACGGGCTCGCCCTTCCAGTCGAAGAAGCGGCCGGTGTCCGGCGGAGCGAGCCCGTCGATAACTGCGAGGAGGTTGGCGGCCGCCTCCTCCGGCGGCACCGTCGTGTGGCGGCCCGCGTAGTCGGCGGTGAACGAGGTCGCGACCGTGCCGGGGTGGAGCGCGACCAGCACCGCCTCGCGGTGGGAGCGGCCGAGCTCTACGGCGGCGGTGTGGACGAGCTGGTTCACCGCGGCCTTGGCGCTGCGGTAGCTGTACCAGCCGCCGAGCCTGTTATCGCCGATCGAGCCGACGCGGGCCGACAGCACCGCCGTCACCGAAGGCCGGTCCCGCGGGATCAGGCGCCAGACGTGCTTCAGCACCAGCGCAGGGCCGATGGCATTCACCGCAAACTGGGCGGCAAGCGCCTCGGGCTTGAGATCGCGGATGGTCTTTTCGGGAGGCTGGCCGGCGGCTTCGAGCGCGCCGGTCGCGACGATGATCCGGTCGTACGTGCCGTTGAGGCGCGCCAGCGCGGCCTCGATCGTGGCTTCGCGGGTGATGTCGAGCCCGTCGGCGGAGCGGGAGAGGCGCGTGACCTCGTGGCCCGTCTCCTCCAGCGCTGCGGCGAGGGCGCTGCCGATCCCGCCGCTGGCACCGATGACGAGCGCGCGGCCCGCCATTCAGCGCGCGGTGGCGCGGGCGGGCTTCCAGGTGGTGCGGAACACGCTGTCCCAGATCGTGGTGGTGACGCCGAAGTTCACCGTCTCGTCGCGGTGATGGTGGATCGCGTGGTGGCGCTTGAGGAGCGCTGCCCAGGCGTTCTTCATCGGGAGGTGATGGCAGGCGACGTGGACGTACTCGTAGGCCTGGTAGCCGAGGAGGACGCCGGCGTTGACCGCCAGCACGATCGACAGCGGAAAGCCGATCAGCCACAGGAAGGCGCAGTAAACGGTCATCAGGTAGACGATGATCTTGAGCTGCTTCTTGATGTTCTTGCGCTCGTTCATCGGCTCGTCGTGGTGCGAGCGATGGCTGGGGAAGCATTTGCGGATCATCTTCTGCACCTTCTCCTCCGGCTCCCAGTGGAGCATCCAGCGGTGGAGGAGATACTCGAGGAAGGTCCAGAACAGGAGGCCGGCGAAGACGAGCCCGAGCGTCAGCAGCGGCCGACCGCCGATGATCATCGCGGCGACCGTGTAGACCAGCGCCATGCCCGAGCTGACGGCAACGATCTCGCGCAGGCCCGACATTCCGATGATCGAGATCGGAGTGGCCCGCGGGGTCATCTCATGCGCAACGGCCGCTTCCAGCGCCATGGGAACACCTCACAAAGGATTGCCTGCGGCGCACACGGCACCGCAGGCGCGACGTATAGGCGATTTTCGTGCCATCCGCCAACAGCCTGCGCTAACATCAAACGGCCGATGGTGCACTGGCGACACGCAGGCGCACCATCGTCGCGGTGCGGCGACGCGCCCGGCACCGGTTCGCTTTCGCCGCGCGCTGGCTCTGTTACTCTGGCCCGGCATAACTTCAAGGTACGATCGAGATGGATGCGGCTTCCAGCCAGCCAGACGAGCTTGTTCGGCTCGAAACGGAGATTGATGCGGCCATTCAGGGCGCGGCCGACGAGGCTGCGCTGGAAACCGTGCGCGTCGCCGCCCTCGGCAAGAAGGGCAGCGTCTCCGAAAAGATGAAGACACTGGGCAGGATGAGCCCGGACGAGCGGCAGGTTATGGGCCCCGCCCTCAACGGCCTCAAGGCCCGCGTGACCGACGCGATCGCCGCCCGGCGCGAGGCACTCGCCGCCGACGCGCTCACCCGCAGGCTGGACGCCGAGCGCGTCGACGTGACCCTCGCCCCGCCCAAGAGCGCCATCGTGGAAGGCCGGATCCACCCGATCAGCCAGACGATGGACGAGCTGATCGCGATCTTCGCCGACCTCGGCTTCTCGGTCGCCGAAGGGCCGGACATCGAGACCGACGACCTCAACTTCACCAAGCTGAACTTTCCCGACGGCCACCCAGCGCGCGACGAGCACGACACGTTCTTCTTCCCGCGCCGGGAGGACGGCACGCGGCGGCTCCTGCGCACGCACACGTCGCCGGTGCAGATCCGCACGATGCTGAAACAGAAGCCGCCGATCCGCATCATCGCGCCCGGCCGAACCTACCGCAACGACAGCGACCAGACCCACACGCCGATGTTCCATCAGGTCGAGGGGCTGGTGGTGGACGAGACGGCCCACGTCGGGCACCTCAAGTGGGTTCTGCGCGAGTTCTGCAAGGCGTTCTTCGAGGTGGAGGACGCCTCGATGCGCTTCCGCGCGTCCTACTTCCCGTTCACCGAGCCGTCCTACGAGGTCGACATCCGCTGCCGCCGCACAAAGGACGGCATCGAGCTCGGCGCGGGGGACGACTGGCTGGAGATCCTGGGGAGCGGCATGGTGCACCCCAACGTCCTCGCCAATTGCGGCATCGACCCCGACAAGTACCAGGGCTTCGCCTGGGGCATGGGGATCGACCGGATCGCCATGCTGAAATACGGGATGCCGGACCTTCGCGCCTTCTTCGATGGCGACGAGCGCTGGCTGTCCCACTACGGCTTCGCGCCGTTCGACCGTCCGTCGCTGGCTGGAGGCCTCAGCAAATGAAACTGCTCGCCATTGTCGCCGTCGCGCTCGGCGCAATGGCGCTCGCGTCCTGCACGCCCGAGCCGCCGACCGACGTGTCGGTGAAGACCTACAAGGTCTCGGGCACCACGCTGTCCACGCTGGAGCGTTCGCTCGCCGCCCACGGCCCCTCCGTGCCGGGGCTGCAGGGGCGTGCGTTCGCGGCGGTCGAGACCTCGTTCATGCACAGCTTCGAGGCGCGCAAGACCGGGGCGAGCTGCCGCTATTCGCGCGGCGGCCGGGTCGGCCTCCGCTCCGAGGTCATCCTGCCGGAATGGCGCCACCGCGACCGGGCCTCGGTCGACCTGCAGGCCAAGTGGGACATCATCAGCCGGTATGCGGTGATCCACGAGGCCGGGCACATCAAGATCAGCCAGAAATATGCGCGCGAGCTTGAATCGGCCTATAAGCGGGCGAGCGCGCCGACCTGCGAGGCGCTGGAGGCCAACATGATCAAGGTCGCCAACGCGATCCTCATGAAGCACAGCGCCGAGCAGCAGCTCTACGACGAGACCGACGCGCCGCGCTTCCAGGCGTATCTGCGCCGCCTCGGCTATTCCGCCGGCGCCTGAACCGTTCAGCGCCACCCCCGACTTTGTTCGACACTGACCGCGACCTGAAAACACGATGAAATTCACCCTGTCCTGGCTGAAGGACCACCTCGAGACGGACGCGCCGCTCCAGGAGATTCTCGACCGCCTCACCGTCATCGGCCTCGAAGTGGAGAGCGTGGAGGACCGCGCCGCCGCGCTGGCGCCGTTCCGCATCGCGCGCGTCGTCACCGCCGCGCAGCATCCCGACGCCGACCGGCTGCGCGTCCTCACCGTGGACCCCGGCGACGGCTCCTCCGTGCAGGTGGTCTGCGGTGCGCCCAATGCGCGGGCCGGCCTCGTCGGCGTGTTCGCCGCGCCCGGCACGCACATTCCGGGCACCGGGGTGGACCTTTCGATCGGCACGATCCGCGGCGTCGAGAGCCGCGGCATGATGCTGTCCGAGCGCGAGATGGGCCTGTCGGACGAGCACGACGGCATCGTCGACCTCCCCGAGGACGCGCCGGTCGGCACCCCTTACGCGGACTGGGCCAGGCTCGGCGACCCGGTGATCGACATCGGCGTTACCCCCAACCGGGCCGACTGTCTCGGCGTGCGCGGCATTGCGCGCGATCTTGCCGCCGCGGGCCTCGGCACGCTGAAGCCGCTGGACATTCCGGCGGTCGCCGAGACCGGCGCCCCTGCCCCGTCCGTCACGCTGGAATTCCCGGACGGCGAGTCGCTCTGCCCGGCGTTCGCGCTGCGGCTGATCGAGGGCGTCGAGAACGGTCCGTCGCCGGACTGGATGAAGCGGCGCCTGATGGCGATCGGCCTTCGCCCCATCAACAAGCTCGTCGACGTCACCAACTATCTGACGCACGACGTCGGCCGCCCGCTCCACGTGTTCGACGCCGACAAGGTCGCCGGCAACCTCGTGGTCCGCCGCGCGAAGGACGGCGAGACCGTCGAGGCGCTCGACGGCAAGACCTACACGCTCGACCCCTCCATGTGCGTGATCGCGGACGGCAACGGCATCGAGTTGCTCGCCGGCATCATGGGCGGCGAGGCGTCCGGCTCGGAGCTTGAGACAACGCGCGTGCTGGTGGAATTGGCATTGTGGGAGCCGATCAACATCGCCAAGACGGGCCGTGCGCTCGGCATCCATTCCGACGCGCGGCACCGGTTCGAGCGCGGCGTGGACCCGGAATTCATGGCGCCGGGGCTCGACATCGCGACGGAGATGATCCTGAAGCTGTGCGGCGGCACCGCAGGTCCCGTCACGATGGCCGGCAAGGTCCCGGACCTCACGCGCACCATCGCCTTCCCGCCAACCGAGGTGAAGCGCCTTTCCGGGCTCGACGTGCCGGAGGACACCTCCGCGTCCGTGCTGGAGAAGCTCGGCTTCACCGTCGACCGCAGCGCGACGCCCTGGCAGGTGACGACGCCGTCCTGGCGCGCCGACGTCGAGGGCAAGGCGGACCTCGTCGAAGAGGTCGTGCGCATCGTCGGCATCGACGATGTGGTGCCGACGCCGCTGTCGCGCCCCGCGACCGTGACGCAACGCGTCCTCACCACGCTGCAGAACCGCGTCTCAACCGGCCGCCGTGCGCTCGCAGCCCGCGGCATGGTCGAGGCGGTGACGTGGTCGTTCATCACCGCGGCGGACGCGAGGGCGTTCGGCGGCGGCGCGCCGGAGCTGGCGCTGGAGAACCCCATCGCCGAGGCCATGTCGGACATGCGGCCGACGCTCCTCCCCGGTCTGATCCGCGCCGTCACCCGCAACGTCAACCGCGGCCACCCGGACGTCGCGCTGTTCGAAGTCGGACAGGTGTTCGCCGGCGCCGAGCCCGGCGACCAGACCACCATGGCCGCCGGCGTCCGGCAGGGCCGGACCGGCGCCGCGGGCACCGGCCGCCACTGGTCGCACGCAGGCGGCGGCGCGACGGCGTTCGACGCCAAGGCCGACCTTCTCGCCCTGCTGGAGGCGATCGGCGGCCCGGCGGCCAGCGCCGAGACCACGCGCGATGCGCCGGCGCACTACCACCCCGGCCGCTCCGGCGTGCTCCGCCTCGGCCCCAAGGTGCTCGGCGCGTTCGGCGAACTCCACCCGGCGCTGCTCGCCGAGATGGACGCACCCGAGCGGCTCGTCGCCTTCGAGCTGACGCTGGAGGCCGTGCCCGAGCCGCGCCGCAAGGCGACCCGCAAGCCGCCGTACCAGGCGTCCGGCCTGATGCCCGTCCGGCGCGACTTTGCGTTTGTCGTCGCCGAGGACGTGGACGCGCGCACCATCGTCAAGGCCGCGACGGGGGCCCGCAAGGATCTCGTCAGCGAGGTCGTGGTGTTCGACGTCTACCGCGGCAAGGGCGTGGAGGACGGGTACAAGTCCGTCGCCATCGAGGCGACGCTGCAGCCGACCGACAGGACGTTGACCGACAAGGACATCGACGGCGTTGCGGAGGCGATCGTCGCCGCGGTCGCCAAGGCGACGGGCGCGACGCTTCGAAGCTGACCCCGGCCCGGCCCGCCCGCTTGCCGGACGGGGGTGGGACGTCTACCTAGAGGCGGTCCCGCTCCCGGCGGGGCCCATCCGCCGCAGCCCCGCCGCCAGTGCGGGCTGCGACATCGACATGACCGGCGCCAGCGGCCATGCCGCCCGGTGCCCAGGGACGGAATACAGGCAGAGCCATGGCATCGATCCTTACGCTGATACTCACGGTCATCGAGATGTACACGTGGGTCGTGATTGCCTCGGCGGTCTTCTCGTGGCTCTACGCGTTCAACGTGGTGAACCCGCGCAACCAGTTCATCGCGATGATCGGCAACGTGCTTTACAAGCTCACGGAGCCGGTGCTGCGGCCGATCCGCAACGTGCTGCCCAGCATGGGCGGCCTCGACCTGTCGCCGCTGGTGCTGCTCCTTGGCCTGTTCTTCCTGCGCGTGCTGATCGTCAACAACTTCGTCGCGCTGACCAGCTAAGGCTCCTGCGCGAAGCCGGGCGGAATCGTCCGGCGAGGCCGTCAGCGCCATCGCCTTGAAGAGTTCGCCCATCTCGCCGGGACCGACTCCGGCGAGGCGGTTCACCGCGGCGTGGATCTCGTCCTGCACTTCGGCCGTCGCGCCGGTGCCGAGCTGGCCCGCCCGCTCGATCAGACCCAGCGCCACCAGGAACGACCCCTGCTCCACCGGACCGTGGGCGTGCGCTCCGGCCTCGCCGGCGGCCCGCGCCAGCGCCTCGAAGTCGACGTGGGCGGAAAGGTCGATCTCGCCGGGCCGGTCGAGCACCTCGGCGTGGTCGTGGCGGTGGACGGCCTGCAGCGTCTCGCCGCCGATCGCGCCGGCGTAGCCGTAGTCCACGATCAGCGCCGCGCCGCGGCCGTGGGCTTTCAGCGTCTCGGCGATCCGCCGCGCGATCGCCTCGCCCATGGCGGACATCTCGCGCACCGCGCCCTCGGGTGCGTCCAGCGTCATCGGCACCGGGAACGGGCTGAGGCCGAAGACGAGCCGGTCGTCCGCAACGCCCACGGTGCGCTCGAACCAGCGCCCGTCCTGCCGCACGAACTGGCGGATCGGCAGCGCATCGAAGAACTCGTTGGCGACGAGGTAGACCGGGCGCTCCGCGGGCGGCGCGTCGGCGAACGATACGCGCGGGTGGAGGCCGCCGATCGCCTCGCTCTGGCGCTTGCGCAGCCGCTGCGAGCTTTCCACCATCACCACGCGGCTTGCGCCGATGAAGCGCGGGTCGCGGCGCACGACGCGCAGGATGTCGGCCATCAGCGTGCCGCGGCCGGGGCCGAGCTCCACGAGGTCGACGCCGTCGGGCGAGCCGTCCGCCCGCCAGCGGTCGAGGAGCCACGCGCCGACGATCTCGCCGAACATCTGGCTGATTTCGGGCGCGGTTACGAAGTCGCCGCTCGCGCCGAACGGCTCCTGCCGCGCGTAGTAGCCGTCCGGGTCGCCGACGCAGGCGGCCATGTAGTCCGCGACCGAGATGGGGCCGGTCAGCGCGATCCGCCGCTTCAGCCGCTCCTCGACCGGCGTCATGCGGCCGGCGCGCGCATCGCGCGTGCGATCAGGAGCGCGCCGACCAGCACCATCGGCACCGAGAGCAGCATCCCCATGGTGAGCCCGCCGAAGAAGAAGCCGAGCTGCGCGTCGGGCATCCGGAACTCTTCGCCGACGATTCGCGCCAGCCCGTAGCCGACGCCGAAGATCCCGCACGCCATGCCGGGCCGCTTCAGCGCCCCCATCCGCACCGCGATGGCGAGGACGATGAGGAGGAGCGCCCCCTCCATCGCCGCCTGGTAGAGCTGGCTCGGGTGCCGCGGCTCCGGTCCCGCGCCCGGAAACACCATCGCCCACGAAACGTTCGACGGCCGGCCCCAAAGCTCGCCGTTGATGAAGTTGGCGATCCGGCCGAACAGCAGCCCCACCGGCACCACGGTGCACATGATGTCGAACAGAGCGAGGCGGGAGAGGTTGCGCGAGCGCGCGAACAGCAGCCCCGCCACGAGGACGCCGACCATGCCGCCGTGGAAGGACATGCCGCCCTCCCACACCTTGAGGGCGTCGAGCGGATGGTCGAGATAGTAGCCAGGCTTGTAGATCAGCACGAAGCCGAGGCGGCCGCCCGCGATGATGCCGAGCGTCGCCCAGGTGACGAGATCGTCGATGTCGCGAAGGTCAGGGTGCGGGCGGGTGCCCCACAGCGACGGCGCCGCGACGAGGCGGCGGGCGTAGTACCAGCCGAGCAGGATGCCGGCGATGTAGGCGAGCGCGTACCACCTGATGGCGAGCGGCCCCAGCGAGATCGCGACCGGATCGAAGACGGGAAAGGGCAGGACAAGGCTCATCAAAGGGTTTCCCGGTACGCTCTGGTGCGAGATTCGGTGCGTGGGGTTCGCAAACGCGGCACTCTCCTATATCGCAAGAGGACGCATCACCAAGTTGCAGACCGTGCCATTCGGCCCGTCTTGTGCCCGCCCGCCGGTGCGACCATAGTTGATGTGGCTGCCCGCGTTGTCTCGGCGGCCTGACGGAGAGGGTTATGACCCAGACCAACAATCGCCTGATCGACGAGATCGCCCGCCTCGCCACCGATGCCGCCGCCGTCGCGCAAGGGGCCCGCCGCGAGGTGGAAACCGTGGTTCGTGCCCAGATCGAGCGCCTGCTGGCCGAAGCGAATGTCGTCAGCCGTGACGAGTTCGAGGCCGTCAAGGCGATCGCCGCCCGCGCCGCGGACGAGAACGACGCGCTGCGCGCCCGCATCGAGGCGCTCGAGGCCCGGCACAAGGGCGACACGCAGACCGCGCCGACGTCGAGCGCTGCCCACTGAACGGCGTTCGCGGCGAAAAGGGGACCGTGGACCATGGACCCCTCCACCTTTTCCTGCGGGACCTTATTTGATCTCCTGTCTCAGGACGGCGAGAGATTCGGGGTCCCGCACCCTACCGACGCCGTTTGAAGGCGCTTGCCCCGGCGAAGGGGCAACCCTCGCGGGCTCCGGAAAGGATCAGCGATGAGCTTGATCGACCACGACGACTTCACGTTAACCGCCAATCCCATCGATCGGATCGAGGAGGTCGCGAACGGCAACGACTGGACCTACGAGCGCGCCGGTGACGACGAGATCACCATCTCGATCGCAGGCCGCTGGAGCGCTTACCACGTCGCGTTCACCCACATGGAGGAATTCGAGAGCCTCCACATCGCCGTCGCATTCGACCTCAAGGTCACCGAACCCCGCTACACCGAAGTCGTCCGCCTCCTCGCCCTTGTCAACGAGCGGATGTGGATGGGCCACTTCGACCTGTGGTCCAAGGAAGGCGTCGTGATCTTCCGCCATACGCAGCTCCTCAACGGCGAGGAAGTCCCGGCGTCCGAGCACGTCCAGGCGCTGCTCAGCCACGCGGTTGAGACCTGCGACAGCCACTACCAGGCGTTCCAGTTCGTGGTCTGGGCCGGCAAGTCCGCGCAGGAGGCGCTGGAAGGCGCCCTGTTCGAGACCGCCGGCGAAGCCTGAACGCTACTCTGACGCGGCGCTATGCCGCGCGCACAAGGATACACGATGACGTCGAAGATCACGGCCGAGCGGCCGCTTGTCCTGGTCGGTGCCGGCAAGATGGGCGGCGCCATGCTGGAGGGCTGGCTGGCGTCCGGTTTCGAGCCCGGCGCGATCGTGGTGGTCGACCCCGCGGCTGACGCATCGACCGCCCCGTTCGACACCCCCGGCCTGACGGTGACCGACAAGGCGCCCGCGACGCCCGCCGGCGTGATGGTGATTGCCGTAAAGCCCCATCTCGTCGCCGAAGTGCTTCCGACTTTGAAGAGCGCGCACGACGAGAAGACCATGCTGGTTTCCGTCGCGGCGGGCGTCCCCATCGCCAAGCTGAAGGCGATCGGCCCCGGCCCCGTGGTCCGCGCGATGCCGAACACGCCGGCCGGCATCCGCCAGGGCGCCACCGTCGCGGTCGCCGACGGCACCAGCGAGGAAGAAACCGCGCTGGCCGACGAGCTCCTCTCCGCCGTCGGCAAGACCTGGTGGCTGACCGAGGAGCCGCTACTCGACGCCGTGACCGGCGTATCGGGCTCGGGGCCCGCCTACGTGTTCCACATGGTCGAGGCGATGACCGAGGCCGGGATCGCGGAAGGGCTTCCGCCGGAGCTTGCGGCGGGAATCGCGCGGCAGACCGTGGTCGGCGCCGGTGCGCTTCTTGGGCGCAGCCCGCTTGAACCCGGCACCCTTCGTGAGAATGTGACGTCCAGGGGCGGCACCACCGCCGCGGCGCTCGGCGTCCTGCGCGACACCGGTGCCCTCACCGAACTGATGACGAAGGCCGTCAAGGCCGCCGCCGCACGCGCGCGCGAACTCGGCGCCTGACCGGGCGGGCCGCGGCGGAAGAGACAGGAACACCGCCGTGACCGCCACAGACATCCCCTCCTCCGCCGCCAGCGACGACCGGGACGTCATCGTCGACGCGATGATGACGCTTCTCGCCGACCGCCCCTTCGAGGATGTCACGCTGCGCACGATCGCCGCGGAGGCCGGCATCTCGCTCGCCGAGCTCAACGGCCACTTTGCGAGTCGCGGCGAGATCCTGGAGGCGTTCGCCCGCCGGATCGACAACGAAGTCCTCCAGAACGGCTTCTCGGACATGGTGGGCGAGAGCCCGCGCGACCGCCTGTTCGACGTGCTGATGGCGCGGCTCGACGCGCTCGCCCCCCACCGCCCCGCCTTGAAAACTCTGTCACGCGCGGTGAGCCGCGATCCTGCGCTTGCGGTCGGGCTCAACGCGCTCGGCGCCCGCTCGCAGGGCTGGATGCTGGCCGCGGCCGGGCTGTCCGCGCCGGGCTGGCGCGGCCGGATTGCCGTGCAGGCGCTCACCGTCGGCTTCGCCCGCGTCCTGCGCGTCTTCATCGACGAGACCGACCCTGGAATGCCGCGTACCATGGCAAGGCTCGACAAGGAGCTGCGCGATCTCGAGGCGGGGCACGACAGGCTGAAGCGCTTCTTCGGCGGTGCTCTCCGCCGCGACGTCGCCGACGAGCCACCGACGGGCGGGGCCGCGTTCGCGTCGGCATCACCCATCGCGGAAGCGCCGGCCTACACGCCGCCGCCGCCGCCAGAGCCCACGCCGCCCGCCCCGGTTCCGGAGGCGGACAACGACGCGGCGTTCACAGGCGAGCCTGAAGTCGGGTTGGAGACGGACGAGGCTTCGGATAACAAGACCGGGCCTGACCGACCGACCCCGACGGAGCCCACGTGAGCCAGATCACCTTCGACGATTTCATGGCTGTCGACATCCGCGTCGGCACCATCCTCGAAGCCGAGCCGTTCCCCGAGGCGCGCAAGCCCGCCATCAAGATGCGGATCGACTTCGGCCCCGAGACCGGCGTGAAGAAGTCGTCCGCGCAGATCACCGTCCACTACACGCCGGAGGCGATCGTCGGGCGCAAGGTCATGGCGGTGGTGAACTTCCCGCCGCGGCAGATCGGCAAGTTCATGTCCGAGGTACTGGTGCTGGGCTTTGCCGATACCGAGGGCGCCATCGTCCTCGCCGCCCCGGACAAGGACGTGCCGGACGGCGCCCGCCTGATGTGATCACCTTGCCTTGCGGCGGTTGGACCGGGCCTGTCGCAGCAGCTGGGGCCAGATCCCGCCCCCCATGGTGCCGATGTTCTCCGGCCGCTCGGCGACGATCATTCGGAGCCGTTCGGCGTAGAAGGCTTCGAGCGCTGCCGCATAAGTCTTGCGGTCGTCGTGGTCGCCTGGCGCAGGGCCGCGGGTGACCATGAGTTCCAGCCTGCCGTCCGCGCGCCACACGGTCTCGATGAAGTAGACGTCGGCGCGGCCGTGCCAGGCAATGGCTGACGCACCGCTCCCCATCGTCACGTCCCTGCCGAAGAGGGAGATCGTGGTCTGCGCCCCCGCCGGCCCGTCGGGGAGAAGCGCGATGCCGTGCGGCTTCTCTCGGATCTCGCGGATGAGCTTCAGGAAATCGGTCGGTGACGCACGGACGACCATCGCCTTCCTGTTCCCGCCTCCGTTCCCGTGGAGCCCCTTCGTCCCCACCGAATAGGAGGGCAAGCCCGGATAAAGCCCCCTCAGATATTTCTGCCGCGCGTTCGGGATGCCCCCGTGCACCCCGATCGCGACGATCGACCGCCCCTCCGCCACCGCCGGCCGCAACACTGCGGCATCGAAACGAGCGACGGTGTGCCTCGCGATGCTGCGGCTTAGGGGCCGCAGCCCGGGCGAGACCGGCATCGAGAGCGCATGGTGCAGGTAGGCCGCGCAATGACCCCAGACGAGGCGATCGACGTACTCCTCCTCGGGGATCGCAGCCGGCTTCGCGAGCGCGTGGAGCGCGCGGGCGTCCGCCTCGAGCGCGCCCGTCTTCCACCGCTCCACCGGCAGGTGGCGCAGCATCTCGGCAAATGTCGGCCGGACCGGGCCGAACAGTGACGAGACGAACGCGGCGTCCGTTCGGATCTTGTGCCGCTGCCGCAGCGCAAGGAGCTGGGGAACGAGGACAGGGTCCTCGATGCCCTGATCGGAACGAAGCGCGGCGCGCACGTCTTCGGACCGGCCGAGCTTTTCGAGCATCTCGATCCGCACCATCCGCTCGGCCGGATCGTCCGCAACGATCGAAGGGGCTGCATCGAGGAGTGCGAGGTAAGCCTCCTTTTCGCCGCCGCGGCGGACGCTGCGCGCGGCGGTGCGCAGTATCCTCGCCTTGCCGGGCCGGCCCGGGATGCGCCCCAGATGACGCGCACAGCCGGCGACGGCCGGCGCCAGCACGCGGCGGTGCTGTTCGGGCAGCGTCACGCCGGGCGGCATGATCGCATCGAGGAGCTCAGGGTCGCTCAACTCTGGGAAGGTCTTCATATGATCCGTTCCGGACACGCAGGACCAGAACTATCATTCCTGAAGATCGGTGCGAATGCGCCGTGATCGGACGATTCTCGGCGCCCGATGTCCGCCGCTACATCACCATCACGCGGATGAACTGGGCGACGCCTGCGACCACGCAGACGCCGAGCACCCAGAGCAGCATGAACCACATCAGCTTGGACGCCATGTCAGTGGTAGCCCTTGTCGGGATCGAGCTTCCCGCGGAACACCCAGTAGGCGTAGCCGGTGTAGGCGAGGATGATCGGGATCAGCACCACCGCCCCCACGAACATGAAGAGCTGCGATTTGTAGGGCGATGCCGCGTCGTAGATCGTGACGGTGGTCGGGATGATGTAGGGCCACATCGAGACGCCGAGGCCGACGAACGTCACGAAGAACAGCGCCAGCGCGATCACGAACGGCCAGTAATCGTGCTGGTGGACGTGGAGCGCGCGGAACAGCAGCAGCGTGAGGCCAGCGACGAGGATCGGGACCGGCGCTGCGAAGATGATGTTCGGCCACGAGAGCCAGCGGTCGAAGTAGCCGGCGTCGAGATACGGCGTGAATGCGCTGACGATGACGATGAACGCGACCGTCGCGAGGCCGAAACCCCAGGCGAGCCTGCGCGAAATCGCCTGCGGCTCGCCCTCGAGCTTCATGTTGAGCCACGTCGCACCCAGCAGAGCGTAGCCGCAGACCACGGCAATGCCGCAGATCATCGTGAACGGGCTCAGCCAGTCGAGCCACTCGCCGCCGTAGCCGCGTCCTTCGACGACGATGCCTTCCAGCAGCGCGCCGAGGATGATGCCTTGCGACAGCGCCGCGACGGTCGAGCCGCCGATGAAGGCGATGTCCCACAGGGCGCCGAGCTTCTTGGTGCGCCAGCGGAACTCGAACGCGACGCCGCGGAAGACGAGCGCGAGGAGCATCGCGATGATCGGCGGATAGAGCGCCGGCATGATGATCGCGTAGGCGAGCGGGAAGGCTGCGAAGAGGCCGCCGCCGCCCAGCACCAGCCAGGTCTCGTTGCCGTCCCACACCGGGGCGACGGAGTTCATCAGGAGGTCGCGGTCCTTCTTCGTGGGGAAGAACGGATAGAGGATGCCGAGACCGAGGTCGAACCCGTCCAGCGCGACGTAGATGAAGATCGCGGTGGCGAGGAGGATCGCCCACGCCACCGTGAGGTTGATCGAGATGTTGAGGCCAAGGTCGAGCGCCATTTCGTGTCCCATGGTCGTCTCCCTACTCGGCCGGGTTGGGGTCTTGGGTGCCCGCGTGCGCCACCTGCGGGGCGGGGGTGATGCCGGAGGTCCGGATCGGGCCGTCGCCCTCGGCAAGGCCCTCTTCGCCGAGCTTGGGCGGGTCGGCCATCAGCTTCAGGATGTAGTAGACGCCGATGCCGAACACGATCGTGTAGATCACGATGTAGGCGAGGAGCGACGCGCCGACCGCGGGCGCGGCCACAGGCGACACGCTGTCGGCCGTCCGCAGCACCTCGTAGACCGTGTAGGGCTGGCGGCCCATCTCGGTGGTGATCCAGCCCGCGATGACCGCCACGAGGCCGGACGGGCCCATCACCAGCGCCATCCTGTGGAGCCACCTGTTGGTGTAGAGCGTCTTCTTCCAGCGGGTGTAGAGGCTGAAGAAGCCTGTGAGCAGCATCAGGACGCCGATGCCGACCATCACGCGGAAGGCGAAGAACACAGGCAGCACAGGCGGCTGGTCCTCCAGCGCAACGGTGTCGAGGCCGGAGAGCGGCGCATCGAGCGAATGCTTCAGCATCAGCGAGGAGAGCTTGGGGATGCAGACCGGATAGTCGAGCCGCTGCGTCTCCTGGTTGGGGATGCCGAAGAGACAGAGCGGCGCGCCGTCGGGATAGCTCTCGAAGTGGCCTTCCATCGCCATGATCTTGATCGGCTGGTGGGCCAGCGTGTTGAGGCCCTGGTGGTCGCCGAGGAACATCTGGACCGGGGTGACGATCGCCGCCATCCACATTGCCATCGAGAACATGGTGCGGACGCCGGGGTTGTTGATCCGCCCGCGCAGGAGGTGGTAGGCGCCGACGCCGCCGACGATGAAGGCGGTGGTGAGGTAGGCCGCCGTGACGGTGTGCATCAGCCGCGGAATGAAGGACGGGTTGAACACGATCGCCCACCAGTCGGCCGGCAGGAACTGCCCGTTCTCGCCGATGGTGTAGCCGACCGGCGTGTGCATCCACGAGTTCACCGACAGGATCCACGAGGCGGAGAAGGCCGTGCCTGCCGCGACCGCGACGCAGGCGACCATGTGGAGCGTGTCGCCGACCCGCTCGCGGCCGAACAGCATGATGCCGAGGAAGCCGGCCTCCAGGAAGAACGCGGAGAGCACCTCGTAGGCCATCAGCGGGCCGATGACGGGGCCCGCCTTGTCGGAGAAGACGGCCCAGTTGGTGCCGAACTGGTAGCTCATGGTGAGGCCGGAGACGACGCCCATCGCGAACGCGACGGCGAAGATCTTCACCCAGAAGCGCCATAGCCGCAGGTACGCCTCGTTGCGCGTCTTCAGCCACATCCCGTTGAGGACGGCGAGGAAGCTTGCAAGCCCGATGGTGAATGCCGGGAAGATGAAGTGGAACGCCACCGTGAACGCGAACTGGATGCGTGCAAGCGTGACCGCGTCGAAGCTTTCCATGGTGGCAACCCCGTGCTCGTCGGTGCGGTGGCTGGGCGCACCGCCGTCAACTATCGGAGCATGTGCCGCCCCGCCGTGTCGATGCGCCTGTCGCGCACCATTTCGTCCAACTCGTTGTTCGTTCTAGCAAGCCGGACGCTGCAGTGCAGCAAGAATCACGTCGCAGGCAGCGGCAGCGGCGTCGCAGCCGCTACTCCGCGGCCTGCTTGAACGTGCCCGTGCCGACGCCCTGCGCGGTGACGGGGCGGCCGAACACGGGGCCAACGGCATAGCGCGCGCCGAGCTGCCGCATCGCCTTGGCCTCCTTGTCGTCGGCGATACCGCCGACCATCACGCGGCCCTCGAGTGCCGTCACGGTCCGGAACAGCGAGCCGATCAGCTTCTGGCACTTCACGTCGGCGCTGCGGCCGGAGGTGAGATGCTCGTCGAAGCGCACGCCGTCGAACGCCATCCGGTGGAGGTGCGGCAGCGCGGTCGTGCGGCGCGCGAAGTCGATCAGCCAGGTTCCGGCGCCGACATCGCGCAGGCGGGCGAGGAGCTGGACCGCGAACTCCGGATTGTCGGAGACGACGCTCTCCTGCACGCCGAGCTGGAGCGTGCCGAAGTCGAGCCGGTTGCGGGCGATCGCTGTCTTCACGTCGCCGATCAGCTCGGAACGGAAGGCTTCGGCGCGGGGGAGCGTGATGAGGAGGGTGAGGTCCCGCCCGCTGGTGCGCCATGCCGACAGCGTCTGCGCGCAGCGCTCCATGGTGGAGAGGGTGAGCTGGATCGCCATGTCCTCGCCGGCGGCAAGGTCGAGAAGCTCCGGCCAGGTGAGCGGGCCCTGCAGCGGGTGGTGCCAGGTGGGCAGCGCCTCGTAGCCGACCGTCGAGCCGTTCTCGAGGTCGACGATGGGCCGGAACTGGAGTTTCACCTTGTCTTCGGAGATCGCGCGCTTGAGGTCGCGCGCGAGCGAGCGGCCAGACATGTTGAGGCGGCGCATCAGGGGGTCGAACATCTCACCGCGGTCGCCGCCCTGACGCTTGGCGCGGCGGAGCGCGAGGTCCGCGTTGTCGAGAAGCTCCGCGGCGTTCTCGGCCTTGAGGTCCATCGGCGCGATCCCGAGGGACGCTCGCATCGAGATCTCCTCGTCCGCGAACGGGATCGGCGCGGCAAGCGTCTCGCGCACGCGCTTGATGAAGTCCTCGAGCTTGACCGGGTCGCAGTAGATGAGGAGGCCGAAGCTGTCGCCGGAGAGGCGGGCGATGCTGTCGTGCCGCTTGAGGGTGCGCGACAGGCGGCGGCCGATCGTGAGGAGCGCGCTGTCCCCGACCGACTGGCCGTACTTGTCGTTGATCTGGGAGAAATTGTCCGGGTTGACGATGACGACGTAGAGCGAGCGGGCGGTCTCGTCGTTGGACCAGGCACGTGCCATCTCGATCCGGTCGAGGAAGAGGTGGCGGTTGGGAAGGCCCGTGAGGTTGTCGTAGACGCTGTCGTGCAGCATCCGCTCCTCGGTGGTCTTGGCCTCGGTCATGTCGTGCATGGTGCCGACGCAGCGGACGATCTCGCCGGTGGTGCCGACCACGGGGCGCGCGCGCAGGCGGAACCAGCGGAAGTGCCCGTCGACGCCGCGGAAGCGGAAGAGGTCGTTGATCCGCCCGCGCCGCCGCTCGATGGCGGCGTCCAGCGTGGCGCGGAAACGGTCGCGGTCCTGCGGGTGGAGGACGGGGAACCAGTCCTGCGGCGGGCCTTGCAACTCGCCCCGTTCGAGGCCGAGGCGGTGCTCCACCTCGTGACCGCAGGCGATCCGGTCGCGCGCCACGTCCCAGTCCCACACGACGTCGCCGGAGCCGGCGAGCGCCATCACGTCGCGCTCGACATCTCTCGCCAGCGACGGGGCGATGGAGCGGCCGGCGAAGGCGTGCTGCATGACCGTGAAGCCGATGAGGAGGACGAGGAGGACGAGCCCGCCGTCGAGCGCGGGCTGGACGAAGTCGTTGTCGATCTCGCCAGACACGGTGAGCGCCGCGCCGGTGATCCAGGCGATCAGGAGCGCCCAGGTGGGGAGGATCATCACCGCCCGGTCGTGGCCGCGGATCGCCGAGATGAGGATGGCGACGAGCCCGATGGCCGCGACGACGGCAAGCGATATCCGCGCGATGGTGGCGGTGAGCGCCGGGTCGAACTGCGCCAGCCACCCGGCAGCGACGGCGAGCGGGATCAGCGCCAGAAGCGCATACCGGTTGCGGACGCGCCAGCGCGTGATGTTGAGGTAGGAGAGGATGAAGGCGGCCAGCGCCAGAGCCAGCATCGCCTCGGCGAAGGCGCGCATCACCGCGTCACTCGGGATCCGGGCGGACAGCACGTCGCCGAGGAAAGAGAAGTCGATCAGGACGTAGCCGAACGCCACCCACGCGAGCACCGCCGCGGAGGCGAACATCATCTGCCCCTTGATGACGAAGACGACCACGAAGAACAGCGCGAGCAGGCCCGAGATGCCGACGACGATGCCCTTGTAGAGCGTGTAGGCGTTCTGGCTCTCGCTGTAGGCGTCGCGCTGCCAGAGGCGCAGCATGGGAAGGTTGGGCGTCGTCAGCTCCATCACGAAGGTGACGGTGGCGCCCGGATCGAGCGTGAGGAGGAAGACGTCGGCGTCGGAGCTCGCGAGCCGCTCGGGCGGGAAGCCCTCGCTGGGGGTGACGGCCCTGATCCGCTCGGCGCCGAGGTCCGGGTGGAGGACGCCGGAGCCGGCAAGGCGGTGGTGCGGGGCGACAAGAAGCCTGTCGATCTGCTCGTCGCTGGGGTTCTGGAGGCCGATCACCGCCCAGTGGCGCGTGTCGCCGACCGTCGGCCGGACCTCGATCCGTTGCACGATGCCGTCCGCGTCGGCGGCAGTCGAGACCTGAAGGTCGCCCTCCTGGTCGTTATAGCAACTCGGCGTAGGACGTCAGTGTCACCACTGGGACGGTGGGGCCGACGGGCACGGCCTCGACCGCGCGGGCAACGCCTGCGGACAGGGTGAGGAGAAGGCCGGTCAGGATGATACACAGAACACGCATCAGGATCGGGACTCCAGGGCAGCGCCGGTTTCGGCGGCGTCCCGTTGCGGATGGATCCGGTCGCCGGCCACCAGGCCGAACAGGATATGGTCGCGCCACGCCCCGTCGATGCACAGGAAGCGGCGGGCGTAGCCTTCCTCGGTGAAGCCGACGCGCTTCAGGAGGCGGATGGAGCGTTCGTTGTGCGGCAGCGTCGCCGCCTCGATCCGGTTGAGGCCGAGCGTTTCGAAGCAGAACGGGACGATGACGCGCACCGCGTCGCCCATCAGCCCCTTGCCGGCGAAGCGCTCGCCGGCCCAGTAGCCCATCGAGCAGCTTTGCGTCACGCCGCGCTTGACGTGGGCCAGCGTGATGCCGCCCACGAGCGCGCCGGTCGCCCGCTCGTAGACGAAGACGGCATAGCCCTCGTCGGCGCGGATGTCGCGGTGGTAGCGGCGGAGACGGCGGCGGAAGGCCATGCGGGTGATGTCGTCGCGCGGCCAGGTCGGCTCCCACGGGCGCAGGAAGTGCCGGCTTTCGGCGCGCAGGCGGCTCCACTCGCTGTAGTCGGCCGAGACCGGCATCTTCAGGATCGTGCGCGCGCCGACGAGCTGGGTCGTTTCGTTCAGCGCAGCAGCGCCGCGGACCGGCCCGAGGCGCTGCAACGCGCTCACGCGGCGCCCCGGACTGGCGCGCCGAAGCGTGACCGGATCCGCGCCTGGTGCGGCGCGGCGTCGGCGCCGATGGCGACCACGGTCGGCGCCCCGGACGACATTACCTCGATGAAATTGCGCACCGCGGCGGCGTCGACGCGGCGAGATCTTCCAGCCGCTCCTCCTTGGATAGGAGCCGCCCGAGGACCATCGCGGAGCGCGCGGCCTGCCCCATGCGGCTCGCGCAGCTTTCGCGCGACATCAGGAGCCCTGCGCGCAGCTGCGCCTTGGCGCGCTCGCACTCCTCGTCGGTCAGCGTCTCGGCGGTACCGGCCAGCTCGTCGAGGACGACGGCGGCCGCCTTGTCGACGGTTGCGGGCGTCGGTCGCGAAGTGGATGCCGAAGAGGCCGATGTCCTCGATCGCCCAGTGGAAGGCGGAGGTGTCGTAGACGAGGCCGCGGTCTTCGCGCAGCGCCTGGAAGAGGCGGGACGACATGCCGCCGCCGAGCACCATCGCGGCGACGTGGGCGACGGTTGCGTCCGCGGTGTTGGCGGCACGCCCTCGAAGCCGAGGAGCCACTGGCCCTCGGCACCCTCGCTGGTCTCGCTGTAGGCGCCGCCGGTGTAGCGCGCCGCGGGGCCGGCATCGCCGCGCTTGCCGGTGACGGACGCGAACGCCGCCTCCACCGCCGGGACGAGGCGGTCGTGGTCGACCGCGCCGGCGGCGACCACGGTCAGCGCGTCGGGCTTGTAGTGGCGGCCGAAGAAGCCGCCGAGCAGGTCGCGGTCGATCGCGCCGACGGATTCGCGGGTGCCGAGGATGCGGCGGCCGACCGGCTGGCCCGGAATGCGACCTCGGGGAAGGCGTCGAACGCGCGGTCTTCCGGCACGTCCTCCGCCGCGCCGATCTCCTGCAGGATGACGTTGCACTCGCGCGCGATGTCTTCCTCGGCGAACAGCGGGTCGGTCAGGATGTCGGCGAGGATGTCGAGCGCCAGGGGCACGTCGTCGGCGAGGACGCGGGCGTGGTAGGCCGTGGTTTCGACGCTGGTGGAGGCGTTGATCTCGCCGCCGACCGTCTCGATGGTCTCCGAAATCTCGCGCGCGGTCCGGCGGTTGGTGCCCTTGAAGGCCATGTGCTCGAGGAAGTGGGCGACGCCGTGCTCGCCCGCCGCTTCCGTGCGGGCACCGGCACGCACCCACACGCCGATGGCGGCGGAATCGACATGCGCCATCGGGTCCGTCACGACCGTGAGGCCGCTCGGAAGGCGGGTCATCTCCATCATGCGGTCACCGCGCGCGAGCGGTCGAGGATCACTTCGGCGATCCGCGCGGCGTCGGCGGGCACGCGGGTCATCTTCTCGGTGTCGCGCAGGACATCGGCGAGGCGCTGCGGCACCTCGGGGCGCCTGCCGCAGCCCGCGACCACAGCGTCGGGGAACTTGGCGGGGTGCGCGGTGGAGAGCGTCACCAGCGCGACATCGTCGTCGAGCACGGTCTCGCGCGCGACCTTGAGGCCGACGGCGGTGTGCGGGTCGACGATGAGCCCGGTGTCCCTGTAGACGGCGCCGATGGTGGCGGCTGTCTCGTCGTCGTTGGCGCTGCCGGAGGAGAACAGCGTCGCCATCTTCGCCTTTTCGTCGGCGGTGAGGGCGAAGCCGGTTTTCGTCGCGGTCAGCCGTTCGGCGACCGAGGCGGCGTTGCGGCCCGAAAGGTCGAAGATCAGCCGCTCGAAGTTGGAGGAGACCTGAATGTCCATCGACGGCGAGGTCGAGGGCGCGACGGTGCCGGGCGTATAGTCGCCGGTGCGGGCGACGCGGTCGAGGATGTCGTTCCGGTTGGTGGCGATCACCAGCCGCTCGATGGGAAGGCCCATCCTGGTGGCGACGTAGCCGGCCAGAATGTCGCCGAAGTTGCCCGTGGGCACGGAGAAGGCGACGCGGCGGTGCGGCGCGCCGAGCGCCAGCGCGGCGAAGACGTAGTAGCTGATCTGCGCGGCGACGCGGGCCCAGTTGATCGAGTTGACGCCGCTCATCGCGACGCGCTCGTTGAAGTCGCGGTCGACGAAGAGCTGCTTCACGATGCGCTGGCAATCGTCGAAGTCGCCGTCGACGGCGAGGGTGTGGAGATTGTCGCCGGCGATGGTGGTCATCTGCCGGCGCTGGACGTCGGACACCCGCCCGTCGGGGTAGAGGATGAAGACGTCGATCGCCTCGCGGCCGCGCGAACGCGTTGGCGGCGGCGGCGCCCGTGTCGCCCGAGGTGGCGGTGACGATGGTCGCGCGGCGGCCGCGCTCCAGCGAGGATGCGGTCCATCAGCTTGGCGAGCGTCTGCATCGCCACGTCCTTGAACGCCAGCGTCGGGCCGTGGAACAGCTCGAGGATGAAGTCGCGCGGGCCGATCTGCACCAGCGGCGTGCGCGCGGTGTGCGAGAAGGTGCCCATCGCGGCGTCGATGTCGGCGCGCAGGTCGGCGGGCGAAATCTCGCCCTCGGCGTAAGGCGCGAGCATGGCGGCAGCCACCGCCTCGAACGGTTTTCCGCGCAGTCCCTCGAACGTCGTCCGCCGAGAGGAGCGGGTAGGTTTCGGGCACGAAGAGGCCGCCGTCTGGCGCCAGTCCGGCGAGGGTTGCATCGCTAAATCCGAGCGGCCTGGCGCCACCCCGTGTCGAGACGTACTGCACGCGTCACGTTCCTTGTGTCGTCGCCGCCAGCAGAAGCGCGCCCGCCACCCCGGTGTCAACCGCAGGTCGGGCCGCGCGCCCCGCCTCAGGCATGTCCCGCGGCGGAGGACAGAAGCCGCGGATCGAAACCCAGCTTGGCGATGGCCTTATCGTATTTGCGGTCGAGATCGCCATCGAAGATCAGGTCGTGGTCGGCCTCGCAATGCAGCCACCCGTTGTTGGAGATCTCCTGTTCCAGCTGCCCCGGCGCCCAGCCGGCATAGCCCAGCGCCAGCAGCGCCTGGCTCGGTCCGCCCCCACGTGCGATGGCGCGCAGGATCTCGACCGTCGCGGTCAGGCACACGTCGCCGGAGGTGACCAGCGTCGCCTCCTTCAGCCGGAAGTCCGACGTGTGGAGCACGAAGCCGCGCCCGGTCTCGACCGGGCCGCCGGTGTGGACCGGGACCTTGAGGGCGGCGTCGGGCAGCCGGATGTCGTCCTCGTCGTCGATCACGTTGAGCTGGGCGAGGAGGTCCACGAACGAGATGTGGTTGGCCGGCTTGTTGACGATGATCCCCATCGCCCCGTCCGCCGAATGGGCACAGATGAACACGACGGCCTTCTCGAACCGCGTATCACCCATGTTGGGCATCGCTATCAGACACTGTCCGTCGAGGTAGCCGTCCATATCGCTCACCCGTGGCACTCCCTGCCCCCAATCTTACCACAGCCGGCCGTTCACGATAGATAGGCTCGCCAGCGGTCGAGATCCCCTCTAGAACGCGCGCAAGATAATTCTGATCCTTGGAGCCCTCCACTATGACAATTTCCGTTGGCGACCGGCTGCCCGAAGCGACCTTCAAGGTCATGACGCCCGAAGGCGCCAGCCAGATCACCGTCGAGGAGCTGACCTCGGGCCGCAAGGTCGTGATCTTCGCAGTGCCCGGTGCCTTCACCCCGACCTGCCACAGCAACCACCTGCCCGGTTACCTCGAGAACATCGACGCAGTTCGCCACCAAGGGCGTGGACGAGGTCGCCGTCGTGTCCGTCAACGACATGTTCGTGATGGACGCATGGTCGAAGGCGACCAACGCGTCCGGCAAGATCACCTTCCTCGCGGACGGCTCGGCCGACTTCACCCGCGCCGTCGGCCTCGACAACGACTCCTCCGGCTTCGGCATGGGCATCCGCTCCAAGCGCTACTCGATGCTGGTCGAGGACGGCGTGGTGAAGGCGCTCGCGGTGGAGGAGCCCGGCAAGGGCGTCACCGTCTCCGGCGCCGAGGCGATGCTCGCCAACCTCTGAGCGCCCGCTCCGCGCCGCCCCTCGCGCATGATGGCGGGCGGCGCGAAGTTATGTCGCGCCGCCGCGGCGCACTCGCGCGGCCCGTTGCAAAACGGGTCGCGCTCCGGGCCGCGCCGGTGTAAAGCAGGCGCCATGACCGGCCTTCGCCCCGACCGCGTATTGCGAATTTTCCGCCCGTCCGCCGGTTTCGAGCCGCCGGCGGCACGGGATTTTTCGCGGGCATAGACGCCACGAGGCTCTGATTTCTTCTCGTAGAGCGCGCCGGCCCCGGGCCCGCGCTCCGGCTGCAACGTGGCGCAGGACGCGCCGAACCCGAAGTTAGAACCATGAGCGAGACCGTGGACACCGCCGCCGGCAACGACGCCCGCGACTATTCCAAGACCCTCTACCTGCCGCAGACGGAGTTTCCGATGCGCGCCGGGCTTCCCAAGAAGGAGCCCGAGATCCTGGCCCGCTGGGCGCAACCTCTACAAGGAGCAGCGCGAGGCAGCGCTGGGCCGCGAGAAGTTCGTCCTCCACGACGGCCCGCCCTACGCCAACGGCCACATCCACATCGGCACCGCGCTCAACAAGATCCTGAAGGACTTCGTCGTCCGCTCCCACCAGATGCTGGGCTACGACGCCAACTACGTGCCGGGCTGGGACTGCCACGGCCTTCCGATCGAGTGGAAGGTCGAGGAGGCCTACCGCGCCGCCGGCAAGAACAAGGACGAGATCCCGATCAACGAATTCCGCAAGGAATGCCGGGACTTCGCCGCCGGCTGGCTCGGCGTCCAGCGCGAGGAGTTCAAGCGCCTCGGCGTGATCGGCGACTTCGAAGACCCGTACATGACGATGAGCTTCAGGGCCGAGGCGCAGATCGCGCGCGAGCTGATGAAGTTCGCCATGTCGAGCCAGCTCTACCGCGGCTCCAAGCCGGTGATGTGGTCGGTGGTGGAGCGCACGGCGCTCGCCGAGGCCGAGGTCGAGTATCACGACTACCAGTCCGACACGATCGCGGTCGCCTTCCCGGTCAAGCGCGTCAACCCGATGGTGGCGATGAACGCCGTCCGCCCCAGCCCGTCCGAGCCCGGCACGCCGGAAGACGAGGCGATGGTGACCGCGCTCGAGAAGGCGTCGGTGGTGATCTGGACGACCACGCCGTGGACGATCCCCGGCAACCGCGCCATCGCCTACGGCCCCGGCCTCTCCTACGGCATCTACGAGGTGACCGACGCCCCCGCCGACAACTGGGCGAAGACCGGCGCCCTCTACGTGATGGCCGACAAGCTCGCCGAAGGCATCTTCAAGGACGCCCGCGTCACCGCCTTCGAGCGGCGGTATGACGTGCCGGCGGAGCTTCTCGCCGGCATCGAGGCCGAGCACCCGCTGCGCGAACGCAGGGCTCGGCGGCTACGACTTCACCGTGCCGCTGCTCGCCGGCGACCACGTCACCGACGATGCGGGCACGGGCTTCGTCCACACCGCGCCCGGCCACGGCGTGGAGGACTTCGAGGCCTGGATGAGCGCCAAGGCGCGACCTCGAGAAGGCCGGCATCGAGACCAAGATCCCCTACACCGTCGGCGCCGACGGCCGCTTCACCGCCGAGGCCCCCGGCTTCGAGGGCGAGGCCGTCATCACCGACGAGGGCAAGAAGGGCCCGGCCAACCAGAAGGTCATCGACGCCCTGTCCGCCGCCGGCGCGATGGTGGCGCGCGGCCGCCTCAAGCACCAGTACCCGCACTCCTGGCGCTCCAAGAAGCCGGTCATCTTCCGCAACACGCCGCAGTGGTTCGTCGTCGATGGACAAGGACCTCGGCGACGGGTCCACGCTGCGCACCCGTGCGCTCAAGGCGATCGACGACACCGGCTTCGTGCCGTCCGCCGGCAAGAACCGCCTGCGCGGCATGATCGCCGGCCGGCCGGACTGGGTGCTGTCGCGCCAGCGCGCCTGGGGCGTCCCGATCACCGTCTTCGTCGACAAGGCGACCGGCGAGGTCCTGCGCGACGAGGCGGTCAACGAGCGCATCGCCGCCGCCTTCGAGGCGGAGGGCGCCGACGCGTGGTTCGCCGACGGCGCCGCCGCGCGCTTCCTCGGCAGCACCTACGACCCCGCAGCGTTCGAGATGGTCGACCGACATTCTCGACGTGTGGTTCGATTCAGGCTCCACCCACGCCTTCTGCCTGGAGCAGCGGCCGGACCTCAAGTGGCCCGCCGACGTCTACCTCGAAGGCTCCGACCAGCACCGCGGCTGGTTCCACTCCTCGCTGCTGGAAAGCTGCGGCACCCGCGGCCGCGCGCCCTACGACACCGTCATCACCCACGGCTTCACCATGGCCGAGGACGGGCGCAAGATGTCGAAGTCGCTCGGCAACACCGTCGCGCCGCAGGACATCATCGACCAGTACGGCGCCGATATCCTGCGCCTCTGGGTGGCGAGCCAGGACTACACCGACGACCAGCGCATCGGTCAGGAGATCCTGAAGGGCGTTGCGGACTCCTACCGCAAGGTCCGCAACTCGCTGCGCTGGATGCTGGGCACGCTCGCCCACGACACGGGCGAGCCGCTCGATGCCGCCAGCGCGCCGGAGCTGGAGCGCCTGATGCTCCACCGCCTCGCCGTCCTCGACGCCGAGGTGCGCGACGCCTACCGCAAGTTCGACTACGGCCACGTCGCCCACACGCTGATGAACTTCGCCAACGTGGAGCTGTCGGCGTTCTACTTCGACATCCGCAAGGACGCGCTCTACTGCGACGCGCCCTCCTCCGCCCGCCGCAAGGCCGCCCTCGCGACCGTGCGCGTGATCTTCGACGCGATGACGCGCTGGCTCGCCCCGATCCTCCCCTTCACCATGGAGGAGACCTGGGCGTCCGCCGGCAACGAGACCTCGGTCCACCTCGAACTCTTCGCGGAAATCCCGGCCGAATGGCGCGACGATGCGCTGGAGGCCGAGTGGAACAAGGTGAAGCGCGTTCGCCGCGTCGTGCTCGGCGCGATCGAGGTGGAGCGGCGCGAGAAGCGCATCCGCTCCTCGCTCGAGGCGCACCCGTTCGTCACCATCTCCGACCCCGCCCTCCTCGCCGCCGCGCGCAAGGTGGAATTCGCCGACGTGACGATCACCAGCGCCGATCAGCCTCCACGAGGGCGATGCTCCGGAGGGGGCCTTCACGCTGCAGGAGGTGCCGGGCGTCGCGGTCGAGATCCGCAAGGCCGAAGGCGAGCGGTGCGCCCGCTCGTGGAAGGTGAGCCCCGAAGTCGGCGCCGACCACCGCTATCCGGACCTTTCGCCCCGCGATGCGGCGGCGATGGCCGAGATCGACGGCCTCGGCGCGTGACGTTCGCGCGATGACGATCCCAAGGCGCGGGGCGTCAGCCTCGCGCTCGCCGTCCTCATCCTCGTCGCGGATCAGGCGACGAAGCTCTGGGTGCTCCACCGGGCCGACTTCAGCGAAGGGCCGATCGCGGTGCTGCCGTTCATGGACATCACCCTCGTCTGGAACCGGGGCATCTCCTACGGGATGTTCCAGGCCGAGGGCTGGGGCCGCTGGCTGCTGGTCGCGCTCACCGTCGCCGGCATCATCGGGCTCTCCGTGTGGCTGATGCGCGCACGTGCGCCGCTGGTCGCGCTCGGCGTCGGGATCATCCTCGGCGGTGCTGTGGGCAACCTCATCGACCGCGTGGCGTATGGCGCGGTGGTGGATTTCGTCCACCTCAATGCAGGCGGTTATTCATGGTACGTCTTCAACATTGCGGACGCTGCCATCGTGATCGGTGTGGTTTTCCTGCTCTGGGACGCCTTCATTGCGAAGAAGCCGCAAACTCCCTCTTAACTCTCCGCGCGGATTGTTGTATCCGCTCACCATGCGAACATGGACGGCGTCGGCCGGGTTGACTGGCCGCGTCCATGACGCGATGGCTGGGCTGCGCGGCCTGTGCCGCACAATTGTGGAGTTTGGGATGAAGCGTGCAATCCTCGCTGTCCTGGTGCTCGGCCTCGGCGTCGCCGGCTGCAACACCAGCAACAACTATTTCGAGGACGATGACGAAGGCGTCGAGAAGCGCCAGTCGTTCAACCTGTTCCAGACCGCCATGGAAGGCGCGGGCGTGATCCCGAAGCCGACGCAGCAGCGCCTCGCCTACAAGCCGCGCGCCCCGCTCGCGATCCCCAACAGCACCGAGTTGCCGCAGCCGACCGCCGGCCAGCAGAACAACGCGCAGGCCGCCGTCAACTTCCCCGTCGACCAGGACGAGCAGGACAAGGCGCGCCGCGCCCAGCTCGCAGGCTCGATCGGCCCCGGCGACTACCGCGACCCCGAGGACGGGTCCTACCAGGGCCTCGTCACCAAGCCGAACAAGAACTACGTGCTGCCCGCCGAAGCGCTCGCCTCCAACGAGGACAAGCGCGACATCACCAAGCTGATGCAGGACGAGAAGACCTTCAAGGCGCAGCCCAACAAGGGCATGAAGGGCTTCACCCTGAAGAAGCCCGGCCGCGAGGTCATCACCGCCGACGGCAAGGCCGCGCCGCGCAAGTACCTCATCCAGCCGCCCGAGGAATATCGCGAGCCCGCGCAGACCGCCGCACTCCCCGAGAAGGACGACATCGAGAACTCGGAGTGGGTGAAGAAGCAGCTCTACGCCAACATGCGCAAGTCGAAGGGCAAGACCGGCGCGCAGTAGCGAGGCCTGACGCGGCGGCCCCCGGCCGCCGCCTTACCAACACTTAAGTGGCCCCCCGCCCCATAGGCGCATAGCGTCCCGACCGAAACAGGACAGGACGGGACGTCGATGACGCTCAAACACCGCCTCGCCGGACTTGGAGTGGCCGCACTCACCATGCTCTCCGTTGAAGCCGCCATCGCCCAGCCGATCGATCTGGGCGACCTCACCATTGCGCCGGACGCCGCGACCTTTACGCTCGATAACGGCCTCGACGTGGTCGTGATCCCCGACCGCCGCGCGCCCATCGTGACGCACATGGTGTGGTACCGCGTCGGCTCGGCCGACGAGCCGCCCGGCAAGTCCGGCATCGCGCACTATCTCGAACACCTGATGTTCAAGGGCACCGAAGCCCACCCCGGCAACGCCTTCTCGACCGCCGTCGCGGAAGTCGGCGGCCGCGAGAACGCCTTCACCTCCAACGACTACACGGCGTATTTCCAGCAGGTCTCCAAGGAGAACCTGCCGCAGATGATGGAATTCGAGGCGGACCGGATGCGCGGCCTGGTGCTGACCGAGGCGGTCAGCGCGCCCGAGCTCAACGTCGTCCAGGAAGAACGCCGCTCGCGCGTGGAGACGAGCCCGTCCGCCGAACTCGGCGAGGCGATGGACACTGCACTCTACGTCAACCACCCCTACGGCGACCCGATCATCGGCTGGCCCGACGAACTCGCCAAGCTCAGCCACACCGACGCCGTCGATTTCTACAAGGCGAATTACCGCCCCGGGAACGCCGTGCTTGTGATCGCCGGCGACGTGACGCCTGACGAGATCCGCACCCTCGCGGCCGAGACCTACGGCAAGGTGCCGGGCGGCGAGCCCGCCATGGTCCGCACCCGCCCCGCCGCACAGAAGTTGCGGGCCGACCGCCTCGTCACCCTCACCGACCCGCGCGTGAACCAGGCGAGCACGCAGACGGCGTGGCTGGTACCGAGCTACACCACCGCCGAACCCGGCGTCGGCGAGGCGCTCGACGTGCTGGCCGAGATCCTCGGCGGCAGCAACACGAGCCGCCTCTACACAGAGCTCGTCCGCAACGAGAATCTCGCAAGCTCCGCCGGCGCCTACTACCAGTCGAGCGCCGTCGACGACACGCGCTTCCTCGTCTACGTCACCCCCGCCGATGGCGTGGAACTCGAGACCGTCGAGAAGCGGGCGCGCGACATCATCGCCGACATCGCGGCGAATGGCGTCACCGAGAACGACGTCGCCCGCGCCAAGACCGCCGTCCTTTCCAGCGTGATCTTCGCGCAGGACAGCCAGTCCACGCTCGCCCGGATCTTCGGCGCGGCGCTGACGACCGGCTCGACGGTCGAGGACGTGCAGGAGTGGCCGTCGCGGCTCAACGCCGTCACCGCGGCCGACGTCCAGAACGCCGCTAAGACGTATCTCACCGAAGCCGGCACCGTCACCGCACGTCTTCTCCCCGGCGAAGGCGCCTGAGGCAGCACAGCCCGCGCTCCTGCCGGGCGCGGCCGTCCCCAACTGGCCGGCCGCTCGCCCGCGAGCAGCGATTTATAGGAAATTTCGGTATGTTCCGTTCTCTAAACCGTGCCATCGTCGCCCTATCGTTCGTCTTACTCGGCGCCGGGAGTGCGTGGGCCATCGACATTCAAGAAGTGACCAGCGCGCGAGGCATCACAGCCTGGCTCGTGTCGGACGATACCGTCCCCGTCGTGGCGGTTGACGTTGCATTCGAAGGCGCAGGCTCCGCGCAGGACCCCGAAGGCAAGGCGGGACGGGCCAACATCCTCGCCTCGCTGCTCGACGAAGGCGCCGGCGACCTCGATTCGGTCGCCTTCCAGACCGCCCTGCAGGACAACGCCGTCCGCCTCGGCTTCGAATCATCGCGCGACGACCTCTACGGCGACATGCGCGCCCTCACCTCGAGCGTCGAGAAGGGCTTCGACCTCCTCGCCCTGGCGCTGACCGAGCCCCGCTTCGACGACGAGGCGCTGAACCGGATGCGCGCGCAGGTCATCACCGGCCTCCGCCGCGACCTCAACGACCCCGACGCCGTGGTCGGCGACCTGTGGGCCCGCACCGCCTTCCCGAACCACCCCTACGGCACCCCCTCGAGCGGCACGATCGAGAGCGTCTCCGCCCTCACCCGCGAGGATTTCGTCGACGCTCACCGGAACGGCATCGCCAAGGACAACCTGTTCGTGGCCGTGGTCGGCGACATCGACGCCGAAACCCTCAAGGGGCTCCTCGACAAGGCGTTCGGCGACCTTCCGGACCACGCCAACCTCACCCCCGTGGCGGACGTTGAGCCCGCAGTCGGCCTCACCGTGTCGGAATCCCTCGACACGCCGCAGACCTCCATCCGCTTCGGCGGCGAAGGCATCGATCGTGACGACCCGGACTTCATCCCCGCCTACGTGATGAACCACATCCTAGGCGGCGGCACGTTCTCGTCCTGGCTGTTCGACGAGGTGCGCGAGAAGCGCGGTCTCGCCTACTCGGTCTATTCCTACATGGCGCCCTACGAGCACACCGCGATCTTCGGCGCCGGCACCGCGACCCGCAACGATCAGGCGGAGGAAGCCATCAAGGTGATCCTCAGCCAGTTCGAGAAGATGGCGACCGAAGGCCCGACCGAGGCCGAGCTGAAATCCGCCAAGGACTATCTCACGGGCTCCTACGCGCTGCGGTTCGGCTCCTCGGCCGACATCGCCCGCCAGCTCCTGTTCCTGCAGACCGAAGGGCTCGGGATGGACTACATCGACAACCGCAACGACCTCATCAACGCGGTCACGCTCGACGACGTCCGCCGCACGGCGCGCCGCGTGTTCGGCGACAAGGCACCCACCGTCGCCATCGTCGGCCCCAGCGAGGGCTGAAGCGCTCCGCTGCATCCATAGTCGTGGATGCAGCGCCGCCGTCGTCTCGACAGTCCACTTCAATCGCTTATAAGAGTTTGCGTAAAATTTGGCGCAAGCGATGCAGCAGGACACCCAATCGGTCGAGCAGAAGCTGGAGGTGCTGCGCGAGCAGCACCGCGACCTCGACGCTGCGGTCAACGCGCTCGAGGCCAGCGGCTCGACGGATCTGTTGCAGATCAAGCGCCTGAAAAAGCGCAAGCTTCAATTGAAGGACGAGATACGGATGCTGTCGGCCCGGGCCCTGCCCGATATCATCGCGTGAGCGGCGACGTTCCTGAGGTTGCCATCATCATGGGCAGCCAGTCCGACTGGGAGACCATGCGCCACGCCGCCGAGACGCTCGAAGCGCTCGGCGTCCCCCATGCGGCGAAGATCGTCTCCGCCCACCGCACGCCCGACCGCCTCTACGAGTTCGCGCGCTCCGCGAAGTCGTCCGGCTTCAAGGTCGTGATCGCGGGCGCAGGCGGCGCCGCGCACCTGCCTGGCATGGTCGCGAGCCTCACCGCGCTTCCCGTCTTCGGCGTGCCGGTGCTGAGCCGCACGCTGTCGGGCTGGGACAGCCTCCTTTCCATCGTCCAGATGCCGGCAGGCGTTCCGGTCGGCACCCTCGCCATCGGGCGGGCCGGTGCGGTCAACGCCGCGCTGCTGGCGGCCGCCGTGCTGGCGCTCGGCGACGATGCGCTTGCGGAGCGGCTGGACGCCTGGCGCGCCGCGACCACCGCCGCAGTCGCCGACGAACCGACGGACACGCCATGAGGCTTCCCACCGGCGCCACGATCGGCATCGTGGGCGGCGGGCAGCTGGGGCGGATGATGGCGATGGCCGCGCTCCGCCTCGGCTTCCGCGTCCACGTCTTCGCGCCCGCCGTCGGGCGACAACGTCGCCTTCGCCGTCGCGCACGACACCACCCTCGCCGATTATGACGACGCCGCCGCGATGGCAGCGTTCGCCGCAAGCGTCGATGTCGTGACCTTCGAGTTCGAGAATGTTCCGGTGGAGGCGCTCGAAGGAGTTGGCACACCGATCCGCCCGGCACCGGCCGCACTCGGCGCCGGACAGGACCGCCTCACCGAAAAGGCGTTTCTCGAGCGCTGCGGCCTCCCCGTCGCCCCCCACGCCGACATAACCGACGCCGCCAGCCTCGATACCGCGCGCGAAAAAATCCCAGACGGCATCCTGAAGGCGCGGCGGCTCGGCTACGACGGCAAGGGGCAGACGCGGGTAACGCCGGGCGTCGCCTCCGTCGACGCGCTCGCCGCCATCGGCAACGTGCCGGCGATCCTGGAGACGCGCATCCCGTTCACCGCCGAGACCTCGGTGGTGCTGGTGCGCGGCGCGGACGGCGCGGTGAAGAGCTACGACCCCGCGCTCAACACCCACGAGGGCGGCATCCTGCGCCGCACCTCCTTCCCGGCGCCGGTCGACGACGCGGTGGCGGCGGAAGCGAAGCGGCTGACGGCGGGCGTCGCGGAAACGCTGGGCTACGTCGGCGTCCTTGCCGTGGAGTTCTTCGTCACCGACGACCCCGAAGCGCCGCTGATCGCCAACGAGATGGCGCCCCGGGTCCACAACACGGGGCACTGGACGATGGACGGTGCGCTGACCGGCCAGTTCGAGAACCACATCCGCGCGATCGCCGGCTGGCCGCTCGGCGATACGCGGCGTATCGCCGATGTCACGATGCTCAACATTCTGGGCGACGAGATCGACGATCTGGCCGCCCACGTGGAAAATCCGGCGGCCCGTTGCCATATCTATGGTAAGCGTTCCGCGTCGCCCGGTCGCAAGATGGGGCACGTCAATTTCATCGAACGCACAGTGGACTTTGCGGGCGATCGCTGGTAGCAGCGGGGCCTCGCAGCGATTTTTGCGGTTGTCTTGCGGTTGGCCCTCTCTTTGTGGGGACCTCACCGCCCGGCTCGCGCGTTCCCTGTGTCCGGCATGACGGTAGAGCCGCCAATCACCGTGCAACAGAAGGATTGAACTGAGTGCAGGTACTCGTTCGCGACAACAACGTCGACCAGGCGCTCAAGGCGCTGAAGAAGAAGATGCAGCGCGAAGGCATCTTCCGCGAAATGAAGATGCGCAACCACTACGAGAAGCCCTCGGAGCGCAAGGCGCGCGAGAAGGCTGAAGCAGTGCGTCGTGCACGCAAGCTGGCCCGCAAGCGCGCACAGCGCGAAGGCCTGATCCCCGGCAAGAAGCGCAGCTGACGAAGCGCGCTCTCGCGCTTCCCCGCGTACCCTGCTAGGTTATGGCGATGCGTATCAGTTCCCGCCTTTACAGCACTGCGTTCATCATCGCCGCCGCCATGGCCCTCGCGGGCTGTGACCCGGAAGGCGCGATGATGTCGTCCGGCCGGCTGGTGAACACCGAGTCCGGTTCGCCGCAGAACATCGCCTCGCTGACCGAGGTGGTGAACGCCAATCCGAACGACCCGAGCGCGTACAACGTGCGCGGCACCGCCTACGGGCGCGCCGGCAACCTCAACGCCGCCCTCGCCGACTTCGACAAGGCGATCGCGCTCAACCCGGGCTACTACCAGGCCTACGCCAACCGCGCGCTGGTCTACCGCAGGCTCGAGCAGACCGATCAGGCCATTGCCGACTACTCGGCGGCGCTGCGCTACAACCCGTCCTACGACACGGCACTGGTCGGGCGCGGGAACATCTACCGCCTGCGCGGCAACAACCAGCAGGCCCTGCTCGACTTCAACAACGCCATCCGGATCAATCCGGGCGATCCGCGCGCCTATCACAACCGCGCACTGATCTATCAGGCGCAGAACCTCCATTCGTTCGCCGTGGAAGACTTCGGCATCGCCATCGGCCTCGATCCGAAGGCACCCGAGCCCTACAACGGGCGCGGCGTCAGCTACCTTGCGACCGGCGACGTGGAATCCTCCTTCGAGGACTTCAACCAGGCACTCGCGCTCGACCGCGACTATGCCGACGCCTGGGCCAACCGTGGCCGCGCCAACGAGGTCAAGGGCGATCTCGGCAAGGCGAAGTCGGACTACAGCCGCGCGATCCAGCTGCGCCCCGGCTATCCGCCGGCGAAGGAAGGCATGGCCCGCATCAACAGCGGCCGGCCGCTCACCACCACCCCCACCTGACCGTCCGCGGCGGCGCCTGAGGCGATCTCAGGCGCTGATGCGCAGTGCGTCGTCGTCGCGAGCCGCCTCGCTGCTTTCGGGCAGCCAGAGGTCGAGGAAGCGCGTCAACCAGTCCTTCAGCGGTTCGTCGTAGATGGCGCGGCCGCGGAAGTGGTCGGCCCGCTGCCGTGCGCCGGGCAGCGCCATGCGGGCATGGCCGCGCGTGGTCCACCGGTGCATCATCGCGAGCGTCAGCTCCGGGTGGAACTGGATGCCGTAGGCGCACGGGCCGACGCGGAAGGCCTGCTCGTAATGCTGCCCCTCGGCGAGGAGCGCGGTGCCCCGGGGCGTGTAGAAGCCCTCGCGGTGCCACTGGTAGACCTTGCGAGGCCACCGCATCATGTCGCGGCCGATCTCGGTCGGCTGGATGTCGTAGTAGCCGATCTCGACCTGGCCATCCTTGTGGGTCGCGACATGGCCGCCGATGGTCTTGGCGAGCATCTGCGCGCCGAGGCAGATCCCGAGGAACGGCGTCTCCTCTTCGAGCGGCACGTTGATGAAGTCGATCTCGCGCTTGATGAATGCGTCGGTGTCGTTGGCGCTCATCGGGCCGCCGAACACCACCACGCCGGCGTGATCCCGCGTGGTCTCTGGCAGGGAGTTGCCGAGGGCGGGCCGCCGGATGTCGAGCCGATAACCGCGCTCGACCAGCATCTGGCCGACACGCCCCGGCGTGGACGTCGCCTGATGCAGGATGACGAGGATCGGACGGTCAGGAGCCGAGGACACCGGCTCCGCTGAAGACACTGGCGCAGAAATGGTCATGCCTCGATCTTTATCAAATCCGGATGCCGGCCGCTACGACTTACCTTTGGTCTTCGCTTCGATCTTGTGGCGAAGCGTCATCCGGTCCCGCGTGGAGATGCCGATGAGCTCGGCGACCCGCCAGACGACGTTGTCCTCGAACTCGGACACCTCGCCGTCGGCGAACACCATCTCCCACATTGCCTCCACAACCTTGTGCCGGCCCTCATCGTCGAGCTCGCGCTTCAGCACCGAGGTGAAGCTGTAGAGGTCGACGGCGTCGTCTTCCCGGGCGGTCGCCTCGTCGACGAGCTGCTCGGTCTCGCTTTCCGAGAGGCCGTAGTTGCGGCCGAGCACCTCGCGTAGGCGGCTCTTCTCCGAATCGGTCACGACACCGTCGACGGCGATGATGTGGACGAGGATCGCGGCGACCGACAGCTTCGGATCGTCCGCGCCATACTCCTCCTCGCCTTCGCCGGCGTGCGCGATGTTGTTGATCCAGTCGGTGATGGCCTGCAGCACGACAGCGTCTCCATGGGTTTGACCCAATCTTGGGGATTCACCGGCCGTACGCAAGGACCGGAGCCCGTCCACAGGTCCCAGCGCGGCACGAAGACGTGATGCACCGTGATGGTGTTCTCAACCTGCCACAGCGCCCGCGCGGCTATGTTCGGGCGACGGGCGGCCCGAGGAAGACGCCGCAGGAGGAGGATGCATCATGCGAATGCTGATCGCCGTGGCGGGCGTGCTCGCCGCAAGCGCCGCCCTCGCAGGGCCGCAATACGTCAATTCCACCGGTTTCGCCAATTCCGGCTACGATGTCGTCGCCTACTTCGACTTGGCGCAGGCGCCGGTCGGCGCGCCGCAACAGCCCGCGGTCCCGGGCAACAAGGCGTTCACCGCGACCTACAATGGCGCGACGTTCGCCTTCTCGTCGGCCGCGAACCTTGCCCGCTTCGAGGCCGATCCTGCCCGCTACGCCCCGCAGTTCGACGGACACTGCGCCTACGGCGTCGCCAAGGGCGGCAAGGTCCCGGGCAACCCGGAGCTCTGGCGCATCGTTGACGGGCGCCTCTACCTCAACATCACGCCGGCCGTCGTGGGGTTCTGGGAAGAGGACATCGAGGGCAACCTCGAGATTGCCGCAGGCAACTGGCCGGGCATCGAGCCCGCCGCCGCCTCCGACATGGCAATCCCCAAGTTCACCCCCGACGCGCCGGTGGTCGACTAGGCGCCGCTGGCGGCAGGCTCCGGCTGCGGCCCGAAGGCGTCGGACGCCTGGAGGCCCGCGACGCCGATGAGCGCCGTCAGACCCTCCAGCAGCGCGCCGTCGCGCGACAGGAGCGTCGCCCTGTCCGGCTCGCCGGTGACGGGGTCGATCCCGATCACGCCGACCCCGTGCCACTCCGGCACCGCCTCACGCCAGCGCAGCGCAATGTCGGGCCCGTAGACTCTCCAGTGGCCGTGCTTGTCGTGGCGGGCGCGGCCGTACTCGTGCGTCGCGTCGACCCTGAGGAGGTCCGGCACCGAGAGGAAGACGAATCCGCCCGGCTTCGTGACCCGGTCCATTTCGGAAAGTGCCGCGTGGTCGTCCTCGACATGCTCCAGCACATGGTTGGCGATGACGATGTCGTAGCTGTCGTCCGCTCGGTCGATTGCCGCCATGTCGAGGCTGTTGTCGTGGCCGTAGTCGGACACCTCGAACCGTCCGAACGCCTCACGCGGCGCGGACCGGTCGGGGCTGAACTGCAGAGCGGACTTGCTGGCGAGCGCGGGGCGCAGCGCATCGAAGATCGAGCGGAAGGCGCGGTGGCGCTCCAGCGAGGCGCAGGCCGCGCACCGAGGCGCGATCCCGCCCGGAGACATCCGCCCCTTGGGACCGGGAATGAAGGCTTTGCCCCCGCAGATCGGGCACGTCTTCTGATCAGGCATTCAGTTTGACCGTATTGTGACGAAACATTTGGCTGTCCTGCGTTATTGAATGGTTAGCGCCGCGCGTCGAACGCCGTTAAGCTTTTCAGCCGGGCGGGACCGCCCTTCCGCGAACGGGACGACCCGGGGCGGCGGTCACGCGTGTTCGCCCGCAAGATCCGCCGGGGATGGGAGGCGTCGTTCGCGGCGGTTTCCGGCGGCAATGACGAAGAGGGACGGTAGGAATGGAACTGACGGGCGAACAGGTGCTGAGCGCACCCCGGAACGATGTTTACGCCATGCTGCACGATCCGGCGACCTTACGTCAGGCGATCCCCGGCTGCCAACGCTTCACCCAGATTGACGCCACCCGCTACGAGGCGGAAATCGCGCTCAAGATCGGCCCGATCAGCTCCACCTTCCTCGCGCTCGTGACCCTCTACAACGACGATGCGCCGATGGGCTTCTCGATGCACGGGCATGCCGACAGCGGCCGCGCCGTGGGCGGCGCCGACGGCAACGCGCACGTTGCGCTGGCGGTGATCGACGAGAACACCACCAACCTTGCCTACCACTGCGCCGTCACTCCGTTGGGGCGGATCGGCGACCTGCCGGACGACGTGATCGACAAGAAGGCCCGCACGCTGACCGCGGAGTTCTTCTCCCGTCTGCAGCTCCTCCTCGACGGCGGCGACGTCATCCCCGCCGAGCAGGACACGGAGGCGCGCTGGTCCGCAGCCCCCACCCGCGAGCGCTATGGCGACACGCCGCCGGCCGCCGCCGAGCCAGTGCGCGAACCGGCAGGCAGCGAAGCCGCGACGGAGTGGCAGAGTGACGAGGAATGGGAGCGCGCCCATCAGGCCGCGATCGCGGCGCTCCGCGGCTCCGCCGACACAGCGGTCGAGGAGCGTCCGGCGACCCGCGACAGGACCATGACGACGACTGCGGCCGATGACGACGCGACGAGCCGCTATCCGGGCTACACCCCGGTTGCGCCCGAGAACGAAACCTACACGCGCCCCAGGTCGACGCCGAGCCCGACGTACGAGGCGCCGCGCGCCGAGGCCGGTACGGAAGAAGACATGCCAACCGCCGTGGTCACGTCAGCCGGCTACCGCGCGATCACGACCTCCCCCACCAAGCGTGAGACGGCCCCTCAGCCGGCAAGCGACGGACCGTCCGGTCTCGGCCGCTGGTTCCTCGTCGCCGTCGGCGTGTGCATCATCGCCTACCTTTTGCTCGACAGCTTCTGATCACCAGCGTAGCGGGCACCGAGCGGGCGGGTGCTGATCCTTGGCACCCGCTCTTTTACGCAAACTCCGTAGCGTTTGATCGCGGGTCGACACGACATCCGGCCTGCTCGATATGCGTTGAATGCCGAGGTGCGAACTGCAAGGGCGGTCACGTGCTCCTCGGCCTCAATACAAAATCGATACAACTCCAAACTTCTGGATCAAATTTCTGCAAAAATGATAATGCCTTGATGTTTCCGGTAATTGCCCGACAATTCCGGCTAACAGTTTAACGGAATTGAACATTGGCAAGATATTGTCATAACTCAGGATAATTTGAAGACAAAGTACGGTTCTCGCTAACATTATTTGCATGGTTGCTTGAATAACCACGACACAAATTCTCGGAGTACTCAGCCGAGGATTTTATGTTCAGCGCACGCAACTCGCTCTCCACCATCGGTCGGAACATGCGGTCTGCGCTCAAGGGCGCAGTTGTCCTGGGCATCTCAAGTGCAGCGCTGGTCGTAGGCTCCGGGTTTTCCGGCGGGTCGCCCGCAGTGGCCGTCACCCAGCCGCCCGTCCCCATGATCGATCCGCGCGAGTGGGCAGAGTACAAGAACACCTACATCCGCTCCGACGGCCGGGTCGTCGACGTCGAGAACCGCGGCGTCAGCCACTCCGAAGGCCAGGGCTACGGCCTTCTCATCGCAACTTACGCGAACGACCGCTCCACCTTCGATCGGGTGTGGACGTTCACGCGCAACAAGCTCCAGATCCGCTCTGACGGCCTTCTCAGCTGGCGCTACATTCCGGGCGCACAGCCGCATGTGCCGGACATGAACAACGCCACGGACGGCGACATCCTCGTCGCCTACGGCCTTGTCCGCGCCGCGCTGCAGTGGAACGACAAGCGCTACCTCGCCGAGGCGGACAAGCTGATCGTCGCGATCGGCAGGAACCTCATCGCCGACGTCGCCGGGATGAAGGTGCTGAAGCCAGGTGTGGCCGGGTTCGACCGTTCCGCCGGCAACCGCGGCCCGATCGTCAATCTCTCCTACTACGTCTACGGCGCCCTGCGCACCTTCGAGATGATCCGCCCGGAGTTCGCCTGGGACGAGGTCGTCCGGGACGGCCGCGCGCTCACCCAGCGGGCCAAGTTCGGCCAGCACCAGAGCTCGCCGGACTGGATCGCCATTGATCCCAGGACCGGTGCCATCTCCATTCCGCAGGAGCTCGACGCCAAATCCGGCTACAACGCAGTCCGCATCCCGCTCTACATGGTGGGCGGCAATCTGCCGGGCGCCGACATTTCCCAGTTCGACTGGTCCTGGAACGTCGCCGGCGAGGGTTATCCGGTCGAGCGGGCAGTTCCTTCGGGCGCGGCACTCTCGTCGATGAACGATCTCGGCTACCGATTTATCGCGTCGCTTTCCCGATGCGTCGCGCGCGGCGTTTCGGTGCCCAATCAAGAAGTTGGTTTCCGCACCACCACCTACTACGGGTCGAGCCTTCACCTTCTCGGCCTCGCGGCTGCGCGGGAATATCATCCGGGCTGCGTCGACCCCTCGGCAACGGTCGAAATCGGCTCGCGCACGACGCCCGGCGCCTACTCTGCCTCCGCATCGCCCACTTTCAGCCATGCACGTGGCGGACAGCAGCCCGTCGCCCAGCGCAACCAGTGGGTGCCGAAGCCTTCCGCGAATTCGTCCAAGCCATGGTTCAGTATGCGGTAAATTGTCAAATACCCCATTGCTAAAACTTTACGAAGGCGCGGAATCGCCTCCCCAGAACAGAGACCTGGCGTTTGACTTGAGGTTGTCTTTTTCCGAGTTGTGATTAAGACTCTTCGTATGTTTACGAAGAGGCCGCACAGATGCTTGGATCCAACATCGAGACGCTAGGCGGCAAAGATTCCTACGACGATCTGTCGCCGTCCGAATCGAATGGGAACATCCTTGTTGTCGAGGATGATAAATCGATTCGTGAAATATTATCGATGATATTGAGTCAGGAAAACTTTGCCGTTTCGACCGCTGGCAGCGTGTCGGAGGCCGAGAAGAGACTGAGCTCGCGCAACTATCTCGTTGCCCTGATCGACCTCCGGCTCGACGACGGCGATGGCCTCGAGCTCGTCCGCAAGCTCGCATCGCGCGAGACCACTGCCGTCATCATCATCTCCGGTCGCTCCGATCCCGTCGACAAGGTGATCGGGATCGAGGTCGGCGCTGACGACTACATCGCCAAGCCTTTCGAAACCCGCGAACTGATCGCGCGCGTCAAGCGCCACGCCAGCCGCATGCGTCAATTACAGCTGCTGGGACAGGCGGTTCCGGGCGCCGCTCAGGACGATGTGCGGATGACCATCGGCGAATGGTCGCTCGACAGTGCCCGCCACATTGTGGAGAATGATGAGGGTGTCCGCCCGAATTTGTCGGACGCCGAGTTCAGGACGCTGGAATTCATGCTGACCAATCGCGGGCAGGTCATGTCACGCGATCGTATTTACAAGTATGTCGTCGGATCGCCACTCCGGGATCCGCTCGACCGGAGAATTGATGTGCATGTCTCTAGTTTGCGTCGAAAGTTGAACCTAGGTGCCTTGGATGGGATTCGGACGGTGCATCGCGTTGGGTACATCATCGATTAGGATGATGGTTCGGTTGCTCCGAGCTTTCGCGGCTGGAGGACTCTGTGGATAGAATTCGCGTCGGCATTCTTGACGACGAAGTGCATATTTGTTCGCTACTGGAGATGGCCGTAACCGACGCCGGAATGCGGGCGTTCGCCTACAGCAACGCGCGGGACCTCGCCAACAACCTCGATCGCGACAAGCTCGACATCGTCATCTCCGACCTAATGATGCCAGGCTGCGATGGCGTGGAGTTCGTGCGGATGCTCGCCGACCTCGGCAACCGCCCCGCCCTCATCCTGATGAGCGGCTGCGATGAGCGGACGCTCGCGACCACCGCCGACATGGCGGAGTCGCGCGGCATTCAGGTGCTCGGCCTCCTCCACAAGCCGTTCGACATTCCGGATCTCCTGCGCCTGCTCGGCCAGAACGAGCAGTCGACCGATGCCGCGCCGCTCGACCTGGAGGGCGCCGTCGGCACCGGCCAGATCGTCGCCTACTTCCAGCCGATCTTCACCGTCGATGCCGGGCGCACACGCCCGATCGAGTATTGCGAGGCGCTCGCGCGCTGGCAGCACCCCACCCGCGGCCTGCTCGGCCCCGGACAGTTCCTGCCGAAGATCGAGAAGGCCTCGCTGTGGTGGGACTTCACCCTCCACATGGCGCGGATCACGGCGCGGCAGATCGCCGAGTGGGACCGCGCGGGCTTCCCCGTCGGTGGAGCGATCAACCTTCCGCCCGAGGTCGTCACCGATACGCGCCTGCCTGACGCACTGTTCGCGATCGTCGACGAATTCGGCATCAGCGCCAAGAAGCTGCGTCTGGAGCTGACCGAATACAGCAAGTTCCTCAGCGTCGAGGATGCGAAGTACAACCTCACGCGCCTCAAGATGCGCGACTTCCCGCTCAGCCTCGACGATTTCGGCATCGGCTACTCGTCGTTCGAGCGGCTGAACATCGGGCTGTTCGACCAGATCAAGATCGACACCACGTTCCTTGCGGCGGCGAAGACCAGCGAGAAGGCGCACAGCATCATGCGCGCCGCGGCTGACCTTGCGCACTCGCTCGATCTCGACGTCTGCGCCGAGGGCGTCGAGGACAGCCAGACGATGAAGATCGCGCTCGATGTCGGCTGCACCAGCCTTCAGGGCTTCGGCCTGTGCCCGCCGCGCAGCCCCGACCTCATCACCATGCAGTACGCGGTCGCGCCGGAACTCAGCCGGGCGAAGCGGACGGTCATCCCTTCGCCGGCCGCCGTGTCCCACTGAGCGAGCGGTGAACGACGTCCGAGAGCTCTTCCAGGGTGTAGGGCTTGGTGAGGAGCGGCCACCTGAACTTGCGGTCGCCGGCCCCCGTCTCGGGGAAGCGTGCAAAGCCCGAGGTCAGCACGATCGGCATTTCCGGCCGCAGCTCTTCGGCGCGCTCGGCGACCGCCACGCCTGACATCCCGCCGCTCATCACCACATCGCTGAACAGAAGGTCGAGCCGGCCGTCGCCTCCCAGTGTGCCGAGCGCGCTCGTGCCGTTGTGTGCCTCGAGCACGGAGTAGCCCAGCGTCTCCAGCATCATGACGACGTGCGCGCGCACCTCCGCATCGTCCTCGACAACGAGCACGACCTCGCCGTTGCCGCGGATAATGCCGCGCGGCATATCCGGCCCGTGCGCGGCGCCTTCCACGCCGGAGCGCGGCAGGAACAGGCGGATGGTGGTGCCCACCCCCTCCTCCGAGAAGACCTGGATGTGCCCTTCCGACTGCTTGACGAACCCGTAGACCATGCTGAGGCCGAGGCCCGAGCCGGTCCCGGTCTTGGTCGTGAAGAACGGCTCGAAGACGCGCGAGACCGTGCTGTCCGACATGCCGCGCCCGTCGTCGGTCACGGTGATCGTCACGTAGTCGCCGGGCTTCACCTCCGGCAGCTCTGCGGCCTCGGCGGCGTCGATCGACCTGTTGCTGAGTTCGATGCTGATCCTGCCGGAGCCATCGTCCATCGCGTCGCGCGCGTTGATGCACAGGTTCAGGATCGCGCTCTCGAGCTTGACCGGGTCGACCAGAGCCTTCCACAGGCCATCGGTGCGGATGATCCTGACGTTGATTGCCGCGCTCACCGCCTTCTGAAGGAGAGGCTTTGCGTTGCTGACGAGCGCATTGACGTCGACGGTGCGCGCTTCGAGCTCCTGCCGGCGCGCGAAGGCGAGCATCCGGTTGACGAGATCGCGTCCCCGCTCGGCCGCATCGCGCGACATCTTCACGAGCGGGAGGATGCGCTCGTCGTCCGGGTCGAGCCTGTGCGTCATCAGGTCGGCGCCGCTGAGGATGACGGTGAGGAGGTTGTTGAAGTCGTGCGCGACGCCGCCGGTGAGCTCGACGACCGCGTCGAGCCTGCTGCGGCGCTGCATCTCGTCATCGAGCGCAATGCGGGCCGCGGTGTCGGAGAAGATGCAAAGGATCGCTTCGGAATCGCCGTCCGGCGTCAGCGCAAGGGTGAGCGTGCCGTGGACGCGAAGCGCCTTGCCGTCTCGGGTGCGGTGGGTGGTGGCGCCGGACCAGCGCCTGTAGCGCCGCACCGCGCCGACGATCCGCGCGTGTTCCTCCGGCTTGTCCGCGATGAGGCTGGCGGCGTCCTGCCCGACGGCCTCGGCCTTCGACCAGCCGTAGACCCGCTCCGCCTCGCGGTTCCAGTACAGGATCCTGCCGTCGATATCGAACACAACGACGGAATCGATGGCGCCGTCGAGCATCATCGACTGCCAGCGAACCACGGATTCCTGCGACCTGATCTCCGTGACGTCCTGTGCTATTCCGAACAACTGCGATGTCACCCCGTCGACGACTTCGGCGCCACCGAGAATATGCAAGACCCGGCGGTCGCCATTGCCGAGGACGATTTCTGCTTCGACCTCGAATGGCGTCCCATACTGTATCGCCTGCTCGACCGCGTTTCGGACGATTTCGCTCGCTTGTCCCCGATAAATCTCCAGAAATTCCTGGCAGTTCGGTGGTTCACCCAGCGAGAGGCCATGGAGCGCGAACATCTCCTCGGTCCAGAACAGCTTCTGCGTGCCGACATCGAACGACCAGGCGCCGATCTTCCCCCACCCCCCGATATGCGCAAGCATCCGGTGCAGCCGGTAAGAATCGTATTCGGTCTTCCGGCGCCTCTCGCGTTCTGTGGTCAGTGCCGCCGCGGCGCTTCGCCCGTCCAGCAGTGCGCCGGCGAGGCGAGCGGCACGCACCAGCGCCCCTTGCTCAGCGTCCGTCACCGCCCGGACCGGGCCACCCGCAATGGTCACTTCGCCGACCGCCTCGCCGTTGGCGAGCGTGACGGGTGCCGCTGCGCTGAACGCCCCGGCGCCCTCCGGAGCTTCCCCCGCGGCAAGGACGCGGCGCGTTCCGCCCTCGCTCAGGGCGATCGTCGCGGTCGCTGCGCCGGACGCAGTCTTCAGGAATTCGAGGATCGCGCGGAAAGCATCGTCGTCAGCCGCCACCGCAACTGTCGCGGGAACAGGAGCCGGTGCGTCGGGCCGAAGCGCATGGGTCTGCAGCCTTTCGAGGGAAGGCGACAACGTCGTCATAATGACGAGAGAAACGAATTCATTCTCGGGCCAATCCTTGGAGATTCGAAGGCGCACCCGCGCGTGCCTGCTTCATGTTAAAGCAAGTTTGAAGTATCTCTGCCATACTTCTCGCTTCGAATTGCCATACTCGCGCAATATCAGTGTTGCGTCATCCTGACCCGGATCAAACTGCCGTTCGGACCTGCCCAACGCAGGACCGAGCGCGCATGTACGGCACGCGCAATTCGATTGCACGCGATTTTCAGGCGCATCAGCGTGAAAAGTTGCGGCGCGCTGGCCCCTCAGTCGGCGCTGAGGAGCATCACCGCGAAGTGGTTGGCCGGATCGGTCCACGATTTCACCGGCGAAAGACCGGCGCCCCTCGCGAAGTCGGCGAAGCTCTCCAGCGTGTACTTGCGGCTGTCTGACGTGCCGACGGCTTCACCGGCCTCGAAGGTGATCTCGCGGCCGGCGACCGTGACGGTCATCGCCTCGTCGGTGCGCAGCAGCATCTCGACGGTCTGCGTCTCCTCGTTGAAGCGCGCCTCGTGGGTGAACTTCGTCACGTCGAAATCCGCGTCCAGCTCCCGGTTGATGCGCTGAAGGATGTTCTTCTTGAATGCGGCGGTGATGCCGGCGGGGTCGTCGTATGCCTCGAGCAGCACCTTGCGGTCCTTCACGAGGTCGAAGCCGATCAGGAAGCGGTCGGCGCCGGTCATCTTGCGCAGCGAGCGCATCAACGCCTGCCCGTCCTCGATGCTCATGTTGCCGACGGTGGAGCCGGGGAAGAAGATCACCGCGCGCTCCGGCTTCTCCATGTCGAACGGGGCGAAGAAGTTGGCCGCGATCCCCTCGACCTTGAGGCCGGGATAGAGCGCCGCCATCTCGCCCGCCACCGCGTGAAGCTGTTCGTCGGCAATGTCGATCGGGATGTAGCCGGCGGCCCGGTCGCCGAGCGCGGCGAGCAGCGGGCGGACCTTCACGGCCTCGCCGGCGCCGGGCTCCACGATGGTGACGCCGTCGCCCAGCGCATCGGCGATCTCGCCGGCGTTGGCCTCCAGGATCGCCATCTCGGTGCGGGTCGGATAGTAGTGATCGAGCTTGGTGATCGCCTCGAACAGCTTGGCGCCTACCCCGTCATAGAGCCAGCGGCCTTGCAGCGTCTTCGGCGTCGCAGTGAGCCCGTCCAGCACCGAGCGCGCGAATTCGGCGTGCTCGGCACCCTTCAGAACGGGGGCATAGTCCATTCAAGCATCCTCTGCGAGGCGAAGTCCCGCGAACTGCCAGCGCTGATGGGGGTGGAAGAAGTTGCGGTAGGTGTGGCGGGCATGGTCGCGCGCGGTCGCGAACGATGCGCCCCGCAGGACGTACTGGTTGACCATGAACTTGCCATTATACTCGCCGAGCGCGCCGGCGACAGGCTTGAAGCCCGGATAGGCGCCGTAGGACGAGCGCGTCCACTGCCAGACTTCGCCCATCATCTGCCGGAGGCCGGTGCGCCCGGAGGGCGGGCGCGGGCGAAGATACATCTCGTCGACGAAGTTGCCGTCGTCGATCGCCTCGGCCGCCGCCACCTCCCACTCGAACTCGGACGGGAGCCGCTTGCCGGCCCAGCGGGCGAACGCGTCCGCCTCGTAGTAGCTGACGTGATCGACCGGCGCGTCGCGGTCGACGAGCTGAGTACCTCGGAGGCCGAACGTCCACCACTCGCCGTCATGCTGGCGCCAGTAGAGGGGTGCGGTCCAGCCGGCCGCCTTTGCGGCGTACCAGCCGTCCGACAGCCACAGGGTTTCGCTCTGGTAGCCGCCGTCCTCGATGAAGGCGATCCATTCTCCGGCCGTCACCAGCCGGCCCGCGATGCGGAAGGGCGGCACGTACGTCTGGTGGCGCGGGCCTTCGTTGTCGAAGTGGAAGCCCTCGTCGGTGCCGATCGTCACCATGCCGCCGTCGAAGGCGTGCCAGTCGGCATCGGTCTTCGCCGCGTTCATGTCGATCGGCGCGGGGGGCACGAAGGCCGGCTCCAGCGGGTTGAACGAGAAGGCGTGCAGGATGTCGTAGAGCAGGAGCTCCTGGTGCTGCATCTCGTGATGGCAGCCGAGCTCGACGCGCTCCTCGATCTCGGCGCGGTGCTCCGCCGGCGGGTTCGCCAGAAGGGCGGCGACGCGCGCCTCCACCGCAGCGCGATAGTCCATCACCTCGTCCGCGGACGGGCGCGTCAGCATCCCGCGCATCGGCCGGGCGTGCCGCGATCCGGCCTGCACGTAGTAGGAGTTGAAGCAGTGCGCGAAGCGGGGGTCGTGCGGCTTGTAGCCGGCCTCGTAGGGCGCCAGCACGAAGGTCTCGAAGAACCACGTGGTGTGCGCGAGGTGCCACTTCGCCGGCGACGCGTCCTCCATGGACTGGACGACCATGTCTTCCGGGGTGAGCCGTTCGGCGAGCGCGGACGAGCGGCTCCGCGTGCGGTCGAAGAGGGCGGCGACACCCTCGAGATCATGCCTGGGATGGGTCCGTGCCATCTTGCGTCTCCTCTCGGGCAGCGCCTTGCGGGGCGCCCGGCAGTCCGCGGGCGGTGACCGGCCCCGCGGCGTTACGCGTCCAGCGGGCGCGCTTCTTCGGGTATCATGATAGGAATGCCGTCCCGGATTGGGTAGGCGAGCTTGGCCTGATCGGAGATCAATTCGTGCGCTGCGGCGTCGTAGCGCAGCGTTCCCTTGGTCACCGGGCAGACCAGAAGCTCGAGGAGTTTCGGGTCGACAGCGCGCTCATCAGTCATTCGGGTCGTCCTGTTGGAAGAGGCTAGTTCAGCGTCGGCTTATCGCCCGACTGGCGCGCAAGCTCAATCTCCGTGATCGCGACGAGCGTGGCGGCGCGTGCGCGAAGGTCCGGCGCCTCGAGAAGCGCCTGCTTCTCGGCCGGGCCGTAGGGGCTCATCATGGCGAGCGTATTCACAAGCGCCTCGTTGGACGCCGAGCGCACGCTCTTCCAGTCCGCCTCGAGGTCGTTGGCGTCGAGGTAGCTCTGGAACGCCTCGATCAGCGCGTTGCGGTCGACGTCCTCCTCGCCGGTCTCGGTGTCGAGGTCGGCGGCGAAGTCCTCGGCGGAGATGCGCACGCGGCGGAAGAGGTCGCCCTCGTCGACCTCCTCCAGAACCTTGAAGCGGCAGATGCCGGCAAGCTGGATCAGGTAGCGCCCGTCGCCGCTCTCCTGGAAGGAGATGATGCGGCCGAGCGAGCCGACCTCGCACAGCGGCGGCGCGTCGGGGTCGCTCGCCTCCGGCCCGTCGAAGCGGGGCTGCACCATGCCGATGACGCGGTGCGTCGCCAGCGCCTCGTCGATCATGGCGAGATAGCGCGGCTCGAAGATGTTGAGCGGCAGGTGGCTGCGCGGGAGCAGGAGCGCCCCCGAAAGCGGGAACACCGGCACACAGTCGGGGATCTCCCGCACGTTCTCGTAGGCCGTGTTACCGATACGCATCTGATCCTCCAGAGGTCACGCGAAAAGGACGGACGCCATCTTCCGGCGCCCGGCAAGGGTTGCGGGGTCGGCGGGACCCCACGCCTCGAAGAAGTTGAGAAGCTCCTTGCGCGCGGCGCCCTCGTTCCAGTCCGCCTCGCGGCGCAGGATGGTGACGAGTTCCTCGACCGCGCCCTTGCGGTCGCCCTCGGCGGCGAGCGCGATGGCAAGGTCGAGCCGCGCCTGGTGGTCGCCCGGGTTCTCGTCGACCGCGGCGCGCAGCTTCGCCGCCTCGCCGAGGCCGGCCGCCTGCTCCTTCAGCCTGAACGCGGCTTCCAGCGCCTGGATCTCGGGCTTGGCGCGCATCTCGGGCGTGATGGAATCGAGAATTTCCTGCGCGCCCGCGACGTCGCCCGCGTCGAGGCTGACGAGGCCGAGGCCCGCGATGGCGCCGGCGTGCTCGCCGTCCGCCTGCAGGACCTGACCGTAGAGCGCGGCGGCCTGATGATGGTCGCCGGCGGCGCGGGCGGCGTCGGCCGCCTCCATCGCCTCGGCGATGCCGTCACCCGCAGGACCCGCGACGCGCTCCAGGAAGGCGCGGATCTGGCTTTCGGTCTGCGCGCCGACGAAGCCGTCGACCGGCTGGCCCTTGGCGAACGCGATCACCGCGGGGATCGACTGGATGCCGAGCTGGCCTGCGATCTGCGGATGCTCGTCGATGTTCATCTTGACGAGCTCGACGCCGTCGAACGCCGCGACGGTCTTCTCCAGCACCGGCGCGAGCTGCTTGCAGGGGCCGCACCACGGCGCCCAGAAGTCGACCAGAACGACGCGGTCGCGCGATGCCTCGACCACGTCGACCATGAAGGTCTGCGTGGTGGTTTCCTTGACGGCGCCGTTGCCGGCCGCCGGTTTCGTGGTCTGGGGCTTGGAGGAGACGACCTGTCCCCCCGGACCAAAGAGCGTGCTCATGCGGTGGCTTGTCCTGGTTCGTAAAGTTGAAACGTAGGTGAGTCTGCCGCCAAGGCAATCGCCTGCGGCCATTCGCGGAGTGCCATCGCGCGCTGGGGCGGACCGGTCCGGCGCCGCGGGCGCCGTGTCAGGCGTCTTGCGGCGTGGGCAGGTCCGTCACCAGCGGCGGGTGGCCGACATGGTTGAGGTAAGCGAGAAAGGCCGGTCCCGCCAGTGTCACCGTTGCGGTGTTGCGCAATGGATGGACGTTGACGAGGTCCGCCTGCGCAACATCCGGGTGGAGGACGCAGGTCACGGCCCGCTCAGCGTCGTTGATCAGCGCCAGCGGCGTCACCGAGCCGGGCGTCACGCCGAGGTGCATCGCCATGGCATCGGCGGAGGCAAAGCTCACGCGGCCCCTGGCGCCGATGGCGGTGTGGATGCGCTTGAGGTCGACGCCCGCGTCTTCCGGCGCGGTGACGAGGAAGAGCGCGCCCTTCTTGTCCTTGAGGAAGAGGTTCTTGGTGTGGACGCCGGGGATGGTGCCGCGAAGGCCCTGCGATTCGTCCACCGTGTGCGCGGCCTCGTGCTCCACCGTGGGCGGATCGATGCCGAGTGCGGCGAAGGCTTCGGCCATCAGGTCGAAGCCTCGGGGTGCTGCCGGCGCGGTCCCTTCGGGCGCGCCGGCTTCAGGGTCGCTCACCGGCGGCTCAGCCGGCCTTGGCGACGGCGCGGCCCGCGAGCACCGACACGAGATGCGCGCGGTATTCGGCGGAACCGTGAATGTCGGACAGCATCTTGTCCGGGCTGACGGCAACGCCGCGTCACCGCATCCGCCGACCAGTTGGAGGCCAGCGCCTGCTCCATCTCGGTGACGCGGAAGACGCCCTCGTTGCCCGAGCCCGTCACCGCGACGCGCGGCTCGCCGTTGGCGAGCACCGCAACGAACACCGAGCAGAGCGAGTAGCGCGATGCCTGGTTGCGGAATTTCTCGTAGGCGGCCTTCTGCGGCACCGGGAACGAGATCTTGGTGATGATCTCGTCGTCCGCCAGCGCGGTCTCGAACATGCCCTGGAAGTATTCCTCAGGCGTGTAGGAGCCCTTGGTGGTGTGGATGGTGGCGTTGAGCCCCATCACCGCCGCCGGGTAGTCGGCCGCCGGGTCGTTGTTGGCGAGAACGCCGCCCATGGTGCCCATGTTGCGCACCGCAGGGTCGCCGATGGTGGCGGCAAGGCCCGACAGCACCGGCAGGACGCGCTTGATGTCCTCCGACTGCGCCACCTGCGAATGCGTGGTGGCGGCGCCGATGGTGACCGTGTCGCCCTCGACCGTGATCCCCTTGAGCTCGGGGATCTTGGTGAGGTCGATCACGTCGGACGGGGCGGCGAGCCGCTGCTTCATCGTGGCGATCAGCGTCTGCCCGCCGCCCAGAAACTTGCCGTCCTCGGAGGCGTTCAGCTTGGCAACGGCGTCGTCCAGCGATGAGGCCTTTGAGTAATTGGTCGCGTACATTCCGGTCCCCTATTCCGCCGCCATCGCCGGGCGGTTCGCATTGATGGCACGCCACACCTTCTCGGGTGTCGCGGGCATGGTCATGTTTTCGGTGCCGAGCGCATCGGTCACCGCGTTTATCACGGCGGCCGGGGCGCCAATGGCACCCGCCTCGCCGCAGCCCTTCACCCCCAGCGGATTGTTGGGGTTGGGCGTTTCGATGTGGCCGAGCTGGAAGCTCGGCAGGTCGTCCGCGCGCGGCACGCAATAGTCCATGTAGGACGCGGTGATGAGCTGGCCGGTCTCGTCGTAGACGCAGCCTTCCAGCAGCGCCTGCCCGATCCCTTGCGCCAGACCGCCATGGACCTGCCCCTCGACGATCATCGGGTTCACGATGACGCCGAAGTCGTCCACCGCCACGAAGTTGACCACCTCTGTCACCCCCGTACCGGGGTCGATCTCGACCTCGCAGATGAAGGTGCCGGCGGGGAACGTGAAGTTCGCCGGATCGTAGAACGCCTTCTCCGACAGGCCGGGCTCCATGTCGTCCGGCATGTTGTGCGCTGTGTAGGCGCCGAGCGTCATCTCGTGCCAGGCGAGCTTCTTGTCGGTGCCTGCCACCTTCAGCTCGCCGTTCTCGATGATGATGTCGTTCTCGTCGGCTTCGAGGAGATGGCCGGCGAGCTTCTTCGCCTTCTTCTCCACCTTGTCGAGCGCCTTGGAGATCGCGCCCATGCCGACGGGGCCGGAGCGCGAGCCGTAGGTGCCCATGCCGAACTGCACCTTGTCGGTGTCGCCGTGGACGATCTGCACGTTGGCGATCGGCAGGCCGAAGCGGTCCGCGATCACCTGCGCGAAGGTCGTCTCGTGGCCCTGGCCGTGGCTGTGCGAGCCGGTCAGGAGCTCGATGGTGCCGACCGGGTTCACCCGGACCTCGGCCGATTCCCACTGGCCGACACCTCCGCCGAGCTGGCCGACGGCCTTGGACGGCGCAAGCCCACACGCCTCGATGTAGCAGGAGAAGCCGAGGCCGCGCAGCTTGCCGCGCCGCTCCGCTTCCGCCTTGCGGGCGGGGAAGCCGTCGTAGTCGATCGCCGCGAGGCCCTTGTCGAGCAGCGCGTCGAAGTCGGTCGGGTCGTAGGCCATCAGGACCGGCGTCTGGTACGGGAAGTCCTTGATGAAGTTCTTGCGCCTGAGCTCCACCGGGGAGACGCCGAGCTGGCGTGCCGCGGCTTCCACGATCCGCTCGACAACGAAGGTCGCCTCCGGCCGGCCGGCGCCGCGGTAGGCGTCCACCGGGGTGGTGTGCGAATAGACGAGCTTCACGTTGGTGTAGATGTTCGGCGTCTTGTACTGGCCGGCCATCAGCGTGGCGTAGAGGTACGTCGGCGTCGCGGACGAGAACAGCGACATGTAGGCGCCGATGTTCGCGATGGTGACGACCTTGAGGCCCGTGAAATTGTGGTCGGCGTCGAGCGCGAGCTTCACCTTGGTAGCATGGTCGCGGCCGTGGGCGTCGGTCATGAACGCCTCGGTCCGGTCGGCGGTCCACTTGATCGCCCGGCCGAGCTTCTTGGCCGCGTAGAGGCAGCAGATCTCTTCGGGGTAGACGTAGATCTTGGAGCCGAAGCCGCCGCCGACGTCGGGCGCGATCACGCGCAGCTTGTGCTCGGGCGCGATGTTGTAGAAGGCCGACAGCACCAGCCGCGCCACATGCGGGTTCTGGCTGGTGGTGTTCAGCGTGAAGTGCTCTTCCGCGCGGTCGTAGGACGCGACGGCGGAGCGGGGCTCGATGGCGCTCGGCACCAGGCGGTTCTGGTGGATGTCGAGCTCGACGACGTGGGCGGCGCTGGCGAACGCGGCATCGGTCGCCGCCTCGTCACCGAGCTGCCAGTCGCAGATGAGGTTGTTCGGGGCTTCCTCGTGGACCTGCACGGCGCCGTCGTCCATGGCGTGCGCGAAGTCGGTGAGGGCGGGAAGCTCCTCGTACTCGATGTCGATCGCCTCGGCGGCGTCGACGGCCTGCGCGCGGGTCTCGGCGACCACCAGGGCGACCGGCTGGCCGACGTGGCGCACGGTGTGGGCATCCATCGGCCGCCACGGCGCCATCTTCATGGCCGAGCCGTCCTTGGAGTAGATCGCCCAGCCGCAGATGATGTTGCCGACGCCGCCGTCGGTCAGGTCCTGACCGACGATGATGCCGACGACGCCCGGCATCTTCTCGGCCTCGGAGATGTCGAGCTTCGTGATCTTCGCGTGCGCATGGGGCGAGCGCAGGAAGACGCCTGCGGTCAGGTCGCGCTCGGAGATATCGTCGGTGTACCGGCCCTGGCCGGTGATGAAGCGCTTGTCTTCCTTGCGGAGGACGCGCGCGCCGATGCCTTCGATGCCCATGGCGCGGCCCCCTATTCGGCGGCCATCGCCGGGGTCGCGTGCATCTCTTTCGCGGCCGCGTCGATCGCTTTGACGATGTTGTGGTAGCCGGTGCAGCGGCAGATGTTGCCTTCCAGCTCCTTGCGGATGGTCGTCTCGTCCAGCCCCTCGGGGTGACGCTTCACGATGTCGACCGCCATCATGATCATGCCCGGGCGTGCAGAAGCCGCACTGCAGGCCGTGATGCTCGCGGAAGGCGGACTGCATCGGGTGCAGCTCCTCGCCGTTGGCAAGGCCCTCGATGGTGGTGACTGCGCTGCCGTCGACCTGGACGGCGAACACGGTGCAGGACTTCACGGCCTGCCCGTCGATGTGGACGGTGCAGGCGCCGCACTGGGAGGTATCGCACCCGACGTGGGTGCCGGTGAGGCCCAGATGCTCGCGCAGGAGCGACACCAGAAGCGTCCGGTCCTCGACGTTGCGCGTGACCGCGCGGCCGTTCACGGTGAGCTTGACCTCACTCATTGTGATTCCCCCTGATCGTTTATCGAACTTGGCTAATTCCAGTTATTGCAACGCTATCAGAACTAGGATCACGACGGCAAACGCGAAAAGGCCCCACATGAACGCGCCGCCCCACGCATTCTTCGCGGCGGCGACCTCGAGCTTCTCCTCGACGGTGTCCTCGCCGTGCGGGCTGTCGATCGGCGCGCGCGCGCCTGGCGATCTCGGCCTCGGTGAGCCCCTCGTCGATCCGGGCCGCGGTCGGCTCGCTGCGCGCGGCGGGCTCGGGCGCGGCGTCGGTTCGATCCGGCCCGTCTCCGCCGGCGGCACCGGCGCGGGCGCCGCGGCCACGGGCTCAGGCGTCACCGCCATGGCGCTCACCTTCTCGCTGAACGCCTCGAAGAAGTCCGCCGCGTACTTCTTCGCGGTGGTGTCGACGAGGCGGGAGCCGAGCTGCGCGAGCTTGCCGCCGACGGTCGCCCGCGCGTCGTAGCGCAGGATGGTGTCGCGGCCGGCCTCCTCGAGCGCGACGTCCGCCGACCCCTTTGCGAAGCCCGCGACGCCGCCCTTCCCTTCGCCGACCAGCGTGTAGCGCTCGGGCGCGACGGGATCGACGATCGTCACGTCGGCGTCGAACTTCGCCTTAACCGGGCCGACCTTGGCGTGGACCGTCGCGCTGAGGGCGTGGTCGCTCACTTTTTCCATCCGCTCGCAGCCCTTGATGCAGGCCTTGAGGATGTCAGGATCGTGCAGCGCGTCCCAGACCACCTTGCGCGGAGCCGAGATTTTGTGTTCGCCAGAGAGTTCCATGACACGCCTTCCTTCAATTGTACCCGATCCGAACCGTCAGGCACCGCTTGGGTCGACTGTGCCGCGTCCTCCGGACCGCCTCAACCGAAAGCGACGACGATGAGTTCCTTTCCGAGCGCCCTTCCGCTCCGCATCGCGGACACGTGGGACGACTATCGCCTCGTCGACAGCGGCGCCGGACAGAAGCTCGAACAGTTCGGCGACCGGCTCCTGATCCGCCCCGAGCCGCAGGCGATCTGGCCGAAGACCGACCTTGCCGCGTGGGACCGCGCCGACGCCGCCTTCGAGGGCGCGGACGGCGAGGAGCGCGGCCGCTGGACCGCCGACGTCGGCGACTTCCCGGTCCGCCTCGGCCCGGTCACGATGGTCTGCCGCCTCACCAACAACCAGCACGTCGGCCTCTTTCCCGAGCAGCGGCCGCACTGGGAGGCCGCCGGCGCGGCCCTTGCCGGCGCAGACGCGCCGCACGTCCTCAACCTTTTCGGCTACACCGGCGCGGCGTCCCTGCTGCTGGCGGCAAGCGGCGCCCACGTCACCCACGTCGATGCCTCCAAGAAGGCGATCGCGTGGGGCAAGGAGAGCCAGTCCGCCTCCGGGATGGACGACGCGCCGATCCGCTGGATCTGCGACGACGCGCAGAAGTTCGTCGCGCGCGAGGTCCGGCGCGGGCGCAAGTACCAGGGCATCCTGCTCGACCCGCCTAAATTCGGCCGCGGCCCGAAAAACGAGACGTGGGATTTCTTCGAAGGCCTCGCGCCGCTGCTGGCCGACATTGCGCAGCTGGTGGCGGACGACGCGCGGTTCGTCATTCTCACCGCCTATGCGCTGCGCACATCGGCACTGGCGGTGGGGCGCACGCTTGATATGACGCTTGCAGGACGCGGCGGCCGCGTGGAAGCGGGCGAGCTCGCGATCCCGGAGGCGACAGGTCGCCTCCTCCCGACCTCGATGTATGCGGAGTGGCGGCCATGAATGCGCGTGTGGGCTCGGTGAAGACGATCACCTCGACGGCCAATCCCATCATCAAGGCCGCAAGGGCGCTGCACCAGAGGAAGGCCCGCAACGAGAGCGGCCTCTTTCTCGCCGAGGGTCAGAAGCTGGTGCTCGACGCGCTGGCGGTCGACTGGCTGCCCGAGATGATCGTGATGCTGGAGCCGGGCCGCGACGACGACCCAGCCGCACAGCTCGCCGCCCGCGTGCGTGCCGCCGGCGGCGACGTCATCTTCACCAACGGCGCGGTGATGGAGAAGCTCGCGAGGCGGGACAACCCGCAGACGGTGATCGGCGTCTTCCCCCAGCGCCTCGCCGCGCTCGCCACCTTCACCCACGGCACGGTGATCGCGCTGGAGGCCCCGCGCGACCCCGGCAACATCGGCACCATCATCCGCACTGCCGACGGCGCGGGCGCGGCGGGCGTCATCCTGATCGGCAATTCGGCCGACCCGTTCGGGATCGAGGCGGTGCGCGCGACGATGGGCTCGGTCTTCCACGTGCCCATCGCGCGGACGGACCTTGCCGGCTTCCTGAAGTTCGCCGAGCGCTTCCCCGGCCCCACCATCGGCACCCACCTCGAGGGCGCCGTCGACATCCGCACCATCGCCCCGGAAGAGCCGCAGATCCTGGTGATGGGCACCGAGCAGGCCGGCATGACCGACGAGCTCGCCGGCAAGTGCAGCCAGCTCGTAAAGATCCCCATGGACGGCGCCGCCGACAGCCTCAACCTCGCCGTCGCGACCGGCATCGCCCTCTACGAACTCAGACGCTCGTACCTGTAGCCGGAGAGGGCCCGGCCCTCACCGCAACCACCCCCACTGTTCCTCTGGTGAATCGGACCCCGTCATGTTCCCCCCGGCATGTTCCTCCGGAGCCATCATGCGAACGCAATGGCCCGGCCCGGTGAGGGGGTCACCCGAAGGGCCGGAACGCCAGTGGAGGACGGCGCAGCCGTTGACGCCCTCACCGGGCCGGGCCACCCTCGTCCCATGATGATGCCGGCGCCCGCCCATGCGCAGCCGGCAGAGCCGGCGCGGCGTAAGCGTCAGAGCTTGGCCTCGACCGCATCCCAGAACATCGCCGCCACATCCGGCCCGCCGAGTTTTTCGACCGCGCGGATGCCCGTCGGCGACGTCACGTTGATCTCGGTGAGGTGCCCGTCGATCACGTCGAGCCCGGTGAAGACGAGGCCCATCTCCTTCAGACGCGGGCCGACACGGGCGATGATCTCGCGCTCACGCTCCGTCAGCTCGGTGGCGTTGGCTGCCCCGCCGCGCACCATGTTGGAGCGGATCTCGCCCTTGGGCGGCACGCGGTTGATCGGCGCCTGCGAACTCGCCGTCGATCAGGATGATCCGCTTGTCGCCCTCCGTCACGCGCGGCAGGAAGCGCTGAACCACGGCGGGCTCGCGGAACTGGGTGTCGAACATGTCCATCAGCGAGGAGAGGTTCGGATCGTCCGACCGACAGCTTGAACACCGCCGCCCCGCCGTTGCCGTAGAGCGGCTTGATGACGATGTCGCCGACATCGGCGCGGAACTGCTTGATGGTCTCGCGGTCGCGCGAGATCAGCGTTTCCGGCATCAGGTCGGAGAACTCGAGCACGAACAGCTTTTCGGGGGCGTTGCGCACGCCGGCCGGGTCGTTGACCACCAGCGTGTCCGCGATCTCCAGAAGATGCGTTGACGTCACGTACGCCATGTCGAACGGCGGGTCCTGGCGCAGGAGGACGACGTCCATGTCGGAGAGCGGCATCTGCTCCTGCGTGCCGAGATTGGCGTGGTTGCCGGCCTCGTCGCGCACCGTCAGCGGCTCGAACCGCGAGGTGACCTTGCCGGCACGGAAGCTCAGCCGCTCGGGCGTGGTGTGGAACAGCGTGTGGCCGCGCCGCGCCGCCTCCAGCAGGAGGGCGAAGGTGCAGTCGCCCTTGATGTTGATGCCCCCGATGGGGTCCATCTGAACTGCGATCGTTGCCATGAGACTTCCGTCCAATCCGTCTGTTCCGAACGAGCTTTATTGCGCCCCGTCCTTCAGCGCCATGGCGAGGCGATAAAGTTCCCGCCGGTTGCGCCCGGTGACCTTTGCCACCTCGGCCGCCGCCGCGCTCGCCGGAAGCCGCGTCAGCGCCTCCTCCAGCAGCGATTCGGCCTCCGCCTCGTCCGACACCTCCTCGCCGGGCGGGCCGATGAGGATGACGATCTCGCCCTTGACGTCCGTCTCGCCGTAGCGCGCCGCAAGGTCTTCCAGCGTGCCGTTGTCGACGGTCTCGAAGCGCTTGGTGAGCTCGCGCGCGACGACCGCGTCGCGCGTGCCGAGGACCGCGAACAGGTCGGCCAGCGCATCGCCCAGCCGGTGCGGCGCCTCGTAGAAGGCGAGCGTCGCGGGCACCCGCGCCAGCGCCTCGATGCGGGTGCGGCGCGCGGCCGACTTCGGCGGCAGGAAGCCTGCGAACATGAAGGCATCCGTCGGGAGCCCCGCCACCGAGAGCGCCGCCACCACCGCGGAGGCGCCCGGTACGGCATGAACGCGCGCGCCGGCCTCGCGCGCCTGGCTGACGAGCTTGTAGCCGGGGTCGGAGATCAGCGGCGTGCCGGCGTCGCTCACCAGCGCCACCGAGCCGCCACCTTCGAGGATGGCGAGGATCTTCGGGCGCTGCGCCGCGGCGGAGTGCTCGTCGTAGCGCAGCATCGGCGTCTCGATGCCGAAGTGCGCGAGGAGCCGCCCCGTGTGGCGGGTGTCCTCCACCGCGATGTGGTCCGCGCCGGCCAGCGTCTTCAGCGCACGCAGCGAGATGTCGCCGAGGTTGCCGATGGGTGTCGCGACGATGTGAAGGCCCGCGTCGGCCTTCGTGGCGGCGAGGCGCACACCGTCGAGGAGAAAGGATGGGTCCGGCACTGGACAACTCCGGCTTGATACAGGGGTGACTAATGTTGGAGGATCGCGCCGTGAGCAAGTTGAACCCGATCAGTGCCGCCGCGCGGCTTCGTTTCGTCCTCGCCGCCGGAGTGCTTCTCGCGCTCGGTGCGTGCGGTGCCCTCGATTCCGACACGGGAGGCCCGGCGATCGTCGCCCGACCGGCCGGCCCAGCCGCGCCCGCGGTCACGCAGGAGCGCGTCATCGGCGACGGCAGCGTAACCATCGCGATGCTCCTGCCGATCTCGGCGGGCGGGAGCGCCAGCGGCCTCGCCCAGTCGTTCCAGAACGCCGCCGAGCTCGCGATGAACGAGGTCACGCAGGACAACGTTCGCATCGTCGTGCGCGACACCGGCGGCGACACCGAGATCGCGCGGCAGGCGGCCGAACTCGCGGTTGCGGACGGCGCGAAGCTCATTCTCGGCCCCGTGTTCGCCCCGGCGGTCTCCGGCGCCGGCGGCCCTGCCCGCTCGGCCTCCGTTCCGGTGATCGCCTTTTCCACAGACGCAAGCACCGCCGGCCGCGGCGTCTACCTCCTCAGCTTCCTGCCCCGGCAGGACGCGACGCGGATCGTCTCCTACGCGGCGTCAAACGGCGTGCGCTCGTTTGCGGGGATGGTGCCAGACAACGGCTACGGCCTCGTGATGGAGGCCGCCTTCCGCGAAGCGGTCGCGAGCGCAGGCGGGCGCGTGACGCAGGTCGCCAAGTATGCCCCCGGCGGGATCGAGGCGGCGGCGCAGCAGGTCGCGAGCGGCGGTGCGGTCGACGCCGTGTTCGTCCCCAACGGCGGGGACGATCCGGGCGCCGCCGCGACGGCCCTCACCCAGGCCGGCCTCAGCCCGCGCCTCCTGGGGAGCGGCCAGTGGGACAATCCCGCGGTCATCGCCGCGCCCGCGCTCGCCGGCGCGTGGTTCCCCGGCCCGCAGAAGGGCGGCTTCGAGGCGTTCGCCCAGCGCTACGAGACGCGCTACTCGGTGGCCCCGCCCCGCACCGCCTCGCTGGTCTACGACGCGGCGCTCCTCGCCAACGGTCTCGTCGGCGCGCGCGGCGCCGGCGCGTTCAGCCCGGCCGCGATCGAGAACGGGGAAGGCTTCATCGGCGTCGACGGCATCTTCCGCCTCACCGGCAACGGGCTTTCCGAACGCGGCCTTGCGATCTATCAGGTGACGAGCGGCGGGCAGGCAGAGGTGGTCTCCCCCGCACCGACGCAGTTCAGCCGCACCTTCTAGGCGCCCGCCCATGGCCCGCATCCTTCTCGTCATCTCGGGCGGCATCGCCGCCTACAAGGTGCTGGAGGTGATCCGCCGCCTGCGCGAGCGCGGCCACGAGACGCCCGCGATCCTGACCGAGGCCGCGACCCGGTTCGTCACCCCCCTCTCCGTCGGCGCCCTCTCCAATGCCCCGGTCCTGACCGACCTCTTCGACCTCGACCGCGAGCGCGAGATCGGCCACATCCGCCTCGCGCGCGACGCCGACCTCGTCCTCCTCGCCCCCGCCAGCGCCGACATCCTCGCCAAGATGGCGGCAGGCCTCGCCGGCGACCTCGCGACCGCGGCTCTCCTCGCCACCAACGCGCCGATCCTCGCTGCCCCGGCGATGAACCCAGCGATGTGGTCGCACCCCGCCACCCGCCGCAACGTCGCCCGGCTTGCCGAAGATGGCGTGCGCTTCGTCGGCCCCGCCGCGGGCGAGATGGCGGAGCGGGGCGAGGCCGGAGTCGGCCGCCTCGCCGAGCCGATGGCGATCGTGGAGGCGGCGCTCGCCATCCTCGCGCCCGACCGGTCGCTCGCCGGACGGCACGTCATCGTCACGTCGGGGCCGACGCACGAGGCGATCGACCCGGTCCGCTACATCGCCAACCGCTCCTCCGGCCGGCAGGGGCACGCCATCGCCGCGGCCGCAGCCCGCGCCGGCGCACGGGTGACGCTGGTCTCGGGCCCCGTCACCCTCCCCGATCCGCCGGGCGTTACGGTGCGAAGGGTGGAGAGCGCGCGTGAAATGCTGGAGGCCGCGGAGGGCGCGCTGCCGGCGGACTGCGCGGTGATGGCCGCCGCCGTCGCCGACTGGCACGTCGATGCTGCGCCCCAAAAGTTGAAGAAGGGCGCCGCCCCGCTCGTCCTCACACTGAGCCAGAACCCCGACATTCTCGCGACCGTGTCGAAGAGCGCGGAACGGCCGCGCCTCGTGGTCGGCTTCGCGGCGGAGACGGAGAATGTCGTCGCGAACGCGGTCGCGAAGCGGGCCCGCAAGGGGTGCGACTGGATCCTCGCCAACGACGTGTCGAAAGGCGTCTTCGGCGCTGCCGAGAACACCGTGCACCTCGTCACCGAGGGCGGCGTGGATGACTGGCCGCGCCTCGACAAGTCCGAGGTCGCGGCCCGCCTCGTCGCCCGGATCGCGGACGAACTCGGCCCGGTTCAGCCGACGTAGTTGATCCGGCCGGCTTCGATCATCGCCGCCACCTTGTCGGAGTGCTTGCGCCCGTTGGCGACCTCGGCGTCGAGCTTCGCCTCCAACTTCTTGATCTCGGTCAGGCGGGCGATCACGCGGTCGATCTGCGCGAATGGCACCACCACCACGCCATCGCGGTCGCCGACGATCATGTCGCCGGTCTCGACCTGCCGGCCGCCAATGCGGATCGGCATCCCGACCGTCCCCGGCCCGTTGGAAAAGGGCGAGGCGGGGTTGAGGCCGGTGCACCAGACCGGGAGGCCGACATCGACGATGCCGCGATAGTCGCGCACCGGCCCGTCGGTGACGAAGCCGGCGGCGCGGTTGTTGCGCACCATCCCCATCACGCGGTCGCCGACGGCGGCGCAGCGCTGGTGGCCGCCGAATGCCGTCACCAGAATGTCCCCGGGCTGGAGGTAGTGGAGCGCGGCGTAGGTGGCGAGGATGTCGGCAGGGCCGGCATCGGCGGTGAGCGCAGGACCTGCGGCGACGCATTCGATGTCGCGCCCCTCGCCGAGCGGGCGGATCGCCGGGTCGAGCGAGCCGTCGCCGCCCATCGCATCGCAGACGAAGCTCGTCTGCACGCCCTGGAAGGCGGCGATCTGCTCGGCGGTCGGCCGGTTGCGGGCGTTGTTGACGGTGAGGTTGGCGGGTTCTTCGATCATCGTTCGGTCCTTGGGTTGGGCCGCGAAGATGACCGATCCCGGCGCCCGCGAAAAGACGGCGCACCCTTCCCGCCGTCCCCGGCGGGGGATAGAACTGCGGCGATGATCAAAGTCTCCCTCACCCGCCTCCCCCACGGCGAGGGCCTCGCCCTCGGTTACGCCACCGCAGGCGCCGCGGGCCTCGACCTGCCGGCCGCCGTCCCTGCAGGACGCGCCCGTCATCATCGCCCCCTGGTCGCGCGCGATGGTGCCGACCGGCCTCGCGATCGCTCTCCCCGAAGGCTACGAGGCGCAGGTGCGGCCCCGCTCCGGCCTCGCCGCCCGCCACGGCGTCACGGTCCTCAATTCCCCCGGCACCGTCGACGCAGACTATCGCGGCGAATTGAAGGTGATCCTCGTGAACCTGTCCGACGAGCCGTTCACCGTCACGCGCGGGGAGCGGATCGCGCAGATGGTCTTCGCCCCGGTCAGCACCGCGACGCTGGTGGAGGTCGACACCCTGGACGAGACCGCGCGCGGCGCCGGCGGCTTCGGGTCGACCGGGCGATGACGCTCTCGCCGGACGAGATCGAGCGCTACGCCCGCCATCTGGTCCTCTCCGGCGTCGGCGGGCCGGGTCAGCAGGCGCTGAAGCGGGCGACCGTTGCCGTGGTTGGCGCGGGTGGGCTCGGCGCGCCGCTGGTGCTCTACCTCGCGGCCGCCGGCGTCGGCACGATCCGCCTGATCGACGATGACGTCGTCTCCCTCTCCAACCTCCAGCGGCAGGTGGTGTTCAATACCGCCGACACCGGACGGGCGAAGACCGAAGCCGCCGCCGCAGCGATCCACCGCCTCAACCCGCACGTCACCGTCGAGACCCACGCCGTGCGTCTGAGCGCGGACAACGCGCCGGGCCTCCTCGAGGGCGTCACCGTCGCCGCGGACGGCTCGGACAATGCCGCGACGCGCTACGCGGTGTCGGACGCCTGTTTCCACGCGCGCGTTCCGCTGGTGAGCGGCGCCGTCCATGGCTTCGACGGGCACGTCACCACGCTGGCGCCGTTCGAGAGCGGGGCGGACGGAACGCCCAACCCCACCTATCGCTGCCTGTTCCCCGACCCGCCGCCGGACGCGATGGTCGACGAATGCGCCCGCCACGGCATCCTCGGCGCAGTCACCGGCGTGATCGGCACGCTCCTCGCCAACGAGGTTCTCAAGCTCATTCTCGGGACCGGCACGCCCCTCGTCGGCCGCCTCCTCCTGTTCGACGCGCGCGACACGCGGTTCGACACCATCGAGTACGGCTGGTCGCCCGCAAATCCGCTGAACGGCAGCGGTGCGGCACGGGCTGGCTGAAAGTCTTCCGCGTCGGGCGTCTGCAGAAGCTTTGCCCGCAATTGAAAATGCGCGCGAATTCCGAAAATGCGGTGCTTCGGACGCTCTTGTTGCAGAGCACAAAACGGCCTCCGGCCGTGTTCATGCGGCGGACGAAAACTAGACCCGAGACGACGAATCAAGTCGTCCAGCTTTGGCCGGCGGGCGTCCGCCTTGAACTTTAAGCTGAATTTCAGAATTGGGCGACCCGGCCCTTTCTCCGCGCGGTTGCCGGGAGGGTTGCCGAACGTATTGGACGGGGCGTCTTCAAAGTGCCGAAAGGGTGTGCAGGGGCTGACTTCTTTGCGGCACTGCACAATGGAAATTATCTGCCATCAGATTGAAGTTTAGACTTGATTCCGTTTCCAAGCGCGGCCAGTGTGCTGCTCAACCAATCGCCTCCGGGCAGGTTGGACAAGAGCCGAAAACGGCCCGAAGTCTGGGGAGGCTTTGTCTAAGGTCGAGATGACGCCGAAGCGCGCGATCGACTGTATCAGCCTCGGCATAAGTCGCGTCGGCGCGTCTTCGTCGCGATCATTGTCAGCAGGATGTCCCAAGAAGCAGTGGCACACTACTTCTTCCAGTAACCCACGCCGTGGGCTCGAGTACTGATTCGCCTGACCGGCGCTTTCATCGATCCGTCGGCCGCGCTGTTCCTTAAGGCACAGCGCGGCCAACACCCTGATCGATCTCCGGCGCAGTCCGCGAGCAGGCCGCCCCGCAGGCGCTATCCTCATAGTCCGCTTCGAATCACCAGACGCCTCCACGCGCGGGCCTTCGTGCCATCTGCGCGCCGCAGAGTTGCGCCGGGCCGCCAGCCGTGGTTGGCAGCGTCTTCGGAGAAGGAAGGCCGCGCCGCACCGCGCCGCCCAGAAGGAACCAGAATGACCGACACGCGCTACGACGTCCTCGGGATCGGGAACGCGATCTTCGATATTCTCGGCCACGTCCACGACGCCGCCCTCACCGAAAACGGCCTCGAAAAAGGCTCGATGCGCCTTGTGACGGCCGAGGAGGCGCTCGCCTGCGACGCTCTCCTGACCGAGGCCGTGCGCGTCTCCGGCGGTTCGGCCGGCAACTCGATCGCGGGCGTCGCCTCGCTGGGCGGCCGCGGCGCGTTCATCGGCAAGGTCGCAACGGATGCGTTCGGTGACGCCTACGTCAGCGACATGCACCGCATCGGGATCGAGTTCACCACCCCGCCGCTCGAGGACGGCGCGCCGACCGCGACCTCGGTCATCCTCGTCACGCCCGACGGCGAGCGGACGATGAACACCTTCCTCGGCGCGAGCCAGCACCTGACGGTCGAGGACATCGACAACGACCTCATCGATGCCTCCGCGATCACCTTCCTCGAGGGCTACCTGTTCGACCCCGCCCCCGCGAAGGAAGCGTTCCGCGCCGCCACCGAGCGCGCGACCAAGGCGGGGCGGCTCGCCGCGGTCACGCTGTCGGACTCGTTCTGCGTCGAGCGGCACCGGGCCGACTTCATGGAGTGGCTGGCGTCCGGCCAGGTCGGCATCGTCCTCGCCAACATCAACGAGGCGAAGTCGCTGTTCGAGACCGACGACCTCGATCTCGCCTGCAAGAAGCTCGGCGAACTCGTCCCCCTCGCCGCCGTCACCATGGGCGAGAACGGCGTACGCGTGATCGAGAACGGCAAGGCGACCGACGTTGCCGCAAAGCCGACGCGCGTCGTCGACCTCACCGGCGCCGGCGACCTCTTTGCCGGCGGCTTCCTCCTCGGAATCGCACGCGGACTGTCGCCCGTGGCCGCCGCCGAGCTCGGCGCGATCGCGGCGGCGGAGGTGATCTCCCACGTCGGCGCCCGCCCGCAGGTGGACCTCACGGAACTAGCCGAAGCGGCAGGCATCACGCTTCCGGCCGCGGCCTGACCGCCTGCGCTGCGCCCTGCGCACCGCGCCGAAACGCCCGCGCGAAATCCTTGGGATTTTCCCCCGCGCGGGCGCTATAGAACAAAAATCAAGGGAGGCGAGGCATGCAAACTCAATTCGTGCGTCTCAATGAAATCGACGACGTGGTGACCGCGACGCGGCCGCTGGAGGCCGGAACGGCCGTGGAGGCGGTGTCCACGCTCTCCCTCGTCCCGCGCGGGCACAAGATCGCCGTGCGCGCCATCAGGGAAGGCGAGCCGGTGCGCAAATATGCGCAGATCATCGGCTACGCCTCGAAGGACATCGCCGCCGGCGAGCATGTCCACGACCATAACCTCGCCTTCCGCGCGACCGACTTCGAGTACAAGTTCGGCACGAACCTGCGCGAAATGCCGGCCCCGGCGACCCAGGACACGTTCATGGGCTATCGCCGCGAGAGCGGGAAGATCGGGACGCGCAACTACATCGGCATCCTCACGTCGGTGAACTGCTCGGCCACCGCCGCGCACAAGATCGCCGCCTATTTCACGCCCGAGAAGATGGCCGCCTACCCCAATGTCGACGGCGTGGTCGCTTTCGCGCACGGCACCGGCTGCGGGATGGCGGGCTCCGGCGACGGCTTCGCCGCGCTCCAGCGGACGATGTGGGGCTACGCCCGGCACCCCAACCACGCCGGCGTGCTGATGGTCGGCCTCGGCTGCGAGATGAACCAGATCGACTGGCTGCTCGAAGCCTACGGCCTCAAGCAGGGCCCGCTGTTCGCCACCATGAACATCCAGGACGTGGCGGGCCTGCGCCGCACCGTCGAGGCCGGCATCAAGAAGATCGAGGGTATGCTCCCCCTCGCCAACGAGGCGAAGCGCGAGCCATGCCCCGTCTCCGCGCTCACGGTCGCGCTGCAGTGCGGCGGGTCGGACGCGTGGTCCGGCATCACCGCCAACCCGGCGCTCGGCCACGCGTGCGACCTCCTCGCCGCGCAGGGCGGCATCGGGCTTCTGGCCGAAACGCCGGAGATCTACGGCGCCGAGCACCTCCTCGCCGAACGCGCCGCCAGCCCGAAGGTCGGCGAGAAGCTGATCGCGCGGATCAAGTGGTGGGAGGACTACGTCGCCCGCAACAAGGGCTCGATGGACAACAACCCCTCCCCCGGCAACAAGCGCGGCGGGCTCTCCACCATCCTCGAGAAGTCGCTCGGCGCGGCGGCGAAGGGCGGCACCAGCCCCCTCACCGGCGTCTACGAGTATGCCGAGGAAGCCAACACGCCGGGCTTCGGCTTCATGGATTCGCCGGGCTACGACCCCGCGTCCGTGACCGGGCAGATCGCGTCGGGCTCCACCGTGGTGGTGTTCACCACCGGGCGCGGCTCGGCGTTCGGCTCGAAGCCGTCGCCGACCATCAAGGTCGCGACCAATTCCGAGCTCTACACCAAGATGAACGAGGACATGGACGTCGACGCCGGGCCGATCCTCACCGGTGAAGAGACCGTGGAAAGCGTCGGCCGGCAGATCTACGAGCGGATCATCGCCGTCGCGTCTGGCGAACAGTCGAAGTCCGAGGCTCAGGGGCTCGGCGACCACGAATTCGTGCCCTGGCAGATCGGCGCGGTGATGTAATCGCCTCGCTCGAAACCGTGCAAAACCGTCGTCTGCGCCACCATCCAAGATGAAGCGCGGACGATCCGGCCTTGAAAATCCAGCGCCTGCCCCTCAGCATCGGGGCAGGCGTTTTCTTTTGGCCGGAGGCAACCATGGCGGCGAAGAAAGACCAGATCGAAGTCTATCAGGACAAGCGCGGCGAGTGGCGCTGGCGGATGACGGGGCCGGACGGCAAGGTCGTCGGTGCCGCCTGCGAGGGCTACTCTGACAAGGCGGACTGCGAGAAGAACGCCAAGCGCGGCAAGAATGCCAAGGATTCCTGGGCGTTCTACGAGGACAAGGCCGGCAAGTGGCGCTGGCGGCGCACCGCCAGCAACGGCCAGATCGTCGGCGCATCGCCCTCCGGCTTCATGTCGAAGGGCGATGCCGAGGCCAACGCATCTCGCCAGGGCTACGCCGGCTGATCGCGGGCCGCCCGCTCAGGTGAGCGGGTCGGGGGTGTAGGGGATGCCGGCGGTGCGGGTCTGGGCGACGCGCGCCAGTTCGCGCGCAAGCGTCTCGGCGACGTCTTGCCGGCCATTGCTGGTGCCCAGCGTCTCGTCGGCAGCGGTGCCGAGGTCGCGCATGAACTCGCGCAGGCGGTCGGCGCGCTCTTCGCTGGAGGCCGCGCAGGCAAGGTCGGCCAGCACGGATATCGCATGCAGAGTCGCCACGCGGTCGGCCGCGAGGTACTGGCGCATCCGTCCGAAGGCGCGCTCCACCATTTCCTCGAACGTCACCCGCCGGAAGACGACGCGCTCCCACTCGTCGTCCTCCTCGAACGACGGGCGGCGCACGAACGCCGACAGCCCTGCACGCAGCCAGTCCAGGCATATGATGGCGGTGTAGGGGTCGTTCATCGACGGCGACAGCGCACGGCCGACCATCTCGACGATCTGGTCGATGTAGAACAGCGTGTCCTGGTCTCCCGACCGGCTCGGCCCGAGCGACATGCAGCGCAGCGCGCTCGCCGGCGTGTCGCTCCTGTCTCCCTCGCCCCGCATCTCGAACACGGCGTCGCCCGTCGCCACGAACTCGCCCGGCCCCCGAAGGACACGGATATAGACGTCGTTCTTCTCCGCGACCGCCCTCAGCGCGTCGAGGTCGAGCCCCTGGATGTACCCGGATGCATCCGACCTGATCAGCGCCACGGACGGCTCGCCCTCCGGCGGCGGCTCGCGCGGCTGGTCCCGCCGGATGCTGACGCGCTCGTCCTCGTCCTCGAGGAGTTTCACCACGGAGACCCGCAGCCCCGCGCCGATGTCGGCCGCGAGGTTCATGATGTCGATGCTCTCCGGCACGTGGTGGAAGAACACGATCAGCGCGCAGACCGAGATCAGGGTGAATGCCAGCGCGAGAAGGAGTGAGATCTGCGGCACGAAGGCGGCGGTCCCGTCGGTGCCGTCGTAGATCGTGCGCAGGACGACGATCATGTAGACGAACGAGCCGAGGAAGATGCCGAGCACGGTCTGGTTCAGCCGGTCTCGCATGAAGTTGCCGACGAGCCGCGGGCCGAAGTTGCCGCTCGCGAACGACACCGCGACGATGGTGATCGAGTACGAGACGCCGGCAACGCCGAGGACGGCGCTCGCCAGCGTGGTCAGGATATCGCGCGCGCCGGACGATTCCACGATGGTGAGGATCTCGTGGTCGCGAATCCAGTCGTCCCCGATCCGCGCGTCAAGAAGCGGCATCCCGAGACCGAGGATCAGGCCCGCGAGCGTCAGGAGCCCTGGCCAGAACCAGTAGTTCTGCCGGATCGTGAGGATGTTGCGCAGGATAAGGGTGTGCATTGGATCCAGACTTGTGGCCAGGTTGGCCACGTACGGCCGGTCCTTTGTGACGTAGGGCCGTTGCGCGCAGGTGACCAGATGCATTCGCCCGCGCCCTGCACGGCAAGTCTCGCCAACGCGGGTTCGGCGGTCTATTGCAGAAAGATCGGACACGCGCTGGCGCGTCATAATGCAATCTGCTGGAGACATCACATGATTACGGTCTGGGGCCGCGCCACGTCGCTCAACGTCCAGAAGGTGATGTGGGCCATCGCCGAACTCGGCCTGCCCGTCGAACGGCTCGACCGCGGCGGCCACTACGGCGGCCTCGACACCGACGAATTCCACGCGCTCAACCCGCACCGCAAGGTCCCCGCCGTCCGGCTCGACGACGGCGTGACGATGTTCGAATCCAACGCGATCGTCCGCCTGCTGGCGCGCCGCGACCCCGAGCGGCGCCTGTGGCCCGAAGGCGGCCAGGCCGAGGCGGACGCCGACATGTGGGCCGAGTGGGCACAGCTCGCCATCGCCCCCGCACTCACCGGCGCGTTCTGGATGCTGGCGCGCACCAAGCCCGAGGACCGCGACCCTGCCCGCATGGCGCAGTTCGAGCGCGACCTCGCCGCCGCGATGGACAAGGCCGAGGAGAAGCTCGAGAAGACGCGCTATCTCGGCGGCGACACCCTCACCATCGCCGACATCGTGTTCGGGACGATGCTCTACCGCTACCACACGCTCGAGATTGAGCGGCAGCCGCACCCCCGCGTTAGCGCCTACTACGAGAACCTCGCTGCGCGCGGCGCATACGCCGAGCACGCGATGGTCGACTACAAGGTGCTCTTCATCAGCTGACCCCGGCGGGTTTGAAGACCGACGGGATTGCACCGTCCCGCCGGTCCTGCCTCATCGGCCCCATTCGGAAAATAGACGCGTTACCGCCCCCGCCAGAAGGGAAGGAACGCCAAGCGGAACTACAGGGAAGAACATGACAAATCGCCCGGCCATCGGCTTCATCGGCCTCGGTCTCATGGGGTCGGCCATGGTGGAGCGGCTCCAGTCGCTCGGCTACCCCGTCACCGTCATCGCCAACCGCAACCGCAAGGGCGTCGACGCCGCCGTCGGCCGCGGCGCCACGGAGGTTGAGAGCGCGCAGGCGATCGCCGACGCCAGCGACATCGTGATGCTGTGCATGGACACGTCAGCCTCGGTCGAAAGCCGGATGCTGGGCGAGGACGGCGTCATCGCAGGCCTCAAGCCCGGGACGCATCGTCATCGACTTCGGCACCTCGCTCCCCGGCTCGACGCTGTCGCTCGGCGCGGCGGTCGAGGCCGCCGGCGGGCGCTACATGGACGCCCCGCTCGGCCGCACTCCGGCGTTCGCGCTCGAAGGCAAGCTCAACATCATGGCGGCAGGCGCGGAGGCCGACTACCAGCGCGTCGAGCCGGTCCTCAAGGATCTGGGCGAAAACGTCTTCCACGTCGGCGCTCTCGGGGCCGGCCATACGCTGAAGCTGATCAACAACTTCTTCGCGATGACGACGGCGTGCGCCATGTCGGAAGCGTTCGCGATGGCCGACAAGGCCGGCGTGCCGCGCCAGATGCTCTACGACGTGATGTCCGCCGGGCCGCTGAAGTCCGGCATGATGGACTTCGTGAAGGCCAACGCCATCGACGGCGTGCCCGACATGCTCGCCTTCTCCATCGCCAACGGGCGCAAGGACATCGGCTACTACGCCACGATGGCCGACGACCTCGGCACCACCTCGATCATGTCGGTCGCGGCCAAGCAGGCGCTCGGCATTGCCAAGGCCACCGGCCATGGTGACAAGATGGTGCCCCAGATGGTCGATTTCTTCGCCGAACTTTTCAAGGATCGCTGATGCGCCTCTCAGGAAAACGCGCCTTCCTCACCGCCGCCGCGCAAGGGATCGGCCGGGCCACCGCCATCGCCTTCGCCCGCGAGGGAGCGACGGTGATCGCGACCGACATCAACGCCGACAAGCTGGAGGGCCTGCCCGCCGCGGTCGACACCTTCGCGCCTCAACGTGCTCGACAAGGATGCGCTCGAGCGCGCCGTCGTCGACGCCAAGCCGGACATCCTCTTCAACTGCGCCGGCATCGTCCACGGCGGCACCATCCTCGACGCGACCGACGAGGACTTCGATCTCGCCTTCAACCTCAACGTCAAGGCGATGTTCCGCGCGATGCGGGCAGCCATTCCGGGCATGATCGAGCGCGGCGGCGGCTCCATCGTCAACATCTCGTCGGCGGCGTCCTCGATCATCGGCGTGCCCAACCGCTGCGTCTACGGCGGGTCGAAGGCCGGCATCATCGGCCTCACCAAGTCCGTCGCGATCGACTTCGTGATCGAAGGGCATCCGCTGCAACGCGATCTGCCCGGGCACGGTCGACAGCCCGTCGCTGCACGAGCGCCTGCGCGCCACCGGCGACTACGAGGGCGCGCTGAAGTCGTTCATCGCGCGCCAGCCGATGGGCCGGATCGCGACCGCGGAGGAGATCGCCAACCTCGCGGTCTACCTCGCGTCCGACGAATCGGCCTTCGTCACCGGGCAGACCCACATCATCGACGGCGGCTGGACCGCCGGCTGAGCCGACACGAAAAACCCAAGGAGCGACCACACGTGAAACTCTTGCGCTACGGCCCGGCGGGCCACGAAAAACCGGGCTGTGTGCACAGCGACGGCTCCATCCGCGACCTCTCCGAGGTCGTCGCGGACATCTCGTCCGCCACCCTCTCCACCGAACTCCTCGAGCGCCTCGCCGCGACCGACATCGACGCCCTGCCCGGTCGTCTCCGAGCCCGGCCGCATCGGCCCCTGCGTCGGCGATCCGCGCAAGGTCCTGTGCATCGGCCTCAACTACTCGGACCACGCGGCCGAGACCGGCGCCACCCCTCCCGGCCAGCCGATCTTCTTCCACAAGGCCGTGACCGCGATCTGCGGCCCGAACGACGACGTGGAGCTGCCGCGCGGCGCCAAGGCGCTGGACTGGGAAGTCGAGCTCGCCATCGTCATCGGCAAGCGCGCCAAGTACGTCTCCGAGGCCGAGGCGATGGACTACGTCGCAGGCTTCTCCGTCTTCAACGACGTGTCGGAGCGCGACTACCAGACCAAGCTCGAGGGCCAGTGGACCAAGGGCAAGTCGCACGACACCTTCGGCCCGCTCGGCCCCTGGCTCGTCACCAAGGACGAGGTGGCGGACGTCCACAATCTCGACATGTGGTGCGACGTGAACGGCGAGAAGCGCCAGCGCGGCTCCACCTCCACGCTGATCTTCAACGTTCCGCAGATCATCTCCTACGTGTCCCGCTTCATGACGCTGGAGCCTGGCGACATCATCCCGACCGGCACGCCCCCCGGCGTCGCCATGGGCATGAAGCCGGAGCCGATCTACCTCAAGGTCGGTGACGTCATGACGCTCGGCATCGACGGACTCGGCGAGCAGAAGCAGACCGTGGTGGCAGCCTGATGAGCGACGTTCTGATCATGCGCAAGATGCTCCAGAGCGTCATCGACGCGCTGGACGCCAACTTCACCACCCACAAGCTGTACGAGGCGGACGACCCCGACGCGCTCCTCACGCAGGTCGGCTCGCGCATCAAGGGGGTCGCCACCAACGGCCACGTCGGCTGCCCGCCCGAGATCATGAACAAGCTGCCGAACCTCTCGATCATCTCGAGCTTCGGCGTCGGCTACGACGCGATCGACGTGGAGGACTGCCGGGCCCGCGGGATCGTCGTCACCAACACGCCGGACGTGCTGACCGACGCTATGGCCGAGATCACCATGGGCCTGATGATCGCGCTTTGCCGACGCATTCCGCAGGCGGACGTCTACACCCGCGCCGGCAAGTGGGCCGAGTCCGGCCCCTATCCGCTCACCGGCGAGCTGACGGGCAAGACCGTCGGCATCCTCGGCCTGGGGCGGATCGGCAAGGAGGTCGCGCGGCGGGCGCAGGCGTTCAAGATGCGCGTCGTCTACCACGGCCGCACCCACCAGGCGCACGAGCCGTTCCTCTACTACCCGGACCTCGTGACCATGGCGAAGGAAGTCGACTGGCTCGTCTCCATCGTCCCGGGCGGTTCCGGCACGAAGAACCTCATCAACCGCGAGGTTCTCGACGCGCTCGGGCCTGACGGGCATGTTCGTCAATGTCGGCCGCGGCGCATCCGTCGACGAGCCGGCGCTGATCGCGGCGCTTCAGGAAGGCCGCCTCGGCGGCGCCGCGCTCGACGTGTTCGACGACGAGCCGCGCGTGCCTTCGGCGTTCTTCGAGATGGACAACGTCGTCCTCTCGCCGCACCAGGGCTCCGCGACCACCAAGACGCGCTGGGCGATGGGCGACCTCGTGGTGCGCAACCTCAAGGCCCACCTCAACGGCCTGCCGGCGATCACCCCAGTCAGCTGACGACAGCCCGGGGCGCGGCTATGCCGTGCCCCGGCGCCTTCAGAGCGTCGCCAGCGCCCGCAGCGCGGTCAGATCCTCGATGCAGTAGTAGCCGCTGATGCGTGAGATGTGCCCCTCGCGCTTCCAGTCGTTGAGGACGCGGCTGACGTTCTCGCGCGCGGCGCCGACCATCGCGGCAAGGTCGGCCTGGCTGATCTTGTGGTGCACCAGCCGCCGGCCGCCGCCAACGTCCTTGCCGAACATGTCAGACAGGTGGAGCATCGTCTGCGCGACGCGGCCCGTCAGCGGCAGCAGCGAGCGCGCCGCCAGCGTGGCGTTGGACGCGCGCAGGCGCCGCCCGACGATGCACATCATGTGGCGGTAGACGGCGGGGTTGTCGTCGGCGAAGCGGAACACGGCCGCCTTGTCGAAGAAGGCCACGCGCGACGTCTTGGCGGCGATCACGGTGGCGGAGCGCGGCTCGCCGTCGAACAGGGACATCTCGCCGAAGATTGCGCCGGGCGAGAGGAGCGCCAGCACCTGCTCGCCCTCCTCGCCGCGCAGGATGACCCGGAGCGAGCCCTCCAGCAGCGCATAGAACCCGTCGCCGGGGTCGCCCGCCTCGAACAGCGCCGAGCCCGCCTTGACCGGCCGCGTTCGCGCAACCTTGATCAGCTCGACGGCAAGCTCTTCCGGCAAGCCGTCGAGTGCAACGCTCTGGGACAACACTGTCGGCGCGACGCTCATATCAATGTCAATATCCGCCTGTGGCGCGGATATCTCCCTATCGCAAGATGAGGACTTTGCTCACCTTATCGGTTTCGTTTCTGACTTCCACGTAAGGTTTGGCGCAATTGTCCGAACCCGCGCAAGCCCGATCTGCACGTCTCGTCGCTTGCGGCGCTTGCGGCAGCTTAGTGCAGGTCGTGCTCGGGGAGCTTGCGGCAGCGCCGCGGGCCTACTGGGTGTGCCCGTTGATGAGTGTCGTCCTGTGGGTCTCCAGCGCCCGCGGCAGGCGGGCGCGAACGTCGGCGATCACCTCGGGCAGGATCACTCGCACTTCAGCCTCGTCCATCCCCGGCAGGATGCGTGCGTCGTACAGCATGTTGAGAATGAACCAGTCGAACACGCCGAAGACATTGAGGGTCGATTCGTCGTTGAAGATGCTGTCGGGCAAATTCGTGCTGTCGTTGGCGGGGCCGAGGCTCTGCGCGATTTCCTCCACCATGCAGTGCGACAGGCCGAGGAAGCCTTCGTCCGCCACCAGGAAGATGAACGCCCGCTCGATCCCGCTGCGCCGCGCCGCCAGCACCGCGGAGCAGGCGTTGCCCTCCAGAAAGTCGGTGTTGACGCCGGCCCAGACCGAGGTGCGGATCGTCGCCCGGTAGTCCGCCCGGTCGGTGAGGAAGATCACCATCTGCGCGTCGTCCCGCGTGGGCGTCTCCACCAGTTCGAGGTTCTCGATCGAATCGGAGAGCTGCGCAAGGAAGCGCCGCAGCGTCTTGCGCCGGTCCACGGACGACGTCGAGATGATGTTGTAGCCGACCGGGCCGGTGAATTTCTTCACGACGCGCGAGGCCTCGCGGTCCGCCTCGTCGCCCACCTCGGCGCCGAACACGGTCTCGACGAAGCCCTCGATCAGCGCATCGTCGGTGAAGTGGCGGGCAGCCGCGGGTCCGGCGAGCAACGCCAGCGCAAGGCACACGGCGCCGAGCGCGCCCGCGACCCGGCGCAGCCCGCGCAGATGGCAGCCTGGAATGTTGCGGAGACCGGCTGTTCCGGGCGCATTATCCATCAAACTTCCTTGGCGCACGTTCCGGCGCGGGGGCATGATAAATGAGGAAGGCATGTCACGCTAAGTCTGACAATTGACATTTGGTCGCCCCGGCGCAAGCAGACGAAACTTGCACACAGGCTTTGCGGCTGGTCTTGTCGCCCCATTCCCGGCGCCCCGGTGGCGCGCATACAAGAAGAGACTCCATGAGCGGACCTTACAAAGGCGTCTGGCCGGTGGCCCCGACCCCCTTCCACGACAACGGCGCGGTCGACGAAGACGGCATGAAGCGCGTTCTCGACCTGATGGTCGACCAGGGCGTCGACGGGATCTGCATCCTCGCCAACTTCTCCGAGCAGTTCCTGATCTCCGACGCCGAGCGCGAGGCCCTCACCCGTCTCAGCATCGAACATGTCGCGGGCCGCGTGCCGGTGATGGTCACCTGCTCGCACTTCGCCACCAACATCGTCGTGAGCCGCCTCAAGCTCGTGAAGGAGCTCGGCGGGGCGATGGTCATGCTGATGCCGCCCTATCACGGCGCCATCCTCAAGGGGAACGAGAGCCAGACCTACGAGCAGCTCTCCGCGGCCTCCGATGTCGGCCTGCCGATCATGATCCAGGACGCGCCGCTCGCCGGCGTCGAGCTTTCCGTGCCGTTCCTCGTCAAGCTCGCTAAGGAGATCCCCAACGTCTCCTACTTCAAGATCGAGATGCCGCAGACCGCGCAGAAGCTGCGGAACCTGATCGCGGCCGGCGGCGACGCCATCGTCGGCCCGTTCGACGGCGAGGAAGGCATCACCCTGATGGCCGACCTCGATGCCGGCGCCACCGGCTCCATGTCGAGCGCGCTCCTGCCCGACATGATCAAGCCGGTGCTGACCGCTCACGCGAGCGGCGACCGCGCCGAGGCCGCGCGCCTCTACAAGAACATCCTGCCGCTCATCAACTATGAGAACCGGCAGTGTGGCCTCCGCGCCTGCAAGACGGTGTTCATGGAAGCCGGCGTCATCAAGTCGGACCATGTGCGGCACCCGCTCGCGCCGCTTTCGGCCGAAACGCGCGCAGGGCTGATGGAGCTGGCGCGCGAGACCGACCCGCTCGTGATGCGCTGGGCGAAGTGATGGCAGGGGGCGGGAACCTCCTCTACGACACCCTCCTCGCCGGCGCGGAGGCGGACAGCCTGTTCGCCGACGTGCCGGGCGAGGTGCCGCGCCGCGTGACCTACGGCGAGCTTCGCGCCATGGCGGGGCGGCTTGCCAACGTGCTCGTCGCCCGCGGCGTGAAGCCCGGCGACCGTGTGGCGGTCCAGGCGGAAAAGTCGATCGAGGCGATCGCGCTCTATCTCGCCACCGTTCGGGCGGGCGCGATCTTCCTGCCCCTCAACACCGCCTACACACCCGCCGAGGTCGAGTATTTCCTGACAGACGCCGAGCCCGCGCTCTTCGTCGTCGACCCGAAGCGGGAGGAAACACTCGGCACGCTCGCGAGCAATGTCGGCGCCGGGATCGCGACACTCGGCGCGATGGTCAATGGGATCGCGCAAGGCTCCCTCATCGACGAGGCGGCCGGCGTCCCGGAAGAGTTTCAGACCGTGCCGCGCGGGCCGGACGACCTTGCCGCCATCGTCTACACCTCCGGCACCACGGGCCGCTCGAAGGGGGCGATGCTCACCCATCGCAACCTTCAGTCCAACGCGGAAACCCTGCGCGATTTATGGCGCTTCACCGCGGACGACCGGCTGATCCATGCCCTGCCGATCTACCACATCCACGGCCTGTTCGTGGCGACCAACGTCACCCTGCTCTCGAGGGGCTCGCTGATCTTCTTCGCGAAGTTCGAGCCCGACGCGGTGCTGAAGGCCCTCCCCCGCGGCACCGCCATGATGGGCGTGCCGACATTCTACACCCGCCTCCTCGCCCACCCGGCGCTCGACCGGGACGCGGCGGCAAACATCCGCGTCTTCATCTCGGGCTCGGCGCCGCTCCTTGCCGAAACGCACACGACCTTCGCCGAACGCACCGGCCACGCCATCCTGGAGCGCTACGGGATGACCGAGACCGGCATGATCACCTCCAACCCCTATGACGGCGAGCGGCGTGCGGGCACGGTCGGCTTCCCGCTCCCCGGCGTGGAGCTCAAGGTCTGCGACGCGGAGGGTAACACGCTGGACGACGGCGAGATCGGCACGCTGGAGGTGCGCGGGCCCAACGTCTTCGAGGGCTACTGGCGGATGCCGGAGAAGACGGCGGAGGAGAAGCGCGCCGACGGGTTCTTCATCACCGGCGACCTCGGCACCGTGTCGCCCGACGGCTATTTCAGCATTGTCGGCCGCGGCAAGGACCTCATTATTTCGGGTGGCATCAACGTCTACCCCAAGGAGGTCGAGGGGCTGATCGACGAGATCGACGGCGTGGTCGAAAGCGCGGTGATCGGCCTGCCGCACCCCGATTTCGGCGAGGCCGTCGCGGCGGTGGTCGTCGCGTCCCGCGAAGGGCTGAAGTTCTCCGATATCCTCGGCGCGCTGAAGGACCGGCTCGCCCGCTTCAAGCAGCCGGCGCGCGTCTTCTTCGTGGACGAGCTGCCGCGCAACGCGATGGGGAAGGTCCAGAAGGCCGAATTGCGGAAGACGTACGCGGATACGTTCCTGACCCCCTGACGCTGCCCGCAGTCGCTTAAAGCGCCTCCGGCAGGGCCGTGCCGGCGACCAGCGCGCGGGCGGCGCGGGCGCGCTTGCCGTCGGGCGCCGCCTGCCGCAGGAACAGCGACAGGTCGCGGCGGATGCGGTCGACCGGGCTGCCGGCATCGAAGGCTGCGGTGCCGAGCGCGCGTTCCACGCGGTCGATTACGGTGAGGCAGGCGCTCTCGGTCGCCTCCCGGGCGAGAAGCGCGTAGGCGGCCGCGCCCTCGGGGTCTGCGGGGCCGCTCTCCACGCGTGTTGCGGCCAATTCCAGCCAGAGCCGCGCGGTCTCGCAGGCGGTGCCGGCCTCTGCGATCCGCCGCTGCTGGTGCGGATCGTCGGCCCGCCCGGCCTTGAGCAGCGTCTCCAGCATGTGCGTGTAAAGCGCCTCCGCGCCGCCGAGATGGGCCGCCGCATAGCGCCAGACTCCGCCCTCGAAGAAGGGCTCGCGCATCAGGTCGCCCGGTTTGCCGATCAGTGCGGCCGGTCCGGGCTCCACGCCTTCCAGGTCGTAGGTGCCGGACGCCGTCGCCCGCATCCCGGACATCGCCCAGGCCGAGGCATCGCTCCGCGCGGCGTCGGTGACAGGGGCGAGAACGAGCTGCGCGCCGTCGTCGGTCCGCGCCGTCACCAGCGCGCGGGAGACGAGGCCGAGCCCCGAGGCGAAGCGCTTGGCACCGCGCAGCGTCAGCGGCTCGCAGGGCGCCAGCGTCACCGGAACCGCGCCATCCGCCCCCCACACGCCGAGGAGCTCGCCGGCGCGCACCGCGTCAAACGCAGCGTCCCGTGCGGCCGGCGTCGCGTAGAGCGCGATCAGCTTCACCGCGTTGATGTGGCCTTCCACCAGGCGCGCCACGGAAAGGTTGGCGCGGCCGAGCTGGCGCAGCAGGGTGAGGCAGGCCATCGTCCCGTCCGGGCTGACGCCGAGGCCGCTGCCGCCCTCTCCCGCCGGGAGCGGCGCCGCGAGCACGCCCGCCTCGCGCAGAGCCGTGATGTCGGCCGAAAGGTCCGCCTCGCCGCGATCCGCAGCGCCGGCCCGCAATGCGATCGCCGCAAGGACGTCCGCACCGAGGCGAAGCGGGGCATCGGCGGTGGCGACGATGGCCGGGCGAAGTTCAACTGCGCGTATCATCGAGCTCTTTCAAAATGGCGGCGACGCGCGCTCCGAACGGTTCGCCGTTCCCCTTCGGCAGGGCCGACAGCAGCCCCCGAGCCCGTGCGATCTCGACGCGCGCGGCGCTGACCGACAGCGGCCTGCGGGGCGGCCCGGCCTCGATGATCGCAGCCATTCGCGCCCAGCGCGAGGGGCTCGGACCGCATTCGAGCATCCCGGCCTGAACGCCGAGGCGCTGCGCGACCTCACAAGCCGCATTCTCCGCCCCCGCGGGCGGGTTGCCGACAAGCTGCCAAGCGAGAGCGTGGAGAATGAACGTCACCACATCGGTGAGGCGGCCGTCGACGTCGGGGTCGGCGTCGTGGCAGCGAGCGACCAGGGTATCCGCCATGCCGTGAGAGGCGCGCGCGTCGAGCCGGCAGGAGGTGACGGCGGATGCGGCCGGCTCCTCCGCGAACGGCGCGCCGGCCTTCAGGACCGCCTCGGCGAGCGCCCGGTCCTCGTTGCGGGCGTCGGTCGGCAGGCGGCCGACGGCGCGGTAGGCGGCCGAGGATATCGCCATGCTTGCGCCGCCGGCCGTCTGCATCATCGGACAGGCCTCGCCCGGCACGAGTTGCGCCCAGATCTGGCGATAAAGATCACCGAGCGTCCGCTCCACCGCGCCGACGTGGTGCACCTTGGCCGGCAGTCCCGCGAGTTCCGCCTCGTCCGCCTCGATCCCGCCCGCGACCATGGCCGCGCCGCCCCGGACCGCCGCGACCAGACGGACGACCCAGTCCGCGCCGACGCGCGTGTCGGCGTCGGTCGACAGGATGACGGCATCGCGCCGCGCCACGCCCTCGGCAATGTCGAACGCGAGCCGGCGCGCGATCGCGACGTTGGCCGCGCTCCCAAGCAGCGTCACCTCGCAAACGAGCGCCGCGATCCCTGCGCCGGCGGCCCATTCACGCAGGATGTCGGCCAACTCGTCCGCCGTGTTGTTCACGATGAAGATGACCCCGCAGCTGTCACCCGAGAGCCGGCCGATCGCCCGCTTCAGGGCGCCGAGGCAGGCGGGCAGCAGCGCCGCCTCGTTGCGAACTGGCACGCAAACCACGGCGCCAAGCGCGAACTGCGCGTAGTAGGCGTGAACGCTCTCGATCACGACGCGATGGTCATAAGGCGGCGCGGCAAGGACCGTGGCGACGCGCGGATGGGCGGCGAACCAGGGGACCGAACCGCCGTTACCCGGCCGGCGCAACGCCTCGGGACGTGCGGGCTGTGAACGGCGCGCACCGGCGCCGGCGAACGCGAAGTCGGACGCAACCGTCATGGACATGCGCAACGAGCCCTTGATGCACTTCCTCCGCGTGCTCCGGTTCCCCGCCAGTCGCGGCGCGGACATTGGTCAACGCAGAAGCTCGACCAAGGTTCAACCGCATGAAATATCGGCGAGTTCCGGCCTGTAGATCTTAACGTAGATGTATTCGCGCGGCCCCGTTACTGCGGGCCGAACAAGCCGGGCATCCCGTCATCCCGCCGCGGCACCGGTAGCCCGAGGTGCGTGAAGGCGCGCGGGGTGAGGAGCCGCCCCCGCGGCGTGCGCTGGAGATAGCCCTGTTGCAGGAGGTATGGCTCGACGATGTCCTCGATCGCATCACGCGGCTCGGACAGTGCGGCCGCGATCGTTTCGATCCCGACCGGACCGCCTGCATAGTTGTCCGCGATCAGCGAAAGATAGCGCCGGTCGAGGCTGTCGAGGCCCGCGGCGTCGACGTCGAGCCGCAGGAGCGCGGCGTCGGCAATCTCGCGGTTGATGGCATCCGCACCGCCAACGATGGCGAAGTCGCGCACGCGGCGCAGCAGGCGGCCGGCGATGCGGGGCGTGCCGCGGGCACGCTTGGCGATCTCCTCGGCGCCATCGTCGGTAGTGGCGATCCCCATCAGCCGCGCGCCGCGCACGACGATGCTGGAGAGGTCCTCCACCGAGTAGAACTCCAGCCGCAGCGGGATGCCGAATCGGTCGCGCAGCGGCGTGGTGAGGAGGCCGAGCCGCGTGGTGGCGCCGACGAGGGTGAAGCGCGCGAGGTCGATCTTCACCGACCGGGCGGCCGGGCCTTCGCCGATGATGAGGTCGAGCTGGAAATCCTCCATCGCGGGATAGAGGATTTCCTCCACGTGCGGCGACAGGCGGTGGATCTCGTCGATGAAGAGGACATCCCGCTCCTCGAGGTTGGTAAGGAGCGCGGCAAGGTCTCCGGCCTTGGCGATCACCGGGCCGGAGGTGGAACGGAAGCCGACGCCGAGCTCCTTGGCGACGATCTGGGCCAGCGTGGTCTTGCCGAGGCCGGGTGGGCCGACGAGGAGCACGTGGTCGAGCGATTCGCCCCGCTGCCGCGCGGCCTGGACGAAGACGTCGAGGTTGGCGCGGGCGGCGGGCTGGCCGACGAATTCGGCGAGCGTCTGCGGGCGGAGAGCGACGTCGTGGTCTTCGGCCTGCTTTTCGGGCGAGAGCGGGGTCACGAGGCGAGCCTTCTGAGGCCTGCGCGGATGAGCTCGGCCGCGCCCGCGTCGGGCTTCTCGGTGCGCGCGGCGACGACCGCGGCGCGCGCTGCCCCGCCGTCATAGCCGAGGTTGACGAGGGCGGAGACCGCATCGGCGAGGACGTCGTCGGCGGCGCTCACCGGGCCGGACGCGGGGGCGATCACCATCGCCGGGGCCGGCCCCTTGGTCTTCAGCTCGGTGGCGATCCGCTCGGCGACGCGCTTGCCGACGCCCGGCGCGCGCTCGATGGCGGCGCGGTCGCCGGTCGCGATGGCGGTGGCGAGCTGGTCGGGCGGCAGCACGGAGAGGACGCCGAGGGCGACCTTCGCGCCGACGCCCTGCACGCTCTGGAGGAGGCGGAACCAGTCCCGCCCCGCAGCGTCGGAGAAGCCGTAGAGGCGGATCATGTCCTCGCGCACCAGCGTCTCGATCACCAGCGTGGCGGTGCTTCCGACCGAAAGGTTCGAGAGGTCGCGCGCCGGCATGTAGACCTCGTAGCCCACGCCGTGGACGTCGAGGATCGCGACGTCGCCGAGGTCGACGATCGTGCCGGAGAGGCGGCCGATCATGCCGCGACCTTCAGCGCCCGCCGGTGGCTCGAATGGCAGATCGCGATGGCGAGCGCGTCGAACGCGTGCTCGCCCTTCACCGCGCCCTGCGTCTTGGGCAGGAGCATCGTCACCATGTGGCGGATCTGGTGCTTGTCGGCATGGCCCGCACCAACCACGGTCTTCTTGATGAGGTTGGGCGCGTACTCGGAAACCGGGACGCCGGTGATGGCGGGGGCGAGCAGCGCTATGCCGCGCGCCTGCCCGAGCTTGAGCGTGGCGACGGCATCGCGGTTGACGAAGGTGTTCTCCACCGCCGCCTCGTGCGGGGCGATGTCGGCCACCACGGCGGCGAGGCCGTTGTAGAGCGCGGTCAGCCGCTCGGCGAGCGAGACGCTTGCGAGCGTCGTGATGGTGCCGGCGGCGATGAACGACAGGCGCGCACCGTCGGCACGGACGGCGCCCCAGCCGGTCGCGCGCAGGCCGGGATCGATCCCGAGGATGATGACGGACATGGCGCCCCCTTTGCCATGCACACTATGGGCGGAAAGTTTAGCGTCCGTAACGGGAACATGCATGTTTCGTCCGGTTTCGCGCGGTTTTCCTGCTCGTGACTTGCGACGGAAGCGAGAAAGGACCACCTGAGCATCATGACAGACACGACCGCACGACCCATGACCCTGAGCGAAACGGACCGCCTCGTCATCGAGACGCGCGTCACCAACGAGGCGCCGGACCACGTCGTCACTTACCTGCTGTGGTTCTTCCTCGGCATCTTCGGCGCGCACCGGTTCTATCTGGGGCGCCCCGGGTCGGCGATCCTGCAGCTCATCCTGTGCCTGATCGTGATCGGCCTGGTGTGGTGGGCTATCGACCTCTTTCTGATCCCCGGCATGATCCGCGAGAAGCGCGAGGAGGTCCGCCGCCGCCTCGAAGAGCAGGCGGCGCGCGGCAGGCTGTAGGCGTCACTCCGCGGCGCACGCCACCGAAACGTCCGCGGCGGCGCCACCCGTGCCGGCCCTCAGCGGGACCTCCGCCGTCACGGGGCCGATGTCTGGCTCCAGAACGAAGCGGCCGGTGCCGACTTCCGTGCCGCCGGCATCCTCCAGCGTCACCACCATCCACTTCGACCGGCACCCGCACCCGGCGGGATGGCGGCGCACGTCGAGCGACAGGGTGGCCGCGTCCGCTTTCACTTCGGCTGCGGTGACGACGACGCAGCCGCCCGCATCCACCGCGCCTGCAGGCGCCGTGGACAGGACCAGCGCCGCCACCATGGCTGCGCGCAGGAACGGGATCACGGGATTGGTCCCACGAAGCCCGGCTGATCGGTGTAGCCGTAGGTCGCCATGGTGGCGCTGCGGTAGTCGACGGTGACCGGCATCGTCGGGTCCACCTTCTTGCGGGCGACGAGGTCCGCAAACTTGCGCAGGCGCACGAAGAACTCGCCCTCCACCTCGATGCAGCCGTGCGAGTATCCCTTGACGGAATCGTGGATGTAGAAGCCCGAGCGGCGCGGCGAGCAGGTGGTGCGGGTCTTCTCGTCCGCCGGGTTCATCTGGACGCGGTTGCTGCCCCAGTTCGCCCAGAACGGTTCACAGTTGTCCGAGCCGTGCACGGCGCCGGCGCCGCGGGGGATGGTCTGGATGCCGCCGCCCTTGGGGCGGACCAGCGAGCAGGTGGACCATACCTTGCCGGCCTCGCCGCGCGGCACGACCTCGATCGTGTAATTCCCCGCCGGCACAGGCCCGACGTCCTTGGCGCATTGCTCGTTGGCGTAGCGGTGGTCCTCGACGATGTTTCCCGCCGAGTCGCGCGCGATGACGCCGGAAGAGGCGCGGTAGTGGAGGGACTGCGCGTCGAATGCGCTGCGCCAGTATAGATGCGTCCCGTCGTAAAGAAGATTGTCTTTCATTTAAGTGGCCCGCAATTACGTGCACAATGCACGGCTGAAAAATAGCCGCCAGGCGCCCAGTATAATGACGCTGTCTACTGCGCGGCAATCTTCAGATGGTTGCGGGCCGGGTCGCGATCAAGCAGCCGCGAGTTTTTCCATGATCTCGTCGCTGATCTCGTAGTTGGCGAAGACGTTCTGCACGTCGTCGTCGTCTTCCAGCACGTCGATCAGCTTCATCAGCGTGCCGGCCTTCTCCTCGTCGACCGGCGTGTTGGTCTGCGGGCGCCAGACGATGCTGACGGAGGCGGGGTCGCCGAGCTGCTTGGTGAGGGCGGCGGAAACCTCGGCCACGTCCTCGAAGGCGCAGGTGATGGTGTGAGAACTCCTCGTCGGAGACAACGTTGTCGGCGCCGGCCTCGATGGCGGCTTCCATCACGGTGTCGGCGTCGGCAGCGCTCGCCGGATACTCGATCTCGCCCACCCGGTCGAACATGAAGGCGACGGAGCCCGTCTCGCCCAGCGCACCGCCGTGCTTGGAGAACGCCGCGCGCACGATCGAGGCGGTGCGGTTGCGGTTGTCGGTCAGCGCCTCGACCAGGACGGCGACGCCGCCGGGGCCGTAGCCTTCGTAGCGGACCTCGTCGTAATTCGCGTCCTCATCGGTGGACGCCTTCTTGATGGCGCGCTCGATGTTGTCCTTGGGGACCGACTGCGCCTTGGCGGCCTGAATGGCGAGGCGCAGGCGCGGGTTCATGTCCGGATCCGGCGTGCCCATCTTGGCCGCGACGGTGATCTCGCGCGACAGCTTGGAAAACAGCTTCGACCGCTTGGCGTCCTGTGCGCCCTTGCGATGCATGATGTTCTTGAATTTGGAATGCCCGGCCATGGTCCCCTCCTCGTAGAGGGCCGATGTACTGCAAGTGGGCGGGGGTTGGGAAGCGCCGTCTACGCTTCCGGCGCCTCGGGCGCTTCCAGATGATCCAGGTAGGCCACGGGCGCGGGACTGCGCCAGCGCTCGACGCGGTCCGCCACGTCGTCGAGGGTCAGCGGCGTGACCGCGTCCTGGGGCACCGGCACGTATTCGAGCGGGGACAGGAGCAGAAGAAGGTGTCCCTCCGCCTCGATCACGTCGATCACGTGAGACCACGGGAGAAACGTCCGGCCGTTGGCGTCGGCGATGGCGATACCTTCGGCATCGAGCCGGACCGTGGAGTCTCCTTCGCGCCAGGGAGCATTGGCCTGCTCACGGGCGATGCGCTTCAGCGTCGTGCGAAAGATTGCCTGGGTAAGCGCGACGTAGAGAACGGTCGGCCCGAGCCCGAGCGCCAGCCCCGCCCAGAACGGAATGTCGAGCATCGAGGATGCGGCGGCGATCGCCGCCCCCACGAGGCCGCCCCCGACGACGGCGAGGATGCGCCCCGTCCATCCGCCGCGACGCCAGCGCGCCATCAGCCTCGGCTGGAGCGCGGCCGACGGCAGGGCGGCGTGGGAGAAGACGTACTCGATCGGTTCGGGCATCGGGCCGCCTAGCGCTCGACCTTCCCCTCGGCCGCGTCGTGATAATACTGGCTTGCGATCAGCCAGGCCTTGAGCGGGCGCATCGGCAGGATGCACGCGGCGAGGATCAGCGGTACGGAAATGACGAGGTGCACCCACCACGCCGGGGTGTAGGCGATCTCGATCCACGCGGCGACGGCGAGCGCGGGAACCACGGCGAAACACAGGATGAAGAAGGCCGGCCCGTCGGCGGGGTCGGCGAAGTCGAAGTCGAGACCGCAGACGTTGCACTTGTCGCGCAGGCTGAGGAAACCCCTGAACAGCTTGCCCTCGCCGCAGCGCGGGCAGCGGCAGGTGAGACCGGCGACGATCGGCTTGGGATAATCCGCCGGGTCGATCGGCGTCTGCGCGCGTGTCTCGGGCATGGTCTCTCCTCACTCGTCGGTACCGGGGCTGGATGACAGGTGCGCCGGTGGGCGGCAACCGTCACTGCGACAGTTCAGCCTTGCTCAGGGCGGTCAGGCCTCCCACAGTGTCGGCACGGCAGGCTCCAGATCGCCGCCGACGCGGATCGGGGCGATCCAGTTGGCGAGCCCCGTCCTGTCGTCGGTGTCGACGGCGACGCCGCAGACGGTGGCGGGGCCGGTTGCCGGCGTCATCCGCTGGCCGGGGGTGCGCTCGACGTAGCGGCGCACCGGCTCGTCCTTGTCCATGCCGATCACGCCATCGAACGCGCCGCACATCCCGGCATCGGTGATGAACGCGGTGCCGCCCGGGAGCACCCGGTGGTCCGCCGTCGGCACATGGGTGTGCGTGCCGGTGACGAGGGAGACGCGGCCGTCGAGCAGATGGCCGAACATCTGTTTTTCGCTGGTCGCCTCGCAGTGGACGTCGACGATGGCGGCATCCACCTCGCTGCCGAGGCGGTGATAGTCGAGCGCGGCTTCCAGCGGGCGGACCGGATCGTCCAGCGGGTCCATGAAGATGCGGCCCATGACGTTGGCGACGAAGACGCGGGCGCCGTTGCGCGCCGTCAGCATGGTGGCACCGGCGCCGGGCGTGCCGGGCGGGAAGTTGATCGGCCGGATCATCCGCGGCTCGCGTGCGATGAACACCAGCGCCTCGCGCTGGTCCCAGACGTGGTTGCCGGTGGTGATGCAGTCGGCGCCGGCATCGAGGAACTCGTCGGCGATCTCCTCGGTGATGCCGAAGCCGCCTGCGGCGTTCTCGCCGTTCACCACCACGAAGTCGGTCTTGAAGCGTTCGATCAGGCGGGGAAGGTGCGTGACGAGGGCCTGGCGCCCGGAGCGCCCGACCACGTCACCCAGAAACATCAGACGCACACGCTCTCCTCGATCACGATCAATTCCCGCTCCGTCGCTATCGCCATCAGCGGCACGTCGTGCCGCTCCAGCGGAAGGCCCTGCATTTCCTGCGCCGCGAACGCGACACCCACGGTGCGCAACCCCGGCCGGGCCGCGAGGTAGCGATCGTAGTGCCCGGCGCCGTAGCCGAGCCGGCCGCCGGCACGGCTGAAGGCCAGCAATGGAACGAGGAGGAGGTCCGGCGCAACCTCCGGCCCCTCCGGTTCCTCGATGCCGAGCTGGCCCCGCGCGAGGGACTCGCCGGGGCGCCATCCCCGAAACTCGATGTGGTCGCCTACCGTCACCGGCAGCGCGATGGCGGCGCCGGGGCCCGCGATGGCGGCGGCCAGCGGCAGCGGGTCGATCTCGCTGCGGATCGGCCGGTAGGCCGCCACGAGGCTTGCGCGGAAGAGGTGTGCATGGCGGGCGAGCGCCGCGCCCGCGCCGGGCTCCGCGGCGGCGGCGGCCTTGCGGCGGACTGCGGCTTCCTTTCGCAGCGCGGCCTTTCTGGCCGCGGTGCCTTCGGCCATCTCGCTCATGCGAGCCCCCCCGCCTCGACCACCGGCACGCCGTCCAGCGCAATGGTGCAGCCCATCATCGGCAGGTCGAAGTGGCCTTCGGTGAACCGGCCTGCGAACTCGTTGGCGCCGGTGGAGAACAGGAAGTTGCCGGGGACGGCGCGCAGCTCGGTGCCGTTGGTGTCGCGGCGGTCCATCATGGTGAGCGCATCCCAGCGCGCGGCCGGGTTGAGGCCCCAGCCGACGTGGCTCACCGCCGTCGCGTCGGCGTCGCCCCATGCGGCCCAGGTGTCGCGCATCAGGCGGGCGTCGACGCCCTCGCCGTCCACCCGCACCACGCGGTCGTTCTCCAGCGTCAGCGCGACCGGGCTTTCCACGTAGCGCTTGTAGGTGAGGTTCATGTCGCCGGGCTGCAGCACCAGCCGCCCCGCCACGGTCCCGGCGCGGGGGAACGACACGACGATGCCACCCGGCCAGTGCGCGAGCGTCCCCGGCCTGTCCGTCCAGCCCCAGACGCCAACGGTCTGCGCCCCGGTCATGTCCACCGTGAGGTCGGACCCCGCCTCGGAGGTCACGCGCATCTCCTTCGCCTCGCGGGCGCGGCGGGCGGCGGCGCGGACCTCGTCCTTCAGCGCGGGGTCGAGGCGCATCCGGGCGAGCATGTCGGGGTGCTCGTCGGAGATGACCTGGATGCGGGTGCCGGCCTTCAGGATCTCGGCGGTCTCGCGGGCGTGCATCAGGCCTTCGAGGGTGAGGTCGATCACCACGTCGGCGGCCTTCATCGCCTCCACCAGCGGGGTGAGGCCGGTCAGCGCCTGCGTGCCGCCGGTGGAGCGGACGATCATCCGCCCCATCCGCGGCGTCGGCGCCACGAGGCGGAACGGGCGGATGCCGAGCCGGGCGAGCGCGAGCTCCGCGATGGCGACGTTGATGGCGCGCGAGCCGGTCTCGGTGAGGATCGCGACCTGCTCGGCGGGGCGGATGGCAGAGGCCTCGAACAGCTCCGCAAAGGCGTCGATGTGGTGGCCCTCGATCCGCTCGCCGTGCATTGTCGTCCCCTTCCGTCTTCTGCCCGTTCCGCTACAACGCTCGGGCTTTAGCAGATACCTTGGAGCGGCCGTGACAGTTTTGCAGTCCCGATTGAACAGCGAAACCTTTGAAGCCAATGCGGCCGGAATGCGTGCGCTGTGCGACGACCTCGACGCGCGGCTGGACGAAGCGGCGGCCGGCGGCCCGCCCCGCGCGCGCGAACGGCACGAAAAGCGCGGCAAGCTCCTGCCCCGCGCGCGGATCAACGCCCTGCTCGACCCCGGCGCGCCGTTTCTCGAGCTGTCCCCCCTCGCCGCCAACGGCCTCTACGACGACGCGATCCACGGCGCCGGCGTCATCACCGGCATCGGAGCCGTGATGGGCCGGCCGGTGATGGTCGTCTGCAACGACGCCACCATCAAGGGCGGCACCTACTATCCGATGACGGTGAAGAAGCATGTCCGCGCGCAGGAGATCGCGCGCGAGAACCGCCTCCCGTGCGTCTACCTCGTCGATTCGGGCGGCGCGAACCTTCCCAACCAGACCGAGGTCTTCCCGGACCGCGACCATTTCGGCCGCATCTTCTTCAATCAGGCGCAGATGTCCGCCGAGGGGATCGCCCAGATCGCCGTCGTGATGGGCTCCTGCACAGCGGGCGGCGCCTATGTGCCCGCGATGGCGGACGAATCCATCATCGTGCGCAAGCAAGGCACGATCTTCCTGGGCGGCCCGCCGCTGGTGAAGGCGGCGACCGGCGAGGTGGTCTCGGCCGAGGACCTCGGCGGCGCCGACGTCCACGCCCGCCTCTCCGGCGTTGCCGACCACTATGCGCTCGACGACCGTCAGGCGCTCGCCATGGCCCGCCGCGCCGTCGCCAACCTCGCCCCGCCCGCGGCGCCCTCGCTGGCGCTCACCGCGCCGGTGGAACCCGCGGTGGGCGGCATCGAGGGCGTGATGCCGACGGACCTGCGCCAGCAGGTCGACATCCGCGAGGTGATCGCGCGGCTGGTCGACGGCTCGGTGTTCGACGAGTTCAAGGCGCTCTACGGCACCACGCTGGTGACGGGGTTTGCGCGCATTTCGGGCATGCCGGTGGGCATCGTCGCCAACAATGGCATCCTCTTCGCCGAGAGCGCCAACAAGGGCGCGCACTTCGTGGAGCTCTGCTGCCAGCGCAAGATCCCGCTCCTGTTCCTGCAGAACATCACCGGCTTCATGGTCGGCCGCGACTACGAGGCGGGTGGCATTGCGCGCGCCGGCGCAAAGTTGGTGACGGCGGTGGCCTGCGCGGCGGTGCCCAAGATCACGCTGATCGTCGGCGGCTCGTACGGGGCGGGCAACTACGGCATGTGCGGGCGCGCCTACGGGCCGCGCTTCCTGTTCACCTGGCCGACCGCGCGGATCTCCGTGATGGGCGGGGAGCAGGCCGCATCCGTCCTCGCCACCGTCAAGCGGGACAACATCGAGGCGGAGGGGCGGCGCTGGTCGACCGAGGACGAGGAGGCGTTCAAGGCGCCGATCCGGGACACCTACGAGCGCGAGGGGCACCCGCTCTATGCCACCGCGCGGCTGTGGGACGACGGCATCATCCAGCCGGCGGACACGCGGCGCGTTCTATCTCTGGCGCTGGCGGCGACGCTGGGCGCGCCGATCGCGGACACGCGCTTCGGCGTGTTCCGGATGTAGGGTGTCAGCGGAGCGGGGCGCCGAGCTTGCGCTCGACCCGCTCCACGCCGAGCTTGTGCTCGCGCAGGATGACGAAGATGCCGGACGAGATGACGATTGTCGCGCCGATCAGGACGCTCCACGTCGGCACCTCGGCGAACACGAAGTAGCCGACCGCCACCACCCAGATCATCGAGGTGTACTCGAACGGGGCGATCAGCGAGGCTTCCGCATGGTGGAATGCCTGCGTGATGAGAAGCTGGCCGATCCCGCCCAAGACGCCGATCATGACCAGCCCGGCGGCCTCCTGCCAGGTCGGCACGATCCAGGTCGGCGCGGTCAGAAGCGTGATCGCGGTGCCTGCGATCAGGAAGTAGACGACGATCGCGCTGGTGCTCTCGGTGCGGGCGAGGTCGCGCACGAACACCGTCGAGAATGACATGAACACGGCCGATGCCAGCGCCAGCAGCGCGCCCATCGCCTTGGCGTCGTTCATCACGTCGAACCCGGCCTGGAACTGCGGCAGCAGGATGACGAAGACGCCGAGGAAGCCGATGCCGACCGCCGACCAGCGGTAGATTCGGACTTTCTCGCCAAGGAAGGTGGCGGCCAGCACCACCATCATCAGCGGCGCGGCGTAGACGATCGCCGTCGCCTCCGGGAAGGACAGCCGGTCGAGCGCCGCGAACCACAATCCCATCGCGAGCATGCCGGAGATGGCGCGGCGGACGTGGGCAAATGGCTTTTTCGTCTTCAACGCGGTGAGGAGATGGCCGTTGTAGGCGATCATGATCGCGACCGGGATGATCCCGAACAGGTTGCGGCAGAACAGCATCTGGCCGACCGGCATCTCCCGCTCGCCGAGAACTTTGACGATCGTCAGCATCGCGGTGAAGAACATCGCGGAGACGATCTTGTAGGTGATGCCGACGACGGCATCGTTTTCTCGGGGGAAGGAAAGGAGGGCCATATGCTCAACATTGACGCAGGTTGCCGCATCGACAAGCCCGCGCCGCGAGACTCACGTATGCATAATTGCACACCAGTCATTCGCTGAGTGCCGCGCTGCGGTTTCCGGAACCCGCGCCTTGCGGCTGTGTTGAACCCCGATGGCAGACAACGGAGCCCCAATGAAGACGCTGGCGGACGTGAAGGCTTCCATCGCGGCCCACAAGCCCGGAGGCAGCCCCGAACAAATGCGCGCCGCGTTCACGGCGCTGGTCGGCCCGCAGCCTTCGGCCGAGGAGGTCGACATCGGACCGGCCGGCGCCCTCGCGGTGGGCGACGGGCCTACGCTGCTGTGGTTCCACGGCGGCGGCTTCGTCTTCGGTGCGCCTGAGACGCACACCGGGATGGCCGGCGCGATCGCGGCAGCCGGGGTGCGCGTGGTGCTGCCGCGCTACCGCCTCGCGCCGGAACACCCGTGGCCCGCGATGCTGGAAGATGCCCTCGCCGCGATCGACGCCCTTGATGGCGACGTGGTCATCGGCGGTGACAGCGCGGGCGGCCAGCTCGCCCTTTGCGCCGCGCGCCGGCGCAGCGTGGCTGGCGTCGCGGTCCTCTCCCCCAACACGGACCGGACGGGCGCGAGCCGAACCCGCAAGGCCCTGTCCGCCCGCGACCTGATGAACGACGACGAAGGCGACGCCGCGCTCGGCCGCATGGCGTTCGGCGATCTGCCGGCGGACGACCCGGACGTCTCGCCCTGGACGGCGGATCTCTCCGCCATCAACGCGCTGCGGATCGAGGTCGGCACCGAGGAGGTGCTGCTCGACGACAGCCTGCTCCTTGCGCGTGCCGCCGTCCTCGCGGGGGTGCCGACAGCGCTGCAGATGACACCGGGGCTCTTCCACCTCGCCGGCCTCTGGCCGAACGCGGTTCCAGGCGCCGCGGCGCAGCTCGGCCGAATCGGCGCCTTCGTCCGCGCACGGCTCACCGCCTGACCAAAAGGAAAGGGCGCCCGAGGCGCCCTTTCGTGTCTCCTACCTTGCGGGCAGCGCGCTCAGAGCTGCTCGGAGACCTGGCGGTCGAGGTCGGTCACCATCTCGTTGACGCCGTACTCCTCGGAAAGCGTCTCCACTTCCTTCATCAGCTTGGCGAGCGGGCCGTCCTGCGGCACGAACGCTTCCGCCGGAAGCGCCTTCATCTTGGCGATCAGCTCCTCGTAGTCCTGGCGGGACCAGTCGTCGCCGAGCTTGGCGGGGTCGCCGGCGAACAGCAGCGCCTTGGAGCACATCGCACGCTCGGTCCGCGTCTCGCCGAGGCCGAACCACGACAGATCGTAGGGCGCCTTGCGATTGAGGTAGAAGTCCTTCGATTCGCGGGCGACGGCGGGCGAGAGGATGCCCATCACGTTCATGTCCGCATCGTAGGCGGCGTTGACCATGCCGTCGGTCGGGTTCGGGTAGGCGTAGAACACGCCGATGGCGCCGCGCGAGGCCTTCACCGCGGTGAGGATCGCGTCCTGCCCCTGCGCGTACTTGAAGTTGGGCTGCGTCCCTTGCAGCTCAGGCTCGGCCGCGAACACCTTGCGGATGAACGCCTCGGAGCCCGACCCTTCCGGCACCACGAACGTGACGCGGTTGGCGTTCTCCACCACCGACTTCCAGTTCTTCAGCCGCGGCTCGGCGGTGAAGGCCATGGCGCACTCGCCCGGCAGGTCGTTGCGGACGATGGTGGTCTGACCGCTCTCGACAGCGTCGTAGGTGATGCCGCCCTGCCCGATGCCGAAGCAGATGTTCTCGGTCTCCTTGGCGCAGGCGTTGGCGTTGGCGACGGCACCACCCGAGGGAATGCGCCGCACCTCGAGGCCGAGCGGCCGCGCGAATTCGCGAAGCTGCTCCTCGACGGCGACGCCCATGCCATTGTGATAGGTGGAGCCCGCCCCCGTCGGGGCACCACCCGTGTAGATGACGATCTCAGTCGCGTGCGCGGCGCTGAGCCCGGCGGCGAGCACTGCAGCGGCGGCGAAAATTCGTTTCATGGAAAGCGGTGTCCTCATTTCTACATCACAGATCTGACGCGTCGGCATGGCTGATGTAAGAAGGACGCAGACCGGTTCAACGGATGACGGGACGTTTGGGAGCACGGCGATGAACACCTCCAAGGCCCGCGAGGAGCGGCTCGCCGCTGCACTCCGCCAGAACCTGCGCCGCAGAAAGGCGCAGGCGACGAGCCGTGACACAGCGCCCGCGAAGGCCGAACCGGCGCCAGATTCCGGCGGCGGCGAGGAGAACGGCTCCGGCGGCGACGGCGGGCGCGACACATAGCGCGGCACGAGCCCCTCCCGCCCCCGCCGAAACCCGGCCGGAAGGGCACGGCGATACCCGAAGGCCTCGCCTCGCTTTTCGGCACACTGGGGCGCTGGGTGGGGTGGCTCGTTTCGATCGGGATCGTCTCGAACGACGAGGCAGTCCGGCGGCGCCAGCGCTTCGTCAACACGGGGGCGATGCTCGGCGCCATCACCTCGCTCCAGCACGCGGCCGAGCAGTCGCTCCAGGTGGCGGCGATGCAGCCGCTGGCGCTCCACAACGCGGTCTTCGCGCTCGTCCACCTCGTCACGCCGGTGTTCCACCGCGTGTCCGAGAACGCAGCGGCGCTCTGGCTGTGCAGCGCGATCATCCTCGGCACCCAGCGGGTCATCTGGCTCACCGGGCTCGAAGGCGGCGCGCAGGTCTACTTCGCCTGCACGGCCGGCGCGTTCCTGTTCTTCGGCCCGCAGAACTGGCGGCTCTACGTCGGCGTCGTCGCGGCGGCATTCGCGGTCGTCGTCGCCGCGCTCGCGTTCGCGCCGGACCACGGGCCGATCGCGGTCGCCGCGCCCGACTACACGCATCAGCTCGCCGCGCTCGTCGTCATCAACGTGATGGTCATCAACGTCTGGCTGTTCACCTACGCGCTCCTCAAGACGTACCGCGCCGAGGCGGCGCTCGGCGCGGAGGTCGACCGCGCGGACAGGCTCCTCCTCGCGATCCTGCCGCGGCCGATCGCGCGGACGCTGAAGGCGCAGCCGCGCGCGCTGGTCGCCGACCGGCACGAGGCGGTGACAATCCTCTTCGCCGATCTCGTCGGCTTCACCAGTGCGGCGCGCACGGCCGAGCCGGAGCGGCTGGTGGCGTGGCTCGACGGGCTGTTCAAGGCGGTCGACACGCTCGCCGAAGAGCACAAGGTGGAGAAGATCAAGACCATCGGCGACGCCTACATGGCAGTCTCCGGCGTGCGCGTCGCGCCCGAAACCGGGGCGGCGCGGGTCGCGGCGTTCGCCATCGCCTTCCGCGCCTTCGTGCGCACTTATCCCGGTCTCGACGGCGGGACGCTGAGCGCGCGCGTCGGCATCCACACCGGGCCGGTGGTCGCCGGCGTCATCGGCGGCACGCGCTTTGCGTATGACCTGTGGGGCGACGCGGTGAACACCGCCTCGCGGATGGAAAGCCACGGTGCGCCCGACCGGATCCAGATCTCCGCCAGCACCCGCGCACTCCTGCGCGACGGGTTCGTGGCGGAAGCGCGCGGCACGGTGCCGGTCAAGGGCCTCGGCGAAGTGGAGACGTTCTGGCTCGAAGCCGCGCCAGCGGCGGAAAGCTGAGCGGCAGACGTCCGCCGAGACTTTGCGCCCCGGCGGCCGACAGGCTATGCGACAGGCTGAAACAGAGGCAACTTCATGGACCCCACCCAAATATCCGGAAACTGGTACGATGCCGTACTCGCCTGGCTGGCAGTGCAGGGCGTCAACATCGTGCTCGCCCTTGTCCTGCTCATTGTCGGCTGGTGGGTCGTCAAGCTGCTGAGAAACTGGTTCCTGCGCTACACCGAACGCAGCAACTACATCGACCCGCTGGTCGAGTCCTTCCTCGCAAGTCTCCTCTACTACGGAATGCTGGCGATCCTGCTGATCGCGGTGCTGACGCTGATCGGCGTCGAGACCACGAGCCTGATCGCGGTCCTCGGCGCGGCGTCGCTTGCGATCGGTCTCGCCCTCCAGGGTTCGCTGACGTCGCTCGCGGCGGGCGTGATGATCATCGTCCTGCGGCCGATCCGGATCGGCGACTACATCGACGTCGACGGCAAGGCGGGAACGGTGAAGTCGATCACCCTCTTCCTCACCGAGCTCGCCACCTACGACAACGTCCAGATCATGATGCCCAACTCCGAGATCTGGGGGAGCGCGATCACCAACTACTCCGTCTACCCGACGCGGATGCTCGATGTCGGCGTCGGCATCGACTACGAGGATTCCATCGACGACGCGCTCCAGATCCTGCGCGAGATCGCCGAGGAGGAGAACAAGGTCCTCTCCGATCCGGCCCCCAACGCCTACGTCGACAAGATCGGCGAGTCCTCGATCGATCTCAACCTGCGCGTCTGGGTCGCGGCGTCGGACTACTGGCCGATGCGGCGCGCGCTGATGAAGGAGATCAAGGAGCGGATCGAGGGCGGCGGTCTGTCGATCCCCTACCCGCACCGCCAGATCATCCCGCTCAAGGAACGCCCCGGCGCAAAGACGACCGCCCCGGCAGAGACCACCCCTGCAAGGAAGCCTGCGAAGAAGGCGGCTTCCGGCGGGCAGCGCTCCGCCGGCTGAGGCCAGCGCCATCCGGCGCGACCGCAACGAAAAAGGCCCGCCGCACCGGGGTGCGACGGGCCTTCCTTTCGTCCGGCCCGGTGAGGGGCCGTACCAGCCTTACTGTGCGGGCGTGGTCGTCGTGGTGGTCGTGGTGGCCGGGGTCATCGCGGCGCCTGCGGCTGCATCAGCCTCGACGGCATCGCGCTGCTCTTCGGCGCTGACGAACTCGGGAGCGGCCTTGAGCTCTTCCTCGGTCGCGTTGAGCATGAAGGTCAGCTCGTCGTCGGTCTCGGTGATGTCGAGACGGTCGAGCTCGATCGCAACGTCCTTCTCGCCGATGCCGAGGAAGCCGCCGACGCCGATCACGACGCCCTGGATGGTGCCGTCGGAGTTCACGACCATGTCGTTCACGTCACCGATCGAGTCGCCAGCCGGGTTCACCACGGTCGCGTCCATCAGCGTGGAGGCGAGGAAGGTGTCGGCGCTCTGGTCGAAGATCTGGCCTTCGATCGGGGTGCCCTCGGCCGGAGCCGCGTCGACTTCGGTCACTGTCACGTCGGCGTCGACTGCGTCGCCGGCGCTCTCGGCAGCGTTCTCGACCGCATTGCCGGTGGCTTCGGCCGCGTTCTCGGTGGCCTGAGCTGCGTTCTCAGCGGCGTTCTCGGTCGCCTGAGCCGCGTTCTCGGCAGCGTTTTCGGTCGCCTGCGCTGCGTTCTCTGCAGCGTTCTCGGTGGCCTGGCCGGCGTCCTGGAGAGCGTTGCCGGTGGCGTCGGCTGCGTTCTCGACGGCGTTGCCGGTCGCTTCGGCGGCGTTCTCGACGGCGGTCTCGCCGGCCGGCTTCACGATGGTCACATTGGCATCATTCTGCGCAAGAACCGGGCTTCCGGCGATCACGAGCGCGGAAACGGTGGCGAGCAGCAGGCTGTGTTTCTTAGACATGGAAATGCCTCAATCCTTATTGTTTCAGGGGCTTCTGCCCCCTCCCGGCGACCTAACGGACCATCGAAAGGAAATGTTCCTGCACCACGACGCATTTTTACGCACCAGTTATGATCCGAATGCCTTTGGTTGACACCTCACCCACAGGGCGCATTCTGAAGAAGCGGCCGCAACCGGCCGATTTGCATGAAGAGTGATGCGTGGACCACAAGGCCGAGCCTATCCCCATGACGGCGCCCGACGATGATGCGACGCGCCGCCGCGGCGTCGCCAATCACGCAGAGGCTGTCACCTGGCTGAAGAGCCGCGGCATTCAGGATGTCGAGTGCATCGTCCCCGACCAGGCGGGCGTCGCGCGCGGCAAGCTGATGCCGACGGAGAAGTTCGCGCGCTCGCCCGTCGATCACGATGCCGACGTCGATCTTCGCGCAGACCATCTCCGGCGACTATCCGGAGGAAGACGAGAACTTCACCTACGACCCGACCGACGGCGACCTCACCTTCACGCCCGACTACGCGACGCTCGCTGTCGTGCCCTGGGCGTCCGACCCCGCCGCGCAGCTCATCCACGACGCGCGCTACAAGGACGGCCGCCCGGTCGACCACGCGCCGCGCCAGGTGCTGAAGCGCGTCATCGACCTCTACGAGCGCAAGGGGATGCGCCCGGTCGTGGCGCCGGAGATCGAGTTCTACCTCGTCAAGCCGAACCACGACCCGGACTATCCGCTGGAGCCCCCCATCGGCCGTTCCGGCCGGCCCGAGATCGGCCGCCAGAGCTTCTCGATCGCCGCCGTCAACGAGTTCGACGACCTGTTCGACGACATCTACGAGTATGCCGAGGCGCAGGGGCTGGAGATCGACACCCTCATCCACGAGGAGGGCGCCGCGCAGATGGAGATCAACCTCCTCCACGGCGACGCGGTCGACCTTGCCGACCAGGTGTTCATGTTCAAGCGCACGATCCGCGAGGCGGCGCTCAGGCACAACATGTACGCGACGTTCATGGCCAAGCCCATGAGCAACGAGCCCGGCTCGGCAATGCACATCCACTCCTCCCTGCTCGACGTGGAGACCGGCCGGCCGATCTTCTCCGACAAGGAGGGAAACCCCACCAAGGAGTTCTTCTCCTTCATCGCCGGCCACCAGCGCTACCTGCCGAGCGTGATGTGCATCCTCGCCCCGTACGTGAACTCGTACCGCCGGCTGGAGCGCTACACGGCCTCGCCGATCAACGTCCACTGGGGCTACGACAACCGCACCGTGGGCCTGCGCGTCCCCCACTCCCCGCCGGAGGCTCGGCGGCTCGAGAACCGCATTCCCTCGTCCGACGCCAACCCGTACCTCGCGATGGCGGCCTCCCTCGCCTGCGGCCTCCTCGGCCTCGAGGAAGGCATCCACCCCGACGATCCCATCGAGGGTTCGGCGCGCGAGCTCCCCTACGGCCTGCCGCGCAGCCTGCTGGAAGCCGTCGCGCTGTTCGAGGCGTCCGAACCGCTGGCGGACATCTTCGGCAAGTCGTTCATCTCCACCTACCGGGCGATCAAGCAGGCCGAGTTCGAGACCTTCATGCGGGTGATCAGCCCGTGGGAGCGGGAATACCTCCTCCTCAACGTCTGATGTCCGACACCGCATACGCGCTCGACGTCGCGCCCCCTCTCCCGTCCGAAGCGGACCTGCCGGACCGCACCGACGCCGTGGTCGTCGGCGGCGGTCTCACTGGCCTTTCCGCCGCACTCCACCTCACCCGCCATGGCCTGCGCGTAACGCTGGTGGAGGCCGGCCGCATCGGGGACGGCGCGTCGGGGCGCAACGGCGGCCAGCTCCACCCCGGCCAGCGGCGCGACCAGAAGTGGCTCGAGGCCCACGGCGGCGAGAAGCTCGCCGACGCGCTGTGGCGGCTCGGCGAGGAGGCGATCGCGCTCGTCCACGCGCTGCGCACCGAACTCAAGGCCGACTGCGACTGGACGCCCGGCCTGATCGAGGCCTGCCACAGCGACGCCGCCTTCGAAGAAGCGCAGGCGAGCGCGGACTTCCTCAACGCGCGCTACCGCACCGGCCACGAGGTGCTGGACGGCAAGGCGCTGGCCGCCGCAATCGGCACGCGCCGCTATGTCGGCGGCGTGCGCGACCCGCACGGCGGCCACATGAACCCGCTCGCCCTCGTCCGGGCGCTGGCCGACGCCGCGCACGTCGAGGGCGCCCGCCTCCACGGCAACACCCGCGCCACCGGCGTGCGGCAGACCCCGCACGGCTGGTCCGTCACCGTCACCCGCGGCGGCGAGAGGCACGATATCCTCGCGCCCACCGTGATCCTCGCCGGCAACGGCTACCTGCGCGGCGTGTCGCACTACCTCGATGCGCGCGTGATGCCGCTGAAGAACTACATCATCGCCACAGAGAAGCTGACCGAGCCCGTCATCCCCGGCGGCGAGGCGGTGGCCGACAGCCGCGCCGTGATCCGCTACTTCCGGCAGGATGCGCAGGGCCGCATGGTCTTCGGCGGCGGCGAGAGCTTCGGTCGCGGCCCCACCGACATCGCGGCCTTCGTCCGCCCCTACCTCGCCGAAGTCTACCCGCAGCTTCGCGACATGCCGATCGTCGCCGCCTGGCAGGGCACGCTCGGCATCACGCGCGACCGGATGCCGATCATCCGCCGCCTCTCCCCCGGCCTCTACGTGGGCACAGGCTTCTCCGGTCAGGGCCTGGGGATGGGCACGTTCGCCGGCAAGGTGATCGCCGACGCCGTCGCCGGCGAGGCAAGCCGCCTCGACGTCTTCTCCCGCATCCCGGCGCCCCCCTTCCCCGGCGGCCGCCTGTTCCAGACCCCCCTCGCCCAGCTCGCGATGGCCTGGTTCGCAATCCGCGACCGGATGGGTTGACGCCGCCGCTTGCTGCGGCGCACGGGGCCGCTAGATTCACGCCCATGGCAGAACAACCGATTGCGATACTGACCGGGGCATCGTCCGGCATCGGCGAGGCGCTGGCGCACGAGATGGCGGCGGACGGGTTCCGCCTCGTCCTCGTCGCGCGGCGCGCGGAGCGGCTCGAGGCGCTGGCGGCGAAGCTTCCCACCCCGTGCGAGGTGTTCGCGGCGGACATCACCGATCCCGCCGAGATCGACCGGCTGGTGGCGTTCATGGACGGGATCGGCGCGCCGGACGTCCTCGTCAACAACGCGGGGCTCGGACAGTCGGGCAATTTCGCGGAGGGCGACCTGTCGCGCTCGCTGACGGTGATCGACCTCAACATCACGGCGCTGGTGGCGCTCACCCGGCGCTTCCTGCCGGGGATGATCGCGCGGGGGCGCGGCGGCGTCCTCAACGTCGCGTCGACGGGAGCCTTCCAGCCGGGGCCGAAGGCGTCGATCTACTACGCGTCGAAGGCGTTCGTGCTGTCGTTTTCGGAGGCGCTGAGCGAGGAGGTGAAGGGGCGCGGGGTCACCGTCACGGCGCTCTGTCCGGGGCCGACGGAGACGGAATTCTTCGACATGGCGGGGATGAACAACGTCGTCCTGCGCAAGCTGTCGAAGGCGATGCCGGCGGACGTGGTGGCGAAGGTCGGCTGGCGCGCGTTCCGGCGCGGCAAGCGGGTCGTCATTCCCGGGTTGAAGAACAGGGTGACGGCGTCGGTCTCGCGGCTGACGCCGCACGCGCTGCTCCTGCCGATCGTGAAGCGGCTGCAGAGCAGCGGCTAGCGCCGCGCCGGGTCGGAAGCGGCGGCCGAGGCGACGGCCGCCGCAGGGGCCTTACTGGCCGAGGTTGATGATCTGCACGCGGCGGTTCACGGCGCTGCGTGGGTTCGCCGGGTCCTGAAGCTGCTCCTCGCCGAGACCGATCGCGACCAGTTCCTCGACCGGGACGGCGAACGTCGTCATCAGCGCTTCCGCAACCGAGCGGGCGCGCTGCTGGCTGAGCTTGAAGTTGAACTCGCGCGGTCCCGACGCATCGGTGTGGCCGATCACGGCGAAGCGCTGTCCGGCGAGCGAGGGCGTATGCATCGCATCGGCGATAAGGCCGACCGCGTAGTAGCTGCTGGGCTCGATCACGCCGGAGTTGAGGTCGAAGTTGATCTCCACGCTGAGCTGCGGAAGGCTGGCGAGCGCGTTGGTGAGCTGGCTCTCCGCGTCGTCGCCGCCGCTGGCGGCCGCGCGGGCCGCGGCCTGCTCGAGCGCGATCGGGTCGAACCGGCCGACCGTCTGCGCCGTACCGGCGAGGCTGGAGATGATCTGGTTGCGGTCGAGCTGGTTCTGCGCGTCGGCCGCGGAGATGCCGGTCACGACGATTGCTGCCGCCAGGAGGGGGGCGCCGAAAAGTTTCTTCATGGTCATGATCTCTCTCAGCGCCAGCCGGCCGCGGTGATTGCGGCGTTACATGCGTTGCCCACACGGCGTTCGGCCTTCACGAGGCACTGCAGGACGAAGCGATTGCCGCCCTTGATGTTGCCGCAGAACTGGCGGATGTCGCGATCGCACAGGCCCGGCGCGGCGATCTGGGCGGCGCGGCGCGCGGAGACGGCTGCGACCACGGTCGCCACGGTCTGCGTGCAGTTGGGGCTGACCTGCGCGGCCTTCTGGGTGAGGCAGGCGGTGATCCCGTTGTTGGCGAGCGTCGCGTCGTTGCAGACCTTGTCGATGTCGGCCGTGCAGGCTGCCGCGAGCGTCTTCACCGCATCCGCATAGCCCATCGTCTGCGCCTGGGCGGCGGGCGACATCGCGATCGACATGAAACATATCGCGACGAGTGCGTAGATTGAATTCTGTCTCATTCCCCTTGGGTCCCCGCTTTGCTTAGAAATCGGTCACATCTCACCGAATCAGGCAATAAAGTTGCGCCTGCGATGTGATCGCGGGGTGATAACACAATTTCGTCCATACGCCAGAAATGGAACAGACGAATTGCAGACGGCGCCCCAAGAGGCGCCGCCGGTCTTCTTCAGGTCGTCATGCGGCGCTCGCGCCGCGCGGGGTCACTTCGGCTGCGGGACGATCCGCAGGTAGGGACGCGGCGCCTTCCAGCCTTCGGGGTAGGTCTTGCGGGCATCCTCGTCGCTGACGGCCGGGACGATGATGACGTCGTCGCCGTCCTGCCAGTTCACCGGCGTCGCCACCTTGTGCTTGGCGGTGAGCTGGAGCGAATTGATCACGCGCAGGATCTCGTCGAAGTTGCGGCCCGTCGACGCCGGGTAGTTGAGGCTCATCTTGATCTTCTTGTCCGGCCCGATCACGAACACCGTGCGCACCGTCATCGTGTCGGACGCGTTGGGGTGGATCATGTCGTAAAGGGTCGCGACCTTGCGGTCCTTGTCGGCGATCAGCGGGAAGTTCAGCGCGGCGCCCTGCGTCTCCTCGATGTCCTTCGCCCACTGGTCATGGTCGGCGATGTCGTCGACCGACAGGCCCATCACGACGACGTCGCGTGCGTCGAACTTGTCCTTCAGCTTGGCGGTGTAGCCGAGCTCGGTGGTGCAGACCGGGGTGAAGTTCTTCGGGTGGGAGAACAGGACCGCCCACTTGCCGTCGATATAGTCGTGGAAGCGGATCGTGCCCTCGGTGGTGACGGCCTCGAAGTCCGGTGCGGTGTCGCCGATGTGCAGCGTCATGGTTGGTCCTCCTGAACGGGTGACGTCTGGTGGCGGCCTCGCGGACCACCGTTGCCGTTCACATTGCTTCGATGGCGCCCGCAATCAAGGGGCGAAAGGTGCGCCGGCACGCAAGATGGCGCCCGGCCCCGCCCGCATCAGTCGAGCTCGGCGGTGTAGTCGCCGAGCGGCGGGAGGGTGCTGACGAGGCCGGCGTCGGTCATGAAAGCCGCAAAGGTTTCATACTTCTCGCGGTCGAACGCCTTGGGATCGGTGGCGAATTTCGCCAACGTGTCCTTGTAGGCCTGCCGGTTCAGCGTGTCGTCGAGGTCGGGCTGCGCCTTGAAGAACAGCGCCTCGGCCTCCTGCGGGTTCTCGGCCTGCCAGCGCGCGGCTTCGCCGACGACGTCGAGGAAGCGGGAGATCGCGTCATCGTCCAGCCGGTCGTTGGCGGCGATGAAGATCAGCTCCTCATAGGTCGGCACGCCGTTCTCCTCCGGCAGGAAGGCGCGGCCCGCCTTGCCCTCGAGCTTCAGCTGCGTCAGCTCGAAATTGCGGAACGCGCCGATGACTGCGTCTACCTGACCCGAAAGGAGCGCCGGCGAGAGCGCGAAGTTGACGTTGACCAGTGTCACGTCGTCCAGCGACAGGTCGACCGATTCCAGCATCCGGCCGAGGAGCGCATCCTCGAAGCCGCCGACCGAGTAGCCGATGGTCGCGCCCTTGAGATCGGCGAGCGACTGGATCGGCCCCTCCTCCAGCGCCACCAGCGAGTTGAGCGGGGAGGAAATCAGAGTGCCTATGCGCGAGACCGGCAGCCCCTCGTTGGCCTGCTGGTAGAGGCTCGGCTGGTAGGTGATCGCGATGTCGCCCTCGCCTGCCGCCACCAGCCGCGGCGGCGCGGAGGGGTCGGCGGGCGCCACGAACGTCACCTCGAGCCCCGCATCGGCGAACTGTCCGCGCTCCTGCGCAATGTAGAGCGGCGCATGGTCGGGATTGACGAACCAGTCGAGAAGGACGGTGAGGTGGTCCTGCGCCGAGGCGGCGGCGGGCGCCATCAGCGGCGCGGCGACGAGGAGGGCGAGAACGGAGCGGAGCATTGCGGACCTTTCGGGGGGCGGCCTCAGGAGGAGTGCTGCCACGGCACGAGCGCGTCGATCAGCCGGTCGACCACGACGCGAAGGACGAGTGCGAGCGCCGACAGGAGCATCAGCGCGGCGAACAGGACATCGGTCTGAAGCCGTGCGTTCGCGTGGAGCATCACATAGCCGAGGCCCGCGGAGGCGCCAACCCACTCGCCCACCACCGCGCCGATGGGGGCGACGGTGGCGGCAACCTTCACGCCCGCGGCAAGGCCCGGCAGGCCCCCCGGCGCGCGGATCAGCCACAGCACCTGCCGGCGGGACGCGCCACCGAGCCGCGCGAGGTCGACGAGCTCGGACGGCACGCGCGCCATCGCCTCGGCATAGGCGGTCGCGACGGGGAAATAGATGATGAGCGCCGCCATCACGATCTTCGACGGAAGGCCATAGCCGAGCCAGACCACCAGAAGCGGCGCGATGGCGAAGACCGGCAGCGTCTGCGTGACGACGACGACCGGGAGCACCACGCGGCGGATGCCGGGGGTTGCGGCGACGGCGAGTGCGGTGAGGATGCCGGCGGCAAGGCCCGCGAAGAGGCCGAGGACGATCTCGGCGGCGGTGATGCCGGCATTGCGCAGGAGCATCGGCCAGCGCTCGACGAACGCGTTCGCGACGGCAAGCGGGCCGGGAAAGACGTAAGGCGGCGGCGCAAGGATCGCCGTCGCCAGCCACCATAGGCCGATCAGCCCGGCGGCGATGGCGAGCCCGCGCCCTGCCGCGCCGATCATGCCGGCAGGGAGTTGCCGCTCACGCCGCGCGGGCCGGGGCTAGCCCGGGCTCCAGGCCTGGATCGCGGCGTTGACGGACTGGAGGCCGTCGCTCCCCTTGCGCAGGGTCAGGATCGCGCGGCGGCCGGAGTCGTAGAGGATCGGAATGTCGATCCAGTCGCGCTCGCGCAGGAGGCGCAGGTTGTTCTCCCGGTCCGCAGCGTTCTCCGACAGAGCGATCCAGAACAGGCCCGAGGAGACGCGCGCCGCGGCACCGCGGAGCGCCTCGCCGCGGGACTGCTCGCTCTCCTTCATGATGAGCCCGGGCACGTTCTTGACCTCGCCGCCGTCGAAGCCTTCCGGCAGGTCGAACGCGATCTCGATCAGGTGGCTGGCGGGGAGCGCACCGTCGAGGTTCTCGCGGATGGTGACGGTGGTGGTCATGTCCCGGTCGGGGATGGTCGAGACGGCGCGGACTACAGGCTCGGGGTCGCCGCCGCCGATCGACTGGCGGACCATCGACCACTCGACGCCGCCGCGGAGCGTCTGCCCCGGCTCGCCGGCCTGCCCGGCCTCCTCGTAGAGGACGGCGGTCTGGCTGCCGCTCGGCGTGAAGTCGCTGATGGTGTCGTTGCTGGCGGCCGCGGGCGGCGTCGCCACGGCGACTTCCGCCTCGGCTTCGGGCTCCGGTTCGGCGTCGGCGACCGGATCGTCGGCGATGGCCTCGGAAGTTTCGGTCTCCTCCGGGATGTCGCCGGCGTCGTCGAGCGCGGACACCTGCTCCTCGGCGTCGCTCGCTGCGCCGTCGGGCGCGAACGGCGTGACGTCGGCGCCGACGGTGCGGTCGTCTGAGGTGGCGTCACCCGAGGTCGGCGGCCAGGTCGTGGTGGTGACGGCGCGGGTGTCCTCACCGTCGAGCGTGGACGGCAGGCGGTCGTCGTTCTTGGTCACGGTGTCACGCGAGGTGACGGTCACGACGGGGGCCTTCTGCGGGCTCTCCTGGAACTCCTCGAGCGCGGCGAGCAGCATGTCGCGCTGGGTGTATGCGGCGAACGCGGCACCGGCGAGAAGCAAGAGGAGGATGAGCGGCAGGATCGCGCGGCTGAGGCCGCCGTGGCGGGCTTTTCTCCGGCCGCCGCGTTCCTGCCTCGGGGCGGCGGCAACGGGCGCACGGCCGCGCTTCTTGTCATTCTTGCGCGACGAGCGGCGTTCGGCCTTAAGCCTGCGCTCTTCCTCGCGCTGCGCTTTCTGGGCCTCGCGGCGCTGGCGCTTGTCTTCCTTCGGGTCGACCGCGACGATGGTGTCTTCCGGGTCGACGTCGTCGTCGTCCGGGTCGACCTCGTCGTACTCGCCGTCGACGATGCCGTCGTCCTCCTCCGCGATCTCTTCGGGATGCTCGCGGTCGTATTCGGACTCGGCCTCGAACATCACCTCGTCCTCGACCGCATCGGCAAGGTCGGGCATCGGGGCGTTCTGCGGCACCGGCGCGCGCGGCGCCCCGAGAACTGCGGGCTCCGGCGCAGCGGTGGCTTCGCTGACGGCGGCCTGCAGGAGCTCGGCGTTGTGGCGGCGGGCGCGTTCGGCCTCGGCGGCGCGCTGGGCAAGGCGCTCCTCCTCGGCTGCACGGGCGGCGGCATCCGGCCCGGCGGGACCGGCCGGCGCGAGGGCGCGCGACCGGGACGCGCCACCTGGCGGCACGGCCGACTGGAGCGCCCGCTGGGTGCGGATCTGGCGCGCGATCTCGTTCTCGATCTTCCGGATCGCATCCTCGAGCGCGAGGCGCTGCGAGGTGACGTCAGACGATGGCAGCGGCGGGTCGAAGCTCTGGAGCTGCTTCAGGAGGGCCTTGCGCGCCTTGTCGTAGACAGCACGGCGGTTCGGTCCGCTGCTGTCGGGCAGCGACGAGACGGCCCGCTGCAATACGGAGTAAAAATCGGTCATTTCGACCACGCGCCCTTTTTGCCACCGGGCATCGATTTAGATGCGAAACGGGTCGTCAACAAGTATGGTATCGATTCGTTCTGGACTGGTCGACAACATGGAGACCGGCGCTCCGACCAATTCTTCCACATGCCGTACATACTTTACCGCCTCCGCAGGCAATTCGCCCCAACTTCTCGCGCCTTTGGTTGAAGTCTTCCAACCCTCGAACGTCTCGTAGACCGGTTCGACCCGGGATTGCCTTGCGGCATCGGGCGGGAGCCGGTCGATCGCTTCCCCGTCCAGCTGGTAACCGACGCAGATCTTCAGTTCCTCGAACCCGTCCAGCACGTCGAGCTTGGTGAGCGCGAGACCGTCGATCCCGCCGGTCTCCACCGCCTGACGCACCATCACCGCATCGAACCAGCCGCAGCGCCGCTTGCGCCCCGTGACCGTGCCGAATTCGGCACCGCGAGCGCCGAGCGTCTCGCCAATCTCGTTGGCCTGTTCGGTCGGGAACGGGCCGTTTCCGACCCGCGTCGTGTAAGCCTTTGTTATCCCGAGAGTGCGGCCAAGAAAAGACGGACCGACGCCCGCACCCGCGGCAGCTTGACCCGCCACCGTATTGGATGACGTCACGAACGGGTACGTGCCGTGATCCACGTCAAGCATCGTGCCCTGCGCCGCCTCGAAGAGGACGTTCTTGCCGGCCGCGCGCATCCGGTTCAGCGTCCGCCACGTCGGGTCGGCGTAGACGAGAATGGGCTTGGCGGCTTCCAGCTCCGCGAAGATCGCCTCGCGCGCCATCGGCTCGGCGCCTAGGCCGATGCGCAGCGCGTTGTGGTGCGCGAGCAGCCGGTCGATCCGCGGCCCCAGCACCGAAAGGTCGGCAAGGTCCGCCACCCGCACCGCGCGGCGGCCGACCTTGTCCTCGTAGGCCGGGCCGATGCCGCGGCCGGTGGTGCCGATCGCGCCGGCGCCGGAGGCCTTCTCGCGCAGCTGGTCGAGCTCGCGGTGGACCGACAGGATCAGCGGCGCCGTCTCGGACACCTTCAGCGTGTCGGGGCTGACGAAAACGCCCTGGCCGCGGACGATCTCGATCTCCGAGAGGAGCGCCTGCGGGTCGAGCACCACGCCGTTGCCGATGATCGACAGCTTGCCCGGCCGCACCACGCCCGAAGGCAGGAGGCTCAGCTTGTACTTCACCCCGTCGATGACCAGCGTGTGGCCGGCGTTATGCCCGCCCTGGAAACGCACGACGACATCGGCACGCTCCGACAGCCAGTCGACGATCTTGCCCTTGCCTTCGTCGCCCCACTGCGAGCCGACCACCACAACGCTGCTCATTTAGCCCATCATCCTTGTCTTGCCGGTTCAGCCGGCGCATGGCAGCCACCGACAACCGGCGCTTCTCGCCTCTATTCACCGCTGTATCAAGGGTGCAGCGGCCATGCGCCCAGCGAATGAGGACCCCGATGACCCCAATCTCCCCGGCACGCGCGGGTCACGGCCTCTTCGACCGGCCGTACATTCTGCTTTCCCTCACCATGCTGATGTGGGCCGCGAACATGATTGCCGGCAGGCTCGCCGCCGGACACGTCCCCCCTGTCGCGCTTGCACAGATGCGATGGTCGTTCGCGATGGTCATCCTCATTCCGTTTGCGATCGGGCCTCTCCGGCGGGACTGGCCGACGATCCGCCGCCACCCGATGATCCTCGCCGTCCTCGGCTTCTTCGGTATCAGCCTTTACAACACGCTCGTCTACATCGCGCTGCAATCAACCACAGCGATCAATGCCACAATGCTCGCATCCATCTTCCCGATGATGATCGCGGCAACGGGCTTTCTCCTCTACCGCGACCGGCTGACGCTGATGCAGTTCCTCGGCATCCTCGTCTCGTGCACCGGCGCCGGCATCATCCTCACGCAGGGCAGCCTCAGCGCCCTCCTCGGCCTCGCCTTCAACCCCGGCGACCTCTGGGTCATCGGCGCGCAGGTGGCCTATGCCATCTATACGGTGATGCTGCGGCAACGGCCTCGCCTGCACCCCATTTCGTTCCTCGCGCTCACCGTTTTCGCGGGCCAGCTCTTCCTCATCCCGTTCACGCTGTTCGAGGCGTCCGGCGGCGCGCGCGTCACGTTCGACGTATTCACCATCAGCACCGCGCTGTTCCTCGCGGTATTCCCGGCGCTCCTCGCGTTCGCCTGCTTCAACCGCGGGGTGGAGCTCGTCGGCTCCAACCGCGCGGCGCCGTTCTTCCACCTCGTGCCGGTGTTCACCTCGGTGGCGGCGATCGTCTTTCTCGGCGAGCATCTGGCGCTCTACCACCTCGTCGGGTGGCCGCTGATCCTTGCCGGGATCGCCGTCACCCAGCTCTACCGGCCGAAACGTCAGGCGGCGTAGGCGCCCCGCCAGCCGAGCGTCTCGTCGGTCGGCCCGGAGGGGCGGTACTCGGCGCCGAACGGGCCGGTGTAACCCGCGTGCTGCAGCGCCGGGATCAGCCAGGGATAGTTGATCTCGCCCCGGTCGGGCTCGGCGCGGGTGTTGCCGCCCGCGATCTGGATGTGGCCGATCATGTCCTTGTGGGCGACGTAGCGCGCCAGAAGGTCACCCCCTGTGCATTGCATGTGGAAACAGTCGTACATCACCTTAACGTTGGGGCGGCCGATGGTCTCGATCAGCCCCAGCGCGGTCTCCAGCGTCGGCACGAGGTAGCCCGGCACCGCCTGCGGGCAGAGCGGCTCGATCAGGAACGTGAGGTCGGGCGCAAGGTCCGCCGCCTCGCCGAGGCGCGCCGCATAGCGCTCCAGCGCCCCCGCCTCCGTGGTGCGGCCGGCGAGGACGTGGACGGCGCCCGCCCCCACCGCGCGGGCAATCGCCGCCGCTTCGCCGATGTCGCGCGCGGCATCCGCCTCGCGGCCGGGGAGGCCCGCGATGCCGTTGGTGTCGTAATGGCGCACGTTGAGGCCGGCGACCGGCATAGCCGCCGAGCGCAGCCTTCACCGCGTCGGCACCAGCGCCTTGCGCGTCGTCGTGGAACTCGACCACCGGGAAGCCCGCGGCCTTCGCCGCCGCGATCCGCTCCAGGAACGGGCGGTCCTTCCACAGGAAGCCGAGATTGGCGGAAAACGCCACGCTCATGAGCCCATTACCCTTGCAGCCTTGTCGAAAAAGTCCGGTGCGCCGAAGTTGCCCGACTTCAGCGCCAGCGTGAGGTCGCCGGCGCGCACGGCGGGCACGCCGGGGTCGATCTTGGGGCCGATCTGGAGCGCGCCGAGATCGAGCGCGGTGACGACGGCGCCCGAGGTCTCGCCGCCGGCGACGATGAGCCGGTCCGCCCCCGCCTCCGCCAGCGCGACGGCGATGTCGCCGAACAGCGTCTCCAGCGTGTGGGCGAGCTTCTCGGCGCCGTGCTTCTCCTGCGCGGCCTTCACCGCGGCGGGATCGTCGGACGAGTAGATCAACGGCAGGCCGTCCGCGGCCATCGCCCAGTCCGCGAGTTCCACGGCGGTGACGCTGCCCGCCATCAGCGCGTCGGTGTCGATCTTCTTCTGCGGGCCGACGCCGGCGTGCTCTGCGATCTGTGCCCGCGTCGCCTTCGAGCATGAGCCGGAGAGCGCGACGGCCTTGCCGGATGCGCCCTGCCACTCGCCCCCGCTGCGGCCGATGAGGCCCGCCCGGCGGTAGACTTCCGGCAGGCCCAGCGCGACGCCGGAGCCGCCGACGATGAGGCCGAAGCCCTCCGCCGCGTCCGCGATCACGGTGAGGTCGCTGTCGTCGATCGCGTCGACCACCGCGAGCTGCCGGCCCGCGTCGCGCGCGTCGATGAGCGCGGCACGGCAGGCGCCCGCGCCGCCGCGCACCTTGGGCAGCGGGACGTGGCCGACGTCGCCCTTCGTCTGCCGCGCAAGCCAGCGGCGGATGTCGGGGTCGGTCATCGGGTTGATGGGGTGATGCTCGAGCCCGGATTCGGACAGGAGCGCGTCGCCGACGAAGAGATGGCCGAGATAGAGCGTGCGGCCGGTCGCGGGAAAGACGGGGCAGACGACCACGGGGTCGGTCGTGCCGAGCGCATCGATCAGCGCCTCGGCGACGGGGCCGATGTTGCCCTCGGGGGTGGAATCGAACGTCGAGCAGATCTTGAAGAGGTACTGGCGGCAGCCCTGTGCCTTCAGCCACTCCAGCGCTTCGAGCGACTGGCGGATCGCGTCTGCGACGGGGATCGAGCGCGACTTGAGCGCGACGACGCCGGCGTCGACCCCTGCGTCGGCCGGGCCTTCCGGCACACCGACATATTGCACGGTGCGCATCCCGCCCTCGGCGAGCATCAATCCAAGATCGGACGAGCCGGTGAAATCGTCACCGATGGCGCCGAGGATCATGTCCGGCCCCTGTGGTGAGCGGCCGTGGGGTGCTGTGTCGCGCGTCGCATTCTTCCTCCCGCGAGATTTTGGCGCAATCAAACATGCGGCGGCCCGCGGTGAAAGCTGCTTTTCGCCAGCGGCCGAACGACGCTCTGGCGCTGGCGTTTCAATTTCGGCTGACATCACCTGTCTGTGACGCTAAGTCTGATGGCATCCGGGCTGGATCGAAACGGGAGATTTCATGAATACGGTGCGCCAACCTCTCTTCATCGTGGTTGCGGTGATTGCGCTGATCGCGGTCGCGGCGGCCATCACGTTCGCAAGCCGCTCGTCCAGCATGCGATCCGAGTTCGAGACCGCCTCGCAGACCTTCGTGGAGCGGGAAGCGCGGATCAGCTCCGAGCGCGACGAGTTGCAGGCGAACCTCACCGCGTTGCAGGAGCAGAGCGGTAACCTCGAGGCCGTGCAGGCGTCCGTCGCCGAAGCGGAGCAGCGCCTCGCCGAGATCGAGGCCGCCGCGGCCGAAGCGCAGTCGAGCCAGGAGGCCGCACGCCAGCAGGTCGAAAGCCTCAGCGCCGAGGCCGAGACGATCAACACCCAGATCTCCGGCCTGCAGCAGGACCTCCAGTCCGCCCAGGAGGCCGAGGCCGCCGCCAGCGACCGCGCCCGTTCGCTGGAGGAGACCGTCGCCAACCTCACCGCCAACCGCGAGCAGCTCGGCTCCACCGTCGACACGCTGAACAGCCAGAACGAGACGCTGAGCGCCAGCATCGCCGAAGCCGAACAGACGCTGGCGAACCGCCAGGGCCAGGCCGACGACCTCACCGGCCAGCTCGAGACCATCCGCGCCGACCTCGAGGAAATCACCGCGACCCGCGCCCAGCTCGCGCAGGACGTGGAAAACCTCACCGGCGAGAACGATCGCCTGTCCGCCGAGGTCGCCGCCTCCAACGACGCGCTCGAGGCGGCCCGCGCCGAGATCGAGAACGTCAACGCCCGCCAGGCCGAACTGCAGCAGTCCGTCGAGACGCTGAGCGCGACCCGCGACGAGCTGACCGCCGCCGCACAGGAGGCCGAAGAGCGCCAGGCCGCGCTGCAGGCGGAGAACGATGAGCTCGCCGCCGCACGCGACAGCCTCACCGCTGCCGCGGAAGAAGCCCGCGCCACCGAGCAGGAGCTGGAGGCGAACATCGCCGAGCTCACCGCGACGCGCGAGGAACTGGCCGCCGAGATCGAGGCGCTGAAGGGCGAGAACACCGACCTTGCGACCAACAACGAGTCGCTCGAGGCCGAGGTCGCCACGCTGGAAGCCGCCGCCGAGTCCCAGGCCGAGACTGCGGCCGCAGCGCCTGCCGCCGCGGAGACCGCGACCGCTGCGCCCGCGGCCGCCGATGCAGCGGCTGACGCCACTGCCGGCCTTGACGGCAGCTACGCCAGCGAAAAGATCACGATGACCTTCGGTGACGGCGCCTTCACCATGACGGTGGCCGACGGACCGGCCATCGAAGGCGAGTTCGAGATGGAGGGCGGCATCCTGCGCCTCTCCGGGGTCGACGGCCCCGCCGCCCCGATGTTCCCCATGAGCTGCAGTGCGACGGTGGCGGACAAGGTCCTCTCGCTGACGGCCTACCGCGGCTCCTGCATCCCGCTGAGCGGCGTCGCCCTCACCGCCGAGTAGTCCCCGGCGCCAGACACGAAAAAGCCGGCCCATGAGGCCGGCTTTTTTATTGGGCTATGGCGGCGGCGGGTCGCCCCGCCGCACCCGCTTCCGCTAGAATTCGAGCGACTTGGCCTGCGTCACCTGCGGCAGCTTCTCGATCTGCGCGAGGATTTCGGGGCTCGGCTGGCCGTCCACCTCGATGATGCAGAGGGCCTCGCCACCCTGCTCGCGCCGGCCGAGCGTGAAGTTGGCGATGTTGACGCCGGCCTCGCCCAGCAGCGTGCCGATGCCGCCGATGAAGCCCGGCTTGTCCTGGTTGGTCACGTACAGCATGTGCGGGGCGAAGTCGGATTCGAGGTTGATCCCCTTCACCTGGATGATCCGCGGCTTGCCGTCGGCGAACACCGTGCCGGCGACGGACCGCTCCTGCCGCTCGGTGATGACCGTGAGGCGGATGTAGTTCTCGTACGCGCCCTGCTGCTCGCGGCGCGTCTCCTCCACCTTGATGCCCCGGTCGCGGGCGATCGTCGGCGCGGACACCATGTTCACGTCCTGCAGGAGAGGACGCATCAGTCCGGTGACGGCCGCGGCGGTGAGCGCCTTGAGGTTGAGGTTGGAGACCTCGCCTTCGTACTCGATCCGGACGCCCGTGATGCCGGTCTCGGTGAGCTGGCCGGCGAACGAGCCGAGCCGCTCGGCGAGCGTCACGTACGGCGTCAGGATCGGCGCTTCCTCGGCGGTGATCGAGGGCATGTTGAGCGCGTTGGAGACCGCGCCGCGCACGAGATAGTCCGCCATCTGCTCGGCGACCTGAAGCGCGACGTTCTCCTGCGCTTCCGTCGTCGCGGCGCCAAGGTGCGGCGTGCAGACGAGGTTCGGCGCGCCGAAGAGGACGTTCTCCTTGGCCGGCTCCTCTGCGAACACGTCGATGCCCGCGCCGCCGAGGTGGCCGGAGTCCAGCGCCTCGCGCAGCGCCTGCTCGTCGACGAGGCCGCCGCGGGCGCAGTTGATCAGCATCGCGCCCGGCTTCATCGCGGCGATCGCCTCGCGGGAGACGACGTTCTTCGTCTTCTCGGTTAGCGGGGTGTGGAGGGTGATGACGTCGGCGCGCGGGAACAGCTCTTCGAGCTCCACCTTCTCGACGCCGATTTCCAGCGCGCGTTCGGCCGTCAGGAATGGGTCGAACGCGATGACGCGCATCTTCAGGCCCTGCGCGCGGGACGCGACGATGGAGCCGATGTTGCCGCAACCGATGATGCCGAGCGTCTTGCCGGTCAGCTCGCGGCCCATGAAGCGGTTCTTCTCCCACTTGCCGGCCTGGGTGGAGGCATCCGCCGCCGCAATCTGACGGGAGACGGCGAACATCATCGCAACCGCGTGCTCGGCGGTGGTGATGGAGTTGCCGAACGGCGTGTTCATGACGATGACGCCGGCGCGGGAGGCGGCCGGAATGTCGACGTTGTCGACGCCGATGCCGGCGCGGCCGATCACCTTGAGGTTCTTCGCCGCTTCGAGGACCTTCTCGGTCACCTTGGTGGCGGAGCGGATCGCGAGGCCGTCGACATCCTTCACGGCTTCGAGGAGGGCATCCTTGTCCTTGCCGAGGTCAGGCTCGTAGCGGACCTCGACACCGCGCTGTTCGAAGATCTCGACGGCGGCGGTGGAAAGCTGGTCGGAAATGAGGACCACGGGGCGGGTTTTCGCGGTGGTCTCGGTCTTGGGGGCCATCTGCTGCATGTGTTTTCTCGAGCGCGCGGGCGGCGTGGCCAGCCCGGCGGCGGCAGGAGTTGAAAAAGGCGGCCGCCGTGCGGGCGGCCGGGGACTATCCGTTGATTATTCGGCGGCCTGCACGACCGGCTTGGCGGCGTTCGCGAACGCCCAGTCCAGCCACTCGGTGAGGATGGCGAGATCGTCCGCCTCGACCGTGCTGCCGGCCCAGATCCGAAGGCCGGCGGGCGCATCGCGGTAGGAGCCGATGTCGAGGCCGACGCCCTCTTTCTCCACCGCAGCGGCAAGCGCCTTGGCGAAGGCGGCCTGCTCGTCGTCCGAGGCGCCCGCGACGGCGGGGGCGACGATCTTGAGGCAGACGGAGGTGTTGGAGCGCGTCTCCGGCACTTCGGCGAGGAAGTCCACCCAGTCGGTCTTCGCCACCCAGTCGGCCAGCACCTTGAGGTTGGCGTCGGCGCGGTCGGCCAGCGTATTGGGCAGGCTCTCGGCCCAGTTCAGCGCGTCAAGGCAGTCTTCCACGGCGAGCATCGAGGGCGTGTTGATCGTCTCGCCCTTGAAGATGCCCTCGTTGAGCTTGCCGCCCTTCGTCATGCGGAAGAGCTTGGGGAGCGGCCAGGGCGGGGTGTAGGTCTCGAGCCGCTCGACGGCGCGGGGCGACAGGATCAGCATCCCGTGGGCGGCCTCGCTGCCGAGAACCTTCTGCCAGGAGAAGGTGACGACATCGAGCTTCTCCCACGGGAGATCCTGCGCGAACACCGCGGAGGTGGCGTCGCAGATGGTGAGCCCCTCGCGGTCGGCGGGGATGAAGTCGCCGTTCGGGACGCGGACGCCGGAGGTGGTGCCGTTCCAGGTGAAGACGACATCGGAGTTGAAGTCGACGGCGGAGAGGTCGGGTAGCTGGCCGTAGGGGGCCTTCAGGACCTTTGCGTCGAGCTTGAGCTGCTTGACGGCGTCGGTCACCCAGCCTTCGCCGAAGGATTCCCACGCGAGCAGCGTGACGGGGCGGGCGCCCAGCATCGACCACATCGCCATCTCTACGGCGCCGGTGTCGGACGCGGGCACGATGCCGATGCGATAGTCGGCGGGGACGCCGAGCAGGGCCCGGGTCTTGTCGATCACGGCGGCGAGCTTGGCCTTGCCGATCTTGGCGCGGTGGGAGCGGCCGAGCGCGGCATCGGCCAGCGCGTCGGGGGTCCATCCGGGGCGCTTTGCGCACGGGCCGGACGAAAAGCAGGGGTTGCCCGGCCGGCGGCCAGGCATCGCGGTATTTGCCATCTGTAGCTATCCTTTCAGATAGGCGCCCCTCGTTGGGGAGGGGTGTCCCACCGCCGCCTCTACGCCCAACCCCGCGTCTCGGCAAGCCTTAATTCAGACAAAGACCGCGCTCTAAGAAGGGGCGCTGCGTCTATAATTCATCAGGCGTAAATCCTCGCCTTGCGATGGAAGACGCAACGCACCGCCCGCGCCCGCAAGGAGCAGCGGCGTGCAACCAGAACCGCCGATCCCGATCGGAAAGGACCAAAGATATGCCCGCCAAGACGGCACTCGTCGCCCTCGCCCTTGCAGGCGCCGCCTTCGTCGGCGCGCCCGCGCACGCGGCGGACGCGTCCAACATAAAGGTCACCCGCGTGACCCTCGCCACCGGCGGCCTCGCCGCGGTCGAAGGCGAGATGGACACCCCCTCCGACACCATGCGCCTTGCCATCGAGCGCGCCCTCGTCGCCGACGTCCTGCGCACCCTCGTCGTCACCGGCGACGCCGCGGTCCGCTCGATCGACCTCGAGGCCGCCGAGTCCGTCGGCGAGCGCTCGGTCACCGGCCGCCTTCTCAACGGCGACCTCGCCGACCCCGCGACCATCCTCCAGTCGCTCATCGGTCAGACGGTCGCGATCCGCGGCGGCGCCAACCAGCTCGCCGGCGAACTCCTCGCCTACTCGTTCGTGACGCTGGCAGGCGGCGAGAAGGAGGGCGACCGCCCTGCGCTGCGCATCGTCGTCGCGACCGCGGAGGGCAGTGTCTCCTACGCGACGTTCGAGACCGAGAAGCCGCTCGCCATCGAGGGCGGCGCGGTGTCGGAGCGCGTCTCCGGCGTGGTGCCGGCGCTCCAGGCGAGCGTCGACGACGGCCGCCGCGAACTCGTCGTCCGCCTCGACGGCGAAGGCACCGCAGGCTTCAACTTCGTGGTGCCGACCACCGTCTGGCGCCCGTCCTACCGCGCGATCCTGGGCGAAGGCGGCGACGTCTCGCTGCAGGGCTGGGCGACACTGGAGAACACCACGGGGCTCGACTGGAACGACATCGAGCTGCGCCTCGCCGTCGGCACTCCCGTCGCCTACCGGCAGGACGTCTACTCCCCGCTGCGCAGCGAGCGGCCGAAGGCGCCGTTCGAGGTGGGGCGAACCGCCGAGGTCGACATCGTCGAGCAGGAGATGGCGGCCGACGCGCCGGTGATGATGGAATCCTCGCGCCAGCGCGCGTTCGCAGGCGCTCTGGCAGCCCCGGCGCCCGCGTTCGCCAAGGAGGCCGACCTCGTCACCGGCGGGCCGGCGGTCGCAAGCAGCGCGTCGACCATCTTCCCCATCGCGGGCGAGATCGACCTTGCCGCGGGACGGACCCTCAACGTGCCGTTCCTCGACGGGACGCAGGAGGCGGAGCGGATCGTCTACATCGCCTCCCCCGCCGACGTGACGCCGATGGACTCGCTCGAGATCGCGTTTGACGCCGAAGCCACCGTGCCGGGCGGCCTGATCGCGGTTTATGACGAGAACGGCTTCGTGGGCGATGCCCGCTTTGCCGGCGCAGACGGCGGCGAGCACACCATCCTGCCCTTCGCGCGCTCCGCCGACGTCAACGCCACCCTGACCGAGGACTACCGGCAGACGCTGACCAACGCCCGCATCGTCGACGGCACCCTGCGCCTGCGCCGCAGCGCCGTGCGCCAGATCGTCCTCGCGGCCGACGCGAAGGAGGCCGTCACGCTGGTCACCGACATTCCGGTGTCGGGCAACGAAGAGGTGCGCGTCACGAGCGACAGCGCGACCGAACTCACCAAGGTGAGCGAAGGTCTCTACCGCCTGCGTGCGACGCTGGAGCCGGGTTCGGCACGGATCGACGTCACAGCAGAGCGCCCGATCGTCGAGCAGTACGTGGTGAGCGACATCCCGACCTTCGTGATCGAGGAAGTCCTCAGCGTCGGCGGCGCGGTGGACGAGGAGACCGCGGCCCGGCTTCGCGAGATGGCCGCTGCCAGCGCCCGGATCGCCGAGATCGACCGCCGGCTCCAGACCCTCGACGCCGACGTCGCGGATCTTCGCCAGGCCGTCGAGGCCGACCGCGAGAACATCGAGGCGATCGACGCATCGACCCCGGAGGGCGCGAAGGTCCGCGAGCGGATCATCAGCCGCACCGAGGAGATCGACACGATGCTCGGCACCCAGCGTGACCTCCGCCGCGAGCGGCTGGAGGAGGAGCGCAAGCTGCGCAGCGCGGCGCCCGAAGGCCGCCGCGGCTAGAGCCCGAGCGCAAGCTCCCGCGCCACCGTCTCGAGGCGGTGGCGCACGAACGGCGCGAAGGAGCGCCAGACGTGGACCTCGAACCGGTCCTCCGCCTGGCGCCACAGCACGACGCCGACCCCGGCATAGAGCGTTCGGACCGCGGCGCCGGGGGCGAACCGCCTGAGGTCGCGCGGGCAGCCCGCCGCCACCGCCGCCAGAACGCCCGGCCCGGAAATGGCGAACGCCACCTCGCGGTCGGAAATGTCGACCACGGCGAGGCCCGGCTCCGCCGGCGGATCGCCCTCCCCCACCAGCATCCATTCGTCCGGCCCGAGGCAGAAGATGGCGAAGCCGCCGGCGGTGCCGGTCTCGCCGACCTTGCGCGGTAGGCTGAGGCCGGCGGCCTCCGGGTCGCTCGTGCGCACGCTGTAGAGGCGGGCGGGGGGCAAGTCTTCCACCGTCAGGGCGGTTGTCCTGTCAAGCATCGAGCCGCCCTCCGTCGGGATCGTAGAACACCGGGTTGACGACCCGGACCTCGGTGATCCTGTCCGCCGTCATCACCGACAGCGTGGTGCCCGTCCGCGCGCGGCCGTCGGCCACCACGGCGAGCGCGATGGAGCGGCCGAGCGCCGGGCTGAAATAGGCCGAGGTGACGTGGCCGATCATCGGCATCGGGAGCGGCGCGAACGGGTCCTGCACCACCTGCGCGCCCTCCTCCAGCACCTCGTCCGCGTCGGCGGTGAGGAGGCCGACCAGCTGGCGTCGGCCGGGCGCCACCATGTCGGGCCGTGACAGCGAGCGCATCCCGACGAAATCGGCCTTCTTGCGGCCGATCGCCCAGCCGAGCCCTGCGTCGTCCGGCGTGACCGTCCCGTCGGTGTCCTGGCCGACGATGATGTAGCCCTTCTCGGCGCGCATCACGTGCATCGCCTCGGTGCCGTAGGGCGTCACCCCGTAGGGCGCGCCGGCTTTCACCAGCGCCTCCCAAAGCGCGAGGCCGTGGCGGGCGGGGACGTTCACCTCGAAGCCGAGCTCGCCGGTGAAGCTCACCCGGAAGAGCCGCGCCCTGAATCCCGCGACCTCGCACTCCACCACGGCCATGTGCGGGAAGGCGGCGGCCGAGACGTCCGCGCCCCGCACCAGTGGCGCGAGAGCCTTCCGCGCATTCGGGCCGTTGAGCGCCACCGTCGCGAACTGCTCGGTCACGGAGGTGAGGAAGACGTCGAGGTCCGGCCACTCGGTCTGCCGGTAGTCCTCCATCATCGCGAGCACGCGCGCGGCGCCGCCGGTGGTGGTGGTGACGTGGAAGCGGTCGTCGGCGAGGCGTGCGATCACCCCGTCGTCGCGGATGAAGCCGTCTTCGCCCAGGAGCAGCGCGTAGCGGCAGCGGCCGACGGCGAGCTTGAGGAGCGGGTTGGTGTACATGCGGTTGAGGAACTCGGCAGCGTCCCGGCCGACGACCTCGATCTTGCCGAGCGTCGACGCGTCGAAGATGCCGAGCGATGCGCGGGTCGCGGCGCACTCGCGCCGCACGGCCGCGTCCATGTCCTCGCCGGCGCCGCGGGAAGTAGCGCGCCCGGCGCCACTGCGCGACCGGCTCGAACACCGCTCCCGCCGCCTCCGCCCACGGGTCGATCACGGTCCTGCGCGTGACTTCGAAGCCGGCGCCGCGGTGGTAGCCTGCGATGGTGCCGAAGGTGGTCGGCGTGAAGGGCGGGCGGAAGGTGGTGAGGCCGACCTCGGGCGGGGTCTTCCCGAGCGCGTCGGCTGCGATGAGGAGCGCGTTGATGTTGCTCGACTTGCCCTGGTCGGTCGCCATCCCGTTGGTGGTGTAGCGCTTGACGTGCTCGATCGAGCGCATTCCCTCCTTCACCGCAAGGCGGATGTCCTTGGCGGTCACGTCATTCTGGAAGTCGGTGAATGCCTTGCGGCCGGGCCCGACCGGCGGCACGGCCATCCCTTCGCCGCCCCGGTCGCCTTCGACCGCGAAGCCCGGCGGCTCGGCGGCAAGCCCCAGCGCGCGCGCGGCGGCCGCACCTGCACGGGCGCCCTCCTCGAGCGCCGCGGCAATGCCCCACGCGCCGTTGCCCGCTCCCGCGACGTGGCAGGCCTCGTTGGTGGTGGCGGGCAGGAAGGCGGCGCCGTCCCACGTCAGCGATCCCTTGGTGTGGGAGAAGAGATGCACCGAGGGCGTCCAGCCGCCGCCCATCAGGAGCGCGTCGCACGCCACCGTCTCGTGCCCCGTTCCGACGTCGAACGTGACGGCGGAGACGCGCAGGCGGCCGGTTGTCGCGACCGGGACGGCGCCGGAAAGGACGCGGATGCCGCGCGCTGCGGCGGCCCTCGCGAGCGCCGGGTCGGGGCCGGGGCGCGCGTCGGCGATGGCGGCGACGTTGATGCCGGCGTCGGCGAGGTCGAACGCGGTGTGCCAGATCGAATCGTGGCAGCCGGCGAGGACGACGTTCCGTCCCACCGCCACGCCGTAGACGTGGAGGTAGCGAAGCGCGGCCGACGCCAGCATGACGCCGGGCCGGTCATTACCGTGAAACACCAGCGGCCGTTCCAGCGCCCCCTGCGCCAGCACCACCTCGGCCGGCGCGCACCCGCCACAGCCGCTCGCGCGGCGCACCGGCGGGCGGATCGGCGCGGTGGTCGGTCAGCCGCTCGACGCAGCCGACCATGTTCTGGTGGTCGTAGCCGATTGCGGTGGTGCGCGAGAGGACCGCGACGTTGGGCATCGCCGCCAGCGTGGCACGGAGCGCGGCGACCGCGGCAGCGCCGGAGCGGCCATCGACCCGCACGCCGGGCTCCACGAGAAGGCCGCCGCCGAGGTGGGCGTTCTCGTCCACCAGCACCACGTCCGCCCCCGCTCGCCCCGCTGCGATCGCGGCGGCGAGGCCGGCCGGGCCGCCGCCGACGACGAGCACGTCGCAGTGGTGGTAGCGGGCGGCGTAGGTGTCGGGGTCGGGCACGTCGGGCGCGGTGCCGAGGCCTGCGGCGCGGCGGATGACCGGCTCGTACACCTTGTCCCAGAAGCTGCGCGGCCACATGAAGGTCTTGTAGTAGAAGCCGGCCGGGATCGCCCTCGCGATCCGGTCGTTGACCGCGCCGACGTCGAACGCCAGCGAGGGCCAGCGGTTCTGGCTCTCCACCACGAGGCCGTCGTAGATTTCCTGCATGGTGGCGCGCGTGTTGGGCTCGGCCCGGCCTGGCCCGCGGCTCGTCCGGACAAGCGCGTTCGGCTCCTCCGAGCCCGCCGTCAGCACCCCGCGCGGCCGGTGATACTTGAACGAGCGCCCCATCAGGTGGATGCCGTTGGCGAGGAGCGCCGAGGCGACCGTGTCGCCCTCCAGCGCCGCGATCTCCCGCCCGTCGAAGCTGAAGCGCACCGTCCGCGCGGCGTTGACGAGCCCGCGCGCCGCGACCCGCATCGGCGCGTGCGAAGAATATTCCGGCGCCGCGAGCGGGAGGGCGTCGGCCACCGCGCTCATCGCGCCTTCTCCAGAAGGACGGAAAGGTCCGGTTTCGGTTCGCCGGCCTTGTAGGTGGTGAGGAAGCGGTCGCTCACCGTGTCGCGCACGGCGTTGAAGTAGCGGGCGCAGCCGTGGGTGTGGCGCCAGCGCTCGAAGTGCGGCCCGCGCGGGTTCGACGCGGATGAACAGGAAGTCGCGCCATTCCTCGTCGCTCGACGCGGCGGGGTCAGCAGGGCGGACGATGTGCGCCTCGCCGGCGTAGGTGAACTCCACCTCCGGCAGCGTCGCCTCGCAATAGGGGCAGTGGATCAGAAGCATGGCACGGCTCCGGGCGCTGCGAGGGGGTCATCAGTGCGCCACCGCGGCGGCGGCCGCCTCGTCGATCAGGCGGCCGGTGGTGAAGCGCTCCAGCGTGAACGGGCGCGTTGATCGGGTGCGGCTCGTCCTTCGCCACGGTGTGGGCGAGGACGTGCGCCGCGCCGGGCGTCGCCTTGAAGCCGCCCGTCCCCCAGCCGCAGTTGACGTAGAGCCCCGGCACCGGCGTCTTGCCGAGGATCGCCGAGCGGTCGGGCGTCACGTCGACGATGCCGCCCCACGAGCGCAGCATCCGCATCCGCGAGAACACCGGAAACATCTCGCAGATGGCCGCCAGCGTGTGCTCGATCATCGGGAAGCCGCCGCGCTGGGAGTAGCTGGTGTACTGGTCCGTTCCCGAGCCGATCACGAGCTCGCCCTTGTCGGACTGGCTGATGTAGGCGTGGACCGCGTTCGACATCACGACGCACGGGAAGCACGGCTTTACCGGCTCCGACACCAGCGCCTGGAGGGGGAAGCTTTCCAGCGGCATCCGCACCCCTGCGGTCTCCATCACCACGGAGGTGTGGCCGGCGGCCGACACCGCGACCTTGCCGGCGCCGATGAAGCCCTTCGCGGTCTCGACGCCGGTGACGCGCCCGTCCGGCCCGCGGCGGATCGAGAGCGACCGGGCAGTTCTGGATGATGTCGACGCCGCGCGCCGCGGCCGCCTCGCGCGTAGCCCCAGGCGACGGCGTCGTGCCGGGCGGTGCCGGCGCGGGACTGGAGCGCTGCGCCGAGCACCGGATAACGCGCGTCCGGCGAGACGTTGAGCGGCGGGCAGACGGCCTTCGCCTCCTCCACCGAGAGCCAGCGGTTGTCGACGCCGTTGAGGCGGTTGGAGTTGATGTGCCGCTTCATGCTCTGCACGTCGTGGACGTTGTGGGCGAGCATCATCACGCCGCGCCGCGAGAACATGACGTTGTAGTTCAGTTCCTGGCTGAGGCCCTTCCCACAGGTCGAGCGCGTGGTCGTAAAGCCGGGCGCTCTCGTCGTAGAGGTAGTTGGAGCGGATGATGGTGGTGTTGCGGCCCGTGTTGCCGCCGCCGAGCCAGCCCTTGTCGATCACCGCGACGTTGGTGATGCCGTGCTCTTTGGCCAGATAGTACGCCGCGCCGAGGCCGTGGCCGCCTGCGCCGACGATGATGACGTCGTAGTGCGCCTTCGGCTCGGGCGAGGGCCATTGCGCGCCCCAGTCGTCACGCCCGGTGAGCGCGTTCTTGAGGAGGGACAGCGCGGAGTAACGGGCCATGGCGCGCCTCGGTGCGGGGGATCGGCACGGGGTGAGGTTGCGCCCGATCGGCGCGCCGGTACAGAATGGGTGCGTCATAAACATGGAATGATTACGACGCATGGACCGACGCGCCCCGCCCGGCCGAAGCGCCGGGCGCGCCAACCTCACGATCGGCTTCATCCTCGCCGAGCGGTTCACGCTGTGCGCGTTCGCCAACTTCGTCGACGTCCTGCGCCTGGCGGCCGACGAGGGCGACCGCTCGCGCCCGATCCGGTGCCGCTGGGAGGTGCTGTCCGCAAACGGCGAGCCCGTCCGGTCGAGCTGCGGCGTGACGGTGCAGCCGGGCGCCATCCTCGGCAACCCGGCCGCGTTCGACTATCTCGTGGTCATCGGCGGGCTGATCGACGAGGCGAGCGGCCTCGCTCCGCGCCTCGTCACGTTCCTGCAACGCGCTGCAGCGGCGGGCGTGCCCTTGGTCGGCGTCTGCACCGGAGCCTTCGCGCTCCACCGCGCCGGGCTGATGGCGGGCTACCGCTGCTGCGTGTCGTGGTTCCACCGCGCGGACTTCCTCGACGAGTTCGAGGGGCTGGAGCCGGTCTCGGACCAGATCTTCGTGGTCGACCGCGACAGGATCACCTGCTCCGGCGGGGCGAGTTCGGCGCACCTTGCCGCCTACCTCGTGGCAAAACACCTCTCGCCCGCGGCGGCGCGCAAGAGCCTCAACATCATGATCATCGACGAGCCGCTGGCGCCGGAGCGGCCGCAGCCGGGCGCCGGGCTCGACCAGGGCGCGAAGGACCCTGTGGTGCGCCGTGCCCTAGCCCTCCAGCGCGAGGCCCTTCCCGGCGCGCTGACGGTGCCGCGGCTTGCCGCCCGGCTCGGGATCGGCCGGCGGCAGCTCGAGCGGCGGTTCCGCGCCGCGACGGGCGCATCCCCCGCAGAGGCAGCGCGGATGGTCCGCCTCGCGGAGGCGCGAAGGCTCCTGCGCGAAAGCGATAAGTCGGTGACGGCGATCGCGGCCGATGCGGGGTTCAGCGATGCGTCCCACTTCATCCGGACCTTCCGCGCGGCAGAGGGCGTGACGCCGGAGGTGTGGCGCCGCTTCGGGTGAGTTGCGGACGGCGCTCGCGCGCCGGCTTTGTTTTCGAAGGGCGAGGATGTTCCCTCCTCGCGCTCCTTCCGTCTCGCCGACCGGCAGGGGTCAGGGGGCTTCCGGTGCTCGGCTTCGCCTGCGCTCCGGTTCCGCCTGAGCCCCTTTGCGAGCGTCGGCCACGCTTCGGCCCCGTCAAGGGTGAAGGCTGCGCCCGCCTTCGGCGCCCTTGACGGAGCCGAAGCGCGGCAACCCGTCCGCGGGCGCCTTCAGTGCGAGAGCCACCGGCGGCGCAGGAGGCGCAGCGTGGCGAACACGCCGAGCGCCACGAACGGGGCGAGGATGCCGAGCACGATCGTTTCGCTGGCAGGCAGCGTGCCGGTGTCGATCAGCGCCTTCACCGGGTAGTGCAGGATGCCGAGGAGGTAGTAGCTGATCGCGATGACGGACAGGCTCTCCACCGCCTCCGACAGGATGAGCTGGCGGTACTGCCGCTCGTTCATCGAGGAGAGGATCTCCTGGTTGGCGCGGTCGAGCGAGACGTCGACCCGTGCCCGCAGGAGGCTGAGCGCGCGCTCCACCGACGCGGAGAGTTCGCTCTGGCGATGCTCCGACGATACGATGGTGCGCACTGCCGGCGCGAGCCGCGTGCGCAGGAAGCCGGTCAGGGTGGGCCGTTCGCCGATCTTCACCTCGCCCAGCGAATCGACGCGCTCCTCCACCAGCGCGGCGTAGGCACGGGAGGCGGAAAAGCGGTAGCGGGTGCGCGCGCGCATCGCTTCGGTCTTGGCCGAGAGCGCCTGGATCTTGTCGAGGATGGTCTGGTCGTGGCCGGTCCCTTCGGTGAGCGCCGTGGTGATGGAGGCGAGCTCTGCCTCGAGCGTGGCGAGCTCGGCGGCGATGCGCCGGGCCATGGGCAGGCCGATGAGGGCCATGGTGCGGTAGGTTTCCGCCTCCAGCACGCGCTGTACGCGGCGGCCGAGCTGTGCGGCGCCGACATCGCCGACCGCGAACTGGATGTCGATGTAGCCCTCCGCGTCGGGGCGAAAGCTGGAGGAAACCTCGATCTCGCCGCGCAGGCTGCCGCCGAAGTCGAGCGGAGAGAATGGCGGCGCGGGCTTGGCGACCACGAAGGCCCGCAGCGCGACAAGCAGCGCGAGGCCTTCGGGCCGCATCGCACGCAGACGGCGGAGCGGAGCCTCGCCAGCGTCCGCGCCGTCGCGCGACAGGATGGTGAGCGCGACGAACTCGGTGTGGCGCTCGAACTTGATCGTGAGCGGCCCTGCCGCGCGCATGACGTGGCGGGCGTATCCGTCCTGCGTTTCGCCGAACGCAGCCATATGGATGGCCTCCACCGCCGCCTCATCGTCCGTCCCGAACGCGAGGGAGTAGATGACGGAGGGCGTGACGATCGGCATCGACGGCCGGGCATGGGCCTCCGCGATGGCGGCGCCCCGGTCGGGGTGCGGGCGGAAGGCGGACAGCACGGGAGGTGATGCGCTGTTGGTCTCTTCGGCAAGCCAGTCGGCGTCGCCGGCGGGGCCCTGGACCATGCTCGCGCTCCTGTGTCCCGGCCGGTAATTCGGCGCGGCGGCGGGTCGGTTTCTGGCGGCGCGAAGGCCGAGGCTTTGCCCGTTATAGCGCGTCCCGGCGCGGCAGGCACGTTTCTCTTTGCCGGCGGATCAGAGCCTGAAGAGAAGGAGACTCTCGCGCGCGCCGGCTTCGATGGGTTGCCGCCCCGCCCAGCTCTGACCGAACCGTTCGGCCATAGCGGTGACGACGTGGTGGCTCGCGAACAGCAGCGAGGCGCCGGCAAGGAGCGGCGCCACCGCGTTCTGCTCGTTGTAGGCGGTGAAGGGCCACGCGGGCGGATAGGGCTCGGGCAGGAAAATGTCGTGGAAGCCGACGATGACGCCGGCGGGGAGCCCCGGAATCACCTGATTGAGGATGATGTCGACGTCGGTCCCCGGCATCAGGACGTGGCTGGAGTCGACGAAGAGGAGATCGCCGGCCTCGAGCGCCGCGAACGGGGCGAGGCCGGTGTCCTGCAGGGATGCGCGGTGGAGCGTCAGCGGCAGGCCGCCGATGTCCGCGCGTGGCTGCGGGTCGATGGCGGTGACCTCCGTCGCCAGCGCGCCGTCCCGGACCGCGCGGACGATGAAGCGGGTGGAGTGGCCGGAACCCACCTCCACGATCCGCTTCGGGCGGAGGGTGCGCACGGCGGTGTATAGGGCGGCGGCGTCGAGGCGCGGAAACCACGTCTGGTCGAAGCGGGGTTCGGGCGGGGGGCCCTCGATGGCGGCAAGGTCCTCCGCGAATCCGTCGATGGCGGCAAGATGGGCCTCGAACGCGGGTTCGGCGGCACGGAAGCGTCCGGCCATCGCCGCGAACGGGCGCTGCGCCCAGCCTGCGGCTTCGGCCGCCCCGCGCATGGGGATGAAGAAGCCCTTCTGGCGCAAGCCCAGAACGGTCTGGAGGCCGAACGAGACCGTCCTGCGCCGCGCACGCGAAAACATCGCCACTCCTTTGATGGAATTCAGCCCGAATGCCGGACCTTAGGCCGGCGCGGGCGGGATGGAAACGCCGGGGCGCAAACGAAAACGCCGCCCGGACGGGCGGCGCGTGGGGTTGTGTCGGTGTGGCCGAAGGTCAGGCCGGGGCGGCGAGCGCCTCGGCCGGGCGTTCCATCTCGCGGGACGCCTTGACCACGGCCTTCTGCACCTTCTCGAAGGCGCGCACCTCGATCTGGCGCACACGCTCGCGGCTGACGCCGAACTCCTCCGACAGCGCTTCCAGCGTCATCGGGTCCTCGGCGAGGCGGCGCATCTGGAAGATGCGCTTCTCGCGGTCGTTGAGGACGTCCAGCGCCTCGTGGAGGAGGTGCCGGCGGTTGTCGAGCTCCTCGTTCTCGGCGAGGACCTCCTCCTGGTTGATGCTCTCGTCGACCAGCCAGTCCTGCCATTCGCCCGAATCGGCTTCCTGGCGGATCGGCGAGTTGAGCGAGGAATCGCCGGAGAGACGCCGGTTCATCGAGATGACGTCCGACTCGGGGACGCTGAGCTTCTGCGCGATCTGCGCAACCTGCTCGGGCTTGAGATCGCCCTCTTCCAGCGCCTGGATCGAGCTCTTCACCTTGCGAAGGTTGAAGAACAGGCGCTTCTGGTTGGCGGTCGTCCCGAGCTTCACGAGGCTCCACGAACGCAGGATGTACTCCTGGATCGCGGCCTTGATCCACCACATGGCGTAGGTGGCGAGGCGGAAGCCCTTTTCGGGGTCGAACCGCTTCACCGCCTGCATCAGGCCGACGTTGCCCTCCGAGATCACCTCGGCGATGGGCAGGCCGTAGCCGCGATAGCCCATGGCGATCTTGGCGACCAGCCGAAGGTGGCTGGTGACGAGCTTGTGGGCAGAATCGGAATCGTCATGCTCAAGGTAAGCCTTGGCGAGCATGTACTCTTCCTGAGGCTGCAGCATGGGAAACTTGCGAATCTCGTCGAGATAACGGGACAGACCCGCTTCACCCGATGCGATTGCCGGCAAGGATTGGGCCATTGAACCCTCCTTTCATCTAACGAACCCCTCACAGCGAAGCGGCCCGTAACGCGGTCCGAAGCACCGCTGACCGCTCAATGTGGTGATCGTTTCCAGGATCGCAACCTAGACCATGCTGGCTGACCCGGAAATGAACGCCCGGTCTGGCAGATATTCCGCCAGCGCCGGCCAGCGGCTTACCCGGCTACCCGGAGGGCGTTCACCAGTCGGTCGAGGTCGTGCGGCAGGGGCGCGTCGAAGCGCATCACTTCGCCGGTCACGGGGTGTGCGAAGCCGAGGTGGCTGGCGTGGAGGGCCTGGCGGCCGAGCGCAGCTACCGCCTCCTGCGCTTTGGGCGGCAGGCGGTTCGCCTTGGTGGCGAAACCGAGGGCGTAGAGTTGGTCGGCCACCAGCGGCACGCCGATCGCGGCCATATGGACCCGGATCTGGTGGGTACGGCCGGTCTCCAGAGCGCATTCCACCAGACTGGATTCGAAGAGAGCCTCGCGCGTGCGGTAGTGGGTGATCGCCTCCTTGCCCTCCGGCCGCACGGCGAAGCGCTGCCGGTCCGAAGGGTGGCGGCCGAGCGGCTTGTTGACGGTGCCGTCGAGCGGATGCGGGGCGCCCCACACGACGGCGGTGTAGCGGCGGGTCAGCGGGCCTGTGCGGCCATGGTCGGCGAACTGGGCGGAGAGGCCCTTATGGGCGGCGTCGCTCTTGGCGACCACGAGGACGCCGGACGTGTCCTTGTCGAGCCGGTGGACGATGCCTGGGCGCATCACGCCGCCGATGCCCGGACAGGCTGTCGCCGCAATGGTGGAGGAGCGCGTTGACCAGTGTGCCGTCGTGGTGGCCGGCGGCCGGATGGACGACGAGGCCGGCGGGCTTGTTGATGACGATCAGCGCGTCGTCCTCGAACAGGATGTCGAGCGGAATGTCCTGCGGGACGGGTTCGGCAGGCTCGGGCGGCGGCTCCACGAGGTCGAACCGGTCGCCGGCCGCGACCTTCTGCGAGGGGTCGGTGAGCGGTGCGCCGTTGAGTTCCACGGCGCCAGCCCGTATCAGCGCCTGGATGCGCGTGCGCGACAGCGTCGCCACGGCGCCGGCGAGCGCCGCGTCGGCGCGGCCTGATTTTTCGGCGATAACCTGCATGGAGACACTGTGATCGAGAACGAGGACGAAGGCGAGCTGGATCCGGCGATGGAGCGCGTGCGCCGCAAGCTCGTGCGGCTGCTCATCGTCTCGTCCGGGATCATGATCGTGGGGTTCGCCGCCGTGGTGGCGGGAATTTTCTACCGCGTGTCGGAGATGGACAGCGGTCCGGCGGAGGCCGTCGCCCTCGATCTCGCACCGTCCGATCTTGTGGCGGTCAGCGCCGGCGACGACCGGATCGTCCTCACCATCGGCGGCGCCAATCCGCGGATCGAGGTGCGCAGCGTGCCGGACGGCGAAGTGCTGGGCCTCTTCACCCTCCGCCCCGGCGCGGCTGACCGCGCGGGGCAGTAGGGCGAGCGGGGGTCAGATCACCACGCCGTTCTGGCTGACGACGACCTTCGTCTTCACGGGCGCGCGCTCGTAAAGGTCGATCACGTCGGTGTTGAGCATGCGGATGCAGCCGGACGACATTGCCTGGCCGATGGAGCTCGGATCGTTGGTGCCGTGGAGGCGGTACAGCGTGTCGCGACCGCCGCGGTAGAGGTAGAGGGCGCGGGCGCCCAGCGGGTTGGACGGGCCGCCTTCCATGCCGCCGGCCCACTTCGCTAGCTCGGGGTCGCGCCTGATCATGGTGGAGGGCGGGGTCCAGGTCGGCCAGGTGGACTTGCGGCCGACATAGGCCTCGCCGCCCCAAGCGAAGCCCGCGCGGCCGACGCCGATGCCGTAGCGGATGGCGACGTTGTCGGGCTCGATCAGGTAGAGGTGCTTGTTGGCGACGTCGACGACCAGCGTGCCCGGCTGATAGCGGCCGGTGTGGGTGACGTACTGGCGGTGCAGGTTGGTCGGGATCTTCTTCATGTCGACGCGCGGCACCTGGAAGGGCTCCTTCTCAGGAGTCCCCAGCTGCGGCACCGGCTTGTAGCCGAGCGTCATTTCCTTGATGGAGCCCTCGGGCGCGCAGCCCGCGACGGCGGCCGCAGCCGCCCCTGCGCCGAGGACGCAGAACGCCCGGCGGCTCATACGATGGTCAAATCGCGACATTGTGTTCCTGATCCCTCGGTAGACGGGGCGCGGGGCGATCGCGCACCGGGTGCATGCTGAATGATGCCGACATAACACCCGAATCGGTCGCGAGAGGCACTGGGATCAAGGGTTCGTGAACGCTCCGGCGCCTCGTGATCCGCGCCGTGTGCCCTGAATATCACGTGAAGCGATCCCGGCGGCGTCGTGCCGTCCCGGATGCCGCAAAACTGGGCGGATCGGTCCTGTTTTGTGGCCGATGCGGACGCCGCCGCGTGACGGCAAGACTACAGGAGCGTGCCCTGGGCGTCGTCCACCTTGCGCGAGCGGCGGACGGGTTTGCGCGCCGCCTGTGCCATCCGCGGGCGCCCCCCCGCCTCCACCACGGCGACGCGGCCGTCCGCGAACTCCAGCGCCAGCGCCTCCCCGGCGGAAACGTCCGCCGCCGCCCGCACCGGCGTATCGTCGCCGCGGCGCACGAGCGCGAAGCCGCGCCGCAGCACCGCGGCGTAGGAGACGGCGGAGAGAAGCTTCTGCGCGGCATTCCAGCGGCCGCGCGCGGCGGCGAGGCCGCTTTCCATCGCACGGTCGCGCCGCACCAGGAGCCGCGAGAGAGCCGCCTTCTCGTCGCGCACCCGGCGGGCGACCAGGGCGGGCGCATGCCGTGCCGCGAGCCGGGCGGCATCGCTCCGCGCCGCGGCAAGCTGCGCGGCAGACTGCGCGCCCGAGCCGTCCATCCACGCCCGCGAGCCGCTCGCCGGCGCGCACGACGGGGTAGCGCGCCGTCTGCGGCGACAGGCGCGCTGCCGTGGCGGTGTAGCGCTGGCGGGCGATCGCGGTGGAGCTGACGAGTGCGCCGGCAAGCCGGTCGGACACCATGTCGAGCCGCTGGCGTGGCGCTTCCAGCACCGCGCCGGCGGCGGGGAGCGCGCGGGCCATCAGCCTGAGTGCGCTGCGGCGGCGTTCCACCGAGCTCGCCAGCGCGATGTCGAGCCGGCGGGCGCGGTCGCCGAGGGTGGCGAGGCATTCGGCGCGGACCGGCACGGCGCGCTCGGCAGCGCCCGTCGGGGTCGGCGCGCGGTGGTCGGCAACATGGTCGACCAGCGTCCAGTCGGTCTCGTGGCCAACGGCGGAAATCACCGGGATCGGCGAGGCGGCGACCGCGCGCACCAGCGCCTCGTCGTTGAAGCCCCAGAGGTCCTCGATGCTGCCGCCGCCGCGCGCAACGATGATGACGTCCGGCCGCGGGCCGGCGTAGGTCGCAAAGCCCGTGACGGCCGCCGCCACCTCGGCGCCGGAGGTCTCGCCCTGCACCCGCACCGGCCACACCACGACGTGCGAGGGGAAGCGGTCCGACACGCGGTGGAGAATGTCGCGGATGACGGCGCCGGTGGGCGAGGTGACGACGCCGATGACTGCGGGCAGCGAAGGGAGCGGGCGCTTGCGCCCCTCGTCGAACAGGCCCTCGGCGGCGAGCTTCTGGCGCCGCTCCTCGAGAAGCTTCATCAGCGCGCCAAGGCCGGCGGGCTCCAGCTGCTCGACGACGATCTGGTAGTTGGATTTCTTCGGGAAGGTGGTCATCCGCCCCGAGGCGATCACCTCCATGCCCTCTTCCGGCTTCACGCCGAGCTTGGCCCACGAGCCGCGCCAGACCACGGCGTCGATGGTGGCGTCGCTATCCTTCAGGCAGAAATAGGCGTGGCCGGAGGAGTGGCGGCCGCGGAAGCCGCCGATTTCGCCGCGCACCCGCACGTAGCCGAAATTGTCCTCCACCGTGCGGCGAACCGACCGGGCGAGCTCCGACACGGTGAACTCGGGCGCGTTGTTGCCGCGCGCGGGGGTCCGGTCGTCTTCGAGAAGGGGGGCGTCGTCTGCGCTCATGCGGGGACAATAGGACGTCCTGCGGCGGACCGAAACCGCCACCGCGCGGCGACGGGCGGGTTGGCCACCCCTTTCGCAAGGGGCGGAGGCTGGACCCCGCGGGCTCAGCTGCTATGTGTCCCCGCACCCGCAAACGACCGAAGCGCGCCGACCATGCGTGAGCCCTCAGACATCCGCCTCTTCGTGGAGGCCGACCTGCCCGGCCGGATCGCGCTGACCGGCAAGCAGGTGAACTACCTGCGCAATGTGCTGCGGCTCGGCGTCGGCGCGCAGTTCACCGCGTTCAACGGGCGCCATGGCGCCTGGCTCGCGGAGATCGTGGAGCTCGCCAAGAATGGCGGCGTCGCGGAGACGCCGCGACCAGATCCGCCCGCAGACCCCTGCGCCAAAGCTCGTCTACGCCTTCGCACCTCTGAAGCAGGCGCGGCTCGACTACATGGTCGAGAAGGCCGCGGAGGCCGGCGCCGGACACATCCAGCCGGTGCTGACGCAGCACTGCCAGGTGCGCAAGATCAACCGCGAGCGGCTGCGCGCCAACATCATCGAGGCGTGCGAGCAGTGCGGCATCCTCACCGTACCCACCATCGCCGACCCGGTGCCGCTCGCGAACTTCCTGAGCGAAGTCGGCGACCACACGCTGGTGGTGGCGGACGAGGCGCTGGCGGGCGCGCCGATCGACCCCGTTGCGGCAATTCGCGCCGCAGAACCGCCGCTTGCGGTGCTGATCGGCCCCGAGGGCGGGTTCTCCGAGGCGGAGCGGGAATTGCTGGTGCCGCGGGCGGTTCGCGTCTCGCTCGGGCCCCGCGTCCTGCGTGCCGATACCGCCGCCGTCGCGCTTCTGGCGCTGGTGGAAGCGGCGCACCCATCAGTGTCATGACACATATCGTTGCAAGGCCGGACGGTCCCGCATAAGGTCCGCCACCGCGAAAGCAGGATAGGTTTATGGCGCGCGATACCCTTGACGATACGCCGATCGAAGATCGCGCACAGCTGACCGAATATCTGGTCGCCGGGGGCAAGCCGCCCGAGGCGTTCCGCATCGGCACCGAGCACGAGAAGATCCCGTTCCACCTCGCCGACCACAGCCCCGTCACCTACGAGGGCGAGAACGGCATCGGCGCCGTCCTGTCCGACCTCAAGGACCTTTCCGGCTGGGAGGCGATCGAGGAGCGCGGCAACATCATCGGCCTTGCCGGCCACGAGGGCGGCGCGATCAGCGTCGAGCCCGGCGGCCAGTTCGAGCTTTCGGGCGCCCCCGTGCTGACGCTGCACGAGACGTGCGTGGAGGCCAACGGCCACCTTGCGCAGATGCGCGAGATCGCCGACCGGCGCGGCCTCGGCTTCCTCGGCCTCGGCATGGCGCCGACGTGGTCGCGCGAGGCCGTCGGCATGATGCCCAAGCAGCGGTACAAGATCATGACCGCGCACATGCCGAAGGTCGGCACCCGCGGGCTCGACATGATGTACCGGACCGCCACCATCCAGGTGAACCTCGACTTTGCGGACGAGGCTGACATGGTGAAGAAGATGCGCGTCGGCCTCGCGCTCCAGCCCATCGCGACCGCCCTCTTCGCCAACTCACCGTTCATCGACGGCGCGCCCAATGGCCTCCGCTCAAACCGCGCCGCAGTGTGGCACGACGTCGATCTTGCCCGCTCCGGCCCGATCCCGTTCGCGTTCGAAGAGGGCTTCGGCTTCGACGCCTACGCCGAATGGGCGCTCGACGTGCCGATGTACTTCATCAAGCGCGGCGACACGTATCTGGAAGCCACCAGCGCCACCTTCCGCGACTTCCTCGAAGGCCGCTTCAAGCCCGAGAACGGCGCCGTGCCCACCATGGGCGACTGGGTGAACCACCTCTCCACCGTGTTCCCCGAGGTGCGCCTCAAGCGCTTCCTCGAGATGCGCGGCGCCGACGGCGGCCCCTGGCGGCGGATCTGCGCCCTCCCCGCGCTCTGGGTCGGCCTCATGTACGATTCCGGCGTGCTAGACCAGGCGATGGCGCTCGCCGGCGAACTTTCCGCCGAGGACCGGCACGAACTGTGGAAGAGCGTTCCCCGCGACGGGCTGACCGGCTCCGTAGGTGGCCGCAAAGTCGCCGCAATTGCGCGCGACGTGGTGGCGCTGTCGGCAGAGGGCCTGCGCCGCCGCGCCCATGCCTTCGGCGAGGCGACCGACGAGAGGCACTTCCTCGCCCCGCTGGAAGACGCCGCCCACTCTGCCCGCAGCCCGGCCGACGAACTCCTCGACGCCTACAACGGCCCGTGGAAGCAGAATATCGACAAGGTTTTCGCCGCCAACGCATTCTGACGGGCGGCCCCGGCGCTGGCTGAAGGGCCCGCGCCGGTAGACCCTACTTGCTGCCGGTACCGGGGTTCTTGAGCTCGGCGATGCGGAGCGGGCGGCGGGTCTTGGCGTCACGGGCGGCCTTGAAGGCGCGGATCTTCTCGGCGAGCGACATCTCGTCCGGCTCGACGTCGACGATGCCTTCGGCGTTGCGCACGAAGCGGTCGGCGAGGTCGCGGATGGTGAGCTTGAGCGTCGCCATCTCCTCGGGGTCGATCGGGGTGACTGGCGGCGCGGCGCGCAGGCGCGACACTTCCGACTTCAGCTCGCGGATCTCGACCTCGGCGGCGGCGAGCGCCTTCTGGGCGCGCGGGTCGCCCTCGTTGCCGGCGGAGGCGCGCAGGGTCTCCACCTCGCGCGCCAGTGCCTTGCGGGCGGCCTGTGCGTCGGCGAGTTCGGCGGCGAGCGCCTCGGCCCGCCGCTCGGCGGCGGTGTCGACGATCACGGCGCGCGCGTCGTCGCCGTCGAGGCCACCGGCCGCCACGATCTCCTCTGCGGCCTCGGCGCGGCGCATGGCGGCGTGGATCTGGCCGTGCTGCTCGCGCAGGCGCCGCTCCAGCTCGTTGATCTTCTGAAGGCGCAGCTCCATCAGCGCCTCGCGCTTCTCCACCTCGGCGCGGGCTTCGCGCTCCTGCCGCTCGGCGGCGATCAGGCGGTTCTGCAGGCCGTCCCGGTCGTAGGCGAGGCGGGACAGCGCCTCGTTGGCGCTCTGCTCGCGGGCCTGCGCCAGCCGCAGCGCCTCGCTCTGGTCGGGCGCGCCGCCGGCCGCCGATGCGCCGGCCTCCAGCCTCGCCACCGCCGTGCGCAGTTCGTGGATGGTCTCCTCGCGGGCGCGGACGGTGCGCGACAGGCTGTCGGCGCGGGTGCGCAGCGCATCGAGCTCGCCGGTGAGCGACTGGGCGCTCTCGAGGCCGCCGCTCTGCTCCTGCAGGCGCGTGCCGAGGGTCTTCACGTCGCGGCGCAGGTCCTGGTTGATCTCGACCTGGCGCTGGAGATCCTGCAGCGCCTCCTCGCGCTCGCGGGTGAGACGGGTCACGAGGTCGCCCGTCGTCTGCCGGTCGGCGGTGGCCTTGGAGAGCTTGTTGACCGCTTCCTGCAACTCGCCGCGCAGGCCGGTGATGACGCCGGACTGGCGCTCCACCTCCTGCCGGGCCTGATCGCGCTCCGACACCACCTTCGGCACCTGCCCGACCCGCTCGCGCTGGGTCTCGAGGTCCTCGCCGATCGCCTTCAGCCGCTCGCGCGCTGCGGCGAGATCGCGCCCCAGGGCGTCGCGCTCGGCCGCGAGGACGCCGTTGGCGCGCTCGGCCTCCTTCAGCTTCAGCGCCGCGCCCATTTCGCTCTGGGAACGCTTCTGCGCGTCGGCGATCTTCGCCTCCAGCGTGGCGATCTCGACCGCGTGGTTGGCGCGCAGCACGTCCCGCTCGGCCTGGACGGCGGCGATGAGCTGGGCGGACTGGCGCGGGTTGCTGCGGGAACGTCCGCTGCCGATGAGCCAGAGGACAAGCAGGATGCCGAGCCCCCCGAGAAGGATCACGGCGGTCAGGTTCACGTCGTCAGGCAAGGTCATGGGCGGCGCTGACTCTCAAAGGCTGGTGTCGGACGCCGACACCGGCGCCTCTCGCTTCGTCTTAGCCAACACCGGCGCGGTCTGTCACCGGCGATGATGGCCGGCGCTTCAGAATGGGTTCCAGGTCGGCTCGGGCGTGAACTTCAGATAGCCGAGGCTGACGCCGAGCCGCGCGCCGACGCCGGTGCGCACCGGCACCACGAACGTGTCGTTCGCGGCCATCACCGTCATCGAGACGCCACCGACGAGATAGGCCGACCCGTCGACCCCGGTGTAGCGCTGCATCAGCTCGTAGGGGGTTCTGAGGTTGTAGACGAGCATCATCACCCGGCTCGCCGAGCCGCCGAAGTCCCACCCGACGGACGGGCCCTGCCAGAACACCGGAGACGGCGCCTGTCCGTAGAGCTGGAGCGCGCCCTCGCCGTAGCGCACGCCGCCGACGATGGCGCCCGCGCCCTCCTCGCCGAGGATGTAGCCGTCCGGCGGGCCGAACCGGGCGAGCATGTGCGAAAGGCCCGTGGCGAGGCCGGAGGAGGCCTCGCCGAAGAAGTCGTGCCCGGCGCGCAGGAGCTCGTCGGAGCTGAAGCCGGGCTCGGTGCTCTGCGTCGGCGTCCCGTCGAACGCGCGCGCCGGCGCGAGCGTTGAGAGGACGATCAAAGAAACTGTGAGTAGCGCAGCCAATGCGGAACGCATGATAGGCAAGCTCCCGTTGTCGCCTTTTAAAGGAGTGGGGCGCATGTCAGGCTCCGCGGCGACAGCAAGACGGAAAACCGATGCAAAGCGATCTTGAACTGGCGAGCCTTCTGGCCTCGCGTCTTTGTCACGATGTGGTCGGCCCTGTGGGCGCGATCCAGAACGGGCTCGAACTGATCGCCGAGGACGCATCCATGACCGAGATGGCCATGGACCTCATTCGCAAGAGCGCCGCGCAGGCGACGGCCAAGCTGCAGTACGCGCGCATGGCCTACGGCGCCGCCGGCGGGGCCGAGATGCTCGACCCGGCCGAGGCCGGCCGGCTGACGAGCGCGATGTTCGAGGGCGAGCGAGCGAGTCTCGACTGGCAGTGGGCGGGCGCCGCCCAGCCGCGGCTCGAGGTGAAGCTTGCGATGCTCCTCGCCACCTTCGCGCTGGGCGCGGTGCCGCGCGGCGGGACGGTGACGCTGGTGCATTCGGAGGAGACCGGGCTCGCGGTGACCGCCGAGGGCGCCACGATCCGCACGCCGCCGTTCGTCGAGCTCGTCACCCATGGCGGCGACACGCAGGACCCGCGCGCGGTGCAGGCGCTTCTGATCGAGCGGTTCGCGCAGGAGATCGGCTGGACGGTGAAGGCCGAGCCCGGCGAGACGACGATGCGCTTCACCACCGTTCCGCGCGGCTGAACGGGCGCGCTGGCCCCTCAAACGCATTGCGCGGCCCGCGGGCCGCGCAGCGTCACGCGATTTCGCGGCGCTGTTCGGGTTCGGGCTCACGCAACACATAGCCTCGGCCCCAGACCGTTTCGATGTAGGTGCGCCCGCCGGTGGCCGACGACAGCTTCTTCCTGCAGCTTGCAGATGAAGACGTCGATGATCTTCAGCTCCGGCTCGTCCATCCCGCCGTAGAGGTGGTTGAGGAACATTTCCTTCGTCAGCGTCGTGCCCTTCCGCAGCGAGAGGAGTTCCAGCATCTGGTACTCCTTGCCGGTCAGGTGGACGCGCTGCCCGTCGACGTCGACGGTCTTGGTGTCGAGGTTGACCGAAAGCTCGCCGGTGCGGATCACGCTTTCGGCGTGGCCCTTGGAGCGGCGGACGATGGCGTTGATGCGCGCGACCAGCTCGTCCTTGTGGAACGGCTTGGTGAGGTAGTCGTCGGCACCGAAGCCGAGACCGCGCACCTTGTCCTCGATGTTGCCGAGGCCGGAAAGGATTAGGATGGGCGTATCGATCTTGGCGACACGCAGCGCCCTCAGAACCTCGTAACCCGACATGTCGGGGAGGTTAATGTCGAGGAGGATGATGTCGTAATCGTAGAGCTTGCCGAGGTCGATCCCCTCCTCGCCAAGGTTCGTCGTGTAGACGTTGAACCGCTCCGAGTTCAACATGAGCTCGATGCTCTGCGCGGTCGCGCTGTCATCCTCGATCAATAGAACGCGCATGCGGTTCCTCTCATGCGTTCCGCCGATTAAGCGGTTCGAGCCCAAATGAATCTCGGGCGGGAGCCCGGCAATCTGCGAATCAGCACAATTACATTGTTACCAAATCGACAGGCACCCAAAGCCGCCGACGGAGGATTGTCCTCACGTTTGTGGCTTTCGGCGCATCCAAACGATGAGCGAGCCCGGTAAACGTTCCCTTAACGAAGGGGGAGTTCTCTTCATCTCGTTTGAAAGGGTTGGAAAAGTCGGGACTTTCGAGGCGTTAACACGCGTGTGAATTTTCGCGGTTCGGGCCAACGAAATTGCAACGCCTCGTGGATAAGCTCGGTCACGTCGTTAATCGGGAGAGTGTGTGATGAAGCCGCGTGAGAGCACCATTCAAGCGAAAGAGTTTCAGGCCGGCGCGCTAAGACGTCAGCTCGCCCAGTTCGAGCGCATGATTGGCGACCTCGAAGTCATCCGCGTCGAACTCGGCAAGCAGATCGACGTGGAAGAGCGACGCACCGGCGTTTCCGACACCGCCAACTACGCCTATTCCACGGTGGCCCGCGCCGCCCGCGAGCGCCGCGCGAACCTCACCAACACGATCGACGACCTCGCCGCCCGCCGCGATGCCGCCCTCGCCGCACTCGACGAGATCGACGGCTTCTTCACCGCGCTCGCCAACGCCGGCGACATGATGACCGCGGACCACGGCCGGCTGCGCACCGTCGCCGCCTGAAGACCCGGGACTGCCGGCGGGCGTCCCGACGCCCCGGCGCCCCTTATCCTGCGCAACCGGCGCAGGACTTCAGCCTTTGGGATTGCCGCCGGCGCGAGGCCATCCGCCCGCCGGCCGCATCGGCACCGCTGGCGCCATCAGCGCGGCCTCACATTGATCTGACACACAAATTCCGAATTTCGCGCCGAACGAACCCGGCGTGACCGACGTCACTCGCGCGCGCCGCAAGGCGCTCGACATGTTGCGCAGAAGACCGGCACAGCCCGCTGAAGACAGCGAGGCCCTGGTCGCAACATTGCGAGGCGAGATCCGATGCCTTCGACGAACACGCGCTTCCAGCAGGCGATCGATACGTTCTGCGACCAGTACGGCCGGCGCACCAGGGGACCTGCCGCGGCACGGCTCAAGCTCGCCAACGCCTTCCGGCAGACGCCCTTCATCTACGGCACCGTCGGGCCGAATGCGCTGCGGCGCGACGCGCAGCCCCAGCCGAACGGCCTTCACAACTGGCAGGCCGGCACCGGCAGTGTCCTCGCCCGTGCCGTCGCGCTCCTGATCCAGCGCGCCCGCGCCAACCCGCAGGCGCAGGGCGTCGCGGTACAGCGTGACTTCGACCTCTACGACCCCGGCGCACGGACGATCGCGCTTGTGCGCAACGGCTACCAGATGATGGACATGTACTACGGCAGCGCCAACGACCTGTTCCGCAACAGGAACGAAGTGATCGCCGAGTTCGTCCACTACGCGATGTATTTCCACAGGCGTGGCCAGCGGCCGGCGTTCGATCCCAACGTGTCCGGCCGTGCTGCGTTCATGGCAGCGTTCAACACGCTGGCCGAAGGCTGGACGAACCAGCATTGCACCGACGTCGAATACGGCCAGTCGGCGACGAAGGAGATGTCGAAGATCATCCGCAAGGGGATCGCCGAGTTCGGCGGCGAGCTGATCTTCGAGGGGCAGGGCGTGTTCGGCGCAGGCGTGTTCGACCCAACCGCGTATCAGGGCGACACCGACAAAGAGGCCCAGGAACTCCTGCAATACTACGTCCACCCGCAGACGCCGCACGCTCCGTTCGGCAACGGGCAGATCACCTTCCACTGGGGCGGCGTGCCGACGGTCCCGACCCGCGCGCTGTTCCTCACCAACTGGAACTTCGGCGGCATCGCCCATGCGCGGGCGATGCACAGCCGCTGGAACCGCTTCAACCAGGACGACCCGGCCCGCCCCTGGCGCGAGTATGTGGAGAAGCTGATGGGCGCGGCCCACGGGCTGCGACCGATCTGGAACAACCTTGCGAACTTCCCGCCGAACTTTGCGGGTCAGGGCCATGCCGACTTCGCGACGATGAACCACGCGATCGCGACGATGTGCGTGCGCCTGCAGGAGCGCAGGCACTGACCCCGCGCGCCGCCTCAGTCGAACAGGGTCGAGACCGACTGTTCGAGCGCGGTGCGGCTGATGCCTTCGCCGATGAGGTTCGCGATCGACACCGACCGGATGCGTTTGGCGTTGCGGACCGCCTCGGTCGCCTCGATCGAATCCGAGATCACCAGCTCGTCCAGCCTCGAAGCCTCGATCCGCGCCACCGCGCCGCCCGAAAGCACGCCGTGGGTGATGTAGGCCGAGACGCGGTTGGCGCCGGCGTCGAGCAGCGCATCGGCCGCGTTGCACAGGGTGCCGCCTGAATCGACGATGTCGTCGAACAGCAGGCAGTCCCGCCCTTCCACGTTGCCGATGATGTTCATCACTTCGGATTCGCCCGCCCGCTCGCGCCGCTTGTCGACGATGGCCAGCGGAGCACCGATGCGCTTGGCGAGGTCGCGCGCACGGACCACGCCGCCGACGTCGGGCGAGACGACCATCGGTGTTGTCGAGCTGGTAGCGCTCCTTGATGTCGCGCGTCATCACCGGGGCGACGTAGAGGTTGTCGGTCGGGATGTCGAAGAAGCCCTGGATCTGGCCGGCGTGGAGGTCGAGCGTCAGGACGCGGTCGGCGCCGGCGCGGGCGATCATGTTGGCGACGAGCTTGGCCGAGATCGGCGTGCGGCCGCCGGTCTTCCGGTCCTGCCTTGCGTAGCCGAAGTACGGGATCACGGCGGTGATGCGCCGGGCCGACGCGCGCAGGAGCGCGTCGATGATGATGAGAAGCTCCATCAGGTTGTCGTTCGCCGGATAGGACGTCGACTGGATGACGAAGGCATCCGCCCCGCGCACGTTCTCGCGGATCTCGACGAAGACCTCCTGGTCGGCGAAGCGGCGCACGACGCACTGGGTCAGCGGCATGTCGAGATAGGTGGCGATCGCATCGGCCAGGGCGCGGTTGGAGTTGCCTGCGACGAGCTTCATTTCCGAGACGGACATCAGTTCAGGGGGCTCCTGGCGCGTTTCATCGTGTTGCGGACGATCCTCGTGTCACAGCGGGTGCGGGGGCCACAAGCCACCCCGTCGCCATGGCTGCCATCGCCCCACCGGGAAGCGAGGGGCGCTGTTGGATCAGGCACCGGCGTTCAGCCAGGCGTTGAGAAGGGCGGAAAGGCGGATTGCGATGAGGTCGAGATCGTCGCGCTCGACATTTTCCCACGGGTCGCCCTGGGCTTCCTCGGAACGCTGCTCGCCGACGATCCGGTGCAGCCGCCGCCCGCTGACGTCCTTCACGTCGAAGGTGTAGAAAATGAGCGAGTTGGTTTCGTTGGAGACGGCCGAGCAGGGCGCCTTCCACCGTGAACAGCGCAGGACCGCCCGGCCGCTTGACGACGTTCAGCCCCTCCTGCTCCGCCCGCTGCCAGATCCGGCGCAGCAGCGCATCGCTGACGTTGCCGGGGATGCCCTCGAACGGAAGGAAGGCGAAGGTCGCCTCGGCCGGATCGACCAGCGGCGCACGGGGCGCCGACATCTCGCGCCCCACGCCCGCCGCGATCCCGGTCAGGCTCGGCTGCTGGCAGGCTGCGAGGGTGACCGAGACGAGGAGGAGGAGCGCGAGGCGGAGGATCATCGCGTCACGAACGCCGGCGCGATGGAGGACAACGGTTCCGCATCCGCTTCGGTGGTGAGGTAGGATCGGCCCAGCGTCATCGCGGTCTGCGTCTCGGAGTCCATCAGGATCATGTGCGCGAACAGCACCATGTTGGGTTCGACCTCAGCTTCGTTGCCGCTGTAGAACATGGGCGGGTCCATCCATGACGGGGTGAACGTCGCGCCGAGCGAGTAGCCGCACGCATTCAGCTTGTGCGCCTGCATATCACGATCGTTGAGCTCTTGCGCGTGCGCGTCGAACACTTCGCCGAAGGTGTTGCCCGGACGCATCGCTGCAACGACACGCGGTCAGCGCCGCCTCGGCCGCCTCGTAGAGCTCGTGGTGGCGCGGCCGCGGCGTGCCGATGATGACCGTGTCCATCATCGCGACATGATAGTGCCGCCAGACGCCGGCGATCTCGATGGTCATCTGGTCGTCCGCCGACGAGCGACCCTGCGGCCGGACTTGTAGCGGCAGAGGAGTGCGTCCTCGCCCGAACCGATGACGAACTCGTTGCCGGGGTAGTCCCCGCCGCCGGCAAGCACCGTGCCCTGCATCGCCGCGAGGATCTTGCCCTCGTCGACGCCCGGCGCCGCGAGGTCGACGCCGGCGCGCCACGCCGCATCGGCGAGGCGGCCCGCCTCGCGCACCATCTCGATTTCGGCGGGGCTCTTGATGGCACGCAGGCCGGCGACGAGGTCGGACGCATCGTGCAGGGTGCCGAACCGGCGCAGCTGGTCATCGAGCCGCTGGCCGTTGCGGGCGGTGAGGCCGTGGGTCTCCAGCTCGACGCCGATATTGGCGCCGAGGAGATCGAGCTCGAAGAGGTGGTCCTTCAGCGCGCGGGTCGGGTCGACGCCCGCGCGGTCGGTCCACACGAGGATTTCCTCGATCGTGGAGGTCTGGCGCGCCTGCCTGAGGTCCGCCGAGCGGGTGATCAGCGAAACCCGGCCTTCCTTGGTCACCACGAGGCACTGGAAGAAGACGAAGCCGAACGTGTCGTAGCCGGTGAGCCAGTACATGCTCTCCTGGCTGAACAGGAGCACCGCGTCGAGCTTGCGGTTCGCCATCTCGGCCTGGAGGCGCGCCATTCGCGCGTCGTATTCGTCACGAGCAAAATGCAGAGCCATGGGGTCAGGCCTCCAGTGCGATCGCCGCGAGCATCCGGCCGTAGTCCGCCTCGCCCCTGTGGGTGGTCCGGCGGTAGGAGAAGAAGCGGTCCGGGTCAGCGTAGGTGTCGAGGCCGAGATTTTCCACGGTGCCGACCCCGGCCGAGGTCAGCCGCATCACGATATACCCCGGAAGGTCGAACATGTGATGCCCCGGCCGCGTCGCCGGCGTGAAGTAGCGCGCCGCATCGGGATTGGCGGCGACGATCGGGTCCGGAAAGTCCGCACCGACTTCGTAGGAGGTCGCGCCTATGGTCGGGCCGACGGCGGCGATGATGTTCTCGCGGCGCGCGCCCCGCGCGACCATCGCGCCCACGGTCGCCTCCAGAACGCCGCCGGTCGCACCGCGCCAGCCGGCGTGCGCTCCGCCGACGATGCGGGCTTCGGGGTCCGCGAAAAGCACCGGCGCACAGTCGGCGTGGAGAACGCCGAGGGCGATGCCGGGACGGTCGGTGACGAGGCCGTCGACCTTCGGCCGGCCCTCGGGGGCGGTCTCCAGCGTCAGCACGTCGGCCGAATGGATCTGGTTCATCGAGACCAGCGCATCGACGGGCACGCCCATGGCGGCCGCGATCCGTGCGCGGTTCCGGGCGACATCCTCGGCCCGGTCGTCGGAGCCGCGGCCGGCGTTAAGCGTGGCGTAGATGCCGGACGACACCCCGCCATTGCGGGTGAAGAAGCCGTGCCTGATTCCGGCCGCCGCGAGGGACGGCGCGGTCAGGAACGGGGGTGCGTCTTCAGCGTCTGGCAAAGGGTGACCCCGCGTCGATGTCCGGCGCGGGCTCTATCAGGGTGCGGGCGCCGCGACAACCGCGCGCGCCGCGGGGCTTACCGCCCGAACATGCGCAGGACGCGCAGGATCAGCCAGACCGGGACCACGACGACGGCACCCAGAGCCATGATCGTGCCCACATTTTCCAGCGTGTCGAAGCTCATCGTGGACAGGAAGCGCAACTGCTCCTCCGCCCAGCGGATCAGATCGACGGGGCTGAGATCCAGCGCCGTCAGGATCAGCCCGACCACAAAAGACATCACCAGAAGGCGCACGAGCACGCCGAGCGGAGTACCGCCCAGGACGCGTTCGGCGCTCGAGGCGCGTGTATTCATCTCACTCATTCCATCCTCCAACCGGCATGATATAGGCACGCACCAGCGCCATTCCCATAAGTGGCGAGAAGAAGTTCCGCCGGGAAGGCGGCCATCGACCATCGAGGAGCAACTGATGACCGACGCCCCGCTCTGGACGCCCTCCCACCCCGAAGCCACCGCGATGACCGCCCTCGCCGCACTCTGCTCCGAGCGCGCCGGCCGCACGCTGGATGGCTTCCGCGACCTCCACGCCTGGTCGGTCGAGGACCAGAGCGCGTTCTGGGACACGGTGTGGGACGACCTCGGCATCATCGGTGACAAGGGCGCGACCGTGATCGAGAATGCGCAGAAGATGCCGGGCGCGGCGTTCTTCCCGCTCGGCCGGATCAACTACGCCGAGAACTGCCTCGCCGGCGACGCGGACGCCGAGGCCATCGTCTTCCGCGGCGAGGACAAGATCGACCGCCGGATGACGCGGGGCGAACTCCGCACCGCCGTCGCCAGGATGCAGGGCTTCCTCGCAGAGGCCGGCGTCGGCGAGGGCGACCGCGTCGCCGCGATGATGCCCAACATGCCGGAGACAATCGTCACCTGCATGGCGACGGCCTCGCTGGGCGCGGTGTTCTCGTCCTGCTCGCCCGACTTCGGCGAGCGCGGCGTCCTCGACCGGTTCGGCCAGATCGAGCCGACCGTCTTCGTCTCGGTCGACGGCTACTGGTACAACGGCAAGCCGATCGACATTTCCGAGAAGGTCGGCGCCGTCGCCCGCGTCCTGTCGCCCAGGGCGGTCGTGATCGTCCCCTATCTCGACGACATCCGCGCCAAGGACCTAGCGACCGAGATGCCGGGCGCCGTCCTCTATCCCGAGATCGAGTCGCGCGAGGAGACCGAGCCCGCCTTCCACCGCATCGCCTTCAACGCGCCGCTCTTCATCCTGTTCTCGTCCGGCACCACGGGGGTGCCGAAGTGCATCGTCCACGGCGCGGGCGGCACCCTGATCCAGCACATGAAGGAGCACCGCTACCACGCCGATATCCGGCCCGGCGACCGGGTGTTCTACTTCACCACCTGCGGCTGGATGATGTGGAACTGGCTGATCACCGCGCTGGCGCAGGGCGCGACGCTGATCCTCTACGACGGCTCCCCCTTCGCCCCCGCCCCCACCGTCCTCTGGGATTATGCTGAGGACGAGAAGGTCACCTTCTTCGGCACCAGCGCCAAGTACATCGACGCGCTGAAGAAGGAAGGCGTCCGCCCGACCGAGAGCCATGATCTGTCGGCGCTCCGCACCATCGCCTCCACCGGCTCCCCGCTTGCGGCCGAAAGCTACCGCTGGGTCTACGAGGCCATCAAGGGCGACCTCCACCTCGCCTCGATCTCCGGCGGGACCGACATCGTCTCCTGCTTCGTCCTCGGCGTCCCGACCGAGCCGGTCTACGCGGGCGAGATCCAGGGGCCCGGCCTCGGGATGGCGAGCGATGTCGCCGCCGAGGACGGCAGCCACCTCCCATCCGGCAAGGGCGAACTCGTCTGCCGCAAGCCGTTCCCCTCGATGCCGATCCGCTTCTGGAACGACCCGCAGGGCGAGAAGTACCGCGCCGCCTACTTCGAGCGTTTCGAAGGCACTTGGTGCCACGGCGACTTCGCCGAGTGGACCGGGCACGGCGGCATGATCATCCACGGCCGCTCGGACGCGACGCTCAACCCCGGCGGCGTCAGGATCGGCACGGCCGAGATCTACGCGCAGGTGGAGCAGATCCCCGAGGTGATCGAGGCGCTCGCCATCGGCCAGGACTTCGAGGGCGACGTGCGGGTGGTCCTGTTCGTCCGCCTCGCCGAGGGCGAGACGCTGAGCGACGATCTCGTGAAGAAGATCAAGGCGCAGGTGCGCATGGGCGCAACGCCGCGGCACGTCCCGGCCCGGATCGTCGCGGTGGCGGACATTCCGCGCACCAAGTCGGGCAAGATCGTGGAGCTTGCTGTGCGCGACATCGTCCACGGGCGCGAGATCAAGAACCGCGAGGCGCTCGCCAACCCGGAGGCGCTGGAGCTGTTCCGCGACCTCGAGGCGCTGCAGAGCTAGCCGGGCCGCAACGACAAAGGCGCCTCGCGGGGCGCCTTCCGGCAGTGATGGCAGGATGCGGCGCCTCCCCGGCGCCGGCTTTCCGCGTTTGGCTAGAGGCACATCCGCTTGCCGTCCGGGGTGAGGATCGTGCCGGTGGCGGGGTCGAAGCTCGGCCAGCGCTTGGCGCAATAGTCGAACCAGGCGGGGGTCCACGGCGTCGGCCGGGCGCAGAAGCGGCCGTTCATCGGAATGAGGAAGTTCACCGCCGGTGCCGGGTTCTGCGTGTAATACCAGTTGCCGCGGCGCGGCTCGCGCTCCTCGGTCCGCGACCAGGGCGGGTAGACGCCATAATAGTCCGGCTGACCATAGACGCAGTCGTACGCCGAGGCGGGACCGGCAAGGTCGGCCGCCCGGGTCTGCGGAACGGTGAAGACCGACGAAGCGAGAACCGCAACGAAAGCGGCAACGAGGATGCGCATGAGTTCCCTCCGGAGCAATCGCGCAACGCTAACCCCTGGCCGGCGCCGCAGCAACGCCGCGCCGCCCGCGGCTCCCTCCCCCGCCCCACAAAGCCGCCGCGGTGTAACCCATCCGCCACCCGCCGCCGGCACCCCGGCATCGGCGCGGTGCCCCGAACCCTCTTTTCAGCCGCCCCGCACCGCATTAAGGGTGTCCCCGAGTGCCGGTTTAGCTCAGCTGGTAGAGCAGCGGTTTTGTAAACCGAAGGTCGGGGGTTCGAGTCCCTCAACCGGCACCAGTTATATGTCCGACAGCGGTCCCGTTTGTCGATTACTCCAACAGTTGCTGCGAGTGTCAGGCGTTCGTTGTCCTGCGGCATGCGCCGAAGGGTGCTGACAGCCAGCGAAAATGTTGGCTTCTTGTTGGTATCGAACCCGACGCCAACAGCCTCCGATGCCGCTGACCGGCACCGCTATCCGAAATTCCAAGCGCCGCTCGAACGGTCAAGCTATCGGACGGCGGCGGCCTATATCTTCAGGTCACCACGAATGGAAGCCGCCTCTGGCGGATGAATTATCGGTTCGATAAAAGTCAGAAGACCCTAGCGTTCGGGGCTTATCCCGCTACCTTGCGAAGGCACGAGCCCGCCGCGACGAAGCCAACGCGACCCATGGCGCAAAGCCGCACCTCTCCCGGATGCTCAGAGGCCGGCGTGGTTTGCCGGCTCGCGCCGGATCGGGCCGGTGCCTTCGATGGCGAACGCGGGAAGTCTTTCGCGGTCGAACTCGATCCCGTGCCCCGGTTTGCGGCCCATGGTGATGGTCGCGTCGGTGATTTCGACGGGCTCCGACACCACGCCGAGGTCGGAAAGGTTGCCGCCGAAGATGTTCTCGACCATGAACCCGTTGGATACCGCGGCAACGAGGTGCGCCGACAGCTCCAGCGCGTTGTGGGGCGCGATGGCGAGATTTGCATGCTGCGCCAGATGCGCGACCTTCATCCACTCCGTGATGCCGCCCACTTTCCACACGTTGGGCTGGAGGATGTCGGCGGCGCCGGCGCGGACGTAGTTCCAGAACTCGAAGCGGTTGGAGAGCTGCTCACCGATGGCGACCGGCAGGCCGCCGGCCCGGCGCACATGGGCGTGGCCTTCCACATCGTCGGACAGGATCGGCTCCTCGATCCACGACGGGCGGACCTCGGCCATCGCAAGGCAGCGGGTGACGGCTTCGCCCGCACGCCAGCGCTGGTTGACGTCGACCATCAGCGTCCGGCTCGGCCCTATGAGAGCGCGCACGGCCCGCAGCCGGCCGAGGTCGTCCTCGAAGTCGTTGCGGCCGATCTTCAGCTTGAAGACGTTGTAGCCCGCGCCGAGCTGGCCCTCGACCTGCGCCAGCAGCGCATCCCGGTCGAGGTGGAGGTTCACGGCGCTGGCATAGACCTCGACAGTGTCGCGCATTCCGCCGAGGAGCTGCCAGAGCGGCAGACCGGTCAGCTTGCCCTTGAGGTCCCACAGCGCGATGTCGATCGTGGCGATGGCGAGGGTCGAGACCCCCGCAGGGCCGGCGAAGTGGATGTCCTGCCAGAGCATTTCCCACAGGCGCTCGTGGTTGCGGGGGTCCTGGCCCTCGATCATCGGCGCGAGGTAGCTCGTGACGAGAGACGCGATGGACGTGGCGCCGACGCCGATGGTGGTGCACCAGCCGGTGCCGGTGACGCCGTTGTCGAGCGTGATCTCGGTCAGCACCAGCTCGTGGTGTGTGATGCGGTACTTGGCGGAGATCCAGGGCTCCGAAAGCGGCAGGCGGTAGGCCGTGCAGGTGACGGACGCGATCTTGGGGGAATGGGGCATCCGGGTCCTCAGTAGAGAAGGCGCGGCAGGAACAGGACCACCGGCGGATAGAAGATGACGAGGAGGAGGACCGCGAACAGCGGCACGAGGAACGGCAGGACCGAGAGGATCATCTCCTCGACGGTGAGATCGGCGATTTTCGCCACCGCGAAGAGCAGGATGCCGACCGGCGGGGTGAGCAGCCCCAGCATCAGCGACAGCACGGTGACGATGCCGAACTGCACGAGGTCGATCTGGAGCACCTTCACCGCAGGCAGCAGGATCGGGACGAGAAGCACCAGCGCCGCGATCGGCTCCATGAAGAGGCCGACGATGAGACAGAGGCCCGCGATGATGAGGAGAAGCTCCGCCTGGCCCGACACGGCGGAACTCAGCGACAGCGCGATCTCGATCATCACGCCCGAGCGCGCGATGGCCCACCCGAGGAGCGCCGTGGCGGCGACGATGAGGAAGAGCGCGCCGGTGGCGATCGTGACGGTCACCAGGATCTGCCGCAGGTCCGCAAGGGTGATCTCGCGGTAGCAGACGGCGAGGATGAGTGCGTACGCGGTGGCGACGACGGCGGCCTCGGTCGGCGTGAACAGGCCCGAGTAGATGCCGCCGACCACCAGCACCGGGAGCGCCAGCGCCGGCAACGCGGCAAGGGTCGCGGCGGCGAGTTCGTGGCGCGTTGTGCGAGGCTCCTTCGGGCAATGGCCGAGCGCGGCGTAGACCGCGACGGTCGCCATCAGCGCGCCGCCCATGAGAAGGCCCGGAATGATGCCTGCGAGGAACAGGCTGCCGATGGAGGTGCCGGAGAGCGCGCCGAAGATCACCATCGGGATACTGGGCGGAATGATCGGTCCGATCAGGGCCGACGAAGCGGTGATGCCCGCGCTCAGCCGCTTGCCGTAGCCGCGCTGGCGCATGGCGCTGATTTCCATGTTGCCGAGGCCAACGGCGTCAGACACCGCCGAACCGCTCATGCCGGCGAACAGCATGCTCGCCATGATGTTGACCTGCCCGAGGCCGCCCGGAAGCCAGCCCACAAGCGCGCTCGCCAGCCGGAAGATCCGCCGGGTGAGCCCGCCGCGGTTCATGATCTCGCCCGCCAACATGAAGAACGGCGCCGCGATCAGGACGAAGCTGTTGACCCCGTCGACCATCACCTGTGCCGACACGGCAAAGACGCGGGTGCCGAGGTCGAGCGCGACCGCGGTCATCGCCGCAAGGGCGATGGAGACGGCGACCGGCACGCGCAGCGCCATCAGGACGACGATGATGGAGAGTGCGACGAGGAGCGTTGTCATCAGGGTTGCCGGTCACGTCCGCCGCGCAGCAGCGGACGGATGAGAAGGACGATCGAACCGGCCGTCGCGACGAGGACGCCGACATAGAGCCAGCCGTAGCGGAAGCCGGGCAGCGTGCCGGCGTGAAGGTTCCACGCCTGCCGCGCCATCAGGCCGAGCCCCACGGCAAGGACGATGAGGAAGACGATCTGGAGGACGACCGTCATCCGCATCCACACGGCCACGGCGCCGCTGCCGAGCCGCCTTTCGGCCCAGCGGTAGAGAAGATCGACCTCGAGATGCTCGCGCCGCTGGAATGCCGCGGCCGATCCGGTGAAGACCAGCATCACGAACGCCAGCGTGCTGAACTCCTCGACCCACACCAGCGGCGCGCCGAGGGTGCGCAGGACGATCTGCGCCAGGAGCACGGCGAAGAGGACGACCGCGATGATCGCAGCGGCCGCCTCCGCGATGCTCAGCCGGCGCGGTGGAACGGCCGGCACGGTGCCGTCCGCCCCATTGTCGTGAACGTCCACCGGACTACGGCTTTGCGGCGCGGATCCGCTCGTAGAGCGCGACCCCGTCTTCGCCGAGCACTTCCTGCGGCACGTCCTTGATGAGATCTTCGACGCCGGTCATGTCGATTGGCACCAGCTCCATCCCGCCCTCGGTCGTCAGCCACTCGATGTCGGAAGCCTGCATGTCCATGGCCTGCTGGCTGGTCCATGCGGTGGTCTCCGCGGCGGCCTCGTCGACGATGGCGCGCGGTGCGTCCGGCAGCCCGGCATAGACATCCTCGTTGATGAAGAAGACCTGCATCTGCGGGACGTGGTCGGTCTCCATCACGTAGTCCTGGACCTCGTAGAACTTCTGCGCGCGGATGAAGTTCGGCGGGTTCTCCTGCGCGTCGACCGTGCCGGTCTGCAGCGCGAGGTAGAGTTCGGTGAAGGCAATGCTGGCGATGTCGACACCGGTCTTTGCCCAGGTGTTGACCCACATCTCCGCGCCGGGAAGCCGCGTCTTGAGGCCCTTCAGCTCGGCGAGCGAGGAAACCTTCTTGTCAGCGGTGAGGACGCGCGTACCGACATACTGCCAGTCGAGCGCACGGATCTTGTGATTTTCGAGGAGATAGTCGCCGATCTCGTCGCCGATCTCACCGTTGAACACGGCAATGCTGTGCTCGGGGCTGTCGAAGATGAACGGCATCGACACCAGCATGTAGGGCTGCGCCATGTAGCTGATGACGAGATCGCCCGTCAGCGCCATGTCGATCGAGCCGTTGCCAAGCTGCTGGAGGTTGGCGCGTTCGTCGCCGAGGGCACCGCCCGGCAAAACCGTCACGCTGGTCTCGCCGGCGGACTTTTCCTTCACGAGGTCGGCGAAGTGCTGCGCGCTCTGGCCCGGCAGGCTGTCGGGCGCGAACTGGTGTGCGAGCTTGAGATCGGCGGCGCTGACGCCGACGACGGGCGCGATGGCGAAGAAGCTGGCGGCGAGCGCCGGCAGCAGGATTTTGCTAGTCATTCTGACCTCCCTGGTCACGATTCTGACGACCGTTCTGCGCAATTATCCATGCGAGCGAGATTGTGTCGAATGCCAATACGCAACCATGGTATAACATGAAGCTATGAGTCGCCTGAGTGTCCGCCAGCTGGAAATCGTCCGCGCCATCATGCGCACAGGCAGCCTGACGGCGGCCGCGAACGGGCTCGGCATCTCCCAGCCCGCCGCAAGCCGCCTCCTTCGCCATGCCGAGGACGGGCTCGGCTTTCCACTGTTTGAGCGGCAGGCGAACGGGCTACGGCCGACGTCGGAAGCCAAGGCGCTCTACCCGGAAATTGACCGTGTCTTCTTAGATCTCGAGTATATCGAGCGTGCCGCAGGAGACCTCGTGCGACTGAAATCGGGCCGGCTGCGCGTCGCGGCGATCCCGTCGCTGGCGCTGACCACCATCACCGGCGCAGTGGCCGAATTCCGCCGCGAACACCCCTCCGTCAGCGTCTCGATCGAGACCGCGCTCAACTACGAGGTCGCCGATCTCGTGCTCGACCGGCGCGTCGACCTCGGCCTTGCCTACATGCCGACACGGGTGGACGACCTCACGGTGGAGGATGTCGGCGAGACCCATATCCTCGCCGCACTCTCCGCCGACCACCCGCTCGCGGCCCGCAAGCGGGTGACGGCCGCCGACCTCCTCGTCGACCCTCTGGTGTCGTTCAGCAGCGCGCTGCCCATCGGCGAATACATCGCCGCCGCGTTCCGCGACTGCGGTGTCGAGCGCCCCGTGGCTCTGGAGGTGGGTCACTCGTTCCTCGCGTGCGCGATGGTGCGCGCCGGGGCGGGCATCGCGCTGGTCGACAGCCTTGCAGAGCGCAGCGGCCTGTTCCCGGACCTTGCGTTCGTGCCGCTGGACCCGCCGATCCGCATCCGCGCGGTGATGCTGTCGCTGCGCGACCAGATCCCGTCACTCGCCGCCGCTGCGTTCGCGAAGGCGGTACGCCGTCACGGAGCGCCTAAAGCCGACTGAAATCGCCGCGCAGCGCACCTTGAGGGCGAACGTCGACAAAGTTTTCCAGACGAACTCGCGAACATCGAGCGGCTCGGATTGGCTCCGCAGTTAACGCTTCCCAGCGCGTAAAAGACGTGCCAACGGCAGGCGCTTCCGGGAACGCAACTGGCGTTCCGGTCTGAAGAACCGTCTCAGGCGGGGATCGCTCGCGAGCGCCAAGATTGCCTCACACATCGGCCTTCTGCGGCGAGGCGAGCAAGACAACCTCGCTCGGGTCTAGCGGACTTTTCGGGTGGTAGGAGAGGCACATCGGCGTTTCTGTTTTCGCGAACGGGCGGTCCTCCGTCGCGATGAAGAAAGTCCCACGCGAGAGCTTGCCGATCCCTGCCACGGTCCCGCCCTTGGCCTTGGCGATCTCCTCCGCCGCGTCGATCTGGGCCGGCGCATTCAGAAAGCCGAAGATCTGCGTCGAGGCGTTGCCCGCGATGTGGTTGTGCAGCCCTTTCGGCGCCTGCGTGGCGAAGAGCAGCCCGAGCCCGTACTTCCGCGCCTGGCTGGCGAGCGCCAGCGTGGGCTGGCTGGAGGCCACCGCGCGACCGGAGGGGACGAAGTTCTGCGCCTCGTCGATCACAAGGAGGCCACCGAGTGGCCGCTCCCCGGCGGGGTTCTTCTTGATCCAGGCGAACAGTGCGATCTCCAGCTGGCTGACGAACCCCTGCTTCTGATCGTCGTTGGGCAGGCCGACGAAGCTGATGACGGAGATGCGCGCGCGCTTGCCCGGCGACGGGGACAAGAGCACGGCCGGATCGACAGGCGCGCCACTGCCACCGAACAGCGGGTCGTTCACGGTCACGGCAATGAGGGTCTGCGCCATGTCGGACGCCAGCTTGCCCGCATCGTTCAGCCGGCTCACGCCGTCCGGCAGAGCGTCGAGATAACCAAGAAAGGCCGACAGATCGACGCCGCCGCTGCGCACGAAGGCTGCGACCGCCTCGCGCAGGATGGCGCGGCCCCGCTCCAGCCTCTGCCCGCTTGCCGGCAGCCCCGCGCGGGGCGCGATCAGGCCGACGGCATTGTCGATCGCCTGGGCGAATTCGTCCGGATCGTCACTGACGGCCTCAAGACCAGCGAGCGGCGCGAACGCGAGAGGCCGCCCCGCCGCCACCCGCGGCGTCCAGATCACCGTCTCCACGCTGGCGAAATAGTCTGCCGCGCGCGCTTCATCGCCCGGAAGCCAGGTGTCGGGTGCGACCGGCCATGGGGAGCCGAGGCGCGCGAGGTCGTTGTTCGGATCGAGGACAATCGCCGAAACGCCTTCCAGAGCGCAGGCTTCCACGATCCGGCGCAGGAGCACCGCGCCGCCTCACCCGCCCGAGAAAATGCGACTTGCCGATACCCGGCCGGCCGATCAGGCGGACATTCTGCCGGTTGCCGGTCGCCCGGAGGTTCGCGATCTGACCGAGGACACGGTCCAACTCCGCTTTGTGCAGCGCCTCGACGACGAGCGTCGTATCGCTCCACATTTCCTTTGGCTGCTGCTGGGAGGAAAGGTAGACGTTGGTAAGCACCTCGATGCCGCAGGGCGTTCCACCGGCCATCAGTCGAAGCTCACGAAGTGCATGTCGGTCGGTCCCACACGGACCGCAGCCGAACGGTCGGCCTTCGTCAGCCGGCTCTGATCCTCCTCGACGGTGAGCCGCAGCAGTTTTTCACGGCGCATCTGGCGAAGGGCTTCGTCCAGCGCGTCGCGGTCATCCATGAGTTCCGCGCGCAGGTCGACCATCGCCACCCAGTCGCCCCTGCGCGACGCGAGCTTCATGTAGGCCGCCTCGATCCGGTCGCCGAGTGAGGCAGATGGCGCCGCATCGGCCGCAGCGCCTGCGCTCAGGAGATCACGCAGCGTGCCGCCGGTCGCCACCAGGGCAGGCTTGAGCGCTTCGAGCAGTGTCCAGAGCGCGTGGCCGGCAGCGCCCGAGCGCTTCGGCACGTCTCCGTCCATCTCGTCTTCGACCGCGGCCCAGCCCGTGTCGGTCAGCGTGAACGTCAGAGGTTCCTTGATCGACCGCGGCTTGCCGCTGACGGCGATGAGCCCGGCGCGCTGCATTCGATCCCGCTTCGCCTTGTCGAAGCTCGAGACCTTCTTTGACAGTGCGGCGTTGGTGATCGTGCCCCGCGAGGCGGCGAGGACGATCAGCGCTGAACGTTCCGGGAATCCGAGGGCAGTCAAGGTCAGAGCTCCGTGGTCAGGGGCTGCGGCGGGCGACCTCTTCCGCGATCTCAGCAATCACCCGCTCGATGTCCAACTCTACTTCATCATTTGTGAAACGGTAGGTGGCATATCCGCTGCGATGCAACTTCCTGTCACGTTGTCTGTCTGCCTGGTATTTGGCACGGTTCAGATGATCGGGGCCGTCGAACTCGATGACGAGCCGGGCCGTTGCGAATGTGAGATCCGGATAGAGCGGCGCGTCCAGCGAGCCGCCTTGGAAAAGCTTGTTCCAAGCCCGTCCAGCCGCCCAGGAGCACGTGCGCAAGCGGGCCTCTATTCGCCGCTCGGTGGTGCTCGTGGGGCTGGGTCTGCCCTCGACGACGGAGAGGTAGACCAGCCCGTGCGCCACAGCGTCGGTGACCTCGCCTGGCGCCGCGGGTCCTTTGGCGCTCTCCATTAACGCAGGTGCGGCGACGACGTTCGGAAACGCGGCCGCGGCGCGATGAACGAGTGTCAGGGCGAAAGTGTCGAGCGAGGCCAGCCAGCCGATAAGATGCGGCAAGTCCGCCGGATCGCCGTCCGTATCGAGGACCAGGTCTGCACCCGTCGTCCCGTAGCTCCGGCAAACGAGCTTGTAGCACTCCCGAACCAGCGTCTCCGGTGGCACGTCGGCGAGATCGGCGCGTCCGCCGACCGAACGGGCGGCGAGCGCCTCGACGACCGGCCCGAACAGCGCCGATCTCTCCGCCGCCCGGATCGCAAGGCGACGCACCGCCGCAATGCTCGCACCGGACGCATCGTCGATGCCCTCCGCGTCGGGGAGCCACGCCGGAAAGAGCGACGTGACCGCCCGCACGAGCACTTCGACTACGCCGGCAATGGGGTCTCCGGCCCGAAGCGTGGCCGCGACGACCACCCCGGTTCCAGGGCCTCCATCAAGTGCCGCGACCGCATCCTCGATCGTCCATTCCGGCCTGATGTCGGTGCTTGGGTGGCGCACTTGAAGGCCTCATCGGTTTGACCGTGGATTGACGGGCGGCATGGGATTGAGAGGTGACTATCGGAGAACACTGCCCCAGAGAGCTTTAATTCGCGCAATCCGTCCGATCACGCAGTCAACATCTCAGCCCAATCGCAAGCCGTCCTCGGCGTTTTCGACGCCAGAGGCATTTGGCACAGCTGAGGCCTGGCTCAACCGGATCCACGCGCGCCAGCCGGTCCATCTCCGGGGGTGGGTGCACTGAGCGCCTTCTGGCTGCTTGCCGCTGGGGACTTGCCGCCAGTCCAAACTGTCGCATTCGCAGGCATCGCTAGGTTAAAAGCGATCGTTGACCGATCGTATACGATCGGCTAACTAGTTGCATATATGCGGTGTATCTTCATCCTTTTCGACAGCCTGAACCGTAGCGCCATCCCGCCATACGCGGATGTGCGCGATCTCCCTGGCTTTGCGAGCCTTGCGGCCCGCAGCGCGGTGTTCGACCGGCATTTTGCCGGCAGTTTACCCTGTATTCCCGCCCGGCGGGAAATCCATACAGGGAGGCTCAACTTCCTCCATCGTGGATGGGGGCCGCTCGAGCCGTTCGACGTCTCATTCGCCGAGGTGCTGCGAAGCAACGAGATCTACAGTCATCTCATCACCGACCATTACCATTACTTCGAGGATGGCGGCTTCGGCTATCACGGACGCTATGACAGCTACGAATTCATCCGTGGACAGGAGAAGGACAAGTGGCGCTCGATGATCGCGCCAGGCCTCGCCGAGCATCAGGAGAGGTTCGTCGAGCGCCAGCGGGACATGTCGCTGAACCCCAATTCGAAGGCATCGTACTACTCGAACCACCGCGCGCTGACCGAAAACGGCAATTTCCCGCTGACGCAGTGTTTCGACGGCGCGATCGAGTTCGTGGACGAGCATGCCGGGGTCGACAACTGGTTCCTGCATCTGGAGTGCTTCGACCCTCACGAGCCGTTCTTCGTCGGCGATGACGATCCGCTGGGGGACGATCCGGAGCTCCTCGGCGGCAAGATTTTCGACTGGGCGGACTACGGCCGCAACGAATTGCCGGATGCCGACCTCGGGGCACTGAGGGATCGTTACGTCCGCCTCGTCAGGCGGTGCGACCGTGAACTGAGCCGCCTGATGGCCACACTCGACCGTCTCGGCATGTGGGACGACACGGTCGTGGTGCTGTCGACCGACCACGGAATCCTGCTCGGCGAGAAGGAGTTCCTCGGCAAGAATCGGCCGCCCTTCTACAACGAGGTCGCGCAGATCCCGCTGATGATCGCAGCCCCCCCGGCGCTGATGCCGGCGCCGCGACGCGTCCCCGGCCTCACGCAGACCATCGACCTGATGCCGACCTTCCTCGACGTGTTCGGGATCGCTCCGCCAGACGCAGTCGCCGGTCGCTCGCTGCTGCCGGCCGTCCGCGGCGAGGCGGACGGGACGCACGACGCCGTGCTCTATGGCCAGTTCGGTGCGGCGCTCAACTTCACGGACGGGGCTTCGACCTATTTCCTCTATCCACGCGAGGATGAGGACGAACTCTACCAGTACACGCTGATGCCGACCCACATGCGCACGTTCTTCGAGCGGCTGGAGTTCGAAGGCGTGGAAATGCTCGATGACGTCCCCTATGCGCGCGGCTTTCCGGTCATGCGCGTCAAGATGCACCGCGAGGCGAAGGCCAACATGGTAGCGCGCTACCCGCTACTCGACGCGCGCGACGCGCTGTACGACATCGTCGCCGATCCGCAACAGGAAGAGCCGCTGGACGATGCGGACCGCGCCGCCCGATGCCGCGACGCCATTACCAGCCTCCTTGTCCGCAATGCGGCACCACCGGAACTCTTCGCGCGCTTCGGCCTCGGCGGTCCGGCGTCATGAGCGCGCGGGCCTGCCGCGCGATCTTCGTCATCGCCGCAATCGTGACGGCGCTGATCGCCGCTTGGCAGTCGCTTGCGATCCCGCCACCCCAGTTCGAGCCGGTCGGCGGGGCGCGGGTACCCCAGGCCGCGGCCGCAATCATTGTGGTTCTCGGCCTCGCCTGGCTCGTGCGCGCCTTCGCCGGCTCGTCGGACGCACCTCGTGACCCCGCCGGCGCCGTCGACCGCCGCGGCTTTGCAATGCTCGCGGCATTCCTGGCAACAGTCACAGCACTCGCGACCGGTGGTGCCGGGTTCGCGCTCGCTGCGGGTGCCTTCCTCGTCGTTACCCAGTGGCTCTACCGCACCTCCCGCTTCGGCTGGATCATCCCGGCAGGCGTGATGGTGGTCGCGGCGGTGGGGCTGGAACTTCTGTTCACGCGCGTCTTCGTCATCGATCTGACGCGCACCTTCTGAACGACAATCAAAAAACAAATCGGAGGAACCATGAAACATCTTCTGAAATCTCTTGTCGGCGCCGCTCTCGCCGTTGCGGTGGCGACCCAGGCATCCGCCCAGGACTATCCCACGAAGCCGATCCGTCTCGTCGTCCCGCTTGCCGCTGGCGGTGGCAGCGACGTGTTCGCCCGGCTTCTGGCGCCAGGTCTGGAAAAGCAGCTCGGTCAGCCGATCGTTGTCGTGAACGCACCCGGCGCCGGAACCGCGATCGGCAGTCGCCAAGTGCTGAACGCCGAGCCCGACGGCTACACTGTGCTCCTGAACCACGTGGCGCTCCACAGCCTCTTTGCGCTCGGCAAGGCTGATTTCAACTTCAAGGACTTCGCAGTCGTCGCCGGCACGACCGCAGTGCCCAACATGATCGTCTCGCGCCCCGACCTCGGCTATGAGGACCTCCCGAGCCTGTTCGCCGCCGCGCGGGAAAACCCGGACTCGATCAAGGCCGGCGTCAACATCGGTGCGCCCAACCACCTCTCCGTCGCCCTCGCGGCTGCCCGCGGCGGCGGCGCTCCGTTCCGCTACGTGCAGACGGGGGGCGCGACGCAGACGCTCACGGCGCTGCTCGGCAGCCAGGTCGACATCGGCATCCTGACGACCGGCGACGCCGCTGCCTTCCGCGACACCGGCGAAGTGAAGTTCCTCGCCATCCTCGATGACGAGCGCAGCGCGGACTATCCCGACGTGCCGACGGCGGCAGAAGAAGGCGTCGACGTGAAGATGGTGCTGGACTATTACTGGTTCATGCCAAAGGGGACGCCCCAGGAGCGGGTCGACATTTTTGCCGACGCGCTTGAGGCGCTAATGGCCGACCCCGAACTCCAAGCCCAACTGAAAGAACGCTTCATTCCTGCGACGTTCACCCGTGACGCCGAGGCCGAAACGGCTCTCGCGGACGGGCTGGCATCTGTCGAAGAGGCAGCAGCCGCGGCCGGGCTGGCGAAGTAAGCGGCAAGCCATCCGATGGACACAGTCTTCGCAGCGCTGTTCTCCGCGCTGGAGCCGTCACGCTTCATGTTTCTCGTCATCGGGACAGTCGCCGGCATCGTTGTCGGCGGCATCCCCGGCCTGACGGCGCTTATGCTGATTTCGCTGTCGCTGCCGCTGACGTTCTACATGGACAACGCCGACGCGCTCGCGATGCTCATCGGCATGTACGTCGGCGGCATCTCCGGTGGGCTCGTGACGGCGGTGGTCCTCGGCATCCCGGGGACGCCGTCGTCGATCCTCACGACTTTCGACGGGCACGGTCTCGCAAAGCGCGGAAAGGTGGAGCTTGCACTCGCCTGGGCGATCTTCGCATCCTTTGTGGGCTCGCTCGTCTCCTGGGTCTTCCTCGCATCTCTCTCGGTACCACTTGCACGCTTCGCGCTGCAATTCGGACCGTTCGACCTGTTCGGCCTTTGCCTCCTCGCGCTCGTCACGATCGTCGCGGTCAGCCGCAGCGACGTCCTGCTCGGGCTCATATCCGGAGCGCTCGGCGTCCTGCTCGCGATGGTGGGCACGGATCCGATCGGCGGCGATTATCGCTTCACCTTTGGCGTCCTTGACCTCGCGTCGGGTTTCGACGTTTTACCGGTGCTTGTCGGGCTGTTCGCCGGCGCCTCGGTTCTCGAATGGGCTTTCGGGCTCGAAACATCGACGCCGCCTCCGGCCGCACGGTTGATACGACTGCACCTGCCGCTCGCCGACATCACGGCGCGCTGGTGGAGCCTCATCCGATCGAGCCTCATCGGGGTCGGCATCGGGATCCTGCCGGGGATCGGCGGCAACATCGGCTCGATCGTCGCCTACTCCGCCGCAAGGGCGCAGACGAAGGAACCGGAGAGCTTCGGCACCGGCAACGTCGACGGAATCATCGCGTCGGAAGCCGGCAACAACGCCACGGTGGGCGGCGCGCTGATCCCGCTGATCGCGCTCGGCATCCCGGGCAGCGTCATCGACGTGGTGCTGATCGGGGCGATGACGATCCATAACATCCAACCGGGACCGTACCTCTTCCGCAACAATCCGGAGGTCGTCTACGTCATGATCTCCGCGATGCTCGTCGCGACGGTCGTCATGTTCGCGGTGCTGTGGTTCGGGGCCGGGCTCGTGGCGCAGGTCGCGCGGGTGCGCCGGTCAATGCTCTTTCCACTGATTGCCGTCTTCAGCGTGCTGGGCAGCTTCGCCCTCGCAAATCGCTGGTTCGACGTCGGCGTCATGGCGGCCTTCAGCATCCTGGGCCTCGTTATGGTTCGGGGCAACGTCCCGGTCGGGCCGTTCGTCATCGGCCTCGTGCTGGGCCCGGTCGTTGAAAAATATTACCGTACTGGCTTGATGGCGACTGGAGGGGATCATCTGCCCATGCTGACCTCGCCGATCAGCGCGCTCTGCCTCGTTGCAGCGGTGGCCCTGCTTGCGTGGCCGGCGTTTGCACGTCGCCGGTTGCCGGTATGAGCGCGCGGCGGGACAAGCCTGCCGGCGCCGAGCCGCCGCCGCCGGTGCGATCGCGCAATCTCGTCGCACAGCTCACCGAGCACATGCGCTACCGCATCCTGTCCGGCGGGTTCGCAGCCGGCGAGCGGCTCAACATCCGCTCGCTGTCGGACGGCTACGGCGTCAGCGTGACCCCCATGCGCGAGGCGCTGGCAAAACTTTCGACCGAGGGGCTCGTCAGCTTCCGGGAGAATGCGGGATACCGGGTGAAGGAGGCGCCGACGGACCTCGAGTACGCCCAGTGGGCGGAGGCGCGCGTCGCGATCGAGACCCGCGCGGTCGAGCTGGCGAAGCCCGCTGCAATCGCCGAGCGGCTACCGGATCTTGTCGCGTCGAACGCGCGGATTGCGGACGGCGACGAGGGCGTCGGCCGGACGTCGATCCGCCGGTTCAGCGACGCGAACTGGGATTTCCATCGCGCTCTCGTCGCGTTGTGCGACAACCCATTCCTGGCGCGCGCTCACGAGACACTCTACGTCGGCCAGCGCTTCTCGCAGGTTTTCCTGGGCGTCGGCGTTGTGGAACGTCGACGCATCGTCATGGAGCACCAGGCGATCATCGAAGCTCTGGAGCGGGGTGATACAAGGGCCGCCGCCGCAGCCCTCGCCGGGCATATCACGGCTTCGATGGAGCGCGACCGAACACTCGCCGAGAAGCTCAGGCGCTAGAGCACGATTTGCTCGGTACCATTTGACCGGACGAAGCCGACAACGGTTCGATCCGAGATACTCTCGCTCAGGTTATGACGGTGGGGGTAAGCTTGATAACCCACACGCCATCTTTCATCGGCAAGTTTCGGTTCCGGCTGCCGGCACGGACCGCGTTTAAGCAAGATCGATTTCGGGGCAGCCATCGGTAGGGCTTCAGCATAGAGGATCCGGTCGAGGGTCACGCCACAAATACACAAGACGGGCCGGTGAACGGACGTCGGCAAGTTCCGGCAAGGCAGGAGACGAGCCGGATCGTCAACGATGGTGTGCTGCTCGTCGGTCAGCCCCTAGCAGAAGTCTACGTTCATCAAGGGGCGCCAGGTTGGCCTGCCTCTGAACTTTCATCCAGCTCGGACCTGAGTCTCGGTGTTGGTGATTACGCCTTTCGGCGCGGTGAGAACAACAGGCCGAGCCGCGGAGTGTCCACATTGCGCAGCGGTTCGGACTGTTCTGTTCAGGTGTGCGGCGTAGGCCGCAGGGGTCTGGTAGCCGATCGACGAGTGCGGCCCTGCGGTGTTGTAGTCGGTCGTCCATGCGGCCAGTTTCTGGCGGAGGTGATCGAGGCCGAAGAACAGGCTTTCGTTCAGCAGTTCGTCACGCATCCGGCCATTGAAGCTCTCCACGAAGCCGTTCTGGGTCGGCTTGCCCGGCGCGATATAATGCCAGGCAACCCGATGACCCTCAGCCCAGGCCAGGATGGCTGTGGACGTGAACTCCGTGCCGTTGTCGCTGACGATCATGCCCGGGCGACCGCGCGGGCGATCAGCGCCGATAACTCGCGTGCTACCCGCCGGCCCGAGATCGAGGTGTCGGGGATCGCCGCCAGACACTCGCGTGTCACATCGTCAACCACGTTGAGGATCCGGAAACGCCGGCCGCGGGCGAACTGATCATGCACGAAGTCCAGCGACCAGCGGGCGTTGGCCTTCGTTTCGACCAGGCTCGGCGCCCGTGCACCTACTGCACGGCGACGGGACCGGCGCCTGCGCACCGTCAGGCCTTCCTCGCGATAGAGGCGGTAAATACGGTTCTTGCCCGAGAGCTCGCCTTCCCTCCGCAGCAGGACGAACAGCCGCCGATAGCCGAACCGGCGTCGCTCGGCAGCCAGGGTGCGCAGCCGCTTGGCGATCTCGGTATCCGGCGGAGGGCGGGACCGATAGCGCACCATCTTGCGATCCGCCTTGACGATGAAGAGGCCCGCCGCTCGCTGATCTCGAACACCGTTCGCAGATGAGCGACGCCTTCGCGCATGGCGGCAGGCCCTACCATTTTCTTGAAATCAGCTCGTTCAGCGCCGCCTTGTCCAGCACCGCGTCGGCCAGCAGCGATTTGAGCCGGCGGTTCTCGTCCTCCAGCGTCTTCAGTCGCTGGGCCTCAGACACGCTCATCCCGCCGAACTTGGCCTTCCACGCGTAGATCGTGCCCTCGGACACGCCGTGCTTGCGGGCCAGCTCGCCCGCCTTTGCCCCGGCATCGTTCTCCCGCAGGATCCCGATTATCTGCTCTTCCGTGAATCTCGCTCGCTTCATTCGTCCGTCCTTTCAAGGGCCGGACTCTAGGTCATAAACCCGTTAACCGGATTGGCAGCATTCGCTGATTCCATCGGCGTCACGGGATGGCGATGGAGGCTGTTCAGCGATGTCGAGGTTCGACCTGAGCGACAAGGAGTGGGCCGTCATTGAGCCGCTGCTGCCGAGCGACGTTCGAGGCAAGCCGCGGGTGGACGACCGCCGGGTGTTATCGGGGATCTTCTGGCGGCTGCGGACCGGTGCTCCGTGGGCCGATCTGCCGGAACGCTACGGCCGGCACACCACCTGTTACAACCGTTTCGTCCGGTGACGGAGGCGGGGCATCTGGGAGCGGATTTTCAAAGCCGTGTCCGAAACTTACGACGGCGACCTGCAGATGATCAATTCATCCTCCATTCGCGTCCATCAGCATGCCGCCAACGGCAAAAAAGGGGGCTCGAAGGCGCAATGGGCCGCTCGCGTGGCGGACTGACGACAAAGATCCACGCCCTCGTCGACGCCGAAGGTCGGCCGATCGCGCTCAAGTTGACCGAGGGCCAAGCGCACGACGGTCGTAGCGCAGCGGAAATGTTGGGTGGCATTGGCGAAGGCCAGATCTTGATCGCCGACCGCGCCTACGATGCCGATCACATGCGCGCCGACCTCGCATCGCGCGGGGCATGGGCGAACGTCCGCCCCATGCCTAACCGCAAGCGCAAGCTGGCCTTCAGCGCCTTCCTCTACCGCTACCGCAACCACGCCGAGCGATACTTCAACAAGCTCAAGCACTTCCGGGGCGTGGCGACGCGTTACGACAAGGACCCGGACAATTTCCTCGCCGGCCTCCATCTCGCATCAACGCGGATCTGGATCCGCACGTTATGAGTCGGGGACCTAGCTCCAAGTGGAGGAATTTCTCAGGGGCAGGTCACTCAGGTTATGACGGTGGGGGTGAGCTTGATAACCCACACGCCATCTTTCATCGGCAAGTTTCGGTTCCGGCTGCCGGCACGGACCGCGTTTAAGCAAGATCGATTTCGGGGCAGCCATCGGTAGGGCTTCAGCGTAGAGGATCCGGTCGAGGGTCACGCCACAAATACACAAGACGGGCCGGTGAACGGACGTCGGCAAGTTCCGGCAAGGCAGGAGACGAGCCGGATCGTCAACGATGGTGTGCTGCTCGTCGGTCAGCCCCTAGCAGAAGTCTACGTTCATCAAGGGGCGCCAGGTCTGCACGGTATAGTGCTGCGTTCTTCAGCTTGACGGCAGAGAACTGGTCGTACGGGCTACCGGAGGCGGAGACGACGCCGAGCTTGATGGACGAGAAGAACTTGCGAAGCGCGATCGGAACGCCCACCGCGCGGATCTGAGAAAACGCGTCAATGAACGGCTTCGATTGTTCGGTGCGGATCTTCGGGTCCTGACGATCCGCACCGAGTTGATCGGCTTGTCCGCTGTTCTGTGGCGGTAGCCGTCAACGTGCGCGCAATCGGCGATCAGAAGGCGAAGATCGCGGCATACGGCGGCCGGCAGGAGGAGCTGAACTCCGGCTTGTCCTCGACACCGCAGCCCCGGCGAAGCCCTCGTAGATTTAGCGGGTCCAGATAACGTCTGGCAGCACCATTAGCGCTTGCGCCAACTCATCCCTCAGCGGGATGCCAAAGGTCGCTTTCGACATCAGTTCCCGCTCGATTTGGGTCGGGCCCGACCACCTCACCGAAACTGTCGGACAGCTTGGGCCTCTCAATTAACCTCCGCCGTGCGGCCGCGTGGATCAAAACTGCGGTTCCGGCACCACGATGCTCGCCAATGTCACGAACGTGCCGATGGAATCCACCTTTCGCTGGGTCGGCTGGCTGCTGTTGGCGATGGTCGTGGCGCTCGATCTGATCCTGGCCTTCCCCGACACTGCGCTCCGGCTGCCACGGCAACTGGGTTACCGCATCACCCGAGTAGACAATGAGAGGTCTCACTCGAACGGGATGACCTGTGACAGCGTTCTGGGCTGGCGTCTGCGGGGGCGGGTCGCCTCTGTCGCGGCAAGGTCCTGCCCGGCGCCCGGGACCGGTCGTCCCAGGCGTCCGATGTCGTATGCAGGTTTGCGAGCCGAACCTGGCGTTCGCGCGGGCGATGCAGATGGTTCGGATTGTCAACGCCGTGCAGGGTGTTGCTGATACAGCGCCATACCGTCTCGGCCGAGGCGTCCGGTGTCACGATCGGTGTGACGGTGTGGTTCAGTGCTTCCGCCTGCACGCCGCAGACCGCCCGCGAGCTGCGCTCGCGGCCGGCGGGCTGGTGTGGCTCAAACGGTCGCGATCGCTCCAGCTCGCCCCCAAGGCGCAGCCGTCAGACGTCGAAGACCGGCTCGGGGAGGCCGCGTACGCCGGGGGACAGCCGCAGAAGGCGCCCAGCTAAAGGCTCGCGGGCCAGGGCTTCGGCCGATAGTCGCTGGCTCGCCGTGGTCACGTAAAGCGTGGCGAGGTCAGGGCCGCCGAAGGCGCAGCTCGTCGGCTGCGAGACCGGAGGGGAATGGTGCGCTCGCGCCGCCCGTCCGGGGCGAAGCGCGCGAGCTCGCCGCCGCCGTAGAGGGCGCACCAGAGGAAGCCCTCCTCGTCCACGACGGCGCCGTCGGGGACTCCCGGCTCGGCAATCGTCGCGAAGGGACGCTTGCCCGTCACAGTGTCGGCCTCCGGGTCGACATCGCACGCGCAAGTTGACGCGACCGGCTGAACGTAGAGGGAGACGAACACAATATCATCATCTCCGCGACGGCTATGGTCTCGGCGGCCAATCTGGGACCGCTCGGCGCTCCATGTCTCTTCCATCCAGAATGATTCTTCAGCTCCACCGTTTCTGGACGCCCGCTGCCCCACTGAACCTAGTCTGGAGCGCTGCGATGATTGATCCGAATCTTTGCAAGTCAGTCGGTGGTGTCGCGACGCGGTAGCGCCACTTCCCGGCGATCAAAGACAAACTCGGCCTCGCTTGTGTCTGCGTTGTGCAAACCTTGCGGGAATTATCCGCGCGCCGCCTACCCCATGATGCAGCTGCGCCATCATGCGTGGCCTGAACTTTCGCAAGGTGGAATTTTCGAAATCTGACGGCGTCGTCGTCGACTGCTGTCCTCCGGAGCATCCCAGAGATAGGGGTCCGCACGAGAAGACGCGGCCTCCTGACGAGTCCCCTCATTTCGACAAATCAATTCCCGCGCCCGCGCTTCAGATCCTAAAGCCCATTTGACATCCCGCTGGCATGGCAGCAGCATGGCACTCGAATTGCACAGCTCGAGCCAGCATGAACGCCGTCGCCAGACCTCTATCCATCGAAGCCTTTCGCAATGGGTTTCCTGCCCTGAGACGGGGGGCCTACCTGTCGATCTGCGACAAGGCGATCCTGCACGACGACGTGCGGGCCGCCGTGGACGCGTTTCTCGACGGGATGGCGGGCGGTGCGGCGACGCGGGTCGGCCACGAGACGCATGTGACGGCGGCCCGCGCCGCGTTCGCGGGGATGACCGGCGCGAAGGCGCATGAGGTCGCCTTCGGGCGCAACGTGTCGGACGGGATCAACGCCGTCGTCTCTGCGATGGACTGGAAGGACGGCGACAACGCCGTCGTCTGCCTCGCGCTCGAGCACCCCAACAACGTCTACCCCTGGCTGCGGCTGAAGCGGCGCGGCGTCGAGCTGCGCGACGTGCCGGCGGCCGACGGCCGGATCGACCACGCCGCGATGATCGAGGCGATGGATGCCGGGACGCGGATGGTGTCGTGCGCGTCGGTGAGCTTCGCGCCGGGCTACCGGGCCGATCTTGCCCGGATCGGCGCCGCCGCCCGCAGAAACGATTCGCTGTTCCTCGTCGACGGCGTGCAGAGCGCCGGCATTCTGATGCACGACTTCGAGGCCGAGAATGTCGACGCCTTCGCCACCTCGACCAGCAAGGGCCTCCTCGGCATCTACGGCGCGGGCTTCCTCTACGTGTCGGACCGCTGGGCGGGCCGGCTGGAGCCGGCGTATCTCTCCCGCCCCGCTGTCGCGGCGGACAACGACGACGCCTCGGCCATCGGCGGCTACGACTACCGGCTGCAGCCCGGCGCGCGCCGCTTCGAGGTGGGGAGCTACAACCTCGCGGGCGCCTACGCGGTCGACGCCTCCCTCGGCCTCCTCCACGCGGTCGGCGCGGCTGCCATCGAGGCGCAGGCGCTCGGTGTGGCGGAGAGCCTGCGCGAGGCCCTCTCGGCTGCGGGCGTGCCGGTCAGCCGCCCTGCCGAGGCGGCGAAGAGCTCGCACATCGTGACGGCAGGCCCGCTCGACGCGGGCGGGCACGGGTTCTCGACCACGCCTTGGGTCGAGCCGCTGTCGGCGCGGCTCGCCGAGGCCGGCGTGGTCCACACCGTGCGGCGCGGGCAGCTCCGGTTCGCGACCCATGGCTACAACACCGAGGCGGACGCGGATCTCGTGCGCGCGGCGCTCGCCGGCTGGCACCGCGCCGCATGAAGACGCTGACCCGCGAGGAAGCCAAGCGCCGGATCGTGGCGCTCACCATCTCGGGCGGGCTCGACCCCGACACGCCGCTGTCCGAGCGGTCGCTGTCCGAACTCACCGGCATCGGCCGCACGCCGATCCGCGAGGCGCTGCACGACCTCGCGCGCGACGGGATCGTCACCATCGAGCCCAAGCGCGGCACCTTCGTGCGCCGCCTGGGGCTCGACGACGTACGTGAGATCTTCGAGGTGCGCTTTGCGCTGGAGGCGCTCGCCGCGTCGCTCGCGGCGCTGCGCGGCCCGACCCTGCGCCTGCGCGAGATCGACGCCGCCTTGGCCCCGCTGGACGGCCGCACGCTGAGCCCGGAGGAGGCGGCGTTCTCCAAGGCGCTCGGCCACGAACTCCACCTCGAGATCGTCAACTCCTCCCGCAACAGGCTGCTCCAGCGGCAATATTCGCAGGTGCGCCTGATGATCGAGGTGCTCCTGTCGATGACGGAGCGGGACGAGACCTCCCGCATCGAGGCCTCCGTCGGCGAGCACCTCACGATTTCCGCCGCGATCATCGAGCGCGACCCGGTGCGGGCGCAGACGATGATGCAGCGGCACCTGCGCGCCGGCCATGAAATCCGCATGGCCATCCTCAACGACTTTCCCGCCCTGACCCTCGCGATCGACGACGCCCCGCGCGCCGGCGACGCGGCAGCCAACCTGTAAGGAGACACGACATGCGCCATCTCCCCCTGACCGCCTGCGCCGTCCTCGCGGCGATGACACTGGGTGCGCCCGCCGCCTCGGCCGATACCGTCGACACCGTCAAGGAACGCGGCAAGGTCGTCTGCGGCGTCAACGGCAGCCGCGCCGGCTTCTCGTCGATCGACAGCGAAGGCCGCTGGACGGGTCTCGACGTCGACACCTGCCGCGCGGTCGCCGCCGCCGTGCTGGGCGACGCCGACGCCACCGAGTTCGTGAAGACCACCTCGCAGACCCGGTTCACGGCGCTGCAGACCGGCGAGATCGACGTCCTCACCCGCAACACGACGCAGACCTACAGCCGCGATGCCGAACTCGGCGTCGATTTCGCGGCGATCACCTTCTACGACGGGCAGGGCTTCATGATCCCGGTGGCGCTCGGCGTCACCACGGTGGAGGAGCTGGACGGCGCGTCGATCTGCGTTCTGCCGGGCACCACCGCCGAGCAGGTGGTGGAGAGCGTCTTCTCGGCCCGCGGCCTCAGCTACACGCCGATCGTCTTCCAGGACGCCAAGGAGCTGGCGTCGGCCTTCTTCGCGGGGCGCTGCGACGCCTACATCCAGTCCACCTCCGGCCTCGCGTCGGTCCGCTCCACGCTGGCACCGAACGCGGCGGACTACATGATTCTCGGCCGCGTCTTCGACAAGGACCCGATGGGCCCGGTCGTGCGCCAGGACGACGCCAAGTGGAAGGACATCGTGGCCTGGGCCGTCGGCGCGATGGTGACCGCCGAGGAGATGGGCATCACGTCCGGGAACGCCGCGGACAAGCGGGAGAACGGAACGGCCGAGGAGAAGGCGCTGCTGGGCGGTGCGGACTCCACCATCGGCGCGCCGCTCGGCTTGTCGAACGACTGGGTGTTCAACGTGATCACCGAGGTCGGCAACTATGGCGAGGTGTTCGACCGCAACCTCGGCGCGGGCTCCGAGCTGGGGCTGGAGCGCGGCCAGAATGCGCTCTGGACCGACGGCGGCCTCATCTACGCCGCGCCGCTGAAGTAGCGCTGCAGCCGGCGGAACCCTCGCGGTGACACGCATCCTCAACGACAGGCGCGTCAGGTCCTGGGCATTCCAGGGCCTGCTCGTGGCGGGACTCCTCACGGTCATCGTGCTCGCCGCGCTCAATGCGCGCGACGCGCTGACCGACCGTGGGCTGTCCAGCGGCTTCGGCTTCCTGTCGGAGAAGGCGGGGTTCGCCGTGTCGGAGTCCGTGGTGCCGTTCGGGCCGGACAACACGGTCGGCCGCGCGTTCATCGCGGGGCTGTCCAACACCATATCGGTTTCGCTGGCGGCGATCGTGCTGGCCACCGTGGTCGGCGTGATCGTCGGCATCATGCGGCTTTCGCCGAACCGGCTGGTGGCGCGCGCCGCCGGCGTCTACGTCGAGAGCTTCCGCAACACGCCGCAGCTCATCCAGATCATCTTCTGGTACGCGCTGGTGATCTCGCTGCCGGCGATCCGCAACGCGCTCGACCTCGGCGGCGGCGTGTTCGTCTCCAACCGCGGGCTGGTGGTGCCGTGGCTCGACGAGCCGCTGGCGGGTGCGCTGGCGGCGGCGGGCATCGGCGCCGGGTTCGTCGCGGCGCTGGTGCTGGCGTGCCTGCCCGGCCGGCGGCGCTGGCGCGGCAAGGCCGTCGCCGCGCTCCTCGTGGTGCCGGTGCTCTGCGCGATCGCGGCGGCGGCGTTCACCGGGATTTCGGTGCCGGAACTCAAAGGCTTCAACTTCCGCGGCGGCGCGACCGTCTCGCCCGAATTCCTCGCCCTCTTCCTCGGGCTCGGCCTCTACATCGCGGCGTTCATCGCCGAGATCGTGCGCGCCGGCCTCTCGGGCGTCGACAAGGGGCAGGTCGAGGCGGCGCGGGCGCTGGGTCTGCCGGAGCGCACGGTGCTGTTCTCGGTCCGCATTCCGCAGGCGCTGAGGATCATCGTGCCGCCCGCCTCGGCGCAGTACATTTCGCTGGTCAAGAATTCCTCGCTGGGCGTCGCGATCGGCTACCCGGAACTCTTCAACGTCTCCAACTCGCTCGCGACGCTGACCGGACAGGCGATCGAGTGCGTCGGCATCATGGCGCTGCTCTACCTCGCGACGGCGCTCGGGATGAGCGCGCTCGCCAACGGCTTCAACCGCATGACGCTGATCGCCGAGCGATGACGGACGCCCGCATCCTGCGCGACCCTGTCGCCGCCCGTCCCGCACCGCGCCGCGACGGTGGCTTCCTCAACGCCCTCCGCGCGCGCTACTTCCCGACGCCGCTGCAGGGCCTCGCGACGGTGGTCCTCGTCCTGGCGCTGGCGTGGTTCCTGCCACGGCTGGTGGACTGGACGCTGCTGACGGCGGTGTGGTCGCCCTCCGATCCTGCGGCGTGCGCGGCGGCGGGCGCCGGAGCCTGCTGGGCAGTGGTGGCGGAAAAGCACCGGGTGATGTTCTTCGGCACGTTCCCCTACGACGAGCAGTGGCGGGCGGCTCTCGCCTGCCTCGTCATCCTGGCGGCCACCGCGATTTCCGCAGTGCCGCGCTTCTGGTCGCTACGGCTGATCGGGGTGTGGGCGGCAGCGTTCGCGCTCACCCTGTGGCTGATGCTGGGCGGAGCGGGCCTCACGCCGACATCGACCAGCGATTGGGGCGGCCTGCCGCTGACCCTTCTCCTGTTCGCCGGCACCGTCAGCCTCGGCCTCCCGCTGGCGCTCGTCCTCGCCCTCGGCCGGGACAGCGCGATGCCGGCATTCCGGCTCGTGTGCATCGCCACCATCGAACTGTTCCGCGGGCTGCCGCTCCTCGCCGTTCTGTTCATGGCCTCGCTGATGCTGCCGCTGTTCCTCGGCGACGGCGTCACCATCGACAAGTTCGTCCGCGCGCTGGTGGGGATGACGCTGTTCTTCGGTGCCTACGCCGCGGAGATCGTCCGCGGCGGCCTTCAGGCGCTGGGCAAGGGCCAGTACGAGGGCGCGAGAGCGCTCGGCCTTCCCTACTGGCCGATGATGGGCCTCGTCATTCTGCCGCAGGCGCTCAAGATCGTGGCGCCTGCGCTGGTCAACGACATCATCCGCGCCTTCAAGAACACGAGCTTCGTCGCGATCATCGGCCTGTTCGACTTCCTCGGCGCCACCAAGGCGGCGCTGGAGGACCCGGTCTGGATCCGCTACGCGCTGGAGGCTTACCTCTTCCTGATGCTCGTCTACTTCGCGTTCTGCTTTGCCATGTCGCGCTATGCGCTGTGGATCGAGCGGCGGCTCGACACCGACGTGCGGCGGCCCGCGCCATGAGCGTGATCTCGGTGCGCGGCCTCAACAAATGGTACGGGACGGGGCTTCACGTCCTGCGCGACATCGACCTTGCCGTCGGCCGCGGCGAGACGCTGGTGGTGTGCGGCCCGTCGGGGTCGGGCAAGTCCACGCTGATCCGCACCCTCAACGCGCTTGAGCCGTTCGACGAGGGCGAGGTCTCGGTCGCCGGGATCACGCTCGGCACGCCGGCGGCAACGCGGGCGGTCCGGCGCAAGGCCGGCATGGTGTTCCAGTCCTTCAATCTCTTCACCCACTTCAGCGTGCTCGACAACCTGACCCTCGCGCCCGAGAACCTTGCCCGGGTCGGCCGCCGTGAGGCGGAGGAGAAGGCCCGTGCGCTGCTCACCCGCGTCGGCCTCGCCGACCAGGCGGCGAAGTTTCCGGGCCAGCTCTCCGGCGGTCAGCAGCAGCGCGTCGCCATCGCCCGCACGCTGATGATGGAGCCCGAAGTCCTCCTCTTCGACGAACCGACTTCCGCGCTAGACCCCGAAATGATCAACGAGGTCCTGCAACTGATGGAAGCGCTGGCGGCGGAGGGGCACACGATGGTCTGCGTCACCCACGAGATGGGTTTCGCCCGCAACGTGGCGGACAGGATCGCCTTCATGGCGGACGGCAGCCTCCTCGAGATCGCCCCGCCTGCCGCGTTCTTCGCCGCCCCGCAATCGGCCCCGGCGCAGGCGTTCCTCTCCGCGATGTCCCCGCACTGAGGCTGCCTTCGCCCTCCGCGCGGTGGGTTGCCGGCTATGATTGTAGTTCCCATGAAGGACGCGCCAACCGGAGGCATGGGGCCCATGCGTCCGACTTCAGCCTTCGTTGGTCGCCGCGAGGACCGAGCGCAAATGGGTGGCGGCGCGCAGGACGAGGTCGTCCGAGAAACGTGGGCCGATGATCTGCAGGCCGAGCGGCAGGCCGCGCTCGGTCTCGCCGCAGCGGATGCTGACTGCGGGGAGGAAGGCGTGGTTTACGAACGGGGTCAGGGCGGCGTGGTCGCGCGGGCCCGCCGGCAAGCCGCCGATCGTCGGGGGTGCCAAGAGCGCGTGCGGCCACGCCGGGCATGGCGTCGTGAGCGACACGAGGAGGGCCGGACCGGCCGCGAAGAAGGCCGCGGCAGCGCGGGCGATCTCGCGGCTCATGGCGTCCGCTCGCGCGACAGTGGCGCCGTCGAGGCACAACCCCGACTCGATCTGGGAGGCGATGTCATCGTCGAAAACCGCCGGGTCGGTTCGCCATGCTTCGCCCCATCGGGCCGCGAGGGCGGCGTGTTGCAGGGGCATAAGTGCCGGTTCGCGGGCGCCACGCGGCCAATCGGGTGCCGTCGGCTCCAGCGCCAGGCCAGCCGCCAGCAGGCGGGTTCGTGCCCTCTCGGCCGCCGCCGCCGCGGCCTCGTCGACGCGCACGTCGAGCCCCAGCGTCGGCGTCCAGGCGATCCGCATCCCCTCCAGCCGGCGACTGTCAGGCGCAAAGTCTACGCTCACCGGGTCGGCGGGGTCGGCACCGCGCAACGACGCGAAGGCCAGCGTCACGGTGTCCACCTCCGCGGCGAGGACGCCGAGCACATTGGTGTGCGACAGGATGTGGCCGCCGGGGATCGCGCCCGCGGAGGGCTTGAAGCCGACGACGCCGACGTGGGCGGCGGGCCGGCGGATCGAGCCGCCGCCATCGCTCGCGAGCGCGAAGGCGCACATGCCCGTGGCGACGGCCGTCGCCGCGCCGCCGGAGGAGCCGCCGGGGGTGAGGCTCGGGTCGGCCGGATGTCCGGTCGCGCCGTAGAGCCTGTTGCTCGTCACTCCCTTGCAGCCGAACTCGGACATGTTGGTGCGGCCGATCAGGATCGCGCCGGCCTCGCGGAGGCGAGCGACGGCCGGGTCGTCGCGCTCGGCGCGGTGGTCCGCCAGGAGCAGCGAACCCTCCGTCGCCTTCCAGCCCGCGACGGGGATGTGATCCTTCACGGTGACCGGCAGGCCGGCGAGCGGCGGTCGCTCGCCCCGGGCCAGGCGCTCGCGGAGCGCATCCAGCTGCGGCTCTGCGAGCGCCGGGTCGTGGTCGACGATGGCGTTCAGCTCGCCGTTTCGCGCCGCGATGGCGGCCTCGGCGCGGGCGACGCCTTCGCCGGGGTCGGCACGGCCCTCGTGGATCGCGGCGACCAGCGCGCGGGCAGTCCCAGCGGGCCTCGGGCGGGAGCGGCATTTCAGATCTCCTTCGGCCGTTTCAGGGCGTCCACGATGGCGGCGAGCACGTCGCCGACCCCCTCCGCCTCCGCCCAGCGGATGACCGCGACGACACCCAGCGAGGGTGCGACCCAGACCACGGTGCTTCCGATCCCCATGGCGAACACGCTGTCGGCGGGCGCCTCGCGAAACAGCCTGTTCGCACCGTTCAGCCACCAGAGCCCGCCGTAGACAGGCTGCAGCGGACAGGGCGTGAGGAGCGCATCGAGGGCCTCTGCCGAGACGACGCGCCGTCCCGCGAGGACGCCGCGGCCCAGGACGACGCCGCCCAGTGCGAGATGGTGCGGCACCGCGGCCACCACCCCGCCGCCCCAGTGTCCGCCGCCGACCGCGACCTCGACCGCGCGTCCGGCGAGATCGATCGTCGAGCGAGCGCCGTAGCCGTGCCAGCGGAAGCCGGTGTCGGTGCCGAACGCGGGGTGGAGGGAGGCGAGCGCCTCGCCCAGAGGGCAGCCGTAGAGGCGTGTGAGGGCGAGGCAGAGGGCGTTCACGCGGATGTCGTTGTAGTCCCAGTAGGTGCCCGGCGGTCCGAGGGGGGTGGCGCGGTTGAACCTTGCCGGGTCGTCCGTCGGTGCGAGCTGGCGGTCGCGGTCGACCGTGTGCGGCAGGCCGAACAGCGTCCCCTCCCACTCGCTCGTCTGGTCAAGCAGCTGCCGCCACGTCACGGTCCTGTTGCGCGGCGAGGCGAAGGCGGGGTCCTCGATCCGCGCAGACACCGGCTCGGCGAAGTCGGACAGGAGGCCGCGGTCGAGCGCGGCGGCGGCGAGCAGGCCGACGTAGCTCTTGGCGACGCTGAACGCCATGTCGGCCCGTGCGCAGTCGCCCCACCGGGCGAGCACGCTGCCGCCGGCGACCACCGTTCCTGCCGGTTCGCCGCGCGGGAAGACGGGGCCGATCACGACATTGAAGGGGGGCGGATCGAAGGTCTCGCCCTCGATCACAGCGGCAATGTCTGCCGGCCACCGGCACGGCCGCGCCAAGGCCGCCGCGCAGATCCGCTCTGCGGCCGGGGTTGCAGAAACGGTCACTCGCGCAGGTCCGCGGGTGGCATCGCGCGGAGGGGATGCGTGTGTGAGGCGGACCTCGATGGGGTCAGTTTCGGCTCCGTTATCAGGCTCCATAGTGCATCATCAAAATGGCATGCAACCATGAACAATCTTGTCCCGAGCTCGTGACCGTCAGCAACCCGGCAAGGCGCGCGAGCCGCACTCCATCGGTCCGAAGAGACGCTTCTTCTGATTCGTATCAACGTTCAGGCGCAGAAACGAGCAAATAAGCTGCCGTGCTGCATGATTGCGCAATTGCCTCCAATGTTAGCGCACTCTGATCCGACACGCCACAAAGCCCCGATAAATTGCATGCCATCGTGTTGGCACGGCCCTTGCCACAGGAGGTTCAGCGATCTCGCAACGGCAATTCGCTGCAATCAGGAGCCGCCTCGACAGAGCGGCCGCTCCGTGACTTCAGAAGGGGACGACAACATGTGCGATCACCATGGTATCGACCGCAACGCTCCGGCGCGCGCTTCCGGTCTCAGCCGCCGAAGCCTTCTGCGCAGCGCCGGCGGGATGACGCTGGCCATCGGCGTCGGCGGCGGGTTCTGCCGCGCCGCTCACGCCGCCGACACCACCCTGAAATCCACGCACGGCGGCGGGTTCTGCAACCTCAACCTCTTCCTTGCCCATGCCGAACAGCTCGCCGCCGATGACGGCCTCATCCTGCAGTTCGTCAACACGCCGACCTTCGCCGACCAGGTGACGTTCCTCGGCACCGGCCAGGTCGACGTCGGCCTCACGCCCTACACCTCGTTCCTGGCGCTCTACGACGCCGGGGCGCCGATCAAGATCGTCGCCGGCGGCGGCATCGAAGGCTGCGCCGTGGTCGCACAGCCTGGCATCGACAGCCCCGAATCGATGAAGGGCAAGGTGCTCGGCACCCAGCAGATGGATACGCTCGAGGTCCTGCCCTACGACTACCTGAAGAAGCGCGGCGTCTCGTTCGCGGACATCACCGTGCGCTACGTCGGCGGCCAGGCCGAAGGCGTCGAGATGTTCCGCGCCGGCGCCCTCGACATGTATGCCACCATCGAGCCCTACGCCTCCGCTGCGCTGGCGGACGTCCCCGGCTCAACGCTGCTGACCGACGGTGTCGACCTTTACGGGCCCGGCTACACCGACTGCGTGCTCGCCGCGAGCGTCGACGTGATCGAGAACAACCCGGAGGCCCTCAAGGCGCTCATCAAGGGCATGATGCAGGCGCAGGCGATGGCCGAGAGCGATCCGCAAGGCGTCCTCGATAAGGTGGTCGGCACCTACTACAAGACGTCGATGGAATCCGCGCAGGCCGCGATGTCCAAGCAGCCCGCGGTGGTCGACGCACGCGACCAGACCGACTTCATCCTCGAGCGCGTCGCGAGCGTCGCGGAGATGGGCTACATCAAAGAGAAGCCGGGCCGTGAGGCGATCGACTGGACCCTCCTCGAAGAGGTGATCGCCGAGAACCCCGACCTCTACGCCTCGCTGAAGCGGAAGTCCGCGGCGTGAGGGACGCCGCGTCCGACGCGAAGCCGGGCGTCTCCTTGCCGAAGAGGGTGACGGCGCTTGGGCGCGCCGGACCCCTGCCGTCGCTGCGGCTCGGCGGCGCCCTGTCGAAGCTTGCCTGGGGGGCGGCCTCGGTCGGCCTCTTCTGCCTGGTGTGGGAGTTCTGCTGGCTCGTCGGCTGGGCGGACCCCCGCCTGCTGCCGCCGCCGCACATCTTCCTCGGCGACCTGCCCAACCAGGCGAAGTTCTTCAACACCGCAACCCGCTGGGAGGTGGGCGTCGCCCAATCCGAAGCCCCGTCGGGTACGGAGGCCGTCCTCATCACGGTCGCCGCGACCAGCGCGCGGGTGATCGCGGGGCTCGCGATCGCCTCGCTCCTCGCGATCTCCGTCGGCATTTCCATGCGTTACTTCTCCCTGTTCGAGAAGCTGACGATGCCGACGGTCATGCTCCTGTCCGCCGTGTCGCCGGTCGCGTGGCTCCCGGTCGCGGTGTTCCTGTTCGGCATCGGCAACGGGCCGGCGATCTTCATGGTGGTGATCGCGCTGTTCTTCCACATGGTGATCGCGACGGTGGCGCACATCGACAACGTGCCGAAGAACTTCATCCATGTCGCCCGCACGATGGGCGCGACCAAGCGGCAGGTCTATGCGCGGGTGATCGTGCCCGCGATCCTGCCGCCGATGCTGATGGTGCTGCGTCTCAACCTGTTCGGGGCGTGGATGGTCGTGCTCATCGCCGAGACCACTGGCGTCGGCTACGGCCTCGGCCAGATCATCATGCTGGCGCGCAACACGTTCAATCCGCCGCTGGTGTTCTGCACCATCGCGCTGATCGGCGTGTTCGGCTTCCTCACCGACTGGGCGCTCCGCACTCTGCAGCGCCGCGTCCTCTTCTGGATTCCGAACAAGGGTGCCGCCCATGGCTTCTGATGCCCCCTTCTCCCGCCGCGACGCCCTCGTGTGTCGCGGCGTCGGCAAGACCTGGGCCGCCGGCACCTCTCGGGCGCATCAGGCGCTGGTCGATATCGACCTCGACGTGAAGCCCGGCGAATTCGTGGTGCTGCTCGGCCCCTCGGGCTGCGGCAAGAGCACGCTGCTCTACCTGATGGCGGGGCTGGAGGCACCGACCGAGGGCGTCGTCAACTATTACGGCGAGCCGGTAACGGGGCCGTCGTCCGAGCGCAGCCTCATCTTCCAGGAGACCTCGCTGTTCCCCTGGCTGACGGTCCGCGAAAACGTTGCCTTCGGCCTCTCCATCCGCGGCGCCTCTAAGGCGGAGCGGCGCCAGCGCGCGGCCGAGGCGCTGCGCGAGGTCGGCCTCAGTGCCGCGATCGACAAGCGTCCGGACGAACTGTCGGGCGGGATGCGCCAGCGCGTCGCCGTCGCCCGCGCCCTCGCGATGCGGCCGAAGGTCCTCCTCATGGACGAGCCGTTCGCCGCGCTCGACGTCCAGACCCGCCGCAAGATGCAGGACTTCCTGCAGGACGTGTGGCGGGACAGCGGGGCCTCTGTTCTCTTCGTCACCCACGGCATCGACGAGGCGGTGGCGCTGTCGGACCGCGTCGTCGTGTTCACCGCACGGCCCGGCCGGATCAAGACCATCGTCGACAATCCGCTCCCCCGCCCGCGCGACCCGTTCTCGCCGGAAGCGACCGAACTCCGCCGCCACCTCGAAACCCTGCTCGCCGACGAAGTGGACCGCGCGTTCGCCGAACAGGAGGCCCTCGCCTGATGCTCCCGCGCCCCGTTCCCGCCCACCATTCACGGAAACCGATATCCCAATGACCGCTCAGATCGTTCGCGGCCGTACGCTCTTCACCGGCGTCGCAGATCGCTTCAATGCCGAACAGATCGAAGACGGCGCCGTCCTCGTCGAGGAGGGCGTGATCACCGACGTCGGCACCTTCGCCGACCTGTCCGCACGCAACAAGGGCGCCGCCGTGGTCGGCGACGGGCGCGAGGTGATCCTGCCCGGCTTCGTCAACAGCCACCACCATGTCGGGCTGACGCCGGTCCAGCTCGGCTCGCCCGACATGCCGCTCGAGCTGTGGTTCATCACCCGCCTCGTGATGCCGCACCGTCGACCTCTACCTCGACACGCTCTACTCGGCGTTCGAGATGATCGAGTCCGGGATCACCACGGTCCAGCACATCCACGGCTGGCTGCCCGGAACGCTGGACGAGGTGCGTGCGCGCTCCGAACAGGTGCTGCGCGCCTACGACGACATCGGGATGCGCGTCTCCTACTGCTACGCCGTGCGCGACCAGAACCGCCTCGTCTATCAGGCCGACGCGGAGCTCGTCGCGAGTCTGCCGCCCGAGCTGCAGGACCCGATGAAGCGCGTCTTCGAGGCCTTCAAGACCGGGCTCGACGACAACATGGCGATGTTCCGCGACCTTCATGCCGAACACAACCACAAGCCCCGCGCCCGCATCCAGCTCGCCCCGGCGAACCTGCACTGGTGTTCGGACCCGGCGCTCGAGGCTTTGGCTGAGGCGTCCGAGAGCTACGACGCGCCGCTCCACATGCACCTCCTCGAGACCGCCTACCAGAAGGAGTACGCCTTCCGGCGCGGCGGCGGGACGGCGGTGGACTACATCGAGAAGTTCGGCCTGCTCGGCCCGCGCCTGACGCTCGGCCACGGCGTGTGGCTGAACGAGAGCGACATGGACAAGCTCGCCGCTTCGGGCACGTGCGTGTGCCACAACTGCTCGTCCAACTTCCGCCTGCGCTCGGGCATCGCGCCGCTCAACGCACTCGAGAGCGCGCGGCATCAACACCGGCATCGGCCTCGACGAGGCCGGGATCAACGACGACCGCGACATGCTGAACGAGATGCGGCTCGTTGCCCGTGCCCACCGCGTCCCCGGCATGGTCGAAGCCGACGTGCCGACCTTCCCGCAGGTCCTGCGGATGGCGACCGAGGGCGGCGCGAAGACGACGAGTTTCGCGGACCGGATCGGCCGGCTCGAGGTCGGGCGCGAGGCGGATCTCGTGATGGTTGACTGGGAGAGCGTGAGCTACCCCTATCTCGACCCGCTGACCCCCGTGCTCGACGCGGTGATGCAGCGCGCCAAGGTCGCGGGGGTGCGCCGTACGATGTGCGCGGGCGAGATCCTTTACGAAGACGGCCGCTTCACCCGCGTCGACCGCACCGACGCGCTGAAGGCGCTGCACGACGAGATGTCGCACGCCCTCTCCGACAGCGAGGTCGAGCGGCGCAACCTCTCCAAGGCGCTGCTGCCGCATGTGCGAAAATTCTATGCGGACTACATCGACCCGGCCCGGCACGAGCCGTTCTACCGCCAGAGCAGCCGGGTCTGACCCCGGCGCACCCTCTGCACCATCAACGCCGCGCCGGCTGAACCCGCGCGGCGTTTCGGCGTCAGCGACGCACCAGCGATCAGAAGCGCGGGCAGAGCGTCCGCCTACTCCGCCGCCTCCTGCGCGAACAGGCGGGTCAGCGAGGGGGGAAGCCCGTCGGTCGGCTTGGGCAGAGGCCTCCCCGGCCGCCGGGCAAACCCGGCCGGGTGTGTGATCGACACCAGCGCTGCCGCTTGCGCGACCGCGGCGCCGACGGGATCGATGAGGAGCGCACGGACATCCGGCTGCAGCTCGGCGGCGAGGCCGGCAAGCGGCGCTCCACCGAGGATGACGACGTCGGCGCCCAGCTCATCCACGGCACGTGTGCAGAGTTCACCTAGGAGCTGACGCGTCGCGGGCGAGTTCGCGGGCGGAGGACCGGCGTGCGCGGCGGGAGCGGACACGCCCACGAAGCGCGCGCCTAGCCCGGCATCACGTGCCGAATCCTCGTACCAGCGCCGCAGCGCGGGCGAGAAGGTCGCGATCGCGATGCTGTCGCCGAGCATCGCCGCACTGCCGAGCGCGGCCTGCGCCATGCCGACGACCGGAAAATCGAACACCTCGCGGGCGGCAGGCAGGCCGGGATCGCCGAACGCCGCGATGATCGCGGCGTCGGCCCCGTCCGCGTGGGCGGCGATCATCTCGAGCGCGATTGCACCCGCGATCTGCGCCTCGGCACGGTTCGCGATGTAGGGAAAGCCGCGATCGGCCGTGAGCGGCACGACGTCTGCGGCCGGCGCGACGGCACGCGCGACGCGCACCATGCCCTCGGTCATCGCGGCGGTGGTGTTGGGGTTCACAAGCAGGATGCGCATGGTGCGTGGGTTCGCCCTTCCATGGAACGGGCCGACGCACGAGTCCCGTCTTCAAACAGCTATACGCGCATCATGAGCAAATGGCATGCCATTTTTCTGAAGAGTTTGCGCGCGTTCACAGCTCCGCCGACGGCGCCGGATCGACCTCATTTGCCGGCGGTGCGGGAAGTGGCGCCGCGCCGGATGCAACGCCATCGAGCACGGTCGAGACCGTCGCCCCGGTGTTGTCGAGGTGCATGCGCCACACCCGCGACGCCGCCTGCGAGTCGCGCCGGCGGAAGGCCCGCATGACCGCCTCGTGCTCGCCGACTGCTTCGGCCCACCGCTCGGCATCCATGATCGCGAGGAAGCGCCCCCGGCGCGCCCGCGCCACCACCCGCTTGTGGCTGTTGATGAGCTCAGGATTGCCCGAGGCTGCGACGATGGTGTCGTGGATCTCGGTGTTGACGTCGAAGTAGGCGATCGCGTCGCCGGCCTGGTACCGGCTCAGCATCCGCCCGTGCAGGGTCTCGAGCCTGGCGAGCGTCGCGGTGTCCATGCGTGCCGCGATGCGTTCGGCCGCAAGAGCCTCCAGAACCGCAATCAGCTCGAACAGGTCGACCGCCTCGCGCGCGCCGTAACCCACGACCTGCGCGCCCTTGTGCAGCGAGATCTCAACGAGCCCGTCCGACTGCAGGAGTTTCAGCGCCTCGCGGACGGGGGTGCGCGACACGGAAAGCTCCAGCGACAGCGCACGCTCCTTGAGGCGCGCGCCGGCGGGAAGCTCACCCTTGACGATCCGGTCGCGCAGGACCTCCGCAACGCGCTCGACCGAGGCGGACTGCTTGTTCATCGTGCGTCTGTTCGCCCCGGCGTCTCTGCGGAAGCCGCAAGCATGGCGAGCCTCTTGCCCCTGCGCAAGCGCGAGGACGCGTTGGGTGCACCTCACATCCGAGATCACCGCCGCGGCGTTCGCGAAGGCGGTGCGCCGCCAGGCCGCGCTGCACGTGCGCTGATGCCGACGCTCAGCGCACCTTGAGGGCGAACGTTGATGGGGTTTCCCAGACGAACTGCCCGTCCCGCTTCACGAACTCGCTGTAGTGGCCCGGAATGATCCGGTCGCCGAGGGTGAGCAACTCACGGATCGTGCGGGACGCGGCCTCGTGCGTGTCGAACGCGTCATTCACCTTGCCGGTGACGAGTTCCTTGGGGAACTTGATGGCGTCCTGCGCCACCACCACCGGCCCCTCCGCGGTGTCGAGCACGAGCGCCATGCAGCCGGGGGTGTGCCCGGGCGCCGGCAGGTAGCGCACGCCGGTCGCGAGTTCACCCGTGCCCTCGATGAGGTGCAGCTTGTACTTGGCAAGCTGCTCGCGGATCATGAACGGGACCCACGGATCCTTCGGATGCGGGTTTGCCGCATAGTCATAGTCCGCGCGGCTGATGAAGACATCGGCCGTCTCGGGGAACTTGTGGATGTTGAGCACATGGTCGTTGTGGATGTGCGAGAGGAAGATCTTCGAGATGTCGCGCGGGGTGAGGCCGCGGTCGGCCAGCGCCTTTTCCAGCCCCTGCCAGTTCACGGTGTGGCCGACGTCCACGAGGATGTGGCCGTCGCTGGTGGTGATCAGGGTGAGGTTCGTCATCCCGAGGTAGCCGACGTCGAGCATCAGGCTGTTGCCCTCGACGAGAATTTCGTAGCTCACGGTCATCGGTGCCCTCCGGGGGTCAGCGCATCATCACGTCGGGCAGCCACAGGACGAGCTCCGGCCAGACCGTGATGAGCGCGGTGACGAAAATCAGCGTGATGAAGAAGGGCGCGGCGGCTGCCGAGATGAACAGGATGTTCTTGCCCGAGATCTGCTGGATGACGAAGAGGTTGAAGCCGATCGGCGGCGTGATCAGCGCCATCTCGATGATGATGACGAGGTAGATCCCGAACCAGATCAGGTCGAACCCCATCTGCGACACCACCGGCACGAAGATCGCGGCGGAAAGCACCATGATCGAGATGCCTTCGAGGACGCAGCCGAGGATGAGGTAGAGCAGCGTCAGCACCAGCACGAAAAGGTAGGGGTTGATGTCGAGTTCGGCGACCGTCTGCGCGATCGTGATGGGAACGCCGGTGTAGTTGAACATCACCGTCATCACCTGCGCACCGCCGACAATGAAGCCGATCATGCACGTCGTCCGCGCTGCGCCGAGCAGGCTGTCGCGCAGGTCGGCCACGGTGAGCGAGCCGCCGATTGCGGACATGACGAGCGCGCCGAGGACGCCGAGCGCCGCCGACTCGGTGGGGGTCGCCCAGCCGAGGTAGATCGAGCCGATCACCACCACCATCAGGCACAGGACCGGGGCGAGAAGCACGAGGCCCTTCATCTTCTCGCGGAACGTGTAGCGCGTCTCCTCCACCGGCATCCGGTCGCGCCAGATGACCGACCAGATCGCGGTGACCACCATGAACAGCGTGAGGATGATCGCGGCGGGGATCAGCCCGGCGATGAACAGGCGCGCGATCGAGACCTCCGCGCCGACGCCGTAGACGATGAGCGGGATCGACGGCGGAATGAGGAAGCCAAGCGTTGCAGCGCCCGCCAGCGTGCCCACCGAGAGGCTTTCAGGATAGCCGCGATCACGCAGCTCCGGCAGGGCGATCTTGCCGATGGTGGCGGCCGTGACGGCGGACGACCCGGACACCGCCGCGAAGATGCCGGAGCCGACATTGTTGACGTGGAGGAGGCCGCCGGGGAGACGGGCAACCCAGGGCGTCAGGCCGCGGAACATGTCCTGCGACAGCCGCGTGCGGAACAGGATCTCGCCCATCCAGATGAACAGCGGCAGGGCGGCAAGCGTCCAGATGGTCGTGGAGCCGAACATTGCCGTGGAGATGACGGCGCCGATGGGGGCGTTCGACAGGAAGAAGAGACCCACGATGCCGACGGTGATCAGCGTGATCGCCACCCCGACGCCGGCGCCGAGAAGGACGAACAGCAGCACCACGAGCCCGAGCGATTGAAGGATTTCCATCAGGAGACGCCGATCATGACAGGGCGGCGAACGCGCGAACGGCTCATTCGCGCGGCGCCGAGGGGTAGGCGATGGGAGCCCGGCGCACGAGCAGGAGCACGATTTCCTCGGCGAACCGCACGACGTTGAGCGCGAGCCCCAGCGTCATCGCCGCCTGCGGGATCCAGATCGGGATGCCGACGAGGCCCGCCGACCGGTCGCCGAAATCCCAGGAATCGTAGGTGAGGATGTAGAAGCGGTAGGTGAGGAAGGCGAGCACCGCAAAGCCGACGAGGCGATAGAGGAATTCAAGGCCCAGTTGCAGCCTCAGATCCAGCGCCTCGAGGAGGATCGTGATGCGGATGTGCTCCCCTGCCCGCATCGTCGCCGGCAGCGCCAGGAAGATGGTGGCGCCGAGGAGGAAGCCTGCGACCTCCGGGACGGACGGGACGATCAGCCCCATCATCCGCCCGCCGATCTGCGCAAGGACGAGGACCGTGGTGAGCATGATGCAAAGCGCGGCGAGCGCGAGCCCGATGTCGTAGAGCGTCTTCAGAACGCGCATCTTACGTATCCTCGTTCGGGCGGCCGCAATCGTGGCCCGGTCGCGGTGCAGGCGATGACCCTGCGCAGCACCGCACCCGCCCCGCCGCTACCGCCGTGGGCGCTATTCGCGCCCGACGCTCTTCTTGAACTCGGAGACGATCGCTGCGCCGTTCTCGCCGACGGTGGCGACCCAGTCATCGACGATGACCTTTGTCGCTTCGGCGGCGGCGCTGACGAACTCGGGGTTGCCGTCGATGACGGTCATGCCGTTGTCTTCCAGAACCTTCATCTGCGAGACGTTGGCTTCCTTGCTCATGGTGAAGCCGCGCTCGGCGGCCGCCTGCGCGGTGTCGAGGACGACCTTCTGCAGGTCTTCCGGCAGCCCCTCGAACGAACGGATGTTCATCACGACCTGGTCGTAGCCGTGCCAAGCCTGCACGTCGTTGTAGACCTTGACGTAATCCCATGCCGACGCGCTGGCGCCGAATGCGGACGAGGTGATCATGGAATCGATCATGCCGGTGGAGAAGGCCTGCGGGACCTCGCCGCCGCCGACCAGCACCGGCTCTGCGCCGAGCAGCTCCGCCATGCGCGCGCCGATCGGGTTGTAGACGCGGAACTTCAGGCCATTCATGTCGCTGACGGTCTTCAGCTCGCGGTTCGCGTAGAATGCCTGGGGCGGCCACGGCACGGTGAAGAGCAGCATGATGCGGTCACGCTTCATCCGCTCGGCAACATACGGCTTGGCGATTTCCCAAAGGGTCATCGCCTCCTCGGTGCTGTTGGCGAGGTAGGGCAGCGCCTCGACGTTGTAGAGCTCTTCCTGGTTGGCGAACTGGGTGAGCTGGAGCTCGGCCATGTCGACCTGCCCCGTCCGCGTCGCCTGCATCGCTTCCGAATGGTTGAAGAGCGACTGCGCCGGGTAGAAATCGATCGCGATCCGTCCGTCCGAATTTTTCTCAAGATCCTCGATGAACATGCGGATGTTCTTCACGAGGAACAGGGCATCCGGGTAGGGGCTGGCGAAAGTGAGCTTGTATTCGGCATCGGCCGCCGACGCAGGCGCCGCCAAGAGAAGCGAAAGGCCCGTTGCGGCAACTACACCGCGGGCAATGTATCGCAACCCCGACCGCAATGAATTGGCCCCGGCGCGGAGATCGCTGGTATTTCCGTGGAACATTATCCTGCCCTTTATCTTACTATTTTACTGGCCGCGCGAAGATATTCATCCGGTGTGCCACAGCGGACCTTATCCTAGCGGCACCCTCGCCAGTTCTTGTTTGCATTTAAAACCATAGTAATTTCTGAATTGCGGTCAACCGAATCGGAAGGTTCGCCGGCAGAACTTCCGCGCCGGACCCTCTAAGCGCTTTGAATGGAGGCGGCGCGCCTTCCAGCGGTGACGCGTTTATGCAACCCGCCCGTCACGAAAGACGGGAGAAGCTGGTGTACGCTGCCACCCAGTTCTCGCCGAGTACATCCACCGCCCGCCCGCCTCCTCGAAATTCAGGAGACCCTTCGTCATGTCTCCAGAACCTTGCGGTCGAGAAGCACCGCACCGCCGATGGTGGCAGGGACGTGGCCGATACAGTTCGGATTGTTGAGGCCGCACTGCAGGACGTTGCCGCCCCACCCGAATTCGGGGAAGGCCGCGAGGAGCCTCGCGAGCAGAGGATCATCACGCAATCGCTCCGGGCCGGCCAGCTCGAGCCGCCGCTTCGCGCCGCGGATGAAGACTGTCGCCGGGTCGCGAGGGCAAGCGGCTGACTATCAGGTCGAGACGTAGGGGATCTCGTAGCTCGGGTTGCAGGCGAGGAAGGCCGCGACGCGCATCTCGGACCGCCGCCGTGATGATTCCAGATGCACCGCGAGCTGCTCCACCGCCTGCTCGATCGCTCCCGATGCGAGGGACTCCAGAACCGCGCAGTGCTCCGCGATCATCGGCGGCGGCGCGGTTCCCGCCTGGCCGACCTCGGCCTGGATGTGCTTGCCCGCGATCAGCATCGAGTTCGATACCCGCAGCGCACGCGGCAGCTCGGCGTTCGCGGAATGCTCGAGGCATTCGACGTGGAGGTCGTACTCCAGACCGTCGAGGGCTGAGCGCGCGTCGCCAACGGGCTCCTCCAAGAGGACACGGCAATTCTCGATCATCGCGGCGAGGCGGGAGGGCGGCACGCGGCCGGCCGCAAGCCGCAGTGCGACCGGCTCCAGCATCAGGCGCAGGCTGTAGAGATTGTCGAGACGGTTGTCGTCGAACGGGACGATCGACCAGCGGGCCCGCCCGTCGCGGAACACGATCCCCACCTGCTGCGCGTGGAGGAGGAGATCGTGCGCGACCGTGCGGCCGACATCGAAGCGCCGGGCGAGCGCGAGCTCGTTGATGATCCCGCTGCCGTAGACCGAGCGCAGGATCACCTCCCGCTCGAAGTCGTACCAGAGCGAGCGCCAGGTCGGCACCTTGGTCACGACCGGGCCCTGTGCGCGGAGCTGCAGGAGTTCCCGCGTCACCGGCACCCGCACCGGATCGCTGTCGCGGCCGACGAGAAGACCGCGCCCCGCGAAGGGGAAGAGCAGCCCTTCCTCGGCGAGCAGTCGCAAGGCCTGCCGGACCGGAGAGCGGCTTGCCCCGAAGATCTCCGCGAGCGGCCGTTCGAGGAGAACCGTCCCCTCGGCGAGACGACCCGCCGCGATCGCCTCGCGAAGCGTCTCCGCGATGCTGACGTAGACACGCGTCGCATGCACCGGGTCGGCCGTGCCCTGATCCACCAGCGTCGTCTCCTTCACCGGACCTCCCGCGCCCTTGCTCCACAAAATGAGCATTGCATGCAGTGCCCATTCATGCCAGCATAAAGGCAAGAATAGAGGCTGCATGTGTGCATTCCGGCGCACGACCGGCTCCAGACAAAACGGGAGGATCGACATGAGTACCGATGCCAACACGCGCGGACGCGGATTGAACCGTCGGCGGTTCCTGATGACGAGCGGGGCTGCGCTGGCGGGGCTCGGCGCGATGGGGCTGTCGGCGCCCGCCGTCCATGCGCAGGGGCGCACGCTGAAGTTCGCGCACATCTTCAACGAGAGTCAGCCGTTCCACAAATGGGTGCTCTGGGCGGCCGAGCAGATCTCCGAGCGGACCGATGGCCGGCACGTGATCGAGGTGTTCCCGAACTCTGCGCTCGGCGGCGAGGTCGACATCTACCAGGGTCTCACCCTCGGCACGATCGACATGGGCTTCACCGGCAGTGCCGCGGCGAGCCGCTCCTACGAGGAGATGGCGATCATCGGCGCGCCGACCATGTTCCGCGACTTCGACCACTGGGCTGCCTACCGCGACAGTGACCTGCGTCAGGCGGTGGTCGACGGCTTCAACGAGGCATCCGGCCTCCACGCGATGGCGACCGTCTATTACGGCACGCGCCACACCACCTCGAACCGTCTGATCGAGAAGCCGGCGGACATGGAAGGCATGAAGCTGCGCGTGCCCAACGTGCCGCTTTACCTCATCTATCCGCGCGCGGTCGGCGCCAACCCGACGCCGATCAGCTTCTCCGAGGTCTACCTCGCGCTCCAGCAGGGCGCCGTCGACGGCCAGGAAAACCCGCTGCCGACGATCTACGCCCAGAAATTCTACGAGGTGCAGAGCCACGTTGCGCTTACGGCGCACATGATCGATTCGCTGGTGGCCCTCTCCAGCGGCACCATGTGGTCCGGCCTTTCGGACGAGGACAAGGCGATCTTCTCCGAAGTGTTCGCGAGTGCCATGGAACAGTGCACCGACGACGTCCTCGCCGAGGAAGCCTCGCTGGTCCAGACGATGAAGGACGACGGCGTGACCGTGAACGAGGTCGACACCGAAGCCTTCCGCGACGCGATCAAGCCCTACCTCACCGGCGATGACGTGCCTTGGACGAAGGCGCAGTATGACGAGGTGCAGGCGCTCGGCTGACCGCACGGCGCGGGTCCGCCAGCCGGACCCGCGCCCGCATCGCCCATGGAGGGACGATCATGAGCAACGATGAGGGCAAACGGACGGCGGCGGGGTTCGGCGATGCGATAGAGGGCGCGCCGGAAGAGGCCGACGCGCCTTTCTCGCTGCGCTTGGAGGACGGACCCGCGGTGGTGCTGTTCTGGGCGACCGCCGTGGTGATCTTCCTCCAGTTCTTCACCCGCTACGTGCTCAACAACTCGTTCGGCTGGACCGAGGAGGTGGCGCGCTATCTCCTCATCGGTGTCACGTTCATCGGCGCGTCGGCGGTGCTGAGCCGCCGCAGCCACATCAACATGACCTATTTCGCCGACCGCCTGCCCGGCCCGCTCCGGCGCATCACCGCAATCCTCGCCGACGTGGTCGCCACCGCCATCTTCGCGGCGCTGACCTACTACGGCGCCCATGTCTCGCAGCTGATGGGCAACCAGCCGATGGCCTCGGTCGACCTGCCGATGGGCGTCGTCTACTGGACCGTGACCGCTGGCTTTGCCGCGATGACGCTCCGCAGCCTCCAGAACCTCGTGAAACTCATTCGGTCGAACCCGGCGTGACCGGACCGATCCGCGCCGGACGAACCCGATGATCCTGCTCCTCTTCGCCGCGCTCGCCGTCTTCATCGTGATCGGCCTTCCGATCGCGCTGGCGCTGGCCGGGGCTTCGCTTGTCTACGTCCTCGCCTCCGGGACGGTGCCGCCGCTCGTCGTCGTCCACCGGATGGTGGCCGGCGTGGACAGCTTCCCCCTCCTCGCGATCCCGTTCTTCATTTTCGCCGGCAACCTGATGAACTCGACTGGCATCACGGCGCGGATCTTCGCGTTCGCGCAGGCGCTGGTCGGCTGGATGCGCGGCGGGCTCGGGCACGTCAACGTCGGCGCGTCGGTGCTGTTCGCCGGCATGTCGGGCGCGGCGGTGGCCGATGCGGGCGGCCTCGGCGCCATCGAGATCAAGGCGATGCGTGACGCCGGCTACGATGCGGACTTCTCGATCGGCATTACCGCGGCGTCCTCGACGATCGGACCGCTGATCCCGCCGAGCCTCCCGATGGTGATCTACGGCGTTCTCGCCTCGGCCTCCATCGGCCAGCTCTTCGCCGCCGGCGTCATCCCCGGCCTCCTCATGGCCGTGGCGTTGATGATCATGGTCCACTTCTACGCAAGGCGGCGGGGCTACCAGCGTGCCTCGGCGTTCTCCGTGCGGGTGCTGTGGGTCACCTTCCGCCGCGCGTTCCTGTCGCTGATCACGCCGGCGATCATCATCGGCGGCATCCTCCTCGGCATCATGACGCCGACGGAGGCGGCCATCGGCGCCGTCGCTTGGGCCCTCATCCTCGGCGCCGTGATCTACCGGAACCTGACGCTGAAGAGCTTCCTGCGCATCAGCCTCGAGTTCCTCGAGACCACCGTCGTCATCATGTTCGTGGTTGCCGCCGCGTCGATCTTCTCGTGGATCCTGACGCAGAACCGCGTGCCCGAGATGTTCGCGACGCTCGTCTCCGGGTCGACCGACAACATGTTCGTGATCCTCATCGTCATCAACCTGATCCTGTTCGTGGTCGGCTGCTTCATGGAGACCGTGGCGGCGATCACCATCCTCGTCCCGGTCCTCTTGCCGCTCGCGATCTCGGTCGGCGTCGACCCGGTCCAGTTCGGCGTCATCATGGTGCTCAACCTGATGCTGGGGCTGCTGACGCCGCCGGTGGGCATGGTCCTCTACATCCTCGCCAAGGTCTCCAACGTCAGCTTCGAGTACACCGCCCGCGCGACGATGCCGTTCATCGTCCCGCTCCTCGTCGTCCTGATGTTGGTCACCTTCATCCCGGCGCTGTCGATGTGGCTGCCGACCCTGATCTATCGTTGAGGACCGGAGACCATGCTCGACCCGATCGATCCCGCCGGCCTCGGCACTATCGGCCGGAACCTCTGCCGCCCCGAATGCGTGGTCGCGATGCCGGACGGGGACGTCGTCACCTGCGACTGGCGCGGCGGCCTGATGCGGATCGCCCCGGACGGCAGCCAGCGCTTCGTCGGAACGATGCACGCCCCCGGCGCGGGCCCGCTGCGGCCGAACGGGATCACGCCGATGCCGGACGGCAGCTTTCTGGCAGCCAACCTTGCCGATGCCGGCGGGGTCTGGCGCATTGCCGCCGACGGCGACGTCGCGCCGTTCATCACCGAGGCGGACGGCGTTCCGATCCCGCCGGCCAATTTCGTCACCCGCGACGCGCTCGGTCGGATCTGGATTACCGTCAGCACCCGGCTCGAGGACCGGACCCGCGCCAACCATGCCGGGGCCGACGACGGGTTCGTCATCCTGGCGGACGAGCGCGGCACCCGGATCGTCGCGGACGGCTTCTGCTTCACCAACGAAGTCTGCCTCGATCCGTCCGGCGACTGGCTCTACGTCAACGAGACGTTCGGCCGCCGAACCTCACGGATGCGCGTTGGCGAAGGGGGGAGCCTCGGCCGGCCGGAAGTGTTCGCCGAGTACGGTCCCGGCACGTTCCCCGACGGCATGGCATTCGACAGCGAAGGCTGCCTCTGGATCACCAGCGTGATCTCGAACAGCCTGATCCGCGTGACCCCGGAAGGGGCGAGCACGACCGTCCTCACCGACCCCGACCCGGAGATCGAGACGATCGAGGCCGACTACCTCGCCGGCCGGCTCGGCGAGAAGGGTCATCTCGCCCGGAGTCGCGGGCGGCATATCGCCAACCTGTCCAGCCTCGCCTTCGGCGGCCCTGACCTCAAAACGGTCTACCTCGGCTGCCTCAACGGCGACACCATCGCCGTCTTCCGCTCTCCTGTTGCCGGGCACCCCCTGCCCCACTGGGGCTAGGCCGGCGCGCCGCTCAAACCGAGCCAAGCCCGATCTGAATGTCGGTCGGTGCTCCCGAGGCGCCGCGACACGTCGTCTTTCCGCACTCAACACTCGTCCGGCGCACCCGGGTCGCGGGGTGGTCTCTCAAGCCCGGGCGTGCAGTAATCGGCGTCGCGATCGGCTCGCGCTGCCGGGCGTCGATCGCACCGCGGGACCCCGGGTTCGAAGAGGGCGCGTCATGCTTCAAGTCCTGGCTGGAGTCTGGGCGCTGTTGCTCGGCATCGTCCTCATCATGCTGGGCAACGGCATGCATTTTACCCTGATCGGCCTGCGCGGCGGGATCGAGGGGTTTTCGGCAGCCGAACTCGCCATCGTGACCTCGGGCTACTTCGCGGGCTTTCTGGCGGGCGCGCATCTCACCCCGCGCCTCATCCGGCGCGTCGGGCATGTGCGCGTGTTCGCGGCGCTGGGGAGCTTCATGTCCGCCGGGCTGATCGCCTTTCCGCTGTTCGGCGATCCGTGGGTCTGGACCGTGTTGCGCCTCCTCCTCGGGTTCTGCATGTCCGGCGTCTACGTCACCGCCGAAAGCTGGCTGAACGCTGCGTCCACGAACGAGACGCGCGGCAAGGTCCTGTCGGCCTACATGATCGCGCAGACGCTCGGCATCATCGGCGCGCAGTACCTCCTGACGCTCGGCGACGCGGCGACTTCGGTGCTCTTCATCGGTGCATCGATCATGGTGTCGATCTCGTTCGGGCCTATCCTCCTGTCGGTCAGTCCCGCACCGGTGACGGAGGTCGCGAGGCCGATGCCGCTGCCAAGTCTGTTCAGGAGCTCGCCGCTCGGCACCGTCGGCATCTTCCTGCTCGGCGCGGTCTACGCGACGCAGTCGGGCATGGCCGCGGTCTTCGGCACGCAGATCGACCTGACGGCGGACCAGATTGCGCTGCTGGTGGCGATGCTCTTCGGCGGCGCGCTCCTCCTGCAGTACCCCATCGGCTGGCTGTCGGACCGGACGGACCGGCGCAAGCTGATCTTCTCGGCGGCGGCGATCGGCGCAGCGTCCTGCATGCTGGCGTGGCTGTTCGGCGGCGGCCTCGTGCCGCTGATGGCGGCGGCGTTCTTCGCCGGCGGGGTGACGACGCCGCTCTACGCCCTGTTCCTCGCGCACACGAACGACTTTTTGTCAGCCGAGGACATGCCGGCCGCGTCCGGCGGGCTGGTGCTGACCTTCGGCGTGGGCGCCATCCTCGGTCCGCTGGTCACGGGCTTCGCGATGCAGTCGCTCGGCCCGTTCACCTTCTGGCTGGTGCTCGGCGCGCTCTTCGCCGTCATCGCGCTTTATGCGCTGTACCGCATGACGCAGCGGGCGGTGATCCCGACGGAGGAGACCGAGAGCTACATCGGCGTCCTCCCCACCACCTCGCCCGTGGCGGTGGAGGCGGCCAGCGTCTGGTCCGCCGAACAGGCCGAGGCGAAACTCGAGAACGACGGCGAGACCTGACGTCCGCGGCCTCGCCGCCGAGGGCTGTTCCGGCTCAGGCGACCTTTGCGGCGGCGGGGACCCTGCCGAGGGCGGCGAGCGTTTCGTCGACCGTCATCACGTCGCCGAACAGCATGTAGAAGGCCGACAGCGCCGCGTTGTGCTCGGCGTCGGTGTAGGTGGCGAGCGCGTCGGCCACCATCACGGTGCGGAAGTTCATCATCATCGCGTCGCGGGCGGAGCTCTCGCAGCAGACGTTGGTCGCGGTGCCCGCGATCAGCACGGTGTCGAGCCCGCGCGCGCGCAGATGCTCGATCACCGGCGACGAACCCTGGATGAAGGCGCTGAAGCGCTTCTTCACGAGCTGCGCGTCCTCGGGCCGGGCGTCGAGTTCCGGCCAGAGCTGATGGCCCTCGTGCGCCATGTCCATCGTGCGGTAGCGCTCGTCGCGGCGCTCGGGGGTCATCAGGTCGTTGTTGAAGACGGACCAGCTCTCCATCGTGTCGTTGGTCGCGTTCTTCACCCAGACCACATGGCCGCCGCGTTCGCGCAGGCCCGCGGCGAGGCGGTTGACGGCCGGCACGATCTCGCGCGCCAGCGGCACCTCGCCCTGGAAGCCGGGCTTCATGAAGTAATTTTGCATGTCGATGACGACGAGCGCCGTCCGCGCCGGGTCGAGCTCGTCGAACGGATGCTCCTTGCCGGTCCGCGCTACCACGCGGGCGATGATCTCCGGGCTGATATCGAGTTTGTGCATGGGCTCGTCTCCCGTCCGTTGCCTGCCGCGAAGCAAAGCAAGTCGCGCGCCACGGCGCTGGCACGGCCCTTGCTCTTAGCATTCATGAAACGCATCCTTCGGAGTCTGAGCCATGCAATATCGTCTGTCCGCGCTGCTGATGGCCGCAGCGGCCGCCGTCTTTTCGCTGCCGGCCACCGCGCAGGATCTCAAGCCGGTCAAGATGGCAGAGGTCGTCCGCTCGCAGTTCTACGTGCCGATGTACGTGGCAATGACCAACGGCTACGTGGAGGACGAGGGGCTGGACGTCGAGCTCGTCACCGCCAACGGCGGCGACCGGGTCGGCGCGCTGCTGTTGTCCGGGCAGGTCGACTTCGCGCTCTCGGGCCCCGAGGTCGCGATCTACATCCGCAACGGCGAGTCGCCGGAGAAGCCGACCATCTTCTCCGCGCTGACCGCGACGGACGGCTTCTTCCTCGCCTCGCGCGAGCCGGTCGAGAACTTCGACTGGGCCTCGCTGGACGGCGAGAAGGTGATGGGCTGGCGCCCCGGCAGCACGCCCGAACTCTACCTCGAGTACGTGATGAAGGAGCACGGCGTCAGCGAAGAGACGGTGGCTGAAATCACCACCAACATCGGACCGGCGGCCCGCGATGGCGCGTGGCTGAGCGGCCAGTGGCCCTACGGCATCTTCACCGAGCCTTCGCTGTCGAAGCTGGAGGCGGCCGGCGAACTCCACGTGCTGGCGTCGATCGGCGCCGAGGTCGGCCGGGCCGACTACACCGTCTTCTTCGCGATGGAAGACTGGCTCGCCGAGAACAAGGACGTGGCGCAGGGCTGGACCAACGCAATCTCCCGCGCGCAGGCGTGGATGGAAACCGCCAGCAAGGAAGAGATCGCGGCGGCCGTGGCCCCGTTCTTCCCCGGCCTCAGCGAGGAGGCCAACCTCTCGGTCGTGTCGCGCTTCATCGACAACCCCGAGCCGATCTGGTCGAAGTCGACCGTGGTCGCGCCCGAAGGGCTCGCCAAGGCGCAGGAGATCATGGTCGAGGGCGGCGTCCTCAAGGAGGAGGACAAGGTCGACTACGACACGCTCGTCGACGCGTCCTATGCGGAAGCTGCCGAGGCGGAGTTCAAATGAGCCTCGCGGCGGACACCCCATCCGAACCGGCGGTGGGCCTCGCGACCCCCGCCGTCCGCCTGTCGGGCGTGACGCTCGACTACTTCACCCCCGAGCGCGAGACGCTCGCGCTGTCCGACATCAACCTCGAGGTGGCGGCGGGTGAGTTCGTCGCCATCGTCGGCCCGTCCGGCTGCGGCAAGAGCACGCTGCTGTCGCTGATCTCGGGACTGATGGTGCCGGCCGAAGGCGTTGTCGAGGTGGAGGGAAGCCGGGTGAAGGGCCCCTCCCCGCGCGTCGGCTACATGCTCCAGAACGACACGCTGTTCGAGTGGCGCACCGTGCTCGAGAACGCGCTTCTCGGCACCGAGATCCTCGGCCAGGGCGGGGCCGAGGCGAAAAAGCGCGCCAAGGACCTTCTCCGCCGTTACGGCCTCGGCGAGTTTCTGGACAGCCCGCCCGCGCAGCTCTCCGGCGGCATGCGCCAGCGCGTCGCGCTCGCCCGTACGCTCTGCCCCAACCCCGACATCCTCCTCCTCGACGAGCCGTTCTCCGCGCTCGATTTCCAGACCCGGCTCTCTCTATCGGACGAGATCGCCGAGCTCCTGAAGGCCGAGGGGAAGACGGTGATCCTCGTCACCCACGACATCGGCGAGGCGATCTCGATGGCGGACCGGATCATCGTGATGAGCCGCCGGCCGGGCCGGATCAAGACCGAGCACCGGATCGAATGGCCGAGCCATGCGGACGGGCGGCCGACCCCGTTCGAGGCCCGCACCGCGCCGGAGTTCGACGCCTACTTCCAGACCATCTGGGACGAACTCGACGTCCACCGCCAGCACTGAGGACAGGACATGGAACACGCCGCCGAAATCTCTTCCGCTGCCGCCCCGCCTGCCCGCACCGCGGATGCGCAAAGTGGCAGCAAGCGCTATGTCGCCTACCTCGCCGCATTGCAGAGCGAGAAGCGCAAGATCGTGTTGTGCCAGATCGCACTGATCGCGGGCTTCCTCGTGCTGTGGCAGGTCGCGCCCAAGGCCGGCTGGGTCAACCCGATGCTGACGAGCTACCCGACCGCGGTCATCGCCACCCTGTCCGACATGATCGCCGACGGGACGCTCTTCACCCACACGCTGGCGACGCTGAAGTCGACCGTGATCGGGTTCACCGGCGGGATGGTGCTCGGTATCCTCGCGGCCGTTGCGCTGTGGTGGTCGCCGTTCCTCTACCGCACGCTCGACCCGTTCGTGGTGGTGCTGAACGCGCTGCCGAAGATCGCGCTGGTGCCGATCTTCTACATCTGGCTCGGCGACCAGAGCTCGATCTACGCGATGGCGATCGTCATCAGCGTCTTCGTCACCATCCTGATGCTCTACACCGGCTTCTGTTCGATCGACCCCAACAAGATCAAGCTCGTGCGGATCTGGGGCGCCTCCCGCTTCCAGGTGCTGACCAAGGTGATCCTGCCCGGCAGCGTGCCGACGATGATCTCCACGCTCAAGGTCAACATCGGGCTGGCACTCGTCGGCGTGGTGGTGGGCGAGTTCCAGGCGGCCAACGCGGGGCTCGGCTACCTCATCAACTACGGCAGCCAGATCTTCCAGATGAACCTCGTGATGGCCTCCATCGTCAGCCTCGCGGTCGTGTCCACGCTGCTTTTCATCGCGGTCCAGATCGTCGAGGCGATCATCATGCGCCGCCGCAGCGCAGGTGCCTGAGGCATGATCAGTCAGGAGATCATCGACCGGGTGATGGCCCGGCGCGGGCGGCTGCACCTGTTCGACACGATCGAGGCGAAGCGCACCGCCCTCATCGTCATCGACATGCAGCACACGTTCTGCGCCCCTGGCGCCCCGGCCGAGGTGCCCGCCGCGCGCGACATCGTGCCGGCGATCAACCGGCTGGCGCGGGGTCTCAGGATGGCCGGCGGCAACGTGGTGTGGGTGACGCACGCCAACAGCGGCGCCGGCGACGACAGCGACTGGCGGGTCTACTTCAACAACTTCGTCGCCGACGAGGTGCGCGCCCGCACCGTGGAGAGCCTCAGCCCCGGCGGCTCGGGGCAGGAGATCTGGGACGGGCTCGAGGTGGGCAACGCCGACCTCAAGCTCTTCAAGAACCGATACAGCGCGCTGATCTCCGGCGCTTCCCAGCTCGAACGCGTCCTGCGCAGCCGCGACATCGACACGCTCCTCATCACCGGCACGAAGACCAACGTGTGCTGCGAGTCCACCGCGCGCGACGCGATGATGCTCGACTTCAAGGTCGTGATGGTCTCGGACGGCACCGCGGCCCTGTCGGAGCGGGAGCATGTCGCGACGCTCGAAAACATCATCCAGCAGTTCGGCGACGTCCTCACCGCCGACGAGGTGCTGGAACGCCTGACCTGATCGCAGCCTCGCCGCCGTCGGCGAATGCAGCGCGTTGAAGCTTTCCATCAGGCTTCACGCTGGTGCGGCTCGGCCGGAGGCCATGGAGGGGAACGGCCTGCCGCTTCGCGCGAAGCGTAGACGCCAAGAGCTGCCCATCCTTGGGCCCGCTCCTCCCGATCGCTGTTCCGGCATCATCCTGCCCTGGCACGAAGGCGAGCTGGCAAATTGCATCGCCGGGCGCTACGACACGGCGCGCCCCGCACTGGCTCCACGACGCGGAAACATGCAACGTCGCCAATCCGTAACACGTTCGATTTAAGCGATATCTTGTCGATATCCACTTCGCCTTGACGCCCGCCACGTCACATCAACTAAACTCCGCAACAATATATTAGCTTAGTAAACTGCGAGCCGTAATTTAATCATGCGATTAATTTGATGGGCGACGAGCGAGTTCTGGAACTTGAACCGGCCGCTGAATGTTTCAGAATGAATGGATTCGGCGATATGCTCGATCTGCAGAATAATATTCTTGAGATGATCGCGCGAGGCGAGACGCTCCAGGCGACCACGGAGCGTCTCTGTCATATGATCGAGGCGCTGCTGCCGGGCGTCTGGTGCTCCGTTCTTCGCGTCGACCGGAACGGATTGCTCCATCCGCTGGCCAACCCTTCCTTCCCCACCGAATATTCCTCCCTTCTGGAGGGTGTGCTGATCGGCCCGACGGTCGGCACGTGCGGGAGAGCCGCCTATCTCGCAGAAGACGTCGTCACCCGCGACTTGTTCAGCGACCCGAACTGGGTCGGGTTCAGAGATCCACTTCAGCCGCTTGGCCTGAGAGCCTGCTGGTCGAGCCCCATCGCGGTTTCCGACGGGGTCGTTCGTGGCACATTCGCCCTCTATTTCCCGGAAAATCGCGGTCCGACCGAACGCGAGAAGGAAGTCGTTTCCTCGTGCACCTTCCTGTGCGCCATTGCGCTGGAGCGGGACGAACGGGTTCAGGAGCGGGAGCGCCGCGCCTATGTCGATGCGCTCACCGGGCTCCCGAACCGGGCCAGTCTCGAGATCGCCACGGACCAGCTCTGCCTGACCCGCCCCGGCGCCTGGGGGATCCTGGCGATCGACCTCGACAATCTGAAGATCGTGAACGACACGTTCGGCCATGCCGCGGGCGACGCTCTGCTCCAGGCCGCGGGATCGCGCATTGCGGCGACCGTGGCGCCGAGCCGCGTGTTCCGGATGGGCGGCGACGAGTTCGTCGTGATCCTCCAGCCGGAAGATGGCCCCGCTGCCATCGAGGACGCGGCGCACTCCGTACTTGATGCACTCGCCGTTCCCACCGATTGCACCGGTCACCGCATTCGGCCGAGCGCCACGATTGGCGGAGCCCTCTTCTCGGCCGAATCCCGTGACGCGAGAACCGTTCGCGACCATGCCGATCTCGCACTTTACCACGCCAAGGAGACCGCCCTCGGCGGTTTTGTCCGCTACCGGCCGGGAATAGACAGCAGGATCAAGGCAAGGGAGGAGATGACGCGCAACCTGAGCGCGGCCCTCGAAGAGCGGCGGGTCGAGGGCTTCTATCAGCCGATCGTCCGGCTCGACACCCGCGAGATCGTCGGCCTCGAGGCGCTGTGCCGCCTGCGCACCGCAGACGGCGACATCGTCGCCGCGAGCGCCTTCCATGAGGCGACGTCAGATGTCAACGTCGCCGCGCAACTGACCGAACGCATGATGTCGATCGTCGCGGCAGACATTCGCTCGTGGCTCGATCAGGGCATCCCGGTGCAGCACGTGGGACTGAACATCTCCTCGGCCGACCTCCACAGCGGCACCTTGCACGGGCGCCTCGCCGACGCGTTCTCTCGCGAGAATGTCCCGCTGAAGCATCTCATCCTGGAAGTCACCGAATCGGTCTATCTCGGTCGCCGCGATCCGGTCGTGGCCCGGGAGATCGCGGCCCTGCGCGCCAACGGGCTGCGCGTCGCGCTCGACGATTTCGGAACGGGGTTTGCCTCGCTCACCCACCTGATGACGATCCCCGTCGACATCATCAAGATTGACAAATCATTCGTCGATCTTCTGCCCCAGGAGGGTCCGAGCCAGGCGATCGTCGAAGGACTGCTCGAGATCGCGCGCAAGCTCGATATCCGCGTCGTTGCCGAGGGCATCGAGACCGAGGAACAGGCGGCGCTGCTGCAGAGCATCGGCTGCAAGCTCGGGCAGGGCTACCTGTTCTCGCGGCCCGTCCGCCGCGACGCCGCGACCGGACTTCTCCGCGAGCGCGCGCAGCAGCTCGCCCGACACTAGGTCCGCCTCACAAGACGGGGCCGACGATGGCGAGGGCGTTGTTCCAGAGCCGCCTCGTCCATGGCCACGACTGCACCTCGGCCAGCGTCACCGGCCTGCTGTCGGCGATGTAGGCGTCCTGCCGGGCGCGCATCCGGGCGGTGATGTCGGGGTCATGGAGGAGGATGTTGTTCTCGTAGTTCAGGTCGAAGCTGCGGCGGTCCATGTTGGCCGAACCGATCAGTGTCACGTTGCCGTCCACGGTCATCGACTTGGTGTGCAGCAGCCCGCGCTGGTACTCGTGGATCTCGGCGCCCGCGGTCAGGAGGTCGGCATAGTAGCTGCGGCTCGCGGCACCGACGGCGAAGTCGTCGTTGCGCGCAGGAAACACGATCGTCACCCTCACGCCGCGGTAGGCGGCGGCGCAGAGGGCCGCCTGCGTCGCCTCGTCGGGCACGTAGTAGGGCGTCGTGATCACGAGCTCGCGGCGGGCGGCGTACATCACGCTCTGGAACATCTCCGCCATCGCGGAGGCGCGGATCGTGGGACCACTCGCTACCACTTGCGCGGTGAAGCCAGGCGCCTGCGGGCCGAGAGGCTCCGCCAGCACGTCGCTGATGTCCTCGTCGTGGTTGGCCATCCAGTCGGACGCGAACAGATGCTGGTTCTGCCGCACGACGGGGCCTTCGAAGCGCATCATGGCGTCCACCCAGGGTGCGTACTTCGCCTTCGGAAGGAACGCCGGATCGGCGCAGTTCTGGCTGCCGCAGTAGGTGACGGCGTTGTCGATGACGAGGATCTTGCGGTGGTCGCGCAGGTCGACGCGGCCCACCAGCGACCGCACGAGCGGATTGCCGACCTTGAGCGCGCGCGCCAGGCGGATGCCGGCCTCGCCCATCTCCTGCCACAGGGGGCTTTTCAGGAGATCGCGCGAGCCGAGATCGTCGACCATCGCACGGCAGGTGACGCCCCGCGCCGCGGCACGCTTCAGCGCCTCGGCCATCCGGGTGCCGTTGGCATCGGGAAGCCAGATGTAGAAGACGAGATGGACATGCCGGCGGGCGGCGTCGATGTCGGCGACCATACGCTCGATCGCAGCGTCGGAATCGGCCATCAGTTCCGCCCGGTTGCCGGACACGGGACCGTAACCGCTGATCGAGCGGCCGACGTTGAAGAGCGGCTCGTACCTGTCGGGCGTCTCGCCGCCCGGCGTCACCGCGTCCCATCCCGCGAGCGCCTCCGGGCACGGCAGGCTCGCCATGATCCGCTTCAGCCGCGCGACCCGCCCGCGCCCGATGTTGGTTTCACCGAGGAGAATGTAGGCGATCACGCCCACGACCGGGATCGCCAGAATGACGACGATCCAGGCCAGCCGGGACGCGGGGTCACGGTGAGCCCGCAGAAGAACCCGGACGATGCAGGCAAGACCGATCAGGAGTCCGAGTGCTGCCAGCAACATCCCAACGTTCCTCCGAGCCGCCTTTTCCGCAAAATCCGATGCCATACTTCATCCGGGCTGTCTCGGTCCGCGGCCCCGACCGCACGCGCCCGGGCGCGGCGAGTGCACACAAAAGGCTCGCGTCTTTCCGGGGCGGCGATGATAAGTGTTGAAGTGCGAGCGCCGGATCTTCCGCGCTCGGCGGCGGGACCGGGAGGACGGGCCGAAATTGCGCGGTCAGCATGACGACCGGGACGGCCGCGTCCTCCTCATCTCGACGGCGCCGCCCACGCGCGCCGACCGGGCGCTTGCCGTCGCAGTCGTCGCCGCGCTGTTCTTCGCCATGCTCGCGACCATCCCGTTCGCCTCGGTCCGGGTGCCGGGCACGGCGTCTCTCATCCCGGCCTATTTCGTCGCCGTCTTTCTCAGCCACATCATCACTGCGGTGCTCCTGCTCGGGCTTTACTCGGTCCAGCGCTCGTTTCGGGTGCTGGTCCTCGCGGGCGCCTACCTGTTTGCCGGGCTGATGATCGTCCCATGGGCGGTGACATTCCCGGGCGCCTTCCCTTCATTCCAGTTCGAGACCGGCCTGCAGTCGACCGCAACGCTCGCCGCGCTCAACCGGCTCGCCTTCCCGCTTTGCATCCTCGTCTACGCGCTGGCGCGTGAGCGCCCGGGCGTCCCGGCGCGGCAGTCGTCCGCCCTCTCCATCCTGGTGCTGGTCGCCGGCGTGGTCGCGGTCGTCGCCGTCGCCACCGGGATCGTCCTCTTCAGCGACGTGCCGCTCCCCCCCTTCATGCTGGACGAGCGAACCGTCGCACCGCTGTGGGGGTTCGTCCCGCCGACGTCGCTCGCGATCTGTGCCCTCGCCATCCTGGCGCTGCGGGCGAACTTTACCTCGGTGCTCGACCTCTGGCTGATCGTCGTTCTCGTCTCGCTGGTCATCGAGATCGTCCTCATCTTCTACGTCAGCGGCGGGGTCCGCCTGTCGCTCGGCTGGTGGGCCGGGCGGCTCTACGGGCTGGTGGCCGCAAGCGCCGTCCTCGTCGTCCTCCTGTCCGCGACGACCGCGCTCTATGCCCGCCTCGCCCGTTCGGTGCTCGCGGAACGGCGCGCGCGGGACAGCCGGCTCACCGTGATGGAGGCGGTCTCGGCGTCGATCGCGCACGAGATCAGGCAGCCGCTGGCAAGCGTCGAAATCAGCGCGGCCGCGGGGCTGCGGTGGCTGCGGCGGGAGCCGCCCGACCTCGGCGAAGTCGAGGCGGTGCTGAAGCGCATCGAGTTCGTCGGCGCCCGCACGGGCATGGTCATCGACACGGTCCGCTCCAGCTTCAAGGCCGGCGGGGGGCGGCGCACGAACGTCGACGTGAACGGGGTGATCCGCGACACTCTCGCGCGCTGCGAGGGCGAGGCGGCGCTGGGTCGCGTCGCGGTGGAAACGGCGCTCCACGAGCCTTTGCCGCCGGTGCGGATCGACCCGCTGCAGCTGCAGCTCGTCCTCTCCAACCTCATCGGCAACAGCATCGACGCCATGCGCGAGGTGACCGGACGGCAGCGTCTCCTGACGATCACATCGCAGGCGGCGGACGGCGAAGTGGTCGTCTCGCTGGCGGACAGCGGCAAGGGGCTGTTGGCGGCTGAGAAGGAGCAGATCTTCTCGGCGCTCTTCACCACCAAGCCGGACGGGATGGGGATCGGCCTCATGTTCTGCCGGTCGATCATCGAAACCAACGGCGGCCGGATCTGGGCGAGCGACAACGACCCGCACGGCGCCGTCTTCCACTTCGCCCTCGCCCCGGCCGGACCGGACGGCACGCCGCAGGAGCCAGGCACCCGGCGTCAGACGCTTGCGCGTCCCGACTGAAGGCAGGCTCCATCAACGCGCTGCACGCTGCGCCTCGTCCCTGGCAAGGCCCCGTTTCACGGCCGCGATGACGTCACGCGGCGCCACCGGCTTGATGAGGAATTCGAGCGCCCCGTTGTCGATCGCCCGGCCGGCCGTCGACGCGTCGGCGTGTCCGCTCATGAGAATGACGGGGGTGTCGACCCCGCGGGCGACGAGGTCGGCCTGAAAATCGAAGCCGCTCCGGCCGCGCAGACGCACGTCGAGCAGAAGGCAGCCCGGCCTTCCGATGCAGCCGCCCGCCACGAATGCCTCGACGGATTCGAACAGCGCGACGCGCAGCCCGCTGGACCGCAGGAGCGCGTCGAGCGCCTCGCGCATGTCGCGCTCATCGTCGATGACGAAGACGGTCGCCTCCGGCTCAGTTGCCATCAACGGTGACAGGAATGCTCAACGGCACCATCGTTCTTCTCGCGATCCCCGGTGGGCGGTCAGCGCGACCGTGCCGGCAAAGCCTTCTGGACACGGCGGCCGACCGAACGGCCGAGCCCCTGCCACCCTGCTTTGTCCTACGGTTTGATTTAAAAATCTTGGCTGCAACTGACGGATCGATGCCTGGCGCGGCAGCTTCGTCAGTCACGAGGCGGCCACGCGGGGCGCGACGTCCTCAAGCCGGCTCGGGGCTGAGGAACCGGTGGACCGCCGCAATCACCACCGACCCCTCGCCGACCGCCGACGCGACCCGCTTGACCGATCCGGACCGCACGTCGCCGACCGCGAAGATCCCCGGCCGGCTCGTCGCGTAGGGTGAGGCGAGCTGCCGGCCGTCGCCGTCGACGCCGGTGACCACGAAGCCGCCCCGGTCGAGCGCGAGGCAACCCTCGAGCCATTCGGTGTTGGGCTCCGCGCCGATCATCACGAAGAGGCCGCCGATCGCCCGCCGCTCCGGCGCGCCTTCCGCCGTCCGCCACGTGACGCCCCGCAGCCAGCCGTCGCCGTCGACGCCTGTCACCACCGTGTGCGGGTGCAGGGTGATCCGCGGCGATTCCGTGATGCGGCGTACCAGATAGTCCGACATCGTCGCCGCCAGTCCGCCGGACCGGACGAGAACGTGGACGTGGGCGCTCGTCTGCGACAGGAAGACGGCGGCCTGCCCCGCCGAATTGCCGCCGCCGACCACGACGACTTCCTGCTCTGTGCAAAGCCGCCGCTCCATCGCGGTCGCCGCATAGTAGATGCCGCTGCCTTCGAACTGCGCCTCGCCCGGAACCTCGAGCTTGCGGTAGCGGGCACCGCTCGCCACCACCACGGCGCGGGCCTTGAAGGTCTCCCCGCTGGACAGCGTGATGCGGTAGGGCGTCTCTGCGCAGTCGAGCGCGGCGGCGTCGCGGGAGAGGACGAGCCGCGCGCCGAACTTCTGCGCCTGAACCTGCGCCCGGCCGGCGAGCGCCTGGCCGGAGATCCCCGTCGGGAAACCGAGATAATTCTCGATCCGCGAGGATGTGCCCGCCTGCCCGCCCGGCGCCAGTGCCTCGATCACGATGGTGTCGAGACCCTCGGAGGCGGCATAGACCGCCGCCGCGAGCCCCGAAGGTCCCGCGCCGACGACCGCCACGTCGTGCACGCGCTCTGGGTCCACCGTTTCGGCGAGCCCCAGAGCATCGGCGAGCGCGCTGATGGACGGGTTGCGCAGGACGGTGCCGCTCGGCGCCAGAACCACCGGCAGGTCCGAGGGGGCGAGCGCGAAGACGTCGACCAGCCCGCCGCCCGCCGGATCGACCTCGGTGTCGATGAACCGGTGCGGGTAGGCGTTGCGCGTGAGGAAGCTCTCGATTCGCGACAACGACGCGTCGTGCATCGGCCCGATGATGGTCGCGCCGCCGGCCTCATGGATGACGAGCCCGACGCGGCGCAGGATGAACGCCCGCATGATGATCTCGCCGATGTCGGACTCGTTGTCGACCAGCCGGCGAAAGGCCGGCCGCGCCAGTCGCGCCACGCGGCATTCGACCAGCGTCCGGGCGGACACCAGGGTCTGCCGGTCGTTGAAAAGGTCGAGTTCGCCGGTGAACTGGCCGGCGTCGTGGGTGGTGATGGTGCGCACCTCCCCCTGTTCGCCGTTGACGAAGACCTCGATCGCGCCGTCCAGCAGCACGAAGAAGTCGACCGAGCGCTGGTTGCGCTCGAAGAGGGTCGTCCCCACCGGCAGGGTTTCGACGACGCCGTAGGCGGCGACGCGTGCGGTCATCTCCGCGGTGAGGTGCGGAAAGGTCTGCCCTATGCGCAGGTAAGGGTCGGACCCGTCGACCGTCTGGGTGAACACGCGCGCTTCATTTTCCATGCTGCCCGATTAAGCCGCGCGCCTCGACCTCTCAAAGACAATCATCCGGACCGGCAGTTTCGATGCGGCGTTTCGGCAAATTCCGTCACGATTCGTCAAATCTCATCCGGTCGGCCTGCAGGTCCAAGATGACGGGCCGCTGCCCGACGCAAGTTTCAGACGTTCGGGTTCTGCTCCTGGAAGAGACCGAGCGCCTCGGCCTGGCGGACGAGATCGGCCAGAGACCGCGCGTTCATCTTCCGCATAGCGTTGCCTCGGTGAATCTTGACGGTGATCTCGCTGAGGCCGATCAGCCCCGCGACCTGCTTGTTCATCAGGCCGGAGACGACGTGGCCCATCACCTCGCGCTCGCGCGGCGTCAGCGTATCGAACCGAGCGGAGAGGTCGCTGAGAGCCGCGGATTTCGTCCGGCGATCACGGTCACGCTCGATCGCGGCGGCGACCGCATCCAGAACATCCTGGTCACGGAACGGCTTGGCGAGAAAATCGACGGCCCCCGCCTTCATGGCCCGCACCGACATCGGGATGTCCCCGTAGCCGGTCATGTAGACGATCGGGAGTTCGATCTTCCGCCTGACGAGCCGGTCGTGGAGGTCGAGCCCGCTTGCGCCGGGAAGGCGAACGTCGAGGAGGAGGCAGCCCGGCGCGTCTGGCAGCTCGGCCTCGAAAAGCTCCGCCGGGGAGGCGAACAGCCTGGTATCGAGGTCGATGGAGCGGAATAGGCTGTCCAGAGCCTGCCGTACACCGGCCTCGTCGTCGACGACGGCGACGAACGACCTGTCGGTTCCGGGCCCGCGCTTCGGCCGCTGTGAGCTCATTCCTGGTCCCCGTCCCAACGCTGCCGAAAAGGACGTGCGCCCGGCTTCGGTGGCGCATTCCGCAGCCAAGCGCGCCGCGGCTGACTCGCCCTGCTCCACCTGGTTCGCAAGTCCCGTTCCACGGCGGCAGCGTGAGGCGAACTTATGCGAACCGGCCGACCGAGGCCAGCCTAGGCCCTTGAGCGGAATGCATTTTCATCCGCAGTACTAGGACCGCCCCGGTTGCAGGAATGCTCGGCGTACAGCGATGGCGATCACCCTCCTCCGAGCGCTGCAAGTGGCGCGTCAGCCGAGCTCTGCGATGACCGCCTTCGTCACCGCCGCGTTGTCGCTCTTGCCGCCGAGTTCGTAGGGCAGGATGCCGCCGCCCGCGTAGGCCTGCCACACCGCCTGGTCGACCGCCTCGCCGGCTTCCACAAGCCGCTGGTCGCCGGACTTTTCGCCCAGCCAGTCGAGCATCATCGCGGTGGAAACGAACATTGCGGTGGGGTTGGAGATGCCCTTACCGGCAATGTCGGGCGCGGTGCCGTGGGCCGGCTGGAACAGTGCGTGCGCGAGGCCGATCTCGGCGCACGGCGCCATCCCCATGCCGCCGACGAGGCCGCCGCAAAGGTCGGAAAGGATGTCGCCGAACATGTTCTCCATCACCAGCACGTCCGCCTCCCACGGCTTGCGCACGAGGTCGAGCGCCGCGGCGTCGACGTAGGCGCAGTCGGCCGTGACGTCGGTGTTCTCGGCGGCGCGTTCCTTGAAGATCGAGCGGAAGAAGGCCATCGACACGAACACGTTCGACTTGTCGACGCAGGTGACGCGGCGCTTTCCCCTGCCCCTGTCGGCGCGCCGGCGGGCGAGGTTGAACGCGAAGTCGAAGAGGTCCTCGCTGGTCTCGCGCGTGATCTCCATCGTGTCGCGCGCCACGCGGCCGTCTTCCACCGTGCCGCGCCCGCGCGAGGCAAACAGCCCCTCGGTGGATTCGCGCAGGACGATGAGGTCGACGCCCTCGGCCCGCGGGTCGGAAAGCAGCGATGGTGTGTTGGGATACTTGCGTGCAGGGCGGACGCCGGCGAACAGGCGGAACTCGCGGCGCATGTCGAGGTGCGGCGCGACCTCGGTGCCGTCGGGCAGGCGCACGTCCGGCAGACCCATCGCGCCGAACAGGATCGCGTCGGCTGCGCGCGAGGCCTTGAACGCGCCGTCCGGAAGATCCTTGCCGGTTTCGCGGTAGTAGGCGGCGCCGCCGTCCCAGCGCGTCTTTTCCAGCCGGAACCCGAAGCGGCTCTCGACCTTCTCGAGGATGACCATCGCAGCGTCCATCACTTCGACGCCGATGCCGTCGCCGGGGAACACTGCGATCTGAAAGTCTGCCATGTGAGGCGTCCTGTTTTTCTAGTTTGCGAAGCCGAACAGCCGCGGGATGGCGAGGACGAGCCCCGGCATCAACGTGATTGCCAGCAGGGATGCGAGGAGCGGCACGAAGAAGGGCACGAGCGCCCGCATCAGCCGTACGGGAGAGATTTCCGCCACCTCCGCCACCGCGAACAGGCAGAGCCCGACCGGCGGGGTGATGAGCCCGATCATCAGGTTGAGGACCATGACGACGCCGACGTGGATCGGGTCGAGCCCCATCGCGGTGGTGGCCGGCAGGATGATCGGCGTCACCATGATGATCACCGGCGCCGCCGCCATGAAGCAGCCGAGCACCAGGAGGAGCACGTTGAGGAAAAGGAGGAAGACGAAGGGGTTGGGCGAAAGGTCGAGGATCGCCGCGGCGAGGTGGAGAGGCACCTGCTCCATCGTCAGGAGCCAGGCGATGATCGCCGACGCCGCGATGATGAAGAGGATGTTCGCCGACGCGAGGGCACTGTCGTAGAGGGTGCTGACGATGTCGCGCACCGCGAGCGTCCGGTAGCCGAGCCCGAGGAGGAGCGCGTAGAGCACCGCGCAGGCGCCGGCTTCGGTGGGGGTGAAGACGCCCGACCAGATGCCGCCGACGATGATGACCGGCATCATCAGCGGCCAGAATGCGCCCGCGAACGCGCACAGGAGCACGCGCCCCGGCACCTTCGGCCCCGGCGGATAGCGGCGCCGCCGCACATGGAGGTAGATCACCACCATCATCGACAGGCCCATCAGGATGCCGGGCAGGATGCCGCCGAGGAACAGGCCGCCGATGGATGCGCCCGACGTCACGCCGAAGATGATGAGCGAGATGGACGGTGGCAGGATCGGCGCGATGGTGGTCGACGCGGCGGTGACGGCGGCCGAGAAGTCGCGGTCGTAGCCGGCCTTCGTCATCGCCTTAATCTCGATGCGACCGAGCCCGACTGCATCGGCGACCGCCGAGCCCGACATCGAGGCGAACAGCATCGAGGCGCCGACGTTGACGTAGCCGAGCCCGCCCGGCACCCGCCCCAGGAGACAGTTGGCGAGGTGGAAGATCCGGTCGGTGATGCCGGTCCGGTTCATCAGCTCGGCGGCGAGAAGGAAGAAGGGGATTGCGGTGAGGGCGAAGTTGTCGATCCCCGTCGCGACGCGCTGGGCCGCGATCAGCGTATCGATCCGCCCGCCGACGGCGAGGTAGCCGAGGCCGACGCCGACCAGCCCGACGGCAATCGGCACGGACAGCGCGAAAAGGACGAGGAGGCCGCCGAACCAGGCCATCAGGCGTCACTCCGATCGAGGGCGGCGATGGGGTGCGGCGCCCCCGCCGTGAAGCCGGCGCGCAGGTGGATGCCGCCACGCACGAGGAAGCCGAGCGCGGCGAGCCCCAGCCCGATCGGCAGGCTCGCGTAGATGACGGCGTAGGGAATATCGAGCGACGGGGTGATCTGCGTTCCGGCGAGACCGACGAGGCGCACGCCGAGATAGGCGAGCCAGCCGATGATGAACGCTGAGAGGAGCTGCGCGAACGCCATCACGCGGTGCGCCGTCGCGGCCGGCAGCGCCATGATGACCGCATCGATGCCAAGGAGCCTGCCGCGGAACGCAAGCACGCCGATCGCAAGGAACGTCCACCACACCATCAGGAGCTTGATGAGCTCCTCGGTCCAGCCGAGCGGGCTGTTGAACGCGTAGCGGCTGATCACCTGTAGTAGAGCGGCGATCACCATGACGCCGAAGGCGCCGGCGATCGCCGCTTTCGCGGCCATGTCTGCGAGATTGCGCACGGCTGGCTCTCGGCCTACTCGCTCGCCATCGACTGGGCGGCGTCGTAGGCCTCACGGCCGAACTGGTCCATGTACTTCTCGTGGACCTCGCTCGCACGGTCGCGGAAGCTGTCGACGTCGATGTCCTCGACGATCGTCATCCCGGCTTCTTCGAGCTTGCCGTAAAGGCTGGCCGCGCCCTCCTCGTTCTTTTCCGCGAGGCTCGCCTGCGCCTTGAGTGCGGCTTCCTCGACGACGGCGCGCTGCTCGTCCGTCAGGCCGTCCATGAAGGTCTTGCTGGCGATGAGGTAGAAGCCGGAGCGCATGTGCTCGGTGCGCGTGAGGTATTTGGATACCTCGTTGATCTTCCAGTGGTACATGACCTCCACCGGGTTCTCCATGCCCTCGATCGTGCCGAGGCGGAGGGCGAGGTAGAAGTCGGACGCCGGCATCGGCACGGGCTCGACGCCGAACGCGCGCCAGGTGTCGGTGTAGACGTTGATGTTGGGGACGCGGACCTTCACGCCCTGAAGGTCGTCGACCGTCCGCACCGGCGTCTTCGAGGTGGTGAGGATGCGCGGGTTGCGCTCCAGGAAGGCGAGCATCTCGACGCCGAGCTTGTCGGCCATGTCCGCCGACCATTCCTTGGCGTACTCGCTGTTCACGAACTCCACGAGATGCTCGCGGTCGCGCCACAGGAACGGCATGTCGATGATCGACCAGGCCGGATAGAAGTTCGCGACGACGGAGCCGACGAGCGCGAATTCTGTGATGCCGGCCTGCGCCTGCTCGAACAGCTCCCGCTCCTTGCCGAGGGTAGAGTCGGGGAAGATGTCGATGGTGACTTCACCGCCGGTGCCGTCCTCCACGGCCTTGGCGAACTCCACCATCACCTCGTGCCGCGGATCGTTGACCGGCGCCAGATGACCGAGCTTGGCGTCGGCCGCCACAGCCACCCCTGCCGTGCCGGCCAGAGCCGCTGCCGACAGCAGCGCCGTGAGGGATCCATTCAGTTTCATAGCGTCCTCCCGAGATTTGTTTTCTTGTTCGTGACACCCGTTTTGGCGTCAAACAACGCGTACGTCAATGCATACGTTGTCCTGAACGGACCGCGTCGTCGCCGCGAAGGCCTTTCAGGCTTCGAGTTCGAGGGCACAGACCGACTTCTCGAGCACCATCGGCTTCACCGCGTCGTCGAAGGCGTGGAAGTGCGGCATCGTCATGTGCGTCTGGAAGGCGGCCTCGTCGTCGTAGATTTCGTAGAGGACGACGGCGTCCGGCTCCGCAGGGTCGGTCAGGACGTCGAACCGGTGGCAGCCGGGCTCGTCGGCGAGCGAGGCGGCAGCGTTGGCCTTCACGAGATCGAGGAAGGCAGAAAACGCGTCTTCCGCGATCCGGAAGGTGACGATTATGGCGAACATGGCTGTCCTTGCGGGTTGGGTCGGAGGGCTATGCGCGATGTTCATCGGCCGCTGGCGCGGCGGGCGGCGTGGCGCGCCCCGGCCACAGACGCCCCAAGAGGCGCCGCGCCGCCGGGATCTGCGCGACCACGAGGAGCAGCGTCGCGCAGATGAGGACGACGCTCACCGGGCGCTCGATGAAGCCCGAGAGGCTCCCCTTCCCGACCATCAGCGCGCGGCGCAGGTTCTCGTCCGCCATCGGCCCCAGGATCACGCCGATGACGAGCGGGGCGATCGGGTACTTCATGATGGTGAGGAGGTAGGCGCCGACGCCCACGGCGAGCATCAGGTAGAGGTTCTCGATGTTGAGCCCCAGCGCGTAGGAGCCGACCACCGAGAGCACCGCCACCACCGGCAGGAAGATCTGGCTCGGCACGGCGAGCACCTTCACCACCTGCTTGGCCAGCAGCAGGCCGTTGATGCACATCGCGGCCGACGCCAGCACCATGATCGCGGCGAGTTCGGCGATGAAGTTGGGGTTGTTGATCGACAGCATCGGCCCCGGCGTCATCCCGTGCAGCATCAGCGCGCCGAGGAGCATCACCGCCGGCGGGCTGCCGGGGATGCCGAGCGTCATCAGAGGGATGAGCGCGCCGCCGATGCAGGCGTTGTTGGCGGTCTCGGCCGAGATGAGGCCGGCGGGCTCGCCCTTGCCGAAGCGCTCAGGGTGGCGCGAGGTACTCTTCGCGGTGCCGTAGGAGACCCAGCCCGCAATGTCCTCGCCGACGCCGGGCACTGCGCCGATGCCTATCCCGATCGCTGCCGAGCGGACGATGTGCCTGGTGTTTTTCAGCAATGTGCCGATGGCGGGCACCACGCGGTCGCGCACCTGCGCGCCGGCGAGCGGCGCATTGGCGGACAGCGTCATGATGATCTGCGGAATGGCGAACGCGCCGATCAGCACCGGCACCACCTCGAGCCCCTGGTCGAGCGCGGGCTGGCCGAAGGTGTAGCGCGGATAGAACATCAGCGGATCGCGCCCGACAACGGAGAGCGCCATGCCGATGAAGCCTGCGATCCAGCCCTTCACCACGAGATCGGGGCTTTGCAGCGTGCCGGAGATCAGGATGCCGAAGAGGGCGAGCAGGAAATATTCGTAGCTGGTGAAGCCGAGCGCCACCTCCACGATCACCGGCGAGAGCAGCGCGAGCGCGACCATGCCGAGAAGGGTGCCGATGAACGACGCCGTGGTCGTGAGGCCGAGCGCCTTGCCGCCCTCCCCGCGCTGCGCCATCGGGTAGCCGTCCATGGCGGACGCGGCGGAGGCCGCGGTGCCCGGAATGTTGAGGAGGATCGCGGGGTAGGAGCCGCCGTAGATCGCGCCGACATAGAGCGCGATCAGCGCAAGCAGCGCGGTCTGGTAGCCGAAGCCGTAGGTGAGCGTGGCGAGAAGGCCGACGCCGAGCGTTGCGGTGAGCCCCGGCAGCGCGCCGAAGACGATGCCGAGGAGGCTCGCCCCCATGAGGATGAGCCAGTTCTGCGGCGTCGACAGGATCGAGACGATCTGGCCGGCGAAGGCGCCGAGTTCCGATAGACCTCCCATCGCGGCCTACCGGAACAGGCCGGAGAGGCCGTTCGCCGCTCCGTCCAGCAGACCGACGCCGAGCCCCTCGCGCGGCAACGGCACGAGGAGCCCGTACTTGAACGCCGCCGCGAGGACCACCGCCGTGCCGAGCGCCGAGGCCACGACCGTGAACGCACGCCCGCGTTCGGCCGGCCGCGCAAATCCGAGAAGGACGAGGATCGCGATGCCGAGAACCGCCGCGAGCACCGCATCGGCCTGGAACTGGCCGGGCGAGCGCGGCGTCGGCCATGCCCCGGCAAGCGCGACCGCGAGGACGACGACCGCCGGAACGCCGAGGCAGGCAATCAGCAGCGCCCGCCCTGTCCACGACTTGAGGGCGTAGACGCCCATGAAGACGAGGAGATAGAGCGCCATCGCGATGACGAAGTCGGCGCGCGGCACGAGGCCGACGATGAAGAAGGCGAGCAGCGACGTCACGAGGAGAGCGCTGGAACCATGCCCGGGCGCCGCCGCCCCTTCGGCACCGAGGAGCCTGCCGCGGGCGCTGAGACGCCGCGCCTCGCGCACGCCGTTGGCGGCAAGGCCGATGGAGAGGACGAACAGCATGCCACCGATGATGAGCGGCAGCAGCGCCGGCGACACGTACCAGGCGTTCTTCACGCCGGCGTAGGTGCCTTCAAGGGGAAAGGTCAGCGCCTTTGCGACCATCCCGGCTGCGACCACGGCGAGCACCAGTCCGGTCACGACGTCGGCCTGGCGCAGCCGCCTGAGGGCGCCGCGGCCGTCGACCTCTTCCGCGAATTCGTTGTCGGTCATTTTGGCGGGATCCATGCTCGGAGAAACGCACGAAACTCTGGCGGCCGGCCCAGCATCGCAGCGGGGCCGGCCACCTTCAGAGAGCCGGTGTTACTGCGGCTTGGGGATGCCGAGCGTCTCGGGGTTCACCGACGCTGCGTCGAGGTCCCACAGGGTCCACGCGAACAGGGATTCCAGCTTGTCGAACACCTCTGCGGCTTCCTCACCGTGCTTGCCGGAAAGGGAGTAGTAGTTCTCCTCTGCGAAGCTCTTCACCGCGTCGCTGGCCATCGCCTCCTCGAAGGCGGCGGACAGCGTCTGCTTCACGGCGTCCGGCGCGTCGCTGCGCACCGCGAAGCCGATCGCCTGGCTGATGGGCAGATACTGCGTGAGGTCGGGATAGGCCGTGAAGGCGGACGGGATCTCGGTGTCGCCGAGGGTGAAGCCGTCTTCCGTCAGCATGGCGAGCGGCCGCAGGCGCCCGGCCTGGAGAAGCTGCTGCTGCTCGGCGAGCGACGTCACGACCACCTGCACTTCACCGGCGACGGCGGCATTCTGCGCAGGCGCGGAGCCGTCGTACGGGATGTAGTTGAACTCGGCGCCGGTGCCGTCCTGCAGGGCGAGGAGGTTGAGGTGGTGGATCGAGCCCGCCGCGCTGGCGCCCGCCTGGATCGAGCCGGGGTCGGCCTTCGCAGCCTCGATCAGCTCTTCAAGCGTCTGGTACTCGGAGTTTGCGGTGACGGAGACGAGGTCGGGCGAACCGCCGACGATGAACGGATACCAGACGCTGATGCGCTGGTCCCAGCCGCCCTGGACGCCGGCCGTGACGACGAACTCGGAGATGCCGGCGAGGGTGTAGCCGTCCGCCGGCTGGCTGAAGACGTAGCTCATGCCCGCGGAGCCGCCGACGCCGCCGGTGCGGTTCACGGTGCTGACGCGTGCGTTGTTCGGCAGCGTTTTCGCCATCTCGGCCATGATGAGGCGGTTGACGGTGTCGGTGCCGCCGCCGGCGGACCAGACGACGACGTTGGTGATGGGCTGGCTCGGATAGTCCTGCGCCGAGGCCGGCAGGGTCAGCGCGAGGCCTGCGGCGGCGATGGCGGCCAGCGACAGATGTCGATTGAAGCTCATTTTCGTCCTCCCGTTTGATCGTTTTTATTGATTCACCGGCATGCCGGTTGAATATCGCGCGCACTATTGTATGGATTAGCGTATGCGTAAAGGGGCTTTCTCAACGTGATCCCACTCTCGGCAATCAGTCATCACGGCCGCGGCCTGCAGCGGCCGGAATGCGTGCTCACGCATTCGTCGGGCCACGTCTTCGCCGCCGACTGGGCGGGCGATGGCGGCGTCGCTGTCGTCGCGCCCGACGGATCGGTCCGCCGGGTGACGGCGCGCGGCGTTCGCGAACCGCTGCGGCCTAACGGGATCGCGCTCGAAGCCGGCGGCAGCTTCCTGGTGGCGCACCTCGGCGACGGCAGCGGCGGCGTCTTCCGCCTGTTCGCGGACGGCCGGGTCGAGCCGGTGCTGACCGAGATCGACGGCCGGCCGCTGCCGCCGACCAACTTCGTGTCGCTCGACGCGGCGGGCCGGCTCTGGGTCACGGTGAGTACCCGCACCCTCCCCCGGCACGACGCGGCGCGCCCCGGCATCGCCGACGGCTACGTCATCCTCGTTCCGCCGGAGGGGCCGGCCCGCATCGTCGCCGACAATCTCGGCTACACCAACGAATGCATCGTGAGCGCGGACGGCCGCTCCCTCTTCGTCAACGAGACCTTCGGCAAGCGGCTGTCCCTCTTCGAGATCACCGGCGACGCCACCCTCGGTCCGCGCGAGACCGTCACCGAGTTCGGCCCCGGCACCTTCCCGGACGGCCTCGCGCCGGACACCGACGGCGCGCTCTGGATCACCAGCATCGTCTCCAACCGCGTGATCCGCGTTGCCCCGGACGGAACCGCCGAAACGATTGTCGAGGACTTCGACGCCGACGGGATGGCGGAGACCGAGGCCGTGTTCCAGCGCGGCGCGCTCGGCACCGACCGGCTCAACCTGCGCCTCGGCACCGTCCTCGCCAACGTGTCGAGCCTTGCGTTCGGGGGCGAAGACCTCCGCACCGCCTACCTCGGCTGCCTCAAGGGCGACGCCATCGCGATCCTGCCGATGCCCGCGACCGGCGTGCAGCCGATCCACTGGACCGCCGACCTCGGTCCGCTCGCCGAAGCGGGCGTCCTCGGCGACCCGGCATGACACATTCAACGAGAGAGGACGCGCGGTGACCAACGAGTTCAGGATCGCGGTGATGCCGGGCGACGGCATCGGCCAGGAGGTGACGCCCGCCGCGCTCGCCATCGCCGACGCCGCGCTGGCGAAGACCGGCGGCATCGCCCTCGTCCGCGAGGAGGCACCTGCGGGCGCCGCGCTCTACCAGGCGACCGGCGACGCCTTCCCGCAATCCAGCAAGGCGACCTGCGACAAGGCCGATGCGATCTACCTCGGCGCGATGGGCCTCCCCTCGGTGCGCTACGCCGACGGCACGGAGATCGCACCGCAGCTCGACCTCCGCTTCATGTACAACCTCTACGCCGGCGTGCGGCCCACCCGCGCGATCCCCGGCGTGCGAGGCGCGCTGGCGGACCCCCGCGCCGCCGGGATCGACTTCGTGCTCGTGCGCGAATCGACCGAGGGCCTCTTCCACTCCCGCGGCAAGGGCACCGTGGAGAACGACGCGACCGCGCAGGAGACGATGCAGATCACCCGCGCGGTGTCCGAGCGCGTGTTCGACTTTTCGTTCAAGGCCGCCGAGCGTCGCCGCGCGGCGGGAAAGCCCGGCCGGCTCACCCTCATCGACAAGGCCAACGTGTTCGCGGCCTTCGCCTTCTTCCGCAAGATCTTCGACGAGACGGCGGCCCGCTATCCCGCCATCAAGGCCGATCACCTCTATGTCGACGCGGCCGCGCTCACCATGGTCGCGGCGCCGTGGAACCTCGACGTCGCGGTGACGGAGAACATGTTCGGCGACATCCTGTCCGACCTCGCGGCCGGTCTCGTCGGCGGGATGGGCTACGCCCCATCGGCCGACATCGGCGACGACCGCGCCGTCTTCCAGCCCGCCCACGGCAGCGCGCCTGACATCGTCGGCACCGGAAAGGCGAACCCGGTCGCCGCGATCCTCTCGGCCTCGATGATGCTCGACTGGCTCGGCGCGCGCCACGGCGAACAGTCCGCGGTGGAGGCCGCCCGGATGATCGACGCCGCGGTCGACGCCGCGTTCGCCGACGGCGGACTGGTGACGTGCGAGCTCGGCGGCAGCGCCGGCACCCGCGACGTCACCGACGCCGTCCTCGCACAGCTCAACTGAGGGGCGGCGATGGCACAGGACATCAAGGTCGCCACGATCGGGGCCGGCTATTTCGCCCGGTTCCACCACGACGCATGGTCACGGATGCCGGGCGCCCGCCTCGTCGCCGTCTGCGACACCAACGCGGACCGCGCCGAGGCCTACCGGCAGGAGTTCGGCGGCGGGAAGACCTACACCGACCCCGCGCAGATGATCGCGAAGGAGCGCCCGGACCTCATCGACATCGTGGTGCCGCCGGCCGGACACCGGGACCTCGTCGCGCTCGCGGCGTCCGAGGGCGTCGACGTGATCTGCCAGAAGGCGTTCACGCGCTCGCTCGCCGAAGCGCAGGAGACGGTGAAGATCGCCGAGGACGCCGGCATCATGCTGGTGGTGCACGAGAATTTCCGCTTCCAGCCGTGGTTCCGCGAGATCCGGCGGCTGATCGACGAGGGCACGATCGGCGACGTCTACTCGGCAAGCTTCCGCCTGCGCCCCGGCGACGGACAGGGCGAGCGCGCCTACCTCGACCGGCAGCCCTACTTCCAGTCGATGGAGCGGTTCCTGATCCACGAGACCGGCATCCACTTCATCGACACCTTCGGCTACCTCTTCGGCGAATACGAGACCGTCTATGCCGACCTCCGGCGCCTCAACCCGGTGATCGCCGGAGAAGACGCCGGGATCATGGTGCTCGGCCACCAGGGCGGCGCGCGCTCGCTGTTCGACGGCAACCGCCTGTCGGACCACATCGCGGAGGACCGGCGGCTGACGATGGGCGAGCTCTGGATCGACGGATCGGCCGGAACGCTGCGGCTCGACGGCGCGGGCAACCTCTTCAAGCGAGCGTTCGGCAGCAACACCGAAATGCCGCATCCGTTCGCGTGGGAGAAGCGCGGATTTGCCGGCGACAGCGTATACGCTCTCCAGCGGCACGTCGTGGCGCACTTGCAAAACGGGACCGCGCTGGAGAATACCGGACGGGCATACCTCGCCAACCTTGCGGTGGAGGATGCCGTCTATCGCTCGTCGGCCAGTGGCGGTCGAATCATGCTGTAAGGGAGGTCCCGTCCGGTGGCGGTTGCCGAAGATCAGGAACCAGGCGAGAGCGAGACGAAGAGCGCCCCGGCGGGCTCGGCCGCACCGCGGTCGGAGCAGGCCTACGTCGCGCTGAAGCGGCGCGTGCTCGACAACGAGTTTCCTGTCGGTTCGTTCTTCCTCGAACAGGAGCTGGCGGACCTTCTCGAGATGAGCCGCACCCCGATCCGCGAGGCGCTGGTCCGCCTCGCCAACGAGGGCTTCGTCGAGATCCGCCCGCGCCACGGGATGCGCGTCCTGCCGATCTCGGCCGAGGACATGCGCGAGATCTACACCATCCTGACCGCGCTGGAATCGGAGGTTGCGGCCGAGGCCGCCGCGCGCGGGCTGTCGCCCGAGGACCTCGCCGCCCTGCGCAAGGCCGTCGACGACATGGAGGCCGCGCTCGTCGATGACGACCGCAAGGCCTGGGCGGTGGCCGACGAGCGCTTCCACCGCATTCTGGTCTCCACCAGCGCCAACCAGCGGCTGCGCAGCGTGATCCTGCAGTTCTGGGAGCAGGCGCACCGCGTCCGGATGCTGACGCTGCGCCTCCGCCCCAAGCCCGTGAAGTCCACGCGCGAGCATCTCGACCTCGTCCACGCGATCGAGGCGCGCGACTCCGAGAAGGCCCGCCAGACGCACCGCGTCCACCGCGAGACCGCCGCGGACATGCTGGCCGAAATCCTCTCCTCCAACGGCCTCACCAACCTCTGACCGCAAGGCGCGGCCGCGTGAGGTTAGGACGCACCCGCAGCGCGTACATTTTTTGCGTTTAACTCACGCAAACGGGTACGCCGCACAAGGCGTTGAGGCTCGGGTGCGCTATATGTCGGAGTGTAGCCAGCAGGACGAAGCGTTGTGTTTCATGCCGATCAGAACCAGTTGGTGGAGCCTCTCGCGGAGCGGGCGCTGGAGCCGCGCACGTCGGAGATCCTGAAGGGGCTCGTCGCGCAGGTCGGGCGGCGGGACGTCAGCGTCGCGTGGCTTCTGCAGCGGATGCGGCTGAGGGCGTACGGCTTCGCGCTGCTCGCCTTTTCCGTGCCGAGCTGCCTGCCGACGCCGCCGGGGGTCTCCACCGTCTGTGGCCTCGTCCTGATGGTGGTCACGGCGCAGATGATCATCGGCCTCCAGCCCCTGCGGCTGCCGCGGATCGTGGCGCGGCGCCGGCTCTCGAAGGCGGACGTGGAGCGGTTCGCAAGCTGGATCGTGCCCTGGGTGCAGCGGGTGGAGCGGATCGCGAAGCCGCGGCTCGGCGTGATGACCGGGCCGGTCGGCTACCGCCTCGTCGGCATTGTCGTCATGGTCCTCTCGATGATCGTGACGCTGCCGATCCCGATCCTCGGCAACACGCCGCCCGCCGTCGCGACGATCCTCATCGCGCTCGGCCTCACCGAGCGCGACGGGCTCATCGTCCTTCTCGGCCTCCTCGGCTCGATCATCGCGGTCGCGATCAGCGGGACCCTCGCGGTCGAGGCCGTGCTGTGGATCGTCCACTGGATCGGCGGCTGAGCCGCTCCGGCCGACCCCCGTTTCTCACGACGACATCAATCCGGCAGAGCTCGCCAAAACTGCTGACGGGTTCTCCTTGCGACAGACGCGTGCGGGCAGAAAGCGTTTGACACAGCGGACCGATAAGTTCCAATAAAGTGATATATCACAGGTCAGCGCACTGTAGCGGGCGCAACCTGAGGATCAATAAAACTAATAAGAACTAATCACAGGGATGAAATTGGCTGACCTCCCCTCAGGATTGTCGCATCTCGCCTATGGGCGGCTCGTCAGCATGATTGGCGGGAGCGAGTGGGCGGAGGGCGGCCGGCTTCCCGCCGAGGCGCCGCTGGCGGAAGGGCTCGGCGTGTCGCGCGGCGTCCTGCGGCGGGCGCTGGCACGGCTGCGCGAGGAGGGCCGCATCACCTCACGCCGTGGCTCCGGCAACTACGTCGTCCCGCAGCCGGCGGAGGACCGCGAAGCGTCCGGCCTCGCGCAGATCCCGATCCGCGCCATCGAGGACCTCACCGCCCTCACCCGCTTCCGCCGCGTCGTGGAAGTCGCGGCGGCAGTCGAGGCGGCGGCCAACGCCGACGTGGACGACATTGCGCGGATCGAGACCGCCATCGACGCGTTCCGCCGCTCGATGCCGGGCGCCGAGCGGTTCGACCACGATCTCAAGTTCCATCTCGGCGTCGCCCGCGCGTCCCGCAACATCTTCTTCCTCGCCACGATGGAGGGGCTGCAGCCCGCGCTGCGCAAGGGCCACAGGCTGAGCCGGCAGCTCCGCGACGTGCCGATCAACGAAGTGAAGCGCGTGGCGGACGAGCACACCCGCGTCCTCGACGCGATCAGGGCGCACGACCCGGACGCTGCCAGGACCGCCATGTCGGCGCACCTCGATGCCGGGTTGATGCGCCTCTTCGAGAACCGGACGCAGCCCGCGTCCAAGCCCAAGGATACCCAATGACGCTCGATGATTGCCGCGGCCTGCACGTTGTCGCGCAGACCCCGTTCACGCCGGACGGCGCGGTCGACCACGCCAGCATCGACACGCTGTCGGCGTTCTACTACCGCCACGGCGCCAAGGGCCTCACCATCCTCGGCGTCAGTGGCGAGGCGGCCAAGCTGACCCCTGACGAGACCGTCGCCGTCGCCGCGCGCTACATCGCCTGCGCGGCCGGGCACAGGATCATCGCCGGCGTCTCCAACCCCAGCCTTGCCGTGCTGGTCGAGACGACGCGGCAGATCATGGCCGAAGGCGCCGACGGGGTGATGATCTGCCCGCCCGGCGACGTGCGGACCGACGAGGATCTGTTCCGCTACTTCGGTGAGGTGTTCGAGCGGATCGGCGACGTGCCCACCGTCCTGCAGGATTTCCCGTCCCACTCCGGGGTCCGCATGTCGGTGCCTGCGATCCTCGGCCTCATCGAGCGCTTCCCGCAGATCCGCGTCATCAAGGAGGAGGATCTTCCCTCCGTCACCAAGATCACGCGGCTCCGGCAGGGCGCGGGGCGGCCGGTGCGCATCCTCACCGGCAACAACGGCCTCTACCTTCCGCAGGAGCTGGAGCGGGGCGCCGACGGGCCGATGGCCGGCTTCTCGTACCCGGAGATGCTTTCGGGTGTCTACGACCTGATGGGCGGGGGCGACCGCGCCGGCGCGCACCGCCTGTTCAACCGCTACCTGCCGCTCCTGCGCTACGAGGCGCAGGGCCAGTGGGGCATCGCGATCCGCAAGGAGATGATGCGCCGCCGCGGCGCGCTGGAGTCGGCGGCGCTGCGCGCCCCCGGCCCCGTCCTCACCGACGGCGACCTCGCCGAAATCGACTTCCTCGTGGCGCAGATGGACCTGCCCGCCGACTGAGCGGCGGACGTCCGCGCCACACGGATCCGCCGCGCTGCAGGTGGATCGATCAACCAGACGACCGGGCCGCCGAGCCCGGCATCCAATGGAGGAGAACCACCTTGAAAACGACCCTGAAAATGATGGCCGTGATGGCGACGGCCCTCGGCCTCGCCGCAACCCCCGCCCTCGCGGAGTATCCCGAGAACCCGATCAAGATCATCGTGCCGGCCGGCGCTGGCGGCGACACCGACTTCAACGCCCGCATGATGTCGAAGTACCTCGAGGCCGAGCTCGGCCAGCCGCTGCCGGTCGTCAACATGCCCGGCGCCGCAGGCACCATCGGCGCGCGCGAAGTGCTGAACTCCAAGCCGGACGGCTACACCGTCCTCTTCTACCACGGCGCGATGCAGGTCAGCGAAGCGTCCGGCATGTCCGAGTTCGGCTGGAAGGACTTCGAACTTGCCGCGCTGGCAGGCCAGGAAACCGGCTCCCTCCTCGTCGTTCCTGCCGACGCCAAGTGGCAGTCGCTCGACGAGCTGATCGAGGACGCCCGCGCCAACCCCGGCACGATCGACCTCACCGCCAACATCGGCGCCACCACCTACCTCATCGCCAAGCTCCTCGAAGCCGAGGGCGCCGAGTTCAACCTCGTCGACGTCGGCGGTGCGGCGGACCGGCTGAAGGCCGTGCTGGGCGGCAACGTCGCCGTCTCGCAGAACCCCTACGCGCAGGTCCGCGACTATCTGGCCGCCGGTGAGCTCCGCGCGCTCGCCGCCCTCACCGACGAGCGGATCGCCGCCGCCGGCGACATCCCCACCGCCAAGGAGCTCGGCTACGACGTCGCGTTCCAGTTCAACTACTTCTTCCTCTTCCCCAAGGACACGCCGGCCGAGATCGTCGAGAAGTTCGGCTCTGCGGTGAAGACCGTCGCGCAGAACCCTGAATACGCTGCGGAAATCGACGAGAAGTACGCGCAGACCGCCGGCGCGATGACGGGCGACGAAGCGAAGGCCCGCCTCGGCGAGCTCGACGAGGTGATCGCGGGCGTCAAGCTCGACTGACGATCGCCCTACGGCCGGGGCCTTCGCCCCGGCCGCCTTTCGCGGGGAGTGCTAAAGACATGGTCATGACCGAACGCAGGCTGGGCATTCTCGCCGGCTGCATCTTCGTCATCGTGGGGGCGGTCGCCTTCATGGTGGCGCTCACGATCCCGCGGCGGATGCCGGTGGGGATCGACAGCGGCGTCCTGCCGGAGATCTTCTCCGCGGCGCTCTTCGCGTGCGGCGTGCTCCTCGCCGCGCCGCCGCGCTCGCCCCCAACCGGGACCCGGACGCCGACGTGCCCAACGCACCCATCGCGGACATTCCCGCCGCAAAGCCCCCGCGGCCTCGCGCTCTTCCTCAACATCGTGCTGATCGTCGGCTACGTGGTGTCGCTGCCCTATCTCGGGTTCATCATCTCGAGCGCGATCTTCTTCTTCCTTCAGCTCGTCCTTCTCGACGGCCTGAGCGCGCGCGGCCTCGTCCGCAGCGCCGTCTTCGCCGTGGTCGCGACCGCCGTGATCTGGCTCCTGTTCGACAAGGGTTTCGGGCTGCTGCTGCCGGCCGGGATACTGGGGTAAGATCATGGACTGGATTGCCGGACTTCAGAACGTCATCGCGGTCGGACCCATCGTCGCGATCTTCCTCGGCGTCGTCATCGGGCTCGTCTTCGGCGCGGTGCCGGGCCTCAGCGCCACCATGGCCGTTGCCCTCTGCCTGCCGCTGACCTTCGGCATGGAAGCGGTGACGGCGATGTCGCTCCTCGTCTCGCTCTATATCGGCGGCGTGTCGGGCGGCCTCGTCTCGGCCATCCTCATCGGCATCCCGGGGACGCCCTCGTCGATCGCGACGACGTTCGACGGGCGGCCGATGGCGCTGCGCGGCGAAGCCGGCCGCGCGCTCGGTCTTGCGATCTTCTTCTCGTTCGTGGGCGGGATGATCGGCTTCGTCGTCCTCTTCTTCCTCGCGCCGCCGCTCGCCCGCTTTGCCCTGCGCTTCGGCACCTACGAATATTTCGCCATCGCCGTCTTCGCTCTGACGCTTGTCGCGGGGCTTGCCGGCAAAAGCCTCCTGCGCGGCATCATCGCGGCCCTCCTCGGCCTCCTCTTCTCCACCGTCGGCTTCGCGCCGACCGACGCGATCCCCCGCTTCACCTTCGGCTTCTCGGCGCTCGACGGCGGCTTCTCGCTCCTTCCCGTGCTCCTCGGCCTCTTCGCTGTGACCGAGATCCTCAACGAGGTGCTGAAGAAGCCGGACGACCGGACCGTGCCGCCGGTCAACTTCACCAGCCCGCGCTTTCCGGGCGCCAGCCTGCGCGATCTCGTCGAGAACGGGTGGAATGCGCTGCGCTCCGGCGCCATCGGCGTCGGCATCGGCCTCCTCCCCGGCATCGGCTCCAGCGCGTCCAACCTTCTCGCCTATTCCGCCGCCCGCAGCTCCGACAAGAAGCCGGAGCGATTCGGCACCGGCGTCCCCGCCGGCATCGTCGCCTCCGAGACCGCCAACAACGCCAACGTGGGTGCTGCGATGGTGCCGCTGATCGCGCTCGGCATTCCGGGCGACTCGGTCACCGCGATGCTCCTCGGCGGGCTGATGATCCACGGGATGCAGCCGGGGCCCCTCCTCTTCACCAACAACGGGCCGCTGGTCTACGCCGTCTTCGTGGCGCTCCTCATCGCCAACTTCGCGATGCTGGTGATCTCGATCGCAGGCATCCGCGTCTTCGTGCGCATCCTCTCGGTGCCGAAATCCTACCTTCTCGCCGTGGTGATGGTGACGTGCGTGCTCGGCGCATTCGCGGTCAACAACCGCGTGTTCGACGTCTACACGCTGGTCGGCTTCGGCATCCTGGGGCTCGTCCTGACGCGCCTTTCGATCCCGTTCCCGCCGCTCATCCTCGGCTTCATCCTCGGGCCGCTGATCGAGGTGAACTTCCGCTCGGCGCTGATGTCGTCACGCGGCGAGATCCTGCCCTTCTTCGAGCGGCCGTTCACGGCCCTCTTCCTCGGCCTCGCGCTCCTCTACGTCGTCGTCGTGGCGGGGATGCGGATCCGCCGCAGCCTCGCCGCCCGCCGGGCACGCGCCGCAGCCTGACCGCGCAACCCTTCAAACAACTGGATACGCCACGATGAAAGTGACCTCGGTCGAGACGATCTGGAACCCGCGCTGGTCCAACTTCGTCTGGGTGCGCGTCAACACCGACGAGGGGCTCACCGGCCTCGGCGAGACCTTCCGGCACCCGACGCCGGTGATCCGCTACGTCCACGACCACATCGCGCCCTACCTGATGGGCGCCGACCCGCTGCCCGTCGCGCTTCACGCCGACAGCCTCGCCCACCGCGGCGGCCTGCGCTTCCTCGGCTACCCGACGCGCTCGGTGGAAATCCGCGCCAACTCCGCCATCGACATCGCGCTGTGGGACCTCAAGGCGAAGGCGGCGAACCTGCCGCTGTCGCACATGCTGGGCGGCCCGTTCCGCGACACGATCCCGATCTACAACACCTGCGCCGGCCCCTCCTACAACTGGAAGGCCGGCCTCGCCCGCGCCCGGATGGGCGAGGCCGGCGCCGTCGCGTCCGACGACGAGGTGCCGGACGACCTTCTCGCCCAGATCGAGCAGCCCGGCGAACTCGCGCAGAGCCTGCTCGCCGACGGCATCAGGGCAATGAAGATCTGGCCGTTCGACGCTGCCGCCGACGAGAGCCGCGGCCGTCACATCAAGCCGGAAGACCTGCGCGCAGGGCTGGAAAAGATCGCCGCGATCCGCGATGCGGTCGGCAGCGATATCGACATCATGCTGGAATACCACAGCCTCTGGAACCGGGCGCCGGCCGAGCGCATCCTGCGCGAGGTGGATGCCTTCAAGCCGTTCTGGCACGAGGACCCGATCCAGATGGAGGACATCCGCGCGCTGGCGGGCCTGCGCGAGCGGGTCGCCTCTCCCATCGCGGGAAGCGAGAGCCACGGCTCGGCCCCCTGGTTCCGCGATGCCTTCCACGCCGACGCCATCGACTATGCGCACTACGACATCGGCTGGGTCGGCGGTCTGACCGAGGGGCTGAAGGTCGCCCATCTCGCCGCCGCCAACGGCCGGCTGATCGCCCCGCACGACTGCACAGGGCCGGTGGTGTGGATCGCCAACCTCCACCTCGCGCTGTCGCAGCCCAACGCGCTGATCCTTGAAAGCGTGCGCGCCTTCTACCTCGGCATCTACAAGACGTTCGTCACCGCGCTGCCGAAGATCGAGAGCGGGATCGCCCATGCGATGGAGGGGCCGGGCCTCGGCACCTCCCTGTCCGAGGAGCTGCTGAAGCACCCCGAGACGCAGATCGAGCGTTCGGCCGCGTAGCCGGGCGCACGGCCCGGCCACGCCGCACCGTCAGGCGTGGACCGGGACCGCGCCGGCGACAGGCACCGCACCTTCGGCGCCGAACAGGCGGTAGGCGGTCGGGCGGAAGAGGATCGGCTGGCCGAGCCGCGCGGGATGCGCCTCCGGCACGTCGATCTCGATCCGGCGCGCGCTGTCGGAGATCTCGAGTTCCAGCCGGCGGACGCCCGCGATCCGGCGGCTGCCGGTGAGGATGCCGGCGATCGAAGTCGACGGCTCCTCGACCGTTTCCACCGCGTGCGGCCGGAAGAAGAGCTGCGCCGCGCCCTCCCCGTCGGCCCGCAGCCCCGTGGGCCGCCCTTCGAACAGCACCTCTCCCTGGGAAAGCCGCACGTCGAGCGCGGAGGCGTCGCCGATGAAGCCGTGGACGAAGGGGGATGCCGGATCGTCGTAGATCGCGTCGGGGGTGCCGACCTGCTCGATCCGGCCTCTGCTCATCACCACCACGCGGTCGGCAAGCTCCAGCGCCTCTTCCTGGTCGTGGGTGACGAACACGGTGGTGTGGCCGGTCCGCTCGTGGATCTCGCGCAGCCAGCGGCGGAGGTCCTTGCGCACCTTGGCGTCGAGCGCGCCGAACGGCTCGTCCAGCAGCAGCACCTTCGGCTCGATCGCCATGGCGCGGGCGAGCGCGACGCGCTGGCGCTGGCCGCCGGAGAGCTGCGCCGGGTAGCGGTCGGCGAAGCCCGTAAGCTGCACGAGGTCGAGCAGCGCAAGCGCGCGGCGGCGCTGTTCGGCCTCGGTCGGGCGGGTGCCGCGGGGGCGGACGCGCAGGCCGAAGCGCACGTTGTCGAGGATCGTCATGTGCTTGAAGAGGGCATAGTGCTGGAACACGAAGCCGACCTGGCGGTCCTGCACCGGCTTGTGCGCGGCGTCCTCACCGTCGAACAGGATCTCGCCCGTCGTGGGGAATTCGAGGCCCGCGATCAGGCGCAGGAGCGTCGTCTTGCCGGAGCCGGACGGGCCGACGAGGGCGACGAGCTCGCCGGTCGCGATGTCGAGGGACGCGCCGTAAAGGGCGGGGTAGCGGTCGAATTCCTTCGAGACCGCACGGATGCTGACGCTCATCGGGCCATACTCCCAGAGGGGATGCGTGAAGGGTTCGTGCGGAGGGCGGGGCGCATCAATGCCCCCTGCGGCCGCCGCCCTCGCGCGCTTCGAGCACGGTCTTCAGGACCAGCGTGAGAAGGGCGAGGAGGGCGAGAAGCGAGGCCACCGCGAACGCGGCGACGAAGTTGTACTCGTTGTACAGGATCTCGACGTGGAGCGGCATCGTGTTGGTGAGGCCGCGGATGTGGCCGGACACCACGGACACGGCGCCGAATTCGCCCATTGCCCGCGCGTTGCACAGGAGCACGCCGTAGAAGAGCCCCCACTTGGCGTTGGGCAGGGTCACATGGATGAACGTGCGCCAGCCGGACGCGCCGAGCGAAAGCGCCGCCTCCTCCTCCGCCGTGCCCTGGTCCTGCATCAGCGGGATGAGCTCGCGCGCGACGAAGGGGAAGGTGACGAAAACCGTGGCGAGCACGATGCCGGGCACCGCGAACAGCACCTCGATGCCGTGGCTCTTCAGGAACGGGCCGAGGACGCTGCCCGACCCGAACAGGAGCACGAACACCAACCCCGCAATCACCGGCGAGACGGAGAACGGGAGGTCGATCAGCGTGGTGAGGAAGGCCTTTCCGCGGAACTCGAACTTGGCGATGGCCCACGCCGCCGCGAGGCCGAACACGCAGTTGAGCGGCACGGCGATGGCGGCGACGAGGAGTGTGAGCTTGATGGCGGCGAGCGCATCGGGCTCGACGAGCGCCGCGAGGTAGGCGCCGACGCCCTGCCGCAGCGCCTCGACGAACACGGCGACCAGCGGCAGGAACAGGCAGAGCCCGAGGAAGGCCGCGGAGATGCCGAGGAGGACCGCGCGGGTCGCGGGGCTCTCGCTGACCGCGGAGCGCGCGGTGGCTTCGCTGCGGCGCTCGCCCGGCGCACCGGCGAGCGCGATGGTGTCCAGCGTATCAATGGCCATAGCGCTTGCGGCTCCATGACTGGATGAGGTTGATGACGAGGAGCATCGAGAAGGAGATGACGAGCATGATCGCGGCGACCGCCGTCGCGGCCGGCACGTCGAACTCCTCGAGCCGGATGACGATGAGAAGCGGCGCGATCTCCGACACGTAGGGCAGGTTGCCGGCGATGAAGATGACCGAGCCGTATTCGCCGACGCCCCGCGCCAGAGCCAAAGCGAACCCGGTGAGGATTGCCGGCGTGAGCGACGGAAGGATCACCCGCCGCACTGTGTCGAACCGGCCGGCGCCCAGCGAGGCGGACGCCTCCTCGACCTCGCGGTCGATCTCCGCGATCACCGGCTGCACCGTGCGCACGATGAACGGCAGGCCGACGAAGATCAGCGCGATCACGATGCCAGCCGGCGTGTAGGCGATCTTGATGCCAAGCGGTGCGAGGAGCGAGCCCACCCACCCCGTCGGCGCGTAGATGGCGGTGAGCGCGATGCCGGCGACCGCCGTCGGCAGCGCAAACGGGAGGTCGACCATCGCGTCGACCACCCGCCGGCCGGGGAAGCGGTAGCGCACCAGCACCCAGGCGACGATGACGCCGAACACCACGTTGACCAGCGCCGCAATGAGCGCGGTGCCGAAGGAGAGACGCAGTGCGTTGACGGTGCGCTGGTCGGTCGCGAGTGCCCAGAACTCGGGAAGGCCGAGCGATGCCGAGCGCCAGATGAGGCCCGACAGCGGGATGAGGACGATCAGCCCGAGATAGGCGAGCGTGAAGCCGATGGTGAGCCCGAAGCCCGGGATCACGCTCGGCCGGCGGAACCGCCACCGCATTGGCGCGGCGGCGGCGGATGCGGGGGCGGCGATGCTCATGTCAGCTGCCGGGCTTGTAGATCTGGTCGAACAGGCCGCCGCTCGCGAAGTGCTTGGCCTGGATCTCGGCCCAGGAGCCGTACACCTCCTCGACCTTGACGCGGCGCACGTCGGCGAAGCGTTCGAGTTCGGCGGGGTCTACCAGCGCGGGGTCCGACGGGCGGTAGAAGTGGCGGGCGGCCAGCGTCTGCCCCTCGGCGGTGTAGAGGAAGTCGAGGTAGGCGGTGGCGACCTCGGTGGTGCCGTGCGCTTCGGCGTTGCCGGCGACCAGAGCCACCGGCGGCTCCGCAAGGACGGAGACGGACGGGACGACGATGTCGAATTTGTCCTCGCCGAGCTCCTCCAGCGAGAGGTAGGCCTCGTTCTCCCACGCGATCAGGACGTCGCCGATGCCGCGCTGGCTGAAGGTGGTGGTCGCGCCGCGGGCCCCGGTGTCGAGCACCGGCACGTGCTTGAAGAGGGTGGCGATGTACTCCCGCACCTTGTCTTCGTTGCCGCCGAACTCCTCCATCGCCCAGTTCCAGGCGGCGAGGTAGTTCCAGCGGGCACCGCCGGAGGTCTTCGGGTTGGGGGTGATGACCTCGACGCCGTCCTTCACGAGGTCGGCCCAGTCGTTGATGCCCTTCGGGTTGCCCTCGCGCACGAGGAACACGATGGTCGAGGTGTAGGGCGAGCTGGCGTCGGCGAGGCGGGACTGCCAGTCGGCCGGGATCTTGTCGGTCGCCTTTGCGATCTCGTCGATGTCGACGGAGATGGCGAGGGTCACGACGTCGGCCTCGAGGCCGTCGATGACGGAGCGGGCCTGCTTGCCGGAACCGCCATGCGACATGCGCACGGTGACGTCCTCGCCGGTCTTGCCTTTCCAGTGCTGCGCAAACGCGGCGTTGAAATCCTTGTAGAATTCGCGTGTCGGGTCGTACGACACGTTGAGGAGCGTCACGTCGGCGAGGGCCGCGGACGGCATGGAGAGCGTGGCCGTTCCGGCCAGCGCGGTCGACAGGATCAGAGCAGTGAACAAGCGGCGCATAGGGCCTCCCTGCTGGAATACCCTTAAACCCTATCTAGTCGCTAGGGATTGTCAAGTTACTCCATCGGGGTTGGCAGAAAGGCGTTGAGCGTCCGCTCGTTGCTGCTGATCGCGTCTGCCACCGTCGCCTGGTCGAGCACCGCCCGGGTGGCCGTGGTGACGACCTCAAATACCCTGCGCACCTCGCAGGTATCCTCGTCGAGACAGCCCTCGCAGCGGCGGTAGGCAACCTTGGAGAGGCACGGCAGCGGCGCCAGCGGCCCGTCGACGATCCGCAGCACCTCGCCAAAGGTGATCTCGCCGGCAGGCCGCAGGAGCATGTATCCGCCCTGCCGGCCGCGGCGGCTGACGAGAATGCCGTGCCGCTTCAGTTCCAGCAGGATCTGCTCGAGAAACTTGTGCGGGATTTCCCGCTCGCGCGCGATCTCGGCCGTCGTCATCGCCTGGCCGGGCTCGAGCTTCGCCAGAACGACGATCGCCTTGAGGGCGTATTGGGCTTTCTGGGAAATCATGATGCTGCCGGGCAGGCCGCAGCCTTACCCAATTATTCCAATCGAGATTCTCGTATATCCCTTCAATGGGCGAACCTGCGCCCTGCAACAAGGGTTTGCGTGCGTAACCCACCCTTGCAGCCGGCCCCTAGGGGGTTGCGCCTGTTATATTATAACATAGGTTCCGCATCGCGGCCCGGCGCACCGTCCCGGCCAGCAAGGAGTGCTCATGATCGACCGGACCCGGCTGACCCCCGTCATCATCCTCACCGGCTTTCTGGGCGCGGGGAAATCCACCCTGCTGCGCCGGCTGATGGCGGCGCCGGACGCCGAGAAGACGGGCCTCGTCATCAACGAGTTCGGCGATGTCGCGATCGACCACGAGCTGGTGGCCGCCGGCCTGCCGGGGGCGGCAGTGACCACCACCGGCTGCATCTGCTGCACCGCGGGGAGCGACATCCGCGCCTCGGTGGCGGAGGTGCATGAGGCGGCGCGGAAGGCGGGTCGCCTGCCGCTTGCGCGCGTGGTGGTGGAGACGACGGGGCTCGCCGATCCGGCGCCCGTGGTGAACCAGCTCGTCGCCGGAGCGGTGCCTGCGCTCGGCCTCCGCGACCATACCGTCGCGCGCAACTACACCCTCGCCGGCGTGGTCGCCGTGTTCGACGCCTTCGCGGGCCCCGACACGCTGCAGCACCACGGCGAGGCGGTGAAGCAGATCGCCTTCGCCGACCGCATCCTCCTCACCAAGACCGACCTCATCGCCCCGGAGGACCGCCCCAAGCGGCTGCGCGCTGTCATCGATCTCCTGCGCGCCATCAACGGCACCGCCCCGATCGAGGACGTGCAGGGGGCAGACTTCTCGCTGGAGACAGCGTTCGCTCCCCGCCCCTACGCGCCGGCGGACCTCGGCGGCGACGTCGAGGCATGGCTCGGCGCGGAGGACGCCGGGCACCATCACCACCACGACCACGTGCCGGGCGAGGATTTCGGCGTCCGCAGCGTCAGCGTCGTGCTCGACGAGCCGATCACGCAGGATGCCCTCGCCCGCGCGATGGACCTCATCGGCGTCTTCCACGGGCCGCGCCTGCTGCGCCTCAAGGGGATCATTGCGTTCGACGATGCGCCGGAGCGGCCGCACGTCCTCCAGGTGGTGCAGCACGTCGTCCATCCGCTCGCGGTGCTGGACGCATGGCCGGGAGACGACCGCCGCACCCGCATCGTCGCGATCACCGCAGGCATCGACCCGCGGGAGATCGAAACCATCCTGCGCAATCTCGCCGGCACCGGCGCACCTGAAGCGGCAGACCTGGCAGGCCGCTGAGCCAACGTCTGCCCCTAGGGGGTCGAATACTGCGGCATCCAAGTCGCAGCACGCCCTGCTTGTAGCGCCAGGCGACGGCTCTACGTCCAATTCAGATATCTGCCTTTGCAATTTCTGGTAATTTTCAGACACGGCACCGCACGAACCACGACCCGATACTGGCGATGCCCCGTCGATTTTTACTGGTCAGGTGCGGATCATGAATTTCTCAAGGTACTTGTCGCCGCTTCGGTTGGCCGTTGCGGCCTTCGCGCTCGCCGCTGTTCCTGTGGCATCCCACGCCGCGGATCTCCTGACGCCCGAGCCAGCGCCCGTTGCCGTCGCGGCAGCGCCGGCCTGGTCGTTCAGCGCCACGCCCTACTTCTGGATGGCGGGTCTCTCCGGCGACGTCGGCGTGTTCGGCGCGCCTCCCGTCGAGGTCGACCTCAGCTTCAAGGACGCGCTCGACGGCCTCAACTTCTCGTTCATGGGCGCCACCCAGGCCCGCTACGGCCGCTACAGCTTCACCACCGACCTCTTCGTCATCAAGACCACCGTTGGCGCCACCCCGCGTCCCAACCGGCTCTTCACCAAGGCGGACCTCAGCTCCACCCTGATCGAGGCCACCGCTCTCGGCGGGTACGCCATCATCGACCAGGACCGCTTCCGGCTCGATCTCGTCGCCGGCCCCCGGATCTGGTACGTGAAGGACAAGCTGAAGCTGCGCGGCGGCCTCCTCAACAACCGCTCGATCACCGACGACGCGACGTGGATCGACGCCATGGGCGGCGCACGCGCGCGGGCCGACCTCACGCCCAACATCTACCTCACCGGCACCGGGCTGGTCGGCGGCGGCTCGTCGAAGTTCGGCTGGGACGTGACCGGCGCCATCGGCTACGAGTTCAACGACCGCTTCTCCGCACTCGCCGGCTACCGCGCCATGGGCGTCAACTACGAGAGCGGCTCGTTCGAGTTCGACACCACCCTCCAGGGTCCGATCATCGGCCTCGAAATCAAGTTCTGAACGAAAGCCGCGCACGAAAAAGCCGGCCGCTGAAAAGCGGCCGGCTCGTTTCTCTGCGCAGGTGGCGTGCGCGTCAGGCGAGGTCTGGCAGCCCCCCGGCGAGCAGCTTGTCGAGCGTGACCGGCAGCTCGCGGACACGGATGCCGGTCGCGTTGTAGATCGCGTTGACGATCGCGCCGGCCGCACCGCAGATGCCGAGCTCGCCGATGCCCTTCACCTGCATCGGGTTCGCCCAGTCGTCACGCTCCTCGAGGAGCAGCACCTCGATCTGCGGCACGTCGAGGTTCACCGGCAGGTGGTATTCGGCAAGGTCACGGTTGACGATGTGACCGTCGCGGCTGTCGTGGACCATCTCCTCGGTCAGCGCCATGCCGATGCCCCACGTCATCCCGCCCAGGCACTGCGACCGCGCGGTCTTGTGGTTGAGGATGCGCCCGGCCCCGAACGTGCCGTGCATCCGCCGCACGCGCGTCTCGCCGGTGACGGCGTTGACCGCGACCTCGACGAAGTACGCGCCGAAGGTGGACTGGCGGACTTCCTCGTCGGTCTTGCCGGGCTCCATGTGCCCCTCGACCTCGATGTCGGTCCCGGCCAGCAGCTCGGTGACCGGCACCTTGATGTTGCCGGAGATCGCCTCGCCGTCCTTCAGCGTCAGGTCTTCCTCGGTGGTGCCGAGCTTGTCGGCGAGCTGCTTGCGGATCGCGCGGCAGGCGATGAAGACGGCGCTGCCGTTGGAGGCCGCGCCCCACGAACCGCCCGAGCCGGAGCCCGGCGGCAGGTCGGTGTCGCCCAGCGTCGTCGTCACCCGCTCCATCGGCAGGCCCAGCATTTCCGCCGCGATCTGAGTCAGGATCGCGTAGGTGCCGGTGCCGATGTCGGTCATGTCGGTCTCGACCGTCGCCTTGCCGTCCGCCTTCAGCGTGACGCGGGCCTTGGCCTCCATCGTCATGTTGACGCGCACGGCGGACGCCATGCCGGTGCCGATCAGCCACTCGCCCTCGCGCCGTGCGCCGGGGGTCTTGCTGCGGTCCGCCCAGCCGAACGCCTCGGCGCCGGTCCGCAGGGCCTCGGCGAGGGTGTGCGAGGAGAACGGCTTCTGCGTCGACGGGTCCTCGTCCGGGATGTTGCGCAGGCGCAGCTCCACCGGGTCGATGCCGAGCTTCTCGGCGAGCTCGTCCATCGCGCATTCCAGCACCGGGATGCCGATCGCCTCGCCCGGCGCACGGACCGAACCCGCAGCGGGGCGGTGGATGCGCGCGACCTGGTGAACGATCTCGCGGTTCTCGCCGCGGTAGAGGAAGGGCGTCGCCTGCGTGACGGGCTCGGAGAACGGCTCGTCCGGCAGGTTGGAGACCAGCGCCTCGTGGCCGATGCCGGTGAGAAGCCCGTCAGCAACCGCCGCAAGTCGGATGCGCTGGCGCGACTCGGAACGGCGGTAGACCGCCTCCATTGACTGCGGCCGCGTCATCACGACCGATACCGGGCGCTTCAGCTGCATGGCCGCCAGCGAAGCTGCGACCGCCTCGGCCGCGATCCCGAGCTTGGAACCGAAACCACCGCCCACGTAGGGGGCACGGACGCGCACGTGCTTTGCCCTGATCCCGACGGCGTCCGCCAGTTCGTTGCGGTTGTACTTCAGCATCTGGTAGGCGCCGTGGAGGGTCAGCGTTGTGCCGTCCCACTCGGCGACCGAGGCGTGCGGCTCCATCGCGGCCGCCGAATGGCCGGCGGTGCGGTACACGACGTCGACGGTCTCTGCCGCGCTCGTCATCGCGCCGTCGAGGTCGCCCTGGCTGGACTGCTCTCCCTTCGGCGTCTCGACCTCGGCGTCGGCGGCCTCGGGGTCCACCACCGCAGCTTCCGGGTCGATCTTCACCTTAAGCGTCCACGCGCCGTGGCGCGCCGCCTCGTAGGTCTCGCCCACCACCAGCGCGACCGGCTGGCCGAGATAGTCGACGGACGACGAAGCGTTCTGCACCGGCGCCTCGTTGGCCGTGCCCTGCGCCGAGTTGCGGATGAACTTGTCGCCGTAGACCACCGCCAGAACGCCGGGCAGCGCCTCGACCTCGGCAGCCTCGATCGCCGTCACCTTCCCCTTGGTCACCGGCGCACGGACGAGAACGCCGTGGACCATGCCGTCGGGGTGATAGTCCGCCGAATATCTGGCAGTGCCGGAGACCTTGAGCGGGCCTTCGGGGCGGTCGACACCTTCGCCGATCACCCCCTGCGCCATCTCGTCAAGCCGGTGCTCGGTGACCGGCGCGTCCATCTTGAAATGCGCGTTCATGCCTCGCCTTTCGTCGCCTCGGAGAGGACCGCCTTCAGCGTCCGCCGCACGAGGGGAATCTTGAAATCGTTGGAGCCCTGGCCCTTCGCCTCGATGAGCAGCGCATCGGCCGCCTTGTCGAACAGCGCCGCGGAGGGCGTCTCGCCTTCGAGCAGCGCCTCGACGTCTGAGTTGCGCCACGGCTTGTGGGCGAGCCCGCCGAACGCGAGCCGCACCGTGCGCATCGTGCCGCCCTCCATCCGCACGATGGCGGCAACGGAGACCAGCGCGAACGCGTAGGAGGCACGGTCGCGCACCTTGCGGTAGACCTGCCGCGAGGGAATCGGAGCGGGCAGCCGGACCGCGACGATCATTTCGCCGGTGGCAAGCTCGGTCTCGATCTCGGGCGTGTCGCCGGGGAGCTTGTGGAACTCGAGGAGGGGGATCTCGCGGGCACCGTTCGGCCCGTCGACCTCGACCACGGCCTCCAGCGCCTGCATCGCCACGGCCATGTCGCTCGGATGAGTCGCGATGCATTTGTCGCTGGCGCCGAGGATGGCGTGGATGCGGTTGAAGCCGCCGATGGCGCTGCAGCCGGAGCCGGGCTCGCGCTTGTTGCACGGCATGTCGGTGTCATAGAAATAGTAGCAGCGGGTGCGCTGGAGGAGGTTGCCGCCAGTGGTCGCCTTGTTGCGGAGCTGGCCGCTGGCGCCGGCGAGAAGCGCGCGCGACAGGACCGGATAGTCGTGCCGGATGCGCGGGTCGGCGGCGAGGTCGCTGTTGGTGACGAGCGCGCCGATCCTGCAGGCCGCCATCGTCGGTCGCGCTGATCTCGCCCATGTCGAGCCGCGTGATGTCGACCAGCCGGTCGGGCGCCATCACCTCGAGCTTCATCAGGTCGAGGAGGTTGGTGCCGCCTGCGATGAAGCGCGCGCCTGCGGTGGCGCCTGCCGTCAGCGCGTCGGCGTGGGAGCCGGCGCGGGTGTACTCGAAGGGCTTCATTCCTTGCCCCCCACTTCGGCGATCGCGTCGACGATGTTGGCGTAGGCGGCGCAGCGGCAGAGGTTGCCGCTCATCCGCTCCGAGATTTCCTCGTTGCTGAGCGATGGCGTGCCGTCGAGGTCGTCCGACACGTTTGACGGCCAGCCGGCCTTGACCTCGTCCAGCATCGCGGTCGCGGAGCAGATCTGGCCCGGCGTGCAGAAGCCGCACTGGTAGCCGTCGTGCCGGACGAACGCGTCCTGCAGCGGCGACAGCGCGCCGGGCTGGCCCAGCCCCTCGATGGTGGTGATCTCGTCGCCCTCGTGCATCACCGCGAGCGAGAGGCACGAATTGATGCGCCGGCCGTTCAGAATGATGGTGCAGGCGCCGCACTGGCCGTGGTCGCAGCCCTTCTTGGAGCCGGTCAGGTGCAGATGGTTGCGCAGCGCGTCGAGCAGCGTCGTGCGCGGATCGACGTCGAGCGAATGCTGCTCGCCGTTGACCTTGAGTTGGATTTGCATCCGATCCCCCTTGTAACTCTTCCAGTTCCTAACCGTCGAAGGGGGGCGCGGGTTCGGTGCGACGATCTGGGTTTCGTTGTCGCATGGCTGAATGGACGCTGAACGGCGTTTTTACCCGGTTCAGCCGAACGGCATGTCGGGCACGAACGCGCTGAAATCGTCGAGCGAGAGGCCGAGGCCCTCCACGCCGTAGTTGCCGTCATAGTCGGCGAGGAAGACGAAGCTGCGCGTCTCGCCGGCGCGGAGCGCGGCCGCCCCGTCGCTCGGCGCCAGCGCGAAGACCGGCCGGTCCGCGTCGAAGCTCAGGATCACCGCCTCGTAGACCTCCGTTCGAACGGCGACGTCGCGGTCGCCGTCATAGGCGATGGCGAAATCGTCGAACCCGATGGCGGTCGTGCCGTCGTTGGTGACGTCGAGCGTGACCGCGGCGCCAGTCCCCCAGTCCTGCGCGCGGGAGAGGTTGAGGCTGATTTCCGGCGCGTCCGCGACCCTCGCCGCGGTCTGCACGGCAGTCTCTACGACGCCCTCCACTTGCGCCTCGAAGTTCGCGCCCGTGGCCCCGAGCCGGCTCTGGTTCCAGACGCCGTCGTAGGAGAGGACGAAGCCGAGCGTCACCGTCTCGCCGGACGAGAGGATGCCGTCCTGATTGTAGGGCGTGGCCGCGAAGGTGACCGTGCCGCCTGAGTTGGCGATCTCGTACCCGCCCCACACCTGCCCGCTCGTGATGGTGACCGGCATCGCCGGGGTGAACGCGATGGTGAGATCCTCGAACGCCACCGCCGCCTCGCCCGCGTTGGTGTACGCGACGTTGTAGAACGCGCCGTTGCCCCAGTCCGTCTCCTCGATGACCTCGAAGCTGAGCGAGACCGGCGGCTCGGGTTCCGGCGGCGGCGAAACGCTGATGGCGATGGCCCCGTTCGCAGAGCCGCCGTTCCCGTCGTCCAGCGTGTAGGCGATGGTGTCGGTGCCGGAGAAGCCGTCGGCGGGCGTATAGACCAGCGCGTCGCCGTCGCGCACCAGCGTGCCGTGCGCGCCGGGTTCGAACGCGGCGAGGGAAAGCGCGTCCCCGTCGGGGTCCGTCCCCGCGGCGAGGATCGCGGCGATGTCGATCCGCACTTCACCCCCAGGCTCGGCGGTGAAGGCGAGGCCGCCGGCGACCGGCGCGTCGTTGACCGCCTGCACGTTCACCGCGATCGTGGCGGAGGCAGTGCCGCCCGCCCCGTCCGACACGGTGACGCTGATGGCGTCACTGCCGGAGAAGTCCGCCGCCGGCGTGTAGAGGAGGCCGTTCGGCCCGAGGGTCGCAGTGCCGTCCGCGGCGGTTGCCGCAGTGATCGTCAGCGTGTCGCCGTCGACGTCGCCGGCGTGCGCCAGAATTTCGTCCAGGGTGACGAGGTGCGGCGTGTCCTCCTCGGTCGCGATGGCGAAACCAGAGAACTCCGGCGCGTCGTTCACCGCGCGGACGGTGAGGCTCACCGTCGCCGCTGCCGTGGATTCTCCGTCGGTGTAGGTGATGGTGAACGCGTCCGCCCCGAAGGCGTCGGGCTCAGGCGTGTAGAGGAGCCCGTCCGCGGTCCACGCGAGGGTGCCGAGCGTGGGGCTGTCGCCGATGGCGTAGGTGAGCGCATCGCCGTCAGCGTCGGCGCCGAGGCTTTCGAGGACCGCGGTGGTGATGAGTGCGCTGCCGTCCTCGTCGAGCGTGAGCGAAATGTCCTGCGCGGTCGGCGCGTCGTCGACCGGCGCGACCCGCATGCGGATGCGGGCGACTGCGGTGCCGCCCTCCCCGTCGGAGATCACGACGCGGATCCTGTCGAGGCCGTTGAAGTCGGCAGGCGGCGTGTAGAGGATCCCCGCCTCGCCGAGGGTCGCCGTCCCCTCGACTGCCGTCACCCGGCGGATGGTGAGCGTATCGCCGTCCGCATCGCTGGCGTGGGCGAAGACCTCGTCGAAGGTGATGAGACGCGTGGTGTCCTCGTCCATCCGCACGAGGAAGCCGGTGAATTCCGGCGCCTCGTTCGCCTCCTCCACCGTGAGGCTGACGGTCGATGTCGCGCTCAGCGTTCCGTCCGACACGGTGAGGGTGAAGGCGTCCGTGCCGGTGACGTCGGCGTCCGGCGTGTAGAGGAGGCCCTCCGCCGTCCAGGTCAGCGTGCCTTGGGCGGGGCCGGTGCCGATTGCGTAGGTGAGCGCATCGCCGTCCACATCGGCGCCGAGACCTTCGAGGACGGCGTTGGTGATGAGCTGGCTGCCGTTCTCGTCCAGCGTGAAGGCGATGTCCTTCGCGGTCGGCGCGTCGTTCACGCCCGCGATGGTGAGCGTGATGGTGCCGGTCGCGGTGCCGCCGTTGCCGTCTCCCACGGTGTAGGTGAGCGTGTCGGTGCCGGAGAAGTCCGCGTCCGGCGTGTAGACGATGTCGCTGCCGACGAGAGCCGCAGTGCCGTGCCCGGCCCCCTCCACCGCGACCAGCGCCAGGACGTCGCCGTCCGCGTCGGTCGCTGCGGCGCGGAGGTTCGCGCCGGAGATGGTGAGGGGCGTGTCCTCCACACCCTCCAGCGCGACGTCGGCCGCTTCCGGCGCCGCGTTGTCGGGCAGCGGGAGGTCCGCCTCGACGACGGCGAGGTCGTCCGCCGTGGCACCGAGGGTGGTGACGTTCCAGGTGCCGTCGTAGGACGCGACGAAGAGGAAATCGGTCGCTTCGCCGGGGTCAAGCGTGCCGTCGCCCTGCGGGATCAGCCGGAAGGTCGGCGCGTCGGGGTTGGCGTCGACGAGGGAGGCGCGCCAGATCTGGTCCGGCCAGACCGAGAGGTTGCGCGGCGCGTCGAGCGCCACGACGATGCTGTCCGTCGCGACCGGAACGCCGCTGATGTTGGTGACGCGCACGGTGAGGGAGACGCCGTTCCCCCAGTCGCTGTTGACGACGAGGTCAAGCCCGAACGCGCCGTCCAGCGTTGGCTGCGGGTCAGGGTCCGGTTCGGGATCGGGGTCAGGCTCAGGGTCGGGATCGGGGTCGGGCGGCGGGGTGGAGCCGTCCGGCACCGTTCCCAGCCACTCGGGCTCGAACTCCACCAGCGGCGCGAGGTCGGCCCACACTTCCTGCCGCACCGTCTCGAAGTCTTCGCCCAAAAGATTGTGGCCGAGGTCTTCGGGCGGGTTGAGGTTCCAGTAGGCATAGCCGGCGATCGGGCTGCCGCCCTCGTCGATCGTGCCGTCGCCGTCACGGTCGCCCATGATGTAGTTGGTGATCGCCTCGGTCCAGCCGTCGTCGGCGCTGTTGTTGCGGAAGCCGAACTCGCCGATGAAGACCGGCGCGCCAAGATCCAGAGAGATGCTGCCCCAGTACTCGTCGAACAGCGAATAGTAGGTGCTGCCGGGGGTCAGCGAGAGCTTGGTTTCGACCGGGTCAGGATATTCGTGGACCGAGTAGACGACCTTGTTGGCGGTATCGAGGACGATGGGGTCGACGTGCGCGTCCTTGAGGTTGCCGCCCCACTGGTACCAGTCCCCGTCCATGGAATGGTGGACGCCCTCGACGATGACGAGCCAGTCGTCGTCGATCGCGTGGATCGCGTTGCCTGCGGTTTCCGCGGCGGTCGACCAGTTGTCCCACGCGGCGTCGAACGGCTCGTTGCGCAGGTCCGCGCCGATCACGTTGGCCTTTTCGCCGAGCGTGGTCGCGAGCGTCTCCCACATGTCGACCCATTCGGCCTCGGTGTAGTCGACGTCGTACCAGCGCCCCTCCCAGCCGGCCGACGAGATGTTGTGGTTGTCGATGATGACCGAGAGGCCGACCTTGGCCGCCTCGTCGATCACATGCTCCAGCACCTCGAACGAGTTGGCGCCCTGGAGCTCGGGGTTCTTGGCAAAGTCGATACCGAAGTAGGGGGCGACGGCGTAGGGGTCAGCGACGGCCTTGGTGGAGACCGGCAGGCGCAGTGTGTTGAAGCCGAGGTCGGCCACGGTCTGCATGATTTCGGCGACGCTGCGCTGGTCGACGCCCGCGGGCACGCCGAACGCCTCCAGCTCCATCCCGTACCAGTTGATCGCCTTGATGAAGACGGCCTCGCCGTCCTGGTCGACGATCCGGTTGCCGGCCGTTTCCAGCGCGGCGAATTCCTTGCCGGTGAGGAGCGAGACCGGGTCGCTCATCGCGCGATCCGCCCGGACAAGACCTGCCGGAATGCGCCTGTGGCCGGGCACATCGAGACAATGCGCGACAGATTGCGGGGCGAGCTCATCGCATGACCCTTAAAAGCGGGCGCTGGCTCGGAGCTGGCGCCGGACCGAAACCAAGGCGCATGCGGGGAAAACCCCCACCACACCGAAAATCAAAACGCAACAATACAAAAAGACTGAGCCCAAAGCGCGCATGGGCCTTTGAAAACGCCAGACGCCGCGCATTCTGTGCGGGCGAACGGTGGCTGCCGCCGACCCTTGTGTCAAGGTAACATTCTTAGCAGTCGCCGTAATTAATGCCTCCTTTTAACACAAGCGTCCGCACCTTCCGGCAAGCAGCGACAACCTGCGAGTCAGCTGAGGACGATGCCGCCATCGACGTTGAGCGACTGGCCGGTCACGAACGCGCTGTCGTCCGACGCGAAGAACGCGACCGGCCCCACCACGTCCTCGGGGTCGCCAATCCGGGCCATCGCGGTCTTGGCCTGCCATGCCTCGCGGACGGCGGCGACCTCGAGGTTCACGCGGCCCATGTCGGTCATGATGATGCCGGGGCAGACGCAGTTGGCGGTGATGCCCAGCGCCCCGACCTCCTGCGCCAGCACCCGCGTAAAGCCCATGACGGCGGCCTTGGAGGCGGAGTAGTGCGCCTGCTCGGGCGCGCCGTGCTTGCCGCCGATGGAGGCGATGTTGACGATCCGGCCGTACTTCCGCGCCTTCATCGAAGGCAGGAACGCCTGGATCACCATGAAGGAGCCCTTGGCGTTGATGTCCATCACGCGGTCCCAGTGCTCTTCGGGGAGGCCGTCGACCTCGCCGGCGATCAGGATGCCGGCGTTGTTCACCAGCGCGTCGAGCTTGCCGAAGCGCTCCAGCACGGTGGCGGCCATCGCCTCGACCTCGCCCTTGTTGCTGACGTCGGCGTGGACCGTGAGGACGCGGCGGCCGAGCGCCTCGATCTCGTTGGCGACGATGGCGAGCGCGTCGGCCTGCGCTTCGATGTCGTTGAGCGCGACGTCGTAGCCGCGCTCGGCGAGGCCGATGGCGATGGCAGCGCCGATGCCGCGGCTGGCGCCGGTGACGAGGACAGTTCGGTTATCAGGCATGGCAGTCTCGGGGTGTAAGAGGGCGGGTCAGAGCGCGGTGTAGCCGCCGTCCACCATCAGGACGGTGCCGGTGACGTAGCTCGCCGCATCCGAGGCGAGGAAGACGGCGGCGCTGGCGATCTCGTCGGGGTCGGCGAGCCGGCCCATCGGGGTCATGCGCAGCCAGGTCTCGTACCATTCGGGCGTCTCGCGGCCCTTCAGCGTCAGCGGCGTCGCGACGTACCCCGGCGCGATCGCGTTGACGCGCACACCGCTCGCCGCCCACTCCACCGCCAGCGACTTGGTGACGAGGTTCACCCCCGCCTTGGCCGCATTGTAGGCCGCCTGCGGCTGCGGCCAGACCGGCACCGTCCCGCAGATCGACGAGATGGAGATGACCGAGCCCCTGCCCGCCGCCACCATCGCCCGCCCGAAGGTGCGCGCGGTGAGGAAGACGCCGGTGAGGTTGATGTCGATCACCCGCTGCCAGTCCGTCACGTCCACCTCGGTGGAGGGCGCGTTCTGCACGACGCCGGCGTTGTTGACGAGAATGTCGAGCGCACCGTCCGCCGCGACGTGGTCCGCGGCGGCGCCGATGGCGGCCTGATCGGTCACGTCGAGGTGGAGTGCCATGCCGCCCAGCGCGTCGGCGGCCTCACGGGCGCGGGCCTCGTCGATGTCGGCGATGATGACGCTGGCGCCGGACGCGGCGAGCGCCTCGGCGATGGCGCGGCCGATGCCGCTGGCCCCGCCGGTGACGAGGGCGCGCTTTCCCTCCAGCGAGAAGCGGTCGATGCCTTTAACCACGCAGGACGCCTTTCAGGGCCGGATAGAGCGCCAGATATCGCTGGTAGATCTCTTCGTACTGCGCGACGTTGGCGGCGTTCGGCTCGATGGTGCGGCCGGGGTGGACCATCGCGTCGATCCCCTCGTCGATGCTGGCGAAGTGGCCGGCGCCATGGAAGGCGAGGACGGCCGAGCCGGTCGACGGCGCATCGGCGGAGGCCGGCACGCGGATCGGAATGTTGGCGGTGTCGGCGTGGATCTGCATCCAGAGGTCGGACGCCGCCGCGCCGCCGCCGACGGTCATTTCCGCGCTCTCGTAGCCGGCGCGCTTGAAGGCATCGAGAATGGCTCGCGTGCCGAAGCCGATGCTCTCCATGATGGCGCGGAACATGTGGTGCTTTTCGTGCGCCAGCGTGAGGCCGACGAAGGCGCCGCGGGACAGCGCGTCGGTGTAGGGCGTGCGGTTGCCCTGGAAATGGTCGAGCACCAGCAGGCCGTCGCTGCCGGGGGCGAGCGCTGCGGCCTTCGCGTTCATCTCGGCAAAGTCGAGCCCGCCGGTGAGGCGGCCGAGCCAGTTGATGATGGAGCCCGTGGACGTCTGCCCGCCCTCCACCACGTAGCGGCCGGGATAGACGATGTCGGCATAGGAACCCCAGACGCCCGGCGCATGGACCGGCCCTTCGGTAACGCCGAACTGGAGGTGCGAGGAGCCTGTGATGAGCGCCAGCTGGCCGGGTTTCGCAACGCCGAGGCCGATCATGCCGATCAGCGCATCCGCACCGCCCTGCACGACCTTGACCGAGCGCGGCAGGCCGAGCGCTTCGGCGGCGGCGCCGGTCAGCGTGCCGATCACCTGGCCGGGCGCCACCACGCGGGGCGGCCACTTCTCGAGGATCTCGCCCATGCCGAGCGCCTCGACCAGCGACTTGGCCCAGCCGCCATGGTCGCTCCGGTAGTGCCAGCGGAGGCTGAGGTTGTTGAGGCTGGCGGCCCACTCGCCGGTGAGCTTGTGGGTGATGTAGTCCTGGTATTCGCAGATGCGGTGGGCTTTCGCGAACGTGTCCGGCTCGTTCTTCTTCAGCCACAACGCCTTGGGGATCATCCATTCGGCCGACACGGGCCCGGTGCCGTCGCCGTTCAGCGCCAGCGCGGGGTCGCCGGTCGCCAGCACCTCGTCGGCCTCCGCGTTGGCGCGCACGTCCATCCAGATGAGGGCGGGGCGGAGCGCATCGCCGTTCTCGTCGAGCGCGACCACGGTGCAGCTCGTCGTGGCGTAGGCGATGGCCTCGATGTCGGACGGCGAGACGCCCGACTGGGCGATGGCAGCCCGGCTTGCTTCGACGAAGTTCGCCCACCAGTCGGCCGGGTCCTGCTCGGCTCTGGCACCGGGCTTGAAGTCGGTCCTGTAGGCGACGGCGTGGCTCGCAAGGCACTTGCCCGTGAGGTCGTAGATGCGCGCGCGCAGACTTTCGGTGCCGCCGTCGGCGGTGAGTACGTAGGCCAAGGCGCCCTCCTCCGTTTATTCTTGTCTGCCGAGCTTAATCAGAGCGCGTGGAAGGCCTCCAGCGCCTTTCCGGCGTACATCACGGCCGGTCCGCCGCCCATTTCCACCGCGACGCCGAGCGCTTCCACCAGCGCCGCCTCGTCAGCGCCGGCGCGCCTGGCGGCGTCGACGTGGTAGAGGATGCAGTCCTCGCAGCCCTGCGTGACTGCGATGGCGACCGCCATCAGCTCCTTCTGCGCGGTGCTGAAGCTGCCGTCCTTCGTTGCCGCCCTGGAGAGTTTGGAGAAGCCGTCAAACAGGTCGGGCGCGGCCTTTGCGAAAACGCCGAGGCGGTTCTTGGCGGCGATGAGGTTGTTCTTGCTGTCGGCCATCAGGCACCTTTCGAGAGGATGATCGCGAGCGCTTCGGCCGGTGCCTCCCAGTGGGGCACGTGACCGGCGCGCGGGAAGTGATGAACCGCGATGCGCGGCGAAACATCGAGCGCATCGGCGGGGTCCAGAATTCTGTCACGCCCGCCGACGAGGATCGAGACGGGAATTGTCTCAGCCAGCGACGCCAGCGCCCCGCGAATGCTCGCCTTCTGCTTGCCGCCCGTGTGCAGCGCAGCGGCAAGCGCCGCCAGCCTGCGCTTTTGAAGCTCCTCGAAGACCACGCCGAGGATCTCCTGCGACAATGGGAGCGGCGCCTCGCTGATGCGGCGGAGGAGATGCTCCACCTCGCCGACGCTTTCCGCGGTCGCCATCCCGTCAAGGAACTCGCCGTCGATCCTGAGGCCGAGGCCGGCCGGGGCGATGAGCGTCAGCGCGGTCGCCTTGAGGCTGGCGGCGAGGGCGGTGGCCGGGATCGCGCCCATGGAGTGCGCGATGATGTGCGGACGGCGATCGCCGAAGAGGTGCTGCGCGAGTTCGGGGAGGCCCTGCGCGAGGGCGTCCAGCGAGGCGGCGTCCCGCTCGGTCTGACCGTGCGACGGGAGGTCGACCGCGACTGTGTATCGCCCGGCTTTATTGAGGCCGCTGAACAGGGCCGCGAAGCCGACATGGTCGCCGGAATAGCCGTGGATGAGGAGGACGGGGGCGCCGCTCTCCGGTCCCTCGGCGACGTAGGCGATGCCACCGAACTTCGGCACGGGGGCGGTCACGTCCGCCGCCGTCAGCGCCGCGGTTTCCGCCGGCTTGCCGGCCTGCGCGGGGGATACGGCGGCACGCTCGACGTCGGCACGCTCGACGCGGCCGCGCCGTCCACTGCCGTCGATGGCGGCGATGTCGACGCCGTTCTTCCGGGCGATGCGGCGGGCGAGCGGTGTCGCGCGCCCCCTGTCGCCTTTCGCGGCGGGAGCGGCTGCCGGCGCAGGCTCGGCGCCCGGCGCCTTGGCCTCGGGAGCCGGGGCGGGTTCGTCGGAGATCTCGCCGGCGTCGCCCTTCGCGACCGAGACGCGGGCGATCGGCGCGCCGACCTTCACCACGTCGCCGGGGGCGCACAGGGTTTCGACGAGGCGGCCGTCCGTCAGCGCCGGGAATTCGGCGACGGTCTTGTCCGTCTCCAGCTCCAGGATCGGGTCGCCGCGCTTGTATCTGGCGCCGGGCTCGACCATCCAGCCGATGATCTTGCCCTCCTCCATCGTTTCGCCGAGCCGCGGCATCGGGAGGTCCACAACCACCTCGCCGTCCGCGTCATCGGTCGCGGCGGCGGGGGCCTCGTCCGCGGAGTCGTCGCGGGTCCAGTCCGGGCCGTCCGCGATCTCGACCCTGGCGATGGGGGCACCGACCCTCACCATGTCGCCTTCGGCAACCAGCGTCTCGGTCAGCGTTCCAGCACCGAGCGCCGGGAATTCCACCACCGTCTTGTCGGTCTCCACCTCGATCAGCGCGTCACCGCGCGCGAACGACGTGCCGGGCGCGATGAGCCAGGAGACGATCCGCCCCTCCTCCATCGTCTCGCCCAGCCGGGGCATGGTGAGTGTCGCCGTCATGCGAACATCTTCCGCGCCGTCTCGGTGACGAGCTGCGGCGACGGCACGGACCCTTTCTCGAGCTCCACGGAGACGGAGATCGGGATGTCCTCGCCGGCGACCCGCATCACCGGGTCTTCGAGGTAGTCGAAGCATTCCTCCGAAATCCGGGCCGCAAGCTCGGCGGCGACGCCCGCCGTCATCGGCCCCTCGGAGACGACCATCGCACGGCCGGCCTTCTCGACCTCCGGGCGGATGGTGTCGAAGTCGAGCGGGTTGAGGGTACGAAGGTCGATGACCGTGGCGTCGATGCCGTCCTTCGCCAGCTCCTCCGCCGCGGCCATCGCGTAGTGCAGCTGGCGCGAGTAGGAGACGATCACGAGGTCCTTGCCCTGCCGGCGGATCGCGGCCTTGCCCCACGGCAGAGGCTCGGCCGACAGGTCGACGTCCTCCTTCATGGTGTAGAGGCCCTTGTGCTCGATGAAGACCACCGGGTCCGGCTGCTTCAGCGCGGCGCGCAGGAGGTGGTAGGCGTCCGCCACCGTCGCCGGCATCGCAAGGCGCAGGCCCGGCGTGTGCATCACGTAGGCTTCGAGGCTCTGCGAATGCTGGGCGCCGGCGGACCGGCCGGTGCCGCCCTGTGTGCGCAGCACCATCGGCACACCGATCTGGCCGCCGAACATGTAGCGGATCTTGGCGGCCTGGTTGGCGAGCTGGTCCATCGTCATGCCGATGAAGTCGACGTACATCAGCTCGGCGACGGGCCGCATCCCGGCCATCGCCGCGCCGACGGCGGTGCCGACGATCGCGGGCTCGGAGATCGGCGTGTCGATCATCCGCTCTGGTCCGAACTCGTCGATCAGCCCCTTGGTGACGCCGTAGGCGCCGCCGTAGCGGCCGACCTCCTCGCCGATCACGAAGACGTTCTCGTCCTCGCGCATGGAATCGATCAGCGCCTGGCGGAGGGCGTCGCGGTAGGTCATCTCGGCCATCGGCTCAGTCCCTCGCCAGAATGCGGTCGATGCGGGTGCGCACGGGTTCCGGCTCCGCCTCGCCGGGGGCGAACACGTCGCGGAACATGGAGGAGAGGTCCGGCTCCTCGGATTCGACGGCAAAGTCGATGGTGGCGTCCATCTCGGTGGCCGCCGCGTCGTCGATGGCGGCGAGCTCCTCCTCGGAGCGTCCGGCCTCCAGAAGCTGCTCGCGGGCGCGCTTGACGGGGTCGAGCGCGCGGCCGGCCTCCTCCTCCTCCGGCGTGCGGTAGGGGCTCTTGTCCTTCCGCGCGTGGCCGAAGTGGCGGTAGACGTTGACTGCGAGAAAGCCGGGCTGGCCTGCGCGCGCGCCGTCGACGATCCGCTGCCCGGCCTCCTGCACGGCCTCCACGTCGATGCCGTCGACGGTCTCGGCGGCAAGGCCGAAGCTTTCGGCGCGCTTGTGAAGGTCGATGGAGCGGGTCGCCTGATCGATCCGCGTGCCCATGCCCCACTGGTTGTTGATGCACACGAACACGACCGGCAGGTCCCAAAGGGCCGCCATGTTCATGCTCTCGTAGAGGATGCCCTGCTGCATCGCGCCGTCCCCGAAGAAGGCGATGGAGACGGCGCCGGTGTTCCTGCGCCTGGCAACGAGGCCCGCGCCGACCACCGCCGGAATGCCGCCGCCGACAATGGCGTTGGCGCCGAGGTGGCCGAGGCTCATGTCGGCAATGTGCATCGAGCCGCCCTTGCCGTGGCAGTAGCCGGTCTCCTTGCCGGCGATCTCGGCCATCATCCGCTTCGGGTCGGCGCCGCGGGCGAGGAAGATGCCGTGCCCGCGGTGGTGGGTGGTGAAGGTGTCGCCGTCCTTCATGGCGGAGCAGACGCCGACGGCGGCCAACTCCTCGCCGATGGACAGGTGCAGCATGGAGCCCGCGCTCTGGCCGCGGACGAACAGCTCGCCCACCCGCTCCTCGAACGTGCGCACCCGGCGCATCTGGGTATAGAGGCCGATGAGATCGGAGTTCGATCCGGCCTCCGGGGCCTTCCCGGCCACGGACATGGTCATGAATGCCTCACAGGATGCTGAGCTTGGTGGACCGCGACACGATCGCGACCGCAACGATGATGATGAGCCCCTTCATGATGTTCTGGACGTAGGTGTCCATCCCCACGAGGTTGAGCCCGTTGTTGATGACGCCGATGAAGAGCGCGCCGCACAGCGTGCCGATGACGGTGGCGGTGCCCGGCCGGAACATCGTCATCCCGATGAAGACCGTGGCGAGCCCGTCCAGCAGGTAGCGCTCGCCGACATTGGGCTGGCCGGAGCCGAGCCGGGCCGCGAGCAGCGCACCGGCGACGGCGGCGAAGAGGGCGACCAGCACCAGCGCCATCATCCTGTAGAAGGTGACGCGCACGCCGGAGAGTTCGGCCGCCTTGGCGTTGCCGCCGACGGCGTAGATGTAGCGGCCGAAGGTGGTCCGCTCCATCGCGAACCAGGCGATCACCACCGCGCCGACCATGAAGTAGGTGAGGTTGGGAAGGCCCCAGAGGCGGCCCTGTCCGAGCGCGGTGTAGGCGTCCGGCAGGCCGCCGTATATGGCGCGCCCGTCGGTCAGCAGGAAGTTGATGCCGAACAGGATCGAGCCTGTCGCCAGGGTCGCGATCAGCGAGGGGATGCCGATCTTGGTGACCAGCATGGCGTTGACGAGGCCGACGAGGATGCCCGCGCCGAGCGCCGCACCGAACGCGACGGGGAGCGAATAGCCGGAAACAAGCAGCAGCGGCGTCAGGATGCCGGCGAGGCCCACGGTGTAGCCGACCGAGAGGTCGATCTCCTTGGCGGCGAAGCCGAAGGTAAGGCCTGCGCCGACGATCGTGAGGATCGAGATCTGCTGGAGGATGTTGGTGAGGTTGAAGACCGTCATGAAGCGGTCGACGAACAGCGCGAAGCCGATGAACATCAGGATGAGGACGATCAGCGTCGAGTAACGCATGATCCGGTCCTTGCTGATCCGGCTGCTGCGCGGCTCGCTGGTGGGTGCGATGGTGTCGCTCACGCGGCGTCTCCTGCCATGGCTTTGATGAAGGTCGCTTCGGAAAAGTCGGCGGCCATGATGTCGGCGCCGGCACGGCCCGCGACGAACGGGACCACGCGCTCGGTGATTTCCTCGATCTCGAGAAGGTCGGACGATGCGATCAGGATCGCGGCGCCGCCGTCCGCCAGCGCGCGAATGTGGTGGTAGATTTCCTGCTTGGCGCCGACGTCGACGCCCTCGGTCGGCTCGATGAATATCATCACGCGGTACCGGTCCTCGGCGCCGTAGAGCCACTTGCCGAGCGAGACCTTCTGCTTGTTGCCGCCCGACAGCGTCTTGATGGTCTGCGACGGGCCGGTGGCGCGCACGTTGAGAAGGTCGATGATCCGCCGTGCCTCGCGGTTCTCCCGGCTGCCCGACAGGACGCCGGCGGTCGCGCACGTCTCGGGGTGTACCATCGCGAGGTTCTCGGTGATCGTGCCGTCGGCGACCAGCGCGTTCTCCATGCGGTGGTCCGGCACGAAGGCGACGCCGCGGCGCTCCATCGCGCGGGGGCTGGGGCGGGCCACCGTCTCGCCGGCAATGGCGATCTCGCCGGAGGTCACGCCGAGCCGCTGGTAGAGCGAGCGGGCGAAGCCGAAGTGGCCGGCGCCCGTGAGGCCGATCAGGCCGACGATCTCGCCCGGATGCAGCGCGAAGTGCGGCACCTCGACGGTGCCGACCTTCCAGCCCTTTACCGTGAGCACCGGGTTGCCGGTGCGGGCGGCGGACTGGCGGTGCGCGGCCTTGCCGGCACTGTCGCCGGTGCGGCGCAGCATCAGATCGACCATCCGCGTCTCGGTCATCTCGGCGGCGGGATGGGTGCCGACGAGGGCGCCATCGCGCAGGACCGTGATCCGGTCCGACAGCGCCAAGACCTCGGACAGGAAGTGGCTGATGAGGATCACGCCGATCCCGCGCTTCGGCAGGCTTCGGATGATCTCCCAGAGAATCTTCTTTTCGCGGCTCTGGAGCGTCGCGGTCGGCTCGTCGAGGATGAGGAGCTTCACGTCCGAACGGAGCGCGCGGACGATCTCGATCACCTTGCGGTCGGCGACGTCGAGCGCGTCGACGGGAACCGAGAGGTCGATCTCGACGCCGGGGAACCAGTCCGCCAGCAGCGCCCGCGAGCGCTTCAGGACCTCGCCCTGCCGGATGATCGTGCCGGCGATGCGCGGCTCGTCGCCCAGCAGAATGTTCTGCGCGCCGGTCAGCGAGGGGACGAGGCTGCCCTCCTGGCTCACGAGGGCGATGCCGAGCGCCAGCGCCTCGCGCGGAGAATCGAAGCGGACGGGCTTGCCGGCGATCTCGATGGTGCCGGCGGTCGGGTGACGCGTCCCGGCAAGGATGCTCATCAGGGTCGACTTGCCGGCCCCGTTCTCGCCGATCAGCCCATGGACCTCGTCGAAGGTGAAGTCGACGCTGACCCGGTCGAGCGCGCGGCTCCCCGGAAATTCCATGACGATCTCGTTCAGGCGCACGCTCATGGCCCGTCCAGTCGTTTGTGAAGGGAAAAGGCGCGGGCCCGGACGCGCCGGGCCCGCAAGGTTCACTCGGGGAGAGTTACTGGAAGTCGGCGCAGTTCGCCTTGGTGACGAGCGGCGCGTCCATGTAGACGGTGTTCGACGGGATCACGTCTTCCTTCGCCTTGCCCTCTTCGACGACGGCGGTGATCCACTCGCCGACCTGCTTGCCCATGCCTTCGAACGGCTGGCTGACGGTGGCAATCATCATGGAGTCGGGCTTGCAGACCTCGGCGATCGCCTGCGGGTGGCCGTCGATGCCGATGACCTTCACGTCCGACAGGCCAGCGGCCTTGAGGACGTTGATGGCGCCCTGCGCGGGTTCGTCCCACGGCGCCCAGACGGCGTCGATGTCCTCGCCGAAGCGGGCGACGTAGTCCTGCATCGTGCGGGTCGTGTCCTCGAAGAAGGCCGTGTAGTCGATGTTGTGCTCGGCGAGCACCTCGACGCCCTGGTACTCCTTCAGGACGTCGGCCATCACGTCGCCGCGCTTGCGGGTGCCGTGGTGCTCGGCCATGCGCAGGAAGATGAGGTTGCCCTCGCCGCCCATCTGGTCGAGCAGGTAGGGCGATACGTCGGCGGACATGGCCCAGTTGTTGGTGGTGATGTCGACCATCACACCGTCGATGAAGCCCGAGTCGACCGAGAAGATCGGGATGCCGGCGTCGACCGCGACCTGGATCGCGGCGCGGGAGGCGCGCAGGTCCGACATGGTGATGATGATCGCGTCGACACCGCGGGAGGCGGCGTCCTGCAGGTTGGAGGCGGTCGCCTCGCCCGAGCCGCCGGAATCGAGGAACGAGACGTTCCAGTCCTTGCCGCTCTCGCCGAGCCATTCCTCGAACCCGGCCTTCACGCGCTGCTCCGACTGGGCGGCTGCGTTGGAGTGGACCCAGGCGACGTCGAACGCCATGGCGCTCGGTCGCGCTGAGACTGACGGCCGCGGCGAGCACCGCAGTGAGGGTGAGCTTGTTCATCGTTGTCCTCCCGGACGGTTTTGATTGTTCACACCACGGCTCTTCGGCCGTGCATTGAGGCTACGCCCGTCTGAACAAATGTCAATCGCAAATACATCTGATCATGACAAATTTGTTGCGCGCACCCTCCTCTCGGCTAAGAGACTGTTATGACCGAACTTTCCGACAGCCAGCTGATGACGCGCGCCGCCTGGCTCTATTATGTCGGCGGGCTCAACCAGGAAGCGGCCGCCGCCCGGATGGGGATCACGCGGGCGCGGGTGAACCGGCTCCTGCAACAGGCGCGGGAAAGCGGCCTCGTTTCGATCACCATCAACGCCAACGACATCGGGCTGCTGCCGGTGGAGGACGCGATCCGGTCGGAATTCGGGTTGGATTTTTGCATTGCGACGCCCGCCTACGGGCTGACCGACGCGGAACGGGCGGCGAGCCCGCAACTCTCGGCGCTGCCGATCCGGGCGGTCGGCGCCGCCGCCGCGCGCTACCTGCGCGAGGTGCTGAGCGACAGGCCGGAGGCGGTGATCGGCACTGGCTGGGGCCGGACGCTGGCGCAGATGAGCAAGCAGATGGCGGGGATCAGCGCACCGAACGCGCGGTTCGTCAGCCTGATGGGGTCGCTGACCGCGAACTCCGCGTTCAACCCGTTCGAGGTGGTCCAGTCGCTGGCGCAGGCGACGGGGGGCGACGGCTTCTTCCTCCCCGTCCCGTTCATCGCCGACAGCGCGCAGGACAGGGCGACGCTGCTCGCCCAGCAGACCGTGGCGAAGGGGCTGGAGCTTGCCCGCACCACTGACGTCGCGATGATCTCGGTCGGCGAGCTGACCGAAACCTCGCTCCTCAGAAGACAGGGGATGATCAGCGAGACGGAGCTCGCGGCGCTGCGGGAGGCGGGAGCCGTGGGAGACACCAACGGCATCTTCTTCGATGCCGGGGGACGGCCGGTGCAGCACGACCTCAACCAGCGGACCATCGCCGTGGGGTTCGAGGATTTGCGGCGGGCCACCACCGTCGTTCTAGCTGCCGGAGCCGAGAAGATCGCCGCCACCCGGGCGCTTCTGTCGAGCGGCGTCGCCCGTGGCATCATCCTCGACGGGGATAGCGCCTGCCTGCTCGCCGAGGCGGTGCGCCCCGGCTCCGCCGCGACGGCGATCGCTCAGGCGAAGCCGTAGAGCCGGGCAGGGTTCGCGACCAGGATCTGACGACGCGCCGGCTCGTCCGCCACGACGCGAAGGAACGCGTCGAGCAGGTGGCCGGAGTCGGGCATGGGGCGGCCATCGAGGTTAATGTGCGGCCAGTCGCTGCCCCACAGGCAGCGCTCGGGGTTGGCGGCAACCAGCGCGGCGACGAACGGGTCGGCGTCGGTGTAAGGCGCCTCGCAGGAGCGGAACAGCGCCGAGAGCTTGACGTAGGCCCTGCCCTCGGCGACCAGCGCGCGGAGGAGCGAGAAGCCGGGCTCGTCGATCCCCTTCGAAATGTCGGGCTGGCCGATGTGGTCGATCACCACCGGGACCGGGAGCCTTCGGATCAGTTCCGCGGCGGCCGCCATGTGCTCTCCGGCGTGCAGCAGAACCTGGATGTGCATGTCGCGCTCGGCCAGCCGGTCAGCCAGCCCCGCAACAGTCTCGTGCGCATAGATGCCCCAGCGGTCGTAGCTGAGGCGAATGCCGGCGTAGGAGTTCGCCTTCAGCGCATCGAGGGTGGCGCCGTCCGCATCGTCGGGCACGAGACCGATCCCGCGAAAATTTTCGCGGCCGAGACGGGCCATCGCCTCGGTCGTGACGCTATTGTCGAGCCCGTACATCAGCGACGTGACGAGCACGCCGCGGGTGAAACCCAGCGTATCCATGTGGAGCCTGAGGCGGGCGATCCACTCGTCCAGCGTGCCGTCGGCCGCGCTTTCCGTGCGCCCCTCCCAGAGGGGATACACGGCAGGGTCGCCGAAGATGTGGAAGTGGGCGTCGCACGCATTCGCGGGAAGCGCTGAAGCGGGCTGTGACGGGCGGGGAAGTGGCGGGCGCGACTGTTTCATGGACACCATCATAACCGGCTTCCAGGCAACGGGAATGCCTTTGCGTCTGCGGGATTTGCGGCGGGGCGGGGCTGCGCTACACCCGGCGGCACAACAGGAGTTGAGACATGAAGCTTGACCAATCGGTTGCGGCGGTCGTCACCGGCGGTGCCTCCGGCCTCGGCGCGGCCACCGCACGGGCCATCGCCGCCACCGGCGCCAGGGTCGCCGTGTTCGACATGACCGAGGACGCCGGCCGCGCCATCGCCGAGGAGATCGGCGGCGTGTTCGCGCAGGTCGACGTGACCAGCGAGGACAGCCTGAAGGCCGGATTCGAGGCCGCCCGCGCCGCCCACGGTCAGGAGCGCATCCTCGTCAACTGCGCCGGAATCGCGCCGGTGGCCAAGACCGTCTCGCGCGGCGCGGCCCATGCGTTCGACATGTTCGCCAAGGTGATCGACGTCAACCTCGTCGGCACCTTCCGCGCCGCCGCGCTCGCCGCGCTCGGCATGTCCGGCGAGGAGCCGGTGGATGCGGACGGGGCACGCGGCGTCATCATCAACACCGCGTCGGTCGCGGCGTTCGACGGGCAGATCGGCCAGGCGGCGTATGCGGCCTCGAAGGGCGGCGTCGCGGCGCTGACACTGCCGCTGGCGCGCGACCTCTCGCAGTACGGCATTCGCGTCGTCACCATCGCGCCCGGCATCTTCGAAACGCCGATGCTGATCGGGCTCGGCGAGAAGGTGGTGAACTCACTGGGGACGCAGGTGCCCTTCCCGCAGCGCCTCGGCCGCCCCGACGAGTACGCCAAGCTCGCGATGGCGATCATCGACAACGGCCTCCTCAACGGCGAGACGATCCGCCTCGACGGCGCGATCCGCATGGCCCCGCGCTGACGGCACGGCCTGTCGGCCGCGCACCGCGTGTGCGGCCGACAGTCTGGGAAGGCGGGACGCAGTCGCGGCTCGCTTGAATTGGAATGAATGAGCCGCGACCGCGTCCCATCCTTTCGGCTTTTCCGGGGGATGGCGTGATGCCGGCCGGTTGCCCGGCTGCCACGCAGGAGACCTCGGCTCGGGCGCCTTGTTGCCCGTCCTTGCTTTCGCCTCACCGCCCGCTCCGGCGGCTTGAATTGGGCGCGCCTCCTTCTCTCGAGCGGCGTTTCCCCGGCCGTGAGACCGGCGCCGCGCGTGGCTCCACCCGGTCCAGCGCCGCCCGCCGGGTCCGTTAAGCCCGCCGCGCCACGGCAACCGAAGTCCCTCGCTCTCGTGGCGGACGGTCCGGCACGCTCCCGTCGGAGTGAGGCGACGGGTGCAATGTGGCACGACTGGCGCGGACCGGGGATAAGTCGCCGGCATCTGCAGTCGGTGTGCACGCTACGCCGCCGCGACCCATGCCGATCCCTTACCTTGCCGGAGGATCAGCGCGGGCGGTTTGACGTTACCGGTCCGAGCGGAAGGCGCACCGTGGCCTCGAGGCCGCCTTCGGGGCGGTTGGCGAGGGTGATGGTGCCGCCGTGGGCGCGCAGAATGGTGCGGGCGATGGAGAGGCCGAGGCCGGCGCCGCCGCTTTCGAGGCTGCGGCTGTCCTCGAGGCGCCTGAACGGCTCGAACACCGCTTCGAGCTCGTCCGGGGGGATGCCGGGGCCGTCGTCGGTGACGGTGACGATGGCGGTCCCGTCCGCGGCGGAGAGGCGGATGCGGGCCGGGCCGGCATAGCGCTCGGCGTTGCCGAGGATGTTGGCGAACGCGCGCGACAGGGCAACGGGGCGGCCGGGCACCTGAAGCTGCGGCGGACCGTCGAAGCTGTGCCCGCCTTCGGCGGCGAGGCCCGAAAGGAGCTCCGCGATGTCGACGGCGGCGGCGGGCTCGGTCTCGGCCTCATTGCGGCCCCATTCGAGCAGGCCGTCGGCCATCACGCGCATTTCTTCCAGCGTGCGGACCATTGCGTCGCGGGTCTCGTCGTCGAGCATTTCGGCGCGGATGCGGAGCGACGTGATGGGGGTGCGGAGGTCATGGCCGACGGCGGCGATGGTGCGGGCGCGTTCGGCGTCGAACGCCGCGATGCGGGCCTGCATGGCGTTGAAAGCTGCAGCGGCGCTCAGGATCTCGCGCGGGCCGGTTTCGGGGACGCGGGCGCTGCGGTCGCCGGCGCCGGCCCGGCCCGCCGCGGCGGCGAGCTGGTTGAGCGGGCGCGTGATCCGCCGGATGAAGCCGAGGCCGACGATGAGGACGGCGACCAGCGACAGGAGGAGCGTGAACACCACCGCGCCGCTCACCACGGGCGGCCCCCAGTCCGGCCTGCGCTGGACGACGTTGAGCCACGTGCCGTCGCCGAGCGGGATGGACGCCTCGACGCGGGTGAGGCGCAGCGGCGGGCCACGGCGGCCCTCGCGGCCCTCTGGCGGGCCTTCGGCGTCGTCGTCCTCGTGGCCCTCGTGGCGGGGGTGCCGGTGCTCCCGGCGGGGGCGCGGGCCGCGGCCCTCGCTGACGGCGATGCGGGCGTCGGCGGCGCTGTCGCCGAGGGCCTCGCGCAGAGTTTCGAGGAGGGCCTCGGCGCGCCAGTTGGTGTCGCTCAGGGCAAGGAGCGGCTCGCTATCGACGGTGAGGCGGTTGAAGGGCGAGGAGGCGGCGCGGGCGATCTCGCCCGCGCAGGTCCGCCGGGACGTTGGTGAGGATCGGCAGGAGCGAGACGATCCGCTCCACCTGGAGGCCGCGGCGGGCCTCGCGCGCAAAGCGGTTCTGCTCGAAGTTGAGGAGCACCAGCGCAACGACGTTGGCCGCGATCAGCGCCAGCGCGAGGACGAGGACGAGCTGGCCGGCAAGGCTCCTGGGGCGGGAAAGCCTCATGCGTCCCGCTCCGGCGTCACCGGCGGCGCGAGGCGGTAGCCGCCGCCCCATTCGGTGACGATGATGGCGGGCTGCTTGGGGTCGTCCTCGAGCTTGCGGCGGAGGCGGCTCACCTGGTTGTCGATCGCGCGGTCGTAGGGCTTGGCCTCGCGGCCCTGCGTGATGTCGAGGAGCTGGTCGCGGGTGAGGACCTGGCCGGGGCGCTCCACAAGCGCCGAGAGGAGCCGCGCCTCGGCGGTGGTGAGGGGGAGCGGCTCGGCGCCGTGGCGGGAGACGGTGCGGGCGGCGGGGTCGTACCGCCAGCCCGCGAAGAGCACCGGGCCGTCCGCGCTGGCGGCGGGCTGGCCGGGGACGCGGCGCAGGACCGCGCGGATGCGGGCCAGCAGCTCGCGCGGGTTGAAGGGTTTCACCACGTAGTCGTCGGCGCCGAGTTCGAGGCCGACGATCCGGTCGGCCTCGTCGGCCATCGCGGTGAGGAGGATGACGGGCGGCCCGCCGCGCGCGGTGAGCCAACGGCAGAGGGAGAGGCCGTTCTCGCCGGGCATCATCACGTCGAGCACCACGAGGTCGACGGCGCCGTCCTGCACGGCGGCGCGGCCGGCGGCAGCGTCGGCGGCGAGGCTGACGCGGTGGCCCTGCGCCCGCAGGTACGTGCCCAGCGGCTCGCGGATGTCACGCGCGTCGTCGACGATGAGGATGTGCGGCTCGTTCATGGGCTCAGCGATAGCGGGAAAATCGGTGGGGGGCGGAGGGAATTTGTCGCAAGGTGTCGCAGATCGGCAGGCTGCGACAGACGGCGACAAACTCGCCCGAAGCCGACACACATTGCGGGGCGGACATCCGTATCTCGGGTCTCGGCGGGCAACACTGCCCGGACCTACACAAGGATGTCAGACATGAAGTACCCGAGCAAAGTCGTGATCCTCGCAGCAGGCCTTTCCGTGGCAGGCGCCGCACTGGCGACGGCCGCGCAGCTCGCGCCGGCCGGGCCGGTGACTGGCGCGACCCAGAGCGGCGTGACCGTCGTCCACATGGACGGCGACGAGCGCGGCGAACGGCATGGCAAGCGCCACGGCAAGCGCGGTGAGCGCGGTGAGCGCGGCGAGCGGGGCGAACGGCACGGGATGCGGCACGGGATGCGCCATGGCGGCCGCGGTCCCGGCGGGCATCGCGGTCCGCGCGGCCCCTTCGGCCCGGTGATGGGCGTGATCGACATGCCGGCACTGATGAAGGCGGCCGACACCGACGGCGACCGCTCGCTCAGCCAGGCCGAGATCGACGCGCTGATCGCATCCAAGGCCCAGATCGGCGATGCGGACGGTGACGGCAACATCACGCTCGGCGAGTTCGAGGCGATCTGGCTCGACCTCACCCGGACGGCGATGGTCCGCACCTTCCAGCACATGGACAAGGACGGCGACGCGGTGATCACCGCGGTGGAGGTCGACGACCGCTTCGGCGACGTGGTCGAGATGATGGACCGCAACGGCGACGGCAAGATCGGGCGCGACGACCGCCGCGGCCGGCCTGGCTTCGGCCCGCGTGGCCCGCGCGGCCCCGAGGCACCGCCCGCTCAGGGCGAGATGCCGGATGACGGCCCCGACGCGCCCGAAGCCGACTGACACGGCCGTCCGCCCGGGTTCTTCCGGGCGGGCTCGCCACCCGCGTCAACACGTCCCCCGCGCTGCCGCCAAGGCGGCGCGGGGTTTCGTGCGTTGCCACCGCTGGCGTAAAGCGATGGGAACAGGTTCAGTATTGACGAAGTAACAGGCTGCCCTAAGCTCCCGAAATGAGGCTGACACAGAGCAGCCGCCTGCATCACACCGCAGGCCATAAGCATTTTTGGGAGGTATTTATGCAGCGGTCGAACCGCTACCTCGGCGCTGTTTTCGCGGGCGCCGGCTTCACCGTACTCAGTGCATTCGCCGTTCCTCCGGCACACGCGGCGTCCGTGTCGATTTCATGCGGCGCGGTCGGACAGGAGCTCGAGCTTTGCCGCACCGGCGCCGAGGCGTGGGCTGCGGAAACCGGCAACGAGGTGGTGATCGTCTCGACGCCGAACTCGTCCACCGAGCGGCTCGCCCTCTACCAGCAGATCCTCTCCGCCGGCGGCGCCGACATCGACGTCTACCAGATCGACGTGATCTGGCCAGGCATCCTCGGCACCCATTTCATCGACCTTGCGCCCTACACCGACGGCGCACAGAACGCGCACTTCGCGGCAATCGTCGAGAACAACACCATCGACGGCGAGCTGAAGGCGATGCCCTGGTTCACCGACGCCGGCGTCCTCTACTACCGCAAGGACCTTCTGGAACAGCACGGCCTCGAGGTGCCGACCACGTGGTCGGACATGGCCGACACCGCCGCCAAGGTGCAGGCCGCCGAACGCGAGGCCGGCAACGACCGGATGTACGGCTACGTCTTCCAGGGCCGGGCCTACGAGGGGCTGACCTGCAACGCGCTGGAATGGGTCGACAGCTTCGGCGGCGGCCAGATCGTCGACGAGAACGGCGAGATCACCATCAACAACCCGCAGGCGGTCGCGGCGCTGGACGAAGCCGCCTCGTGGATGAACGAGATCGTGCCGGAAGGCGTGCTCAACTACGCCGAGGAGGAGGCGCGCGGCGTCTTCCAGTCCGGCAACGCGGTGTTCATGCGCAACTGGCCCTACGCCTGGGCGCTCGCCAACTCGGCCGACAGCCCGGTGAAGGACAAGGTCGGCGTCGTCGCGCTGCCGAAGGGCGGGGCGGACGGCAAGTCCACCGGCACGCTCGGCGGCTGGCAGCTCGCGGTTTCGAAATATTCGGGCAATCAGGACGCCGCGGCCGACCTGGTGCGCTACCTCACCTCCGAGAAGGAGCAGAAGCGGCGCGCGATCGAGGCGTCCTACAACCCCACCATCAAGGCGCTCTACGAGGACGAAGAGGTGCTGGCCGCCAACCCGTTCTTCGGCTCGCTGTACGACACGTTCGTCAACGCTGTGGCGCGCCCCTCGCGTCCCACCGGCGACAAGTACAACCGGGTGTCCAACGCGTTCTGGAACGCCTCGCACTCGGTCCTGTCGGGCAAGCAGTCCGCGGCGGATGCGCTGGCGAGCCTCGAGGGCGAGCTCAACACCGTCAAGCGGCGCGGCTGGTAGGACGACTACGCGAGAGCAGGCCGGCGGCCATGTCCGCCGGTCCCGTTCCACCTCGATGAGCGCAGCCGGCGGGCCGTGATCGCGGCGACGGCAGAGGCGCTGGAGGCTCCGTGATGGCCCAGAGCGACGTCGCGTCCACCGGACTGAAGCGCCCGCCGATGCCGGCCGGGAACACCGGCGCAGGCCGCCCGCCGACCGCAGCGGCGCCTGCGGTTCGCCGCAGCGGCGGCAGCGAACTCACCCGGGCGAAGATCCGCTCGGCCGCCCTCTTCCTCCTCCCTATGCTGATCGTTCTGGCGCTGGTCGCCGGCTGGCCGCTCGGGCGGACGATCTACTTTGCCTTCACCAACGCGACGCTGAACGACATCAACAACTACGAGTTCGTCGGCTTCGAGAACTTCTTCAATTCCGAGTGGGGCGGGCTCCTCAAGGACCCGCAGTGGTGGAACGCGGTCTGGAACACGATCTGGTTCGCCGCGATCTCGGTGACGCTGGAGACGATCCTCGGCCTCATCGTGGCGCTGGCGCTCAACATGCGCTTTCCGGGCCGGGGCATCGTGCGCGCGGCGGTGCTGATCCCGTGGGCGATCCCCACCATCGTGTCGGCGCAGATGTGGGGCTGGATGCTGCACGACCAGTTCGGCGTCATCAACGCGATGCTGATGGGACTCGGCATCATCTCCACCCCCATCGCGTGGACCGCCAACCCCGACACCGCGATGCTGGCGGTGGTGATGGTGGACGTCTGGAAGACGACGCCGTTCATGGCGCTCCTGATCCTCGCGGGGCTCCAGATGCTGCCGTCCGACTGCTACGAGTCGGCCCGCGTCGACGGCATTCCGCCCTGGAAGGTGTTCTTCCGGGTGACGCTGCCGCTGGTCTATCCGGCCATCGCCGTCGCGGTGATCTTCCGTGCGCTCGATGCGCTGCGCATCTTCGACCTCATCTACGTGCTGACGTCGAACTCGGCGGACACGATGAGTATGTCGGTCTATGCGCGGCAGCAGCTCGTCGACTTCCAGGACGTCGGCTACGGGTCGGCGGCATCGACGGCGCTCTTCCTCATCATCGCGCTGCTCACGATCTTCTACATCATCGTCGGCAAGGTCGATCTTTCGGGAGAGAAGTCATGACGCACTGGTCCCTCCCCTCCAAGATCGGCTTCTATGTCCTGTTGCTGGCCATCGCCGTCTTCGCGCTGTTCCCGTTCTATTATGCCATCGTTTCGAGCTTCAAGACGGGAGCGGAGCTGTTCACGGTCGACCTCCTGCCGTCGTGGAATCTCGAGAACTACTTTGCCGTGTTCCGCGAGCAGCCGTTCGCGCGCAACATCCTGAACTCGATCATCGTGGCGACCGTGGTGGTCGCGATCTCGCTCGCGCTCGCGGTGACGGCATCGTTCGCGCTGGCGCGGGTGCACTTTCGCGGACGCGGGCTCCTGCTCCTCACGGTGCTCTCGGTCTCGATGTTCCCGCAGGTGGCGGTGCTTTCCGGCATGTTCGAGCTCATCCGCGGGCTCGGGCTCTACAACTCGCTGGGCGGGCTGATGCTCGCCAACCTCATCCTCACGCTCCCCTTCACCGTCTGGGTGCTGACGACGTTCATGCGCCAGTTGCCCAAGGAGCTGGAGGAGGCCGCCTACGTCGACGGGGCGACGCCGCTCGAGGTCATCACCAAGGTGTTCCTCCCCGTCCTGTGGCCGGCGCTGGTGACGACGGGGCTGCTCGCCTTCATCGCCGCGTGGAACGAGTTCCTGTTCGCGCTGACCTTCACCCTTTCCAACGAGATGCGGACCGTTCCGGTCGCCATCGCGTTGATCACCGGCGGCAGCCAGTACGAGCTGCCGTGGGGCAACATCATGGCCGCCTCGGTGATCGTCACCGTGCCGCTGATCATTCTGGTGCTGATCTTCCAGCGCAAGATCATCGGCGGACTGACCGCCGGCGCGGTGAAAGGGTGACGACGTGAACGTTCACGCAAAACCGGGCAGCGCAGCGCGGCAGCTCGCCGGCGACCCCGACTGGTGGCGCGGCGGCGTGATCTACCAGATCTACCCGCGCTCCTTCCTCGACACCAACGGCGACGGGATCGGCGACCTCAAGGGCGTGACCCAGAAGCTCGACTACGTGGCGAGCCTCAACGTCGACGCCATCTGGCTCTCGCCCTTCTTCGTCTCGCCGATGGACGACTTCGGCTACGACGTGGCGGACTACCGCGACATCGACCCGATGTTCGGCACCCTGGCCGACTTCGACGAGATGGTCGCGGCGGCGCACGAGCGGGGCCTGCGCATCCTCATCGACCTCGTGCTGTCGCACACGTCGGACCGGCACCCGTGGTTCGTGGAAAGCCGCAAGAGCCGCGATAACCCGAAGGCGGACTGGTACGTCTGGGCCGACCCGAAGCCGGACGGCACGCCGCCGACCAACTGGCTCGCGATGTTCGGCGGCCCGGCGTGGGAATGGGATTCCAGCCGCCGCCAGTACTACATGCACAACTTCCTGACGAGCCAGCCGGACCTCAACTACCACAACGAGGAGGTTCAGGACGCGATCCTCGACGTGGCGCGCTTCTGGCTGGACCGCGGCGTCGACGGCTTCCGGCTCGATACCGTCAACAAGTACGTTCACGACAGGGAGCTGCGCGACAACCCGCCGATGGAGCCCGGCATGAGCGCGACGGTGCAGAAGGGCAACCCGATCGCGATGCAGCAGCCGATCTTCTCGATCAATCGGCCCGAAAACCTCGCCTTCGTGGAGCGCCTGCGCGCCGTGCTCGACGAGTACCCCGGCACGACGACGGTGGGCGAGATCGGCAACCGCATGTCCGACGGGCCGGAGCTCGGCCAGTACACAGCGCCCGGCCGCCTCCACATGGCCTACAGCTTCGACCTTCTCCACGCGCCGATCACCGCGCCCGCCGTGCGGGTCGCGGCCGAACGCGCGGCCACGCTCGGCGCATCTTGGACGTCGTGGCCGTTCTCCAACCACGACGTGGTGCGCGTCGTCAGCCGCGCGGGGCTCGGGCCGGACAGCGGGCCGATGCTCCTCCAGCTGATGATGTGCCTCTACGGCACGCCGACGATGTACCAGGGCGACGAGCTGGGGCTCACCGAGGCGGACGTGCCGTTCGACCTCATCAAGGACCCCTACGGCAAGCGCTTCTGGCCCGAGATCAAGGGCCGCGACGGCTGCCGCACGCCGATGCCGTGGCGCGGCGGAATCGACCATGCGGGCTTCAGCACCGGCGAGCCTTGGCTGCCGGTCGATGCGGATCATGCAGCGCGCGCGGTGGACCGGCAGGACCAGGACCCGGCGTCGGACCTCAACCGGGCGCGCGCCTTCATCGGCTGGCGGCGGGAGAACGCGGCGCTGACGAAGGGCGAGTTCGCCTTCCTGCCGGCCGCCGACCCGGTGATCGCATTCACCCGCACCGGCGACGACGGGACGGTGCTCGTCTGCGCCTTCAACCTTTCGAGCGAGCCGGCGCGGTGGACGGCGCCGTTCGCCGTGGCGCTTGAGGACGTGCCGGGCATGGAGGGCGCGTCCCTCGACGGCGATACATTGGCGTTCGAGCCGCTAGGCGCGGCGATCGCGCGAAAAACATAAAAACGGCGGGAGGCGAGGCTGATGGCAACGGTTGTTATGGACGGGGTCCGCAAGTCGTTCGGCAGCGTGGAGACGATCCACGGGGTCAACCTCGACATCAGGGATCAGGAGTTCGTGGTCTTCGTCGGCCCGTCGGGCTGCGGCAAGTCCACCCTGCTGCGGCTGGTGGCGGGGCTGGAGGACATCACCTCCGGCGACCTCATGATCGACGGCGAGCGCGTCAACTCGCTGCCGCCGGCCAAGCGCGGGATCGCGATGGTGTTCCAGTCCTACGCGCTCTACCCGCACATGAGCGTCTACGAGAACATGGCGTTCGGTCTCCGCCGCGGCGGCACCGACAATGCCGCAATCGAGACGAAGGTGAAGGAAGCGGCGCGCATCCTGGAGCTCGACAAGCTCCTCGACCGGCTGCCCAAGAACCTCTCCGGCGGCCAGCGCCAGCGCGTCGCCATCGGCCGGGCGATCGTGCGCGACCCCAAGGTTTTCCTGTTCGACGAGCCGCTCTCCAACCTCGACGCGGCGCTGCGCGTCCAGACGCGGCTCGAGATCGCCAAGCTGCACCGGCGGATGGACGCCACGATGATCTACGTCACCCACGACCAGGTGGAGGCGATGACGCTGGCGGACCGGATCGTGGTGCTGAACGCCGGCAACGTGGAGCAGTTCGGCACCCCGCTCGACCTCTACCACCGCCCGCGAAAACCAGTTCGTCGCGACCTTCCTCGGCTCGCCGACCATGAACATCCTCGATGCCCGGCTCGGCGAGACCACCGACCGGAGCGCCCGCGTGGTGCTCCCCGATACCGGCGAGGTGAGCGTCTCCGCCAGCGTGATGGGGATGCAGCCCGGCGAGGCGGTGCGGCTCGGGATGCGCCCGGAGCACCTTGCGCTCGCCGACCCCGACGGCGCGGACTTCTCGGGCACGGTCGACGTGGTGGAGGAGCTCGGCGAAAGCCACCTCGTCCACGTGATCGTGCCGCGGGGCGACCGGATCGTGGTGCGCGCCACCGGCGACGCGAAGGTGCGCGAGGGCGAACGCGTCGGCATCCGCTTCGACGCCAACGACGGCCACCTCTTCCGCGCCGACGGCGTGGCGCTCCCCCGCACCGGGCCCGCGGCGGAGGCCAACACCCCCCCGCCGACCCAGCACTGAGCAGGGCGGGGTCAGTCGGCAGGGACGAGAAGGAGCGCCCGCGTCCCGTCCGTGCTGTAGGCCTGCAACATCCCGTCGTCGCGCGGCTCCAGGCGGAAGCAGTTCTCGGTGTTGTCGCGGAAGGCGGCATAGCGGGTGCAGTAGGCATCGCCGGCTAGCCGCCAGCTACCAGCTTCCTGCCGTCCGTCCGGGAAAGTGAGGACGGACGTCCCGTCCTCCGCGTAGACGACGCTCGCCACCGTCGCGCCGTTCGCCGGATCGACGCCGGTGTAGGCGCGCCCGGTGATGGCGGCGGCGAGCCCTTCGGCGTCGAGCGGGGCGGCCAGAGCCGGGGCTAGCATTGCTGCGAGGGCTGCGGCGGCGATCAGCGTCCGGTGCATGGCATGAGCCTCAGGCGGCGCGGCGGGGGCGTTCGGCGTCTTCCATGGCGCGGCGGTAGGTGACGAGCCAGTCGTCGGCCGGAAGGTCGACATCGGCCCAGCGGACGACCTCGCCGGCCCTGATCGGGCGCTTGAGCTTCACGTCGGCGGCGAGGCCCAGCGGCAGCGCGCCCTCGGCGAGGGAGCGCTCGGCGGGGACGAGTTTGCCCCAGACCGAGTAACCGCCCTCGCCGTCGAGCATGTGGCCCTCCGGGAGGTCCTTCTTGGCGCAGGCGACCGCGTCTCCGGTGAAGGCGCGGGCGCTGCCGGTGGCGCGGCCGTCGAGCGCCGCAAGGAGGATCGACATGTTGAGCTCGAGGCCGATGAGGTGGAACGGGCGGTACATGGCGGCATACTGGCCGGTGGAATCCGTCTTCATGCCGTACTGCTTGAAGCAGGCGGCGGCGTAGTCGTTCGGCGCCTTCAGGATGACGTAGACGCCCCAGCGGAGGTCATCGGCGGTGACTGCGGCCGTCGACCTCCATCGAGGAGACGCACTCGGTGATGCCCTCGCGCTCCAGGACGCCGCCGAGGGCGCGGGGGCGCAGGATGTGCGCGAGGTCGTGGACGCCGGCGGGCGGGAACATCAGCCCGTCCGACGGAACGCCGAGGTCGCACGCGTTGGCGATCGCCGCCATCTCGATGCCGGACTTGGTGCCGTCGACGAAGGAGTTGAACATCTTGGGGTTCATGCCGGCGGCGCGGGCGGCCTCGGGCGTGATGCCGAACTTCTCCCACACGGTGTCGGGCGTCGACTGGTGGTAGTGCGGCATGTGCTTGGTGCCCTTGCCGGCGGCCGCCACCGTAAAGCCGCGTGCAGCGCGCCCACTCGACCATCTCGGCGACCAGCGCGGGCTGATCGCCGTAGGCCATGGAGTAGACGGTGCCGGCGGACTTCGCCTCCCGGGCGAGCGCGACGCCTGCCAGAACGTCGGCCTCGACGTTGACCATCACGATGTGCTTGCCCGCGGCAAAGGCGGCGCGCGCATGGGCGACGCCGGCGCGGGGGTGGCCGGTCGCCTCGACCACCACGTCCACGTCGTCTGCGGCTAGCGCCCGGGCGCCGTCTTCCTCGAAGCGGGTGGCGGCGATCCGGTCCGCCGACCAGCCGACGCTGCGGCAGGCGGCCCTGGCGGCGTCGACCCTGAGGTCGGCGATGACGGTGACTTCGAGGCCCGACGTGGTCGGCACCTGCGACAGGAACATCGACCCGAACTTGCCCGCGCCGATCAGGCAGACGCGGACCGGGCGGCCCTCCGCCGCACGCGCGCTCAGTGCTGCGTTCAGAAACATGGCGTCCCTCCCCTCGCGGCCGTATCGGCCGTCGCTATTTGCGTGAAGGGTAGCGCCGCGCGGTGGGTGTGGGAAGACGCGCCTAGAGGGTGCGGGCGGTGACGAGCACGCCGAGGAAGACGAACGCTGCCGACAGCCAGGTGACGGCGGCGAAGCCGGCTCCGGCGAACACCGGGCCCATCACCACCGGGCCCGCGAACACCGCGCCGTAGGTGACGGCGCTGCTGAGGCCCATGACGGCGCCGCGGGCGGACGGCGCCCGCTGGTTGAGCGAGACCACGAACGCGTTGAGCGCCATCTGGTTGACGATGCCCCAGATGCACACGACGCCGAGCGCGGCCACCCGGTCCGCCAGCGAGAAGCCGAACGCGACGTAGACCGCGCTGACCGCGCCGAGCACGGCCATGATGTAGAGGCGCGACATGCGCGGCGAAACGAGGCTGAGCCCGATGCCGCCGATGCCGAAGCCGACCCCGTAGGCGAGGACGAAGGTGCCCGTGCCGTGCGCGGTGAGGCCGAACGCGGCGCGCACGCCTTCGCCGAAGAAGGCGAAGCTGCCGTAGAACGCGGTCATGAACGCGAACATCACGACGAGGAGCTTCGCGACGCCCGGCAGCCTCAGGGCGCGCGATGGCGGCGTGCGCATCGCCTGCCCGATGCGGACCGTGCGCAGCGCCGCGAACAGCCCGGCCGCGACAGCTAGTGAGAGCCCCGCGAGCAGCCCATAGACTGCCCGCCAGCCATAATGTTCGGCGACGAAGGCCGCGCCCGGCACGATCACCACCAGCGACAGCGCCCAACCGGTCAGCACCAGCCCGATGCGGGCGGCCTCGCGGCCCGGCGGCGCGGTCGCCGCACTGGTGGCGTAGGTGCCGGGGAGGAGCACGCCGACCGCAACGCCTGCGAGGGCCTGCGAGAGGCAGAGCACCTGCCAGCTCCCGCTCGCCATGCTGGCAAGGTGGGAGAGCGCGAGGAGGAGCGCGGCGGCGGCGAGCACCTGCCCGGCCGGCCGCCTGTCGATGAACGACGACAGGGTGAGCGCGGCGACGGCGGTGGCGGCGCCGAACGCGGAGATCGCGAGGGCGATCCGCGCCGGCACCGTGCCGAGCCCCGCCGCGACCTCGGTGAGGATCGGGCTGAGGACGAAGCCGGTGGAGCCGACGAGAAGCACGGCAGCCAGCAGCGCCGGGACTTCCAGTTGGCGGACGGCGTTGGGCTTTTCGAGCGGATGGGAGACTGACATGGCGCGCATTGATAGGCCATCGGCGGCCGATCGCAATGGCGCCTCAGCCATGCACGAAGCGGCCCCCGCCGCGGGCGGCGCACTGGTTGGCCGCCAGATCAGTGCCATGCACGGCCGGGGCTCGCGTCCGCGGCCACCGCGCGCTAGACGCTGGTGCATCGCCGGCCGGCGATTGTCCGCGCCGCCCTAGAATTCGACGGAACCTGCCATGACCGCCCCTTCCGATCCGCTCGAGCGCCGTCTCGCCTTTCTCGCAGAGCTGGAAAAGCTGAAGTCGGTCGAACGGCAGTCGCGCCTCGTCGACGGCAGCCGCCGGGAGAACTCGGCCGAGCATTCGTGGCACCTTGCGATGTTCGCGACGGTGCTCGCGCCGCTGGCGCCGGGGATCGACACCGGGCGGGTGATCGAGATGCTGCTCGTCCACGACATCGTGGAGATCGACGCCGGCGACGTGCCCTACCATCTCGCCGGCAAGGATCTGGCGAAGATCGCCGCCGCCGAGGATGCCGCCGCGGCGCGCCTCTACGGGCTGCTGCCGGAGGAGGAAGGCGCGCGACTCCGGGCCTTGTGGGACGAGTTCGAGGCAGCGGAAACGCCCGAGGCGCGGTTCGCCAAGGGGCTCGACCGGCTTCAGCCCGTGCTCCTCAACCTCATGACCGACGGCGGGACGTGGGACGACTTCGAGGTGACCGAGGCGCAGGTGATGCGCCGCTGCGGGCCGCCCATCGAGGCCGCCTCGCCGGAGCTCTGGGCGGCGACGACGAAGCTGATCCGCGCCCACTTCGCCGCCCGCGCCGCGCGAGGGTGAGGTTCAGCGGCCGCGGATCGCCTTCCTGAGATCGCCGAGCCGGAACGCGCCGGTGAGCTGGCAGACGAGAACGTAGACCCCGCCCGAAACCGCCACCATGATGGCGAGCGCGGCGACGGACGGCCACAGCTCCCCGTCGAAGAACCAGCCTGAAAGGCCGCGCGCGACCAGCACCGCGACGACGGCGAGCGCCACCGACGCCGCGCAGAAGCCGATGAGCCGGGTCCTGAGCACCGGGTCGGCGCGGAAGTCGCCACGCCGTACGAGGCCGGCGAACAACAGCCCGGCGTTGACCCAGCCCGCCAGCGAGGTGGCGGCGGCGATGCCGACGTGGGCGAGGCCGTCGGCCGCCAGCATCCACGCAAACGCTGCCGATCCCGCGACGTTCACCACCATCGAGACGCCGGCGAAGAGCATCGGCGTGCGGGTGTCCTCCCGCGCGAAGTAGGCCGGTGAGAACACCTTGATGAGGACGAACGCCGGCAGGCCCACGCCGTAGGCCGCGAGGGCGGCGGCGGTCATCTCCGCGTCGTCGCGGTCGAACGCACCGCGCTCGAAGAGGACGGTGACGATCTCGAGCGGGACGACGATGAGCGCGGCGGCGGCGGGGAGCGTGAGCATCAGCGAGAATTCGAGCGCGCGGTTCTGGGTCCAGAGCGCGCCGCCCTCGTCACCGGCGCGCAGGCGGCGGGAAAGGTCCGGCAGGAGCGCGACGCCGATGGCAACGCCGACCATGCCGAGCGGGAGCTGGTAGAGCCGGTCGGCGTAGTAGAGGTGGGAGACGGCACCCGTCCAGAACGAGGCGATGATGGTGCCGACGACGATGTTGATCTGCGTGATGCCGCCCGCCGCGATGCCCGGAATGCCGAGCCGCAGGAGGCGCCCGAGCCGCGCCGACTTGCGCGGACGCGGCAGGCTGAGGCGCACCCCGGCGCGGCGCACCGCCACCGCGAGGAGGACGGCCTGCGCGACGCCCGCCACGGCGACGCCGATGGAGAGGACTAGGCCCGCCCGCTCCGGCGGAAGTGCGAACCACGCGGCGCCCATCATGGTGGTGATGAGGACGATGTTGAGGAGAACCGGCGCGAAGGCCGCGACGGCGAAGCGATCCAGCGTGTTGAGGATCCCCGACAGGAACGCCACCACCGACATTGCGGCGAGATACGGGAAGCAGATCCGGGTGAAGACTATCGTGAGGTCTTCCGCCCGGTCGCCCGCGAAACCCGGCGCCATCGCGAGGACGAGGAGCGGGGCGAAGATCTCGGCGAGGATGGTGACGCCGAGGAGGATGACCGTGAGCCAGGATAGGACCGAGGAAGCGAACGCCTCGCCCCCGTCGGGTCCCTCCTCCGCCCGGGCGCGGGCGAACAGCGGCACGAAGGCGGAGTTGAACGCGCCTTCCGCGAACAGGCGCCGGAAGAGATTGGGGAGCTTGAACGCGACGAAGAATGCGTCGGCCACCGGCCCTGCGCCGAGAATCGAGGCGATCAGGATGTCGCGCGTGAAGCCGAGGACGCGCGACATTGCCGTGAAGGCGCCGACGGTGACGAAATTGCGGAAGAGTTGCATCAGGCGGAGCGCCCGGCGGCATGGGCGGCTTGCACCGGCGAATGAACCCAGATTGTAAGGCGCGTCATCGCGGCACCCTGAACTGAACAAGCCCGACGAAAGGTCCGCCGCGCCCCGGCTGTCAATCCACCTGCCGTCCGGCCGTCGCCGGCTGGTCGAGGCGCCGCCCGCCTCGCGCCATCCATGTCACACTGGCGCGGGACGTCAGGCGACGGCGGCCCTGGCGTTAGTCTGCGGCGGGGTTTCGCCGTCGTAGGCGGCCCGCAGGGCGTCCTTGATGGCCTGCTGCGCCTCGGGGTCGGCGATCTTGTTGTCGTCGTCGTCGGTCACGTAGAAGACGTCGACCACGCGCTCGCCGAAGGTGGCGAGCTGGGCCGAGCGGACATGGAGCGACAGCTCGCGCAGCTTGCGGGCAAGGTCGTGGAAGAGGCCCGGACGGTCGAGGCCCGAGATCTCGATCGCAGTGTACCGGTTCGACCAGTCGTTCGCGATCAGGACGTCGGTCGGGTGGTCGAACGCCTTCACCTTGACTGCCCGCAGGCGCAGTTCCTGTGCAGGCGGGATCGGCACCCCCTTCGTCAGCGCATCGCGGACAAGGCGGGTGATCCGCTCGACGCGGTCCTGCTCCTCGCTGGGGTGCTCGGACATCGGGGTCAGGGCGAAGATGTCGAGCGCGGAGCCGTCGCGGGTGGTGAAGATGTCCGCCGAGACGACGTTGGCCTGGCAGCTCGCGCAGGCGGCGGCGACGATCGAGAGGAGGCTCGGCTTGTCGGGTGCGGCGAGCGTCATCTCGGTGACGGCGCGGTCGGCGCGCATCCGCATCTGCGGAGACCACCTCGCCGGGTCCGGCGCTGGTCATCAGCTCGGCATGGCGGATCGCATCGGGGATCGCGTTGCGGATCCAGTAGGGCGCCGGATGGCGCGTGGTGTAGGCCTCGCGCACGTCGGCCGGCAGGCTGGTCGCCTCGGCAATGAACGCACGGCGCGCCCCCTCCACCCGCGCCGAGCGCGGCAGGCGGGTGTGCCCCGGCGACAGGATGGTCTCGGTTTCGTCGTAGAGGGTCTGCAGGAGCTGGGACTTCCAGCCGTTCCACACGTGCGGGCCGACGGCGGCGATGTCGGCCTCGGTGAGGATTTCGAGGAGCTTGAGCCGCTCGAAGCTCTGCACGTGGTTGGCGAAGAGGTCGATCGTCTTCGGGTCCGAAAGGTCGCGCGACTGGGCGGTGATCGACATCACGAGGTGTTCCTCGATCAGCCAGGCGACGAGGTCGGTCTCCGCGGGTGTCAGGCCGAAGCGGGGGCAGAGCTTGCGGGCGATCTTGGCCCCGGCGATGGAGTGGTCCTCCGGGCGGCCCTTGGCGATGTCGTGCAGGAACACCGCGACGTAGAGGGCGCGGCGGTTCTGGATGGTGCGGCATCAGCTGGGAGGCGAGCGGATGGTCGTTGTCGCGGCGCTCGTGGTCGATGTCGGCGAGGATCGCGACGGAGCGGATGAGGTGCTCGTCCACCGTATAGTGGTGGTACATGTTGAACTGCATCATCGCGACGACCTTGCCGAATTCCGGCACGAAGGCGCCCAGCACGCCGGTCTCGTTCATCAGGCGCAGCAGCGTTTCGGGGTCGGTGCTTTCGGTCAGGAGCTTGAGGAAGATCGCGTTGGCTTCGGGGTCGGCGCGGACGTTGGCGTCGATCAGGCGCAGCGAGCGGCGCATGGCGGCCAGAATGTCCGGGTGGGGGCGCAGGTCGTGCGCGTCCGCCACCTCGAAGATGCGGAGCATGTTCACCGGGTCGCGCTGGAAGGCGTCGTCCCGGGAGAGGTGGATGCGCTGGTTCTCGACGCGGAAGTCGCCCGGGAGCTGGCGCATGTTCTGGAGCGTCAGCGTCTTCATGATGCGCGAGAGGCCGACGCTGGGGAGGACGTGCTGCTCCTCGAGCGCGGCGCAGAGGATGCGCGTGAGGTCGCCGACCTCCTTCGCGATCAGGAAGTAGTGCTTCATGAAGCGCTCGACCTCGGACATGCCGGGGCGCGGGCTGTAGCCGAGGCGGCGCGCGATTTCGCGCTGCAGCTCGAACGTCAGCCGCTCCTCAGGCCGTCCTGCGACGAGGTGGAGGTGACAGCGGACGGACCACAGGAAGTCGTCGCAGCGCTTGAAGATCTTGTAGTCCGCCGGCTCGAACACGCCGAGCTTGACGAGATCCTCCTCCTCGCGGACGCGGTAGTAGTATTTCGAGATCCAGAACAGGGTGTTGAGGTCGCGAAGGCCGCCCTTGCCTTCCTTGACGTTGGGCTCGACGAGGTAGCGCGTGCGGCCCTGGCGCTTGTGTCGCTCGTCGCGCTCTTCCAGCTTGGCGGCGATAAACTTCTTGCCGGTGCCGCGCATGACGGCGTGGTTGAAGCGGTCGATCAGCACGTCGGCGAGGTTGGGGTCGCCGACGATGGGGCGGCATTCCAGGAGCGCGGTGCGGATCGTCATGTCCGTGCGCGCAAGCTTCATGCACTCGTCGACGCTGCGGGCGGCGTGGCCGACCTTCAGCCCGAGATCCCACATCATGTAGAGGATGGTCTCGACCATGGACTCGGTCCACGGCGTCGGCCGGTAGGGGAAGAGGAAGAGAAGGTCGATGTCCGAGCCCGGCGCGAGGAGGCCGCGGCCGTAGCCGCCGGTGGCGATGACGGAGAGCTTTTCGGACGTGGAGTGGTTGGCCGTCGGGAACAGGTGCTCGGCGCTGAAGGCGAACAGCGCCTCGATGATGGCGTCCTGCCCGGAAGCCAGCACACGCGCGGCCTTCGTGCCGGAGCCGGTCTCGTCCAGCGTGTATTCAAGCGCCTTCAGCGCGTCGGCGCGGGCCTTCTTCAGCCGCGACAGGATGCGGGGGCGCGCGTCGGACCACTGGCGTTCGGTGGCCTCGTAGATCTCGCAGAGTTCGCGCTCCAGCGTCTGGGCACTCGTGAAGATCATGGAAGAAGCTCCCGTACGACTGCGTTGGTGAGGAGCTGCGCTCCCACCGGGATAGTGATGCGCCCATCCTCTTGCCTGAGGAGATTGTCCGCAACGAGGGCGGCGATTCTATCCTGCGGCAGGGGTGCGCCGGCGCGGCGTGTCGTAGGTGGCAAGGTCGAGCCCTTCGGCGAGGCGCAGGTTCATCATCAGCGTTTCGGCGGCGATGTCCTCAGCGGTCGAGCACCTCGCGGGTTTCGATGCCGTGGCCGTTCGCCTCGACGGCGGCGAGCCAGGTCTCGGGCAGCTTGTGGGTGGCGGTGGCGGTGCGGCCCTCGTTGAGGACGAGGCGGCCGTGGGCGCCGGGGCCCGCGCCGAGATAGCGGCCGCCGCGCCAGTAGACGAGGTTGTGCCGCGCCTCGGCGCCGGGGCGCGCGTGGTTGGAGACCTCGTAGCGGGCAAGGCCTGCGGCGGCGGTGAGGTCCAGCGTCAGCTCGTAGAGGTCGGCGGCGAGGTCGTCTTCCGGGATCGTCAGCCTGCCGGCGGCGGCGAGGTCGTAGTAGCGGCGTCTCGGGCTCGATGGTGAGCTGGTAGAGCGACAGGTGGTCGCCGCAGATCTCGAGCATCTGGCCGAGTTCGGCGCGCCAGGCGGGCACGGTCTGGTTCGGCCGTGCGTAGATCATGTCGGCGGAGACGGACGGGAAGATGCGCTGCGCGAGGGCCAGCGCGGCGCGGGCGGCGGCGGCGTCGTGGCGGCGGCCGAGCGCGACGAGTTCGGCGTCGATCAGCGACTGGACGCCGAGCGAGACGCGGTTGACGCCGGCCGCGCGAAACCCCTCGAAGCGGGACTGCTCGACGCTGGTGGGGTTCGCCTCCAGCGTGATCTCGGCGCCCGCGGGGATGCCGAGCGCGTCGTCGATGGCGCTGAGGATGGTGTCCACCGTCGCGGGCTCCATCAGCGACGGGGTGCCGCCGCCGAAGAAGATGGAGGTCGGCGCCCGGTCCGGGCTCCACGCCGCCATGGTGGCGATCTCGCGGGCGATGGCGGCGGCGTAGCGGGTCTGGTCGACGCCGCCGTGGCGCACGTGGCTGTTGAAGTCGCAGTAGGGGCACTTCGACTGGCAGAACGGCCAGTGGACGTAGACGCCGAAGCCGCCGTCCTGCGCCGCTCTCGGCGCCTCCGTCCGTTCCGCCAGAAGGGTCACGCGCGCGGGCCTTTCACCGCCGCCATGAAGAGCTGCACGGCGCGGGCGCGGTGCGACAGCGGGCGCCTCGGCGCCGCGCTTTTCGGCCGCGGTCATCTCGCCGAAGGTGCGGCCGTCGCCATCGTCAGGCACGAACAGGGGGTCGTAGCCGAAGCCCTCGGCGCCGCGCGGGGCGGGGGCGATGACGCCCTCGGTGCGGCCCTCGAAGGTGATCGTCTCCTCGCCGGGGCGGGACAGCGCCAGCACGGCGACGAAGGCGGCGCGCCGCGTCTCGGGCGTGGTGTGGCCTGCCTCGTCGAGCTTGTCGAGGACGCGGCCCATGGCGGCCGCGAAATCCTTGTCGGGGCCGGCCCAGCGGGCGCTGTAGATGCCGGGGTCGCCGCCGAGGCCCTCGACCGTGACGCCGGAATCGTCCGCCAGCGCCGGGAGGCCGGTGGCGCGGGTGGCGGCGTCCGCCTTGAGGCGCGCATTGCCCTCGAAGGTCGTCTCCGTCTCCTCGGGCTCGGGCAGGTTCGCCTCGCCGGCGCTCACCACCGTCACCCCCAGCGGCTCCAGAAGATCGCGGAATTCGGCGATCTTGCCGGCGTTGTGGGTGGCGAGGATCAGCTTGGTGCCGGGTTCGAGCAAGGTCACGATACGGTCATCTTCTGCAGGTCGACGAGCCGGCCGATGCCGTGCGCGGCAAGGTCGAGGAGCTGGTTGAGTTCGTCGCGGCTGAAGGGCGTGCCCTCGGCGGTGCCCTGCACCTCGACGATGGCGCCGGAGCCGGTCATCACGAAGTTGGCGTCGGTCTCGGCGGACGAGTCCTCAACATAGTCGAGATCGAGGACGGGCGTGCCGTTCACGATGCCGCAGGAGACCGCGGCGAGGTTGTCGGTCAGCACCGGGCCGGTGATCATGCCGGCGCGACTTCATGCGGGCGAGGCAGTCCGACAGGGCGACCCACGCGCCGGTGATGGCGGCGGTGCGGGTGCCGCCGTCGGCCTGGATGACGTCGCAGTCGACGGTGATCTGGCGTTCGCCGAGCGCCTTGCGGTCGACCACGGCGCGCAGCGAGCGGCCGACGAGGCGCTGGATTTCCTGCGTGCGGCCGGACTGCTTGCCCTGCGTCGCCTCGCGGCGCATCCGCGTGGTGGTCGCGCGCGGCAGCATGCCGTACTCTGCCGTCACCCAGCCCTCGCCGCCGCCGCGCAGCCACGGCGGCACGCGCTCTTCGAGCGAGGCGGTACAAAGGACGTGGGTTGCACCGAACTTGACGAGGCACGAGCCCTCGGCATGCTTGGCCACACCGCGCTCAAGGCTGACCGCACGCAATTCGTCCGCGGCTCTGCCGTCGTGTCGCATGAAAAGACTCCCATTTTGTCGTACGTGGTTGGCATAGATCACGTGAGCGCGATAGGGCGGCAGGAACGGAGGGCGCAAGATGCATCTGGTCGACGCGTCACGGACGGCGATCGAACTCGACGAGCGTAGCCAGGACATTTTCCGGCAGATCGTGGAAACGTATCTCGCGACCGGCGAGCCCATCGGCTCGCGCTCCATCTCGAAGGCGCTGCCGAGCCCGCTGTCGCCCGCCTCCGTCCGCAACGTGATGAGCGACCTCGAGAGCCTCGGGCTCATCTACGCCCCGCACACCAGCGCGGGGCGCCTGCCGACTGACCGGGGCCTGCGCTTCTTCGTGGATGCGCTCCTCAACGTCGGCGAACTGTCCGCCGAGGAGCGTGACGGGATCGACAGCCAGCTCGCCGGCCAGGGCGAAGGCGCGTTCGACGCGGCGCTCAACAAGGCCTCGATGATGCTGTCCGGCATGTCGTCGGGCGCGGGCGTGGTGCTGACGACGACGCAGGACCTGCGCGTCAAGCACATCGAGTTCGTGGCGCTCGACCCCGGCAAGGGGCTGGTGGTGCTGGTGGGCGAGGACGGCTCGGTGGAGAACCGGATCGTCGACCTTCCGGTGGGCCTGCCGCCATCGGCGCTGCGGGAGGCGACCAACTATCTCAACGCCCATGTCCGCGGGTCGACCGTGGGCGAGGCGCGCGACGCAATCTCGCTGCGCGCGGCGGAAGTGCGCGCCGAGCTCGACGAGATCACCGCCAAGCTGATCGAGGAAGGGATCGCGAGCTGGTCGGGCGCGTCGACCCGCGAGACGGGTTCGCTGATCGTCCACGGCCGCGGCAACCTCCTCCAGAATGTCGAGCTGCGCGACGACGTCGACCGCGTGCGCCAGCTCCTCGACGACCTGGAGACCAAGCGCGACCTGATGCAGCTCCTCTCGCTGACCGAGGACGGCGACGGGGTGCGCATCTTCATCGGCTCGGAGAACAAGCTGTTTTCGCTGTCGGGCTCGTCGCTCATCATGTCGCCCTACCGCGACAGCCAGCGGCGGGTGGTCGGCGTCCTCGGGATCATCGGGCCGACGCGGCTCAACTACGCCAAGATCATCCCTGCAGTCGATTACACGGCGCAGGTCGTCTCCAAGCTCATCAAGTGAGACGCAACCCGGGCGCAGGCTTCGGCGTTTATGAGTTGGACGACCGAACGGCGGTTTAGGGTATTGCGTACCGTATGAGGTCCTCCGGTCCGGGCGGGCAAAGACAAGTTGCTTTTGGCGCCGGGGTAAAACAAAAATGGCAAATGAATCGCCTGGAGAGACAGAGATGAGATACGCACTGGCTGGATTGCTCATGCTCGGGAGCGCTGGCGCGGTTTACGCGCAGGACATCCCGTCGATCACAGTGCGGCCCCTGTATGGTGGTGCAGGCGGATCGGCCTATGTGGGCCCTTACGGGCGTGATTTGCCCGGCGTATCGATGTTTTCAGGTCGGGCGGACCCGTCCACGCCCGACATTCTGACGACCGGCATCAAGCCGCCTTCCGGCATGAAGATCGTGAACGAGAACATCTACGAGCAGCCGCTGCCCGTTCCTCGACGCATGGCACGGCACGCTGGGCGGCGGTTTCCGCTTCTAGCCCGCGCTCAGGCCGCGCGGCTCGCGCAGGCGGCCTATCCCGGAACATGGAAGGCCCGCGCACAGCCGCGGGCCGAGTTTTATTCGCCGCGGCCTTGCATGGACCGCGGCGTTGGCATGATAACGCCGCGTCATCCCTCGTGCGGTGTTAGATCCATGGCCTTCCTGTCCGAGACGCTTTCGCGCGTCCAACCTTCCGCAACAATCGCCGTCAGCCAGAAGGCGGCCGAGCTGAAACGTGCCGGCCGCGACGTGATCGGCCTCGGCGCCGGCGAACCCGACTTCGACACGCCGGACAACGTGAAGGCGGCCGCCATCGCGGCGATCAACGAGGGCAAGACCAAGTACACCGCGGTCGACGGCATTCCGGAGCTGAAGGAAGCGATCGTCGCCAAGTTCAAGCGCGAGAACAACCTCTCCTACGAAACGTCGGAAATCTCCGTCGGCGTCGGCGGCAAGCAGGTCCTCTACAACGCGCTGATGGCGACGCTGAACCCCGGCGACGAGGTGGTCATCCCCGCCCCCTACTGGGTGAGCTACCCCGACATGGTGCTCCTCGCCGGCGGCAAGCCCGTCACGGTCGAGTGCACCGCCGACACCAACTTCAAGATGACCGCGGCGCAGCTCGAAGAGGCGATCACGCCGCTCACGAAATGGGTGCTCCTCAACAGCCCCTCCAACCCGTCGGGTGCTGCCTACACCCGCGCCGAGCTGAAGGCGCTGACCGACGTCCTGATGAAGCACCCCAGCGTGTGGGTGATGACGGACGACATGTACGAGCACCTCGTCTACGACGGCTTCGAGTTCACCACCCCGGCCGAGGTCGAGCCCGGCCTCAAGGACCGCACGCTCACCGTCAACGGCGTGTCGAAGGCGTATGCGATGACCGGCTGGCGCATCGGCTACGCCGGCGGCCCGGCCCATCTCATCAAGGCGATGGCGAAGATCCAGTCGCAGTCGACGTCCAACCCGTGTTCGGTGTCGCAGTGGGCGGCGGTCGAGGCGCTGAACGGCCCGCAGGATTTCATCCAGTCCAACGCCGAAGTGTTCCGCGAGCGGCGCGATCTCGTGGTATCCATGCTGAACCAGGCGAAGGGCATCACCTGCCCGAGCCCGGAAGGTGCATTCTACGTGTTCCCGTCCTGCGCCGGCGCGATCGGCAAGACGGCGCCGACGGGCAAGAAAATCGAGACAGATTCTGACTTTGTAACGGAGCTTTTGGAAGCCGAAGGCGTTGCAGTGGTACAGGGGTCGGCCTTTGGCCTCGCCCCGCACTTTCGGATTTCCTACGCGACTTCGACCGAAGCTCTGGAAGAAGCCTGCACGAGGATACAACGCTTCTGCGGCGCACTGCGGTAGCGCCGCCCAGCCCTGAAGGGGTTATACGATGAAACGTTTTCTGAGCGCCGTTGCCGCCGTGGCTCTCGGCACCTTCACCCTGCATTCCCGCGCAGGCGAGCGCCGGCGTCCGCGTCGGCACGCTCGTGTGCGACATCGCCGGCGGCGCCGGCTACATCCTTGCCTCGCGCAAGGTGCTCGGCTGTGACTTCAAGCGTCTCGGCGGCCCGAACGAGGTCTACGACGGGTCGATCACCAAGGTCGGCGTCGACGTCGGCATCACCACCGGCACGCGGCTGATCTGGGCTGTATTCGCGCCCACGACCAGCATCGACTCCACCGCGCTCGAAGGCCGGTACTGGGGCGTGACGGCCGAGGCGACGCCGGGCGTCGGCATCGGCGCCAACGTCCTGATCGGCGGGTTCGACCGGTCGATCAACCTGCAGCCGATCTCGGTGCAGGGGCAGCTCGGCGCCAACCTTGCCGCCGGCGTGGCACAGATGCGGCTGGTGAGCCCGCCGCCGCTCGTCCTCAAGCGGTAGACTTCGCGACAACCGGCTGCGCGCCTCGCGCAGCCTTGCAAGGGCGGTCCTCAGGGGCCGCCCTTTTTGTTTGTGCCGCGCATAGGCGTGGCCACTGCGGCAAGGGGGCAATTCGGTCCGAATTCGGCAAATGCGCGTTTTGTGACGGCGATCACGTGCGGCGGCGGCGGGCGTGATCATCTTCAATGCATCGGCAACGGGCCGAATTTTGAAACAAAGATTACAAATTCTGGAGAGATACGACCATGAATATCAAGCAGAGCATTGTCGCCGTTTCCACCGCCGTCGCCATTTCCGCAGCAGCCATCGCAGTCCCCGGCACCGCCTCCGCGCAGCCGTTCGGCGGGATGAAGAGCGCCGCGATCGAGACCGGCGCCACCGCCGTCGAGACCGTCGGCAGTCGCCATGGCCGCCACCGCCGCCCGCACCACGGGCACCGTGGCCGCCACTTCAACAACGGCGCGGCTGCCGCCATCGGCATCGGGGCCTTCGCGCTCGGCGCCGCCCTTGCCGCCAATGCGGCGACCCAGCGGGTCTACTGCCGCGACGTGCGCTTCGAGCGCTGGAGCCCGCGCCGCCAGGCCTACGTCATCAGTGTCGAGCGCGTGTGCGAGTGACACGACCCCTTTTTCAAGTCGCGCCTTCGCGGCGCGGCTTTTTTCAGACGATGCATTTTAACGGGTGCTTTTAAGACGGTGTTTTTCAGTGAAGTCGCCCGCCTCCCTTTCGGGGGCGGGCTTTTTCATGGCCGCAGCGCAAGCCCCGGTCGACGTTGCTCCGCTAGGGATCGGACTTCGATCGCCCGTCCGCAGGAGCTCGCACAATGCTCGGTCTTTACCGAAAACTGTCAATCGCCGGAAAACTCTGGCTTCTGACTGCAGCCAACGTGCTGACGCTCGCCGCACTGATGATGATCATTCTCCCACAGGCGCGGGAAAATGCTGTCGAGCTGGAGCTGGGCAAGGCAAGATCCATCGCGGAAACCGCGGCAGGCGCAGCCGTCCCGTTCCAGAACGCGGTGGAGCACGGCGAGATGACCCGCGCCGACGCCATCGGCGCCTGGGGCCGGGTCGTGAACAACATGCTCTACGCCGACGGCAAGGAATACGTGTTCTCCACGGCGTACGACGGCACGCGGCTCGCGCACGGCGCAAACCCGGACAGCGTAGGCCAGAACGCGTGGGAATCGGAAGACATCTTCGGCTTTAAGATCAACCAGGGACTTGCCAAAGCCGCGCAAGCCGGCGGGGGCACGGTCGAATACTGGCGCGCAGCGAAGGGCGAGAGCGAGCCGCAGAAGAAGATCTCCTACGTGGTCCCCGTACCGGGTTGGGACGCCTTTGTCGGCACTGGCGTCTACCTCGACCGCGTCGATGAGGCATTTGCGCAGATGCAGTGGTTCTGCGTCGGGTTCGCGGTCATCGCCTCGGTGCTGATGATCGTCGCCAGCTGGCTGACCGCACGCGACCTTTCGGTGCCGACGCAGCTTCTGGCCGGCAAGATCTCCCAGCTTGCCGACGGCGTGGTGGTCGAGGCCGGCCAGTTCCAGAAGCGCAGCGACGCGATCGGCTCAATCGCCCGCTCGGTCGGCCGCCTGCGCGAGGTGGTCCTGGAGCGCCAGTCCCTGCAGCAGCAGCAGGCCGACAACGAGAATCTGATGCGCCACGAGCGTGCCGCCGCCATCGGCCGCACCGCTGACGATCTCGACTCCCAGGTGGCCGAGCTGATGGAAAGCATGCGCGGCGACGTCGGGCGGATGACCAAGCAGGCCGAGGGCCTCCGTTCCCTGTCCGAGGACATGTCGCGGGATGCGGCAAGCATCCTTGGGGCCTGTGAAGCCGGCAACGCCAGCGTTCAGACCGTCGCGGCAGCGGCCGAGGAACTGAGCGCCAGCTCAAAGGAGATCGGCTCGCAGGTGGAAGTGGTCGCGAGCCGCGCACGGTCGGCGGTGACAGCGGCCGAAAAGGCGGCGGAGACGCTGGGCGTCCTTTCCGCCACAAGCACCAACATCCGCGAAGCCACCAAGTTCATCAACGATATTGCCGAAAAGACCAACCTTCTCGCCCTCAACGCGACCATCGAGGCCGCGCGGGCCGGCGAAAGCGGCAAGGGCTTTTCTGTGGTGGCGCAAGAGGTCAAGGCGCTGGCCGAGCAGACCGGGAAGGCCAGCTCCGAAATCGAGCGCCACATCGAGGCGATGCACGACGTTGCCAACGTCAGCGTGGAGGCGATCGACGGCATCGTCCGCATGATCGGCGAGGTGTCCGCCAACACCAACGCGATGGCCGAGGCGCTGGAGGAGCAGGGCGAGGCGATCCGCGAAGTGACGGAAAGCATCACGAGCGCCGCCCGCTCCACCGACGCGATCTCCACCAACATGGACCGCGTGCGTGGTCGGGCCGATTCCACCAATTCCGCGGCAGAAGTGGTGCTTCAGACATCCACGGCTCTCGACCGTGAGAGTGCGGACCTGAGGTCGACAATCTCCACGTTCATCCAGAACCTGCGCAAGTCGAGCGCCGAAACCAAGCTCGCCGCTTAATCCACTCGGCCGACCGAACGAGCATCGCCGTTGTTCCAGGCACTGTGATGAAGCCCGAACGACATGGAATCGACCGCCTGCTGGAGAAGCCTGATCTTCTTCTCCAGGGCGTCGATCTTCTCGAACGGGCTGTAGCGCTCGGCGACGGCGTGGGTGACGCCGCAGTCCGCACAGCATATCGCGATCAACTTCTGGTACATTCCGTCAGGCTCGATCACCTCGGCCCGCGTCCCCGTACCGCCGCAGTTTGCGCACTTGGGCATAGACAGCTCCTCCGTTGGGAAAAGTCTAGCGCCTCCCGCTTAAGTTGAAAAGCTGATCTTTCAGTTTGCGGCGTGCGGCGACTGCGGCATCAGGTTGCGCCGTGGATGCCGCACTCGATCTTGTCGGTGCCGCGCCAGCGGCCGGCACGGGCGTCCTCGCCGGGCGCGACCTTCGCGGTGCACGGCTCGCAGCCGATCGAGGCGTAGCCCTCGTCCACCAGCGGGTTGCGGGGAAGTTCGAGGCGCCAGATGTAGGTGTCGAGGTCGTCCTGGGTCCAGTCGGCGAGCGGGTTGATCTTGGTGCGCGCGCCATCGGCCTCGAACACGTTCATGCCGTTGCGCAGGAACGTCTGGTCGCGGCGGCGGCCGGTGATCCATGCGTCGTAGCCCGACAGCGCCTCGTAGAGCGGGGCGACCTTGCGGATGGCGCAGCAGGCGTCGGGCTGGCGCGCGTTGAGCGTGCCGTCGGGGTCCTGTTCGGCGAGCGCGGCGGCGGACGGCTTGAGGTCGATCACGTTGGTGAGGCCGAGCTTTTCGGCGACCATGTCGCGATAGCGCAGCGTCGCGTCGAAGTGCTTGCCGGTCTCGAGGAAGAGGACCGGCGTCGCGGGGTCGACCTCGGCCACCAGGTTGAGGAGCGCGATGGAATCGGCGCCGAACGAGGAGACGAGCGCAATGCGGCCGGGAAACAGGTCGCGGATGGCAAGGGTCAGCACGTCCTTTGCCGGCAGCGCGCCGAACATGCGGTCGAGCGCGCCAACGGCTGAACTCGTGCGGCCGGGAATGTCGAGCATCGTATCCACTCCTAGAGGTGGGGCCTTACCAGCCGAGCATGACGCTCAGCCGACAAAGGCCTTCTCCACCACGAACAGGCCGGGTTTCGCGTTCGAGCCCTCGGTGAGGCCCGCCCGCTCGCACAGCGCCTTGGTGTCGGCGATCATCGCGGCGGACCCGCAGATCATCACCCTGTCCCGCTCCGGCGACCACGGCGGCGTGCCTGCCGCATCGAACAGCGCGCCGCTCTCGATGAGGTTGGTCACCCGTCCCGCGAGGCCCGCGGTCGGCTCGCGGGTGACGGAGGTGATGTGGGTCAGCTTGCCGTCCACGATCTCGCCGAGCAGTTCGTGCTTCAACGTCTCGGCGACAACGTCGTTGCCGTATTGCAGCTCTGCGCGGGTGCGGCAGGTCTGCGTGAGGACGATCCGGTCGAACCGCTCGTAGATCTCCGGGTCGCGGATGATCGAGGCGAACGGCGCGATGCCGGTGCCGGTGGAGACCAGCCACAGCGTGCCGCCGGGGATCAGCGCGTCGGCGACCAGCGTGCCGGTGGGGCGCGGCTTCAGGATGATCTCGTCGCCGGGCACGATCTTCGCGAGCCGCGAGGTCAGCGGACCGTTCGGCACCTTGATCGAATAGAATTCGAGCGCGTCGTCCCAGTTGGGGCTGGCGATGGAGTAGGCGCGCAGGAGCGGCTTGCCGGTCTCCTGCATCAGCCCCAGCATCGCGAATTCGCCGGAGCGGAAGCGGAAGCCGGCCGGCCGCGCGGTGCGGAAGGCGAACAGGCTGTCGGTGTAGTGCTTGACGGAGAGGACCGTTTCGCCGAGCGGCGCCGCGGTCTTCGGAAGGGTCGCGGTGGTCATTGTACGTGCCTCAAGGCCCAGATGCCGCGTTCGGGGCCGCGTGAAGTGCTGTCGGCCACGTAGAGCTCCGGGACGGAATGTTTGATGGCGTCGCGCCAGGCGCCTTCGCCGTGGCGCTCGATGCGGTCGTTCGTGACGAGGATCGCGTCGAAGCCGGACTGGAAGGCGTGGCGCGCCTGGTCGGGGATCAGCGGCCCGTTGGCGACGAGCGTGCCGGCGTAGCCGCGGGCGCGCAGCTGGCGGGCGACCGAGAAGCCGCGCCCGTCCGCCGTGCGCGCCGAACGTGATCGATCGCCACCGGTGCGTTGGGGACGCTGGCGAGCGGCTCGGCGGCGTCGATCTCGGCGCCGGCCTCGACCGCCACGTCGGCGGTAAGCTTGCCTTTTGAATCAAGCAGCCACATGGGATGCCTCCTCGTAGACCGCGGCCTTGAACGGCGCCTTGCCGAGCCGCGCGTAGGTGTCGGCGAAGCTCTCGCCGGAGTTGCGGATGGCGTCCCACACGTCGAGGATGCGGGAGACGGCGCCGGGCACTTCCTCGGCGGTGAAGCCCGGCCCCAGAACCTCGCCGATGGCGGCGTCGGCATCCGCGCGGCCGCCGAGGGTGATCTGGTAGGTCTCCTGCTCGGCCTTGTTGAGGCCGAGGATGCCGATGTTGGCCGCATGGTGGTGGCCGCAGGCGTTGATGCAGCCCGAGATGTTGAGCGTGGGCCCGGACGGGTTGCGCCCCTCCCCGACCGCCTTCTTCTCCCGTTCGCGCATCACGGTGGAGAGCGCCTGCGCGATCGGGATCGAGCGGGCGGTGGCGAGGGCGCAGTAGTCGAGCCCCGGGCAGGCGATGATGTCGCTCGTGAGGCCGATGTTGCCTGTTGCGAGACCCACTTCGACAAGCGCCTCGTAGAGCTCGCGCAGCGCCGCCTGCGGCACGTAGGGGAGAACCAGGTTCTGCCGGTGCGTGACGCGGATCTCGGACGCGGAGTAGCGCTCGGCGAGGTCCGCGACGGCGCGCATCTGCTCGGCGGTGGCGTCGCCCGGAATGTCGCCCGCGCCCTTCAGCGAGATCGACACCACGGCGTGGCCCTCGACCTTGTGGGCGAAGACGTTGCGGTCGATCCAGGCGGCGAAGTCGCCCTCGGCCTCGATCCGCGTCGCGGCGACGGGCTCGATCGGGAGGACGGCGAACTGCGCGGCGATCCGGTCATACTCCGCGCCGGCGAGGGCGAAGTGCGAGGTGTCGCGGGTCGCCATGTCCTCGTGGACGGCGGCGCGGTATTCCTCGAGGCCCATCTCGGCGACGAGGATCTTGATGCGCGCCTTGTACTTGTTGTCGCGCCGGCCGGCGAGGTTGTAGATCCGCAGCATCGAATCCAGCGTCGGCAGGAAACGGTCGAACGGGACGCCTTCCTCGAACAGGACCGCGACGCGGGGCGTCCGGCCCTGGCCGCCGCCGACCCAGATGTCGTAGCTCGGCCGGCCGTCCGCGCCGCGGTGCGCGCGGACGCCGATGTCGTGGAACTTCATCGCCGCCCGGTCGTCCGCCGCGCCGATCACCGCGAACTTGAACTTGCGCGGCAGGTACGCGAACTCGGGATGCAGCGAGGACCACTGGCGCAGGAGCTCCGCCGTCGGGCGCGGGTCGACCTCCTCGTCACCGGCCGCGCCCGCGAAGGCGTCGCTGGTGATGTTGCGGATGCAGTTGCCCGAGGTCTGGATGGCGTGCATCTGGCTTTCGGCCAGGATGTCCATCATGTCCGGCACGTCTTCCAGCTTCGTCCAGTTGTACTGGATGTTCTGGCGCGTGGTGAAGTGGCCGTAGCCGCGGTCGTACTCCTCCGCCAGCCGCGCGAGGGTGCGCATCTGGTCGGCCGACATCGTGCCGTAGGGGATCGCGACGCGCAGCATGTAGGCGTGAAGCTGGAGGTAGAGGCCGTTCTTCAGCCGCAGCGGCTTGAACTCGTCCTCGGTGAGCTGACCGGCGACGCGGCGCTCCACCTGGTCGCGGAATTCCGCGGCCCGGGCGCGCACGAAGGCCTGATCGTGTCCGTCGTATTGATACATGGGTCTAGCCTAGTGGGCCGGTGTGGTGGGGAGAGCGACCGAGGGGCCGAACCAGCGCTGGCGTTCGCGCAGCGCGATCGGCTTGCCGCTCATGGGGTCGAGCGCGACGAGGTAGGCGCCGACGACGTTGTCGACCGCCTCTTCGGCCTTGCCGATGGCTTCGAGCACGCCGTGGCTGTCGGCATCGTTGGCGCGCTTGGCGTCATCGAGCGTGCGGGACCAGCTGGTGCCCGTCCAGTAGACGATGGCGCCGGTGAGAAGGTCGTTCGCCGTGAGGATGGCGGTCGAGGTCGGCTTCAGCTTGGCCATCACGCGGCCTCCAGTTGGACGGGTTGCGTTGCCGTGCGGCGGGTCTCGCGGGCGACCGCGGCGGCCGGCTGCGCGAGTTCGCGGGAATGCATGGCGAGGAGGATCATCAGCGGGCCGACGCCGGGGAGCGTGTCGACGGCGGCCGAAAGGGTGTCCAGCGTCGCATGGCGGCGGACCTCGTCCTCCCGCCCCGCGCTTTCGACGAGGATGACGGGGGTCGACGGATCGCGGCCACCGGCGAGGAGGCGGGCCTCCACCTTGGGCGCCGCGCGGCGGCCCATGTAGATGGCGAGCGGCGCGGTGCTGCGGCCGGCGGCCTGCCAGTCGACCGCGTCGACGTCGTCCTCGCCGCCTGCGCCGTGGGCGGTGACAATGCGCAGCTCCTGCGCCTGCCCGCGCTCGGTGAGCGGGGCGAGCGCGCTCGCCGCGGCAACGCTGGCGGCTGTGACGCCGGGGACGATCTCGAAACCGAAGCCCTCTGCGCCAACCGCGTCGAGCTCCTCGGCGAGGCGGCCGAAGATGGCGGGATCGCCGCCCTTCAGCCGCACCACGCGGTGGCCCTGTCGCACATAGGCAAGGATCGTCTCGTTGATCTCGTCCTGCCGCATCTGGTGCCGGCCGGACCGCTTGCCGACGTTGACGAGGATCGCCTCGCGCCGCGCAAGCTCCAGGATCTCGGGGGCGACGAGCGCGTCGTGGAGCACGACGTCGGCGCGGTCGATCCGCTGGCGGGCGCGCTCGGTGAGGAGGTCCGCGCCCCCTGCCCCGGCGCCCACGAAGGAGACGAAGCCCTGCTCGGGCGTGTCGTTGGCGGCGAGAAGCTCGCGCGCGGCGCGGCCGAAGCCGGTGCGCTCGAAAGCGCCGTCGAGCGCGGGTGCGAACAGGGCGTGCCAGAACTTGCGCCGCGCGCCGCCGGGGGCGAAGCGGCCCGCCACATGCTCGCGCAGCGCACCCGCCTTCCGGGCGATGCGGCCGAGGCCGGAGGGCAGCATCCGCTCGATCCGCGCCTTGATCTCGCGCGCCAGCACCGGGGCCGTCCCCTCGGTGCCGATGGCGACGATCACGGGGTCACGGTCGACGATGGCGGGGGTGATGAAGTCGCTGACGTCGGGCTGGTCGGCGGCGCAGACGGTGACGTGGAGCGCGCGCAGGCGCCGTGCGATGGCGGCATCGGTCGCCATGTCGCCGGTGGCGGCATAGGCGAGCGCGATGTCGGCCGGGAGCGGCGCGGTCAGCGGGTCGCCGAGAATGGGGGTGGTGCCGGCAAGGTCGATCACGCCGGGCTCGAAGGCTTCCGCGATGACGACGATCCGCGCCGACGTCTTCTGCAGGAGGCGCAGCTTGGCCGCCGCCTCCGCGCCGCCGCCGAACACGACGACGGACCGGTCCTTCACTGTGTAGAAAATCGGGAAGTGGTCCATCACTCGCCCTCCACGCTCGTTCCGCCTGAGGCCGTAAACTGGCGTTTTCCTGCGCTTGCCGCAATTGGCAGGATGGAATAAGGCAATAGACACGATTTCGCGCGCCATGGGCTCACTTCATCCCGCTTCTGGCGGCTCAGACAGGAAATTCTATGCTGGACGAGCTGGACCGCAGAATTCTCGCCATCCTGCAGGAGGATGCGACGCTGCCGGTGGAGACGATCGCAGCCCGGGTCAACTCGTCGAAGTCCCCGGTCTGGAGCCGGATCCGCAAGTTGCGCGAGCGCGGGGTGATTGACCGGCAGGTGGCGATCCTCTCGCCGCCCGCCGTCAACCGCGACGAGGTGTTCTTCGTCACGATCAAGACCTCCAGCCACTCGAAGGAATGGCTGGAGCGGTTCGCGGATGCGATCGAGACGATGGGGGAAATCCAGGAAGCCCACCGGCTGGCGGGCGAGATCGACTACATTCTCAAGGTGCGCGTGCGCGACACCCGCGCATTCGACGTCTTCTACAAGCGGCTGGTGGCGGAGGTCGATCTCTTCAGCGTCACCTCGATGCTGTCGATGGAGACGCTGAAAGAGACCACCGCCATCGCGCTGGACGACTGAGGTGCCGCGGTCAGGCCGGCTCGTGGCTTGCGAAGGTGGCGAGCTGCGCCTTGATTGCGCGGTCGAACGCCGGGCGGGCGAGACAGCGACCGAGATAGGCCTCCACCACGGGGTATTCGGCAAGGATCGGTTCGCCCTCCAGCGCGCGCAGGACCGTCGCCATCATGATGTCGGCGACGCTGAAGCGGTCGGTCAGCCACTCGCGCCCCTCGAGCCAGCCCGTCAGCGACTTGAGGCGGAGACCCACCATCCGCTCGGCGACGGGACGGAACCCTTCGGTCCACGGCTCGCCGGCATGGAAGATCCCCGGCAGGATGAGATTGTCGACCCGCGGCTCGACGGAGTTCAGCGCCGCGATGACCCATGCGGTGACCGACGCCTCCTCCTGCGCATCGCGCGGTGCGAGCTTCTGGGATTTCTTGGCGATGTGGAGGACGATCGCGCCGCTTTCGAACAGCGTGACCTCGTCGTCGCGGTAGGCCGGGATCTGCCCGAACGGCTGCCAGGCGCGGTAGGACGGGAGGTCGCCCTCGCCGTTTGCGATCAGGGTTTCGGTGTACGGAAGGCCGGCTTCCTCAAGTGCCCAGCGCGGCCTGATGTCCCGCACGTAACCCTGCGCGAACGGAGGCACCCAGGCAAATGCGCTGATGGTGATGGTCATGACGGTCGCTCCCCTGCAAAGTCGCCTTGACGCCGACTTATGTTGATATCAACTTATATGGCATGATGACATCCATTGTTCCCCTGTCAACCACCCTCGAAGTGCGCGACCGCTGCCTGTGCCTCCACACGCAGCGCGCGGCGCGGGCAATGGCGCGGCGGTTCGACGAGGCGTTCCGCCCGTTCGGCATCACGAGCGGCCAGTTCTCGCTGCTGATGTCGCTCAACCGGCCGGAGCCGCCGCGGATCGCCGACCTCGCGCCGTTTCTCGCGATGGATCGAACAACGCTGACGGCAGCGCTCAAGCCGCTGCAGCGCCGGGGGCTGGTTGCCGTGGAAGCCGACGCGTCCGATGCCCGTGCCAAACGGCTCCTCCTCACCAGGGACGGCGAGGCACTGCTTGCCGAGGTCGCTCCCGTATGGCGCGCCACCCACGATGCTATCGACGCGGAATTTGCGAGCGGCGAGCTCCAGCGCCTCCGCGACGCGCTCCTCGCTCTGGGGAAAAGCGCCGAGCCCCAAGAGTGACTGCCCGCCTGGCGGAGCTTCCGTCGGATAGGTGCTTTCAATGAGGTCGACATGCGGACCGGGCGCAAGGTCGGCCGGGGTGACGATCTCGTTTTCCGGGACGCGCGGGCAGCACGATCGGACGAGTTTGGCAGCATGGTCAGCGCGCCAACGCAAAAACCCCACCGGTTTTCACCGGTGGGGTTTTTGTATGATTGAGTTGTGATGAGACAATTGAACGTGCTCGGCTGGCCTGGCAGCGACCTACTCTCCCGTGGCTTAAGCCAGAGTACCATCGGCGCGGAGGGGGTTAACGGCCGAGTTCGGAATGGGATCGGGTGGGGACCCCTCGCAAAGGCCACCAGGCCGGCGGAGGACGTTCAATTCGTGAAACTGGCGGGTCTGAACCCGTCCGGCGTGTAGCCGGTCTTTCGTCATCGACCATCCGCCGTGCTTGCGGATGGGCATGGGTTAATGAGAGTGATCAAGCCGATCGAGCTATTAGTACTGGTAAGCTACGCATATCGCTACGCTTCCACATCCAGCCTATCAACGTTGTCGTCTACAACGGCTCTCAAGGGAGAACTCGTTTCAAGGTGGGTTTCCCGCTTAGATGCTTTCAGCGGTTATCCCGTCCGTACGTAGCTACCCTGCAATGCGGCTGGCGCCACAACAGGTCCACAAGAGGTACGTCCACCCCGGTCCTCTCGTACTAGGGGCAGATCCTTTCAATTCTCCGACACCCACGGCAGATAGGGACCAAACTGTCTCACGACGTTCTGAACCCAGCTCACGTACCGCTTTAATTGGCGAACAGCCAAACCCTTGGGACCTGCTCCAGCCCCAGGATGCGATGAGCCGACATCGAGGTGCCAAACAACACCGTCGCTATGGACGCTTGGGTGTCATCAGCCTGTTATCCCCGGCGTACCTTTTATCCGTTGAGCGATGGCCCTTCCACGCGGGACCACCGGATCACTATGGCCGACTTTCGTCTCTGCTCGACTTGTCAGTCTCGCAGTCAGGCAGGCTTATGCCATTGCACTCAACGAGCGATTTCCGACCGCTCTGAGCCCACCTTCGCACGCCTCCGTTACTCTTTGGGAGGCGACCGCCCCAGTCAAACTACCCACCATACACTGTCCCGGGCCAAAGCCGCGGTTAGACATCCATGGAAGCAAGGGTGGTATTTCAAGGGTGGCTCCACGCGAGCTGGCGCCCACGCTTCAAAGCCTACCACCTATCCTACACATGCTGCCACGAATGCCAGTGTAAAGCTATAGTAAAGGTGCACGGGGTCTTTCCGTCTAACCGCAGGAACCTCGCATCTTCACGAGGAATTCAATTTCACTGAGTCGATGCTGGAGACAGCGGGGAAGTCGTTACGCCATTCGTGCAGGTCGGAACTTACCCGACAAGGAATTTCGCTACCTTAGGACCGTTATAGTTACGGCCGCCGTTTACCGGGGCTTCAATTCAAGGCTCTCACCTCTCCTCTTAACCTTCCGGCACCGGGCAGGCGTCAGACCCTATACGTCGTCTTGCGACTTCGCAGAGCCCTGTGTTTTTGATAAACAGTCGCTACCCCCTGGTCTGTGCCCCTCGAGCCTGCTTGCGCAGATCCGAGGCCTCCTTCTCCCGAAGTTACGGAGGTAATTTGCCGAGTTCCTTCAGCATCGTTCTCTCAAGCGCCTTGGTATACTCTACCAGTCCACCTGTGTCGGTTTAGGGTACGGTTTGTACGGTGGAGCTATTTCCTGGAACAACTTCGCTGCCCGACCAATCCAGTAAGGCCAGACAACACACGTCATTCGTCACTACCACCAAGTTGCGGAATATTAACCGCATTCCCATCGACTTCCCCTTTCGGGTACGCCTTAGGGGCCGACTAACCCTTCGCAGATTAGCTTAACGAAGGAACCCTTGGACTTTCGGCGAGGGAGTCTCTCACT
>OY969922.1:4397500-4706582 GCA_963704595.1 uncultured Alphaproteobacteria bacterium
GAGGGCGAGGGCTTCGTCCCGCCAAGCCGCATGATCACGCGGCGCGGCGCGAAAGCTTAGTGAGGGGGGCGCCGCGGCGAGCCGGGCACGGACGAAGGCCGGGAGTGTTTCCCCCTCCCCGCTCATGGGTAGGCGGTCGACCCGTCGGCCTTCACCTCCACCTTGCGCTCCCAGTGGACGTAGTCGTCCACCTTCAGCGCGCCCTCGTCGATGTCGATGCCCCAGCCGGGGCGGTCGGGGCGGAGATCGAGGTGGCCGTCCTTCGGGATGTACTGGTCCACCGCCCAGGGGGCGTGACGGGCGAGCTTGTATTCCAGGATGCGGAAGTTGGTGCAGGCGGCCGAGAAGTGGACGTTGTGCGCGGTCGCCAGCGGACCCATCGGGTTGTGCGGCGCAACGGTCGCGAAATGCGCGCTGGCGACGGCCGCGATCTTCAGCATCTCGGTCATGCCGCCGACCACCGCGATGTCGGGCTGGACGATGTCCGCCCCGCCGGCATCGAACAGCGCCTGGAACTCCCACCTGTTGTAGAGGCTCTCGCCGGTGGCGAGCGGCACCTCCATCTGTGCGCGGAGGCGGCCCCACGCCGGCATGTGTTCGGGCCGCAGCGGCTCCTCGAAGAAGTACGGGTCGTGGGGGGCGAGGGCCTCGGCGAGCTGGAGCGCCTTGATCGGCTCGTCGATCCGGGCGTGGGCGTCGAACGCCAGCTCGAAGTGGGACGGCAGGCCGGCGCGCATCTCGCCGAACCATTTGCCGGCGGTGGCGCACATCTCGCCCCACCGGCCTTCGTGCAGGCTGGTGCGGTAGGGGGAGAGCTTGAAGCAGGTGAAGCCGTACTCCTCGTTGAGCGCCATCACCTGCCGCACCGCCTCGTCCGTCTCCGGCGCGGTGTAGACGCCGCAGTAGACCCGGACGCGGTCGCGCACATGGCCGCCGAGGAGCTGGTAGACCGGCACGCCGAGCGCCTTCGCGGAGATGTCCCACAGCGCATGGTCGATGGCGGCGATGGCGGCCATGCCGAGCGCGCCCGGCGGAAAGCGCGTCTGCTGCAGGAGCTTCTGGTGGATGAAGGAGATCCGGCGCGGGTCCTCCCCGGCGAACTGGGTGAACAGGAAGTCGAGGAGCGGCGGATAGGCCTTGTCGGGGCCGTGGTTGTAGGTCTCGCCCCAGCCGGTGATGCCGGCGTCCGTGTCGATGGCCACCAGCAGCCGCGGGCGGTTGTCCACCCGCTGCATGAAGGTGCGAAGGCCGGTGATCTTCACCGGGCGGCCCCGGCGCGGATCATCTGGAGGCCCGCCGCAATGTAGCCGTAGCAGAAGGCGAACCCGACATTCTGCGGATCGTTGCCCGACACCGTCGGCACGTGGTCCGGCATGATCATGTGCTCGTAGCCGAGCTCGTTGTAGAGCCGCATCGAGGCCAGCATGTCCATGTCGCCGTCGTCCGGGAACGTCTCCATGAAGGAGAGCTTGCCGCCGGCGATGTTGCGGAAGTGGACGTTGAAGATCTTCTTGCGCTCGCCGAACCAGCGGATCACGTCCGCGACCTCCTCGCGGGGATTGTCGAGCATCTCGCCGACCGTGCCCTGGCAGAAGTTGAGGCCGTGGTAGGGGCTCTCGCGCATCTGCACGAACTTCTTCAGGCCATCGACGGTGCCAAGCACGCGGGTGACGCCCTTGTAGCCGGGGGGCGTGTAGGGGTCGTGCGGGTGGCAGGCGAGGCGGACCTTGCTGGCCTCCGCGACCGGCACCACGCGCTCAAGGAAGTAGTCGATCCGCTCCCAGTTCTCGTCCTCGGAGAGGACCCCGGCGAGGCCCGGGGCCGCGTCCTGGTCGGTCTTGTCCCAGCGGAAGGCGGCGTTCATCGACCCGCCGCGTCCGGGCTCATCGGGCGTGCGCGGGATGCCGATGATGTTCATGTTGTACTTCACCGCCGGGATGCCGACGGCGGCGCAGTTCTCGATGAGGCGGCAGATGGAATCGATCTGCCGGTCGCGGTCCGGGCCCGCGAGAAGAATGTCGGGGCTCTTGCTCTGCTTCGATCGGGCGCGAGGCCAGCGGCAGCTGCACCATGTCGAGGACGAGGCCGAAGGATTCGACGTGGTCGCGGTGCTTCTCGAGGATGTCCCGCGTCCAGTCGTGCGGGTTGCCCGCGGGATCGGCGTTGACGTGGGTGACGCCGAGCTGCGCCATGATGCGGTAGTCGTCGTCGTTGCGGGCGGGGATCTGCGTGCCGAGCTTCAAGGATGTTTCCTCGGGGTTGGGTGCCGCGTTCGCGGCGAGGTGGGCGCCCCTACTCTGCGGCGGGTGCGTAACGGGTGCGCTGGGCGATGCGGCGGCGGCTGGGGTCGTCGCCGGGCACCGCCGAGAGAAGCGCCTTGGTGTAGGGATGCTGCGGGTTGTCGCAGACCTCGTCGGCGTCGCCGGTCTCGACCAGCTTGCCGCGGTACATCACCCCGACCCGGTCGCAGAAGTAGCGGATGACCGCGATGTCGTGGCTGATGAAGAGGAACGACAGGCCGAGCTCCTTCTGGAGCTGGATGAGCAGGTCGAGCACCTGCGTGCGGACCGACACGTCGAGCGCGGAGGTCGCCTCGTCGGCAATCACGATGCGCGGGTCGACCGCGATGGCGCGGGCGATGCCGACGCGCTGGCGCTGCCCGCCCGAGAAGGCGTGCGGGTAGCGCTCCATCGCCTCGGTCGGCAGGCCGACGCGGGTGAGAAGGTCCGCCACCCTGTCCTGAAGCTCCGAGCCCGAGGCGACGCCGTTGACGATCAGCGGCTCGGCGATGATCTGCTCGATCGTCATCCGCGGGTTGAGCGACGCGAACGGGTCCTGGAAGATCATCCGGATTTCGCGGCGGTACTGCTTGAGGTCGCCGGCCGGGAGGCTCGCGAGGTCGACCTGCCCGCCGTCCTTGGTGTGGTAGATCACCTTGCCCGAGTTGGGGTCGTAGATCCGGGCGATGCAGCGGCCGAGCGTGGTCTTGCCCGAGCCGGATTCGCCGACGATGCCGAGCGCCTCGCCCTCGTGGAGCACCAGCGAGACGTCGTCGACGGCCTTCACCGCCTTGGTCTTGCCGCCGAACAGGCCCGAAATCCTCGCCGAAGGTGAGGTTGAGGTTTTCCACGCGCAGAATCTCGGCGCGGCGGTCGAGGTCGCGCGGCTGCGGGCCCTTCTGCGGCGCGCGGCGGCCGAGGCGGGTCACGCTGTCGAGGAGGCGTTTGGTGTACGCTTGCCTAGGGTTGTTGAAGATCTCCTCCACCGTCCCGGTCTCGACCACTTCGCCGTGGTACATCACCACCACGTCGTGCGCGATCTCGGCGACCACGCCCATGTCGTGGGTGATGAACATCACCGCCATGCCGTGGTCGCGCTGGAGGGTGGCGATAAGGTCGAGGATCTCGGCTTGCGTCGTTACGTCGAGCGCCGTGGTCGGCTCGTCGGCGATCAGCACGGACGGGTTACAGGCGAGCGCCATCGCGATCATCACGCGCTGCCGCATCCCGCCGGAATACTCGAACGGGTACTTTTTGGCGGCCTCTTCGGGGCGCGGGATCTCGACCATCGTCAGGAGCTCGATCACCCGGCGGGCGACGTCCTTCTTGCTCGCCTTCTCGTGCAGGCGGATCGATTCGGCCACCTGGTCGCCGATGGTGTGGACCGGCGAGAGGGACGACATCGGCTCCTGGAAGATCATCGCGATGTCGCGGCCGCGGATCGCGCGGATCTCCTTGCCGCGCGGATCGAGCCTGGCAAGGTCGATGAGATCCTCGCCGCCGGCAGCGCCACGGTCGGTGTTGTGACGGTGGAGGATCACCTCGCCGCCGACGATCTGCCCGGGCGGATCGACGATCTTGAGGATCGACCGCGCGGTGACGGACTTGCCCGAGCCGGATTCGCCCACGACGCAGGTCGTCCGCCCCCGGTGCAGCGTGAAGGAGACGTTCTTCACCGCCTCCAGCATCCGCTTGCGCAGCGGGAACACCGTGTTGAGGTTCTTGATCTCCAGCACGATGTCGCCGGTTTCGGCAGCGGCGCGGTGGGGGAGAGTTGTCACGTTGTCGCTCATGGTCATCAGCGGGCGTAGGGGTCGGCGGCGTCACGCAGACCGTCGCCAAGGAAGTTGAGGCACAGCACCGCGACGATCACGAACCCGCCGGGAATGAAGAGCCATGGCGCCGCCGCGATCGACCGCACGTTCTGCGCCTCCTTGAGGAGCACGCCCCACGAGATCGCCGGCGGCTGCAGCCCCAGCCCCAGGAACGAGAGGCTGGTCTCGGCAAGGATCATCAGCGGCACCGCGAGGGTGACGGACGCGATGATGTGGCTGGTGAGCGCCGGCATCATGTGGCGGAAGATGACCCGCTTCTCCGACGCGCCGTCGAGCCGTGCGGCGACCACGTAGTCCTCCGAGCGGAGCGACAGGAAGCGGCCGCGCACCACGCGGGCAAGCTCGGTCCACCCCACCAGCGACACGATCGACGTGATGACGAAATATTGCAGGAGCATCGGCCAGTCCTTCGGGACCGCCGCGGCGAGCGCCAGCCAGATCGGGATGGTCGGCAGCGACAGGGTGAACTCCACCAGCCGCTGGATCACCGCGTCGACCTTGCCGCCGTAGTAGCCGGAGAGCCCGCCGAGGATGAGGCCGAGGACGAGGCTGATCGCGACGCCGACGAGGCCGATGGTCATCGAGACGCGGGTCGCGAAGACGGTGCGGCTGAAGACGTCTCGCCCCAGCCGGTCGGAACCGAAGATATAGAAGCGCTCGCGCGGGTTCTCCGGCGCGAAGAGGTGCCGGTCCCACGGGATGAGGCCGAGGAGATTGTACGCCTCGCCCTTGCCGAAGAAGTTGAGGTAGATCCTCTCGTCCGTCGCCTCGTAGGTCTGCGCGAGGCTGATCGGGTCGCGCGAGACCTTCACTCGTGGCACCCACGGGCGGAACGCGAAGCCGTCGCTGGTGTCGATCAGGCGGATCATCTGCGGCGGGTGATAGACCGCGCGGCGGTTGGTGTCCGTCGGCGAGAACGGCGCGACGAACTCGGCGAAGAAGCCGATGATGTAGAGAAGCAGCACCACCGTCAGCCCGAACATGGCGAGCTTGTGCCGGCGGAACGACCACCAGGTGAGCTGCCACTGGGACGCAACGTCGAACCGGTTGGAGGCTGCGACGGGGGCGGCCGGCTGCGGCGCGGGCGGCGGGGCGGTGTCGATCGACGTCATGTCCGCCTCCTCAGCTGTAACGAACGCGCGGGTCGAGCAGCGCGAGCAGGATGTCGGAAACCAGCATGCCGAGCACCGTGAGCGAGCACAGCAGCATCACGAAGGCGCCGGCGAGGTACATGTCCTGGCTCATCAGCGCCTGCAGCATCAGCGGCCCGGCGAGCGGCAGGTTGAGCACGATGGCGGTGATCACCGCGCCCGAGACGAGCTGCGGCAGCAGCCAGCCGATGGTGGAGATGAACGGGTTCAGCGCCACGCGGACCGGGTATTTCAGGATAAGACGCCACTCGCTCATCCCCTTGGCGCGCGCCGTGGTGACGTAGGCCTTGGGCAGTTCGTCGAGGAGGTTGGCGCGCATGATCCGCACGAGGCTGGCCGTGGACGCGGTCCCGAGGATCACCATCGGCAGCCAGAGGTGGCTCATCAGGTCGCCGACCTTCGCCATCGACCACGGTGCGTTGATGTACTGGTCCGAGAACAGGCCGCCGACATCGGTCCCGAAATGGACCACCGCGATGTACATCAGCACCAGCGCCAGCAGGAAGTTGGGCGTCGCGAGTCCGATGAACCCGACGAAGGTGACGAGATAGTCGCCGACCGAATATTTGCGCACGGCCGAATAGATGCCGATCGGAAGCGCGAGGCCCCAGGTGAAGATGAGCGTCGCGAACGACAGGAGGAGCGTCAGCGCCATCCGCTCCCAGATGAGGTCGCCGACGGGCTGCTGCCATTCGAACGAGACGCCGAAATCGCCCTGCAGCATCCCCCACACCCATTTGAAATACTGGATGTAGATCGGCTGGTTGAGACCGTAGCGCTCCTGCAGGTTCTCGATCCGCGCCTGGTCGACGATCTCGCCCTGCTGGGCGAGCGTCGCGATGTAGGTGGTGAGATAGTCGCCCGGAGGCGCCTGGATCAGCAGGAACGAGACGATGGAGACTGCGAACAGGAACGGGATCGTCCAGAGCAGCCGCTTGAGAATGAACTTGAACAGCATCGCCGCTCGCTCCCGAAAGGGGGACCTGGCGCGCCGGGTGCGGGCGGGTGGTCGCGCACCGGGTCACGTCCGAACACAAAGTCGAAGTGGCGGCCGGGCTATCGGGCCCGGCCTTGTCGAAGTGTCGGCGCCGCGTCAGCCGCGGCGCCGGGCCGGGCCTACTTCTCGTAGTAGTAGGTCTGCGGCAGGGTCGGTGCGGGGTTCGGGTACATCCACGAGGCGGGCATACCGTCCGGCACGTTCTTCATGTTCTTGGCGACCACGCCGTAGCGGTCCGGCGCCGAGGCGAGGCCGATGACCTCGAACTGGTCGGCGGCTTCGTCGATGATCTGCTGGAACACGTCGTGCTGCTCGGCAGGATCGATGGTCTGCTTCCACTGGTCGTAGAGCTTGAGGCGCTTCTTCATGCTCTCGCTCGGCTCTTCGCCCTGCTCGCCGTTGGTGAGATACCAGTTAGCCCACGGGATCGCGTACCAGGTGCCCTGCGCGTGCATCGCCACAAAGTCACGCGGGTCGAGCGTGGGGTCGAGGCCGCCGGGTGAGGCCCAGATCAGCATGTCGAAGTCGACCGCATCGGCGCGCTGATAGAAGATCGACCGTTCCAGCACGTTGATGGTCATGTCGACGCCGACCTCGGCGAGCTGCGCCTTCATCAGCTCGAGGTTGTCCGTGAACTCGGGGAAGAGGTTCGGGATCACGTTGACGCCGAATGCGACGCGCTGGCCGTCGGGACGGAGGCGGAAGCCTTCGGAATCACGCTCTGTGTAGCCGAGCCCGTCGAGAAGCTCATTGGCCTTGTCCGGGCTGTATTCCAGGAACTGGGTGGCCATCTTCTCGCTGTAGAACTCGTTCTCCTCGTAGGGGCCGGTCTGCCGAGGCTCGATCTGGCCGAAGTAGACCACGTCGATGATCTCCTCGCGGTCGATGGCGTGGGAAATCGCCTGGCGGAACTCCTTGCTGCCCAGCATCTCGCGCATGGCCGGATCCTTGTGCGTGATGTTGGGATAGATCCCCATCACGTTGGCCAGCGTGTTGACCATCCGGAACATGTTGTAGCCGCCCTTTTCCATGTTCTCGTAGAGAACCGGGCGGTTGGCGACCGCGTCGAGGTGGCGGGCCTGCATGTCGATCTTGCCGCCCATCGCTTCCAGAAGCAGCAACTCGGCGTCCTGGTTGATGGTCGAGACCACCTCGTCGATGTAGGGGAGCTGGTTGCCCTCCTGGTCGACCTGCCAGAAGTACGGGTTGCGGTCCATCACCACGCGGGTGGCGCCGCCCGAATACGCCTCGTCGGTCACGATCCAGGGGTCGAGCGTCGGCCGGTCGGGGTTGCCCCAGCGCGCCGGGATCTCGATGTCGCCGCACTTGTTGCGGAACAGCGTCGCCCAGGTGTCCGCGTTGTCGGCGGCGATCAGCTCGTCGATGTTCTCGTTATACTTGGGGTGGAACTGGCTGCAGTAGTGCTTGGCCCAGAGCGTCGGCTCCTGCGCCAGCGGCGTCGCGAGCTCGGTCAGGAACTGGCCGTAGGGCTTCGCGAATTTGATCTTGACGGTGTAGTCGTCGATCTTCTCGGCCGTGGCGGGCGTCCCCTCGGAGACGAAGCGCGGCGGGGGCGCCGCGTAGAATTCCTTGTTGGGGAGAAGATCCTCGAAGAAGAACATGATGTCGTCGGCGGTGAAGGGCTCACCGTCGGACCACTTCATCCCCTCTCGCAGGTGGAAGGTGAACTCGGTGCCCTCGTCGTTCACTTCGTAGCTTTCCGCCACGTTGGGGACGATGCCGGTGAAGTCGGCTTTCCAGCGGGTCAGGCCCTGGGGGCCGACGATGCGCAGGATGTTGTTGTGGTCGCTCGAGCCGCGCAGGCCGCGGCGCAGCGTGCCGCCGTAGGTGCCGACGCTGAGCGCCTCGACGACCTCGGGCTGGTTCGGCAGGCGCTCGGCGACGGGCGGCAGGTCCCTCCCCTCGAGCTCGGGCGCCTGGTGATATTCCTGCGCGAAGGCCGGATTGGCGAGCAGAAGCGCCGCCGGGATGATCGCCGTCGCCATTTTCCGGCCCGTCATGCCGAAAGCGCCGCGACCCTTGAAAAAGGTTCTCACGCGTTTCTCCCTGTCTGTCAGCCGCGATTGATGCGGTCATTGCGCCGGAGCCTGAAGGAGACGCCCCCGTCGGTCAACACCAAATTCATCATATGCCTGAGCCGACCAGAACAATTGATCGGCGCCTCGCGACTGCGCAGTCTTGCTTCACTGCGCGGGAAGTCATCATATCAATATTGCTTGGGCGCGAAGGCGCAGCGCTCCTCGGGCACCCGGCACGCAGGCAAGCGCTTCGGCGGGACCGGCGCCCCGTGGCACCCAGCTTGCCTCCAACCCCGTGCCACAGGAGACCGACATGGGCACCACCCCTTCCCCCGAAGACACGACGAATGCCGCGAACGCGCTGATGGATCACGCGGAGGCGCTGAGCGGCGTGCCCGTGCCGGTGGAGAACCGCGCCGCCGTTCTCGCCCATCTCGTCAACGGGCTGACGCTGGCGCGCCAGATCGGCGACGGCGCACACGAGGCCGCGCCGGTGTACCGTCCATGACCGCCCCGGAGATGCGCACGGCGCACGAGATCGCAGCTGCCGTCAAAAGCGGCACCACCACCGCCGCCGCCGTGCTGGGCGAGACGCTTTCCCGGATCGAGGCCTGCAACGGCAAGCTGAACGCGTTCACCGCCGTGACCGCCGAGCGCGCCCGCGCCGAGGCCGCCGCCGTGGACGCCACGCTCGCCTCCGGCGGCGAGGCCGGACCGCTTGCCGGCGTCCCCTTTGCGGTGAAGAACCTCTTCGACCTTGCCGGCGAGATCACCCTCGCCGGCTCGAAGATCAACCGGGACGATGCGCCCGCCGGAGACGACGCGACCGCTGGTCGCCCGCCTGGTCGCCGCCGGCGCGGTCTGCGTCGGCGCGCTCAACATGGGCGAATACGCCTACGACTTCACCGGCGAGAACGTCCACGAAGGGCCGTCGCGCAACCCGCACGACCTGTCGCGGATGTCGGGCGGCTCGTCCGGCGGTTCGGGCAGCGCGGTCGGCGGGCGGCTGGTGCCGCTGGCGCTGGGGTCGGACACCAACGGCTCGATCCGGGTGCCGAGCTCGTTCTGCGGCATCTTCGGCCTGAAGCCCACCTACGGCCGCCTGCCGCGCACCGGCACCTTCCCGTTCGTCGACAGCCTCGACCATCTCGGCCCGATGGCGTGCTCGGCGCAGGATCTCGCGCTGGCGTTCGACGCAATGCTCGGCCTCGATCCCGGCGACCCCGTCTGCGCCGACCCGCGACCCCTCCCCGGTCTCCGGCCGGCTCGGTTCCGGCACGGGCCTGCGCGTGCGCCGTCTCGGCGGCTTCTTCGAGGGACAGGGCGAGAGCGCGGTCGACGAGGCGGCAGACGAAGTCGCGGCGGCACTCGGCTCGGCGCGGCCGGCTCGAACTCTCCGGCGTGGCGGAAGCGCGCGCGGCGGCGTTCATCATCTCCAACATCGAGGGTGCGGCGCTGCACGAGGAGCGCCTCCGCACCCGTGCCGCCGACTACGAGCCGATGGTGCGCGACCGCCTCCTCGCCGGCACGCTGATCCCCGGCATCCACTACGTCCGCGCCCAGCGCGTGCGCCGCAACTTTGCTGCGCAGCTCCGGGAGGTGTTCGCCGAGACCGATCTCCTGATCGCCCCGGCGACGCCGTTCACGGCACCCGCCATCGGCCAGCAGGTCGGCCTCATCAACGGCGAGGAGGTGCTGCTGCGCCCCAACATCGGGATCTACACGCAGCCGATCTCCTTCATCGGCCTCCCCGTCGTGGTCGTCCCCGCGGGCGTGATCGATGGGATGCCCATCGGCGTCCAGCTCATCGCCGCGCCGTGGCGCGAGGACATCGCCCTTGCCGCGGCCCTCCACCTGGAACGGGAAGGGCTTGCGACCCCGCCCACCCCCTCGCTCCGCTGACCCTTCCGAACTGGACCCTTCAGACATGCCCGAGATCAACCGGCCCGAGGTGGTCGCCGAAGTGACCGCCGCGTTCGAGCGCTACGAGACCGCGCTCGTCACCAACGACGTCGCCGTGCTCGACGAGCTCTTCCACGATGCGCCGACCACCATCCGCTACGGCGGCGGCGAGAACCTCTACGGCTACGACGAGATCAAGGCCTTTCGCGCCGGCCGCCCGGCCACCAACCTGGCGCGCACGCTCGCGCGCACCGTCATCACCACCTACGGCGACGACTTTGCCACCGCGATGACCCTGTTCGAGCGGGAAGATCCGCAGAAGATCGGCCGCCAGAGCCAGACCTGGGTGCGGACCGAAGGCGGCTGGCGCGTCGTGGCCGCGCATGTGAGCGTGATCGCACGGCCGGCGGATCCGGCTTGATCGGGCGGGACGGCGGCGGCAAAGTCGGCCACCCGCTGCCAGGAGAGAAAAGATGCTGAGCGATATCGACCGGGACATGCTGCGCCTTGCCTACGACGAGGCGAAGGCGGGCTTCGAGGAGGGCGGCTGCCCCATCGGCTCGGTGCTCGCCCGCAACGGCGAGGTGGTGGCGCAGGGCCGCAACCAGCGCGTCCAGGGCGGCGATCCGATCGCCCACGGCGAAATGGATGCGCTCCGGAAGGCCGGCCGCCAGAAGTCCTACCGCGACACCACGCTCTACACCTCGCTCAGCCCCTGCATGATGTGCTCGGGCACGATCGTGCAGTTCGGCATTCCGCGCGTGGTGGTGGGCGAAAACGTCAACTTCGGCGGCAACGAGGACTTTTTGCGCGAGCGCGGGGTTGAAGTCATCCTCGCCGACGACCCCGACTGCATCGCCCTGATGAAGCGCTTCATCGAGGAAAAGCCGGAACTCTGGTCCGAAGACATTGCGGAAGACTGAGGCCGCGCGAACACCCCCTCTTCATCCCGGTGGAAGACCCGCCGGAGGCGTGTCTTCCTTCTGAAGCGACATCCCGGCGGAGCCGACACCCTCAGAACCCCGCGGAGCGGGTGACGGGTCAAGGCCGAAGACGAGCGAAGCGTGCCTTGAGGCGTCGCCCGCTCCGCGGGACACTGAGCCCCAGAGGGAGCGAACAGTGCACGGCCCCCAATGGCCGTGCCGCAACCTCAGTCGATCAGCTTCACCCCGAACCCTTCCGGATCGAGCTCCGGGAACGGAGGGTTGGTGTACCCCGTGAAGTCGAAGGGCTTGCGGGCGATGAACTGTCCGTCGCCCGGCTCGGCGCGGAGCTCGCCGCCCGAGAGGGCGACCTTGCCGCGGGTGATGACCGTCGTCGGCCAGCCGGTGATCTCCATCCCCTCGAACGGGGTGTAGTCCATCGCGTCGTGCATGTCGGCCTGGGTGACGGTCCGCGTCTCCTCCGGGTCCCAGATCGCGATGTCGGCGTCGGACCCCACCGCGATCGTGCCCTTCTGCGGATGCATCCCGAACAGCTTGGCGCCGTTGGTGGAGGTCAGCGCGACGAAGTCGTTCAGCGACAGGCGGCCCTTGCGCACGCCTTCCGACATCAGGAGCGGGCACGCGCATCGCGATCCCCGGCATCCCGTTGGCGATCTGGTTGAAGCGCGGGTTGGGGCCGGCGGAGAGCTTTCCGGTTTCGTCGAAGCGGTAGGGCGCGTGGTCGGAGGACCACAGGTGGAAGGTGCCGGCCTGGAGGTGGCGCCAGAGGTCCTTCTGCGTCTGCACGTCGCGGAGCGGCGGCGAGCAGCAGAACTTGCCGCCTTCCGCGCCCGGCTTGTCGAGGTCGTCGCGCGTCAGGAAGAGGTACTGCGGGCACGTCTCGCCGAAGATGGCGTGGCCGGCACGGCGGGCGTCCGCCACGAGGTTGGCGCCCTCCTCGGTCGACACGTGGACGATGAGGAGCGGCGCGCCGACGAAGGTCGCCAGCGTGATGGCGCGGTTGATGGCTTCCGCCTCGGCCGCCGCCGGGTGGCTGACGGCATGGTACTTGGGCGCGGTGTGGCCGGTCTCGACGAGGCGCTTCACCATCCACTTGATGAGCGCGTTGTTCTCGGCGTGGACCATCGTCAGCGCGCCGTGCTTGCGGGCGGTGACGAGGATGTCGAGCATCGCCTCGTCCGGCACGATCATCTTGTCGTAGGTCAGGAACACCTTGAAGCTGGTGATGCCGCCGGCAAACGCTTCCGGCAGCTCCTTGGTCAGGATCTCCTCGGTCGGGTCCGTCACGATGAGGTGGAACGAGTAGTCGATGACCGACTTCTTGGCCCGCTCGTGATAGAGCGCCAGCGTGTCGGTGACGGACTGGCCGCGGTGCTGCGCGGCGAACGGCACGAACGAGGTGTTGCCGCCGTAGAGCGCCGAGATCGAGCCGGTGCGGTAGTCGTCCGACGTCATCGCGCCGGTGGCCGATTCCTGCTCGATGTGGGCGTGGGTCTCGATCGCGCCGGGGAGGACCAGCTTGCCGGTGGCGTCGATGGTCTGCCCCCCGCCGTCCAGCGACGCGGCGATGGCGGCGATCTTGCCGTCCTTTACGCCAATGTCGGCGGCGAAGGTGTCGGACGCGGTGGCGACGGTGCCGCCCTTGATGACGAGATCGTAGGTCATGCGGCGAGTTCCGGGGCGACGACGGCGAGGCGCTTCTCGAGGCGGTCCATCAGGCGGGTGAGTTCGGCGTGGCCGGTGGCGTCGAGCTTCGGGCCGGGCGCGCGGACGGCGGCGGAGGCGATCACCCCGCGCCGGCGCAGGATCTCCTTGCGCACGGCAAGGCCGAAGCCCGGCTGCTGCTCGTGGCGGACCAGCGGGAGGTAGGCGTCGAAGAGGTCCTCGGCGCCGTCGACGTCGCCGGCCTGGTGGCGGCGGACGACCTCAACCAGCATCTCGGGGTAGGCGAACCCGGTCATCGCGCCGTCGGCGCCGCGGGCGAGTTCCTGCGGCAGGTAGAGGCCGCCGTTGCCGCACAGGATCGAGACGCGCTTGACGCCGCGCTTCTTCGAGACGGCGCGCACCTCGGAGAGCTTGGCGAGCCCCGGCCAGTCCTCGTGCTTGAGCATCACGACGGACGGGACGTTGGCGACGAGGTTGGCGAAGCCACCGGCCGAGATCGGCATCTGCGTCGTCAGCGGGAAGTCCTGGAAGACGAGCGGGACGTCGGGCAGCCGGTTGGCGATGCCCTGGAACGCGGTCACGACACCGGACTCGGTCTTGTGGCCGGCGTTGGGGGCGACCATCACGCCGGCGGCGCCCTTCTCCATCGCGGTCTCGGCGAGGCGGACGAGGTTGTCGAGCCCCGGATTGGAGACGCCGACCACCACGGGGACGCGGTCTGCCACCGTGTTCATCACGGTGCCGATGACGGCGGTGGCCTCCTCGGCGGTGAGCTTGGGCGCCTCGCCCATCATGCCGAGGATGGTGATCCCGGAGACGCCCTTGCCGATGTAGAATTCGGTGAGGCCGCGCAGGCTGTCGTGGTCGACCGCGCCGGCATCGTCGAACGGCGTCGCGGAGATGATGAAGACGCCCTTGGCGTCCTCGGTCAGGCGGTGGCTCACTTCGGCTCCTCATGCTTGGCGGCGGCGGCGGGGGCGATGTCGCGCCAGTCCGGGATCGGCTTCTCGTAGGGTTCGTGCAGCCTCGCGTAGCCCTGCGCGTAGAGGCGGGCAACGGGGTCGTAATGCGGCACGGTCATTCGCTTGGTCTCCTCGTCGAAAAGGCCGGGGCGGGCGTGGAGCGCGACCACCTCGCCGATGACGAGATGGCGCCGGTCGCCGACCGGCTTGTCCTCGAACAGCGTGCATTCGAGCGAGACCGGGGCGTCCGCGAGGCGCGGCACGGAAATCACCGTGCCCGGCGCCGTCGCAAGGCCGAGCGCTTCGGGCTCGCCGATCCCGACGGGGAATGCGGCCGCGGTGTCCACCATCGCCCCCACCATCGCGGTGTCAGCAAGGTTCACCACGAACGCGCCGGCGGACTGGATGTTGCTGAGGCTGTCCTTCGGACCGCCGTCCGCCTTCTTGTCGATCCCGATGATGACGAGCGCCGGCTCGTCGGAGAACACGTTGAAGAAGGAGTATGGCGCGGCGTTTACCACGCCCGACGGGTCGACCGACGTGATCCAGGCGACGGGCCGCGGGATGACCGCCGCGCAGAGCATCTTGTAGCGCTCGGCGCGGGTGAGATCGTCGAAGCGGAAGGTGCTCATTCGGCGGGCTCTTCGGCGCCGACGCGCTCGGTGATGAGGCCGTAGTGCTCGATGCGGCGGTGGCGCTTGAAGTCGAAGATCGTGGACTTGCCGAACTTCGTCGCGTCGAGGTCACAGGTGTGGACGAGGACGCCGTCGTCCTCGTGCGGCAGTTCGCCGACGATGTGCCCGTCAGGGTCGACGATCAGCGTGCCGCCCATGAGGTGGTGGTCGTCCTCGCTGCCGGCCTTGGCGACCGCGACGACCCACGTCGCGTTCTGGTAGGCGCCAGCCTGGAGCGACAGGCGGTGGTGGAAGAGGCGCTGCTCGATCCCCTCCTCGCCCTTCTCCGAGTTCACCGAGGGGGTGTTGAAGCCGAGCGTCACCATCTCGACGGCCTGAAGGCCCATCACGCGGAACGTCTCAGGCCAGCGCCGGTCATTGCAGATGCACATGCCGAAGATGCCGCCCATCGTGCGGTAGACCGGGAAGCCGAGGTCGCCGGGCTCGAAGTAGCGCTTCTCGAGGTGCTGGAAGGCGCGCTTGTCGTCCCACTCGGAGTGGCCCGGCAGGTGCACCTTGCGGTACTTGCCGACGATCTCGCCGTCCTTATCGACGAAGATCGAGGTGTTGAAGTAGTGCCCGTCCGGCGTCTTCTCGGCGAAGCCGAAGGTGAAGGCGCAGCCGTGCTTCTTCGCGGCGTCGAACAGCGGCTGGACGGCCGCGTTCGGCATCTCCTTCTCGAACCACGCGTCGATCTCGGACGTCTCGGTCATGTACCAGCGCGGGAAGAACGTGGTGAGCGCGAGTTCGGGGAAGACCACGAGGTCGGCGCCCTTGGAGACGGCCTCCTCGAGCAGCGTAACCATCCGCGCGACGACGTTCTGGCGGCCTTCCGCCTTCTGGATCGGACCGAGTTGTGCGGCGCCGACGGTGATGTTTCTCATGTTCGCTTCCATGGATCGGTGAGAGGCCGGCGGGCGCCGGCAAGGGTTGCGCGCGGGTCTTGCACGAATGCAGCCACGCGGCGTCGGGATCTGTTTACGACAGGCCGGCCGCGTGTGGCAAAAGCTTCGCGCGGCGCGGGCTGCGCGGCTCAGGCAAGGCGGCGTTCCATCCGGCTGACGAGGCGCACGAACGGCCACAGGAGCACGAGGTAGATCAGCGCCGCCGCCACGATCGGCGAGGCGTTGAAGGTGACCGAACGCGCCATGTTGGCCTGGTAGAGAAGCTCCGCCAGCGACACGACGGAGGCAAGCGAGGTGAGCTTCACCACCTCCACCGTGTTGGAGATGAGGTCGGGCAGCACGTTGCGGATCGCCTGCGGCAGGACGACGTAGAGCATCGTCTGCGTGTGGCTGAGGCCGGTGGAGCGCGCCGCCTCGAACTGCCCCCGCCCGATCGACTGGATGCCCGCCCGGTAGATCTCGCCGTAGTAGGCCGAGTTGTTGAGGAGGAAGCCGATGGCGACCGCCTGCAGCGGCGACGGCCTGATCCCCGCGAACGGCAGTCCCGAATAGACGAAGATGAGGAGGACCAGCGGCGGGATGGCGCGGAAGAAGTCCACGTAGGCGATGGTCGGCCAGCGGACCCACGGGTTGGCGGAGAGCGACATCAGCGCCGCGCACACGCCAGAAACGAGGCCGATGGGGATGACGATGAGGCAGATCAGCCCCGTCATCCCGACGCCGGCGAGGAGCATCGGCCAGGCGGCGATCATGATGTCGAGGTTGAAGAACTGCTGGATGAGGTCGTGCATCAGGCGCGTTTCCAGCGGAAGCGGGTTTCGAGCCAGCGTGAGAAGATCACCAGCGGCAGGAAGAGGGCGACGTAGGCGATCGCCGCCATCATCAGCGGCGAGGCGTTGCCGGAGAAGGACTGCGCGGTGGTCGCCTCGCCCAGAATGTCGGCGAGGCCGATCACCATGCCGAGGGCGGTGGACTTGGTGATAGCGATGGCGCGGTTGGTGAGCGGCGGCACCGTCATCCGCACCGCCTGCGGCATGATGACGGAGAACAGCGTCTGCGTGAACGTGAGGCCGGTGGAGCGCGCCGCCTGCCACTGGCCGCGGTCCACCGAGGTGAGCCCGGCCCAGAAGATCTCCTCCGCGAACGCGCCCAGCGTGAGGGCGAGGACGATCCAGATCACCATGAACGCCGACAGCGAGATGCCGATGTTGGGGAAGCCGAAGTAGACGAGGAGGATGAGTACGAGCGGCGGAAGAGCGCGGAACATGTCCGCGAACAGGATGATGAGCGCGTTGACCGGGCGGATCCTGTAGGCGCGCACGCAAGCGAGCGCGAGGCCGAGGAGGATGCCGGTCACCACCACCAGAACCGCGAGCTCCAGCGTGACGACCATGCCTTCGAGGATCTTCGGCAGGTAGCGGGCGGTGACGACGGGGTTGAAGAAGGTGTCGACGAAGCGCTCGTAGCCCGACATGGGGGCCGTTTCCATCAGTGGCTGACCCGCGACAGGAACGCCTTGGTCCGCGGCTCGCGCGGCGCCTTGAACACGGCGTCAGGTGTCCCCTCCTCCACCACCAGCCCGTTGTCCATGAAGATCACGCGATCGGCGGCCTCGGCGGCAAAGCGCATCTCGTGGCTGACGACGAGCATCGTCATCCCCGCCTCGCGCACCTTGCGCATCACGTCGAGCACGTCGCCGACGAGCTCGGGGTCGAGCGCGGAGGTGGGCTCGTCGAACAGCATCACCTTGGGCTCCAGCGCCAGCGCGCGGGCGATCGCCACGCGCTGCTGCTGCCCGCCGGAGAGCGCGGCGGGGTGGTTGTCCGCCTTGTCGGCCAGGCCCACGTCGGCGAGCGCGGCGTGGCCCCGCTCGTTCGCCTCGGCCTTGGAAAACCCGCGGACCTTGCGCAGCGCCAGCGTCACGTTCCCCAGCGCGGTCTTGTGCGGGTAGAGGTTGAACGACTGGAACACCATCCCGATGGTTTTGCGCGCGGCATTGAGGTTGACGCCGCGGGCGGTGATGTCGGTGCCGTCGACGGTGATGGTGCCCTCGGTCGGCTCCTCAAGCCGGTTGCAGCAGCGCAGGAGCGTGCTCTTGCCCGAGCCCGACGGGCCGATCAGGAACACCATCTCACCCGTCGCCACATCGAGGTCGATGCCCTTCAGGGCCTCGAAGGTGTCAAACCGCTTGTGAAGCCCGCGGACCTTGAGAATTGGCGGCGCCCCCGTCTGGGAGCGCACGCCGGCGGCGGAACTGACGGGCAACGCGTCGGCCAACACCTGCTGCATCTGCGCCGGATCAGCCGCAGTCGGCTTCGTGCGGCGTGTCGTCGTAGCCGTTGAAGCCGGGCTCGCCGTACCCCGGCTGCACGGTGATCGCGGCGGCGCCCTCGGCCGGCGCGACGCCGAACCACTTTTCGGAAAGGGCGGCCAACGTGCCGTTCGTCTTCAGACATTCGAGCGCGGCGTCGACCTTGTTGCGGGTTTCGGCGTCGTCCTTGCGGAACGGCATGGCCCACACGAGCCCGGTCACGTGGTTGTACGAGGTTTCGAGCTGCGGGTTCTGCTTTGCGAGCCATTGGGAGGCGGTGTTGCCGGCGACGTTGGCGTCCGCGCGGCCGGAGATCACGGCCTGGATGGCGTCGGCATTGGTGCCGTAGCTCTCGATCTTCCAGCCGATCTCACCCTCGAGCCCGCGCGCCCAGCTGTCGTACACCGAGCCCTTGTTGACGGCGATGGTCTTGCCTTCGAACTGCTTGAGGTCGGTGACCGGCTCGTGGCCCGCCTTCACGACGAACATGAAGTCGGTGTTGAGATAGCCCTCGGTGAAGAGGAGGCTTTCTGCCCGCTCTTCGGTGACCGTGGTGGGTGCGACGATGAAGTCGTACGTGCCCGCCTGGAGGCCGGGCAGGAGGCCGGACCACTGCGTTGCCGTAATATCCATCTCCGCGCCGAGCTGCTCGCCGAGCGCATTGGCGAGATCGACGTTGAAGCCTTCGACGCCGCCGCCCAGCTTTGGCATCGCGTGCGGCGCGAACGTGCCGTCCAGCGCCACGTTGAACTTGTCCTGCGCATGGGCGGCAGAGGCCGCGCCGAGCGCGAGGGTGAGGGCAATGAGGCGTAGTGACGAGGCCATTGGCGGCATCTCCTGAAGCGGCTGCACTGTAATAATGCAGGCGAGATCTGTGCCAACAACATAACCAGTTGGAACCCGCGAGACCATATTTCAGTTGTAGTACCAACATAGGAGCACCGTGATGGCCCCCTCACTCACCCTGCCGCGTTCGTACGGTCGTCGTCGCAATACAGAGCGAGCGGCGCCCTCCACCGAAGAGCTGGACAAGCTCGCTCACCTGCTGGACAGCCGCTTCAGCTTCCTGGGCATCCGCTTCGGTCTCGACTCGATCCTCGGCATCGTGCCCGGCATCGGCGACCTCGCCGGCCTCGGCATGTCCGCCTATATTCTGGGCCAGGGCTACCGGATGGGCGCCCGCAAGCGCACCCTCGCCCGCATGGGCGTGAATGTCCTCGGCGACACCGTGATCGGTTCGATCCCGCTGGTCGGCACGGTCGCAGACGTGTTCTGGAAGGCGAACCGCAGCAACATGCGCCTGCTGCATCGCGACATCGAAGCCGGCAAGATGCGCCGCCGCTTCTGACGCGACGACGACATCATGCGCCGCGGTCGCGGCGCGCATGTTCTGAAGGAGAGCGGCGGGGGTGACCCGGCCGCTCTTTTTTCATGTCCGGTTCGGCAAGGGTTGGCGGGGGCCTAGTAGTGGCCGAAGCCGCCGTAGATGCCGTGACAGCGGAACGGATATTCGCCGAAATAGGCCTCGTCGGCGAATTCGCCGTCCGGATCGGCATTGGTCGGCTCTTCGGGCGGCAAGGGTTCGCACGCCTTGCCGAAGAATGCCTTGATCATGCCCAGGAGAGAACCATCAGGGGCGGTGGGGTGAGCGGCGGCGGTAACGTCGTTCATCGCATCTGTCTCCGAGTTGAATGACTCGAGATCTACGATCGGCGCGCGTTATTCTGACTGACCGCGATCACGCACCGGTCGAAGTCATGCATGAGAACGTGGAGAGCGGGGCGGCGTCAAGCCTATAGTTTCGCCACCGCCGCCGTTGTGGGCAGTTTCAGGATTGCTCCATCATTGCGACAATTGCCGCGATGGCGTCGTCTGCCTTTTCCGCGTCCGGGCCGCCGGCCTGCGCCATGTCGCGCCGGCCGCCGCCGCCCTTGCCGCCGAGCGCCTCGGACCCTGCCCGCACCAGCGCGACAGCGTCGAACCGGTCCGTCAGATCCTCGCTTACGGTGACGACCACGCTGGCGCGCCCGTCCGCCGTGCCGACGATGGCGACCACCGCGGAACCCGCGGCCTGCCGCGCCTCGTCCGCCAGCCCCTTCAGCGCCTTGCCGGGCAGCCCGTCGACCACGCGGCCGACGAAGCTGACGCCCGCCACCTCGCGCGCCGCGTCCGCCTTGCCGGGGCCGGCGAGCGCCAGCTTCTTCTTGGCGTCTTCCAGCTCGCGCTCCATCCGTCGGCGCTCGTCCATCAGCGCCTCGACGCGGGCCGCGGCCTCGGCCGGCGCCACCCGCAGCGCTGAGGCGACTGCCCGGAGGCGCGCCCGTTCGCCCGAAAGATAGGCGCGGGCGGCCTCCCCCGTCAGCGCCTCGATCCGGCGCACGCCCGATGACACCGCGCTCTCCTCGGTGAGCGCGATGAGGCCGATGTCCCCCGTCCGCGCGACATGGGTGCCGCCGCAAAGTTCGACAGAGAAGCGCGTGTTGGCGGGCGTCCCGTCCTCGGTCCGGTTGCGCCCCATGGAGACGACGCGGACCTCCTCGCCGTATTTCTCGCCGAACAGTGCGCGGGCGCCGGACTGGCGGGCCTCCTCCAGCGCCATCACGCGGGTATCGACCGTGTCGTTCTCGCGCACGCGGTCGTTGGCGCCGGTCTCGATCGCGGCAATGTCCTCCGCGCTGATCGGCGCGTTGTGCGAAAAGTCGAACCGCAGCCGGTCGGGCGCGACCAGCGAGCCCTTCTGCGCGACGTGGTCGCCCAGCGTCCGGCGCAGGCACTCGTGCAGGATGTGGGTCGCGGAGTGGTTGGCGCGGATGTGGTCGCGCCGCTCTGCGTCCACCTTCAGGGTCAGCGCGTCGCCGAGCTTGATCGCGCCCGATTCCAGCCGGCCGCGGTGGACGAAGATGCCGTCCGCCGCCTTCACCACGTCGGTGATAACGAAGCGCGCGCCGCCGGAGGTCGCAACGCCGTGGTCGGCCGCCTGGCCGCCCATCTCTGCGTAGAACGGCGTCTGGTTGAAGACGAGCGCCGCCTCACCGCCGCTCAGGCTGTCCACTTCCTTGCCGTCAACGACGATGGCGCCGACAGAGCCGTCCGCCACCAGAGTGTCGTAACCGAGGAATTCGGTGAGGCCGACGCGGTCGCGAACGCCGAACCAGACGCGCTCGTCCGTTGCGTCGCCCGAACCCTGCCAGTTCTTGCGCGCCTCGGCCCGCTGGCCGGCCATCGCCTCGTCGAATCCGGCGCGGTCGACGGTGAGGCCGCGGGGGCGCAGCGCATCCTCGGTGAGATCGTAGGGGAAGCCGAACGTGTCGTAGAGCTTGAACGCCGTCTCGCCGGGGAGCGAGGCGCCTGCCGTCAGTCCAACGGTCGCCTCTTCCAGCAGCGCGAGGCCGCGGGTGAGGGTGCGGCCGAAGCGCTGCTCTTCCGCCTCGGTGGTCTCGGCGATCAGCTGCTCGGCGCGCACCAGCTCGGGGTAGGCCTGGCCCATCTCGTGAACCAGCGCTGGCACCAGCTTGTGAATGACGGGCTTGGTCGCACCCAGCATGTTGGCGTGGCGCATGGCGCGCCGCATGATGCGGCGCAGGACGTACCCTCTGCCCTCGTTGGAGGGCATCACGCCGTCGGCCATCAGGAAGCCGGTGGCGCGCAGGTGGTCTGCGATCACCTTGAAGCTCGGTGCGGCATCGCCCTCGGCCTTGGCGCCGATGGCGTCCTCGGCGGCGCGGATCAGCGCCTTGAAGAGGTCGATGTCGTAGTTGTCGTGGACTCCCTGCAGGATGGTCGCGATCCGCTCCAGCCCCATGCCGGTGTCGATCGAGGGCTTGGGCAGGTCGACCCGGCGGTCCGCCGTCTCCTGCTCGTACTGCATGAAGACGAGGTTCCAGATCTCGATGAACCGGTCGCCGTCTTCCTCTGGCGAACCCGGAGGGCCGCCCCAGATGTGCTCGCCGTGGTCGTAGAATATCTCCGAGCACGGGCCGCAGGGGCCGGTGTCGCCCATCCGCCAGAAATTGTCGTCGGTCGGGATGCGGATGATCTTGTGCTCGGGCAGGCCCGCGATCTTCTTCCACAGGTCGAACGCCTCGTCGTCGTCGGCGTAGACGGTGGCGAGGAGCTTGTCGGCCGGAAGCCCGAATTCCTTGGTGATCAGCCGCCAGGCGAGCTCGATCGCCTGTTCCTTGAAATAGTCGCCGAACGAGAAGTTGCCCAGCATCTCGAAGAAGGTGTGGTGGCGCGCGGTGTAGCCGACATTCTCGAGGTCGTTGTGCTTGCCGCCGGCGCGGACGCACTTCTGCGAAGTCACCGCACGATTGTAAGGCCGGCTTTCCGCGCCCGTGAAGACGTTCTTGAACTGGACCATGCCAGCGTTCGTGAACAGAAGCGTCGGATCGTTGCGCGGCACGAGCGGGCTCGACGGGACGATTTCGTGTCCCTCGCTCGCAAAATAATCCAGAAACTTCGAGCGGATATCGTTGACGCCACTCACCCGATGCTCTCCCAAGTCTAATCAATGCGCGGGGTAGCCGCTTCCTCGCGCAATGTCACCAGTCGTCAGCGCGCGGGCAAGCCGGAAGGCCGCCTTCCCCGCCATTTTGCCACACGGGAGTTGCCGCGAATGCTCGGAAAGATCCTGCTCGTCAACCCGAATTCCAACCAGGCCGTGACCGACGGAATGGCCGGGGCCGTTGCCCCCTTCGAGCTCCCCGGTGGGCCCGAAATCGAATGCATCACGCTGACGACGGGGCCGTTCGGCGTCGAGTCCCAGGCCGACGTCGAGGCCGTTACGCTGCCGCTGCGCCACATCTGCGCGACGCGGCGCGACGTCGACGCCTTCGTCATCGCCTGCTTCTCCGACCCCGGCCTCGCCGTCTGCCGCGAGGCGACGAAGACCGCCGTCCTCGGCATCCGCGAATGCGCCGTCTTCACCGCGCTGACGCTGGGCGACCGCTTCGGCGTGGTCGCGCTGGGGCCGGCCTCGATCAAGCGCCAGTCCCGCGCGTTCCGCGAGATGGGCGTGTCGTCGCGCTGGGCGGGCTCCGCGCCGCTCTACATGAGCGTTGCCGCTGCGGAGGAGGAGAGCGCCTACCCCGCCGTCCAGGCCGCCGCGGAAAAGCTGCTGGAGCAGGGCGCCGAGACCATCATCCTCGGCTGTGCCGGCATGGTGAAGCACCGCGCACCGCTGGAGCGGGACATGGGCGTCGCTGTGATCGACCCGGTGCAGGCCGCCACCGCGCAGGCGCTGGGCGCGGCGCTGCTGGCGCGTTCCGAGCGGCCGGCCGTGCCGGTGATGCCGACGCAGCTCAGCGCCGCGCGCGGGTAGTCAGCACAAGCGCGCCGGCGAGGATCAGCCCCGCGCCGGCGACGCTGACGAGATCCGGCCAGACCGAGAAGATCGCAATGTCGTACACCGCGGCGAACACCAGCGTGGTGTAGGCAACCGGCGCGACGAAGCTGGCATCCGCGAGCTTCATGGCGGCCGTGTAGCACATCTGCGCCCCCAGCATCAGCGTGCCCAGCGCCCACAGCGCCAGCCACTGTGCGGGCGTCGGCACGATCCACACCGGCGCCGCCGCCACGGACGACAGCAGAGCGCCGAACACGTTGGCGACGAGGAGGATCTGGAGGAGCGGCTCACGCCCCGACAGCCGCTTGATGATGGTGAGCTCCAACCCCATGAAAAGCGCCGCCCCCAGCGCGGCGACGGCGCCCAGCGAGAGCGCCCCTTCGCCCGGCCGCAGGAGCACGAATGCGCCGGTGAGCGCGATGGCCGTCGCGATCCAGCGCCACCGGCCGACCCGCTCACGCAGGATGAGGCCTGCGAGAAGGAGCGTCACCACCGGGCTCAGGAACGAGATCGCGGTGGCATCGGCGAGCGGGATCAGCGTTGCCGCGGTGAACATCAGCGTGACGGTGCTGAACCCGCACACCGCCCGCAACGCGTGGAGCGGCAGCGCAGGCCGCGTGAACGGCGCCCGCACCGCAGCCGCGAGCAGCGCCACCGCCCCCAGCGCAAACACGAAGCGCCCGTTGGTGATCTGCAGCGGGTGGAGCGGCGCGCCCAGCACGTCGGTGCCGAGCGCCTTGGCGAGCACCGTCGTCATCGCCACCAGCGCCGACCCCAGCGTGACGAATGCTGCCGCCAGCAGCGGCCTTCCGGCAGGCGCAGTCGCCACCGGCGGCACGGCGGGGACGCCCGACAACGGTGCAACGGGGGGCGCGACGTCCGCCGGTTCCTGCGGCGCCACAGTGTTCGATGCGTTCAAGACCGTTCCTTCGTCCCGCGCCGAGGTTTCGGTGAGTTATTCCAAATTGACAACTTCGAGGACCGCGGCTTAACGTTCGTACACCAACGATCTGGACGGGTGAATGTCATACCACTGCCCGCGAACAGTTGACGAGGCTCTGGCCGCCCTTGGCGATGCGAACGCGCGCATTCTCGCCGGCGGCACCGACTTTTACGCCGCCCTCGGCGACCGTCCCCTGTCGTTCCCGGTCGTGGACATCACCCGCATCGAGGGCTTGCGCGGCATCGCCGCCGGACCCCGCGGCTGGCGCATCGGCGCCGCCACCACCTGGACCGACATCGTCCGCGCCCCGCTCCCGCCGGCATTCGACGGCCTGAAGGCCGCGGCGCGCGAAGTGGGTGCCGTGCAGATCCAGAACACCGGCACGATCGCCGGCAACCTGTGCAACGCCTCCCCCGCGGCGGACGGCGTCCCCGCGCTCCTGTCGCTCGGCGCGACCGTGGAGATCGCGGGCGCCGGCGGCACGCGCACCGTGCCGCTCGGCGAGTTCCTCACCGGCCCGCGCCGCACGGCCCTCGCCCCCGGCGAGATGGTGACGGCGATCCTCGTGCCGCCGCACGGCGAAACCGCGCAGGGCGCGTTCATCAAGCTCGGCGCGCGGCGCTATCTCGTGATTTCCATCGCGATGGTCGGCGCGGTGCTTGAGACCGAGGGCGGGCGGATCGCACGCGCCCGCATCGCGGTCGGCGCCTGCTCGCGCGGTCGCGGTGCGCCTTGCCGCGCTGGAGGCGGCGCTCGTCGGCACTGCCGTGGAAGACGCACCGGCGGCGGTCTCGGCAGAGCATCTCGACCCGCTGTCGCCGATCGGCGACGTGCGCTCGACGGCGGAATTCCGCGTGGAAGCCGCGCTCGAACTCGTCCGCCGCACCATCGCCAACGCTTCGAAGGTCCCGGCATGAGCGAAACCCTCGCCCGCACGCTGGATAGCGTTTCGACCGGGTTCACCCTCAACGGCGCGGCCGTCGCGCATGACGGCGCGCCCGGCGAGCGGCTCAGCCAGGTGCTGCGCGAACGGCTCGGCGCGCGGGACGTGAAGGTCGGCTGCAACGCGGGCGACTGCGGCGCCTGCACCGTGCTCCTGTCGGGCGAGCCGGTGTGCGCCTGCCTCGTCAGCGCCGGTCAGGCCGAGGGTCGCACCGTCGACACCGTCACCTCGCTGGGCGCCACGCCGGTCGGCAAGGCTCTCTCGGCAGCGTTCCTGCGCCATGGCGCAGCGCAGTGCGGCATCTGCACGCCGGGGATGCTGGTCTCCGCCGCAGCGCTCCTCCGGCGCGACGCCGCGCCGGATGCCGCCGCCGTGGAGGAAGCGCTCGCCGGCGTCCTCTGCCGCTGCACCGGCTACCGGAAGATCATCGCCGCCGTGCTCGATGTTGCCGGCACAACCGCCCGCAACGGCGACGGCCACGTCGGCGACGCGATCCCGCGGATCGACGGCCGCGGCAAGGTCGCGGGCACCGAGCGCTTCGGCGACGACGTCGCCCCCGCCGGCACGCTGGTGGTGAAGGTGATCCGCTCGCCCCACCCCCACGCCCGCTTCACCCTCGGCGACCTTGCCGCCTATCGCGATGCCAACGGGCTCGAAGCGGTGCTGACGGCGGCGGACGTTCCGGGCAGCAACCAATTCGGCGTCATCCCCCCGTTTGCCGACCAGCCGGTGTTCGCCGAAGGCAAGGCGCGGTTCCGCGGCGAGGCGGTCGCGGCCGTCGTCGGCGAGCCCGATGCCGTCGCAGCGCTCGACCTTGCCGCCTTCCCGTTGGACTGGGAGCCGCTGCCGGCCCTCTCATCCCCCACCGAAGCGGCAGCGCCCGGCGCCCCCCTCCTCCACGCGAACCGCCCCGGAAACGTGATGTGCCGCGGTCTCGTCCGCCGCGGCTTCGCGCAGGACGCCATCCTCAAGGCCGACGTGGTGGTGGAGGGCACGTTCTCCACCCCGTTCGTCGAGCACGCCTACATCGAACCCGAGGCGGGATTCGCTGAGGTGGTGGACGGCCGCATCGAGGTTCACGCCTGCACGCAGGCGCCCGGTGATGGACCAGGAGGGCCTCGCCGCAATCCTCGGCCGCCCGCTTTCCGACGTGCGCGTGATCCCCACAGGGATCGGCGGCGGCTTCGGCTCCAAGCTCGACCTTTCGGTCCAGCCCTTCGTGGCGCTGGCCGCGCTGAAGACCGGCCGGCCGGCGCGGATCGCCTACACGCGCACCGAATCCATGCAGTCCACCACCAAGCGGCACCCGTCCACCATCCACGCGAGGGTCGGCGCGACGCGGGACGGCCGCATCACCGGCTTCACCTTCGAGGGCACGTTCGACACCGGCGCCTACGCGAGCTGGGGGCCGACCGTCGCCAACCGCGTCCCCGTCCACGCCTCCGGCCCCTACTCGGTGCCGAACTACGAGGCGACCAGCGTCGCGATCCACACCCACAACCCGCCGTCGGGTGCATTCCGTGGCTTCGGCGTGCCGCAGTCGGCCATCGCGCAGGAGGTGCTGTTCGAGGACATCGCGCTGGCGCTGGGGCTCGACCCGCTGGAGTTCCGCCTCGCCAACGTCCTGCGCAACGGGACGCCGACTGTGTGCGGGCAGGTGTTCGAGCAGGGCGTCGGCATCGCGGCCTGCCTCGAGGCGCTGCGGCCGCACTGGGCGCGTGCCCGCGCCGAGGCCGAGGCGGCGTCGACGCCTGCGGTGAAGCGCGGCGTCGGCATCGCCTGCGGCTGGTACGGCTGCGGCAACACCTCGATGGCGAACCCCTCCACCATCCGCGCCGGCGTGACGACGGACGGCGACATCGTCCTCCATCAGGGCGCGACCGACCTCGGGCAGGGCTCCAACACCGTCATCACGCAGATCTTCGCCACAGCGCTCGGCGTGCCGGTGTCGGCGGTCCGCATCGTCGGCCCCGACACCGACGTGACGCCGGACGCCGGCAAGACCAGCGCCTCGCGCCAGACCTTCATCTCCGGCAACGCCGCGAAGCGGGCCGGCGAGACGCTGCGGGCCGATATCCTGCGCCTCGCCAACGCCGGCCCGGACGCGGCGATCTCAACCCGGAACGGCCTCGCGGTTGTCGACGGCGACCGCGTGCAGCGGCTCGAGATTCCCGCCGCCGAGGGCGAATACGCGCTGGAAGTGGCCGAAAGCTACGATCCGCCGACCGAGCCGATGGACGAGAACGGCCAGGGCTCGCCCTACGCGGTGTTCGGCTATGCCGCGCACATGGTGGAGCTGGAAGTGGACATCGCGCTCGGCCGCGTGCGGCTCATAAAATTCACCGCGGCGCACGATGTGGGCAAGGCGATCAACCCGATGCTCGTCGAGGGCCAGGTGGAGGGCGGCATCGCGCAGGGGATGGGCATGGCGCTGATGGAAGAGTACATCCCCGGCCGCACCGAGGACCTCCACAACTACCTCATCCCCACCATCGGCGACATGCCGCCGGTGGAGACCCTCATCATCGAGGAAGAGGACGCGCACGGGCCCTACGGCGCCAAGGGCCTCGGCGAGCACTGCCTCATCCCCACCGCGCCCGCGATCCTCAACGCCATCCGCCACGCCACGGGCGCGCGCCTCGCCCAGGTCCCGGCGACGCCGGACCGCGTGCGCGCCGCAATCAAGGCCGCCGCCCGATGACCGCGCCCGCCGAAAAGATCCGCTGCGACGCCTGCCCCGTCCTCTGCTACATCGCCGACGGCCGCACCGGCGCCTGCGACCGCTACGCCAACCACGGCGGCAACCTCGTCCGCCTCGACCCGCTCACCGTGCTGGAAATCGCCGGCGACGACCAGCGCGTCGTCCCGTTCCTGTCCGGCGCCGAGGAGTGGGAGGGCGAGGCGTTCTCCACCGGCCGCAAGTTCGTCACCGCCATCGGCGCCGGCACCACGTATCCGGACTACAAGCCCGCCCCGTTCATCGTCAGCCAGAAGGTCGGCGACGAGGACATGGTGACGGTCGTGACCGAGGGCATCTTCAGCTACTGCGGCGTGAAGGTGAAGATCGACACCGACCGCCACATCGGCGAGGAGCGCGCCGTCGTCCGCGTCGAGGGCGAACCCATCGGCCACGTCATGACGGGCGAGTACGGCTCGAAGATGCTGTCGCTCGGCGGTGTCGACCACCTCACCGGCGGCTCCAAGAAGGAAGGCCGCGTCACCTGCGCCGCGCTGATGGCGCTGTGCAACCGGCAGGCCGGTGGAGATGGAGATCGAGGACGGCGCGCACCTCGTGATCGCCGCCGGGCGCGCGCCGGTGATCAACGGCACGGAAGAGGCGCGGATGCGGGTGGGCTGCGGGTCGGCCACCATCGGCATGTTCGCCCGGCAGTGGGCGCCTCTGGTGGACGAGGTGGTGGTGGTGGACGACCACATCACCGGCGTCCTTTCCGAGCATCAGGCCGGCCGCCTGCTCGACGTGCCGCCGACCGGCATCAAGGTGCTCGGCCGCAAGTCCACCCCCGGCCGCTACTTCCAGGTCGCGGACCCCGGCACCTCGTGGGGCGGCACCAACATTGACGATCCGCTGGCGATCCTCGGGCCGTTCAACCCGAAGGTCGCCTGGCCCGGAATGCGGCTCCTGATGGTCTCCACCACCGGCGAGCAGTCCGCCTACTACACGCTCAACGACGCGCTGGAGCCGGTGCCGGCGGACCTTACCGCCCCGCTCCAGGCGGTGGTGGAGCGGATCGCGGAGAACTGCGAGCCTGCCGTCGCGTCGGTGCTCTTCATGGGCGGCGCGGGCGGCTCGCTGCGTGCGGGCGTGACGGAGAACCCCGTCGCGCTGACCCGCTCGGTGAAGGACGCGCTCACCCGCGTCACGGTCGGCGGAGCGCCGGCCTATGTGTGGCCGGGCGGCGGCATCACAGTGATGGCCGACGTTTTGGCGATGCCCGAGAACGCGTTCGGCTCGGTGCCGACACCGGCGCTGGTCGCACCCATCGAGTTCACCTTGCGCCGGTCCGACTACGCGGCGCTCGGCGGCTACGTCGAGGAGGTGCGGACGCTGGAGGACGTGCTGGCGAAGGGGATGCCCGCCGGGCTGCGGCTCGAGAAGGGCGAGGCGGCGTGATGGAACGGGCGAGCGCACACCGCCTCGCCGATGGCCGCCTACACCTGTCGCACGGCCCGATCGACCTTGTAATCGTCGCGGAAGGCGCCCCCTATGCGGTCGCCACCGCCGAAGCCGCCGCGACCGCCCGCTTCGCCACCATTCTCGCCGAACTCGCAGCCGAACTCCCCGTGCTGCGCAGCGAGGGCGGCATCGGCACCTCGCCTGCCGCCACGCGGATGACCCGCGCGGTCGCGCCCCATGCGCCCGTCTTCGTCACCCCCATGGCGGCGGTGGCGGGCGCGGTTGCCGACGAGGTCCTCGCCGCGATGACCGCCGCCGCCCCGCTCCGCCGCGCCATCATCAACAACGGCGGCGACATCGCCCTCCACCTTGCACCCGGTTCCAGCGCCAGCGCCCGGATCGCGCTCGGCGACGGCACGACTGCCGGGCATATCGCCACCAACGCCGGCGACGGTGTGGGGGGCATCGCCACTTCCGGCCGCCACGGGCGCAGCTTCTCGCTGGGCATCGCGGACAGCGTGACCGTGCTCGCCGCGAACGCCGCGGCCGCCGACGCCGCCGCCACGCTGATCGCCAACGCCGTCGACCTCCCCGGCCACCCCGCCGTCACCCGCACCCGCGCCGATGCGCTGGACCCCGACAGCGACCTCGGCGCCCGGCTCGTCACCACCGCCCTCGCGCCGCTCGCCTCAGCCGATGCCGCAGAGGCGCTGGAGCGGGGCGCCGTCGCCGCGCGCGCCATGCGGGCGAAGGGGCTGATCGCTGCTGCGGCCTTGATCCTGCAAGGCGATGCCCGCACCGTTGGCGGCCTCCTCAGCTTCCCCTCGACCACGCAAGGCAAAACCGACCGATGAGCGCCAAAGTCCGCAAGATCGCCGTCTTCCTCGACGAGACGCACACCGAGATGGGCCGCACCATCGCGCCGGCGACCCGCCGGGCCTGCGCCATCGCCGTCATCGAGAACCCGTTCGCCGGCACCTACCAGCACGACCTGTCCGAGCTGATCGAGATCGGCGCCGAGATGGGCGCGATGCTGGGCAACCGCGCGGTGCAGGCGCTCGGCATCCCGCCCGAGCGGGTGGAGAGCTACGGCAAGGCCGCGATGGTCGGCGAGAACGGTGAGCTCGAGCACGCCGCCGCGATCCTCCACCCCAAGCTCGGCGCTCCGCTGCGCGACGAGGTGGGCGGCGGCAAGGCGCTGGTCCCGTCGTCGAAGAAGATGGGCAGCCCCGGACAGGTGCTCGACGTCCCGCTCGGCCACAAGGACGCGGCCTACGTGCGCTCCCACTTCGACGGCATCGAGGTCCGCCTCAACGATGCGCCGCGCGCCAACGAGATCATGGTCGCGGTCGCGGTGACGGACTCCGGCCGGCCGCTGCCCCGCGTCGGCGGCCTCACCAAGAAGGAGATCAAGGGCGATGACGGCCTTCGCTGACCCCCCCGCCGGGCGCACCGCATGAGCGCGCGCCGTGGCACTCTCCTCAAGCGCGCCGCCTGGGAGAAGCCGGGCGAGGACTGGCGCGGCCATGTCGAGGGGCTGACGCTCGGCACCGGCGTCACCGTCCTCTTCCATGCCTCCGAGCCCGGCGGCGGCGCGAAGCTCCACGTCCACCCCTACGACGAGGTCTTCATCGTCCGCAAAGGGCGTGTCCGCTACACCGTCGGCGGGGAGACGATCGACGCCGAGGCCGGCGACATCGTCCTCGGCCCGGCGAACGTGCCGCACAAGTTCACCAACCTCGGGCCGGGCCGGCTCGAGACCACCGACATCCACCTCAGCGACCGCTGGATCCAGGACGATCTCGACGACCCGGAACCCGGCCCCGCGCAGAACGACCCCGCCTGAGCCCCCCAAAACAACGAGGGAGACCACCATGATTACACGACGCGTAACGCTCGCCATCGCATTCGCCGGCACACTCGCGGGCCTTGCCCCGGCCGCGCTGGCGCAGGACGGCACGCCCATCAAGGTCGGCGAGATCAACTCCTACACCCGCATGGCGGCCTTCACCGAGCCCTACAAGAAGGGCTGGGAGCTCGCGATGGAGGAGATCAACGCGGCCGGCGGCATCAACGGCCGTCCGCTCGAGATCATCAGCCGCGACGACACCGGCGATCCCGCGACCGCCATCCGCATCGCCGACGAGCTGACCTCGCGCGAGGGCGTGTCGTTCCTGTTCGGCACGTTCCTGTCCAACATCGGCCTCGCCGTGGCGGACTTCGCCAAGCAGAAGAAGGTGTTCTTCCTCGCCTCCGAGCCGCTGACCGACGCGATCGTCTGGTCCGACGGCAACGACTACACCTACCGCCTGCGCCCCTCCAACTGGATGCAGACCGGGATGCTCGCCGCCGAGGCCGCCAAGCTCGGCGCCAAGAAGTGGGCGACCATCGCCCCCAACTACGCCTACGGCACCGACGCGGTGAACGCCTTCAAGGAACAGCTCACCGCCCTCCAGCCCGACGTCGAGTTCGTCGAGGAACAGTGGCCGACCCTCTTCAAGATCGACGCCGGCTCCGCCGTCCGCGCGCTCGAAGGCGCCAAGCCCGACGCGATCTTCAACGTCACCTTCGGCCCGGACCTTGCGAAGTTCGTGCGTGAGGGCTCGATCCGCGGCCTGTTCGACGACCGCCCGGTGATCTCGCTCCTCTCCGGCGAACCCGAATATCTCGAGCCCCTCGGCGACGAGACGCCCGACGGCTGGATCGTCACCGGCTACCCCGGCAACGACGTGAACACCCCCGAGCACGACGCCTTCGAGAAGGCCTACATGGACAAGTGGGGCGAGGCGCCGAAGACCGGCTCCATCGTCGGCTACAACTCCGTGATGACGATCAAGAAGCTCGTCGAGACCGCCCCGTCGCTGGAGACCGACGATCTCCTTGCCACCATGGAAGGCCTCGAGGTCGACAGCCCGACCGGGCCGTTCACCTTCCGCAAGGCGGACAACCAGGCCACCATGGGCGCCTACGTCGGCAAGACCGCGCTGGTCGACGGCAAGCCCGTGATGGTCGACTGGGTTTACGCCCCCGGCGAGGACTTCCTCCCCAGCGAGGAAGACGCCGCCAAGATGCGCCCCGCGCAGTAAGCCTCCCGGAGCGGCCGCGCGCCGCTCCGCCCCTTCCCTCCGCCGCCCGGACCCCTGCCGATGTCGACCACCGTCTTCCTTGCCGTCGTGATGGCGGCCCTCCTCCACGCCGTGTGGAACGCTCTCGTCAAGGGCGGCGCCGACAAGCACATGGGCATGGCGGCGGTCTCCCTCGGCCACGCGCCGTTCGCGATCGCGGTCCTGCCGTTCGCGCCGGTGGTGGACATGGCGGCGCTTCCCTGGATCCTCGCCAGCATCATGCTCCACCTCGGCTACCAGCTCTTCCTGCTGGCGGCCTACAAGATCGGCGACCTCACGCAGGTCTATCCGATGGCCCGCGGCAGCGCGCCGCTGATCGTCACCGCCTACTCCGTCTTCGTCCTCGGCGTGGTGCTCGACCAGCTCCAGCTTCTCGCCGTCCTCCTCATCGCCGCCGGCATCATCTCGCTGGCGCTGGTGCGCAAGCGCGACGGCCTGCGCAACCGCAAGGCCGCCGTGCTAGCGCTCGGCACCGGCGCCTTCATCGCGGCCTACTCGCTGGTGGACGGGCTCGGCGCCCGCGCCGCCGGCAGCCCGCTCGGCTTCTATGCCTATGTGGGCCTCGGCAGCGGCGCTCTCTTCGGGCTCGTCACCATGGTGATGCGGCCGGACGTGCTGCCCCGCCTCCTCACCGACGGGCGGAAGATGTTCTTCATCGGCGGCGGCTGCTCGTTCGCCGCCTACTCGCTGGTGGTGTGGGCGTTCACCCACGCCCCGATCGCGCTGGTGACGGCGCTGCGCGAAACCAGCATCGTCTTCGCGCTGATGATCGGCGTCTTCGCCCTTGGCGAGCGGCTCGACCTCGGCAAGGTCGTCTCCACCGCCACCACCCTCATGGGCGCCGTCCTCCTGCGCGCCGCCAAGTCGTGACCGTCACCGCCGGAGACCGCCCATGAGCTTCTATTTCGCGCAGCTCCTGACGGGCCTCGCCAACGCCTCGTCGCTGTTCCTGATCGCCTCGGGGCTTTCGATCATCTTCGGCGTCACGCGGGTGGTGAACTTCGCCCACGGCTCGCTCTACATGCTGGGCGCCTACCTCGCCTACACGCTCATCACCACGCTCGACTTCGGCGTGATCGGCTTCTGGGGCTCCGTCCTTGCATCCGCCTGCATCGTCGCCGTCATCGGCGGCGCGATCGAGATCCTGATTCTGCAGGCGCATCTACCGCTCTCCCGAGCTCTTCCAGCTCGTCGCGACCTTCGGCGTCGTCCTCATCGTTCAGGACGTGGTGCAGGCGATCTGGGGCGCCGACGATCTCCTCGGCCCCCGCGCGCCGGGCCTCTCCAAGGCCGTTCGGATCTTCGGCGAGCCGATCCCGGAATACGACCTCGCGCTCATCGCAGTCGGCCCGCTGGTGCTCGGCATCATCTGGCTGATCTTCAACCGCACGCGCTGGGGCATCCTCGTGCGCGCCGCGACGGAGGACCGCGAGATGGTCGGCGCGCTCGGCGTCAACCAGCGCTGGCTGTTCACCAGCACCTTCATGGTCGGTTCCTTCCTCGCCGGCCTCGGCGGCGCGATCCAGATCCCGCGCGAGATCGGCGAGCCTCCTGATGGACCTCTCGATCATCGGCGAGGCGTTCGTCGTCGTCGTCATCGGCGGCATGGGCTCGGTGACGGGCGCGTTCGTCGCCGCCGTCATCATCTCCGTCCTCAACGCGTTCGGCGTCCTCGTCTTCCCGCAGATCTCGCTGATCCTGCCGTTCCTCGTCATGGCCATCGTCCTCATCGTGCGCCCCTACGGCCTCTTCGGCACCCCGGCCTCGGCCCACGGCGCGCCGACCGTGCCGGAAGCGCCGATGCGCCCGCTCGGCCGCACCGGGCTCATCGTCGCCGCCGTCCTGATCGCCGCCGCAATCCTCCTGCCGCTCGCGGAAGACGGCTTCCTCCTCGTCCTCCTCACCGACGTGCTGATCGCGATGCTGTTCGCAGCCAGCCTCCATTTCATCATGGGCGTCGGCGGCATGGTCTCGTTCGGGCACGCGGCCTATTTCGGCCTCGGCGCCTACGGGGCCGCGCTCGCCGTCCGCGCGCTGGAGCTCCCGATGCTGGCGGCGATGGCGTTCGGCCCGCTGATGGCCGGGCTCGGCGCGATGATCTTCGGCTGGTTCTGCGTGCGCCTCTCCGGCGTCTACCTCGCGATGCTGACGCTCGCGGCCGCGCAGATCCTGTGGGGCGTCACCTTCCAGTGGCAGGGGATCACCGGCGGCGACGACGGGCTCCTCGGCGTCTGGCCGGCGTCCTGGGCGTCGGGCAACACGGCGTTCTTCTACATCGCGCTGGCGCTGTGCGGCGGCGGGCTTCTCGTCATCCGCCACCTCGCGCACACGCCGTTCGGCTACGTCCTGCGCGGCGGCCGCGATTCGCCGACGCGGATCGAGGCGATCGGCATCAACCTCAACGCCCACCAGTGGCTGGGCTTCATCATCGCCGGCATGTTCGCAGGGCTTGCGGGCGTCGTCTTCGCCTTCTCCAAGGGCTCCGTCTTCCCCGACACGCTGGCGATCAGCCAGTCCATCGATGGCCTCATCATGGTGCTCCTCGGCGGTGTGCAGGCCCTCTCCGGCCCGCTGTTCGGCGCCGCCGCCTTCGTCCTGATCGAGGACTTCGTGACGCGGCTCGACTACTGGCGCTTCATCTTCGGCGCGATCATCCTCGCCATCGTGCTCCTCGCGCCCGATGGCATCGCCGGCGGTCTGTCCCGCCTCGGCGGCCTGTTCCGGCGGAGGGCGCCGGCATGAGCGCGCTGACGGTCTCGGGCCTCTCGAAATCGTTCGGCGGCGTCGATGCCGTGTCGGACGTGTCGTTCACGCTGGCGGCGGGCGAGTTCCTCGCCCTCATCGGCCCCAACGGCGCCGGCAAGACGACCTGCTTCAACATGCTGAACGGCTACCTCAAGCCCGACCGCGGCACCGTCCACCTCGGCAAGACCCTCATCACCGGCCTACGCCCCCGCAAGGTCTGGCGCCTCGGGGTCGGCCGCACGTTCCAGATCACCGAGACGTTCGCGACCATGACCGTCGCCGAGAACGTCCAGATGGCGCTGATCTCCCACCACCACCGCACTCTCTCCATGGTCGCCCGCGCCACCCGCCTCTACCGCGGACGAGGCGGAGGCGCTGCTCGCCCGGGTCGGCATGGCGGACGACGCCGGCCGCGCCACCTCCGAGCTCGCCTACGGCGACCTCAAGCGGCTTGAGCTCGCCGTCGCCCTCGCCAACCGCCCCAAGGTGCTCCTGATGGACGAGCCGACCGCCGGCATGGCCCCGCGCGAGCGCCTGTCGCTGATGGCGCTGACGGCCGACATCGTGCGCGAGGAAGGCGTCAGCGTCCTCTTCACCGAGCACGACATGGACGTGGTCTTCGCCCACGCCGCGCGCATTCTGGTGCTCAACCGCGGCGCGGCTGATCGCGGAGGGGACCGGCGAGGCGATCCGCGCCAACCCTCTGGTGCGCGAGGTCTATCTCGGCGGCGGCACGGTGTTCGGCGAGGAGGCTGCCCATGCTTGAGGTCGCGGCGCTCAACACCTTCTACGGCGGCGCGCACATCCTGCGCGACGTCGCCTTCTCGCTCGCCGGCAACGAGGTCGTCGCGCTGCTCGGCCGCAACGGCGCCGGCAAGTCCACCACCATGAAGTCGATCATGGGGCTGGTGCGGCCGCGCTCGGGCAGCATCCGCTTCGAGGGCGCGGACATCGCCGGCGCCCCCGCCTTCCGCATCTGCCGCGAGGGCATCGGCTACGTGCCCGAGGACCGGCGCGTCTTCGCCGCCCTCACCGTGGAGGAGAATCTGGAAGTCGGCCGCCGCCCCCCGCGCGAAAACACCGCGACGTGGACGGAGGACGCGCTCTACACCCTCTTCCCCAACCTCGCCGAGCGGCGGCGCCAGCAGGCCGGGCGCCTCTCCGGCGGCGAACAGCAGATGCTGACCATCGCGCGCACGTTGATGGGCAACCCGCGCCTCATCCTCCTCGACGAGCCGTCCGAGGGCATCGCGCCGCGCATCGTCGAGGAGATGGCGGGCGTCATCCTCGAGATGAAGCGGCAGGGCGTGACGGTGCTCCTGTCGGAGCAGAACCTCTACTTCGCGAAGCTTGTGTCGGACCGTGCGGTCATCATCGAAAAGGGCGAGGTGCGCTTCGTCGGCGCGTTCGCGGCGCTGGCGGAAAATCCGGAGATCGCACAGCAGTATCTGGTGGTCTGATGGCGGACGAGGGCGCGCCCGCCTACCGGCTCGACGACCAGGTCGGCTACCTCCTGCGTCTCGCCGGACAGCGCCATGTCGTCCTCTTCCAGTCGCTGATGGAGCACGACCTGACGCCGACGCAGTTCGCCATGCTGATCCGCCTCGGCGAGGTCGGCAGCGGCTCGCAGAACCAGCTCGGCCGGATGATCGGGATGGACGTCGCCACCACCAAGGGCGTGATCGACCGGCTGAAGGCGAAGGGCCTCATCACCTTGTCCGCCGACCCTGCCGACAGTCGGCGCAGGGTGATCGCGCTCTCGGATGACGGCAAGGCGCTGCTGCCCGCCCTCCGCGCTCTGGGCCGCAGGATCACCGACGCGACCTTCGCCGATCTCTCCGCCGAGGAGCGGGCGACGCTGGTCGCCCTTCTGCGCCGCCTCGTCTGAGCGCGTCCGCGCGCGAAAGCCCCGCGCAGGCCGCACCGCCTATCGTCGGTCCGGATGGCACCAGCGCGCGGGGGCGCAGCGGGGGAACGCGTGATCGCAAGGGTGGACTGGAGTGTTGCCGACGGCCGGCTGCGACGGCGCCGCAGCCTATGAGACACGCCCCGCCACAGCCGCCCGGCCCGGCACCGCAGGGAGAGCCGCCGCCCGGCCCCGCACGCGCCTACGGCTCTGCTATGGAATTCAACGAAGTCGCGCTGCCCGCGTACACCATCCGGGCAGCGCGGCTTGCCGAATTCGTGGCCCAGATCCTCGACATGCCGCTGGCGCTCATCCACCTCCCCGGCTTCGGCGACACCACAATCTACCCGCTCGCCGAGAAGCAGGACATCGACACCGCCCCCTACGCGCGCGCCTGGATCGCGCCAGAGACCGCCGGCGTCAGCACCCTCGTCGATCCCGCCGAGCCGGACGGGGCGTCGATCGGCATTGCCGTCAGCATCCCCGTTACCCTCTTCGGGCGGGACGTGTGGATCGCCGCGATCGACCCGATGCGAAGGGCGGCCACCCAGCGCGACACCGCCCTCGCCGCCCTCCTCCACGAGATCGGCTCGGACTATGGCCAGCGCGTGCGCGCCGCGATGCTGTGGACCAGCAGGCTGACCGAAGAGGTGGCGCTGCACGAGAAGGTGCAGGCGCTAACCGGCGTCGGAACCATCGCCTGCCACGGCGACACCGGCGCTCTCACCGTCTCCGACCGCGTCCTCACGATCATGCGCCTGCGCGACATCGATTCGGTCGAGACGCTGACGGGCTGCTTCGCCCCGCACGACCGCGCCGCCGTGCGCGAGATGCTGACCGGCGGGACCGGCCGCGCCCCCCGCTCCGGCGAATTCGACATCGACAACCCCGACGGCACGATGACCTCCGTGCGCATCCGCCGTATGGTGCTGGACAGCCGCACCGAGGACGATGCGGACCCCGCATGGATTGCCACCGTGGAAGACATCAGCGACCACCGCACAGCCCTTCGCGCCGCGGAGCACACGGCGACCCGCGATCCGCTCACCGAGATCCTCAACGCCAACGCCTTCGATGCCGCGGTCGCCACCGCCACGGCCCGCGCGCAGAAGTCCGGCACGATGGCCGGCCTCCTCCTCGTCTCGCTCGACAACATGCGCGAGGTGGAGGATCGCTACGGCCGCGCCAGCGGCGATTCCCTGCTGCGCTTTGCCGCCCGCGCCCTCACCACCAACGTGCGCACGAACGACGTCGTGCTCCGCCTCAACGGCGAGGAATTCGCCATCGTGATGGACCACGTCACCGAGGAAGACGGGCTGATGCGCCGCGCCCGGATCATCAAGGATGCGCTCGAGAGCGATGTCACCATCGGCGAGGAGGCGAGCGCCCTCAGCGCCTCGATCGGCGTCGCGATCTACCCGGACGATACGGTCGGCGGCCTCGGCCTCTACGACGCCGCCGCGTTCGCACTGTCCGAGGCGACGCGCAGCGGCGTCAGCAGCATCCACCGCTACAATCCGCTGATCCGCGAGAAGCGGGCGAAGGAGCGCAAGGTCATCGAGGACGTGCGCGCCGCGCTCAAGGACGACGAGTTCACGCCGTTCTTCCAGCCCCAGGTGGACCTCGAGAGCGGGCTCGTCGTCGGGTTCGAGGCGCTGTGCCGCTGGCTTCACCCGCAGCGCGGCGTCCTTACGCCCGGCGCATTCATGCCGGCTTTCAACGCCGTCGGCGTCGGCGCGGAACTGTCGGACGTGACGCTCACGGGCGCCTTCCGCGCCGCGAGCCGGTTCGAGTCGATGTCGCTCGACTTCGGGCACATCGCCGTCAACCTCAACGCTCTGCAGCTCCACCGCTCCAACTTCCTCGAGATGGTCGCCGGGCTGCAGGACCGGTACAAGGTCCCCGCCTCGCGGATCGTGTTCGAGGTGCTGGAGAACGTCCTCATCCGCGAGAAGCACATCGTGCAGGACAATCTCAACGCCCTGTGCGACGCCGGCTTCACCATCTCGCTGGACGATTTCGGCACGGGCTTCGCCTCGCTGAAGCACATCCGCGAGCCGTTCATCCGCGAGATCAAGATCGACAGGAGCTTCGTCACCAACGCCGGCTCCAGCCCGTCGGATCAGCAGATCGTGACGGCCATCGTGCAGATGGCGCGCAAGCTCGGCCTCTCGATGGTCGCCGAAGGGATCGAGGACGAGGAGACGCTGCGCAAGCTGCGCGCGATCGGCTGCACGGTCGGCCAGGGCTTCGTCTTCGCCCCCGCCCTACCGTTCGACGAAGCGGCGGAGTTCCTCGGCCGCCAGCGCCGGATCTTCGCGCTCCTCCAGCACTCCGGCCTCTGAGCGCGCGGCGCCGGGCTCAGGCGGACGCCGCCTCGCGCTGGCGGGCCACGGCCTCGGTCCACCACGCCAGCGCGTCGGCGAACTTGCCGAACTGGCGCTCCAGTGAAGCCCCGCCGTCGCCCGTGGGGTTGGCATCCGCATCGAGCGCCTGCGTGATCTGACCGACGGAGATGACGTTGGGGACGACGGCCATCCCCATCTCCGCGAGGATCGGATGCCAGGCGTAGCCGGCGCGCGCGCCCGCAAGCCGGCCCGCCGAGTAGGTGGCGAGCGCCGCCGGCCGGCCGAACCACTCCTCGAGATAGTGGTCGGTGAGGTTCTTCAGCCCCGGCTGGACGCCCCAGTTGTACTCCCCGGCGACGAACACGAAGGCGTCGGCGGCCACGATCTTCTCGGCGAGCGCTTCCATCGCCGGCGGCGCCTCGCCCTCCTCGTATTCCTTGTACATCCGGTCGAGCATCGGCAGATCGACCGCCTTGGCGTCGATCAGTTCGGCGTCGAACCCGCGCGCCACGAAGCGCCCGACAAGGTAGCGGGCAAGACGGATCCCGGCCCGATCACTGCGGTAGGAGCCGTAGAAGATGAGGAGCCGGCGCGCCCGTTCCGGCGCCGCACCCTCGTCCCGTCCGCTGTCAGGCATTCCCATTCTGGCTCTCCTCGGTGAGATATGGCGGGCCGTCCCGCAGGAGCCGGTCAGCGGCAGCGGGCGCCGCCGCGTGCGGCCTTCGACGAGATCCACGCCGGTTTGGAGCCGAAGTCGCCCGAGAGGTTGGCGCGGGCGGTCCAGCCGTCGAACGTACCGTCGTGGTCGTAGTCGACCTCGACGAGATCGCCCACCTGGCGGCCGATCCGCGCGGCGTTGGCGTAGTCGACCGTGTCGCTGTGGCGGACCGTGCGCCCACCCTGGCAGCGCGACTGGCTGGAGATGAGATCGCGCGCCCCGGAGTTGGCGCTCCTCCGAATGCGGGCATCACCGTCGCAGGCGAAGCGGTGCGCAGCGTAGATCTCGCGCGTGCGGTCTGCCCTCAGCCGCACCACCCCGCGGCGGGTCCAGGCGCCGAGCGGCTTGTCGGCGAAGCGGGCGTTCTTGATGTTGGTGTCGAGCGGCAGGCCGCGGCGGCAGGCGCCCGGCGTCCCGGTGAACCACTCGAGGTTCACGCCGTGCTGGAAGAGGTCCCAGCGGCTGGCATTGTGGAACTCGGTGGAGCCCGGATAGGCGCGCGAGGCGGACAGCCACGAGTGCTCGATCAGCCGCGCGTTCTGCAGGACGTCGAGCGCATCGCCGTTGCCGTAGGCGCCGAGGTCGTAGCGCGCGCTCTTCAGGATGCGGCGCACCTCGGTCATGTATTCCAGCATCGCCTTGCGGGTGGGCGCGTCGCTGGCGCTGAAGGCGATGTCGACGCCGAAATAGATGGCGCTGCCCTTGGGCTGGCCGAGGGCGCGGGCCTGCGCCACGGCGGCGGTGGCGTCGAGCGCGCCCTCTTCCGCCGAGGTGCGCGGGCGGTCCGTCGGGCGGCACGAGCCGTCCGGCAGCGGGTTGCCGTTCCGGTCCCTGCCGAAGAACTTGTTCTTGGAGTCGTTGTTGTACTGGTAGATCGACAGGACGGCCATGCCGTTGTCGATGATCTGCCGCACCTCGGAGCCGGGGTCGTTGATGGTCCCCTGGTCGATCAGCCGCTTTTCCGGGATGCCGCGCTCGGGCTGCGGGCAGCGGGCCAGGTAGCGGCCGACGATCTCGACGCCGGAGGCGGCGAGCGCTCTCGCGTAGGGGCGCGTGTCCCATGCCGCGTCGATGATGGCCGCCCGCGAATCCGCCATTGCGGCGGACGGCAGGACGATGGCCAGGATTGCCGCGACGACCGGTGCGATGCGCATCCACTTCCCCTTGTTGCGTTGGAGGCGACTTTGGCGAACACCGGGCCGCGGCTCAAGCCCGCCAGCGTCGCAGCCTCGCCCGCCCGCGGGGATCGGGTGCGCGGCCCGTCAGCCCGGAACGCCCGCGGCGCCGCTCCCGGTCGGGGCGCCGGCCCCGGTGGGCGGCCGGTTTATCAGAGCACGCAGCGCCGCATCGATCCGCGGGTAGTCCACCGGTTTGCTCATCACCTTCAGGTGGCGGACGAACTCCGGCAGGTTGCCGACCGGCGTGCCGCTCACGAAGATGAAAGGCAGATCCTTCTCGATCATGGCGCGCGCCACCTCCTCCGAAGTTTCGCCGCGGAGGTTGAAATCGAGGAGCGCCGCATCGATCGCATCACGCTCGATGAGGCGGAGCGCGGCGGCTGCGGTGCCGGCGACCTCGACGGTCCAGCCGAGCTCCTCCATCTCGCCGGCGAGGCCCCAGGCGATCAGCGCCTCGTCATCGAGCACCAGAAGGCGGTTTTGCATCTTCATTCCTCCAGGCTGACATGGATTTCCACGACGAGGCCCTCCGGCCGGAAATCGAACTCCACGCTACCGCCCCTCGCATGACCCACCATCTGCTGGATGAGGCTGCTGCCGAACCCGGCCTTCTCGGGCGGCGTGACGGGGGGACCGCCGGTTTCGCGCCACCAGATCGTGAGCAGCGCGCCGTCCAGCGTCCAGCGAACGTCGATCGTGCCCGTCTCGCTGCTGAGCGCGCCGTACTTGACCGCGTTGGTGATGAGCTCGTGCACGATGAGGCCGAGCGCGTAGACCTGGTCGACAGGCAGCGCGACACCCGGCCCTGACGTCACGATCCGCGTCGCGCCAACATCCTGGAACGGCGCCAGCTGCGCTTCGAGGACTGCGCTGATGTCCCGGTCGTTGCTGCGGAACACGATGTCGTGCGCGGCGGCGAGGGCGCGCAGACGGACGAAGACCTTCTCCCGCGCCTCGGCCGTCGCCTTCACGCTGCGAAGGGTCTGCATCGTGATGGTCTGCACGACGGCGAGAATGTTCTTCACCCGGTGGCTGAGTTCGCCGAGGAGGAGGGTGCGCTGCTCCTCGTTCTTATGCCGCTCGGTCACGTCCTGCGCGCAGACGATGAGGTAGCCGGGCTGATGCGCCGTCGGCAGGACCTTGGAGAGGGTGACCTGCATCCAGCGGGTCTGGCCCGAACCGGAGATCATGCGGATTTCCGTATCGCTCTCCGCGTCCCGGTCGTCGACCACGGCGCGGATGTGCTCTCCGATCGCAGTCCGGTCGGCGTCGGTCACCAAGGCCGCGAACTCGGCGCCCGACAGGGCAGCCTCCGTGGTGCCGAGGATGGAAGCGAGCTTGCCGTTTGCCTCGACGATCGTGCCGTCGAAATCCACGCGGGCGAGGCCAACCGCGGCGTTCTCGAACAGTGCCTCGATCCGTTCGCGCTCGTGCCTGGCCGCCGCCTCGAGCCGCGTCACGTCCTTGCGGACGGACGCGTACATGTTGCGGCCGATGCGGAAGTCGTTCGCCTCGAAGAACGAGCCGTCGGCGAGGCGGATGAAGCGCGGCTCGGTCCGCCCGGCCAGAAGGTCCTCCTCCAGCGAGCGCGCGAAGGCCGCGACGTCCTCGTCCTCGAGCTCGTCGGTGACGACCCAGCCTTCGCGGTGGTTGTGCTCGACGATTTCCCGGAATGTCGCGCCCGCCTTCAGGAGGGGCACGATCGTTCCGAAGTGCGCCCCGACCGCGTCGTTCCAGTGCAGCGGACGGAGGTTGTCGTCCCATATGACGACGACGAGGTCGACGTTGGCGGCTTCCATCAGGAGCCGCTTGGCGGTCACCTCGGCAAGGTTGCGCCGGGCCCGGCCGGTCGCCCTCCAGGCGATGCCGCCGCCGACGAGAAGCGCGAGGATCACGAACGCCGCCGCCGCGAGGATGATGCGAACGTTCGTGCGCTCCAGAAACGCCTTCTCGCGGCCGAACCAGCGCTGCTCCATCGCCTCCAGATCGTCGCTGCCGGTCAGTCGGGCGATCCCGGCATCGAGGTCCGCGCGAAGGTCGGCGCGATCGCCTGCAACGAGGAAGCTGAGCGCCTGCACCCGCAGCGGCTCGCCGACCGTGCGGACCCGCTCGGAAAGCTCCGCCCGGCGCAGGAGTGCGCGGAACGGCCCCTCTGGGATTACCGCCGCGTCGACCGTGCCCATCACGAGGGCGATCACCAGTTCGGGCAGGGTGCGCACTTCCACGAGCGTCCCCGTCGCCGCGACGCGCTGGGCGTCCTGCAGGGCGTTGGAGCCCGCCACGATGCCGACGCGCTTCCCCCCAAGATCCGCGGCGCTCTCGATGTCCGAGCGCTTCATCACGAAGAGGCGGATGTCGAGGCTGGTCACCGGCTCGGTGAAATCGCCGACGGCTTCCCGTTCCGGCGACCGGCCGAGGAATGTCGTCACGTCGATCTCGCCGGTCCGGAGAAGATCGAGCGTTTCCGCGGGGTTGGCGGTGCGCACGAACGAAAGCGTGTAGCCGCGGTCGGCCGCAATTCTCGTCAGGATGTCGACCGCATAGCCTTGCGGCGCGGCGCCGGGCGGGGTGAACACGTATGGCGGAAATTCCGAATAGCCGACACGGATCGGGGGCGACCCCTCCGCGCGGACGCACGCGGGGCCGACGACCGCGCTGAGGACGAGAAAGACCCAGAGCATTCGAGCCACGATTGAACGTTCACCTCGCATCGGGATGGGCGCAGAATGCAGTGCCGGGCTGTGCCCCGGCTGTCCGGTAAGGCCGCGCCCGGGCGGTTGACACGCGCGCCCGATTCCCGTGCTTGCTCAGCCGGTGCGGCGCCCCAATAGCGCGGCACGGCCGGTGGAGAGAGTGTGATGGCGCTGACGTTCTGGTACGACTTTTCCTCGAGCTACTCCTACCTCGCCGCGCTCAGGGTCGAGGCTCTCGCGGCCGACGAGGGGGTGGAGGTGATCTGGCAGCCCTTCCTGCTGGGGCCGATCTTCGCCGATGCCGGCTATGGCGGCTCGCCGAACCTGATGCTCGCCACCAAGGCCGAGTACATGTGGCGCGACATTGCCCGCCGCGCCGCGCATCGGGGCCATTCCTTCGCCAAGCCGTCGGACTTTCCGCAGAAGAGCGTCCTCGCCGCCCGCGCGGCCCTCGCGGTGGACGCCGCGAGCCGCCCCGCCTTCTCCCGCGCGGTGTTCGCCGAGATCTTCGCCAACGGGCGGGACATTTCGGAGGGCGAGACCATCAAGGAAGCCGCGCTGGCGGCGGGCCTCTCCCCCGCGACGGTGCTGGAACAGGCCGCGGCACCGCCGGTGAAGGAAGCGCTGTTCGCGGCCGTCGACGAGGCGAAGCGGCTCGGGATCTTCGGCGCGCCCTCGTTCGTGACCAGCGACGGGTCGCTGTTCTGGGGCGACGACAGGCTCGCCGATGCGCTCCACTGGGAGCGCACCGGCAGCCTGCCACCGAACGTGTGAGCCGAAGCTAGCTGTCCGGGTCGGCCTCGACGAAGCGCTTGAGGCGGCCGAGCGCATCGCGCCACTTGCCCGCGATGGCGTCCAGTTCGGCGCCCGCGTCGCCGATGCTCTCGCCCTTCAGCGAATAGAGCGTCTCGCGACCGATCCTGCGGCTTGCGACCAGCCCTGCCCCCTCCAGCACCTTCAGATGCTTGGTGACGGCCTGCCGGGTCAGCGCCGACTCGTCGGCCAGCGCGCTGATCGAGCGCGCCTTGCCGGCCGACAGCGTGGCGACGATGGCGAGGCGGGTCCGGTCCCCCAGCGCCGCGAACACCGGCGCCGAGGCTGCAATCGCGGGTTCAGTGCTCTCTGACATAACGCTCGATGTTGATGAGCTGGTAGCGCCAGCCCCTGGTGTTCATGCCGAACGCCTCCTCGCGGCGGAATGCCGGGATGGCGCTGAACCCGCTCTCGCGGACCTTGAGGAGCGTGCCGGTGTCGCGCGGCTCCAGCGTGAACTCGATCACGGTTTCGGGCTCCTGCGAGTAGTCGAGGGTCTGGTCCGCCGGGTACGGGTGCCATGTGTAGACGAAGCGGCGCGGCGCCTCCATCGCAGTCACCGTCATCTGCACGGTGATCCCGCCGCGGAACTCGGCGATGTAGGCATCGACCGTCTCGCCCGGGCGGAACGGTGCGCTGATCTCGGCGCCGAACCACTGTCCGAACTCCACGTGATCGGTGAGCGCGCGCCACACGCGGGCGACGGGCGCGGCAATCTCGATCTCGTCGAGGATGACATCGGGAACGACTGCGGTCTCGGTCTGGGAGAGGCTCATTGTCTTGCTCCTGTTTAGCAACTCAATGGTTGCATATTGCAGGGCCGCTCCAATTGCGCAACTCTTTTGTTGCCTTTTTTCCGGGCGCCAGACAAAAAAAGCCGCCGGCACAAGGCCGGCGGCTTTCCATTTGCGAACGCTGGTGGGCGGATCAGTCGATGATGCCGCGTTCCTTCAGCATCTTCACGATCCGCTCGGCGTGCTCTTCGGGCTCGCCGGTGGTCGTGTCGATGGAGATCTCCGGGTTCTCCGGCCCCTCGTAGGGGCTGTCGACGCCCGTGAAGTTCTTCAGCTCGCCGGCATCGGCCTTCTTGTAAAGGCCCTTGGGGTCGCGCGTGCGGCACACCTCGATCGGCGTGTCGATGTAGACCTCGAGGAACTCGCCCTCCGCCATCATCTCGCGGGCCATCCGGCGTTCTGACTTGAACGGCGAGATGAACGACACCAGCGTGATCATGCCGGCTTCGGTGAAGAGACGCGAAGTCTCGGCAACGCGGCGGATGTTCTCCACCCGGTCCGTGTCGGTGAAGCCGAGGTCGCGGTTGAGGCCGTGGCGGACGTTGTCACCGTCGAGGATGTAGGTGTGGCGGCCCTGCGCGTGCAGCCGCTTCTCGACGAGGTTGGCGATGGTCGACTTGCCGGAGCCCGAAAGCCCGGTGAACCACAGGACGGCCGGCTTCTGCCCCTTCAGCGCCGCGCGGGAATCCTTGGAGACGTCGAGCGCCTGCCAGTGGATGTTGGTGGCCCGGCGGAGCGCAAACCAGACCATGCCGGCGCCGACCGTGAGGTTGGTCATCCGGTCGATCAGGACGAAGGCGCCGGTGTCGCGGTTGGCCTCGTAGGGGTCGAACGCGATCTCCTCGGACACCGAGACGTTGCAGAAGCCGACCTCGTTGAGGCCGAGTTCCTTGGCGGCGAGGTGGTCGAAGGTGTTGACGTCGATCCGGTGCTTGATCTCGGTGATCGTCGCCGTGACCGTGCGCGTGCCGATCTTGAGGAGATACGGACGGCCCGGGAACAGCTCTTCCTCGCCCATCCACACGATGTGCGCGGCGAACTGGTCGGTCACCTCGGGACGGTGGCTCGGCGGCACGAGAATGTCGCCGCGGGACACGTCGATCTCACGGTCGAGCACGAGGGTGACCGCCTCGGACGCCTTCGCGTCCTGCAGGTCGCCGTCCATGGTGACGATCCGCGCGACCTTGGCATCGCGGCCCGAGGAGGCGACGACGATCGGGTCGCCGACGCGCACGGTGCCGGTGGCAATGGTGCCGGAGAAGCCGCGGAAGTCGAGGTTGGGGCGGTTGACCCACTGCACCGGCATGCGGAACGGGCGCTGCTCGAGGTCGGACTGGACCTCGATGGTCTCGAGGTGCTCCAGCAGCGACGGGCCGTGGTACCAGGGCGTGCGCTCGGACCGGGTGGTGACGTTGTCGCCGTAGCGGGCGGACATCGGCACCGCGACCATCGAGTCGAAGTCGAACGAGCGGCCGAACTGCTCGAAGTCCTTCACGATGGCGTTGTACTTGTCCTCGTCGAAGTTCACGAGGTCGATCTTGTTGATCGCCAGCACGACGTGGCGGATGCCGAGCAGCGACACCAGGAAGGCGTGGCGCTTGGTCTGCACCTGGATGCCGTGGCGCGCGTCGATCAGGAGGACCGCGAGATCGGCGGTGGAGGCGCCGGTCGCCATGTTGCGGGTGTACTGCTCGTGGCCGGGCGTGTCGGCGACGATGAACTTGCGCTTGTCGGTCGTGAAGAAGCGATAGGCGACATCGATGGTGATGCCCTGCTGCCGCTCGGCCTCGAGGCCGTCGACCAGCAGGGCGAGGTCGATCTCCTCACCGGTGGTGCCGTGCTTTTTCGAGTCGCGCTCGACGGCGGCCAACTGGTCCTCGAAGATCAGCTTGGTCTCGTAGAGGAGACGGCCGATCAGCGTGGACTTGCCGTCGTCGACGGAGCCGCAGGTGATGAAGCGCAGGAAGGATTTCTTTTCCTGGCTCTCGAGGTAATCGGCAAATTCTTCGGGCGAAAAATTTTCTGCGATGGCGGACTGCTGTTGCATCAGAAATAACCCTCGCGCTTCTTCTTTTCCATGGACGCGTTCTCGTCCTGGTCGATCACGCGCCCCTGGCGCTCGGAGGTCTTGGCGATCAGCATCTCGGCGACAATCTCGGGCAGCGTGGTCGCCGGCGACTCGACGGCGCCGGTCAGCGGGTAGCAGCCGAGGGTGCGGAAGCGGACCATCTTCATCTGCGGCTCTTCGCCGGGTGCCAGCGGCATGCGCTCGTCGTCGCGCATGATGAGCTGGCCGTCACGCTCCAGAACCGGGCGCACGGCGGCGTAGTAGAGCGGCACGATCTCGATGTTTTCCATCATGATGTACTGCCAGATGTCGAGCTCGGTCCAGTTCGACAGGGGGAACACGCGGATGGATTCGCCCTTGGCGACGCGGCAGTTGTAGAGGTGCCAGAGCTCGGGGCGCTGGGTCTTGGGGTCCCAGCCGTGGTTCTGCGTGCGGAAGGAGAACACGCGCTCCTTGGCGCGGCTCTTCTCCTCGTCGCGGCGGGCGCCGCCGAACGCTGCGTCGAAGCCGTACTTGGTGAGCGCCTGCTTCAGCGCGTCGGTCTTCATCACCTGCGTGTGGTAGGCCGAGCCGTGCGTGAACGGGCCGACGCCGGCCTTCACGCCCTCTTCGTTGGTGTGGACGATCAGCTCGAGGCCGAGCTTCTTGACCATCTCGTCGCGGAAGTCCGTCATCGCCTTGAACTTCCACGTGGTGTCCACGTGCATCAGCGGAAACGGCGGCTTCGACGGGTAGAATGCCTTCATCGCAAGGTGCAGCATCACTGCCGAGTCCTTGCCGATCGAATACAGCATCACCGGGTTGCGGAACTCGGCCGCAACCTCACGGATGATGTGGATCGATTCGTCTTCCAGTCGCTTCAGATGCGAGCCGCGGTCGACTGCCATACGGTGTTTCCTGTCAAAAATGTTACGCGGCGAGGGCGAACGGATCGAACGCGCCCGCAGCCACGAAATGGGGGTTGGCGAAGGTGTCGCCCTCGCGCTTGCCGTAGCCGAGTGGTGCGCCGTCCATCGTGTAGACGTCACCCCCCGCCGCCTTCAGCACGGCGTGGCCGGCCGCGGTATCCCATTCCATGGTCCGCCCCATGCGGGGGTAGAGGTCCGCAGCCGCCTCGGCGACGCGGCAGAACTTGAGCGACGAGCCGGAGGAGACGAAGCTCTCCACCGTGAACCGGTCGATGAAGGCCTTGGTCTCGTCGGTGAGGTGCGAGCGGGAGGCGACCACGCGGACGGCACCGCCCGGCGACGCGACCTTCAGCGGCGTGCGGGGGCCGACCTTGCCGTCCACCACGTCGGCGCGCCAGGCGCCGTTCTCGTCACCGGCGTAGATCACGTTGATGGCGGGGGCGTAGACGACGCCGGAGACCGGCTTGCCGTGCTCGATCCGGGCGATGTTGACGGTGAACTCGCCGTTCTTGGAGATGAACTCGCGCGTGCCGTCGAGCGGGTCGACGAGGTAGAACACGTCGGCGGGCGGGGGCATCTTGCCGGCGGCCATCGCCTCTTCGGCGACGATCGTCTCGACACCGTCTTCGCGAAGGCGCTGGAGGATGACAGCTTCTGCCGCTTCGTCCGCTATGGTGACAGGCGAGCCGTCGCCCTTATCGCGGGCGTCGCCGCCGCTCTCGTAGTGGGGCATGATCGCGCGGCCCGCCTCGAGAGAGATCTCGACGAGGCGATCCAAAGTCGGCTGTGTCATTAACGCACGCTCCAAAAGCTCGGCAGAAGGCCTAACCGAAGCTTCGCTGCACTGCAACATCAGCCCGCTTCACACTTTGTGTCCACGGTTGCCAGCCACAACGCGGCTTCGCTCGATCAGGCCGTCCTATCGATTAATTGGGGCGATGCAAGAGCGGCCTGACCCAGAAATCGTAGACCGCAAGCATGACTGTGATGCAGATCACAGCCAAAAGGGCAGGTTCGGGCACGAAGGATGCAATAATTCCCACGAAGGCGACGAAGCCCCCGACCCCCACGAGGGACAACACCCAGTCCAGTCGCGTCATTGCCGTTTCCTCCTGTCGTGCACCGAACGTGCAAGCCTAGCAGATCTCGAGCCCGGCCGTCAGAACCCCGCCACCCCGCGCCGGATGAGATTAAGCCCGGCGACCACCAGAACGATGAGGGTCACCTTGCGGAATTTCGCCTGGTCGAGCGCGTCGGACATGCGGAACCCGACGGCGATGCCGGCGAGCGCCGGAACCAGCATGACCGCCGAAAGCGGCGCTGTCGCGGTCGTGAGCACGCCCGAGTTGATGTGGGCGATGCACAGCACAACTGCGGCAAGGCCGTAGATGATGCCCTGGACGCGCATCTGCTCGTCCTTCGGCGTGTCGAGCGCCGTGAGGTAGAGCACCGTCGGCGGCCCCCACACGCCCGACATCCCACCGACGAAGCCGGAGAAGCCGCCGAGACCGAACTCGGCATAGACCTTCTTCTCGGGCGAGATCCGGAAGTGGACGCCCGCGAGCTGGATCAGCGCGAACACCACCACCGGCACGCCGATGATGAGGAAGAGCGCCCACGACGGCAGGATCGAGACGAGCTGCGCGCTGGCCGCGATCATCACCATAACGATGAGGATGTAGCGGCGGTGTTTCTTCGCGGAGGCGAGCGCGGCCGCCGTGCCGCTGCGCATCGCCTGGATGCCGTTGGTGGCGAGCGTCGGGAAGATGAGCGCGGCGAGCGCCAGCTCGGGCGGCAGGAGCGAGCCGAGACCGGAGATCATGATCATCGGCATCGCGAAGCCGACGGTGCCCTTCACGAAGCCGGCGACGAGGGTGATCGCGAGGATCGCGACCCATGTTGTGACAGAAAGTTCGGGCAACGATCAGGCCGTTTCGAGCGCTCTTGAGAGCCAGGCGGCCGAGCGCAGGAGCCGCGCGTCCTCGCCGGGGCGGCCGACCACCTGGACGCCGAGCGGCAGACCGCTCGCGCCGCGGCCCACGGGAAGCGTCACCGCCGGCGCGCCGACGAACGTCCACAGCGCGTTGAAGCGGCTGTCGCCGGTGCTGGCGAGCCCCTCGGGCGCCTCGCCGGGCGCGGGCGGCGTGATGATCGCGTCGAACCGGTCGAACACCTTCGACAGCCCGTCGCGCATCACCGTCTGCCAGTCGAGCGCGGAGAGATACTGCGTGGCGGTGACGGCGGCGCCTTCATCCATCGCGGAGAGCATCTGCGGACTGATGGCGCTCTCGTCGCGCCGGCGGTAGTGGCCGAGATTCTTGGCGAAGTTCGCCTTCATGATCGCGATGTGCGCCGGGTGCGCGTTGGCGAAGACTTCCGGGAGATCCACCCGTTCGGCCCGCTCGCCGAGCGCATCGGCGACTTCGCCGATCAGCGCCTGCATGTCGGGCGAGGCTTCATCCCAGAACGGGCCGCCGACGACGGCGAAGGTCGGCTTTACCAGCGGCTCGCTCATCGCGGCGGCCAGAAGGTCGGCCTGCGCCACCATGCGGGTGCGCGGGTCGGCCGGGTCGTAGCCCTGCATCGCGTTCACCAGGAGCGCGACGTCCGGCAGGTTGGCGCCGAACGCACCGATGGTGTCGATCGGGGTGCAGATGTCGAGGACGCCGGCGAGCGAGATGCGTGCCGAACGTCGGCTTCATCGCGACCACGCCGCAGTAGGAGGCGGGGCGGATCACCGAGCCGACGGTCTGCGTTCCGACCGCAAGCGGCACCATCCCGTCCGCGACCGCCGCGGCCGACCCTTGCGAGGAGCCGCCCGGGGTGTGGTCGAGGTTGTGCGGGTTGCGCGTCGCCCCCGGTGCCATGAACGCGAATTCGGTGGTGACCGTCTTGCCGATGATGACGGCGCCGGCGGCGCGCAGCTTCGCCACCAGCGTGGCGTCCACGCGGGGGCGGCGGCCGGCGTCGAGCGGGGAGCCGTTCTCGGTCGGGTAGTCCTTGGTGTCGATGATGTCCTTGATGCCGACCGGGATGCCGTGGAGCGGCCCCAGCGGGCGGCCGGCCCTGCGGTGCGCGTCGAGCGCATCGGCCTGCGCGCGGGCATGGGCGGGGTCGACCGCGGCGAAGGCGTGGACCTCGCCCTCGCGCGCCTCGATCCGGGCAAGGCACGCGTCGGTGACCTCGCGCGCGGACAGGGCGCCGGCAGCGACCTGCCGGGCGATTTCAACGGCGGACGGCGCGCTCAACGGCCGTAGACCAGGTTCGGCAGCCAGTAAACAATTCCGGGGAACACGTAGAGAATCACCATCGTGAGGAAGACCATCGCGAGGAAAGGCATACAGCCTGCGAAGATCTGCGCCAAGCGCACATGCGGTGGCGCTATCCCCTTGAGGTAGTACGCGCTCATCGCCATCGGCGGCGTCAGGAACGACGTCTGCAGGTTGAGCGCGACGAGGATGCCGAAGAACAGCGGGTCGATCTCGAACACCACGAGGAGCGGCAGGAAGATCGGCACGAAGATGATGATGATCTCCGACCATTCCAGCGGCCAGCCGAGGATGAAGATGATGAGCTGCGCCAGAAGCAGGAACTGGAGCGGCGTGAGGTTCAGCCCGGTCACGAACTCCGCGACGAGCTGCTCCCCGCCGAGGTAGGAGAACACCGAAGAGAAGGTCCACGAGCCGACGAACAGCCAGCACACCATCGCCGAGGTCCGCACCGTGAGGTAGACGCTCTCGCGCAGCCTCTCCCAGGTCAGCGCGCGGTAGGCGAGCGCCAGCACGAGGCCGCCCAGCGCGCCGACGGCCGCCGCTTCCGACGGCGTCGCGAGGCCGAACAGGATCGCGCCGAGCACCGAGAAGATCAGCACCGCGAGCGGCACGAAGGAGGTGAACATCATCCACACCACCTGCCCGGTGGAGATGTGTGCGACGTCCTCTTCCCTCAGCTTCGGCGCGATCGACGGCTGGAGCCATGAGCGCACGATCACGTAGACGACGTAGAGGCCGGCAAGCAGCAGCCCCGGCAATAGCGCGCCGGCGTAGAGGCGCACGATCGAGACGTTGGAGGTCGCGGCGTAGACGATCAGCATGATCGACGGCGGAATGAGGATGCCGAGCGTGCCGCCGGCGCAGATGACGCCGGACGCGAAGCTCGTGTTGTAGCGCGCGTTCAGCATCGCCGGGAACGCGAGGAGGCCCATCAGCGTGACGACCGCGCCGACGATGCCGGTCGCCGTCGCGAACAGCGCGCAGGTGACGAGCGCCGCCACCGCCATCGAGCCCGGAATGCGCCGCGCCGCGATCTGGAGCGTGGAGAACAGCCGGCCGACGATGTTCGCCCGCTCGACGATGTAGCCCATGAACAGGAACAGCGGGACGGCGGTCAGCACGTCGCTGCTCATCACCCCGTAGGTCTGGTTCACCAGAAGGTCGAAGATGCGGTTGTTGAGGAAGCTCTGCAGCCACTCGCTCCAGAGCTCGAACATGCCCGCGTCGCCGGTCTCGACCAGCCGGTCGTACAGCCGGAACTGGCGCGCGGCGTCGAAGTAGGCGTAGTAGCCGAAGCCCACCGCCATCCCCATCAGGGTGAACGCGATGGGAAAGCCCAGCATGATGATGCCGATGAACGACGCCAGCATCAGAATGGCCACTTGAGGATCGGTCACCGGGGACTCCTGGCTGGGGCGTTGGTCAGCGCGTCGGCGGGCCGGGGACGACCACGTCCACTGCCTCCGAGCCGTGTTTCAGGACGCCGCGCTGCGCGTCCCGGATGAGCTGTGCCTCCAGCTCCTCGATGTCGCCCTCCCGCGGCGGCCAGGTTCCGCGCTTCATCGCGAGGATGCAGCGGCACATCTGGGCGATGCCCTGGATGAGGAGGAGAACGCCCGCGGCGGCGATGAGCACCTTGAACTGGAAGATCGGGACGCCCGCCGGGCTCATCACCGAGACTTCCTGGTAGCGGATCGAGCGCGAGGCGTACTTCCAGCCCGCGATGACGAGGGCGAGGACGCCGGGCATGAAGAAGCAGATGTAGAGGACGAACTCGACGAACGCCTGCACCCGCACCGGCCACAGCCGGTAGAAGACGTCGGCCCGCACATGCCCGTCGCGCGACAGGGTGTAGGCCCCCGCCATCATGAACAGCGCGCCGTACATCATGTACGAGATGTCGAGTGCCCAGGACGTCGGGTTGTTGAAGATGTAGCGGACGATGACTTCGTAGACGACGCCGAACGTCATCAGGAGGATGCACCACGCGAACGCGCGGCCGACCCAGGCGGACAGCTTGTCGGCAAAGCGGATGTAGGTTTCCACGGCGGCTCAGGCTCCGGGCGGCGGGGGTGCGCGGTTGGCGGCGGGGAAGGCGAGGACAACGGCGCCGCCGCGGCAGGACCGGGCGGCGCCTCCAGTTTCGGACCTGGCAGTGGCGCAGGCTTGCCGCCTGCTTAGCCCCGCCCGTCCGTAGATCGCCCCTAGAAGCTGAGCTTGCCGGGGAAGTAGTGGTCGTAGGCGAGCTTGTAGTCGGCCTGGTTGGTGAGGTTGTAGTAGCCCACCCGGTCCGACCAGTCCTTCTGCGACTGAACCACGCGGCCGAAGAAGTCGTCCTGCGTGAAGTCTTCCAGGACCTTGTCCCAGCTTTCAAGCTGCGCTTCCATCACCGCCGTCGGCGTGCGGTAGACGTTGACGCCGTTGTTGTCGCGCAGGTCCGCGAGGTCGGCGGAGTAGCGGTCCATTGCGAGGCCGTAGTTGGCGGTGGAGGCCGCCTCGGCCGCGTATTTCAGGATCGCCTGGTGCTCTTCGGGCAGGCTCTCGTAGAGGCCCTTGTTGAACATGATCTCGAAGAACTCTGCCGCCTGGTGGTACGAGCCGAGCATGTAGACCTTCGACACGTCCTGCGCGCCGAAACGCTTGTCCGAGGTCGGGTTGTTGAACTCGAACGCGTCGATGACGCCGCGCTCCAGTGCGGGCACGATTTCGCCGCCCGGGATCTGCGCCACCGACAGGCCGATGCCCTGCATGATGTCCGCCGCGAGGCCGACGGTGCGGTACTTGAGGCCCGCCATGTCGTCGATCGAGGTGATCTCGGTCTTGAACCAGCCGAGCGGCTGGGTCGGCATCGGCATCGCGAAGAAGCCGACGAGATCGAGGCCGAGGATGTCGTTGATCAGCTCGTCATAGAGCGCGCGGCCGCCGCCGAAGTTGATCCACGCCAGCATCTGGTTGGCGTCGGTGCCGAAGACCGGGCCGGTGCCGAACAGCGAGGCCGCGCGGTTCTTGCCGTACCAGTAGGCGGTGACGTGGTGACCGGCGTCGAGGACGCCGTCGGCGACGGCGTCCTGGAGCTGGAATGCCTGCACGACTGCGCCTGCGGGCAGCAGGTCGATCTTGAGCCGCCCGCCGGACATCTCTTCCACGCGGTCGGCGTACTGCTGCGCCATCTCCTGGAAAATGTCCGACGCGGTCCAGGATGACTGCATCTTCAGAACTGTCGCATCCTGCGCGCGCACAACGTTGGGTGCAGCGAGTGCCGAGACGCCGACGGCGGCAGCGCCGCCCGCCTGCAGAAAACGACGACGAGTCGTGTGGCTCATTGGTGTCCTCCCTGGGGCAATTCTTACGATCGCTGTTGCCTAAAGGACACGAGTTTTACCGCAAGGGCAAGTGCGACATGAAGAAAGCGGCAAAGGGGATCAAACAATGGTCTGAAACATTTTGCCTTTTTGCTTCAAAACTTTCGCGCCCTTACCGGATGGCGTGGACCAGACACCGCGATTGACCGCCGGAATAATAGGGTTCGTCGGCCTCGACCTTGGAAAACCCGCAGGTGCGCAGCATCGCGATCACCGCGCCGGGGTTAGGGCCCCACCAGTTGGATGGATCCTTGTTGAGCTCGTCGAACGGATAAAACACCATCGCAGGTGGATCAGGCGGCAGGCGCTGGTCCATGTGCGTCTCGACCGCGATCATCCGGGTCGCGAGCGCCGCCATCTGCTCGACGACCGCGAGCGGGTTCTTCATGTGGTTGAGGATGCCGAGGAAGAGGACCACGTCGAACTTGCCGACCGTGTCGGGCGACATTTCGGGGAGGTCGATCTCGCGCTCCTCCACCGTCGGATCGATGAGGGCACGGGCAAGGTCGAACGCACCCTTATCGCCCCAGCCCGGACCGCCCCAGACGAAGTGATCCGCGCCAAGGACGCGGGTGGCGCCGCGCCGCTTCGCCTCAAACGAGAAGTGCCCGTCCCAGCAGCCGATATCGAGGACGGAGAGGCCCGCGATCGGGTGCTTGAACACGCGGTCCGACTGGAACGCCAGCCGCTCCCTGGAGACGACGCCGGGCGTTGTGACGCCATCACCGAGGTCGAGGCTGTGGAACCAGCGGAACGCCTGCACGCGCTCGCGCTTCTGGTCCGCGGTGAGCGGCGGGGCGGTCTGCGCGGCGGCGGGAGGGGTGGTTTCGGGCATTCTGGGTCGTCCTGTGAGCGGCCAAACGCTCGCACCCGGCGCCCCGTGGCGCAAGCGAAGCATATGGCCGGTTCCGCTGTGCCCGCCCCCGTGGTGCCCGTGTGCTCCTTCCAGTGTGCCGCCCGCGCAAGCCGCTGGTCCGAACCGCGCGGTCTGCTACCTTCGACCTTCCGAATGAAGGAGGATGGCGGATGCGGCTCTTGTCCTGGGTGGTGGCGCTGGCCGGCGCGATGCTCTGCGCGACCGCGGCAGAGGCATGCGGGCCGGACTCCGACTGCAAGGTCGGCGACCGCACCTACCGCATCGCCCTCCCCGATGGCGACGGCCCCTACGGCGCCATCGTCTTCAGCCATGGCTACCGCGGCAACGCGGCGGGGGTGATGGACAATCCCGCCTTCCGAAAGATGGCGAAGGACCTCGGGGTCGCACTGATCGCCACCAAGTCCGGCGGCGAGGACTGGCTGATCAGCCGCGCCCCCCGCAAGGGCTTCACGGACGACAGCCGCGAGCTCCCCTACTTCGACGCCGTCCTCGCCGATGTGACCGCCCGCTACCCGGTCGACCCGGACCGCATCCTCGCCTCCGGCTTTTCCGCCGGCGGGATGATGACGTGGACGCTCGCCTGCCGCAGGCCGGATGCCTTCGCAGGCTTCCTGCCGATCTCCGGCACCTTCTGGGCGCCCCTGCCGCAGGACTGCGAGGACGGGGCCGTAAACCTCATCCACATCCACGGGACCGACGACGCCGTCGTCCCCATCCCCGGCCGCGCGATCGACGACGCGCGGCAGGGCGACGTGGAGGCCGCGATCGCCGCCCTTCATGCGCGCGGGGGATACGATGCACCGCTGGCGCCCCTCGCCCCGCCGGAGGGCCTCACCTGCGACGGGTCGGCCAACGCGGACGGCGACATCCTCGCGCTCTGCCTCCACCCCGGCGGCCACCAGGTGAGCGCGGCGTGGGTCGGCTGGGGCTTCGAGACGCTGGTCGGCCGGTGAGGCTGGCGCTCGCCCTCGCCGCCCTCCTCGCGCTCGCCACGGCCGCTGCCGGTGCCGCGGAGGACGAGCTCGCCAAATTCGCGTTCGGGCGGGAGACGACGCCGAGCCCGCAGGCCCCCGCCGCCATCGGCGCCTATTCGCGCGGGTGCCTTGCCGGGGCGGTCGCCCTCCCCGCGAACGGGCCGACCTTCCAGGCGATGCGCCTGTCGCGCAACCGCCGCTACGGGCACCCCGCGCTCGTCACGTTCTTGAAGGAGCTTGCCGCCGCGGCGCCTGAGCTGGGGCTCAACGGGCTACTGGTGGGCGACCTCAGCCAGCCGCGCGGCGGGCCGATGCTGTCCGGCCATTCAAGCCACCAGATCGGCCTCGACGCCGACATCTGGTTCGCCGACATGCCCGAGCCGCGCCTCACCGAAGAGGAGCGCGAGACCGTCCCGTTCCTGTCGATGCTGACGGCGGATGGCGGCGCGGTCGACCCTGAGAAATTCACCGAGCCGTTCGCGAAGCTTCTCCGCCATGCGGCGGCGGACGCGCGGGTGGCGCGGATCTTCGTCCATCCGCTCCTGAAGCGGAGACTGTGCGAATGGGAGAGGCCGGAGGCGGACCGCGCGTGGCTCGGCAAGATCCGGCCATGGTACGGCCACTTCGAGCATTTCCACGTGCGGCTCGCCTGCCTGGAGAGCGCGCGAAGCTGCCGGGGCCAGAGGCCGCCGCCGGAGGGCGACGGCTGCGGCGCACCGCTCGACTACTGGTTCACCGAGGAACCCTACAAGCCGCAGCCTGAGGCGAAAAAGACGCTGCCGCTGACGGTGGCGCGGATGCCGCGGGCGTGCCGCGCCATCCTGTCGCCGGTGCTGCCCGAACCTAGGCCGCCGCGCCCAGACCCACAGGACAACTGACGCCCGTGCCGCCGAGGCCGCAATAGCCGTTCGGCACCTTGTGGAGGTACTGCTGGTGCTCGGCTTCCGCGTAGTAGAACGACGCGGCCGGGTGGATCGTCGTCGTGATCGCGTCGTGCCCGGCGGCCTTCAGCTTCTCTTCGAAGGCCGTCTTGATCGCCTGCGCCGTCTCCTGCCGGTCCTCGCCGTTGACGAAGATCGCCGAGCGGTACTGGGTGCCGACGTCGTTGCCCTGGCGCATCCCCTGCGTGGGGTCGTGCCCGTCGAAGAACGCCTTCACCAGTTCGGCGAAGCTCACCTTGTCGGGGTCGTAGACCACCAGCACGCCCTCGGTGTGGCCGGTCTTGCCGGAGCAGACCTCGCGGTAGGTGGGGTTGGCGGTGACGCCGCCGATGTAGCCGACGGCGGTGACCTTCACCCCGTCCATGTTCCAGAACAGCCGCTCGGCGCCCCAGAAGCAGCCCATGGCGAAGACGGCCGTCTCCATGCCGGGCCACGGGCCCTTCAGCTTCTCGCCGTTCACGGCGTGACGCTCGGCGGTCTCGATCGGCTCCGAGCGGCCGGGGAGCGCGTCCTCCGCGGTCGGCAGGGTCATCGGCTTGGAAAAGCGTGCGAAGATGTTCATGGCAGGCCTCCTGAAAATCGGGGCGGAAAACAGCCGCCTATCTGGGACGATAGATAAGCTGCGCAATGAGAAGCACCAAGGCGGCAAAAATGAGCAGCGCCATGAAGCTCGGCAGCTTGAGGAAATAGACGATCCCCGGATCCCAGATCGCGGGGTGGATGTAGCGCTGCGTCACCGCCTGCGTGAGGTTCAGCGAATCGACGGAGACGCGGTACCAGAGTTCGCCCAGCGGGGTCAGCACCATGCTGTCGGTCTTGACCGACTGCCACAGGTCCCAGAAGCCGGCGGCGAACGCGGCCACCACCGCAACATAGCCGAGCACGCGAAACGGCAGGCTCAGGAGCCACAACACAGTAGACATCATCGTTCCTTATCAACCGGGTGCAGCGTCCGTGCAGCACCCGTCATCATGCACCTAAGGGGGCGGCAGCGGCCGTCCACCCCTGCCGCCGGATGGGGGTGCTAGCGGGGGTGGCCGTCGGACCAGGGGTAGGCCATCCAGCGGCCCGCCGTCCGCCCTGCGACCAGCCAGTAGAAGAACCCGCCGACCGCCGCCGATGCCACCATCAGCGTCACCGTCTCCCGGTCGATCACGGGACGCGCCTCGCCGGTGAACGCGGCGCCGAGGGGGAGCGCGGTCGCAAGGCCCACCAGCACGGCCGCAATGAGGTAGGCGACGACCCCGCGCAGCTTCAGCCCCTCGCACACCGCTATGGCGACGGCGGCGGGACCGATGCTCGTCATCACGCCCGTGATGAGGAACGAGAACCAGATCACGACGAATTCGGTGATGAGCTGCCAGTCCTGCGAGAGGTGCGACGGGTCGAGCCGAAGGACGGCGGCGGTCGCGAAGGCCGCTCCCATCGCGACTGCCGCCATGTAGCCGAGCCCGATCATGCAGAGCTGGGCGGTGAGCGCCCAGATCGCGGTCATGTCAGCCCGCCGCGAGCGCGGCACGCTGTTCACGCGCGGACACCTTCTGCGAGGCGGAGCGGAGCTGCCCGCATGCGGCGAAGATGTCCTGCCCGCGCGGCGTGCGCACCGGCGAGGCGTAGCCCGCACGGTTCACGATGTCCGCGAATTCCTCGATGGTGTCCCAGTCGGAGCATTCGTAGGGGCTGCCCGGCCACGGGTTGAACGGGATGAGGTTGATCTTGGCGGGGATGCCGCGGATCAGCGACACCAGCTCGCGCGCCTCCGCCGGGCTGTCGTTGACGCCCTTCAGCATCACGTACTCGAACGTGATCCGGCGCGCGTTGGAGAGGCCGGGATACGTACGGCACGCCTCCATCAGCTCGGCGATGGGGTATTTCTTGTTGAGCGGCACCAGCTCGTTGCGCGTCTCGTCGCGCACGGCGTGGAGCGAGATGGCGAGGAGGACGTTCATCTCGGCGCCAACCCGCGCAATCATCGGGACGACGCCGGAGGTGGACAGCGTGATCCGGCGGCGGGAGAGCGAAAGTCCCTCCCCGTCCGACACGATCGCCATCGCGGCCTTCACGTTGTCGTAGTTGTAGAGCGGCTCGCCCATGCCCATCAGCACGACGTTGGAAATCATCCGGCCTGTCGACGGGCCTGCGACCTCGCCCTCCGCCTCGCCCGGCTTGGCGAAGTCGCCCAGCCGGCGGCGGGCGAACACCACCTGCTCGACGATCTCGCCGGCGGTGAGGTTGCGCACCATGCGCTGCGTGCCGGTGTGGCAGAACGTGCAGGCGAGCGTGCAGCCCACCTGGCTCGACACGCACAGGGTGCCGCGGTTCTCTTCCGGGATGTAGACGGTTTCGACCTCGACCGGGCGGCCTGCGCCGCGCGCCGGCAGGCGGATCAGCCACTTGCGCGTCCCGTCGGTGGAGATCTGCTCCTCGACCATCTCGGCCGACCCGATGGGAAGCGTGCCCGACAGCGCCGCCCGTGCGGGCGCCGCGATGTTGGTCATCTCGTCGAAGCTCGATGCCCCGCGCACGTAGAGCCAGTGCCAGAGCTGCGCGACGCGCATCTTGATCTGGTGCGACGGGATGCCCGCGGCCGCGCAGTGCGCGGCAAGCTCGTCGCGCGTGGCGCCGATCAGCTGCGCGCCCTCCGGCGCCGGCATGGCGGTGACGAGTGGCGCGACCGCCGTGTCAGCCGTGCGGCGCTTCAGGAGGGCAAGGTTGGCCATGTTACTGCGGGCACTCGCTGGTGAGGCGGTTGGTACCCGCCGTCACGCCGGAGAGGGAGAAGGTGTAGGTGGTCTCGGTGCCGCGGGCGGACTGGCCCTTCACCACCATCGACTTGCCGGCCTTCATCGCCTCGACGAGCTGCTTCTCGTCGGCGGGCTGCTCGACCCAGGCGCCATCGTCCTTGGTGAAGAGGTTGAACACCTGACCGTCGATGTCGATCGTGACGTTGCCGTCGGGCGCGAACGGGTAACCGACGAGGACCGAAACCTCGTTGTAGACGTTTTCCGCCGGCCGCGAGGTCAGGAAGAAGAAGACGTCGCCGTGGTTGCGGTTGGCCGGTTCGAGCCGCGTGGGCTTGGAGAGGATGTAGCAGGTCTTCTGCCCGCCGCCGTCATACCGGTACGCTTCCCAGTCGTTGTACTGCTGAAGCAGCGTAGGCGCGCCCTGCGCGATGGCCGCGATGGGCCACAGCAGGAAAAGGAGTGCCGCAATCGTCCGCATTCTATGATCCCAGTGTCCGAAGAGGGCCGTGCCCCTCCCATTCCAGAGGCGGAGCGGCATGGTCAAGCCCTGCCGCGTTACGCATTCGCCATCTCGCCATGAGAGGATGCGCGTCGGGACCTCCATTTTGGCGGCAATGACTGAAGAGACGGTGAACGTCACTCCGCGGCCATGGCCATCTCGTGGGTCGTCCCATCCGCCCAGTTTTCCCGCACGACATCCGCAAGCTTCTGAGCCAGCGCGTGTTTGGGTCCGTTCCTTACGTAAAGCGCAACCTTGATCGAGGGAAGGTCCGGCAGGAGGCCGCCGTGCTCGATCAGCTCGTAGCGGCGTTGTACCGTAAAGTTGATCGCGGCGTGAATCGCGAAATCGGCCGACACGGTCGCGTCGATCGTGCGGATGGAAAGCGAGTCCACGGCCATCGTCCACGGGATGCCGAACTCGTCGAGCGCGCGCTGGACCCACGGGCGGAAGATGCAGCCGCTCTCGAACGCCAGAGGGATCGGGCGCTGGCGCCAGGCTGTCCCGCCCGGCGCGCCGATCCAGACCAGAGGCGCCTCCTGCAGGATCTCCGCCGAATGGTCCGGCTCGGTCTCCGTCGTCAGGATGACGTCGACTTCTCCGTTGCGGAACTGCTCCTTCAACTGCGCCGTGTAGGAGGACTGCAGCGAGATGCGCACGCGCGGGTAGTCACGGGCGAAGCGCTTCAGCACATCAGGTATGTGCGGATAGATGATGTCATGGGGCGCGCCGAGGGTTAGCTCGCCCTCGAACGCACGCTCGGTCATCCGCGCGTAGACCTCGTCGTTGAGGTCGAGCATTCGGACGGCATAGCTCAGAAGCTGCTCGCCGTGGGCCGTCGGGACCATCTTCTTGCGTTCGCGCTCGAAAAGTGGCTGCCCCAGCGCCTGCTCGAGCCGCTTCAACTGCATCGACACGGCGGACTGGGTCAGGTTCAGACGGGTCGCGGCACGTGTGACGCCCCCGGACTCGGCAATTGCGACGAAACTGCGCAGCGCGGACATGTCGAGATTGCGAGCCATGATCAATATCCGTGATCGAATACATCAGAACGTTTCGTTTTCATTATCCCCGGTAGCCCCGCATATCAAGGCTCGACGAGGCGCTTCGCCTCAGCGCGGCTCGGGAGGGCAAGATGGAAACTGTTTTGGCACGGCGGTATGCGCCCGGAATTACCCGGCCGCGTTTGCTGTCTCGGATGAGGTTGTGGCTCGACGTGTGGTCCGAGCGTCGGACACTGGAGCGGCTCGACCGGCGCATGCTGGCCGATATCGGGATCGAGGAATACAGCGCCCGCAGGGAAGCGGCACGCCCATTGTGGGACGTGCCGTCGGAGCGCGACGGAGGACTGCGTTATGGGCTGGATCGCTGACTTATTCTGCCAGGGCCTTTTTGGCACGCTCACGATGAGCGGCCGTGATGTGGGCGGCCATCATGCTGATCGCGCCGACCAGCACCGTGGCATCATCCGCAAAGCCAATCCCCAGAATTACATCCGGTAACGCGTCGATCGGTGCCACGAAGTAGGCGAGTGCGGCAAGCAGCGTCGCCCGCACACGGAACGGCACCTCGGGGTCCATCGCACAATAATACGCGGCGACGAGGTCGTGCGTAAACGGGATCTGGCGCGCCGCACGCTTCAGCGTGCGCCAGAACCCCCTCTTCACCACCTTCTCGCGCGCCGCGGCGTCGTCCGCGTCGAGCACCGGCTCCGGCATCAGGATCTCGCCGTCGAGCGGGCTGCGGCTCATCGCGCGCGCCCCTCTGCGGCCTTGTCGACGGCCTTGGCGAGCGCGATGTCCTTTTCGGTCAGCGCGCCGGCGTCGTGCGTCGTGAGGCGGATCGAGACCTTGTTGTACACGTTCGACCACTCCGGGTGGTGGTTCATCTTCTCGGCCGCGAGCGCGACCTCTGTCATGAACGCGAAAGCCACCCGAAAGTTTGCAAACCTGAATTCGCGCGCGATCGCGACGCCGCCGTCTTCGAGGGTCCACCGGGGCGCGTGTGCGGCGACGTCGGCGGCATCCATCGTCATGCGCTCCCGTTCTCGCCGTAGCGCCGGACCACGTAGTCTTCGACGATCGCCTTGAATTCGCTGGCGATCGCAGCGCCGCGCAGGGTCATCCGCTTCTCGCCGTCGATGAAGACAGGCGCGGTGGGGCTCTCGCCGGTGCCGGGAAGCGAGATGCCGATGTCGGCGTGCTTGCTCTCGCCGGGGCCGTTCACGATGCAGCCCATCACGGCGACCTTCATGGTCTCGACGCCGGGGTAGGCCTGCTTCCACTCCGGCATCTTGGTGCCGATGTAGCCCTGGATGTCCTGCGCCAGCTCCTGGAACACGGTGGACGTGGTCCGCCCGCAGCCGGGGCAGGCCGAGACCACCGGCAGGAAGGCGCGGAAGCCCATGGTCTGCAACAGCTCCTGCGCGACGGTCACTTCCTTGGTGCGGTCGCCGCCGGGCTCGGGCGTCAGCGAAATGCGGATGGTGTCGCCGATCCCCTCCTGCAGGAGGATGCCGAGCGCCGCCGCGGACGCGACGATCCCCTTCGATCCCATGCCCGCCTCGGTCAGCCCGAGGTGCAGCGCATATTCGCAGCGCGCCGCAAGGTCGCGGTAGACCGCGATCAGCTGCTGGACGTCGCTCACCTTGGCCGAGATCAGGATCTTGTCGGCGCCGAGGCCGAGCTCTTCGGCGCGGCGGGCGGAGGAGAGGCCGGAGACGACCATCGCCTCGCGCAGCACGGCGGCGGCCGAGATCGGCGCGTCGGAGCGGGAGTTCTCGTCCATCAGGTGGGTGAGGAGTTCCTGGTCGAGCGAGCCCCAGTTGACGCCGATGCGCACCGGCTTGTCGTAGCGCGCGGCCATCTCGATGATGGAGGCGAACTGCGTGTCGCGCTTGGCCTTGAAGCCGACGTTGCCGGGGTTGATGCGGTATTTCGCCAGCGCCTCGGCGCAGGCCGGATGATCGGCAAGGAGCTTGTGGCCGATATAGTGGAAGTCGCCCACCAGCGGGACGTTGACGCCGCGCGCCGCGAGCCCGTCGCGGATCTTCGGCACGGCGGCGGCGGCTTCGTCACGGTCGACGGTGATGCGCACCAGCTCGGAGCCGGCGGCGGCGAGCGCCGCCACCTGCGCGATGGTGCCGGGAATGTCGGCGGTGTCGGTGTTGGTCATCGACTGCACGACGATCGGCGCGTCGCCGCCCACGGTCACCCCGCCGACATCGACGGGAATCGACCGCCGCCGCTGAAGGGGGCCGCTGGAAATGCGGACAGGCGCGTTCATTGGCAAAGCCTCCAAAACCGTCCCCCGGATATATCGACGATCACCGCCGCCGACAACGCACCCGCCACAAAGCGCCGCGCCGACGACGCGCTCCCTCTTCCCTATTCCGGTGGAAGACCCGCCGGAGGCGTGTCTTCCCGCTTAGCGACATTCCGGCGGAGCCGACACCCTCACAACCCCGCGGAGCGGGGCGAGGGTCAAGGCCGAAGAGCGAAGCGTGCCTTGAGGCTCGCCCCGCTCCGCGGGAGAATTGACCACCGAGGGAGCTTAGAGGCACGGCCCCAGCAGCCGTTCCGCAAGTCACGTCCTCAGGAGGACGCACCCCCGACATATTCCCGCACAACCTCGAGGAAGGAAGGCGCGAGGTCCTTCAGCTTGCGTTCGCCGACGCCGTGGATGCCGCGCATCGCGTCCATGGTTTCCGGCACCTTCGCAGCCATCTCGATCAGCGAGCGGTCGGAGAAGATGACGTAGGCCGGGACGTCGCGCTCGTCCGCGAGAGTGCGGCGGCGGGCCTTCAGCGCTTCGAGAAGCGCCTTGTCGTAGTCGGTCGGCAGGTCGGCGGCGCTCGCCTTGGGCGTCTTGTCCTTGAGGGAGAGGGCATCCTTGCGCAGCGTCACGGTCTCCTCGCCCTTCAGGACCTTCCAGCCGGTTTCCGAAACGCGCCAGCCGCCGTGCCGCTCGGGGTCGGCGCCGGCGTAGCCGATCATGCCGATCTGGCGGAAGATCGAGCGCCACGCGTTCTTCGACTGGTCCTTGCCGACGCCGAAGGTCGGGAGCTGGTCGTGCCCGTGCTGCGTCACCTTGTCCGAGGGTTCGCCGCGCAGGATGTTGATGAGGTGCTCGACGCCGAACCGCTCGCGGGTGCGCACGACGGCCGACAGCGCCTTCTGCGCCAGCACCGTGGCGTCGAAGGTCTCGACCTTGCCGCCGCACAGGTCGCAGTTGCCGCAGGGCTCGGCCTGCCTCGCCGAAATAGTCGAGCAGGACGACGCGGCGGCAGCGCGGCGCCTCGCACAGCGAAACCAGCGCATTCACCTTGGCGTGCTCGATGGCCTTCTGCTCGGGCGTGGTCTCGGCGCCCTCGATCCACTGGCGGAACTGGCGGATCTCGCCGAAGCCGTAGAGCGCGTGGGCGGTGGCGGGCAGGCCGTCGCGCCCGGCGCGGCCGATCTCCTGATAGTAGCTCTCGATGTTCTTCGGCAGGTCCATGTGGAAGACGAACCGCACGTCCGGCTTGTCGACGCCCATGCCGAACGCGACGGTGGCGACCACGATCACCCCGTCCTCGCGCAAAAAGACGTCCTGGTTGTGGTCGCGTTCGCCGCGTTCGAGGCCCGCGTGGTAGGCGATCGCCTTCATCCCGCGCGCGGCGAGGAAGGCGGCGGTCTCGTCCACCTTGCGGCGGGACTGGCAGTAGATGATGCCGCTCTCGCCTTCGTGCGCCTTGAGGAAGGCGAGGAGTTCGGCGCGGCCGTCCTGCCGCGCGGTCATCGCCAGCGAGATGTTGGGCCGGTCGAACGAGCGGACGAACACCTTCGGCGTCGACGCGAACAGCCGTTCGCCGATGTCGTCGCGGGTGATCTTGTCGGCGGTCGCGGTGAAGGCGACGGTCTGGCGGATGGCGAGATCGCGCCGGACTTCGCCGAGGAGCCGGTATTCGGGCCGGAAGTCGTGGCCCCACTGGGAGACGCAGTGCGCCTCGTCGACGGCCATCATCGTGATCGGCGCATCGCGCAGCGCATTCAGCGTCTCCACCGAGGAGAGGCGTTCGGGCGAGATGTAGAGGAGCTTGAGGTCGCCGTTCGCGGCGCGCGACGAGGAGCCGGTAGTTCTCCGACCCGTCGTTGGAGGAGTTGACCGCGCCGGCCTCCACCCCAAGGCCGCGCAGCGCCGACACCTGGTCGCGCATCAGCGCGATGAGCGGCGAGACGACGATGGTGACGCCGGGCCGCATCAGCGCAGGCAACTGGTAGCAGAGCGACTTGCCGCCGCCCGTCGGCATCACGCCGAGCACTTCCTCGCCGGCGGCGACGGCGTCGACGATCTCCTGCTGGCCGGGGCGGAAGGTCTCGAAGCCGAAGACATCGCGCAAAATCTCGTCCGCGCCACGCCGGTCGCCGCCCGCGGGCGTCTTCGAGGGGGCGAGGTCGAGAAGATCGCTCATGGCACCGCCTTGAAGTGCTTGGAGAGTTTCAGGGATTGCGCCTGATAGTTGGACTTGATGCCCTCACCATACAACTGATCCGGCAATTCAGCCATACGTTCATACGCAAGCCGCGCCACAACCTGACCGTGCTCTAGGATGAACGGCACCTCGCGCGAGCGCACCTCCAAGCACCGCGCGCGACGGGACCGTGCCGAAGCCGGGGTCGAAGAAGCCCGCGTAGTGGGCGCGGAATTCGCCGACCAGCGGGTCGAACGGGACCATCTCGGCAGCGTACTGCGGCGGGATCGTCACCGCCTCGCGGCTCATCAGGATGTAGAATTCGTTGGGATCGAGGATCAGGCGGCCGTCCTTGGCCTCGATCGGGTCCCAGAATTCGGCCATGTCGAGGCCGTCGCGCTTGTCGACGTCGATCAGCGCGGTGTGGCGCTTGGCGCGGTAGCCTGCCGGGCGGCCGGCCTCCGGCATCAGGTCGATGGAGACGTTGAGGCCGTCGTGGATGCGGGCCTCGGGCGTCGCGATGGGCGTCTCGCGGTTGACCTCGGCCAGCGCCTCGTCGGTGAGGCGGGCGTCGCCGCGGCGGAAGCGGATCTGGCTGAGGCGGGAGCCTGCGCGCACCAGGATAGGGAATGTGCGCGGCGAAATCTCCACCGCCAGCGCGCCGCGGTAGCCTGCGGGCGCGAAGTCGAACCCGCCCGCCCCGTCCGCGATCACGCGGGTGAAGACGTCGAGCCGGCCGGTCGAGCTCTTTGGGTTGGTGGAGGCGGCGACGTCGGCCGGGAGCGCCAGCTGCTCCTGCAGCGGCACGAGGTAGACGCAGCCGGTCTCCAGCACGGCGCCCTGCGACAGGTCGATGGTGTGGAGGCGCACGCTCTCGACCTTGGCGGCCAGCCGCTCGCCCTTGCCGGGCAGGAAGCTCGCGCGGATGCGGTGCGCGACCGGGCCGAGACGCAGGTCGAGGCTCGCCGGCTGGAGCTGGCCGGGCTCGATGCCCGCGGCGGCGTCGATCGCCCCGTCCGCGATCAGCCGCTCGATCGCCTGCCGCGGCAGGATGCCTTCCATCACGCGCCCCTGAATTTTGTCATCAATTGTCAGCGTTAGCAGGCACGCGCGGGCGGCGCGACGGCAACCGGGTCGATATCCCAGCGTTCCACCGCCGCCGCAACCCTCAGACGGGGCGGTAGAGGTCGCCCCACACGGGGTCCCAGGCGCTCTCGTCGCCCATCACCACCACCGGCATCTTCATGGTGTTGGCGAGCTGGATGGCGCCGCGGAAGGCGTCCTTGCGGGCGAGCGGCTCGCTGACCTTCTCCGCCTCGACCGGCTCGCCGGCAGGCGCGGTGCCGGGGCCCGGTACGTGGACCCGCGCCATTTCGGGGTCGCCCCCGGCGGCAAGTTCCAGCGTGATGGCATCGTCCTGGACTTCGTCCACGGTCTCGAATCTGTTGCGGCGCACGGGGTCGTCCTTTCCGGCTCAATCCTCGTCGTCTTCGGTTTGAATGATCGTGGAGAGAATTTCCACCTCGCCGCCACGGTCGAGCAGCGCGGCGAGGCGCGGCTGCAGCGCCTCCACGTAGGCCTGCGCCGGTTCGCTGACCGGCCGCTCGTCGAACAGCCGCTCGGAGGTGGCGGTGACGACGATGAGTTCCTCGCTCGCCGGCGGGCGGAGCGTGATCGGCACGCCTAGCCCGGGCCGGCCGACCGTCACCGCCTCACGCGGCCGGAACGGCACATCCGGCCAGAGTTCGGCGTCGAGATGAACCACGGTGCCGTCGAGCGCGAAATAGTCGACCAGAACGTGGCTGGGGAATTCCGGCGTGGTGAAGTCGAGCTTGAGCATCTTGAAGGCGGCGAAACCCTGCTCGTACGGCTTGTCGCGCCTGGGAAGAACGAGCTTCTCGCCACCCGGACGGCTCTCCAGCACGGAAACGAGCTCGGCGAACGCGCAAGGAATCCGGAGGACCGAGATGTCCGGCTCCACGGTTGCGACACCGGGGACGCCGTTCGCGGAGCGGATGACCGCGTCGCGCGCCGCCTCGGAGCCTGCGATCCCGGAGATCGCAACTGCGCCGCCGCCCCGCGTCACGCCGGCGACGCGCGCGCAGGGCGACTTGTCGAGCGCATCGTTCAGCGTCTGCGCAAGATCATAGACCCGCGGTGCGAGCCGCTTGCCCTCGGCGGCTTCCACCGCCCGCGGCACCGTGCTGGCCGCCGCCGCAGCGACCGCGCCGGACGGCGCCGGGCTTGCGCGCCCCGCCGCAATTGCGGCAACGGGCGCCCGCGGCATGGGCCGCGCCACCGGCTCCACCGCTGGGTCCGCCCGCACCGCGCCCCGCGCCGCCACCGCAGCACGGCCTGGCACGGCCCGTGCCCCCGGCGCCGCTGCGCTTCCGGGCTGCGCAGTCGCCGCGGGCGCCCGTACCGGGCCGGCCGCAGCCGGCGCCGGTGCCTGCGGGACCGAGAGCGCGTTGTTCTGTTGCCTGGCGTTCTGATCGGGTTCCGCGACATCCGCACCCGGCGCTGCCGCTTCGCTGTCGCTGCCCGGAGATGGCATCTGAACGGAAGCCGCTGTCTGCGCTTCATAGGTGGCAGTATCATCGGAGAATGCGCGGTCGTTCGCGCCTACGCCGGACATTATCGGTTCGGCGGCCGTCCGGGGGTGAACCGCAGCAACCCGCTCCGGACCGCCGGGCGCGACCAGGCTCGTCGCGCCGGCACCGGACACAGGGCCGGCAGACCGGTCGGAGACGCCAGCGCTAGCACCGCCGGCCGGCTGAAGGGGCGCCTCGCCAGAGCTCGCCGGCAACTGTCCCAGCACATCCGCTGAGGCGGATGTGCCGGCCGCGTTCGCGGCGACAGTGGGCTCGATGCTGCGCGCACCCGCAGGCCGCGCCGCAGGCGCGCTCACCGCCTGCACCGGCGCAGCGGCGGGAGACGCGCGGACCCCCCACGCGCCTTGTTCCGGCGTGTCGTCACCCGGTGGAGAGGCGGCACCGGCGACCTCCTCACGGATTTCCGCCTCGCCGGCGTCACCGCGCGCGGCGGATGCGATTTCCCTGGGCATGGAAGCCTGCACGGCCGGCACGGCGGCTGAGGCGGCGGGGGCAGGCGAAGCGGCCTCCGGCCTGCCCCGGGCCAATTCGGTGCGTATGGTCGGGGCTTCGCTGGGTGCCGCGGCTGGTATGGCGGTCGCAGAAACGGTGCCGCGCTCGACGCCGCGAGCCGGCGGGGACGCCGCTGCGGGCCGTGCCGCGTCGGCGCGCAGGACCGCGATGGCCTGCGTCGCCGCCGGAGCCGCCGGGCCGTTCGCGCGTGCCGGCTCGCCCAGAACGGCATCGACGGCGCCCGGCGTCACCATGCGCCGGGACGCCGAGGCCGCGGCCACCGGGGCAGGTGCAGGCGCCGGAGCGACCGCTGATGGTACGGGCCGGGCGTCCGGTTCCGCAGGTGCGGCACGTGGCGCCGCGGAGGGCGCTTTAACGGACGCGATTGCAGGTGCAGCCCGGCGGGGTGCGTCTTCACGGCCCGACGAGGGCTGGACCGTGACCGGCGCCAGCGGGGGCGGCGCCGTCGCCGCGGCCGCCACCGAGGCCTCAGCGGGGCGCTGAGCGGCAGTCGCGGGCCGCGGCCCGACTGCACCAGTCTCGGCGCGCGGGGCGGTCGCCGGAGCCGCGGCCACGGCGGACGGCACTGTCTCGCCTGCCGGAGCGACCGCGGCGGCCCCTGGCGGCCCGGCGGCGGTGGCCTGTGCCGGTGCGGGGGCGCTAGGCTGATCCGGGACGGCGGGTGCGGCGGCAACCGCCGCGGTAGAGCGTGCGGCGACGGCCCGCGTGAGGGTCGGCGATGCGCTGTCCTGCGGTGCGGCGGCCCCTGTCGCCGCTGGGGGCGCACCGGCCGCCTGTGCCGGCACCAGAGGCGGCAGAGTGTCGGCACTCGCCGGCTCCTCCACCTCGGCGGCATCCTCGGAAGGCGCATTCCGGCTGGCAGCATTCTCCTCGCGTGCGGGAGCAGCATTCTCAGCGCTCCCGGAAACGGCTGGCTCCTCGCGCGCTGGCACGGCCGGCAATTCGGCCGCTGCCTCTCCCGTGGGCGCCACCGGTGCCTGCGGCGGAGAAGGCACGCGCGCAGCGATGCCGCCAGGGTCGGCCGGCGAAGGAGGCGCGGCGACATCGGGCGCGGGGTCGGCGGGGGCCGGGTCGGGCGGGCGCTGGGTGGGGCGGCGGGTGCCCTCGAGGTCGCGCAGGGCGATGAGGTCGACCCTCATCGCCTGCCGCCGCTCCGACAGCGTGGCGAGATCGGGCGGCGGCTCGAACAGCACCGCCCAGCCGAGCACGACGTGCATGGCGACGGCCACCGTGAGCGCCGCCCGGCGGCCACGGCGCGAGGGGGGCGGCAGCGGCGCCTCGCGGTCGCGCGCCTCCACGTGTGGCCACTCAATCGTCATCGTGCCATTCTAGAGCCACTTGCGCTCCTGAACCATCACACCAGCGTTCGAGGCTCCCATGCTCTGCCGGCTCGTTCTGTCGCTCGGCCTTCTCCTGACCGCAGCTCCCCTCGCGGCGGCACAGGACGCCGCGCAATCCCCCGCCCCCGCCGCCGAAACCGCCGCTGCCGAACCCGCCGCCCCCGCGCCGGACGGTGCGACGATCGCGGTCGAGCTCAACAAGCTGGAACCTGTGGACGGGGCCTGCCGCGCCTACTTCATCATCCGCAACGGGACCGACGGCCCGGTCGACGCGCTGGAACTCGACACCTTCCTGTTCGACCCGGACGAGATCATCCTCCAGCGCCTCGCGCTCCCGTTCGGTCCCGTCGCCGCCGGCCGGATGCAGATCTTCCCGTTCGACCTCGCGCTCGACTGCGGCAGCATCGGCAAGCTCTTCGTCAACGAGGTGCTGCGCTGCGACGCCGGCGGGGCGGACTGCTCTGGCGCACTCGCGATGTCGAGCCGGGCGGACGCCGCGCTCGAATACTGAGGCGCGCTCACCCCGGCCGGCGCGCGGTCACCATGTAGCCGTGGACGGGCTTGCCCTGCTCCATCCGCAGCACCTCAGGCCTGATCGCGACCGCCTCGAACCCCGCAGCCTCGAAGGCACGCGCCAGATAGGCACGCCCGTGGGTGTAGCGGCCGCTGTAGCCGAGGGTGACGGCATCGTCGTCGCCGTCGGCCTCGAAGGTGCCGATCATCACGCCGCCCGGCTCCAGCGCCGCCAGCGCCCCCGCGGCGAAAGCATCCATCGGCCCGACATAGCAGAGCGAATCCGCCGCCACGATCGCGCCGAAGCGGCTATCGACCGCGCCGAGATAGGCGATGAACTCGGCCTTCTCCAGCGCATCGTAGGCGCCGCGGGTCTCGGCCTTGGCGAGCATCTTGGCCGACAGGTCGATGCCGACGAGGTGGCTGGCTTGCTCGCGGATCAGCGGCCCGACGAGCCCCGTGCCGCAGCCAACGTCGAGCACCGACACCTTCCGCCCGCCCGTCGTCGCGGCGAGTTCGTCGCGCACCAGCTCCGGCGCGCGGTATTCGAGCTTCTCGAGCTTTGAATCGAACGAGGCGGCGAACTTGTCGAACACTTCCTCGACGTAGGCATCGGACGCACGGTCCGGCACGCGGCCTTCGAGCGCCGCCAGATGATGGAGCGCGGTCGGATCGTCCGGCGCGTCTTCCAGCCACTCGGCGAAGACCGCCTTCGCCTTCTCGGTCTCGCCGAGATAGGCGTAGGCGACGCCCAGAAGCTTCCGCCCCACAGTGCTCTCGGGCAGCAGCGTCACCGAGCGAAGGGCGCACTGGACGGATTCCTCGATCCGGCCGGAACTGAGGAGAAGATTGCCCAGATTGTGCCAGGGGCCGGCGTCTTCGGGCGCAAGCTCGATCGACTTGCGCAGCGCCTCCTCGGCCACCTCGAGCCGGCCGAGGGTGCGCAGAAGGACGCCCATGTTGTTCCATGCCCCGGCGTGGTCGGGCGCCAGCTCCAGCATCCGCCGGTAGGCGTCGACCGCCTCGTCCGCCTCCCCGGCCTCGAGGAGGACGTTGCCGTAGTTCATGAAGACGCCGGGCGAGTCCGGCGCGGCCACGGTCGCGCGCTTCAGCAGGTCGAGCGCCTCCTCGTCACGCCCCTGCCCGTGGCGCAGAATGCCGAGGAACTGCAGCGCGGACGGATTGTCCGGCTCGTGATCGAGGACGGCGCGGTAGATCTCCTCCGCCTGCTCGACGTTGCCGCGGCGGTGCATCTCCACCGCGAGTTGCATCGCCTCGTGCGGCGAGCTGACGACCCGCTCGCCCTTGGACGGCGCGTTCCCGGCAGGACCGGCATTCTCGTTTCCAGCAATCATGTGCCCGGCTCCAGAATATCCCGTGAATAGAAAATCGCTTATTTAAACCAATGACTACGGAATCTTTTCCGCATCCATGCCGCAGAACGGCCCTAATGGACGCAATGACCAAGCATTCCGCTCAAATACCATAGCAAAAAAATGTCCCGCGCAGCGTTGACGGGCGCTGTTTCCTCCGGCTTATCTGTCAGCCATCATTTTTGAAAACCTTATTCAAGGAGGCGACCATGCCAAGCGGAGGGCAAGGTTTTATCGGCCGCAACCGGCCGCCTCGGGTCCACATTACTTATGAAGATCCATACGACGCCGAACAGCTGGTCGAACTCCCCTTCGTGATGGGGGTGCTGTCCGACCTGTCGGGCAACGCCGCCGGAAAGGACAAGCCGGAAGTCGCGGACCGGACGTTCTCGAAAGTGGACATGGACAATTTCACCAAGTTCATGGAATCGCTCGACCCCGGAATCGCGATGGCGATCGCCAACAAGCTCGACCCCGACGCGACTGAGAAAATGTCGGTGAAGATGAATTTCAAGCGGATGGAAGATTTTTCGCCCGCCGCAGTCGCCAGAGCCGTGCCGGCCACGAAGCAGTTGCTGGATGCGCGCGAACAACTCTCGCACCTGCTGAGGTTCATGGACGGCAAGTCTGGTGCATCCAGCCAGATCAAGGCGCTGCTTCAGGACCCCGACCTTATGGCGGCCCTCCAGAAGCGGGCCGCAGCGCAGGGCGGCAGCACCGCCGAAGGCGACTCCTGACCCAGTAACCCATTGTTTTGAGGAATATTATGTCGTCCACCGATACGACACAGGAATCAGCAGCCGGCGCCACCAGGGAGGTGGACCCGGATGAGTTTTCCGATCTCCTGAAACAGAATTTCCGCCCTCGGACGGAGCAGGCCGCGTCCGACGTCGAGAACGCCGTCGCCACCCTTGTCACCCAGGCACTGGCCGACACGAGCCTCATCAAGGAGGACGTTCTCGACACGATCGAAGAAATGATCGCGGTGCTGGACAAGAAGCTGTCCGACCAGGTCAACGAGATCATGCATGCGCCGGAGTTTCAGCAGCTCGAAAGCGCGTGGCGCGGGCTGCACCATCTGGTCTTCAACTCGGAAACGGATTCCGCGCTCCAGATCAAAGTATTGAACATCTCGAAGAATGAACTCAACGGAATGTTCAAGCAGTATCCGGGCGCGCGCTGGGATCAAAGTCCTCTATTCAAGCAGATCTACGAGCAGGAATTCGGCCAGCTCGGCGGGCACCCCTACGGCGCGCTGGTGGGGGATTATTACTTCAGCCAGCAGCCTCAGGACGTTGCGATCATGCGCTCGATGGCGAAGATCGCCAGCGCCTCGCACGCGCCGTTCCTCGCCGGCGTCGACCCGACCATGCTCAACATGGATTCCTGGCGCGAGCTCGCCAACCCGCGCGACCTCGGCAAGATCTTCGACACGCCGGAGTATGCCGCCTGGCGCGGGCTGCGGGACGAGACCGACACGCGCTACCTCGGATTGTGCATGCCGCGGGTCCTGTCGCGCCTCCCCTACGGCGCCGCGACCGACCCGGTGGAGGAGTTCGCCTTCGAGGAGGAGACCGACGGGCACAACGGCGAGAAGTACGGCTGGATGAACGCGGCCTACGCGATGGCCGTCAACGTCAACCGCGCCTACAAGGAATATGGCTGGTCGACCCGCATCCGGGGCGTGAAGTCCGGCGGCGAGGTCCTGAACCTGCCGATCCACACCTTCCCGACCGACGACGGCACCGACATGAAGTGCCCGACCGAGATCGCCATCAGCGACCGGCGCGAGGGCGAACTCTCGGCGGCCGGCTTCCTCCCCATCGTTCACCGCAAGAACACCGACAAGGCAGCCTTCATCGGCGGCCAGTCGATCTACAAGCCGAAGAAGTACGACAAGCCGGAAGCCACCGCCTCCGACAACCTCTCGGCCCGCCTTCCCTACATCTTCGCCACCTCGCGCTTCGCGCATTACCTGAAATGCATGGTGCGGGACCAGATCGGCTCCTCCAAGGAGCGCGACGAGCTGGAGAGCTGGCTGCAGAGCTGGATCAACCGCTACGTCCTCACCAACCCCTCGATCGCATCCGAAGCACAGAAGGCGGAAAAGCCGCTGGCGGACGCATCGGTCAAGGTTGTCGAGGACGAGGAGAACCCCGGCTACTACAGTGCGCGGTTCTATTTGCGGCCGCACTATCAACTTGAAGGCATGGACATCGGTTTAAGTCTTGTGTCGCGCCTTCCAACGCCCACCTAACGTGAACCGGGCGGTTTTCAGTCCCGGGCCGAAGCAACAACCGGCAGATCTTTTGTGATCTGCGTCACAGAACCATTCGCGCGCAGTAAACAAGCGTGCCTTTTAAGGATATAGACAATGGCCGTAGACTTTTTTCTCAAGCTGGACGGGATCAAGGGCGAGTCCTTCGACTCCAAGCACAAGGACGAGATCGACGTTCTCGCCTGGTCCTGGGGCCTGACCCAGAGCGGCACGCGCCACCTCGGCGGCGGCGGCGGCTCGGGCAAGGCGAACGTGCAGGACATCTCGTTCACCAAGTACATGGACCTGTCGTCCCCGGTGCTGGCCCGGATGTGCGCCGGCGGCAAGCACATCAAGGACGGCACGCTGGTCGTGCGGAAGGCAGGCGACAAGCCGCTCGAGTACATCAAGATCAAGATGACCGACATCCTGGTCTCGTCCTACAACACCGGAGGCTCGGGCGCCGACGACCGCATCACCGACAGCATCTCGCTGAACTTCGCCAAGGTCGAATACCAGTACTACTCGCAGAAGGCCGACGGCACGCAGGACAAGGACGAGAAGATGGAATTCAACATTCAGACGCAGGAGTGGAAGTAACCTTCTGCCCCCTCCTCGCGATGCGGCCTCCGGGCCGCATCGCCCGACGGTAGAGGCACGCCGTGGCAACGCCCAGATCAGCGCGCACCCTGCCACCGCTGCATCTCATCTTCGCGAGGGCGCACAAGGCGGGTGACGCCAGGAAGCCGCTGGACCGGCGCGACGAGAGCGGCGCCCGGATCGTCAGCGGCCACCGCGGCATGGGCCGCCACCCCGTGGACGAGGCCGACCTGCGCGCCGAAGTCCGCGACAACCTCGCCGGTCTCCTCAACACCGTCCACATGGAAGCCACCGAGGATCTGGCCGATGCGCCGGAGGTCCGCACCTCCATCCTCAACTACGGCATGCCCGATCTCTCCCGGCTGACGCTCGACGACATCGCCGTCAACGACATCGGCACCAGCATCCGCGACGCGATCGTCGCGTTCGAGCCGCGGGTGGTGCCCGGCAGCATCGACGCCCGGCGCGACGCCGGGATCGACACCGCGACGCTGCAGCTGCGCTTCCTCGTCTATGCCGAGCTGAAGGCCGAGCCGCTCAACATCCCCGTCGAGTTCATCGCGGAGGTGGACAACGTCCTCGGCAAGTTCCGGATCGAGAGGCTGTAGGCCGTGGACCGGGAATTCCTCAGCCTCTACAACCACGAGCTGCGCTACCTCAACGACCACGCGGGCGAGTTCGCCAAGGAATTCCCCGGCATCGCCGAACGCCTCGGCGGCCTGACGCGGGACGCGCAGGACCCGCTGATTACCGGCCTCCTCGAAGGTGCGGCCTTCCTCGCCGCCCGCGTGCAACTCAAGCTCAAGCACGAGTTCCACGAGTTCACGTCCAACTACATCGAGCAGCTCCTGCCGGACTATCTGGCGCCGACCCCGTCCGCGCTGATGGCCGAGTTCGTGCCCGGCTACGGCGACGCGGCGCTGCGGGAGGGGCAGACCATCGCCCGCGGCAGCCTGATCGACGCCACCTATCTGGAACGCGAACGCCGCGTCGCGTGCCGCTACCAGCTGCGCGCCCCGGTCACGCTATGGCCGCTGGAGCTGAGCGCCGCGACATACCTTCCCTCCGAGGCGTCGCTTCACGCGCTCGGCATCAATCCGCCGGCGCGCACCCCCTGCGGCCTGTCGCTGAAATTCCGGAACCGTACCGCCGCCGCCCGCCGAGACGAGCCGGAAGAAGCCACCCAGCCCGACCAGTGGGTGAAGGGCATCGACCTCGACGCCCTCCCCATCCACATCGTCGCCCCCGAGGCCGACGCGGTGACGCTATACGAGCAGATCTTCGCCCGCCGCGCCGGTGTCTGGGTCCGGTTCACGGACCGGCACGGCGACCCGGTGGCAATCCCCCTCCGGCCCGACGCCATCACCCCGGTCGGCCTCACGGCGGAGGATTTCCTCATCCCCGAGACCGGCCGCGTCTTCCGCGGCTTCCACGCGCTGCGCGAATATTTCTGGTTCGCGCACAAGTTCCTCGGCTTCACCGTCGGCGGCCTGCAGAAGGCGCTCGCCCACGTCGAGACCAACAGCTTCGAGATCGTGTTCGGCTTCAATGCGCCGAGCGTGCGGCTGCCGCAGATCGTGGCGAGGGATGCGTTCGCGCTCTACGCCGCGCCCACGGTCAACCTCTTCCGCAAGAGCATGGACAGGGTGTCCGTCACCAGCAACCGGCACGAATTCCACGTGGTGCCCGACCGGACCCACCCGCTCGACTACGAGCCCTTTCGCATCGAGGAGGTTTACGCCCACGTTGTCGGCGGCGAAGCGAAAGTGCCGGTGCGCCCGCTATACTCCGCCAGCGGCCGCAAGGTGGAGAGCGAAAGCGGCCTCGCCTACACGGTGCGCCGCCTGCCGCGCAAACGCTCCAGCCAGGAGGAGCGCATCGGCCGCGCGTCGAGCTACGCCGGCACCGAGCTGTTCCTGTCGCTGTCCGAGCCCGCCGGCCCCGGCTTCGGCTCCGACATCGCGCAGATCAGCCTGCGCGGCCTCTGCTCCAACCGCCACCTCACCGAACAGTTGCCCGTCGGCGAGGGCGGGGTCGACTTCACGCTCCTCGACAATACCGAGCTCGAGATCCGCTGCGTCGCCGGCCCGACGCCGCCGCGCCCGCCGGTGGTCGCCTACCGCGAGAGCGGCGAGGACGTCCTCCACACCGGCAGCGTCGCGTGGCGGCTCATCAACTTCATGAGCCTCAACCAGCGCGGCCTCGCCGAGGCGGACCCGGCGGAAGGCGCGCAGACGCTGAAGCAGCTCCTCACCCTCTTCGCCGACCCGTCCGACGCTGCCGCCCGGCGCCGGATCGAGGCGATCCGCACCGTCGCGAGCCGGCCCATCGTCCGCCGCATCCGCTCCCCCGGCGGGTTCGGCGCGGCGCGGGGGCTTGAGGTGACGGTCACGGTGGAGGAAGCCGCGTTCGAGGGGTCGGGCGCGTACCTTCTCGGCGTCGTCCTCAACAAATTCTTCGCCGAGTACGTGTCGATCAACCGCTTCACGCAGACGGTGCTGCGCTCGGTGGAGCGGGGCGAGATCCAGCGCTGGGCGCCGGTGTTCGGCGAGCGGCCCTCGCTATGAGCCGCAAGGTCGACCCCGCCGAGCCGTGGACCTACGACCTCTTCACCCTCCTGCGCTGGGCCGAGCGCGAGCGGCCGGGCCACCCGCGCATCGGCGAGGCCGGCCGCCGCACCCGCGATCTCGCGGATCTTGCGCAGGACCCGTTCCTCGCCTTCCCCGCCTCCAACGTGGTGCGTGCCGGCACCGACGAGGCGGGCCGTCTGTCGCTCGCCGTCCAGTTCCTCGGCCTGATGGGGCCGATGGGGCCGATGCCGCTCTCGCTCACCGAAGAAGCCTACCAGTGGCAGATCCACGACGACGAGGCGTTCGCCCGCTTCCTCGACATCTTCAACAACCGCTTCATCCAGCTCTTCTTCCGCGCCTGGGCCGATGCCCGCCCCATCGCCCACCACGACCGGCCGGACGAGGACCGCTTCATGCGCTATGTCGGCGCCGTCGTCGGCCTCGGCCTTCCCGCGCCGGCCCCCCCCGGCGCCGTCGCCGACATCGCGAAGACCGCCTACGCCGGCCTCCTCTCGGCGCGCGTGAAATCCGCCTCGCGGCTCCGGTCGTTCCTCGCCGGCCTGTTCGACGTGGACGTGGAGGTGGAGGAGTTCGTGCCGACCGCGCTGGCGCTGGCGCCGGAGGACCAGTCGCGCCTCGGTATGGCCAACAGCGCGCTCGGCGTCGACCTGATGGCGGGCAGCAGCGTCCTCACCTTCGACGAGAAGATCCGCATCCGCGTCACCGTCCCGTCACTCACCGAATACGCCTCGTTTCTGCCGTCAGGCCCCAACGCCGTCCGCCTCGCCGACGCCATCGATTTCTACCTCGGCGACGAGCTGGACTGGGACATCGAGCTTGCCTTGCCCACAGCCGCTGCCCCCGCCGCCACGCTGGGCGTTGCCGGCCAGCTCGGCTGGACCGGCTGGCTCACCCCCCAACACGAAGGCCAGACCCGCTCCACCCTCGCCGACGCCCGTTTCAGGCCGCCCGGCCCAAGCCATTCAGAGCGCCAGAATTTTCAAGCCGGAGTTTAGACGATGCTCGACGTTACCAACGAAGTCATACTCGGGAAGCTCAACCGCGTCTGTTACGAGATGCTGATCAGGGCGCGGCGGCAGGCGCGCGGCGACGGCCATGCCGCCGTCGAATTCTCCCACTGGCTTGCCCACTTCCTGCAGAACGACCAGTGCGATGTCGCCGTGACGCTCGACGGCCTCAAGATCGACCGGGCCCGCGTGCTGGCCGACGTGCAGAAGGTGATCGCCTCCTACCCGCGCCGCCCCTCCGCCAGCCCCGGCTTCGGCGAATCCGTCTTCGAGGCGTTTCGCGAGGCTTGGTACTTCGGGACGCTGATGTTCGGCGAGACGCAGGTGCGCTCGGGCCACCTCCTCGTCGGCGCGCTGCGTTCGCGCTCGGCGAGCCGCATCATCACCAACCTCTCGCCGCTGCTCGCCGACCTATCCGCCGACGACGTCGTGCGCGAGCACGGCAGCCTCTGGCGCCAGTCGGTGGAAGACTCGCTCGGCCCCATCGACGGCTCCAGCCTGTCGGACGATGCGCCGGCCGCCGAGGGTGGCGAGAAGCGCCACGGCGGCACCATCGCCCGCTTCACCACAGACCTCACGGCGGATGCGCGCTCGGGCCGGATGGACCCCATCGTCGGCCGCGACAACGAGATCCGCCAGATCGTCGACGTCCTGATGCGCCGGCGGCAGAACAACCCGATCCTCACCGGCGAGGCAGGCGTCGGCAAGACCGCGGTGGTGGAAGGCTTCGCGCAGCAGGTCGTCGCCGGCAACGTCCCCGAGGCGCTGAAGGGCGTGTCGGTCCTGTCGCTCGACATCGGCCTGTTGCAGGCCGGCGCCTCGATGAAGGGCGAGTTCGAGCAGCGCCTGCGCACCCTCATCGACGAGGTGCAGGGCTCCGAAACCCCCATCATCCTCTTCATCGACGAGGCGCACACCCTCATCGGCGCCGGCGGACAGGCCGGCACCGGAGACGCCGCCAACCTCCTCAAACCGGCGCTCGCCCGCGGCACCCTGCGCACCATCGCCGCCACCACATGGAGCGAATACCGGCAGTACTTCGAAAAGGACCCTGCGCTGACCCGCCGCTTCCAGCCCGTCGCGGTGGACGAGCCCGACGAGCCGCGCGCGGTCAACATGCTGCGCGGCCTCGTGGCGCCGATGGAAAAGCACCACCGCGTGCGGATCGCCGACGGCGCGGTGACCTCCGCCGTCGCCCTCTCCAAGCGCTACATCCCCGCCCGCCAGCTGCCGGACAAGGCGGTCAGCCTGCTCGACACCGCCTGCGCCCGCGTTGCGATCACGCAGGCCACCAAGCCCGCCGCGCTGGCGGACGTGGAGGCCGCCCTCGCCGCCGCGGAGCGCGAGGAAACCGCCCTCACCGTCCGACACCGACCTCGGCGTCGACACCGCCGCCCGCGCCGCGGAACTCGCCGAGGAGGTCGCCCGGCTGAAGGCAAGCCGCGAGACGCTGGAGGCGGACTGGACCGCCGAGCGGGAGCACGTTGGAAAAATCCTCGAACTGCGCGCCGCCGCTGCCGATGGCGAGATGGACCGCGCCGCGCTGGGTGCAGCGCTGGACGTGCTCTCCGCCATCGACCCCGACCGGCGGCAGATGCACGCCCATGTCGATGCCGAGGCCGTGGCGTCCGTGGTGTCGGACTGGACGGGCATCCCCGTCGGCCGGATGGTGCGCAACGAGATCGAGACGGTTCTTGCCCTGTCCGACCACCTCGCCGCCCGCGTCATCGGCCAGTCCCACGGGCTTCAGGCCATCGCCAAGCGGGTGGAGACGAGCCGCGCAAGGCTCGACAACCCGAACAAGCCGATTGGTGTGTTCATGCTGTGCGGCCCGTCGGGCGTCGGCAAGACGGAGACGGCGCTCGCCATCGCCGAGCAGCTTTATGGCGGCGAGCAGAACGTCATCACCATCAACATGAGCGAGTTCCAGGAAGCGCACACCGTGTCCGCGCTGAAGGGCGCGCCGCCGGGCTATGTCGGCTACGGCGAGGGCGGGCGGCTCACCGAGGCCGTGCGCCGCAAGCCGTTCTCCGTCGTGCTGCTCGACGAGGTGGAGAAGGCGCACCCGGACGTCCACGAGGTATTTTTCCAGGTCTTCGACAAGGGCGTGATGGAGGACGGCACCGGCCGGGTGATCGACTTCAAGAACACGCTCATCGTGCTCACCTCCAACGTCGGCACCGACCTCATCACCGGCCTCGCCCGCGACCCGTTCTATCGCGAGAACCCGGACGAGATGGCCGGGCCGCTCAACGACGAGCTGATCAGGGTCTTCCCGCCCGCGTTGCTGGGGCGGATGGTCGTGATCCCCTACTTCCCGCTGCCCGCCGACGTGATGGCGGGCATCGTCCGGCTCCAGCTCGGCCGCGTCGCCCGGACGGTGAAGCAGAACCAGGGCGCGACGTTCGAGTACGACGATGCGCTGGTCTCCCACGTGGTCGAGCGGTGCAACGATCCGGGCTCCGGCGGGCGGATGATCGACCGGATCATCACCAACTCGATCCTCCCCACCATCAGCCGCGAGTTCCTCACCCGCGCGATGCGCGAGGAGACCATCGAGAAGGTGCGGGTCACGGCGCGGGACGGCGAGCTCCTCTACGCCTTCAACGAGGACGCCTTCCCGGAGGCACCGTCCGCCACGGAACCCGAACCCCTTCGCGATCCCGCCCCGGGAGACGACGGCGGCAGCAGCGGGGAGGATGGCGACGCAGGTGACGGCGAAGCGCTTCGCGTCACCGGCTAGGGCGCGGCAGGAACCGGGTCGCGCCCGGTCAGCGCCTGCGCGGCGATCCTGACGACGAGGTCGGCCGCCTCGATGTGCGGCATGTGGCCGACGCCGGGCAGGATGTGGCGCGCGAACACCGGCGGCGCGGCGTGCGCCTGAGTCACCGGCAGCACCCCGTCCGCATCGCCCCAGACGAGGCTGACGGGAAAGGGCTGCGCCGCAAGGTCCGCGAGCGGCAGCGTCCCCTGCCCCTCGCCGCGGGTGATGACGCCGACGATCGCCGCCAGCCCGTCCGCCACACCGGGCACGGACCGCGCCTCCGCCCCCAGCCGCGCCAGCGCCGGCGGAACGTCGTACGCCGGCGCGAAGAAACTCGGCAGCACTGCCCGCATTGCCGCCTCGTCGCTCGCGGCGGCGTAGCGGCGCAGGAGGCCGACGTCCATTTCCGGGCCGAAGCCGCCGGGTGCCAGCAGGATCAGCCGCTCCACCAGTTGCGGCCGCATCAGCCCCACGATGGAGGCGACCGCCCCGCCCAGCGAATGGCCGAGAAATGCCGCCCGTGTGACGCCCATCGCATCGAGGCTTTCGATCACCGCGCGCGCGGCCGCGGCGGCGTTGGGGGTGGACGCCCATCCGGCGGCGGCGCCGTGGCCGGGGAGGTCGAACGCGATGGTCCGGCGCAGGCGGGAGAGTTTCCCCGCGATCCCCGCCCAGGCGAGATGATCCCCGCCGAAACCGTGGAGGAGCACCAGCGGCGGCTCGCCCGTGCCCCGGCTCCTGTGCGGGAGGGGGATCGGCATGGCGGGGGTGTCCATCGGGCGGCAACTCCTTAACGGCACGTTTACCAGTTCTGGTTACGGTTCGCTTACCATCGGAGGCAAGATCATGCGCATCGCGATTCTCGCACTGGTCCTCGCGCTCACGCCGGGCGGCACCGCCGCGGCGGGCACCATGGCGCTCGTCAACCCGGTCACCGGGCAACAGTTCGAGTATCGCCCCTCCTTCGCACCCGAGCCGGAGCCGGAGCGGCCGACCCGCACGGTGTTCGACGGCCGGACCCGCAAGTGGGTCGAGCAGGGCCTCAACCGCGCCGAGCTGAACGAGCTCCACCGGATGCGCTACGCGCGCGCCGTGGTGACCTTCAATTCCGGCGAGGCGCCCGGCACCATCGTGATCGACACCGAGGCGCGCTACCTCTACCTCATCCAGCAGGGCGGCACGGCGATCCGCTACGGCGTCGGCGTCGGGCGCGAGGGGTTCACCTGGTCGGGCGTGGAACGGGTAAGCCGCAAGGCGGAGTGGCCGGACTGGACGCCCCCCGCCGAAATGCGCGAGCGCCAGCCGGAGCTTCCCGAATGGATGCCCGGCGGCGCCGGCAATCCGCTCGGCGCGGCGGCCCTCTACCTCGGCTCCACGCTCTACCGCATCCACGGGACGACAGAGGAGAGCACCATCGGTGGCGCGGTCTCCTCGGGCTGCATCCGCATGGTCAACGAGGACGTGGCGGACCTTTACGCCCGGACCCCGGTCGGCACCAAGGTGCTGGTGTTCGGCCCGCAGGCCGACCGCTCGCAGATCCTGGCGGCGCTCGCCCCGTTCTGATAACGGCGCGCCTTGCGGCTGATCGGTCGCGGTGTCCCGGACCGAGAGGCCGCAGCGAGGGCGTTCCTCCCTCGCGCTCCCTCCGCCTCGCCGGCTGGCAGGGTTCCATGCGGTGGCATGGAACCCATCGAAAGGCTGGGCAGGAGCGTGACGGCATCAAGCGCGCGTCCTCGCCATGCTCGCCCCAACGGGGCTGCGCGTGGCTCCGGGCGCGCACTTGACCCCGCCACCCTCCCGCAACGCTCAAACGGACCCAACAAAGGTGCGCCGGTATGAGAATTCAGACCCAGATCGCGGCGCGCAGGCCGCGGGCGTCCCGCTCCGGCGGGTTGGGGTAAGAGCGGGCCTCACCCCGCGCGCACCGGCGGGCGATCAGCGCGCAGGCCGCCGCGTCCACGAGGTCGACCGGCGGTACGCCGGCCGGCGGCCTGTCGAAAAACTCCCGCGGAAAACCGTGCAACACGAGAAGATCGATCCGTGAGGCAAGGCCCTCTCGGGTCGGCGTCCCCTTCACCGTCTTCGCGGTGGGCATCGGCTCGCCGCCGTTGAGGTGCCAGAAGGCGACCTCCGGGTGCGTCTCGAACACGGTTCCCTCGTTGACGGGCGTCAGGAGCCCGTCGAGCTCGCGGATCTTGGGAAAGAGCATGAAGGACTGCTTGCTGATCTTGCGCGGCGGTGCCGAGGTGGCGAGAGCGGCCTCGCAGGCGCTCGCATAATCGTCCGCGTAGACCGCCGCCCGCGACGCGATCGAGAACACCGATGATTGCCGGCCGCCCAGAAGCGGCCGGACGCTCTGCTCGGCGCCGCGCCCCGGCCCGCTGATACGGTCCGGCAGGCCGATCGGCATATCGACCGCGATGACCTCTCCGCTCGCGATGTGCCCGGCCAGCGTCGATTCCCGGCTCGCAACCGGCGCGAGGGCGCCTTCCGCGGCAATCGAGACCACCGCCCATCCCTTGCGGGCAGCCGTCCGCGCCATAGACGCGGCGCGGGCCGGACGCGCGTGCGCTGACGATGTGCACCGTCGAGAGGTTCGGTGCGGCGATCGCGTCCTGGCAGGCGCCGAGGTCGAGCTCCGCGCTGCCGGACTGGCGCACGGCGGCGAGCGTTGCGGCCGCCGCGGTCCGCGCCGCGCCGGTGACGTCGCCCGTCTCGAGGAGTGCCGCCGTCAGCACCGCGCTGTAGAGGTCGCCCGTTCCACGCGCGGCGCCCTCGACCCGCGCGTGGCGAAGCCGCACGGTCTCGCCGCCCCGCACCACCCAGCCCTCGATCTCGGCGCCGTCCAGCACGGCGGACGTGACCACCACCGCAGGCGCGACCCCGGCGGCGGCCTCCGGCGTCGCCGCGCCGGCGAGGTCGCGCAGTTCGTTGACGTTGGGGGTCGCAACGTCGGAGCGGGGAAGGAGAAGGTCGCGGATGGCCTCTGCGACGGCGTCGGGGACGTAGCGGCCGTTCTCGTCGCCGGTGACGGGGTCGACCACCACCACGGCGTCGGGCCGGGCGGCCTTCACCGCGTCGATGAACGCCGCCGCGGCTTCCACCTGTTCGCCGCTGGCGAAATAGCCCGTCAGCACCGCATCCACCGCGCGGGCTTGGGCGGAGAGTTCGGCGAGCTGGGCGGGGAGCGCCGGCATAGGTGTGCGGGTGGAGGGGCCGTGGCCGGGGTGCCAGGGCATCATCACCGTCGGCACCATCCACACGGTGTGCCCGCGCCGGGTCAGCGCGAAGGATGCGGCCCGCAACCCCACGCTGCCACGCATCACCAGCGAGGAAATCGCCGCAACCGTCCGTCCCGTCATCCTGAAGGCCCCATTGACATGACACGTCCCCAGCCGGGATGACCTCACCACCCGCCCCGGCCGAGACAGAAGATGCCCCATTTGCGCCGAACCGTCCTCTATGTGCCAGCCGACAACCGGCGCGCGCTCGAAAAGGCCCGCACGCTGGACGCCGACGCCGTCATCATCGACCTCGAAGACGCCGTCGCCCCCGAGCGCAAGGACGCCGCCCGCAAAGCTGCCCGCGCGCTCGACGGTTTTGCGCGCGAGGTCGCGCTGCGGGTCAACGCGGCCGGCACGCCATGGCATGACGACGACCTCGCCATGGCGCGCGCCGCGGGCTTTGCCGCCATCGTGGTGCCGAAGGTGCGCAGCGCTGCCGACATCGCGGCACTCGGAACCGCGGCCTGCGTGTGGCCGATGCTGGAGACCGCCGCCGGCATCCTCGCCGCCGGGGAAATTGCCCACGCCGCCGCGCGGACCGGCGATGCCGCGCTGATCCTCGGCACCAACGACCTTGCCGCCGAACTCGGCATCACGCTGTCGCCGGACCGCACCGAGATCTCCCACGCATTGCAGACCGCCGTTCTGGCCGCAAAGGCCGCCGGGGTGGGCGCGATCGACGGCGTGTTCAACGACACCGCGGACGCCGCCGGCCTCGCCGCGGAGGCCGCGCAGGGGCAGCGGCTCGGGATGACCGGCAAGTCCGTCATCCACCCGGCGCAGATCGGCCCGGTCAACGCCGCCTTCTCGCCGCAGCCGGACGAGATCGAGGCCGCCCGCCGCATCATCGCGGCCGTGGACGAAGCCCATGAAGCGGGCCGCAGCGTCGCGGTTCTCGGCGGCCGCATGGTCGAAGCCCTTCACGCGGACGCAGCCCGCGCCCTCCTCTCCCGCGCCAAGATGATCGAGACCCGCAGCCGATGACCGAAAAGTCCCTCACCGTCGTGACCTGGAACATCAACTCGATCCGGGCGCGGCTCGAACTCTTCGAGAAGATGGTGGGGATCCTGTCGCCCGACGTAGTGCTGCTGCAGGAGACCCGTTGCGACAACGGCGCGTTTCCGCTGAAGCCGATGCACAAGCTCGGCTTCAACTACGACGCACTCAACGGCCGCGGCGGCCATCACGGCGTCGCCGTCCTCTCGAAGGTCCCGCTGCTCGACGTGACGACCGACGTGCTCGGCGGGATCGACCATCCCCGCCACGTCTCGGCGGTGGTGGACTTCGGCGGGCCGATCCGCCTCCACTCGCTCTACATTCCCTCCGGCGGCGACGAGCCGAACGTCGAGACAAACCCGAAATTCCATCACAAGCTCGCCTACCTCGACGAGCTCGCGCACTGGGGCACGCGCGCGGCGGCGGAGCCCGCGATCCTGACGGGCGACTTCAACGTCGCGCCCTACGAGAGCGACGTGTGGTCCCACCGCCAGCTCCTCAACGTCATCAGCCATACGCCGGAGGAGACGACCCGGCTCGAAGCCGCGAGGGAGGCGGGCGGCTGGATCGACGTGATGCGTCGCGACCGCCCGGAGCCCGAGCCGCTCTACACATGGTGGAGCTACCGCAACAAGACGTGGCCGGGCTCCAACCGCGGCCGGCGGCTCGACCATGTGTGGGCCTCCCCCTCCGCCGCGCACCGCGTGACGACGGACGTGCTGACCGAGGCGCGCGGCTGGGTGAAGGCGTCAGACCACGTGCCTGTGATCGCGCGGATCGCGCCCGCCGCCTAGAAGCGCGCGGTGATCGTCCCGAACGGGGTGCCATGGTAGGTCGCGGACCAGACCGAGCCAGGGCGAAGCGTCTGTGCGTCGGTGAGCGTGCCGGTCGTGATGATGTCGCCGGGCTCCAGCCTCTCGCCCCGCGCGCCGAGGCCGTCGACCAGGTGCGCGAGCGCCGTCAGCGGCCCGCCGCCGAGTACGTTGGCGCCGACGCCGGTCTCCACCAGCGTGCCGCCTTCGCGCAAGTCCATGCGGAGCGCGGCGAGGTCTGCGGCGTAGGGGCCGGCGTCCACCGGCGTGCCGAGCAGAAGGCGGCCGTGGAGGCCGCCTGCCGCCGCGCAGTCCGCCAGCGTGAACGACCAGCCCGGAAAGACCGACTGCACGATCTCGAACGCCGGGGCATACCATTCGACGCAACCCGCCAGCGCCGCCTCGTCCATGCCGGGGTCGGGGGCGGACGCGAGGCGCAGCGCGACTTCGGGCTCGAGGCGGCATTCGAGGTAGGGGGAGAGGTCGACGGGCGCATCGTCGAGGATGGTGACGCTGCTGCCGGTCATGTCGCCCCACATCGGGCCGTCGACGCCGTAGCGCTCCCAGATCGTGTGGTTGGTGAAGCCGATCTTGCGGCCGACGACCGGGGTGCCGCGCAGCCGCCGCAGTTTATCGGCGACGGCGTAGGCGAGATCGAGGTCGAAGCCTTCCATGCGGCCCGAGAAGGGCGGGATCTGCCGCCCTTCCGTCATCGCGGCGTGGACCTCGGCGGCGAGCGCCGCGGCGCGCCCGCTCCCCGGCATCAGCGCGCCGGGGCGGGTGCCGGCTGCCCCTTGCGGCCGGTGATGATCTGCATGACGACCACGGCGCCCGCCAGCAGGAGGCCCGTCGCGTCAGTGACGAGCCCCGGCTTGATGAGCGCGACGGCGGCGCCGATCAGCATCAGCCGCTCGATCACGTTTGCGCGGCCGAGGAGGTAGCCGATCATCCCGCCGGCGAGGCAGATCACGCCGATGGTCGCGGTGACGGTGGTCAGCACGATCTTCATCGGTTCGCCGATCAGCAGGATCGACGGGCCGAAGACGAACATGAACGGGATGATGTACCCCGTCGCACCCAGCTTCAGCGCCTGAAAGCCGGTGTCCCACAATGTGCCGCGGGAGATGCCGTTGGCGGCGTAGACCGCCATCGCGACCGGCGGCGTGATCGCCGAGAGGATCGCGTAGTAGAAGACGAACATGTGTGCCGCCTCCACCATCACGCCGAGCTTGACGAGAGCCGGCACCAGCAGCGCGACCTGGACGATGTAGGCCGGAGTCGTCGGCATCCCCATGCCGAGGATGATGCCGGCGACCATGGTCAGCAGCAGCGCCAGCACCAGCGAATCGCGGGACACGATGATGACGAGCTGGGTGAACTCGGTGCCGAGGTTGGTGAGCGTGATCGTGCCGACCACGATGCCGGCGCAGGCGCAGGCGAGCGCGACCGGGATGGTGTTGCGGGCACCCGCGATCAGCGCGTCGGGGATGGTGTTGAGCTTGATCTCCTTGCGCGTCGTCTTGCGCAGCATCGCGGTCGGGATCACCGAGATGATGCCTGCGAGCGCGGACAGCGGCGCGGAGAAGCCCGCGAGCAGCGTCCACACGATGATGACGAGCGGCAGGAAGAGGTGGCCGCGCTCCTTGAGCACGGTCGGCAGGTGCGGCAGCTCGCTGCGCGGCAAGCCGACCATGCCGGTCCGCTTCGCCTCGAAGTGAACGGCCATGAAGAGCGCGACGTAGTAGAGGAGCGCCGGCAGGAGCGCGAAGGCGGCGACCTCGAGGTAGGAGATGCCGAGGAATTCGGCCATCACGAACGCCGCGGCGCCCATGATCGGCGGCATGATCTGCCCGCCGGTGGAGGCGACGGCTTCCACCGCGCCGGAGAAGCCCTTGGAGTAGCCGATCTTCTTCATCAGCGGGATGGTGAAGACGCCGGTGGTCATCACGTTGGCGGTCGCGCTGCCCGAGACCGACCCGAACAGGCCGGAGGTCACGCACGCGACCTTGGCGGGGCCGCCGGCGGTGTGGCCGGTGAGGCTCATGGCAAAGTCCATGAAGAGCTGGCCTGCGCCGGAGCGCTCCACCAGCGCGCCGAAGATGATGAAGAGGACGATGTAGGTCGCCGACACGCCGAGCGGGATGCCGAAGATGCCCTCGGTGGTCATGTAGAGCTGGTCGAGCAGGATTTCCGGCCCGAAGCCGCGCCAGAACAGCGCGTAGAGGACGAAGATGGCCGCGGTCAGCGGCAGCGCCAGCCCGACCGCGCGGCGCGTCGCCTCGAGGATGAGGACGATGGCGAGCGTCCCGAACACGAAGTCGGCCGTGTTCAGGCTGTCGACGTAGTACATCCGGGTGACGATGTAGTCGTACACGGCGATCGGGTAGAGCGCCGCGGCGACACCGAGCACGAGGAGCACGATGTCGATGATGTTGGGGTTCTTGCGCTCCCCCTTCAGCATGAAGCCGGGGAGGAGCAGGAACGCCAGCGCCATGACGAAGGCGAGGTGGATCGCGCGGAAGATCTGCGCGTCCGGTGGGCCGAAGAACGCGACGTAGAGGTGATACGTCGACATGGCGAGCGCGATCGCCGCAAAAGCGGTCGCGCCCCAGTTTCTGAGAAGAGCCTTCGTCACGGGTGGATCAGAGCCTGAGCTTAGCCGGCCTGCTCGTCATAAAAGCGCTTGGCGCCTTCATGGAGCGGAACGCCGATGTCGCGGCCCATGTCTTCCACGGTCAGCCCCTTCATCGCCGCGGCGATGCTGGAGAGATCGTCGACATTCTCGGCGAGGTTGCTGAGGACGTTGTAGACGAGGTCGGCGTCGAGCGAGCAGCGCGCGATGATGTGCGTCGCGTAGCCGATGGTGTTCACGTCCGCGTCCTGGCCGGGGTAGCTGCCGGCCTTGATGACGATCTGCTTGTAGCCGGCGTTGAGCGCCTGCATCTTCTCGAGCGCCTCGCCCTCGATCGGGACGACCTTGATGTCACGCGCCGAGGCGAGGTCCATCACGGCGCCGGCCGGAACGGTGGTGCCGAGGGTGAAGAAGTCGGCGTTGCCGTCCTTCATCAGGGACACGGCGTCGGTGTACGAGCCGTGGTTGACGCGGGGCAGGTCGTCGTAGCTGAGGCCCTGGCTCTGCAGCATGTGCGCGGTGATCGCCTCGCCGGTGTTGCCGACGGGCTGGACGGCCGCGGCGTGACCCTTGAGGTCGGCCGGGGAGTTGATGTCCGATTCAGCGAGCGCGATGACCTGGAAATACTGCGGATAGAGCGTCGCGACGTTGCACACGTCGTCGGCCTTCTCCTCGAAGGGCGGGCTGCCGTTGATGGCGTCCACCGTCGAGACCGAGTTGGCGAAGCCCATGTCGACCTTGCCCTGCTGCACGGCCTTCACGTTGGCGATGCCGGCGCCCGGAAGCACCATGACGCTGGAGCCGTCGACGCCGTTTTCCACGATGCTCTGGATCGCGCCGCCGAGCGGATACCACGAGCCGCCCTGCGGTCCGGTCATCAGCTTGATGTTCTGCGCGGCGGCGGGGCCTGCTGCCAGAAGTGCGGCGACGGCCGCGGCGGTCAGGAACTGAGTCCGCATGGAAGTCCTCCCAATAAATTGCAGTCTGCTCTGATGGCAGTTGTCTCATTCTGTATGCAATTTCCGGACGGCACAAGGCACTGGCGGCTTGCGTGCTGTGGCAACGGACGCGCCAACGCCCTATTGGCTATGTCAGCCATACGCGACAGGAGGCGCTAGACCATGACGATAGAACTGTACACCTGGGGCACGCCCAACGGCAAAAAAGTCTCGATCATGCTGGAGGAGCTGGGGCTGGCGTACAACGTCCACCCGATCAACATCACCAAGGACGAGCAGTTCTCGCCCGAGTTTCTGGCAATCGCGCCGAACAACAAGATCCCCGCGATCGTGGACACCGACAACGACATCAACCTGATGGAGTCGGGCGCGATCCTGCTCTACCTCGCCCAGAAGACCGGCAAGCTGCTGCCCGCCCCCGGCGAGGACTACTGGCGCGCGATGGAATGGCTGATGTGGCAGATGGGCGGCTTCGGCCCGATGCTCGGCCAGGCGCACCACTTCCACCGCTTCAACGCCGGCAAGTACCCCTACCCGGAAGAGCGCTACCTCAAGGAAACCAAGCGCCTCTACAAGGTGCTGGACCAGCGGCTCGACGGGCGGGACTATATCGCGGGCACCTACTCGGTGGCCGACATCGCCACCTGGCCCTGGGCCGCGCGCCACGAGTGGCACGGCATCAACCTCAACGATTTCCCGAACGTGAAGCGCTGGTACGTCGCGATCGCCGGCCGCGATGCGGTCAAGCGCGGCTACAACGTGCCGACGGAGCAGGACATCCCGATGCCGGCGTGAGCTGACCGGCCGGCCCCCGCGGGCCGGCCGCCTTGCCGTTCAGGCCGGGAGCGGCGTGAGCGGCGCGATGCCGAAACGCTCGGCGAGCCGCGCGAACGCGGCGCGGGTGTCGGGGTCGAGGGTGGTGCCGTGCTTCGCCCGCTCGTCCGCCACCTGCCACTCCCGGTCGCCGGGGGCCATCACCGTCTCGCCCGGCTGTGCGGGCGAGTTGCGCAACCGCTCCAGATAGGTCGCCATCTTCTCCTCGACCGCGCCGCGCGGCCCGAAGGCGTCCACCCGCATCGCCATCACGAACGCGCCCATCTTGCGCGGAGTGGAGAGATCAGGCCCGCCCATGGGGAGGACGTCTTCGCTGAGATTCATCACGTTCATCACCGCCGACAGCACCTCCGCGACGCCCGCGAGGCCAGCGCCCTTGAAGCCGAACGCGCCGCCCAGCGGCATCAGCATCGTCGCGTCGTGGGGGTCAGTGGTGGGTTCGCCCGCCTCGTCCGCCGCCGTCCCCTCGGGAAGCTCGGTGCCGAGGCTGCGGTAGAGTTTCACGCGGTTGAGCGGGATCGCGCTCGTCGCCATGTCGAGGAACCAGTGGCGCCCGTCCGGCATCGGCATCGCCCAGGCGTGCGGGTTAGTGCTGTGGAACGGCGCCGCGCCACCGTGAAGCTTCACGATCTTGTCGGCGTTGCAGCAGGCGTAGCCGAAGAAGCCGCGCTCCGCGGCCTGGAACGCGTACGCGCCCGCCGCGCCGAAATGGGCGCTGTTGCCGATGCCGACCGCGCCGATGCCGCAGGTCTCGGCAAGCTCCATCGCCTTTTCCATCGCCGCGAAGCTGGCGCGCGCGCCTTGTGCATGGTCCGCATCGAGCGAGGCCACCGCAGGCAGCGTCTGCGAGAACGCCAGCGCGGGGGTCTTGTTGACCCGGCCGTGCTCCATCTCGGCGATGTAGTGGTCGAGGAGGCGCACCCCGTGGCTGTCCACGCCGAAGCGGGTGGCGTGCATCATCGCGCGGGTCGCGCTGTCCGCCGTGTCCGCGTCGGCGCCCGAGGCCGCCAGCGCCGCCTTCAGGAAGTCGCCGAGGTCGGTGAGGGCGAAACGGGCTTCGGATTGCTCGGTATTTGTCATGGCTTTTTCCGCGTGTGGCGCTCATCTATCCCGTGTCCGGGGCCCGGAAGAAACAGCCCGGCGACATTTTTTGAGACCGGCGGTGAAGGTGAGTTCAATGGATGGCAACGACGGTCACGCCCCCCGCCACGCGATCGTGACCGGCGGCTCCCACGGGATCGGGTACCAGGTCGCGCGCATTCTGGCGCGCCAGGGCTACACGCTGTCGCTGCTGGCACGGCGGCCGGACGATCTCGTCACCGCCTGCGAGGCGCTGGCGCGCGAGACCGGCGCCAGCGCCGGGTTCGAGGCGTGCGACGTCGCCGACCCCCACGCGCTCGCCGCCGCGCTGAAGCGGCTGAACGAGCGCCGCGGCCCCTGCCACACGCTGGTGACGGCGGCCGGGATGGTGATCCCCGGCAAGTTCGACGGTCTCCCCGGCCTCGCCTTCCGCCGCCAGATGGAGGTCAACTTCTTCGGCACGCTCCATGCCGTGCAGGCGGTTTATCCGGCGATGGCCGCGCGCGGCGAGGGCCGGATCGCGATGGTCGCCTCCGCCGCCGCGCTGATCGGCGTCTACGGCTACACGGCGTACGCTGCGAGCAAGTTCGCCGTCCGCGGCTTTGCCGAGGCGCTGCGGGGCGAGGCGGCGGCGCGCGGCGTCAGCGTGTCGATCGCCTACCCCGGCGACACGGACACCGCGCAGCTCGCGGCGGAGCGCATCCGCCGCCCCGCCGCCACGTCGGCGATCACCGGAAACGCGAACGTCGCCTCTCCCGAGGCGGTCGCCAAGGCCATCGTGCGCGGAATGGACCGCGGCACCTTCGCGATCTATCCCAACACCGCGACCACTGCGCTCGGATGGACCGCGTCGCTGATCTCGCCCGTCCTCAACGCGAAGTTCGACCGGACGGTGCGCAAGGTGGCGAAGACCGAGGGATGACGGCCCAAGACGAAACCCGGCGGGAGCGCCGCCCCCATCCACATCTCGATCACCGCCAACGCCGCCTATGCGCGCTACGCGGCGCTGACCCTGTGGTCGGTGCTGGCGCACACGCCCTCCGCAGTGCGCGTCCACGTGCTCGACTGCGGCCTCACCCCCGTCCAGCACTCGGCGTACCGGCGGCTGATGACGGCGCACAGCGAAGCCACGGTCGACTTCGTCGACTGCGCCCCGCTCCTCGCCCGCTTTCCGTCGATCCCCGAGCGCCCGCGGACGACGCTGATCCGCCTCGTCCTGCCCGAGGTCCTGCCGGAGGTCGCCCGCTGCCTCCACCTCGACAGCGACCTCGTCGCGCTCGACGACGTCGCGCCGCTGTTCGCCACGCCGCTGGAGGGCCGTGCGGTCGGCGCCGTCACCAACCTGCGCACCGCCGAGAAGCACCACGTCGCGCGCTCGCCGTGGCGCTGGCTGCACCCCAAGATGGTCCGGCAGGCGCGCGAGGAGGGCGAGCGGCTGAAGCGCGAGGTGGGGCTCGAGGCGCTGACCGAGCACGTCAACGCCGGCGTCCTCCTCCTCGACCTCGACGCCATCCGCGCCCGGATCGGCACCGCACGGTTCGGCGACATGGAGGCGGCGAGCCGCAAGACGCAGTTCGACCAGGACTGGATCGCGGGCGTCGCGCGCGGCGACATCCGCCGGCTCGATCCGCGCTGGAACGTCTACTCCAGCATGTACCGGCTCGCGCTGTGGGCGTTTCCGCCGGAGGAGCGGGCGGCGCTGAACCGGGCGAAGGCGCGCCCCGGCATCGTCCACTTCGTCGGAGCCAAGCCGTGGGGGCCGCCCAAGAGCCGCGCGATGGCCCGCCGGCGCGAGACCGACCCGTGGGTCCGCGCCTGGCGGGAGGCGGGCGCCGCGATGGACGCCTTCCTCGCACAAGGTTCTGCCGAGGAAGCCGCCTCGCTCAGCGGATGAGGAGCGATTTGCGCATCGCGTAGAGGGTGATCGCGGCGGCGTTGGAGACGTTGAGCGAGGCGAGCGCCCCGTCCGCCTCGATCCGGGCCGACTGGCCGCAGGTGGCGACGACGCCCTGCCGCACGCCCTTCCCTTCGGCGCCGAGAACGAACGCCCACCGCTGTGCCGGCGCGAGGTCTTCCAGCGCGACCGGCGCCTCGCTGTCGAGCGCGGCTGTGGAAAAGCCCATGTTCCGGAGTTCGCCGACGGCGCGCGAAAGGTTGGTGACGGCGACAAGGTCGATGAGGTCGAGCGCGCCGGACGCCGCCTTGGCGAGCGCACCCGTCTCCGACGCCGAGTGCCGCCGCGTCGTCACCACAGCGTCCACCTTGAACGCCACCGCCGAGCGCAGGATCGCGCCGACATTGTGCGGGTCGGTGATGTGGTCGAGGCAAAGCACCGCCGTCGCCTTCGACAGCGCGTCCAGCGTCTTCGCCTCCAGCGGCTCGACGTAGATGGCGATGCCCTGGTGGACCGCGTCGTTGCCGAGGAGCCTGGAGATGCCGCGCACGTCCATCATGTCGACGTTCTTGGGCGGCTCCATCTCGAGCCGGTTGAGCGCGTTGCGGGACGCAACCATCCGGTGAACTTCGGCGGCGCGGATTGGCGAGTGCGGCCCTTACGGCGTGGAAACCGTAGAGCCAGTAGGGTTCATTGTCGTCATCATGCGCCATGTGCGTTGACTTCCCGGCGGGTGTTTTCTAAGACGCCGCTTCGGCCCTGGAGGGGTGCCCGAGTGGCTAAAGGGGGCGGACTGTAAATCCGCTGGCTATGCCTACGTTGGTTCGAATCCAACCCCCTCCACCATTATTCCCGACCTTATCCGGATCAATGGCCTGGCGGCTTTGCCGACGGACGTACCGTGGCAGACTGGCAGCTGGTGTGGATGTGAATTGCGGGCCGCGGCAGTCATAAGCACGTAAAGCGCGGGACAAGAAATCTAATTTCGTGCAGGCAGCGAGGCCGCCGCGCCCAATTCTCCCATGCTGGGCGAGATAGCCGTCACCGGGCCAAGCAATGGCGAGACGGCCGCTCCGAGCAGGAGAAAGCCCTGCCTCCTGGCTGGCATCCCCGAAACGTCCCGAACCGGCCGAGCGTGAAATGCTCCGCGGCTGGAATGGCAGGCCGAAATGCGCGTGCGTTGGCCGGCGTCAGTATCGGCAGCACGCCGAAGCACCGTTCCCGGCGAGGAACAGAGGCCGGTCGCGCCGGGGCCCGTGAGCGAGGCGGAGAAGGAATTGCCCTGCCTCGACCATTCCGGTGCCTGTCAGAGGATGATGTCCGCCGGGAAAAGGTGAGAGACCCCGAGGATGAGAAAGGCCATGTCGGCATCCCCATCGCCGTTGACATCCGCTTCGACGCGGATCCCGCGGCCGAGCTCGACGTAGCGCAGTTCACCCGGCCCCTCGCGATCGCCCGAGAATTCCCGGTTGCGAATGAACTCGAACGCCTGGTCGCCGGGCGCGCGGATGTCGGCGTCGATACCCGAGAGGTCGAGGCCATCGCCCTGGCCCGGCTTGTAGTCCGTGATCCGGTCGAGGCGCTTCCCCGGCAGGGCATGGCGGACGGATTGATAGACGAACTGGTCCTCGCCGTCGCCGCCGGTCGACACATCGATGCCGCGCCCGCCGATGATCAAGTCGTCGCCATCGCCGCCGCGGATGGTGTCGTCGCCGCTGCCGCCGCTCAGGAACTCCTCGCCGCTGCCACCGACCAGCACGTCGTCCCCTGCGCCGCCGAAGAGCCGCTCGGCGAATTCCTTCCCGTCGTCGAAGAGGGGCGCTTCGAGAGCGTCCCCGGCATCGCCCCGCAGCGCAGCGCCGCCTTCGTCACCGCCGAATATCGTGTCGTCGCCGGCACCACCGCGCAGCACGTCGCTGCCGCCGCCACCCACCATCCAGTCAGCTTCTGCGGAGCCCCGAAGGCGGTTCGCACCATCGTCACCGACCTTGACCGCCGTCTTTTCGACGCGGACATAGTCGACTTCCATGAAGAAGGCCCGGTTCTGGGCCTGCGTGGAAACCGGGACGAGCTTGGGGTTTCCCGTGTCCCACGTGGGTCCGGCGCCCCACAGGTTGAGATGGAGCGCCATGTCCATGGTCGGCAGGTTGCCACCGCTCTCGGTCCGGACGACTTTGCCATCGACGAGCCACCGGACGGCGTTCGGAAGCCACTCTATCCGGTACGTGTGAAACGCGGTGAGATCGACACCCGGAAGCGCAGGGTATTTCGGATCACCGTTCCCGTCCGGGGGGACGTGCGCGAAGATGTTGGTCTGCGGGTTGATCGGGCCGCGCTTGGGGATGAACTCCCAGTCAATCTCGTCGCGCAGTCCGGTTCCCGGATTGTAACCGTAGGAGAAGAAGCCACCGATCAGGCCGTCCTCCCCCACGGGCAGCCGGACCTTCGCCTCCAGCGCGATCCCGCCGCCACCACGTGAGAAGGACTGCTGGCTGATGGCCTCCGAACCGTAGAAGGACGGGTTGCCGCCGTGGGCCGGGCCGCCGCCTCCGGAGTTGAACGTATCGAGCTCGAGCAGGAGATGGCCGTCACGAGCAACGGGAAGCTCGGGCCGCATCTGCGTGGTGCCGCCAAGAAAGGAGCCGGGCCCCACATTGGGTTTCCACTTGCTGCTGTCGATCGTGCCACTTTTGTTGAAATCGTCGAACAGCAATACGCCTGCACCGCCAACAGCACCACTCATCACGCTCTCCAAATTTGTTGGGGCGAACCCGCTAACAGTTTCAGGTATTCTTCCGATACTTCAGGAAAGTTCAGGTAAAGCCACAAAAATCTCGTCTGGCCGAGGGCTGAAAGTCGTTCCGCTAATGGCGGCGTCATGGATGCTTCAAAAGGGGGCAGTCGGTGGCAGGGTGTATCTAGCGCAGCGCAGTGGAGGAAGTCGGACGGCCTCATGACGGCAGGATTCGACCTTGGTGCCAGAATTGCGCGGCAGCAAGCAGTTTTCGGTCTTTCGGCTCAAGATCTTTAATGCCGCCGTATAGTTGAAGGGCCTTGGAAACTTTGTATTGCGGAATTGAATCCTTGACTGGCAAGACGCAGCGCGTCGCCGGCTGCGGCCGACAGAGTTCCCGACCTCTACCTCTCGGGCGGCTCAGCGAACGCTGACTGTGTCGCCGACGCGGATCGTGCCGCCGTCCAGCACCTCGGCGTAGATCCCCATGTCGGGGTGGCCGAAGGTCTTCGACAGGATGCGCGGGACCGGCAGGTCGCGCTCGGCTGTCGCCGGGTTCACGGTGGTCGCGGCGCAGCGCCTGGTGCGCAGGAGGACCTTGAGACGCGTCTCGCCGATGGCGATCTCGCGGCCCTCGAGTTCCAGCTCCGACCATGCGGGCCAGCCGTCGAACATCACGTTGCCGCGAAAGCGGACGGGGTCGACGTCCGCGGTCACGGCATCGCCGAGCGCCGCGACCGACGCGAGGTTGATGAGCGAGATCGCGTTCATGAAGGTCGGCGAGACAACCGACACGTCGGTGAAGCGGTGCTCGCCGCCGCGCACCAGCCGCGGCCGTTCGCCGTCCGGCAGGCCAAGCGCCTCGGCGATGGCGGCCTCGGCGCCGGTGCGGCCCTCGGGGGTGGAGAGCGCGAAGGCGGTGCCGTTCAGCACCAGCGCGTCCGCGGCGTCGTCGTAGCGGGTGGCGAGGCGTGCAAGCTCGGCGTCGCGGGCGAGGACGTAGAACTCGGTCTTCGGGAACGGCCGGGGCGCCGCCTCGTCGAATTCGTTGCCGGGGCGGGCGAAGGCGAGCACCCGGTCGTTGGGGACGCCCTTTCCCGGCGTGAGGGCGATCTCCGCCAGCGGTTCGGCGGAAAGCCCCTTCACGGGGTAACGGGCGAGGCCCGCGACGGTGCCGATCATGTCGTGCTCAGGCCCTCAAGCCGCCAGTGCCGTGGCGATGCGGTCCAGCGCCGGGGGCGGCGCGTGGTCCTCGGGGATATCGCACACACCCGACCGGCGGCTCCACCCCGAAAGGGTGGCGGACGTGGTGAGGACCGCGAGCGGGATGGAGAGGCAAAGCCCCGCCACCACCGGCATCGCCCAGGGGAGGACGCCGGGCATGAACGCGGCGAGCACGCCGAGGAGCGCCGCGCCGAACGCCGTCTGCGGCCAGAACGAGCGGGCCGCCTCGTTCCATCCCACGCGGCGGCCGGACCGGGACTGCGCACGCCAGTCGAGCCGCTTGCCGAACAGTAGGCCCGTCGCGAACACGGCGATGGCGAACGCCACCACGGGGGCCATCAGCGTCGTCATCACGATCTCGACCAGCCCGCCGAGGATGACGCGCCCGCGCCCGCCGTACCGGGCCGCCTCGCGGCTGCTGCCGAGAATGCCGGCAAGGCCCATGAGCTTCGGCGCGAAGCTCATGGTAAGGATGATCGCAAAGAGGACCACGCCGGGGCCGGTCGCGATGGCCGCCGCCTCGCCGCCGCCCGCAATGGCGCTTCCCGCCCCCAGCACGAGGAACGCCATCCACGCGGGGGCACCCAGATACATCAGGATCGCGAGGCCGAGCTGGACGCGGCTCATCATCTTGAGGCCGCGCATCCCGATCAGCTGGAAGTACTGCATGTTGCCCTGGCACCAGCGCAGCTCGCGGCGGATGAAGTCGGGCAGCGAGGGCGGGTTCTCCTCCCAGCTCTCGCCTTCCTCCGCGATCACGCGGACGTGGTAGCCCGCGCGCCGCATCAGGACGGCCTCGACCTGATCGTGGCTCATCACGTGGCCGCCGAGCGGTCCGTCGCCGGGCAGGACCGGGAGGTTGCACGAGCGCGCGAACGGGGCGAGGCGGATCAGCGCGTTGTGGCCCCAGAACGGACCGCAGTCGCCCGTCCACCAGGCCGAGCCCGTGGTGTAGGCGCGCATCCCGTGGCGCATCCCGAACTGGAAGACGCGGGTGAAGAAGGCGCGCGCCGGGGTGCCGACCACCAGCGTCTGCAGGATGCCGAGGCGCGGGTTCTGCTCCATGGTGCGCACGAGGCGCAGGATCGCACCGGCCGAGAGGTGGCTGTCGGCGTCGAGCGGCAGGAAGAAGGCGTAGTCGCCGCGGCAGCGGTGGCAGAACTCGGCGATGTTGCCGGCCTTGTAGCCCTCGTTGGTCGTCCGCCGGCGGTAGAAGATCTGCGACGGCCGGCCACTGGTCGCGCGCCAGCGGGCCACCGCCGCCTCTTCCGCCGCAGCGATGCCCTCGTCGTCGGTGTCGCTGAGGACGTGGATGTCGAACGCGCCCGCCTCGCCATGGGCCTCGAGGTCGTCGAGGATCGCGCTGAGGCGCTGCACGACCGGCTCCGGGCTCTCGTTGCGGACCGCCATCGCGATCGCGGTGCGGGTCACGATCGCGGCGCGCGGGTTGTGCGCGAGCGCCAGCGGATCGTCGGTGTTGCCGCGCGCGATGAGCACCGCGCCGATCACCGCGTTCCAGAAGCCGATCGCGAGCCAGGGCAGCGTGACGAGGAACGCCGCCATCATCCCGCCCTCGAACACCGTCCAGCCGCCGCGGCCGAGCACCAGCGCCATCAGCGTGGCAAGACCCGCGATGGTGAGGAGGTTCAGCGCGCCGACCAGCAGCCGGCGGCGCCAAAGCGTCCGCGACCGGTGTTCGAGCTGTCCGAGGCGCGACACGACGCCTGATCCGGGCTGCATGGGAAAGTCTACGCGGGACATCAAAATTCCTGTTGGTCGAATACCGTCGAGGCAGCCGGACAATCGCGAACGGGTCGGCGTCGCCCGGCCGGCAAGAAGGCCTCGTCCGTTGTGCGCGCCCTCATGACCCGTTACCGCTCGACACAAGATGAACGGACAAACGGCATGGGGACCACTTTGAGGAGTTCGGCGGACTTTCAAGCATGACGGGTGCGGCAACTTCGCTCTGGTGCGAGAAGCACGGCACATATGGTCTGCGCAACGAGCAGTTTGACCCAGCCGATCACGATATTGTTGTCGAGACCCTGATTTCGGCCGTCAGCAAGGGAACAGAGCGTCTCGTGCTGGAGGGCCGGGTGCCGCCTTCGGAAGCGGCGCGGATGCGCTGCCCCGCGCAGGAGGGGGATTTCCCCTTCCCGGTGAAGTACGGTTACGCGGCGGTTGGCCGCATCGTCGAAGGCCCCGAGGAGCGGCTTGGCGAGCGCGTCTTCGCGCTCCAGCCGCACCAGAGCCGGTTCGCCCTCGCGGCCGACGCCGCGCTCAAGGTGCCGGACGGCGTGCCGACCGAGCGTGCGGCGCTCGCGGCCAACATGGAGACCGCGCTCAACGTCGTGTGGGACAGCGGGGCGGCGCCTTGCGATCATGTGCTCGTCGTCGGCTGCGGGGTTGTCGGGCTTCTCGTCACCCGCCTTCTGGCGCGCATTCCGGGCACCATTGTGACGGCGGTGGACACCGACCCGGATAAACGCGCGGTGGCCGAGGCCATGGGCGCGCGTTTTGCGGCGCCGGATGATGCGCCCGAGGGCGTCGACATCGCGATCAACGCCAGCGGGCGGCCGGAAGGGCTGGTCGTGGCGCTTGCCGCAGCGGGGCGCGAGGCGCGGGTGGTGGAGGCGAGCTGGCACGGCACGACCGAGGCGCACCTGCCGCTGGGCGGCGCGTTCCACGCGCTCCGGCTCAGCATCGTCTCATCGCAGGTGGGGAGCCTGCCGCCGGCGCGGGTGCCGCGCTGGACCCACTCGCGCCGCCTCGCCGCGGCACTATCGCTGCTTGACGATCCCGCGCTCGATGCGCTGTTGACGCACCGTCTGCCGCTGGCCGACGCGCCCGACCGCCTGCCCGCCCTGCTCGCCGATCCCGGCGCGCTCGCCATCCTCCTCACCTACTGAGACCGGAGCCGCCATGTTTGCCCTGGAAGTCCGCGACCACATCATGATCGCCCACAGCCTGCGGGGCGAGGCGTTCGGCCCCGCCCAGAACCTCCACGGCGCGACCTTCATCGTCGACGCGGCGTTCTTCGCGCCGAAACTCGGGCCGAACTCGATCGTCCTCGACATCGGCCTCGCCGCCGATGGCCTGAAGGCGATCCTCGCCGCACCTCAACTACAAGAATCTCGACGAGCTGCCCGAGTTCTCCGACCGCCGCTCCACCACCGAGGTCCTCGCCAAGTACATCTTCGACAGGCTGGCCGCCGACATCGCCGCCGGCACCCTCGGCGAGGACGCCGCTGGCGTGACCCGGCTGAAGGTGACGCTGGAGGAATCCCACGTCGCCCGCGCGTGGTACGAGGCGGACCTCTAGGGCCATGCGTCCCATCGCCTTCGCCGTCCCCGGCGACCTCGACACGCCGACCGGCGGCTACCGCTACGACCGGGCTCTGATCGGGGCGCTGAAGGCGCTCGGCCACCCCGTCACCGTGGTGCCGCTGCGCGAAGGCTTCCCCTTCCCCGACGCGGCGGCGCTCGACGACGCGCACGCGCAGATCGAGGCGGTGCCGGCCGAGACGGCGCTGATCGTCGACGGCCTCGCGCTGGGGGCGATGCACGCCGCGCCGGCTGGAGCGGCTGGAAGCGCCGCTCGTCGCGCTCGTCCACCACCCGCTGGCGCTGGAGGCCGGGCTGACGGCCGAGCAGTCCGCCGCGCTCACCACCAGCGAGCGCGCCGCCCTTGCCCGTGCCCGCGCGGTGGTGGTGACGAGCCCCAACACCGCGCAGATTCTCGCCGACGACTACGGCGTGGCGCAGGCGGCGGTCGCCCTCCCCGGCTTCTCGCCGGTGTGGCGCGGCGTCGTCGCGTCCCCCGACGCGCCGCCGCTGATCGCCGTGGTCGGAAGCCTCACGCCGCGCAAGGGCCACGACGTGCTGGTCGATGCCCTGTCCCGCATCGCCGACCTCCACTGGAGGTGCGAGATTGTCGGCGGCGCGCACGACGGCGGCGCCGTCCGGTCCGCGTCTGGAGGAGATGATCGCGGCGCACGGCCTCGGCGACCGCGTGACTGCTCCGCGGTGCGCTGTCCGAGGACGCCCTTCTGGCGCTCTACGGGCGCGCGTCACTCTTCGCGCTGGCGACGCATTACGAGGGCTTCGGCATGGTGTTCGCCGAGGCGATGGCGGCGGGCCTCCCGATCGCCGGCACCACCGGCGGCGCCGTGCCGGACGTGGTGCCCGAGGACGCCGGCATCCTCGTCCCGCCCGGCGACCCGGGCGCGTTCGCAGGCGCGCTGCGCACGCTCCTCACCGACGCGCCCCTGCGCGAACGCCTCGCGGTTGGCGCGCGGGCGGCCGGCGCAAGGTTCGGCGACTGGGACGAGACCGCCCGCACCGTGTCCGACGTTGTGGAGGCATTGCCATGAGCTTTTCCGCCGACTGGCTCGCCCTGCGTGCCCCGGCCGACGACCGCGCCCGCAGCGCCGACCTCATCGCGATGGCCGCGCGCCATGTCGGCGAGGGCGCGACCGTGATCGACCTTGGCGCAGGCAGCGGCGCGACGCTGTTCGCCCTCGCCCCGCTCCTCCCCAAGCCGCTCCGTTTCGTGCTGGTGGATGCCGATGCCGCACTTCTGGCGGAAGCCGAGCGCCGGTTCGCGGCAAAGCCTGTCGACGGCGTCACCATCGAGACGCGCTGCCACGATCTCGTGGCCGACCCCGCGCCGTGGGAGACGCCGCCCGCGCTCGTCACCGCCTCGGCACTGTTCGACCTCGCGTCGTCCGAATGGATCGCCCGGCTCGCTGCCGCCTGCGGCGCTGCGGACGTCCCGCTCCTGTCGATGCTCACCTTCGACGGTGTGCTCGATGTCGCGCCGCCGCACCCGTTCGACAGCGTGATGCGCGCCGCGTTCGTCGCGCATCAGAAGGGCGACAAGAGCTTCGGACGGGCGGAGGGGCCTGATGCGCCCGATGCCCTCGCCGCGGCGTTCGGGGGAGAGGGCTACGAGGTCGCCGAGGCGAGCACGCCGTGGCAGCTCGAAGCACCGCGCGATGCGGCGCTGATCGCCGCAACGCTGGACGGCTGGACGGACGCCGCGCACGAGATCCTCCCCGCCCAGCCCGATGCCGTCCGCGCCTGGCGAACGGACCGCGAGGAGGCGGCGCGCCTCACAGTCGGCCACCGGGACCAGTTTTTCTGGAAGCCGTGAGGGCCCACGGCGGGCCTAGTCGAACAGAGCGGGCTCTGCGATCCTGAGCGCCATCAGGCAGACGATGGCCTTGCCGTCACGCAGTTCGCCCGCCTGGTAGGCGCGCCAGAGGTCGCCGAGCGGCCACTCCTCCACGTCGATGATCTCGTCCTCGTCGGCCCCGGTGTCGCCCTCCACCTTGTCGGCGGGGGTGTAGCGGGCGAGGAAACACGACATCTGCTCCGTCACCATGCCCGGGATGGGATAGAACGTCGTCACGTGGACGAGATCGTGGACGTCGTAGCCGAGTTCCTCGTGCGCCTCGCGGACAGCGGCGGCGGCAGGGTTCTCGTCCTCGGGGTCGATCACCCCGGCGGCGGCTTCCAGCATCAGGCCGCTCTCGCCGGCGACGTGGACCGGCATCCGGAACTGGCGCACCAGCAGGGCCGTCTTGCGCGCGGGATCGTAGGGCAGGACGCATGCACCATTGCCATGGTCGTGGACTTCGCGCGTCATCTCCACACGCTCGTCGCCGCGCGTGATCGTGGCGTCATAAAGGTCGAGCTTCATGAAGCCTTCGTAGATTGAGCGATTGTGGTGCGCTTCGTACCGCTGCTGTGACACTTAGGATCCCCGGACCAGTTCTGAATGCGATACCGTTCCAATACCACGGCTGTGTGCAAGGAGCCTGCATGCCCCAACCCAGCGTGATCAACGACCTTCTGAGCGCGATCACCGACAACCGCTTCTTCGGCGAACGGCGCAAGCCGCAGGCGCGCCAGCCGCGAGACGCTGCTCGAGATGATCGAGGCGCTGCTGTCCGGCCGCGGCGAGGCCTCCGCCACGGAGAAGGCGGGCGACTTCCTGCGCGCCTATCGCGATCTCGACTATGCCGGCCGCACCTTCGTGTTCCGCACCCTCGCGCACGACTACGGGCCGAACGCCGAAAAGCTGAAGGCCGCCGCCGAGGCCTACATCGCCGCCCCCGGCGAGACCGCCGCCAAGGCGCTGCAGAAGGCCGCCGAGCCGCGCCGGGTGGAGCTCTTCCGCCGCCTCAACAACATCACCGGCGGGACGCAGGCGCTTGTCGCCCTGCGGATCGAACTGATGGAGCGGATCGCCCATCACCCGGACCTCTGGGTGGTGGACGACGACCTCAAGCGCCTGTTCACCGCCTGGTTCAACCGCGGCTTCCTCAATCTGCGCGAGATTGACTGGCAGACCTCCGCCGCGATCCTCGAGAAGATCATCCGCTACGAGGCGGTGCACGCCATCAACGGCTGGGACGATCTCCGCCGCCGGATCGACGTGCCGGACCGCCGCCTGTTCGGCTTCTTCCACCCCCGGCTCGGCGACGAGCCGCTGATCTTCGTCGAGGTCGCGCTGACCGACGCGATCCCGACCGCCATCGGCCCGATCCTCGCCGAGGAGCGCACCCCGATCGACCCGCGCACAGCGACCACGGCGGCATTCTACTCCATCAGCAACTGCCAGGACGGGCTGCGCGGGCATCTCGTTCGGCTCGTTCCTCATCAAGCTGGTGGCGGCCGAACTCGCGCGCGAACTTCCCAACCTCAAGACCTTCATCACCCTGTCGCCGCTGCCGGGGTTCGCCAGATGGCTGCGCGAGGAGGCCGCCCGCCCGCACAGCGCCGTCGACACGCCGACCCGCGACCTTCTGGAGCGGCTCGACGCGGACAGGGACTTCCTGACCGACCCCGCGCTCGCCAAGGCTGCCGAACTCGCGCTGATGCCGCTCGCCGCGCACTATCTCACCGTCGCGCGCGACGAGAAGGGCCGTGTGACCGACCCGGTCGCACGCTTCCACCTCGGCAACGGCGCCCGGCTGGAGCAGATCGACTTCGGCGCCGACCCGTCCGAACGCGGCATCAAGCAGTCGCTCGGGCTGATGGTGAACTACCGCTACGTCCTGCCGGACGTGGAAAAGAACCACGAGGCCTTCGTGGGCGAGGGCAAGGTGATCGCCACCGCCGCCATCACCAAGCTCGCCCGCGCCATCAAGGTCGCCGAGCGGCCGCCGAGCGACGCCCCGCGCCAGCTCGCCCCGCCAAAGCCGAAGGAACCCGCCGAGGGCTGACCGCCTAGCGCAGGAGGTTGCCGAACACCCCCCGCGCGACCTGCTTGCCGATCCGCGCCCCGCTCGCGCCGCCGACCATGTGGCCGATGCGGCCGCCGATCTCTGCGGCGGCGTTCCGGGCCGCGCCGCGGGCCGCCTTCTGCGTAGTCGTCAGCCGCTTGCGGCCGCGCGCGTTGCCCGTCAGCCAGTTCCACAGCCGCACGAGCCAGCCGTCTTCCTCGGGCTCCGGCTCGATGTCGGGCTCGGCCTGCTTGGTCGGCGAAGCGTCAGGCATCGCTTCCGGCGGCGGGGTCTTCGCGGCACGTTCGGTCAGCATCTCGTAGGCGCTGCGGCGGTCGACGGCTTCCGCGTATTTCGCGCGCATCGGGTCCGCCGCCATCAGCACGGCGCGCTCGGCGGGCGTGATCGGCCCCAGCCGGCCGGACGGCGGGCGGATCAGCGTCCGCTCCACCATCGTCGGCGCGCCCTTCGGGCCGAGCGTCGAAACCAGCGCCTCGCCGACGCCGAGCTCGGTGATGACGCGCTCGGTGTCGAGCGCCGGGTTGGGGCGGAAGGTCTGCGCCGCCGCCCGCACCGCCTTCTGGTCGCGCGGGGTGTAGGCGCGCAGCGCATGCTGGACGCGGTTGCCGAGCTGGCCGAGCACCGCGTCCGGCAGGTCGAGCGGGTTCTGCGTCACGAAGAAGACGCCGACGCCCTTGGAGCGGATCAGCCGCACCACGGTCTCGACGGTCTGGAGCAGCGGCTTGGGCGCGTCGCTGAACAACAGGTGCGCCTCGTCGAAGAAGAAGACGAGCTTCGGCTTCTCCGGGTCGCCCACCTCCGGCAGCTCCTCGAACAGCTCCGACAGGAGCCACAGCAGGAAGGTCGCGTAGAGGCGCGGGTTCGCCATCAGGTCGTCGGCGGCGAGGACGTTGACGATGCCGTGGCCGCTGTCGTCGAGCCGCATCAGGTCGGTGATGTCGAACGCCGGCTCGCCGAAGAAGCGGTCGCCGCCCTGCTGCTCCAGCACCAGCAGCGCCCGCTGGATCGCGCCGATGGAGGCGACCGAGACGAGCCCGTAGATCCGCGACAGCTCCGCCGCCTCGTCCGCCACGTGGACCATGAGGGCGCGCAGATCCTTGAGGTCGAGGATCGCGAGGCCCTCGTCGTCGGCAAGGCGGAAGGCGATGTTGAGGACGCCCTCCTGCACCTCGTTGAGGTCGAGCAGGCGGGCGAGCAGGAGCGGCCCCATCTCCGTCACGGTCGTGCGGATCGGGTTGCCCTTTTCCCCGAACAGGTCCCAGAACGAGGCGGTGGCGGCGCCGAACGTGTAGTCCGCCCCGAGCCCGATGGTCTCCGCCCGCTTGATGAGAAAATCCTTCGCCTCGCCGGGGACGGCGATGCCCGAGAGGTCGCCCTTGATGTCGGCGCAGAACACCGGCACCCCGGCCTTCGCAAACCCCTCGGCGAGGATCTGGAGCGTCACCGTCTTGCCGGTGCCGGTCGCGCCGGTGACGAGGCCGTGCCGGTTCGCCATGTCGAGCGGCAGGTACTGCGGCGCCTCGGCCGTGCCGACGAAGACGGCATCGTCCCTCAGGACACTCGTGATCTCGCCTGCCATCCTGCGCCTTCCGTTGTGCCACCCACCTGTCGGCACGAAAGGCCGACGGTCACAGCGTCAGAAGGCAAACTTCAGCTCCAGCTTGAAGGTTGCACCCATCGGCGGCGCCTTGAGCCCGGGCATCCCCTCGAACGCGTTGGTCTGCCCGTACGAGAACTGGCTGCCCAGCATGATGGAGGTGTTGGCCGCCGCCCCGCTGCCCTTGTAGTTCAGCCCGAAGGTGGAGGTGCCGCCCCACTGGTTCATGTGGTTGGCCGCCTGCGAGCCGATCCTGAGGTCGAGGTTGCGGTGAAGCGCGGTGGTGAGGTCGACGCCGAACAGGCTCGATGAGTAGGCGCCTTCGCTCATGCCGCCGCCAAGCGTCAGCTTCACCGCCACGCGCTCCCACTTCATCTCGCCGAACGCGTTGACCGAGAGGCTGCGGGTGGACGGCACGAAGGTGACGTTGTTCGTCCCGAGGGTGACCTTGCCGAGGTGCGTCGTGGTGAAGGTCTTCTTCGTCTTAGCCATGCTGGTCGCCCAGCTTGCCGGCTGATCGCCGGTGCGCGCGACGTACATGTACGTGCCGGCGGCGCCGACGACAATCGGCGCGAACACGTAGAGGACCCAGGAATTGCGGTCGAGCCATGCCCCGAGCGGCGATTGCCTGTAGGCGCACTCCAGCCGCTCGCTGGCCTCCTCCTTCTGCTTCTCGAGGATCTCCTTGGGCACCGTCATCAGGAGCTTGACCGCATCCTCCTGCGTCACCGTCTTGCCGGCGAAGTGCTTCTTGTGCAGCGCCTCGGCCTGCTTGGTGAGCTCGGCGTCGATCGCCTTGCGGACTTCCCGCGCGTTGGCAATCCGCCGCGGGCCGTCCGGGTCGGTCCAGCCGACGACATCGAACGCCAGCACGGCAGTCTCGGGCACGATGGCCAGGATCTCCCGGCACGTTTCGCGATCACCCATTGTATGCGCCTCCTTCAAGGCCAGTAATGTTGAGGCGGCGTGGCGCCTCTTGCTGAAAAACCGAAAAACAAAAACTGCACCCCGGGCAGGCAGTCACCTGGAGGGCGGGCCGAAAAAGCAACCACCGCGGAATATACGCATCCCATGACCGCATTTCATCGACGCGGGCGCGTGAAACCCGCGTCCGACGATGCTGCGTCGCAACAAGCCGGTTGAGGCCGGGGCCGCATCGCGGTAGATGCTCGGGCCTCACGGAGGCGATAATGGCTAAAGACAAGGTGAACCGGCCCAAGGCGCGACTGCCCAGGGGGTTTGCCGATCGTTCGGCGGCCGAAATCAGGCGCACGTCGGCGATGCTCGCCACCATCCGCAGCGTCTACGAGCGCTGGGGCTTCGAGCCGGTGGAAACGCCGTTCGTCGAGTACGCCGACGCGCTCGGGCAAGTTCCTGCCCGATGCGGACCGGCCCAACGAGGGTGTCTTCGCCTTCCAGGACGATGACGAGCAGTGGCTCTCGCTCCGCTACGACCTCACCGCGCCGCTGGCCCGCATGGTCGCGGAGAACTTCGAGGCGACGCCGAAGCCCTACAAGACGTTCCGTTCGGGCTGGGTGTTCCGCAACGAGAAGCCGGGGCCGGGCCGCTTCCGCCAGTTCATGCAGTGCGATGCCGACATCGTGGGCGCCGCCTCGCCGCTGGCCGACGCCGAAGTCTGCATGATGGCGGCCGACGCGATGAAGGCGCTCGGCTTCTCGGACCGCGAGTACGTGATCCGCGTCAACTCCCGCAGGGTGCTGGACGGCGTGCTGGCCGATGCCGGCGTGGATGCCGAAGACCCGCGCCGCCTCGGCGTGCTGCGCGCCATCGACAAGGCGGACAAGTTCCCCCTGCCCGAGATCGCCAAACTCCTCGGCAAGGGCCGGGAGGACGAGAGCGGCGACTTCACCAAGGGCGCCGGCCTGTCGGACGACCAGGCCGCCGTGGTGCTTTCGCTCCTCGACCCCTCGGTCGAGCCCCGCATCACCGACGATCTCGCGATGATCCGCGACAACGTCGCGGCGGCCGGCTACGGCACGATCAAGGTCGACCCTTCCGTCGTGCGCGGGCTGGAATATTACACCGGGCCCGTGTTCGAGGCGGAGCTGCTGTTCGAGGTGCTGGACGACAAGGGCCGGCCGCAGAAGTTCGGCTCGGTCGGCGGCGGCGGGCGCTACGACGGCCTCGTCGGCCGCTTCCGCTCGGCCGACGTGCCGGCCACGGGCTTCTCGGTCGGCGTGTCGCGGCTGGCGGCGGCGCTGACGGCGCGGTCGGATGCCGAGCCGAGCGTCGGCCCGGTGATCGTCACCGTGATGGACCGGGACGAGATCGCCACCTACCAGGCGATGACGGCCAAGCTGCGCAACGCGCTCAACACCAGCGGGATGACGGTGCCGGTCGAGATGTACATCGGCGACAGCGGCATGAAGGCTCAGTTGAAGTACGCGGACCGGCGCAATTCGCCCTGCGTCATCATCCAGGGCTCGCAGGAGCGCGAGGCGGGCAAGGTGCAGATCAAGGACCTCGCGGCAGGCAAGCGCGCCGCCGAGGAGATCGAGAACCGCAGCGACTGGGTGGCGAGCCGCCCGGCGCAGGTGGAAGTGGACGACACCATCGAGGCGATCGCCGCGGCGGTGCGCAACATCCTCCAATGAGCAGCGTTACGGCGCTGATGGCGCTGCTCGGCCGCGCCAGCGACGAGTTCGTCCTGCCCGACGTCCTCCAGCCGATGGACGTGTTCGTGGAGCTTGCCGGCGAGGAATTCCGCAAGCGCCTGTTCACCACCGAGGGGGCGGACGGCGAGGCGCTGTGCCTGCGGCCAGACTTCACCATCCCTGTGTGCCTCGAGCACCTCAAGGCCGGCCGGGACTCCCCGGCCGCATACAACTACCGCGGCAAGATCTTCCGCAAGCGGCGGATGATCGGGGCGCCGGAGTTCGAGCAGGCCGGCACCGAGTGGATCGGCCACACCGACGAGATCGAGACCGACGCTGCCGTCTTCGCGCTGGCGATGGATGCCGCCGGGATCGTCGGCCTCAAGCCGAAGATCCGCATGGGCGACGCGTACCTGTTCGGCGCGCTGGTCGAGGCGCTGGCGCTGCCGCCCGCATGGCGCACCCGGCTCCTCGCAGCGTTCGGCGACCGCGACCGGCTGACCGCGACCCTCGCCCGCCTCACGAGGCGCGACGTGCCGGACGGCCTTGCCGCCCGCCTCGCCCCGGCGCTCGCCCGCGTCGACCCCACCGAGGCGCGCGCCATCGTCGACGCCGTGGTCGGCCTGCCGCAGCACGCCGCAGCCTCGGGCCGCAGCGCAGACGACATCGCCGCCCGCCTGCTGGAGCAGGCCGCCGGCAATGGCGGCCACCCGCAGGCGGCCCGCATCATCGAGGAATTCTGCGAGATCGCCGTGCCGCTGCCGGATGCGGTCGCCACCCTGCGGGCCTTCGCGGAGCGTGCCGGCGTCGACCTCTCGGCCGCCATCGACGTCTTCGCCGCCCGCGCCGACGCGCTGACGAAGGCCGGCGTCACGCTCGCCGACATCGGCTTCGAGGCGAGCTTCGGCCGCCGCCTCAACTACTACACCGGCTTCGTGTTCGACATGATCGACCCCGCACAGCCCCTCGCCGAGGTGATCGCAGGCGGCCGCTACGACACGCTGATGGCGCTGCTCGACCCCGAAAAATCGCTGCCCGCCATCGGCTTCTCGGTGTGGCTCGACCGTATCCCGGAGCCGATCTGATGGATCTCGTCCTCGCCGCCCCCTCCAAGGGCCGCCTGCAGGAAATCGCGCTCGACTTCCTCACCCGCGCCGGCCTCAAGGTCGAGCGTGCGCGCGGCGGGCGGGACTATCGCGGCCGCATCTCGGGCCTTCCCGGCGTGCAGGTGGCGTTCCTCTCCGCCTCCGAGATCGCGCGCGAGCTCTCCGCCGGCAACGCCCACCTCGGCCTCACCGGGCTCGACCTCCTGCACGAGGCAGTGGACGACACCCACGAACGCGACAGCCGCTTCCACGTCGTCACCCCGCTCGGCTTCTCCCACGCCGACGTTGTGGTCGCCGTGCCCGAGCGCTGGATCGACGTCGAGACCATGGCCGACCTTGCCGACGTCGCCGAGCTCCACCGCGCCCGCCACGGCCGCACGCTGCGCGTCGCGACCAAGTTCGTGAACCTCACGCGCCGCTTCTTCGCCGCCGCGGGCGTGGTCGACTACCGCATCGTCGAGAGCCTCGGCGCCACCGAAGGCGCGCCCGCCGCCGGTGCCGCCGACCTCATCGTCGACATCACCACCACCGGCGCGACGCTCGCCGCCAACCAGCTCAAGATCGTGTCGGACGGCGTGATCCTCGAATCCGAAGCCCAGTTCGTCGCTTCGCTGACCGCGCCGTGGGACGACGGGACCCGCGCCATGGCGGCCACCATCGTGGACCGGATCGCCGCAGAGATGCGGGCGCAGGCCGTGCTGGAGCTGCGCGCAGTGATGCCCGACCCCGTCGCCGCCGCCGCGGGGACTGCGGATGCGTTCGAGGCCATCGCCCCGTTCGGCCCGGGCCCGGTGCCGCTCACCCTCCACGTCGCCCGCCGCCGCGCCTCCGCCTGCGCAAGCTGGCTCCGCGCCGAGGGTGCGCCGACTGTCGTCATCACCCAGGTCGCCGACGTCTACGAGGAAAACGCCCTTTCGCGAAACATGCTCTCACGCCTCGCCACCCTCTGACGCGCCCGGATTGACGCGGTCGGACTGACAAGCCTAGTCTCGCCATTGCCGAAAAGAGGCCTCCTGCCGGCACGGTAAGCCGGTATCGCCGCGTGCGAGCCTCGTTGCCCCAACCCACGGCACTTGACCCGCAACGTGCGGGCAGGTGCCCGTGCGTTCCGCTCAGCGCCTGCCTGCCTCACTGGACGCGCAAAACATGGCTCCTCCCATCAAGATGCAACTCCTCACGGCGATCATGATGTCGTTCGTGATGTCGCTCTTCTTTTCCGGCTTCTTCACCTTCCTGGCGCATGGACCGACCGCCGCATGGCTGGCCGCATGGGCGCGCGGATTTGCTATCGGCTGGCCGCTCGGCGTGGTGATCGCCTTCTTGGTCGGTCCGCGCATCCGCGCGCTCGCCACCCGCCTGTCGGGCGTCTCGCCAGGCCGCTAGGGCCCGCTGGGCCGCACGAACGCCGCGCGCTCGGCTTCCACCGCATCGCGGCGGATGCAGCCTGCAATGTGGTCGTTGACGAGGCCCGCGGCCTGGAACAGCGCCGTCATCGTGGTGGGGCCGACGAAGCGCCAGCCGCGCTTCTTGAGGTCCTTCGACGCCGCGACCGCCTCCGAACGGATGGAGCGGGCCGCAAGCTCGCTCCAGTCCGCCGGCGCCTCCATCGGCGCCGGTTCGTGCCGCCAGAGGTAGGCCGCCAGCGAACCCTCCGCCTCGACCAGTTCCACCGCCCGGCGCGCGTTGTTGATCGCCGCCTCGATCTTGCCGCGGTGGCGCACGATCCCCGCATCGGCCAGAAGGCGCGCGACGTCGGCCTCGCCGAACGCAGCGACCTTCTCGATCTCGAACCCCGCGAAGGCGCGGCGGAAATTCTCCCGCTTGCGCAGGATCGTCAGCCACGACAGGCCGGACTGGAAGCCTTCGAGGCAGATCTTCTCGAAGAGGCGCGTGTCGGCGCCGACAGGTCGGCCCCACTCGTCGTCGTGGTAAGCGACGTAATCGGCGAGGCCGCCGTGCCATGCGCAGCGGGGCCTGCCGTCGGGCTCCGTCACAAGACCGGTGCGGGCGGGGTCGTCATCGGCCATAGTGTCGCCCTTCTGGTTGCCGGTTCGCCGGACCCTAGAATCAGCACGGTGTCAGCGTTAACGGGGTCTGCCGGGATGTGGTTAACCAAATGTTACGATCCGGCATTCCATATCCGCGCGCGACCGTTACCATGAGGCTCAGAGAAGGCAGCGCAACAGGCGGACAACGGCCGATGCTCAAGAGTTTCATCGCAGCACTCATCCTGTGCATCGCAACCGTCAGCCAGGCGACGCCCGGCGAGGTGCGCCACGCGACGGCGCGCGACATCAGCCGCGGCTTCTTCGACACCGTGTTCGGCCTCGAATATGGCGGCCACGCCGACGCGCACCGGGTGAAGCGCTTCGCCACCCCCGTGCGCTTTCACGTGGCCGACCTCTCGGGCCGCTCGCGGATGCCCGCCGCCAAGGCCTTCCTCGACAGCCTGCCCCACCGGATCGGCAACTTCCGCAGCACCCGCGTTGATCGCGTCCGCGACGCCAACTTCCGCGTTCTCATCGTGCGGGCGGACGACTTCGCCACCGTCGTCTCGCGCGAACTGAAGGCCGACTCTATCGCCATGAATGCGCGCTGCCTCGTCGGCGTCACCACGGACCGCGGGCGGATCACGAGCTCGGTCGCCGTCATCATCGGCGACGACGACTATCTCTTCTCGCGCTGTCTGGTGGAGGAGATCCTTCAGGGTCTCGGGCCGATGAACGACAATCCGGAGCTGTCCGAGAGCGTCTTCAACGACACCTCGCACCACACCACGTTCACCGCGTTCGACGAGGCGATCCTCAACGTCCTCTACCACCCGTCGATCCATCCGGGGATGACCGGCACAGAGGCGCACCGCGCCCTCCCGCGCGCCCTCGCCGATCTCGGCTACCTGCGGTAGTATCCGGCACGGCAGCGGCGCTCGCGGCCGGCGCGACACAGGGTCCCGTTGGCCGCATGGTCCCTCGGGCCCCGTCCGTGTTAGCGACAGACGTGCCTTTGCGATCAACCGCACGGGCCCGAGCCGGAGTGACCACCATGGCGTTCATGGACAGTCCCGCGTTACCGCCCGTCTGCGGCCGGTGCGCCGTGCGCAGCCGCAGCCTCTGCGCCACGCTCGACCCCGTCGAGCTTGGCGCACTCAACCGCATCTCACGGCCGCGGACCTTCGCCGCGGGCCAGACCATCGTCAGCGAGGGCGAGAAGGACGTCTTCGGCAACGTCACCTCTGGCATCCTTTGCGAAAAGAAGACCCTGCCCGACGGCCGCGAGCAGATCGTCTCGCTCCTCTTCCCCGCCGACTTCCACGGCAACCTCAACGCCGCTGCCGCCGACACCACCGTCCAGGCGATCACGCCCGCGACGGTGTGCACGTTCGACCGCGTTTCGTTCGGCACCCTGTCGGTCGATCATCCCGGGGTCGGCCAGGCCGTGTCCCAGTATGCCTTCAGGGCCCTGCGCGACGCACGGGACTGGATGCTGCTCCTCGGCCAGAAGACAGCGTCCGAGCGCGTCGCGACGTTTCTGCTCCGCCTTGCCCAGCGGCAGGCGGATGTCGGCTGCGGCCACCACGAGGGGCCGCCGCTTACCGATGGCGCGCGGGTGGACATCCCCATCACGCGCGCGCAGATCGCGGCCTATCTCGGCGTCACCATCGAGACGGTGAGCCGCCGCCTCACGTCCCTGCGCGAAGCGGGGACGATCAGCTTCGACGAGACGCGCATCATCCGCATCGAGCGGCTCGACGACCTCGTCGCCGCGACCGGCGCCGAAGAGGCCTGAAAACCACGATCCCTTCGTAAGATTCCCGGTCCGGGCCGTCATTGACTTTGGTCAAGGCATCGCCCGCGCCCGCCCCTTAGCCAAGACCTTACTCGAACTCGAAGCCCCGCCGGCGGCGCCGCGTCTGTCACGCGCGCGCCCGCCCGCTCGGGCCGTAGCGAAAAGGTCTACTCCATGGGCAACGTCGCGCTGATCCCGATCTTCGGCGCCATCACCCTCCTGGCGGTGGTGGCCGCCGCATTCGCCCGCGACGGGGCCTTCGCCACGCACATGTGGCTCCTGGCCGCCATGTGCGTCGCCGTCGTGGTCGTGAATGCGCGCAGTCTCAACTGGAACGCAGCCGGCAAGCTCGTCGCGCCCGAGCCCGACGAAAGCGGCTACGTCGACGGGCCGATCCGCGCCGGCGTGATCGCCACCGTCTTCTGGGGCGTCGCCGGGTTCACGGTCGGCGTCCTCATCGCCTTCCAGCTCGCCTTCCCGGATCTCAACCTCGAGCCGTGGTTCAACTTCGGCCGGATGCGGCCGCTGCACACCTCGGCGGTGATCTTCGCGTTCGGCGGCTCGATCCTGGTGGCGACGACGATGCACGTGGTCCAGCGCACCTGCCGCGCCCGCCTGTTCGGCGGCGAGACGCTCGGCTGGTTCATCTTCTGGGGCTACCAGATCTTCATCGTGCTGGCGGCCACCGGCTACCTGATGGGCGTCACCCAGTCGAAGGAGTACGCCGAGCCGGAATGGTACGTCGACATCTGGCTGACCATCGTCTGGGTCGCCTTCCTCGTCGTCGTTCCTCGGCACGCTGGTGAAGCGGCAGGAGCCGCACATCTATGTGGCGAACTGGTTCTACCTCGCCTTCATCGTGACCATCGCGATGCTGCACGTCGTCAACAACCTCGCGATCCCGGTGTCGTGGTTCGGCTCCAAGTCGTACATCGTCTACTCGGGCGTGCAGGATGCGCTGACGCAGTGGTGGTACGGCCATAACGCGGTGGGCTTCTTCCTCACCGCCGGCTTCCTCGCGATGATGTACTATTACGTCCCCAAGCGCGTGGAGCGGCCGGTCTATTCGTACCGCCTGTCCATCGTGCACTTCTGGTCGCTGGTGTTCCTCTACATCTGGGCCGGGTCCGCACCACCTCCACTACACCGCCCTGCCCGACTGGGCGCAGACGCTGGGCATGACCTTCTCGATCATGCTGTGGATGCCGTCGTGGGGCGGGATGATCAACGGCCTGATGACGCTGTCCGGCGCGTGGGACAAGCTGCGCACCGACCCGGTCCTGCGGATGATGGTGATGGCCATCGCCTTCTACGGCATGTCGACCTTCGAGGGGCCGATGCTGTCGATCAAGTCGGTCAACTCGCTGTCGCACTACACCGACTGGACCATCGGCCACGTCCACTCCGGCGCGCTCGGCTGGAACGGGATGATCACGTTCGGCGTGGTCTACTACCTGGTGCCGGTGCTCTGGAAGAAGCCCGAGCTCTACTCGATGCGCCTCGTCAACTGGCACTTCTGGCTGGCGACGCTCGGCATCGTCCTCTACGCGGCGTCGATGTGGGTCTCCGGCATCACGCAGGGCCTGATGTGGCGTGAGTACAACGCCGACGGCTACCTCGTGTATTCGTTCGCCGAAACCGTGGCGGCGCTGTTCCCCTACTACGTGATCCGCGGCCTCGGCGGTGTCCTCTACCTCACCGGCGGCATCCTGTTCGCCTTCAACGTCTGGCAGACGATCCGGATGCGCCCTGAGCGCCAGCCGATGCCTGCCGCTGCCCTCCAGCCTGCGGAGTAAGCCCCGATGTCATCAAGCGATTCAGGCTTCGAGACGCCCCCGCCCTCGCAGGATCCGCACGAGAGCAGCAAGGCGCCGATCTTCGACCACGGCCGGGTGGAGCGGAACGTCACGCTCCTCCTGATCCTCACCTTCATCGTCGTCGCGATCGGCGGCATCGTGGAGATCGCGCCGCTCTACTACGTCAACAACACCATCGAGAAGGTGGACGGGATGCGGCCCTACACGCCGCTCGAGCTCGCGGGCCGCAACGTCTACATCCGCGAGGGCTGCTACCTCTGCCACAGCCAGATGATCCGCCCGTTCCGCGACGAGGTGGAGCGCTACGGCCACTACTCGCTGGCGGCCGAGTCGATGTACGACCACCCGTTCCAGTGGGGCTCGAAGCGCACCGGCCCGGACCTTGCCCGCGTCGGCGGGCGCTACTCCGACGCGTGGCACTGGCAGCACCTCAGCGACCCGCGGTCGGTGGTGCCGGAGAGCATCATGCCGAAGTACGCCTTCCTGTTCGACCGCCCGGTCGACGCGAAGCTGATCGAGGCCGACCTCGCGACCAACCGGATGGTGAACGTCCCCTACACCGAGGCGATGGTCGAGAACGCGGCGGCCGACATGCTGGCACAGGCCGGCAACGGCGACCCCGCGGGCCTTCTCGAGCGCTACGGCGACCGGGTGAACGCGCGCGACTTCGACGGCAACCCGCTCCGCCGTCACCGAGATGGACGCGCTGATCGCCTACCTCCAGATGCTCGGCACGCTGGTCGACTTCACCACCTTCGAGCCGGTGGAGAACGGGCGATGAACTACCACGACTTCCGCGCCTTCGCGGACACCTGGGGGCTCGTCCTCCTCGCGCTCCTGTTCGTGATGCTCATCGTCTGGCTGTTCCGCCGCGGCGCCACCAAGGAGTACGAGCGCGCCGCCCGCATTCCGCTCGATGCGCCGGAGAGCCCGGCCGCACCGGACCAATCCATCAACGATATCAAGGCGGCACGATCCGCCGACGCCCGGCCCGACGAGAAGGGGAAAACGACGTGAGTGCGAACCGACCTGTCGACGAACCCACGGGCGTCGAGACCACCGGCCACGAGTGGGACGGCATCCGCGAGCTGGACAACCCGCTGCCGCGCTGGTGGCTCTACATCCTCTACGCGACGATCATCTTCGCGATCGGCTACGCCATCGCCTACCCGGCGATCCCGCTGATCGAGCGGGCCTGGCCGGGCGCGCTTAAATGGTCGAGCCGGCAGGAGCTGAACACCGTCATGGCGGCGACGGAGGCGAGCCGCGCCGAGATGGACGCGGAGATCGCCAGCCGCTCGTTCGAGGAGATCGCCGCCGACGCCGCGCTGATGGACTACGCGCAGCGGTCCGGCGCCTCGGCGTTCAAGATCGTCTGCGTCCAGTGCCACGGCTCCGGCGCGCAGGGGAGCCAGCAGCTCGGCTATCCCAACCTCAACGACGATGCGTGGCTGTGGGGCGGAACGACGGAAGACATCTTCCACACCATCAGCCACGGCGTGCGCAACGGGCAGGACCCCGCGGCCCGCACCTCCGCGATGCCCGCCTACGGCGAACTCGGCATCCTCGACCCGCGCCCAGATCTCGGATGTGGCCGACTATGTGCGCTCGCTCTCGGGGCTCGAGCACGACGAGGCGGCGGCCGAACGCGGGTCGGAGACCTTCGCCACCCAGTGCGCGGCCTGCCACGGCGCGGACGGCGGCGGCAACCACCTCCTCGGCGCGCCGCGCCTGTCGGATGCGATCTGGCTCTACGGCTCGGACCACGAGCAGATCATGGCGCAGGTCTCCAACCCCCGAATGGGCGTGATGCCCCCTTGGGCCGAGCGCTTCGACGAAGCGACGCGCAAGAAGCTCGCGATCTACGTCCACTCCCTGGGCGGCGGCGAGTAGTTCGCCCCTGAGCGGCGACAGAGAGGGCGGTGCCTGCGGGCGCCGCCTTTTCGTTTTCCACACAACCCGTCGCTTGCCTGCCTACGGGACAACCTCTATTTGAGATCTGATGTAATGGTTTGCCGCAGCAAACGTCGGCTCCCGGATAACGTGCGGATCGAGAACAATTGTCACGCAAAGTGCTATCTATCGTCGCTACGTGGATGAGCATGGCCACACGCGCTATCCAAACTGCAACAGGACACTCAGCGCTTCCTGAGCCTCACCGGCGTCGCTATGCGGATCGATGATGCGCCCGCATCGCTTGCTCCGGAGTTTCGACAATCAAAAGAGACGTGTCGGCTACGATCCCGATGAGCCGATCATCTTTCATCTGACCGACATGAGCAATCGGAGGGACCAGTGCGGTCCTACGCGACGAGAACATCCGCGGCGATTCGTCAGGGAAATGTCGCACTTGCTTCGCAATGTCCCTTATACGGTAATCACAGTATTTCTAAGCAAGGAATCGCTCGCCGGCCGCGCTGAGTGGAAGCGCAAAAATCGCCTAGCGCTATGCAGCGGCAGCTTTCGTCGAAACCGCTGTGCGACGTTTCTGAGAGCGCACAGATCGCGAGGCGACATCATGCCAGAGTCGCGCGGTAAGCGCTCTACGGGGGGTTCAGGCGAATTCGAGCGCGTCAGTTCGGACGGGCTGGAACTCATGAGCGCGGAGGAATTCCGCTCCGAGGTCACGGTCTGCACGGTTGAAGTTCCGTGCCAAGACCGACAATGTAGCAGGCCTGCAGTTACCCGACCTAGTCACCGATCCGCAGCCATCGAATGGCCAGGCAAAGAACCGCACCGATGTTAAGCCGCGTGAGATTTCAGTTCACATCGAAAAGCTTTCGCAGAGCCGACAGGACCACCGATCTCGCGCCCGGATCGTAGAAGGGTACGGCGTAAAACTCATACCGCAGAAACTAGAAAGGGGCGCTTGAGCACCCGCTCCGACGGATTATGCACCATCATCTACCGGCCGCCGGGGCACCGGATTGGTTCCAAGATAGTGTGTCTCTTGGAAAACCGCAACGGGTTTGCTGTTGCCAAGCTGCATAGCGCGACTCGGCTCACAATACGCGATGACGCACATCCCCGGCTAAGCTGTTCGCAATCTTCTGAAGGGGAAGCTCTCTCTGCCGCCGCGACAGGGCGGCGCAGCCCGGTTTGACCTCGATCAACGTCGCCGGATCGGGGGAGGCCTACGGTCCGGGCTTCTCGAACCTTCGAAGGCACGTGCCATGCCTGCCACCCTCAGCCGGACCGAGGGCACACACGCCGACTCTCCCGTCGCCCAGTACGACGTCAAGGCCGTCAATCATGCGAAGAAGCCCTCGCTCTACAAGGGCCGCGAGCCGATCTATCCCCGGCGCGTCCACGGTCGCTTCCGCACGCTGAAATGGTGGATCATGGGCATCACGCTCACGATCTACTACGTCACCCCGTGGCTGCGCTGGGACCGTGGCCCCTACGCGCCCGACCAGGCCGTGCTGATCGACCTTGCGAGCCGCCGCTTCTATTTCGGCCCCATCGAGATCTGGCCGCAGGAATTCTTCTACGTCGCGGGCCTCCTCATCATGGCGGGCATCGGGCTCTTTCTCGTCACCTCCGCGGTCGGCCGCGCGTGGTGCGGCTACGCCTGCCCGCAGACGGTGTGGACGGACCTCTTCATCTGGGTCGAGCGGCTCGTGATCGGCGACCGCAACACCCGCATCAAGCTCGACAACAGCCCGTGGAGCGCGCGCAAGATCCGGCTGAAGACCACCGTCCACGGCATCTGGCTCCTGATCGCGGTGGCGACGGGCGGCGCGTGGATCTTCTACTTCGCCGACGCGCCGACGCTGATCGGCCAGTTCCTGCGCGGGCAGGCGGCGCCGGTCGCCTACGGCACGGTCGCGGTGCTCACCTTCACCACCTACACGCTGGGCGGGCTGATGCGCGAGCAGGTGTGCACCTACATGTGCCCGTGGCCGCGCATCCAGGCCGCGATGATGGACGAGCACTCCCTCACCGTCACCTACAACGACTGGCGGGGCGAGCCGCGCTCGCGTCACAGGAAGCGCGGCGAGGCCGAGGGCCGCGTGATGGGCGACTGCATCGACTGCAACGCCTGCGTCGCGGTCTGCCCCACCGGCATCGACATCCGCGACGGCCAGCAGCTCCCGTGCATCACCTGCGCGCTCTGCATCGACGCGTGCGACGACGTGATGGACAAGATCGGCAAGCCGCGCGGCCTGATCTCCTACGCAACGCTGGGCGACTATGCCGCGAACACCGCCCGCGCCGCGACGGAGGGGCTGGACGCGGCCCGCGCAAAGCAGGTTCTGCCCGGCTGGCGCGAGGTGATGCGGCCCCGCGTCTACCTTTATTTCGGCCTCTGGTCCCTGATCGGCGTCGCGATGCTGGTGGCGGTGACGACGCGCGACCGGCTCGACCTCTCGGTGGCGCACGACCGCAACCCGCGCTTCGTGCAGCTCTCCGACGGCTCGATCCGCAACGGCTACACCGTCAAGGTGATGAACATGGAGCCGACGCCCCGCACGTTCGACTTCGGCCTCGTCGGCCTCCCCGACGGCCTGATGTGGAGCCCCGACTTCACGCACGACCCGGCGCGCCGCTTCGCCGTCCCCGTCGCGCCGGACTCGGTGCGCGAATTCCGCGTCTTCGTCTCTGCCGACCCGGCGCAGCTCGACGAGAAGCCGGCGCCCTTCGCGTTCCGCACGTTCGAGATGAACGGACGCGAAATCGTCCGAAACCCCAGCGGCCTTCGAGGTGCCCCAATGAATGCGACGAGACGGTTCACCGGCGGGCACATGCTCGCCATCATGCTCCTCTTCTTCGGCACCGTGATCGCGGTGAACATCTCGATGGCGATCCTCGCCTCGTCGAGCTGGACGGGCCTCGTCGCCAAGAACGGCTACGTCGCCTCGATCGACTTCGCCAACGCCGAGACCGCCCGCAAGGCCGCCGACGCCCGCGGCTGGACCGTCGCCCTCAGCGCGGACGACGGCCTCGTCCGGCTCGATGCGCGGGACGATCTCGGCCGGCCGCTGGAGGCCGCCGCGATTGCCACGGTCACCGCCGTGCCCGACCATGGAGAGCCGTTCAGCCTGGCGCTCGTGCGCGAAGGCGACGTGCTGGTCGGCGCCGAGCGTCTGCCCGGCGGCCGCTGGGCGGTCAGCGTCGAGGTGGGAACCGGGGGCGAGGCTCTCTCATGGCGGATCGTGACCGATGTCGATGAATAGCCCCTCGCTTCCGCCATCCCTTCGGCCAGTGCGCCAGCGCTCGGGCGTGTGCGAACTCTGCCTGAAGCGCCTCCGCCGCTACATCGCCGCCCAGCGCGTCGCCCGCGCCGTGGCGGCGCTCGCTGCGGGGGACCCGCACGCGTGAGCTGCTGCGCGGACTTCAGGGCGCAGATCGCCCCCGGCAGCGGTCTCTCGCCGGAGATGGAGGCTGCCGTTCGGGCCGCCGGCGACGGGTTCGCGCTGACCCTCCACGCGCCGGAGATCAGCTGCGCCGCCTGCATCGGCCGGATCGAGGATGCGGTCGCCGCCTCCGGCCCCGGCGTTGCCGGCCGGGTCAACTTCACCCGCCGCACCCTCGCGCTCCGGTGGGACGGCACGGCGAGCCCGGCCGCCGCCATCACCGCCGTGCGCGAACTTGGCTACACGCTCGCCCCGCTCGACGCCGAGGTGCGCGACGAGGAAGGCCGCACGCTGGTTCGGGCGCTGGGCGTCGCCGGGTTCGCGGCGATGAACGTGATGCTCCTGTCGGTCTCCGTTTGGTCGGGCGCGGCGGGAAGCACGGCCGTCTTCTTCAACTGGTTCTCGGCGCTGATCGCGCTCCCCGCGCTCGCCTACGCCGCGCGCCCCTTCGTCCGCTCTGCCGCGCGGGCGCTGCGCGGCCGGCGCCTCAACATGGACGTGCCGATCGCGCTCGCCATCCTGCTCGCAGCCGGTCTCAGCCTCGCCCGCACCATCGCGGGCGACGGCGAGACCTATTTCGACGCCGCGATCACGCTCACCTTCTTCCTCCTCGCCGGCCGCGTGCTCGACCACATGATGCGCGAGCGGGCGCGCGCCTCGGTCCGCCAGCTCGCCACCATGGCGCCCGCCACCGCGCATGTGTTCGGGCCGGACGGCACCACCCGTCCCGTGCCGCTCGCCAGCGTCGCCCCCGGCATGATCCTCGAGATCGCGGCGGGCGAACGCATCCCGGTCGACGGAACGCTGGATGCGCCCGCCGCGCTCGACCTCTCGCTCGCGACCGGGGAGAGCCGCCCGGTCGCCATCGCGGCAGGCGGCGAGGTCCTGTCCGGCGCGCTCGCCCTCACCGGGCCGCTCCGCCTCACCGCGATCCGCCCGGCCGCGGCGAGCTTCCTCACCCGCCTTGCCGACCTCCAGCGGGCGGCCGAGGAATCGAGATCCCGCCCCGCACGCATCGCCGACCGCGCGGCACGGATCTACGCGCCCGCCGTCCATCTCCTCGCCGCGCTCACGGTCGCTGGCTGGCTCCTCGCTGGTGCCAGCGTCGGCTACGCCGTCGCCACGGCGATCGCCGTCCTCATCATCACCTGCCCCTGCGCGCTCGGGCTCGCGGTGCCGGCCGTGCAGGTCGCCGCCTCCGACCGCCTCTTCCGCCGCGGCCTCATCCTGAAGGACGGTGGCGCGCTGGAGCGCCTCAAGGACGTCACCGCCGCCGCATTCGACAAGACAGGCACCCTCACCATCCCCGCGCTCGATCCGGCAGCCGAGATCCCCGCCGCCGCCCTTGCCGACGCCGCGGCCCTCGCCCGCCATTCGACCCATCCCGTCGCCCGTGCCGTGGTGCAGGAAGCCGCCCGCCGGGGCCTCGCGATCCCCGCCGTCTCCGCGGTCTCCGAAGAGCGCGGACGCGGCGTGCGCGGCGTGATCGGCGGCGTTCCCGCCTTTCTCGGCGCCGCTCCCGGCAGCGCGGGCCTCTCGCTCACCAGGGGCGACGCTGCCCCCGTCGCGCTCGCTGTGGTGGAGCGGCTGCGCGACGGGGCGAAGGCGCTGGTCGCCTCGCTCCAGGCGGGCGGCATCCCCGTCACCATGCTCTCCGGCGACAGCGCGGACCGTGTCGCCGCCATCGCTGCGGCGCTCGGCGTGAGCGACTGGCAGGCAGGCATGTCCGCGGAGGGCAAGGTCGCGCACCTCAAGGCCCGCGCCGCAGCCGGCGAGCGCGTGCTGATGGTCGGCGACGGCCTCAACGACGGGCCGGCCCTCGCGGCCGCATGGGCCTCGATCGCGCCGGCCGATGCGTCGGACCTCTCCCGCACCGCCGCGGACGTGGTGATGACAGGAGACAGCCTCGCCGAGGCCGCCGAAGCACTCGTCACCGCGCGCCGCGCGCACCGGCTGATCCTGCAGAACTTCGCGATCGCGGCGGGTTACAACGCGGTCGCGATCCCGCTCGCGGTTCTGGGCTACGCCTCGCCGCTGGTCGCCGCGGTGGCGATGAGCACGTCCTCGATCCTCGTCACCCTCAACGCGCTCCGCCTCACGCCGCGCGCCGCGCGTGCGACGAGGGCCCGGGTCGTCGCAGCCCCCAAATCGATGGCGGCGGCGGCATGAACATCCTCATCGTCCTCCTGCCCGCCGCGCTCTTTCTCGGCCTCTGCGGTCTCGGTGCCTTCTTCTGGGCGATCCGCAGCGACCAGTTCGAGGACCTCGACGGCGCCGCCAACCGCATCCTGCGGGACGATCTCCCCCCGGCCCCGACCCCGCCCCGCCGCACGCGGACCCGCCGCTAGACGATCCCCTCCACCGCCGCGATCAGGCGGTCGAGATCCTGCTCGCGGGAAAGGCGGTGGTCGCCGTCCTTGATGAGCGTCAGCACCACGTCGTCGTGGGCGAGCCGCTCGACCAGCTCCAGCGTGTGCGCGTGCGGCACGGCATCGTCCTGCACGCCCTGCAGGATGTGGACCGGGCAGCCGACCTCGATCATCTCGTCGGTGTAGAGAAGATGCTCGCGGCCATCCTCGAACAGCCGCGCGGTGACGGTGTAGGGCTCGTCATAGTCGGACGGGAGCTCCACGCTGCCAGCCTCGGCCAGCACCTTGCGCACGGCATCGTCGAACCGGGGCAGCATCAGCCGCTCGGTGAAGTCCGCGGCCGGGGCGATCAGCACCAGCCCCGCAAGCGGCTTACCCTTCGAGAGACAGGCCTTCGCGAGGAGGAGCGCGATCCAGCCCCCCATCGACGAGCCGACCGCGACCGGCGGCTCCTCGCAGAATGTGTCCATCACAAGTTCGGCGTCGGCGAGCCAGTCGGACAGGACAAAATCGGCGAACCTGCCGCCGGACGCGCCATGGCCGCGATAGTCGAACCGCACCACCTTGCGGCCGTGTTCGGCGCCCCATTCGGCCAGCCGCACGGCCTTGCCGCCCTGCATGTCGGAGCGGAAACCGCCCAGCCACAGCACCGGCGGCCCCTTGCCAGGCGTGATTTCCACGGCAATCTCGTCGGCGCCGGAGCCGATTCGGTGCGGTTTGGTTACAACCATTCCCATAGAACTCTCTGCTATTGGATCGCGGCCGCCCGGCACGGTGGGGGCACGACAGCGAAGGAACCCGGATGAGCGCACGGCCGATGACCGTCCTGCAAGTCCTCCCCGCCCTCGAGACGGGTGGGGCGGAGCGAACGACCATCGACGTGGCCGCCGCGCTCGTCGCGGAGGGCGACCGGGCGATCGTGGTGTCCGAGGGCGGGCGGATGGTGGACGAACTCGTCGCCACCGGCGCCCGGCACATCACCATGCCGGTCGCCACCAAGGAGATCTTCGGCCTCCGCCGCAACGCCGCCCGCCTCGCTGCGCTGATGGAAACCGAGGACGTCGACATCATCCACGCCCGCTCGCGCGCGCCGGCCTGGTCCTCGCTGTGGGCGGCGTCGTGGACCTACCGGCCGCTGGTGACCACCTACCACGGCGCCTACAACGAGAAGACCGTCATCAAGAACCGCTACAACTCGGTGATGGCGCGCGGCGACATCGTGATCGCCAACTCCGGCTACACGGCAGCGCTGATCGGCAAACGCCACCCCTTCGCAGCCGACCGGCTCATCACCATCCCGCGCGGGATCGACCTCACAAGCTTCTCGGGAGACGCCGGCGACCGCGCGGAGGCGCTGCGCAAGGTGTGGAACGTCGAGCCCGGCGTGCCGCTCGTCCTGCATCTGGCGCGTCTGACCCCGTGGAAGGGCCAGGAGGTCCTGATCGACGCGCTCGCCGGGCTGGTGGAGCGCAACCCGCGCCCGTGGGTCTGCGTGATGGCGGGCGACGACCAGGGCCGGACCGGCTACCGCGACCGGCTGACCGCAAAGGCGAAGGCGATGGGCCTTGCCGACAGGGTGCGGATCGTCGGCCATGTCGCCGATGTGCCGGGCGCGATGGCGGCGGCCGACCTCGCGGTGGTACCGTCGGTCGAGCCGGAAGCGTTCGGGCGCGCCGCGGTGGAGGCGCAGGCCGCCGGGGTGCCGGTGATCGTGTCCGACCATGGCGCGGTGCGCGAGACGGTGCTTGCCCCGCCGGAGTGCCCGCGCGACATGCGGACCGGCTGGCGCGTCCCGCCGGGGAGCGCGCCGGCACTCTCCGAAGCGCTGTTTTCGGCGCTGCAAACCTCCCGCGATATCCGCGAAACCATCGGAATCCGGGGCCGCGCCCATGCTTTGGCCAACTTTTCGCTGGAGGCGATGACGCGCAAAACGCTCGGCGTCTACCATTCTCTTTTGGAAGATGACGTTTCCGCGCTATATTAGGGTGAGTTACCCGGTTCGCACCCGTCCCGACACTGAGATCGGTGGTGTGCGAAACGATAAGATGTCAGAAAAACGATTAGTGGAGACACTGCAATTCGCCGACCACACCGCGCCCCTCAGCCCGTCCTGAAGCAAGGCCCCCGCACCAACCGCGACATTCGCGTCCCCCGCGTCCAGCTCGTCGACGCGGACGGATCAAACCGTGGCATCCTCACCACCGAAGATGCCGTCCTGCTGGCTGAAGAGCAGGGGCTGGACCTGGTGGAAGTTGCGCCGAACTCTGATCCGCCGGTCTGCAAGATCCTCGACTACGGCCGCTTCAAGTTCCAGACGCAGAAGAAGGCCGCCGAGGCCCGCAAGAAGCAGAAGACCATCGAGATCAAAGAGATCAAGATGCGCCCGAACATCGACTCTCATGATTATGATGTGAAGATGAAGGCCGTCCGGAAGTTCTTTGACGATGGCGACAAGGTCAAGGTCACGCTGCGTTTCCGTGGCCGCGAAATGGCGCACCAGAATCTCGGCATGGAACTCCTCAACAAGGTCCGTGACGACACGAGCAATTTTGCCAAGGTGGAATCTGAGCCCAAGCTCGAAGGCCGCCAGATGGTCATGGTGCTGGCGCCGGTCCAGCGCTGAGCTAGAGCCGGCGCTTCGGCGCCGGCTTCCCGCTGAAGCTTCGCCGCGCCCGCCCGCCGGGAGCGCTGGCATTTGTCTTCGCAACAGCGATGACCAGCAAAAAGCCGCCCACCCGGGCGGCCTTTTCGTATGCCCCCCTTCAACGCTCCCCTTACCGCAGCGCCAAGTCGGGATGGAGGAGGGCGGCGGGGTCACGCATCCGCCCGGAGCCACGCGCAGCCGTCAGGCGAGCATGGCGAGGACGGGTGCTTGACGCCGCCGCCCTCCGAACAAGCCTCGTCGCAGGGTTTGGGGTCAGCCGGGCGCCTTCGCCCGTCTGATCCCCAAACCCTGCCCACCGGCGAGGTGGAGGGAGCGCGAGGGGGGAACACCCTCGCTGCGGCCGCCCCGCCGGCAATGCCCCGAAAGAATGCGCCCTACTCGACCATCTTGATCGAGGTATCGAGGAACTCGTTGGTGTAGGCGGTGGCCGGGTCGAACGGGTTCTCGAGCTCGAAGTAGGTCTCGACGAGGTCGTAGGTCTCGGCGATCCGCTCGGGGTCGAACCACCCGAGCGCCTCGTTGACGGTCGCCTCCGTGGTCATCAGCTCGGCGATCCGGGCCCACTGGTCGACCATCGCTTCGCGGTCGAGGCCGCTGGCATTGTTCATCAGCGCGTCGATGCAGGGCTCGATGTCCTCGGCGCAGGCGCGGTAGGCCTTCTGCGTCACCTCGACGAACTTCGCCACGAGATCCTTGTTGCCGGCCAGGAACTCGCCGTTGACGATGATCGAATTGCCGTAGGGGTTGAGGCCGACGTCGCTCCAGCGCAGCGAACCGAGGTCGTCGCCGAGCGCATCGATCTTCTGGTCGTGGCCGTTGTAGAAGTCGCTGATGATGTCGACCCGGCCGGCGGCGAGCGTCGGCACCTTCGCGGCGGGGGCAATGTTGACGAACTCGACGCCGTCGACGGGGATGCCGGCGGCCTTGGCGAAGGCGGGCCACATCACGCGGGCCGCGTCGCCAGAGGGGTTGCCGAGGGTGTGGCCGGCGAAGTCCGCCGGGCCTTCGATGCCGGAGGACTTCCGCCAGTAGAGGGTGAACGGCGAGTTGGCGTAGATTGCCATCAGCGCCACGAGGTCGGCGCCCTTCGACTTGGCGAGGAAGGCGGTGCCGAGTTCGGCGATGCCGAGTTTGGAGGCGCCGACGCCGACATTCTGCGCCGCCATGCCGGAGCCCTTGCCGGGCTCGACGGTGAGCTCGATGCCCGCGTCCTCGTACATGCCGCTGTCGAGCGCATAGTAGATCGGCGCGTGGTCGGAGGCCGGTGTCCAGTTGAGGAGGAGCGACAGGGGCTCGGCACTCGCGCCGGCACTCAGTAGGGAAAGAGCGCCTGCGGCGCCTGCAACGATGAACTGTCTCATGTCAGTCTCCCGGACCCGTTGAAAAACATCATCGGGTGCGAAGGCTAGGCTCCGCCGGCGGAGATCGTCAATATACCATCCAACCGTTTGGTTGATTTATTTGCGCCGTGCTAGCTTGGTCGAAGACGCGGCGCACCGAGGAGTGGACGTGCTGGAAACCGGAACAACCGCGAAGCCGAGGAAGCCCGCGAAGCCTAAGAAGTCCGGCCGGGACCTCCTGATGGCGGCCGCCCGCAAGGAATTCGCGCGGCGCGGCTTCGAGGGCGCGCGGATCGACGAGATCGCGAAGAAGGCCGGCGTCAACAAGCAGCTCGTCTACCACCACTTCGGCGCCAAGGAGGACCTTTACCGGGAGGTTCTGACGGCGGTCTACGTCGACATCCGCGCCCAGGAGCGCGACCTCGACCTCACCCACCACGCGCCGGACGAGGCGATGCGCAAGCTGATCGCCTTCTCGTTCGACTACCTCCACAAGAACCCCGAGTTCGTGTCGCTGCTGACCGACGAGAATTTCCACGAGGGGCGCCACCTGCGCGAGGCGGACCACCTCGGGGGGCTGCATTCGGCGCTGATCGAGGGCATCGCGCACACGCTGGATGCCGGGCGCGCGGCCGGCCTCTTCCGCGGCGGCATCGACCCCCGCCAGCTCTACATCTCGATCGCGGGCCTCGGCTTCTTCTACTTCAGCAACGTCCACACCCTGTCGGCGATCTTCGGCGAGAAGCTCGGCAAGCCTGCCGCCGTCGCGGAGCGCCGCGCCCATGTGATCGACTTCGTGATGAATGCGCTGCGGGCAGAACCCGGCAGTTGACAGGGGGCGGCACTCGCCGCAACATCAACCAAACGGTTGATTGATTGCGGACCGTTTTTCCGGAGGAATGAGGATGGCTGCAACCGGTCCGACAAGCCCTGCCGAAGCGGCGCTCGCCGCCGCCACCGAGGCGCGCAACCGCCGCCAGCCGCTCCTGCCCGAAGGCACCACCACCACAGTCCTCGCGATCGCCTCGCATCTTGCGGTGCTGGCCGCATGGTGGATCGCCAGCACGTATGGCGGAGTGGCGTCCTTCATCCTGCCCTCGCCGGGCGACACCCTCGCGACACTCGCCTCCCCGACCTACCAGTGGGGCAGCAACATCGCGGTGACCGCGTTCGAGATTTTTGCCGGCTACGTCATCGCCGTCGCGGTCGGCGTGGTCCTCGCGATGCTGTTCTCGTGGTTCGGCCTCCTGCGGGCGACGCTGTTTCCGCTCTTCATCACCATCTCGATGGTGCCCAAGGTGGCGCTCGGCCCGCTGCTGGTGGTGTGGTTCGGCTACGGGATCTGGACCAACACCTTCTTCGCCTTCATCATCTCGTTCTTCCCGATCCTCATCACCACCGCCCGGGGCCTCCGCGAAGTCGAGCCCGACCTCCTCGACCTCGTGCGCGCCCTCAAGGGCAGCCGCTGGCAGGTCTTCCGCAAGATCCAGCTTCCCGGCGCCCTCCCCTACATCTTCTCGGCGATGAAGGTGGGGGCGATCCTCGCGGTGGCAGGCGCGATCGTGGGCGAGTTCGTCGCCTCGAGCCAGGGGCTCGGCTACCTGATGATCCAGGTCCAGTCGACGCTCGACACCGCCGCGATGTTCATGGCGGTCATCCTCCTCAGCCTCCTCGGCATCCTCCTCTACGGCCTCGTCGTTGTGCTGGAGAAGGTGCTGGTGGTGAAGGACGCGCGGCTCGACGGAGCCCCCTCGTGAGCGATGAGGTCGCCTACCTCAGCGCGGCCGAGCTTTCCGCCGCCTACGCCGCAGGCACCCTGTCGCCGGTGGAGACGACCGAGGTGGCGCTCTCCCGGATCGAGGCGATGGACCCGGTCCTCAACGCCTTCTGCCTCGTCGACGCCGACGCGGCCCGTGCAAGCGCGAAGGAATCCGAGGCGCGCTGGCAGGCCGGCGCCCAGCACGGCCCGCTCGACGGCGTGCCCGTCTCGATCAAGGATCTGGTCCTCACCAAAGGCTGGCCGACCCTGCGCGGCTCCCGCACCATCGACCCGGCGGGACCGTGGGACGAGGATGGCCCGCCCGTCGCACGCCTGCGCGAAGCCGGCGCGGTGCTTCTGGGCAAGACGACCACCCCCGAATTCGCCTTCAAGCCGATCACCAACAGTCCGCTCACCGGCATCACCCGCAACCCGTGGGATTCTTCGCGCACGCCGGGTGGCTCGTCGGGCGGGGCTGCGGCGGCGGTCGCGGCCGGGATGGGCCCGCTTGCGCTGGGCACCGACGCCGGCGGCTCGATCCGCATTCCGGCGAGCTTTTCCGGCGTCTTCGGCATAAAACCGTCGGGTGGGCGGGTGCCGACCTATCCGCCGACGCCGCTCGCCTCGCTGGTCGGCTTCGGCCCGATCACCCGCACCGTCACCGACGCCGCGCTGATGCTGGAGACCATCGCCCGCCCCGATGCACGCGACTGGACCGCAGCCCGCTACGACGCCACCCCCTACGCCAGCCGCCTCGACGCCGACCCGTCCAACTGGCGCATCGCCTTCAGCCCCACCTTCGGCTTCGCGAACGTCGATCCCGAGGTCGCCGCCCTCGCCGAAGCCGCCGCCGGCGTGTTCGCCGCCGCGGGCGCGACGGTCGACCGCGTCGAGCGGATCATGGACGACCCCGCCCCGCTGATGACGAAGCTCCGCCGCGGCTACACCGCCTTCGCCTTCCGCAATTTCGGCCCGGACAAGCTCGCCATGATGGACCCCGACGTGGTGGCCGAGATCGAGGAGAGCCGCAGCGCCGACCTGATGAGCGCACCTCGAGGCGGAGATGGCCCGCGCCGAACTCGGCCGCGCGATGATCGCACTCCACCAGACCTACGACTTCATCCTGTCGCCGACGCTCGCCGTACCCGCCCTTCTCGGCGGAGATCGAGCGGCCCGGAGGGGCACGACCGCTACAGCTGGACCGCGTTCTGCGTGCCCTTCAACCTCACCCGCCAGCCGGCCGCGTCGGTGCCCTGCGGCTTCACCGCCACGGGCCTCCCCGTCGGCCTCCAGATCGTCGGCCCGCCACACGCGGACCTTGCCGTCCTCCAGGCCGCGCGCGCCTTCGAGATCGCGAGCCCCCTGGCGCCAGCACCGCCCCAGCCTTTCGGAGAACCCGCAATGACCGCCACAGAGACGCCGGACAAACGGCGCGTCCGCCCTGCCGGAGACGGTCGCCGACATCGAGCCACTTGAGGAGCTTCTCTCCCGCCCCGACGCCGCCACCATCCGCGACCTCGAGGCGCTCGACGGCGACATCATGGTGCTCGGCGTCGCCGGCAAGGTCGGCCCCAGCCTCGCGCGGATGGCCCGCCGCGCGCTTCCCGATCGCCGCGTGATCGGCGTCGCGCGGTTCAGCGACCCAGCCGCCCGGACCCTCCTCGACGAAGCGGGCGTCGAGACCATCCAGGCCGACCTTCTCGACCGCGAGGCACTGGCGAAGCTGCCGCGGGCGAAGAACATCGTCTTCATGGCCGGCCACAAGTTCGGCTCGTCGGGCAATCAGGGGCTGACGTGGGCGATGAACGCCTTCCTCCCCGGCCTCGTCGCGGAAACCTTCACCGACGCGCGGATCTCGGCGTTCTCGACCGGGTGCGTCTACCCGTTCGTGCCCGTCACCAGCGGCGGGGCGACCGAGGCGATGGAGCCCGATGCGCCGGGCGAATACGCCCAGTCCTGCGTCGGGCGCGAGCGGATGTTCCAGCACTTTTCCAACGTCCACGGCACGCCGGGCCGGCTGGTGCGCCTCAACTACGCGATCGACCTTCGCTACGGCGTCTTGCACGACCTCGCGACCGCCATCGCCGCCGGCCGGTCGATCGACCTCGACACCGGCCACGTCAACGTCATCTGGCAGGGCGACGCCAACCGCTACGCGTTGCGCGCGCTTGCCCACGCCACTGCGCCAACGACGCCCCTCAACGTCAGCGGCCCGGAAACCCTCTCGGTCGCGTGGCTGGCGACCGAACTCGCCGCCCGGCTCGGCAGGGAGGTATCGTTCACCGGCACGCCGTCGCAGGATGCCTGGCTCAACAACTCCGCCCACGCCTTCGCGCTGTTCGGCTACCCGGAGGTGCCGCTCGCGCGGATGCTCGACTGGGTTGCCGACTGGGTGGCGCGCGACATGCCGAGCCTCGACAAGCCGACCAAGTTCGAGCGGCGCGATGGCCGCTACTGACCGCCCGATCCGCCTCGGTCCCGCCGATGCCGCACGCGCCCTCGCGCTGTCGGACGAGGCCGGCTGGAACCAGACCGAGGCGGACTGGGCGATGATGCTGCGCCTCGGCGAGGGGTTCGGGCTCGAGCGGGACGGCACGCTCGCCGCCAGCGCGCTCGCCCTTCCCTATGGCGAGGCGGGCTGGATCAGCATGGTCCTCGTCACCGCCGGCGCGCGGCGGCAGGGGCTGGCGACGCGCCTTGTCGAGGTCGCGACCGCGGCGCTGGAGCGGGCCGGCGCCCGCCCGGTGCTCGACGCGACACCGGCCGGCGAAGAGGTCTACCGCGCGATGGGGTTCGCTCCGCTGCGCGCCCTCACCCGCTGGCACGGCAACGGCGGCGGCACGCCCGACGGGGGCGTCCGCCGCACGCGGCCCGACGACCTCAACTGGATCTCCGCGCTGGACCGCCGCGCTTCCGGCCTCGATCGCCGCGGCGTCCTCGCCGACCTGATGGACCGCCGCGGGCCGCACTTCGCCTCGGAGGCGCGCGACGGCTTCATCCTCGGCCGCCGCGGCCGGACCGCCACCCACCTCGGCCCGCTCACGGCCGTCAGCGCCGAAACCGCGAACGCGCTCCTCACCACCGCCCTCTCGCGCACCGAAGGCCCGGTGCTGGTCGATGCGTTCGACGACCAGCCCGCCGTCGCCGCGACCCTCGCCGCCGCGGGCTTCACCCCGCAGCGCCCGTTCGCGCGGATGGCGCGCGGCGAAGGCCCGCTGCCCGGCGACCCGTCCCTCACCCACGCTGCCGCAGGCCCCGAACTCGGATGACACACGCCATGCACTTCACCGACATTCCGGCGCCCGTGCTCGCCGCGCTGCGCGAGGGGACCGTGATCCCCGCCCATCCGCTGGCGCTCGACCCGGACATGCAGATCGACACGCCGCGCCAGCGCGCCCTCACCCGCTACTACATCGACGCGGGCTCCGGCGGCCTCGCAGTCGGCGTCCACACCACCCAGTTCGAGATCCGCGACCACGGCCTCTACGAGCCCGTCCTCGCCCTCGCCGCGGAGACGGCCGAGGCGTGGACCGACCGGCCGCTCGTGAAGATCGCCGGCCTCGTCGGCCGCACCGGGCAGGCGGTGCGGGAGGCGGAGATTGCCCGCGGCCTCGGCTACCACGCCGGCCTCATGAGCCTTGCGGCGTGGAAGGGCGCCAGCACCAGCGAGATGATCGCGCACTGCGAGGCCGTCGCCCGCGAGATCCCGCTGTTCGGCTTCTACCTCCAGCCGGCGGTGGGCGGGATCAGGCTGCCGTTCGAATTCTGGCGTCGGTTTGCGGCCATCGAGAACGTCGTCGGCATCAAGATGGCGCCCTTCAACCGCTACGCCACGATGGACGTGGTGCGCGGCGTCGCAGCCGCTCGCGCCGAGGACCGCGTCACCCTCTACACCGGCAACGACGACCACATCGTCGGCGATCTCGTGACCCCCTTCCCGATCGCGCGGGACGGCGGGTTCGTCACGCTTCGGATCAGGGGCGGCCTCCTCGGCCACTGGTCGGTCTGGACGAAGGCCGCCGTCGCGCTCCACCAGCGCTGCCGCGCGGCGGCCGGGCAGGACTCCATCCCGGCCGACCTCGTCGCGCTCGACCCGCAGGTGACCGACTGCAACGCCGCCCTGTTCGACGTGGCCGGCGGCTTCAAGGGCGCCATCGCCGGCTGCCACGAGGTCCTGCGCCGCCAGGGCTTCCTCGACGCCGTCCGCTGCCTGTCGCCGGAGGAGCGGATGAGCCCCGGACAGGCCGAGGAGATCACGCGGGTCGCCGAAGCCTACCCCCACCTCACCGACGACGACTTCGTCGCCAAGAACCTCGAACGGTGGCTCGCATGACCGACGCGCTCATCCATCTCGACGGCGTCCACAAGATCTACCGCGGCCGCGACCGTGACGTTCTCGCCGTCTCCGACGTCACGATGGACGTCCGGGAAGGCGATTTCGTCTCGCTCGTCGGGCCGTCCGGCTGCGGCAAGTCGACGGTGCTGAAGATCCTCGCCGACCTCATCAAGGCCGATGGCGGCACGGTGGAGATCGGCGCGGCGGGCGCCCCGCTCGATCCCAGCCGCGACGTCGGCATGGTGTTCCAGCAGGCGCTTCTTCTGAAATGGCGCAGGATCATCGACAACGTGCTCCTGCCCGCCGAGATCATCGGCCTGCCGATGAAGGAATCGCGGGAGCGGGCGCGCGATCTCCTCTCGATGGTCGGCCTCTCCGGCTTCGAGGACAGCTACCCCTACGAGCTCTCCGGCGGAATGCAGCAGCGCGCCGCGATCGCCCGCGCGCTGATCCACGACCCCAAGCTCCTCCTGATGGACGAGCCGTTCGGCGCGCTCGACGCCCTCACCCGCGAGAAGATGAACCTCGAGATGCTGAAGATCTGGCAGCGCTCGCAGAAGACGATCCTCTTCGTCACCCACTCGATCCAGGAGGCGGTGTTCCTCGGCTCGCGCTGCGCCGTGCTGACCGCTGGTCCGGCGCGGATGGCAGACGTGTTTCCCATCGATCTGCCGCACCCGCGCACGCTTTCGGTGAAAACAAGCGAGAAGTTCGGCGAGTACACCCGGCGGATCTACGGGCTCCTCAACCTCGAGGCCGAAAACGAAGCCGCCGGCGCGCACGACTGACAGGCGCGCCCGGAAACGGGCCTCATTTCGGAACTGGGAAGGAATGCCTGCGTTCGTCCAGCAGTATAGCAATCAACCGAGGGATGAACCATGGCGATGAAATCGCTCCAGGACCTGTTCGTGCACTTCATGCGCGACATTCTCTATGCCGAGAAGCAGGCCGAAAAGATGTTCGGCAAGATGCAGCGCAAAGCCGACTCCGAAGACCTGAAGGCGCTGTTCGACGCCCACGGCGAAGAGACACTCGCCCAGATCGAAACGCTGAAGAGCGCCTTCGAGGCTGTCGGCCTCGCCGCCCGCGGCGTGCGCTGCGAGGCGATGGACGGCATCATCGAGGAATCCAAGGAACTGATGGAAGAGGCCCAGGACGGCCCGACCCGCGATGCCGCGATGATCGCCGCCGCGCAGGCCATCCGCCACTACGAGATCACCCGCTACGGCACGATCATCGCCTGGGCCAAGCAGCTCGGCCACACCGAGGTCGTCACGCTGCTCCAGTCGGTGCTCGACCAGGATACGAAGGCCGACAAGGCGCTCACCAGCCTTGCCACCAAGCACCTCAACCGCGAAGCTAAGGCTCTCGCGGCGTAATCTTTCGCGCGCCGGCGGCCCCATGCCGCCGGCGCGTTGTTGCGCCAAGCCCGTTCAATCCTGAGGACCGTTCGTTTGGCCAACATCCAACTGCTCGGTGCTCCGACCCAGTCGGGCACCTACCGGCGCGGCTGCCTGATGGGCCCCGCGGCCCTTCGCACCGCCGGCCTCGTCGAGGCACTGTCCGACCTCGGCCACACCATCGCCGGCGACCGCGACCTCACCCCCGTCCCGCTCGACATCGACGACACGCCATACCTCCCGGCCCATCACGTCGGCGAGACCGCCGGCTGGGTCCGCGCCATCCGCACCGCCGTCGCCGAAACGCTGGCGTCGGGCGCCTTCCCTCTTCTCCTCGGCGGCGACCATTCGATCGCGGCGGGATCACTCGCCGGCGTCATGGACCATGCGCCGGAGACGCACGTCGTCTGGCTGGACGCCCACCCCGACTTTCACACCATCCGCACCACCACCAGCGGCAACCTCCACGGCATCCCGGTGGCGATCGCGGCGGGCCTCGAGGGGGCGGAGGTGATCTACGGCGCGCCGATCACGCCGCTGCCGCCCCGGCAGATCACGATGATCGGCATCCGCTCGGTGGACCCCGCCGAACGTGCGCTGCTGACCGAGCACGGGGTGACGGTGCACGACATGCGGGCGGTGGACGAATATGGCGTGGGCGTTCTGGTGCGCGAGGCGATCGCGCGGGCTGAGGCTGCCGGCGCGCCGATCCATGTCAGCCTCGATGTGGATTTTCTGGAGCCAGCCATCGCGCCGGCGGTGGGCACCACGGTGCCCGGCGGCGCGACCTTCCGCGAGGCGCATCTCGCGATGGAGCTTCTGCACGAGAGCGGGCGCGTCGGGTCGCTCGACATCGTGGAACTCAATCCGTTCCTCGACGAGCGCGGCCGCACTGCGACGCTGATGGTCGACCTGGCTGCCAGCCTGTTCGGCCGGACGATCATGGACCGTCCGACCCGCAGCTGGTAGCCGGCGCCCCTTCAGCGTGCGCAGGCGACGGACGGCGCCGGGATGTCGTCACCCCGGCGCCTCGCATTGGAATGGGGTCAGACCGACTTACATCGCCTTCAGCTGTTCAGCCGATGTCCGGCCACGCTTGGGGTCCTTGAACAGCTCGAACGTGACGCGCTGCCCTTCGGTCAGAGAGCTCATGCCCGCGCGTTCGACGGCGGAGATGTGAACGAACACATCGGCACCGCCCTCGTCGGGCTGGATGAACCCGTAACCCTTGGTCCCATTGAACCACTTCACTGTACCTGTCGCCATAGCGGCCTCCTATCTCCCGGTACCTTCGCGCCGGGCCCCTCACCCGCCGTCGAATTCTGTGTTCCGGCCTTCTCGTCAGCGTGCGCAGCAAAACGCGCGCCACCAGCCGTTCGAAGTGAACGTCCGCGTGCTGATTTGGTTTTGAGCTGGTCGGAGATTGTCATCGCACCGCCGAGGCCTCTTTTGCGCTCGGCTCTAAATCCAGTGCCGTCCAGGCGGCTGTTAGCGTCGTCGTCGAAGGACCGCCGCAACCTGCCGCGGCCCTCTGCGCAGCTGCCGCCGCGGTCCGGCGATTACACCCGAAGGGCGGAAACCCTTCAATCGCTCAACCCTAACGAATGCACATCGCAAATCGAAATGGAAGCCGTTTTTATGGTCTCCGCGAGGTTTCGCGACGCGGTGACGCGCTGCCACCTTGCGGCGCAGCAGGTGTCCATGCGATCCGCAAGTCAGGATAAGGAGAAACTGGAATGGACTTAGGGATCAAGGGCCGGAAGGCCATCGTCTGCGCCTCGTCGAAGGGCCTCGGCCGCGGCAGTGCAGAAGCGCTGGCGGAAGCCGGTTGCGATCTCGTGCTCAACGCACGCACCGCCGAAACCCTGGAGCGGACCGCCGACGAAATCCGCACGAAGTATAACGTGAACGTGAAGACCGTCGCGGTCGACGTTACGACCGACGAAGGCCGCGCCGCGCTCATCGAGGCCGAGCCCGCACCGGACATCCTCATCAACAACGCAGGCGGCCCGCCCCCCGGCGTATGGTCCGACTGGGGCGCGACCGAGTGGGAAGCCGCCTTCCGCTCCAACATGCTGACGCCGATCCTTCTCGCCACTAAGCTCCTGCCGGGGATGATCGACCGAAAGTGGGGCCGGATCGTGTCGATCACGTCCGGCTCGGTGAAGTCGCCGATCGGCCGCCTCGGCCTCTCCAACGGCGCACGCGCCGGCCTCACGGGCTTCGTTGCGGGCACCGCGCGCCAGGTCGCCCAGCACGGCGTCATCATGAACAACATTCTGCCCGGCCAGCACGACACGGACCGGATCAAGGGCATGATGTCGAACACCGCCAAGGCCGAGAGCATCTCGGTCGACGAGGCGCGCGACAAGGCGCAGGCCGCCATCCCGCGCGGCCGCTTCGGCACTGCCGAGGAATTCGGAAAGGTCTGCGCGTTCCTCTGCTCCGAGCACGTCGGCTTCATGGTCGGCCAGAACGTCCTGCTCGACGGCGGCGCCTTCAACTCGACGATGGGCTGACAAGCTACTGCCGCCGCGCCGCGTTTCGCCGGCGCGGCGGCTCCTATCCGCTGCAACGCGGCTCCCGCACGCAGCACATGACGCGGATGGTCTTGTGTTCTCCACCTGCGCCAACCATTTCAAACGAGTTATTTTTACGATGATACTATTTTTGACCATTCATTTAGAGGCGGCGCTATGCCCGTTACCAAGCAGGATCAGCGCGTTGCACAGCTGAAGACACCGCTGGGCAAGGACGTCCTGAACGCTGTCCGGTTCGATGGCGTCGAAGGCCTGAGCACGCTGTTCGAATATTCGGTCGAGGCGATCGGCGACAAGACGCCGGTCGATTTCAACGCGGCGATCGGCAAGAACTCGTCGCTGTTGCTGAACGGAAAGACCACGCCGCGCGCCTTCTGCGGCGTTCTGGTCGGGGCCGACTGGCTGGGCGAGAGCGACAGCCACAACCTCTACCGGCTGACGCTGCGGCCCTGGTTCTGGCTCCTGTCGCGCACGTCGAACTGCCAGATCTTCCACGACATGACGACGCCGCAGATCATCTCGAAGGTCCTCGGCAAGCACAGCTTCGCGGAGTTCCAGCTGAAGCTGACCGAGAATTATCCGCCGCGCGAATATACCGTCCAGTACCGCGAGAGCGACCTCGACTTCGTCTGCCGGCTGATGGAAGAGGACGGGATTTACTATTTCTTCGAGCACACGGAAACAGCGCACAAGCTGATCCTGGCGGACGCCAAGTCGTCCCACACCCGGATTCAGGGCCTACCGGACGTCCTGTTCGTCGACCGCCTCGTCGGCATCCGCACCGACACCGAATCCTTCCTCGACATCACCGCCGCGCGCAGCTTCAGCGCCGGCAAGATCGCGCTGAATGACTACGACTACGGCAAGCCGAGCGCGAAGATGGAGACCCAGCACAACAGCCCGTCCGGCTACGCCAACGACAGCCTCGAGATCTACGACTATCCGGGCCGCTATACCGAGACCAGCGACGGCGAGCGCTTCGCCAAGGTGCGCCTCGAGGCGGAGCAGGCCGGCGACAAGCGGCGCCGCGCCAAGGGCGACGTGCCGGCCGCGGTTCCCGGCGGGCTCCTCACGCTCGCCAACCATCCCGCAGGGCAGCGAGAACATCGAGTATCTGGTGGTGTCCTGCCGTCACCGGTTCGAGGCGCAGGACTACCGCTCCTCGTCCGGCGGCGGAGACGGAGGCGGCGACCCCTACACCGGCTCCTACGAGCTGCAGCCGTCCGACCGCCCGTTCCGCGCCCCGCGCGTGACGCCGAAGCCCATCGTGCGTGGGCCGCAGACGGCGAAGGTCGTCGGCGCCAGCGGCGAGGAGATCGACGTGGACTCCGACGGGCGCATCCTCGTCCAGTTCTTCTGGGACCGGAACAAGGATCAGTCGCGCCGGGTGCGGGTGGCGCAGGCCTGGGCCGGCAAGGGCTGGGGCGCCGTCATGATCCCGCGCATCGGCCAGGAGGTGGTGGTCGAGTATCTGGAGGGCGACCCTGACCAGCCGCTTGTGGTCGGCACCGTCTACAATGCCGAGAAGACCGTCCCGTACGAGCTGCCCGCCAACAAGACCAAGGGCGGCATCAAGTCGAACTCGTCGAAGGGAGGGTCGGGCTACAACGAGATCGTGCTGGAGGACAAGAAGGACGCCGAGGAGATCGGCATCCATGCGCAGAAGGACCTCAACATCGTCATCCTCAACAGCGAGACGCGGGAGATCGGCGAGAAGTTCACCTCCGGTACATCCCGCGAGACGACGCTGAAGAAGGGCGACGACAAGCTGAAGCTCGACACCGGCAGCCAGAAGGTCGACATCGCGCAGGACCAGAACGTCAAGGCGGGCAAGACCATCACCATCGAGGCGGGGATGAAGATGACGTTCAAGGTCGGCCCGAGCAAGATCGAGCTGACCCCCAGCGGCATCGACATCAAGGCCGCCGGGATGATCAAGATTAACGGCGCCATTATCAAATTGAATTAAGAGGCATTTCTTGAGAATTAAATTTGAAACGGCGCAGGATCTCTTCGTCGCCTTCCCCACACTGCAGGACGACGTCGAGGCCGGGGCGAGCGAGGCGCCGCCGCTCGATTTCACGAAAGAGCTCGCGTCGAGCGAGACGCCGGAGGACTGCCTCTCCTTCTTCGCCTACCTCGCGCCCCGGCGCGAGGCGGTGTGGTGGGGCTGCCGCTGCCTGCACGCGCTCGGCACGGAGGACCCCACCGGCGCCCTCGCCGCAGCCGATGCATGGGTCGCGGAGCCGGAGGAGGCGCAGCGCGTCGCGGCGCTCCAGATCGCCGAAGCCACCGGCACTCCGGACCAGACCACGTGGATCGCGTTCGCCGCCGGATGGTCCGGCGGCAACATCGCTGCGAGCGACCAGCCGTTCGCGGCGCCGCCTTACCTCACCGCCAAGGCGGTGCGGGCGGCGGTGCTGATCGCGGTTTCGCGCGCCCCCTTCCTCGAACGCCGCTCAAGGCTGGAGCGCTGCCTTGACGAAGCGATTGCTGTCGCCAACGATGACATCGACGAACACTTTGCTTAGCTGAATATAACGGTCAGCTTTTATAAAACAGCGGTCGCTCGATACTCGACCGCGACACGGTGGCAAGGGGGGATGACCGGTTGGTTGCGCTGCGCCTCGAACTCGACAACGTGACGAATCTTTCCGACGGCGGGCCCACGTCTCTCTTGGTGGAGGGGCGACGGAGCGTCGACATCGGGCGCAATTCCTATCTGGACTGGACGCTGCCGGACCCGGCCCGCGTCGTCTCCGGCCGCCACTGCGAGATTGCCTACCGCGACGGCGGCTACTGGATCACCGACGTATCGACCAACGGCACCTACCTCAACGGCAGCGACCGGCGGCTGACCGAGCCGACACAGCTGCGCACCGGCGACCGGATCGCCATCGGCGACTATCTCATCAACGTCTTCGTAGACGGTGGCGGCGACGCCCCGGCCCGCACGGTGGAGGCGCCGCCCGATGGGCCTGCCGAGCTCTCCTCCGCCGCCTTGTGGGACGTTACGGACGAGCGCGCCGCCCCGGCCGAGCGGCCCGACAAGCGGCGGGAGCGCTCCGCAAAACCGGTGAACGCGGACATGCTGGACTGGGTCGTCGACCTGCCCTCCGTCGAGGCTGCACCGGAGCCCGCGGCACCGGAGCCGCCAGAGCCCGCACCCGTGCCCGAACCGCCAGCGCCACGCCCGCCCGTAAGCCCGTCCGCCGAAACCGGCGGCCCGTGGCGAACGCCGCCCGCCGATCCCGAACCGCCGGCGCACTCACCCGATGCTGACGCCCCGGCCCCGCCGATCGCGACGCTCGGCGGAACCGAGGCCGCTGCCAGCGACGCCGATCCGCCTGCAGACACCGAGCCAGCGGCCGACGCAGCGCCAGAGGCGGAAGAGGCCGGCGCGCCGGTTCCGCCGCCTGAAGAGGCTGGCGACACGGCAAGCCCAGACCATGTGCCGGACGTGTTCACCCCGCCGGAGCCTGCACCGCCTCCGGAGACGCCGCAGGCGGCGAGGCAGCCGCGCGGTTTCGCAGCCGCCGCCGAAGCGCACCAGACGGCTCCGGCCGCCGCGGGACCGGAAATGGAGCGCTTCCTCGACACACTGGCGGAGGCACTCGACATTCCGCGCAGCCGGCTGGAAGCGGGGACGCCGGAGGAAGCGGCCCGAAAGGTGGGCGAATTCATCAGCATCACCATCGCGGGGATGCAGAAGCTGCTCAAGGCGCGGGCGGCCTCGCGCGGCTACATGCGCTCGGGCGCGGGCACGCAGGTGCAGGCGGTCGGCAACAACCCGTTCAAGTTCATGCCGACTCCGGGGGCGGCGGCTGACGTGCTGTTCGGCCCGCCGAGCCGCAGCTACCTCACGATCGAGCAGTCGCTCGAAGAAAGCTTCTCCGAGCTCGGCGCCCACCAGATGGCGCTTTATTCGGCGATGCAGACCGCAGTCGAGCGGATGCTGAAGGACCTAGACCCCGCGTCGATCGAGGCCGGCGGCGACGAAGACAAGGGCGGCTTTGCCATCCCCGGCATGTCTTCCCGAAAATCGAAGCTGTGGGAGACCTACAAGGAACGTTACAATGCGCGCGCCAGCCAGCATGACAATGGCATGGTCGACGTTTTCATGATGTGCTTCAGCGAAGCCTACAACCGCGCCATAAACGAGCGGTAGGGCGGCGACCAGTATTTTTAGCGGCAACACAGGCGCCGGATGAATTGGAACAGTAAAGTCTTGTGGTCGGAGGGGTTGTTTCTCCGCCCGCAGCATCTTCAGCAGAACGACCGGTACTTCGAGCATCTGCTCGCGCAGCGCACGCAGCTTGCATCGCCCTACCCGTGGGGCTTCGCCACCTTCGAGATCGACACCGACCTCGCCCAGCAGTCGATGTTCGCCCTGCGCGCCGCGACCGGCATCCTGCCCGACGGCACCCCCTTCGCGATCCCCGAGGACACGGTGGCACAGGCCATCGCCGTGCCCGACGATGCCGCCGACCGGATCGTATGGCTCACCATGCCCGTCGCCACCGCAGGCGCGCGCGAGATCGGCGACCGCACCGCCAACCGCGAAACCCGCTACTACGCCGACCGCGCCCTCATCGCCGATTCCACCTCGCAGACCCAGACCGAGGAGGACGTCGACCTTGCCAAGCCCCGGCTGGAATACGAGGTCCGCCGGACCCGGAAGGAGGGCTACGCCGTCCTCCCCGTCGCCCGGATCGTGGAGGTCCGCGACCGCACGATCATCTTCGACGAGCGCTTCACGCCTCCGGTCCTGACCATCGCCGCCCACCCCAACGCGGAAGGCTGGCTCGACCGCTCCATCGGCTGGGTCGAGACCAAGCTCGAAGAACTCTCCCGCTACGCCGCCGACCCTTCGGCCGGCGGCGGCCTCCAGAGCGCGGACTATCTTGTGCTCCAGCTTCTCAACCGCAGCCTGCCGCCGCTCCGGCATCTGCGCGCCTCGCGCTACACCCACCCCGAGCGCGTCTACATGGAGCTCCTGCGCCTCGCCGGCGAGATGGCGACCTTCGCCACGCCCGAGCGCCGCGCCCGGCTCTACCCGCAGTACGACCACGACAACCTGCAGGGCACGTTCGCGCCGGTGGTGCGGGACCTTCAGGAGTTCCTGTCGGCCCGCTTCTCGCGCCGGGCGATCCGGCTCGAGGTCATCGAGCGGGCGCAGAACGCGTTCGTGTCGACCATCCGCGACCGGGCGCTGTTCCGCGAGGCGACGTTCGTGCTGGAGGTTTCGGCACGCAGGCCGCTCACCGAGATCCAGCAGCGCTTCCCGCAGCTCTTCAAGCTCGGGCCCAACACCAAGATGAGCGACATCGTCCACGCGCACCTGCCGGGCGTGCCGCTCGTCCACCTGCCGAACCCGCCGCCGCAGCTGCGCGTCATGTCGGACCACGTCTACTTCGCGCTCGACCGGCAGAGCCCGCTCTGGCCGGAGTTTTCGACAGCAAGCGCCGTCGGGCATGCACTTTTCAGGGGACTGGCCCGAGCTTGAGCTCGAGTTCTGGGCCGTGATCGAAGGGCGATAGCAATGGCATCGGGCGGCGATCGCAACAACCGGACCGTCATCCTGCCCAACCCCGGCGGGCGCCGCCCCGTGAGCGACCAGCCCGCCCCGATGGACCCGCCGCCCGGCACCCCCGCCACCGACGAGTGGAGCCGCGATCCCTGGCCCGGCGCCCCCGGCGGCGGCACGGGCGGCAGCGCCCCGCCCCCCGCCAACCCGGAGAACTCGCCCGTCGGCGCCGCCGCGCTCCTGCGCTCGCAGGCCGCCCTCAACAACAACGAGATGCTGCGCGCCGCCGCCCCCATGCTCCTGATGCTGGGAAAGCTGCGCGCCGGCCTCGTCCGCGCCCAGTCCGCCGCCATCATGGAAGAGGTCGCCCGCGCCATCGACGGGTTCGAGGCGGCGATGACCCAGTCCGGCTACTCCGCCGACCAGTCGCAGGTGGCGAAATACGCTCTGGCGGCGACGGCGGACGACGTGGTCCAGAACATCCCCGTCGACGACCGGCGGCTGTGGACGCAGTACTCGATGCTGTCCCAGTTCTTCGGCGAGCGCACCGGCGGCATCCGCTTCTTCGAGGAGCTCAACCGGATGAAGGCGGACCCGCTCGCCAACATCGACGTGCTGGAATTGATGTACGCCTGCCTCGCGGTCGGCTTCGAGGGCGTCCACCGCACCTCCCCCAACGGAATGGCCGCGCTCCAGCAGATCCAGCGCGACCTCTACGACGTCATCCGCCGCGTCCGCCCGCGCGAAAGCTTCGAGTTGTCGCCGCACTGGCAGGGCTCCGGCATCAAGCCGCGCGACAAGCGCAACCGCGTGCCGCTGTGGGCCGTCGCCTGCTTCGCGCTGGCGCTGGTGTTCGGCAGCTATCTCGGCCTCAGGATGCTGCTGTCGGGCGAGGCGTCGGCGGTGGAGGAGGAGCTTCTGGCGCTCTACCCGCTCGCCCCCGTCACCCTCGTGCGGCCGGACTATGTGCCGCCGGTCACGCCGCCGCCCGTGCCCGAGCCTGCCGCCCCGGCCCCGGTGGTGGCCGCCGCGCCGCCGCCGCCCACCCCGTGCGAGGACGTGCGCCGCGCGCTGCTCGCCGACATCGAGGGCGCGCGGATCGACATCGGCGAGTGCGGCGGCGACCTCCGCCTCACCATCGGCGACCGCCCGGGCCTCGTCCTCTTCCGCTCCGGCAGCGCCGACATCTCCGACGATTACGCCGAGATCATCGCCCGGATCGCCCCGGTGATCGATCAGGTGCCCGGCGCGGTCACAGTCATCGGCCACACGGATTCAGTGCCCTACCGCGGCGTCCGCTTCGCCTCCAACTACGACCTTTCGGTCAAGCGGGCCGAGGCCGTCGCGCGGCGCCTGAAGGACGCCTCCGCCAACCCGGACCGGTTCGACGTGAAGGGCCAGGGCGCCAACGTTCCGCTCGATGACAACGCGACCGCCGCGGGCCGTGCCCGCAACCGGCGGGTCGACATCGTCATCGCCGAGACCGAGTAGGAGGCCCGCCATGCAGATCCTCGGCTATCTCGGTTACGTCCGCGCCGCCGGCTCGCTGGGCGGGGCGGCCATGCTCATCATGGTCGTCTGGTTCTGGGGACCGTCGATCGGCACCGACGGGTTCTATCCGCTGACGAGCGCCTTCAACCGCGCCATCGTCTGCGCCGCCATCGGCCTCTTCATCGTCGTCTATTTCGGCTTCGGCTACCTCCGTGCGCGACGCAAGGAGCGCGCGCTGGAGGAGGGTATCACCAAGCCCGTGTCCGACGACGGCGCCATCCTCGCCGAGCGGATGAAGGACGCGCTGGCGACGCTGAAGAAGGCGAAGGCCGGCAAGGGCGACACGCTCTATTCGCTCCCCTGGTACATCATCATCGGCCCGCCCGGCGCGGGGAAGACGACCGCACTCATCAACTCCGGCCTGAAGTTCCCGCTGATGACGGGCGGCGCCAAGGCGATGGTCGAGGGAGTCGGCGGAACCCGCTACTGCGACTGGTGGTTCGCCGAGGACGCGGTGCTGATCGACACCGCCGGCCGCTACACCACGCAGGATTCCGGCGCCGAGGACGACGGCGACGACAACCTCGACCGCCGCTCCTGGTTCGCCTTCCTCGATCTCCTGCGCAAAAGCCGCCCGCGCCAGCCGATCAACGGCGTCATCCTCGCGATGGGCGTCGACGACCTCATCACCATGAGCGAGGCCGAGCGCAACGCCCACGCCGACGCCATCCGCTCCCGCCTCGTCGAGCTCTACGACAAGCTGAAGGTCGCCTTCCCGGTCTACGTGATGTTTACCAAGGCCGACCTCCTGCAGGGGTTCGGCGAGTTCTTCGGCGACCTGCGCGAGAAGGAACGCCAGATCGTCTGGGGCGCGACGTTCCAGACCGAGGACCGCACGAAGAATACCATCACCGAGGTGCCGGGCGAGCTCGAAGCGCTGGTGATGCGCCTGTCGGAAAATACGCTGGACCGGCTGCAGGCCGAGCCCAACCAGGCGCGGCGCTCGCTGATCCTCGGCTTCCCGTCCCAGTTCAACGCGCTGCGCGAGCCGGTGATGCACTTCCTGTCGCGCGTGTTCGAGCCGACGCGCTACCACGCCAACGCGGTTCTGCGCGGCTTCTACTTCACATCCGGCACGCAGGAAGGCACCGCGCTCGACCAGTTGATCGGCGCCAGCGCCCGCGCGCTCGGGCAGGGCGACGCGCCCGCGACCGGCATGTCCGGCAAGGGCCGCTCCTTCTTCCTCACCAACCTCCTCACCAAGGTCATCTTCGGCGAGGCGGGCTGGGTCTCCTACAACCGCGCCCGCATCCGCCGCGACGGCCTTCTCCGCGCTGCGGGCCTCGCCGCCGTGGCGCTGGTGACGGGCGTGTGCATCGCGGCGCTGGGGGTGAGCTTCGCCGCCAACGACGCGCTGATCGGCGAGGTGGACGACGCCGTGGAGGAATACCGCGTCGGCGCCGCAAGCCTGATCGGCGAGCGCGCAGTGGACGACCCGGACCTCAACGAGGCGCAGTCGGCGCTGCTCTACCCGCTGCGCACCATGCCCGTCGGCTACGCGACGCGCGGGGCGGACGTGCCGATGCGGGAGGGCTTCGGCCTCAGCCAGCGCGGCCGGCTCAACGCGGCGGCGGAGGAAGCCTACCACCGCGCGCTGGAACGCTCGTTCCGCTCCCGCCTGATCCTGCGCGTCGAGGAGGTGCTCAACGCCAACCTCGACAAGCCGGAGTTCGTCTACGAGACGCTGAAGGTCTACAAGATGCTGACCGGCGAGAACACGGACGACGACGTGATCGTCGCCTGGATGGTCCGCGACTGGGAAGAGAACGTCTACTCCGGCATCCTCAACGCGCGCGGCCGCGAGGCACTGCGCGAGCACCTCGCCGCGCTCCTCGAGCTCGACCAGGGGCGCCCGATCGGCATCGAACCCAACCAGCCGCTGGTGGAGGACGCCGAGCGCGTCCTCGCCCGCGTGCCGATGGCCGACCTCGCCTTCTCCCGCCTCGCGCTCGACGCCGCCGCCGACCCCGCCCTCTACGACTGGTCGCTGGAGGAACAGGCCGGCTCCGACGCCGAAACCGTGTTCCGCACCCGCGACGGCGACCCGCTGGAGGACGTTGTGATCCCCTCCTTCTTCACCCGCCCCGGCTTCCAGAAGGCGCTCATCAACCGCCTGCCGACCATCGAGGAGGAGATGAAGGCGGAGGAATGGCTGTTCGGCGACGCCGCCAACCAGCGCGCCTTCGCCGAGCAGTACGGCACCCTCCAGGCCGACCTCCTCACAAAATACCAGGCGCGCTACGTCGACGTCTGGCGCAAGATGCTGGACCGGTTGCTCCTCACCCCGATGGCGATCGACAAGCCGCGCTACACCGCGCTCGCGCGCGCTCTCCTCCCCCGCCTCGCCGCTCCGCCAGCTGATGCAGTCCGTCTCCGACGAGACGCTGCTCACGCAGGTGGAGAGCGCGCCGGAGGCCGCCGAGACCGCGTCCGCCGAAGGCCCAGCGCAGCTCACCATCGCGGCCGACCTCGACAACCGCGCCGCCGTCCGCGACCGCGTGCAGACCGAGCCCGGCGCCGCGGTCGAGAACGCATTCGCCCCCATCCACGAGCTGATGGCGGCCGACGTCGAACCCTCGCTGCCGCCCGTCATCGCCTCGCTCAGCGAACTCCACGACAGGCTGATCAACCTCGCGACCGGCACCACCGACAGCCAGGCCGACATCGATGCGCTGAACGACAAGCTCGCGGCCCTGCGCGCCGAGGCCGCGCGCCTGCCGGAGCCCGCCTCCCGCCTCGTCCTCTCCGCCATCGCCGACGTCGGATCGGATCTGCGCGGCGAGCGGGTCACGCGCCTGTCGCAGTCGTTCAACCGGGAGGTGACGCAGCAGTGCGAGGCGATCCTCGCCAACCGCTTCCCGTTCTACGACAGCGCCCGCGACATGACGCTCGGCGACTTCGCCACCCTCTTCAAGCCCGACGGCCTGCTCGACGCCTTCCGCAAGGCCAACCTCGACACCTACATCGACAAGACGGGGCCCGAGTGGCAGTGGCTGCCGCAGGTGGACCTGTCGGAACGCACGCTGCGCTCGTTCGAGGAGGCGGCCGACATAACCGCGGCCTTCTTCGCCGACGGGACGGCCGACCCCAAGTTCGACATGATCGTCACCACCCGCGCGCTGGACCCCACGGCATCCTCCGGCGTCCTGCGGATCAACCGCACCTTCGTCCATTCCAGCCGCATCGCCTACTCCCAGCCGGTGAAGTGGCCGGGCGACAATGCCGACAACCGCGCGGTGGTCTCCGTCACCTACGGCCCGTCCGCACGGACCGAGCGGATCGCCGCGGAAGGGCCATGGTCGCTGTTCCGACTGGTGCGGGAGGGGCGCGCGGTGGCGAGCGACGGCAAGCTGGTGGTCGACTTCAACGTCGGCGGCAAGCAGCTCTCCTTCAGCTTCGTTTCCAACGCCGGCATCAACCCGCTGACATTGCCCGCGCTGGGGCAGTTCCGCTGTCCGGCGGAGCTTTGAGCGGCCGTGCTCGCCCTCTTCGGCAAACTCCCCGCACGGCGGGATTTCATCGCCCGCGGCGTGCCCAACCCGGTGCTGGAGCGGATCGAACCGTGGCTGCAGGAGGCGATGGCCCAGAGCCGTGCCACCCTCGGCGCGGCGTGGCTGCCCGCCTACCTCGCCGCCCCGCTCTGGCGCTTCTGGTGGAGCGCGTCGGCGGCGGGCTCTGGGGCTGCCGGCGTCCTGATGCCGTCGGTCGACAAGGTCGGCCGCTACTTCCCGCTGATGGCGCTGGAGCTCGCCCCCCACGGGCGCGACCTTGCCGCCCCCCGGCGCGACCACGCACCCTGGTTCGAGCGGGTGGAGACGGCCCTCCTCACGGCCCTCTCGCACGATGCCACGCTGGATGCGCTGCTGCACGCGGCTCGCCACGGTGCCGCCCGGCCTCGTCCTCTCGGCAGAGGCGCCGATGGCGGGCACCCTGTGGTGGACGGTCGGCGGGCAGACCCACCCGCCGCGCCGCGAGGCATGGCCCGGCCTGCCGCCCCCAACCGCCTTCGCGCCGATGCTGGCCGGCCCCCCCGCGGTGCCGGCGGATGGTGCGGAAAGGGCGTTGCCGTCGTGAAATTCAGGTTCAACAGCGCCGCCGGGACCCACGAAGGCTGCGTCCGCACCCGCAACGAGGACGCCCTCCTCGCGGACCCCGATCACGGCCTCTGGGTCGTCGCCGACGGCATGGGCGGCGAGGCGGCGGGCGACCACGCCAGCGCCACCGTCATCGCCGCGATGACCACCATCGGGCAGGCGACCTCCGCCGACGACCTCCTCGGCCGCACGCACGACCGCCTCACCAGGGCCCACCGCGAGCTCGTCGAATACGCCCGCGAGCGGGAGGCCCGCGTGGTCGGCGCCGCCGTTGTCGTCCTTCTGGCGTTCGAGGAATACGTCGCGTGCGTGTGGTCCGGCGACAGCCGCCTCTACCGCCTGCGCGACAACCGCCTCGCCCAGCTTTCGCGCGACCACAACGAGGTCGGCGAGCTGCTGGCCCGCAACGTCATCACGCGGGAGGAGGCGCTCGCCTGGAAGGGCCGCAACGCCATCACCCGGGCCGTCGGCGTCTATGACGAGCTCGAGACCGAGGTCCTCTACGGCGACCTGCGCGCCGGCGACATCTTCGTCCTGTGCAGCGACGGCCTGCCCCTCCACGTCAGCGACGACGAGATCCGCGACGCCATCGTCGAGCACGGCCCGACGGAGGCCGTCGCGGCCCTCATCGAACGGGCGCTGTCGCGCGGCGGAGAAGACAACGTGAGCGTCATCGTGGTGCGGGCGGACGTGGACCCCGACCAGACCACCGTGTTCCAGCCTCTGTGGAGAGTGCGCTGATGTCCGGCAACGAACCCACCCGCGTGGCAGGCTTCGGCCTCACCATCCCGCCAGGCACGCGGCTCAACGGCATCTTCGAGATCGAGAAGCAGATCGGCGCCGGCGGCATGGGCATGGTCTACCGCGCCCACAACGTGGAAACGGGCGATGCCGTCGCGATCAAGATCGTTCGCGCCGAGATGGCGGACAATCTCCAGGTCATCGCGCTTTTCCGCAAAGAGGCGGCCGTCCTCAACCAGCTCGCCCACGACGCGATCGTGCGCTACTACCTCTTCACCTCCGACCCCGGCATCGGCCGCCCCTACCTCGCCACCGAGTTCGTGGAAGGCACCGCGCTGTCCGACATCACGGCCGAGGGGCCGCTGGCGCGCAACGAGGTGCTGTCGCTGGCCGAACGCCTCGCCGACGGCCTGCGCGCGGCACACGCGCTCGCCATCTTCCACCGCGACATCTCGCCGGACAACGTGATCCTGCCCGCCCGCGACGTGAAGCGCGCCAAGATCATTGACTTCGGGATCGCGCGGGCGGCCGCCATCGGCGGCGGCACGGTGATCGGCGATTCCATTGCGGGCAAGTTCGACTACATGTCGCCCGAGCAGCTCGGCCTTTTCGGCGGCAGCGTCGACGCGCGCAGCGACATCTACAGCCTCGGCATCGTGCTGGCGGAGGCGATGCTGGGCCGCGGCCTCAACATGGGCGGCACCCAGCTCGAGGTGGTGGAGAAGCGCCGCAAGGTGCCGGACCTTTCGGCCATCGAACCGGGCCTCCGCGGTCTTCTTACGGCAATGACCCAGCCAAAGCCGCAGGACCGCATCCAGTCGATGGGGGCCGTGGTGGAGCGGGCCCATGCGCTGCGCACCGGCATCGACAAGAAGGGCGGCGCCAAGCCGTGGGCGAAGATCGCGGCCGGGGTGGTGGTGGCGGCGCTTGTCGCCGGCGGCGGCGCCTTCTACCTCACCGAGGGCGACAACGACATTCCGCCGGACGCCGAAACCGGCCCGCCGCCGCTGCTGCGCCAGGCCGAGACCGCCGAGCCCGCCCGCGCCGCTCCCCCGGCCCTCGCCGCCGCCACGGCCCCGACCACCGAGGTTGCCGCCGCGGCCGTCACCCCGGACGCCGGGCAGGCCCCCGCCGACACCCCCGCGCAGCCGGAAGCCGAGGCCGCGGACAGCGAGGTTGTCGACGCAGCGGCGGACCCCGCCCCCGCCGTCGATCACCGAACGCCGCCCGAAACCCAGGCGTCCGTCGAGGTCGCCGACGCGCCGGCTCTGGACTCCGCCCCTGCCGCCAATTCATCCGAACCGCCGTCGCCCGAGGTGGCAGGAGCCCGACGAGGTGGCCGACGCTCCGGGCGCGGACCCCGCACCCGCCGTCAATCCACCCGAACCGCCGTCGCCGGAGGCGCAGGAGCCCGTCGAGGTGGCCGCCGTGACGCCGGACGAGATCGCCGGCGATACGCAGGAGACCGCGCCGGGGACCGGCGATGCCGAGACCTCGGGTTCCGGCTCGACCGACCTCGCAGAGAGCCAGGAGCAGGAACCGACCCGCACCGGAGACTGCGGACGATGCTGCGATAATCGTCCCGCAACAGGTGGAGGACGACAGCGCCCAACCTGAGCCGGACGTGCCGCCCGCAGCAGACGCCAGCCCGGAGCAGGCAACCACCGCCGGCACAGACACAACGCCGCCTTCCGCCGCCGCCGACACGGAGCCGGAAGGCGCGGTGCCGGACGCGCCGGAAGTCGCAACCGACGACCCGGCCGCGAATAGACACGCCGCCCGCGGCGGAACCTCAGACTGCGGACGACCCGGCCGCTACCGAAGCATCAGAGATCGAGGTCGCGGCGCTGCCACGGGACGAACCCGCGCCCGTGCAAGGCACCGAGACGGCGCCGCCAGCTGAAACGACGGACCTCGCCGCGATCGACCCGGGCAGCGGCTTCGCGCCCAGCGGGGAGCCGCAGGACTCGATCCTGCGCTACATCCGCCAGTCGAAGCTCGGGCCGTGCACGCACATCCGGCTCGTCAAATACGATGCCACCAGCGCACTGGTCGACGCGTTCGGCGACAGCATTCCGCCGTTCCAGGAATTCGACCAGAACTTCAAGGACAGCAATGGCTTCGAGGCGCAGATCAACCTTCAGCTCATCTCGCCGAGCCAGTGCCCGCTGGTCGATCTGGCGGACGCGGTCGCCCCGCGCGACGAGGGCAAGCTGCGCTTCCAGCTCGACAAGGATCTCATCAAGCCAGGCGAGGTCCTGTCCGGCGCCGTCACCGGGCTCGACGGGCGCGATCTGCGCATCTACCTCGTCGCCAGCGACGGCAGGCTCTACACGCTCGACGACCTCGTCACCCGCGGCAAGGACGATGCCGCGCTCCACACCGTGATGAGCGGCACGTCCGGCCCGAACCCCGGCCACCTCCTCCTCGCGCTGGCCGGCGACGCGCTCCCCGCGGTCAAGCTCGACCCGGCCGGTAACGCCACAACCGAAATTGCCGAACTCCGCTCAGGACTTACCGAAAGCGAGAACGTCGAAGCAGTTCTCCGTTACTTTAAATATGGCGAAGGAAACTAAGCACAAAAGGCCAATGGCTGCGGACAACTTGTGGAGAGCCTCGGCCGCCTGTTGCGGACCAGCAACAACGTCTGCGCGAATTGCCGAAACCGGGGCTGAAACCCGTTTTTCGGCCGCTTCAACATTGCAAGACTCTTCCTGTCAGGCATTTTGCTCGGACGGTTTTTGAAGTCTGCTGTCAATATTTCGAGACGGCGGCGCAGTCCGAGGTATTTCAGATGGTTCGCCGTCACGCCGGTCTCTTCGTTTCAGCGTCCGCCCTCGCGCTCGTCGCGGGCTCCTTCGGGGCGGCGGAACAGGCAGTCGCCGCCTGCGGGATCGAGAACGTCTCGCCCATCCTCGTCAACTGCCGCCAGAGCGACTTCAGCCAGACGCTGAGCTACGATCAGGCCTCGGACCAGCTCACCCTATCGGGCGACCGCACGGTCACGACCGACTTCACCGGCAACGACCGGCTCCTCATCACCGGCCGGCCCAACGGCTCGAGCACCCTCCGGGTGGAGACGTTCACGGTCGAAGGCCGAGAAACCTTCATCGACCTTGGCGCGGGCGACGACGAGTTCGTCATCCGCGACGCCAGCTATTTCGGCACGATCCTCACCGGCGACGGCGACGACACGGTGATCTTCGGCAATCGCGTCGTCCTCAACGAGGGCACCAACCAGTCCGAGAGGCTGGAGGCTACGTTCCCGACCAACGCGTCCGTCGACACCGGCGCCGGCAACGACACCATCGAGATCTCGCGCAACTACTTCTCCTCGCAGGACGTGCTGGCCGGCAGCGGCAACGACACCATCCTGTGGGGCGGCAACGGCTCCGGCGCGGTGCACGCCGGCTCCGGCAACGACGACGTCACGATGTTCGCGGGCGGCATCCTCGGCGACATGGTCGGCGGAGAGGGTGTCGACCGGCTGGACTTCACCGGCGGCGAGATCCGCGGGGCCATCCTCGGCTTCGAGAACATCGCCATCGAGGAGAGCGACAGCGACCAGATCGTCGGCACGATCTCCGTCAACGGCGCTGGCGTCTCCGACATCTCGCTGACCGACACGGACTTTGCGAGCCGCGGCAGCGACCAGCCGGCCTTCGCGCTCAGGGGCGTCGACGTCTTCCGCGCGAGCGACTCGACCTTCACCCTCGCCGGGCAGCAGGGCATCAACGAGCTTCGTATTCTCAACGGCTCACGCCTCACCATCGACGGCGCGGTCGACCTCATCACCGGCAACACCCGCGGCGGCATCGTCGTGCGCAACTCGATCATCGACGCCGTGGACGGCGCCGCCGACGACAGCCTGCGCGTCTCCGCCGGCCAGTTCCAGAACGCCACGTTGCGGTTCGACGTCGACGCAGGCCGCAACAGCCAGCGCGCCGACCGCCTGCTGATCGACCGCCGCCGCGTCAACAACGAGCTCGACGACGCGATCGCCGGCAGCAACCTCCTGCAGGTGAACTTCGTCCGGCCGACCACCGGCGACGTCGAGGTCGAGGTCGCGCGGGTCTTCGGGCAGAGCGAGGTCCGCTTCATCCAGGCCGCGCTTTCCACCTTCCGCGCCGAAGCCATCGGCACGAACTACGACCCGACCCGCGAACTCAGCCTGCGCCCCGGCTCCAACGGCACGGTGATGCTGGTGTCCGGTCCGGTGGAGAACGGCACGTCGTTCGATCCGCCGTCGGGCGCCACCAACGGCGCCACCGCCTCCCAGACGGGCGGCGAGGTCGGCGAGATCAACACCGAGCTTGCCGACGGCGCCACCGGCTTCGGCGAAGGCACGGCCCGCACGCAGATCTCGCCGACGTTCGGCGTGTTCTCGACCGGCTCGTTCGGCCGCACCTTCCACGACGGCTACGACGTGACCGGCGGCGGCGCGAGCCTCGCCACGCCCGACTTCACCGCCGACAACTTCTCGATCTTCGGCACCGGCGAGCTCGACGCCTCGGCCCAGTGGGGCATCGAAGACTTCGGCCTCCGCCTCTCGGCCTTCGGCGGCTACGTCCAGTCCTACGTCGAGATGGACAGGAGCGTCGACGGCGGCCCGCCGACCCCGTTCACCAGCACAGGCTTCAACGAGGGCGGCGTGATCGGCGGCTCGGTCCTCGTCAGCAAGATCGTCGGCGAAGGCAACCTCAACTACGCGCTCGGCAGCATCGCCGGCGTCTTCGGCGAGACCGACGTCACCAACGGCGCCAACAACGGGCGTGGCAGCTACAACACGCAGGGCGTGATGATGTCCGCCAAGGTTGGCCGCAACATGCCGATCGCCGACCGGGTCCGTTTGGACATGCGCTTCGGCGGCTCGTACATCTACTTCCACGGCGACAGCTTCACCGACAACGTCGGCACCCGCTATGGCGACAGTGAGACGAGCTTCGGCCTCCTCACCTTCGAGCCCGGCATCTCCACCGCGGTGCTGATGTCGAACGGCGTACGCATCAACCCCAGCGCCCGCGCGCTGATGCAGCTGCGCGTCGGGTACGACAACACCGCCGGCGTGAACGGCACCACGTTCGCCTTCGACGACTCCGACTTCACCATCGGCGGCGAGCTTGGCGCCACGGCGAACCTCACCGAGCGCTTCACCGCAGGCGCCGCGATCCAGGGCCGCCTGTCCGAAGACCAGCGCTCGATCTTCGGAAAACTGTCACTCACCTATCGCTTCGGCGGCGGGTCGGATTCGTAATCTCCGTCACACTTCCGGCGCTTCGGCGTTGATTGGCCGCGGCACCACCCCCATCTTCCGCACATTGGAGATTTCGGGGGCATCTGTTAACGTCTGCCCCGTTTAAACCACGAGCCGGCGCGCAGTATATTGCGCCGATCAAGGGGGAGACGTTGAGAATGCTTGGAAAACGCCTCGAACGCACCGCCCGTTTATTTAAGGCCGTTTGCACTATCTTTGTCATGAGCGGGTTCGGACTCGGCGGTGCAGCCATGGCCGCGAGCGATGCGCGCGACGTCAGCGAGACCGAGCGACCGCGCGTCGCCTTCGTCATCGGCAACCAGGCCTATGACAATCTCACGGTCGACGCGCTCAAGAACCCCATCAACGACGGCAAGCTGGTCGCCCAGTCGCTCCGCCGGCTGAACTTCGACGTGGTGGAGGGCTACGACCTCACCCTCGAACAACTCACCCAGCTCTTCTCCAGGAACCGCGGCAAGATCGACAACGCCGACGCGGTGGTCCTCTACTACGCCGGCCACGGCTTCCAGCTCGACGGCAAGAACTACGTCGTCCCGGTCGACGCCAAGCTCACCTCGGTCGCGTCGATCCCGATGCAGACCGTCCAGCTCGACGCCCTCGTCGCGGAGCTCGAGAACCCCGACCGGCCGACGCTGATCTTCATGGATGCGTGCCGCGAGAACCCGCTGCCGCCGTCGATCGACGTCGACACCATCGACGGTCTGGCCCAGATCGAGGCCGGCACCAACACGTTCATCGCGTTCTCGACCGAGCTCGGCAAGGTCTCCTACGGCGGCAACGGCAACAACAGCCCGTTCGCGCTGGCGATGGCGACCCACCTCGAGACGCCCGGCCAGAGCGTGTCTGACCTGATGATCGCCGTCCGCAACGAGACGCAGGAGCTGACGCTGCGCCGGCAGACGCCGTGGACGCAGGAGTCTCTCCAGGCCCAGTTCTACTTCACCGACCGGCAGGAGCTCGACCCGGCGGCGCTGCGCATCGCGGCGGCCGAGATCCTCAACGACCCGCGCCAGCTCGAGGCCTTCCTCAAGGCGCGCGACGAGGAGAACCTCTCCTTCCTGCCCGCCGTCTTCCGGGCCCGCCAGCGCGGCGTGACCGTCCTCGGCCAGCAGGCCCCGCTCCAGTTCCAGGAGCTCTACGAGGCGCCGAAGGACGGCAACGCCGTCGCCGCGGCGGACGACGACCCGGTCGAGAACATCTCGGTGGCGAGCACCGCGCCGGCCAACACCGAATCCGCAGGCGGCGAGGCCGGCGACGACGTCCTCGAAGCGCTGATGTTCGCAAGGCTCGACGAGGGGCGCCCGGTCACCACCGCGCCCGCGCCCGAAGCGGTCGACCGGCGCGAACTCGCGCGCCAGCTCCAGACCGAGCTGCAGCGGCTCGGCTGCTACCGGATGGCCATCGACGGTGACTGGGGACGCGGCTCGCGCGGCGCCCTCGAGAAATATCTGAAGGCCAAGAACCTCACGGCCGACAGCCTCGACCCGTCCATGGCGCTGCTCAACCGCACGAGCCTCGATTCGGGTCGCATCTGCCGCGAGCCGGTCATCATCAAGCGCAAGGAAGTGAACGTTGCGGCACGCACGCCGGCGAAAGCAAGCGTGCCCACCCGCACACGGGCCCAGAAGGCCACCAGCAGCAAGAAGTCCATCCCCTCGTTCCGCCGCAGCGCGGCCAAGGGCCAGAGCCGCAAGGCCCAGGTCTCCCGCCGCGCCCAGCGTCGCGAGGCGCTTCCGCCCGACCTGCAGATGGGCGTCGGCATCGGTTTTTAATCAGCGGCAACCCATTTCGCCGCCACCCAGAGGAGAATTGACGTGTACATCGAATTTACCCGCTTCGCCCGCGTTGCCGTCCTGGGCACCGGGCTCGCCCTCACCTCCGGCGCAGCGTTCGCCGAGGACGCCTACTCGGTGTCCGACGTGGTGAAGCACTTCTCGCAGAGCGCCAACCTCGGCGAGACCCGGGCCCTTTGCATCGGCACGCCGACCGAGTGCGGCGCCGTCGAAGCGGCGCAGGCGCCCAAGCCGTTCAACCTCATGGTCCAGTTCCCGCTGGGCTCGGCCGAGCTGACGCCAGAGGCCCGCGAGCAGCTCGACGTGTTCGCGGAAGCCGCCACCGGCGCGCTTTCCCGGGCAAGCTTCAATATCGACGGCCATACCGACGCGCGCGGCGCCGACGCCCTCAACCTCTCCCTGTCCGACCAGAGGGCCGCCGCGGTGGTCTCCTACCTTGTCGACAAGGGTGTGGCGGCGGACCGGCTGAATGCCGAGGGCTACGGCGAGACCAAGCCGGTCAACCCCGACCCGTTCGCCGGCGAGAACCGCCGGGTCGAAGCCTCGCTGGCCACCATCCAGTAACGCGCCGTGCCTTGGCACGACGGTCGCCCGCCCCGGCACTCCGCCGGGCGGGCGTTGCCGTGCCGCCCTCCCGGTGCCACGCTGCGCCTCACCGGCGCTCCGCCGGAGTGAGGCGCTCGCACACATGATGGCCGCCGATGGACATTGATTTCCAGAAACTCGCCTCGCCGCTCGGCGACGGCACGGACGGGCCCGACCTCGGCGACGATCCGCAGTTCGCCCAGTTCGAGGCCGACATCGAGGGCTTCCTCCCCACCAAGGCGGACGACTTCTACTTCGGTTTCCGCAAGGTCAATCCTGACCTCGACGGCTTCGCCGCCCGCGCACTCGCCCTCATGGAGCGGAGCCGCGACGTGCGGCTCATGGTGGCGCTCGCCAAGATCGCCGCGCTGAAGGCGAACCTCTCCGCCACCGCGGCCGCGATGGCGCTGATCCGCCACTACCTCACCGAGCGGTGGGAAACCGTGCAGCCGGAGGCCGGCGAAAGCGTCCATGTCCTGCGCGGCGTCACCGTCGAGCGGCTCGACGAGTTTGCCTCGTTCGTCCTGCCGCTCCAGTACACCCCGCTCGTCAGCGACCGGAACGGGCACGTCTCCTACCGCGACCACGCGGTGGCGAGCGGCGCCCTCTCCGAGCGGGAAGGCGACAGCCATCCGTCCGGGGCCGACATCGAGCGCGTCCTCACCCGCTGCGACCTCGACGCGCTCGTCGCCTCCCGCGATACCGCCGCAGGCATGACGGACGACCTCACCGCCATCACCCATCACTGGGCGGCGCAGGATACCGACCCCTCCAGCCTCGCCTTCAAGCGCCTCGCGCCGATGCTGGAAAAGCTCGTCGCCTTCCTCGACGGTGCGGTCGCCGCCCGCGACCCCTCCCTCGCGAGGGCCGCCGCGCCCTCCGCCGGGGAAGACGCGGCCGAACTGCCCGAAGACGGCGCGATGCCCGCAGAGGCCGGCACCGCGGCGCCCGCGAAGGTCGGCGGCGTCCGCTCCCTCTGGGATGCGAAGGCCGCCCTCGCAGCAGCCTCGCGCTACTTCGAGCACAACGAGCCGTCGAGCCCCGCCTTCCTTCTCCTCAAGAAGTCGCAGTCGCTGATCGGGCTCACTTTTCCGCAGCTGATGCAGCAGATCGCGCCCGATGCGGTCTACTCCACCGCGATCCCGCTCCCCGGCCGCAAGCGGATCTCGCTGTCGATGGAAAAGCTGACGGAAGAATTCGCCTACATCGAGATCGAGGGCGCGGAGGAGCAGAGCCCTTCGCAGGAGTATTCCGCCCCCGACCGGGCCAGCGCCGTCGCGCTCCTGCATGAGGTCGCGCGCTGGTACAGGACTAGCGAACCGTCCAGTCCGATCCCACTTCTTCTCGATAAGGCGCGCGAATTGATGTCGAAGGATTTTTCATCGCTTCTCACCGAACTCACGGTGCCGGAAGCCTGACATTGGGAGACTGACCGATGGGCAAGCCTGCCGCACGGGTCGCCGACAACGTCGTCCACCCCATCCCGCCGGTGCTGGGGCCGGGGCCGGGATCGATGACCGTGCTGATCGGCGGCAAGCCCGCCTGGCGGGGGGTGATGGCCGCAGCCGCCGCCGGCCTCCAGGCCGCCAAGAAGATCAGCGACACGACCATCAAGGTCGCCGAGGCCGCGACGGTCGCAGCGGCCGGCACGCCGGGCGCCCCGGTCGCCAAGGCCGCCGAGGAGACCACCAAGGCGACCGCGGCCACGACGATGGGAGGCACCATCTCGAGCGCCGCCGGCATGGCGGACAAGCACATGTGCGGCACGCCGCTGCCGATCCCGCCCCACGGCGTCGGCGTCGTGATCGACGGCAGCCAGACCGTCCTCATCAACAACCTCCCCGCCTGCCGGATGGGGGACACGATCCTCGAGGCCGTCGGCCCGCCCAACAAGATCGCGTCGGGCGAGTTCACCGTCATGATCGGCTGATCGACCCCGTCAGAACAGGATCGCCTCGATCACCAGCCGCGAGGCGACCGCCGCGAGAAGCGCCAGCATCACCACGTCGAACGTCTTCCTGGAGAAGCGCCTGGCGAGCGCGGCACCGATCGGCATTCCGCCGAAGACCGGAATGCAGGCGAGCAGACTGACGAGGAAGAGTTCGGGCGTCATCACCCCGAGCCCATAGAGCGTCGGGATCTGCACCACCGACATCATCGCGAAGTAGACCGAGACGGTGGCGATGAAGCGGGCACGCTCCATCTTCATCGCGGACAGGAAGGTGAGCGAGATCGGCGCCGAAAGCCCGGCCGACCCCTGCAGCAGCCCGCCGAGGAACCCGACGGGCGCCACGATCCGGCCCGCCGCGCGCTCGGAAAGCTGCCAGTCGGGCCGCATCAGGCGGAAGCCGATGTAGAGGAACACCAGCGCGCTCACCACGGTCATCAGGAACTCCGAGGGGAGCGTGACGAGGAGGATGGAGCCGAGGATGGTGCCGATGGACGCCATCCCCGCGAACCACCACACGAACCGCACGGATCCCTGCGACCGGCGAAAGCGCCACCCCTGCCAGATGTTGGAAAGCAGCGAGGACGTGGTGAACACCGCGACCGCCAGCGGCACGTTGTAGATCAGCGCCAGCACAGGCACTGCGACGATGGGCGCGCCCGCCCCCGTGGCTCCCTTCAGGATGCCCCCGATCAGACAGACCGATGGCGCCTGCGAGCCAGCCGTACTCCTCCATAAACCCCTGTCCGTTCTCTCGGAATTGCCGCCGCCGGTGTGCCGGGCGCAACCCAGCCGCCCGCGTCCTGGCGCTTCCGTTTTTGTCGTCTATCGTTTAGTGCCAGTCGTGCGGCGTTGTCGAAGTGGAGTTCACCATGTCGGGCCTTGTTGAAAGCTTTGCGGATTTTTCGCTGCTCTGGGCGCTGACCTATGCACTCACGTTCGGCTCATACCTGATTTTCGGCGTCCTGTTCACCGCATGGGCGAACCACCACCCCGAGCGCAAGATCCAGCCGCGCCGGGATGGCCTGAAACGCCGCAACAAGGAAATCGCCGCCAGCGCACGCTCGCTCATCGTCACCTGCGCCTGCTTTGCCGGCGGCCTGCACCTTGCGCTGCGCGGCTACACGCTGTTCGACCCGCTGGCGCTGACCTGGTGGTCCGCGCCGCTGATGTTCGGCGCCTCGGTCGTCCTCTTCGACACGTGGTTCTACTGGGTCCACCGCCTCGGCCACACCGGCCCGTTCAAGAAGTGGCACCTCCTCCACCACCAGTCGGTCTCGCCCACGGTGTGGAGCAATTATTCCGACACGTTCTTCGACGCGTTCACCCAGCAGAGCTTCTTCCTGTTCATGCCGCTGATCGTGCCGTTCTCGCCGTTCGTGTTCGTCGCGCACCGGGTGTTCGACCACTTCAACGGAATGATCGGCCATTCGGGCTTCGAGTTCGCCGCAGGGCCGTCGTCGCGCACGCCGTGGCCGCTGGCGTCGGTGACGTTCCACGACCTCCACCACTCGACGTTCAACTACAACTACGCCAACCACTTCTCGATCTGGGACCGGGTGATGGGCACCGTCCACCCGAAATACGACGAGGCCGTGGTGGCGATGGAGACCCGCGTCGCAGGCGGCGAGGCGCCCGAGCCGCGCGATGTTGCCCTCTCGCGCGACGTCTGACCCCCAGGACAAGCGGCTTGTCAGGCCGGTGGGATCCATTATCTCCGGGGCATGAATAGAAGAACCCTATTTGGAGGCACTCCCATGAAACGAATTTTCCTAACGGCAATCGCCGCCGCCCTCGCCGCGACCAGTGCACAGGCCGCCGGTGACTGGCAGAAGCTGCTGACGCCGGACGACCTCGCCGCCATGGACGATGTCGCGATCGTCGACATCCGCTCTCCCGAGGAATACGGCGCGGGCCACCTCGCAGGCGCCGTCAACGCGCCCTACGGCAAGTGGCGCGGCCCGGCGGACAACCCCGGCGCCGTCATCGGCGACGACGCGCTCACCGCAGTCCTGCAGAACGCGGGCCTCGAACGCGAGGACAAAGTCGTCGTCGTCTCCTCCGGCGAGGACCAGACCGACTTCGGCGCCGCCGCCCGTGTCTACTGGACGCTGAAGTCCGCAGGCTTCTCCGAGATCGCGATACTCAACGGCGGCATCTCCGCCTGGACCGCCGAGGGTGAGCCGCTGTCGACCGAGGCCGTCGCCGTCGAGCCCAGCGACCAGACCTTCACCCTCTCCGACCAGTGGATGGTCGACGCCAACGACGTCGCCTCCATGGTGAACGGCGAGAGCAAGGGCACCCTGATCGACGCGCGGCCGGACCCGTTCTTCAAGGGCGAGACCAAGCACAAGGTCGCCGTGAAGGCCGGCACGCTGAAGGGCGCCGAGAGCCTCCCGTTCGAGAAGTGGTTCGACGGCGGTGACGTGAAGATCACCGACCCCGCCCATGCGGCCGAGATCGCGAAGGACATGGGCGCCGGCGAGGACGAGGAGATCGTCTCCTTCTGCAACACCGGCCACTGGGCGGCGACCAACTGGTTCGCCCTGTCCGAGCTCGCCGGCAAGGAGAACGTCAAGCTCTACCCCGAGAGCATGGTCGGCTGGGTGAAGAACGGCGGCGAGGCCGTCCCCGGCGAATAAGCCGCCCCCACCGCGACGCGTTTCCGAAAGCCCGCCCCAGCGCGGGCTTTCGTGCGTTCAGGTGTCGCCGGCGTCCGCGGGATGGTGGCGCCGCCAAGGGCGCGGCCGTGCCATGCCGGTCTTCATCCCCCGCGTGGAACGCCCGCAATCAGACCGTCCAGCGCGTTCAGGACGGGCGGGACGAGGTTGTCGAGCTCTTCCATCACAGGAGCGATGAGGTCCGCCTCGCCGTCGCGGCAGACGTCCTCCAGCGTGGCGAAGAGGTGCTTGAGGTCGTCCGCGCCGACCAGCGACGCGGCGCCTGCGGCCCGGTGGGCGACAGGGCGGATCGCGGCGAGGTCCTCCCCGCAGGCGCCGAGTTCCGCCATCACGGCGAGGAGTTCGGCGCGGTACTTGCCGATCAGCGTGACGAAATCGGCAGGCTTCAGCGTGTCGCGCAGCTCCTCGATGATCTCGGCGTCGAGCGGTCCAGCCTCCGGCATGGCGGAGGCCGCGACGGGCGGCTCGGCGGCGATCCGGCGGTGCGGCAGGCTGGGCGAAGTCGCCAGCGCGCAGCCGTTCGAGGAGGGCGCGCAGCGCGCGGACCCGCAGCGGCTTGGTCAGGCAGTCCTGCATTCCGGCCTGGCGCAGCTTCTCCTGCTCCTCGGGGAGCGCATGGGCGGTGAGGCCGATGATCGGCGCACGGGCCGACGCGCCGCTCCCGGCCCGGATCGCGCGGGTCGCCTCGATCCCGTCGAGCCGGGGCATCGAGACGTCCATCAGGATGAGGTCGAAGCGCTGCTGCTCCGACAGGCTGAGGCCGATCAGCCCGTCCTTGGCTTCGCTCACCACGCAGCGTTCGCGGTGCAGCATCTCGCGCGCGGCGAAGCGGTTGGTCTCGTTGTCCTCCACCAGGAGCACTTCGAGCATCGGCGCGTCGCCCGCCTCCGCGCTGCGGTCTCCGTCGTCCGCGGTCAACGGCGGGCCGCACGTTTTCGACGAACTCGAGCGGCAGGCGAAGCGTGAAGCGGCTCCCGCGCGCCACCTCGCTCTCGACGCGGATCTCGCCGTTCATCGCGCTGTGCGATGCGGCGGCAGATCGAAAGGCCGAGTCCGGACCCGGCGGCCTTGCGCCGATAGGAGGGGTCGAGCATCACGAAATCGTCGAAGATCCGGTCGAGGTCGGCCTCGCTCATGCCGATCCCGTTGTCGCTGACGGCGATCTCGACCATGTCGTCGCCGTCGGCGCGGCGGGCCGACGACCGCGATCCGCCCGCCTTCGGTGAACTTCACCGCGTTGCCGATGAGGTTGAGGAGGATCTGGCCGATCCTGTGCCGGTCGGCGAGCACCAGCCCCGCCGGCAGGTCACCAGCCTCGAACGTGATGACGTTGGACCGCGCCTCGGCCGGCGGCCGGTTGATCCGCACGATCTCCTCGATCAGCGCCGCGAGATCGAACGGGCGGGGCTGGAAGGTCAGCCGGCCCGCCTCGATCCGCGTGACGTCGAGCACGTCGTCGATGTGGTGCTGCAGGATCTCGCCCGATGCGGTGGCGGTCTTCACGTACTCGCGCTGCTTGGGGTCGAGCGCGGTCTCGGCGAGAAGGTCGAGCACGGCGAGGACGCCGTTCAGCGGCGTGCGCATCTCATGGCTCATCACCGCGAGGAATTGCGACTTGGCGCGGGCGGCGCCGAGCGCCTTGTCGCGGGCCTCGATCAGCTCGCGCTCGGTCGCGAGGCGCTGGGTGATGTCGCGCATGTAGGCGACGATCCGCACCCCGTCGGGCCCGCTTGTCCGCGCCAGCGCGAGCTCGACGGGGAATTCGTGCCCGTCGGCATGGAGCGCCTCGATCTCGACGCGGCCCTTGCCGATGATGTTGCCGCCGCCGGTCGCGCGAAAGCGCGCCATGCCCGCCGCGTGGGCCGCCTTGTGCCGCGGCGGCACGACGAGATCGGCGATGTTGGCGCCCAGTGCCGCGTTGCGCGAATAGCCGAAGGTGCGCTCGGCGCCCGGGTTGAACTCGACGACGGTGCCGTCCTCGTCCGCCACCACGATGGCGTTGAGCGACCCGTTGACCGTCTGCTCGAAACGTTGCGCCGCCAGGCGGAGCTGTTCCGCGCGGCCGGTCGAGATTCGGTTCTGGCGCAGGAGAAGCGCCAGAAGAAGGCCGAGGAGAAGGATGAGGACCGCCGCGATCGAGGCCGTCTGGTAAAGGAGGGCGGAGAACGCCGCGCGCCTCTCGTCCGAGGCTTCGGCGAACAGGCGCACGCCTTCGAGCGAGAGCCGGCGGATCGGCTGCCGAAGCGCCTGCGCTGCATCGTCGAGCTCGGGGAGCGCGGCTTCCAGCGCGGGGTCGGGGCCGTCGATCAGCGGAATGGTTTCGTCCAGCCAGTCCCGGATGGCCTGGAGGCTGTCGCGGTTTTCCTCCGTCCGGGTTAGCGTGGAGAAGACGTCGCTGCTCGCGATCAGCTCCACGCGGCTGTAGAAGATGTCGAACCGCTCCCGGACGGCCGAAAGCGGCATTTCGCCCTCGTTGGCCTCGTGCACCGCGTCCTGGAAGACGAGGTACTCGACCTCGAGCTGCGCCATCGACCATTGCACGTTGTCGCGCGAGGTCGCGCGCAGGCTCTGGAGCTCGTTGTAGATCCGCGCGGTGAAGAGTGTCAGCGCGATTCCGACGACAACCGCGACCGCGACCATGGTCGCCGGCAGGCGCCTGCCGAACGGGCCGCCGGTGTCGTCACGCGTCCTGGGGCCGGCCATCGGGGCTCCTCAGCGGCTGACCGTCAGCGAGCGAAGCTGCCAGATGCTGCGCGAATAGACCACCTCGGAGCGGAAGTCCGCGTTGCTGTCGTAGGGGTAGACGATCCACAGCGGGCCCTTGCTGCGCACCGGCATCGGCGCGCCGTTGAGCTCGTAGGCCACGACCGCTGCGCCGTCGCGCGCGTCCGACATCGGAATGTCGACCGCGTAGTCGTTGATGGCGGTCGCCCGGATCGACTGGCCCTCGGCCCCGACCGCCTCCATCAGCGCCTTGAGCGACACGCCGCGCAGGGTCTGCTCTCCCTCGGTCCATATCGTCTTCGTGGTGACGACGGTCTCGGGCAGCGCCTCGAGCATCTCCCGGTCGAACACCGCGGTGTCGCCGACGTTGGTGTGCTCGATCGCGCCCGACACCGTCAGCAGCGGCTCGCCTTCGGGCGTCGGCAGCGTATCGGCCAGCGCCTGTGTCCCGGTTGCGATGGCGGCGACGAAGGCGAATGCGGTGACGACGCGCAAGAGTGCGTTCATTGGAGCTTCTCCCGTCCTTGCTGCGTCGATCTTAACCCGGCTGAGGCACCCCGAGGCTGCGCGTCAGGTGATCTCGCCTCTCCAAAAGGATAGGAGCCGCGGTCCTGTCCGCAGCGATCCAGCTCAGAAGAGGCCGGCGTCCTTGGCGATCATCGCGGCCTGGGTGCGGTTGCGTGCGTCGAGCTTGCGGCACAGCGTCTTGACGTGGAGCTTCACGGTGACCTCCTGGACCTCGAGGCCGCGCGCAATCTCCTTGTTGGACTGCCCCTTCGACAGCCCCGCGAGGACCTGGAGTTCACGGCTGCTCAGCTTCGCCGCAAGCGGGTGGGGCGGAGCCTCCTCCTTCTCGGTCATGTACCGCACGGGGGCGTACTGTTCGCCGCTCGCCATGAAGCGCACGGCGTTGACGAGGGACTTTGCCGGCATGTTCTTCGGCAGGAAGCCGGCGGCACCGATCGCGAGGGCCTCCTCCGCGACCGCGCGCGGGATCGACCCCGAGATGATCGCCACCGGGTTGTTGAAGTTGAGCTCCCTGGCCTCCCGGAAGCTGTCGAGGCCGTTCATGCCCGGCATGTCGTAGTCGAGGACGACGAGGTCGAACGGGCCGTCGCGCGTGATGATCTTCGCGGCTTCCGTGAAGTTCGACGCGGCGGTGACGTGGAGCCCCGGCTCGCGCTCCAGAAAGGCACAGATGGTGTCGCGAACGAGCTCGTGGTCGTCGACGAAAAGGATCTTCATGCAACCGCCTGCTACGTTTGGTTGCCGAAGGTTAGCCCGAAGCGGGAACGTTCGCCTAGAAGGCTCGTGCGTTTCCAGCGGGCAAAGCGGCCAATCCTCTCGGAGAGGCGATGGCACGCGCTGGAATGGCGCCGTTCATCGGCCGCGGACGGGCCCGCGCAGGCGGGACGGCGCGCTCACCAGCGCACGGTTGCGCCGATCCGCCCGCCGAGCGCGTGGCCGTCCTCCCCGATCCTGACGTCATAGTCTCCGGACGCGAACAGGCTGACCCGGTCCGAGACCGCCATCGACGCGCCGAGGCCGAATTGGGCGCGCGTGCCCTGGAGGCCGGCATCGAACGTCATCGCGTTGCCGCCGCCCAGCGCCGCGAAATTCACCTCCGGGCCGTCATCGAAGCCGTGCCAGAGGTTCGCCCGCGCCCAGCCGGTCAGCGCCTGACCGCCCTCCAGCGACCAGCTCCTGCTCAGCTTCCCGCCGATCCGGCCGAAGACCTCGCCCGACCCGCCGTAATCGACGAGGCCGTAGCTGTCGGCACCGTCCTCGAAGGACAGCGCCTGGTAGACGAGTTGTGCCTGCGGCTCGACCGCCCAGCCTTCTCCGAGGTCGAAGCGGTAGCCGGCTTCCAGCGAACCGATGAGGCCGTAGCCGTCGGTGTCCAGCGTTTCGCCTGGCGCCGATCGTGCGCTCGCGTCCTGGTACAACGTGCCCTGCAGCACCGCGTCGAGACGGAGCCCTTCGGACCGCTCGTGGTTCCAGTAGGCGCCGAAGGTGTAGGCATCCATCGACACCTTGCCCGCATCACCGCCGTAGACGGCGTCGACGCTGCCGCGTGCCTGCCCGGCGCCGACATAGAAGCCGAGGAGGTTCTGCACAGTGTCGCCGGGTTGCGACAGGCGATGGTCGTACCCCGCCTGAAAGCCGGCGAGGTCGATGTCGTAGCTCGGCCCGTCGCGCAGGAAGCGGTTCAGCCGTGCCGAAGCGGTGCCGCCGCCGGAACCTTCGCTGCCGGTCTCGCCGAACGCTCGGGCCCAGGCGGCGCTGCCGTCAGGCGCGCGGCCGGCGACACGCTCGTCGCGCGTGCCGAGAATGGCGAGGCCATACTGCGCCGCGATGGCCGGCAGCGCGGTGTAGAGGGCGACTTCGGGCCGCAGATCCGGCAAGGCATCGGGGCCGGTCTGCCCGTCGTGCGTCGAGCGCAGGAACCAGTCGTCGGCCCCCGCCGTGCCGCCGCGATAGAGCCCGTACTCGAGCGCACCGCTCGCGACGCGGTTGCCGAGGCTGAACCCGTGCGGTGCCGTCCGCCCCCCGTTCACCGTCTCGACCAGCCGGACGCCGTCGCCCGTGGTGAGCCCGCCCCCACCGACCGGCGCGACGATGACACGGGTCCGCCCCCGCGCCAGCCCGCCGTCGATGACGAGGCTGTCTGCCGAGTTCCGTCCCCGCAGCGCCGCGTTCATCACCATCGCGGCGTTGGTACCGGCATAGTTGCGGGCGGTCAGGCTCTGGAAGCCCACACCTACCGGGCTCGCGAACGCGACAGTACTGTTCGTGCTGACGAGATCGTCCACCCGCGATGGCGCCCCCGTTCCGGCGGCCGGCAGCATCCACGAGCTGCCGTTGCCGAGGCGCAGATCGACGCGCGCATCGGCGGACCGCGTCACCGCGCCGAGGAGCTCCGACCCGGACGCCTTGACCAGTAGTTCGCCGCCCTCGGCCGTCACCGCCGTCCCGCTCGCCGCAACGAGTGTGCTGTCCGTCAGCGCCAGCGTGGCGCGGCTGCCGGCCGAGCCATCCAGCGAGAATGCCGCGACCGCCGAGGCTGCCGCGCCGGACGCAGAGACGGTCACCCCGTCGAGGGCGACCCGCGCACCGTCGCCGAGCCCGATCGCATGAGCGCCCGCGCCACGTGTGACCACCGACCCGCCGGTGAGGCCGACATCCGCCCCTGCGCCATAGGCGAGGACGCCGAAGCTCCCCGCCGCCAGCGTCTCGACCGAGAGGTTCGCCCCCTCGAGCCGCGCCGCGCCGTCGACGCCAGAGACGTGGAGGCCCATGCCCTGCCCGCTGAGCGCGACGCGGCTGTCCGCCAGCGCGACGGTTCCGTTCGCCTCCACCCACACGCCGTCGCCGCTGGAAAGGTCAATGTCGACGCGGTCGCCCCGGATCGTCGCCGGAGCGTCGCCGCCGGCGTGGAGGCCGGCGAGTGCCGTGCCCGTGATGTCGACGCGGGTGAGCGAGGCTGAGGCATTGTCCCGCGCATCGACGCCGATGCCGCTGATCTCGTCGCCGGAGAGAAGGATGCTCACGTCCCTGAGAGCAAGCGAGGCGAGTCCCGTTTCCGTGCCGAGGAAGGCGCCGTCGCCGCCGGCCGAGGCGGTGATGTCGCCGCCGCGACCGAGCCGCACCGCGCCATCGCCGACATAGATCGCAGGCACGAACTCCTGCATCGGCGCCAGCGTCACCCGGCCGTCCGCGACCGCGGTGCCGCCGTTGTCGGCATAGACGGCGGCGCGCGTCAGGAACGGTCCGCTGACGAGGCCGGTCCAGGCCGTGCCGGAGCCGATGGTCTCGCGCCGTCCATCGGCAGCCACCTGGAACTGGTCGTCCGGCTCGGTCCAGCCGAGAACGCCGAGAAGCTCCTGGAAGAGGTCGGCCGGCGCGTCGCCGTCACCGGGATTGCTGGCGTTGAGGAGAATGGTGATCGTGCGGTCGTTCGCCCGGTCGTACATGACGAGGGCCTCGAAGCCGAGGCCGTTGCCGGTGTGGCCGATGTAGCCGGAGATCTCGCCCATGCCGAAGCCGTAGCTGTCATATTCCGGGCTTCTCGGATCGGGCGCGGTGGAGCCGAACGACTTCAGCCGCTCCACGAAGTCGCGCCGGTCGAGGAGCTCGCCGGTCCCGACCGCCTTGCCCCAGCGCTCGAGGTCCGAGAGGACGCCGACCAGCGCACCCGATGCGCCGGCGCCGGAGGCGTTGAAGTCGGCAAGCGATTCCGGCCCGTCGCCGTCGCCGAAATCGACATAGCCGACCGCGTTCGGCGTCGGCATGTCGCCCGCACCCTGATCGACCACCAATTCGAGACCGAGCCGGTCGGAGATCCGCCGCCTCACCTCGACCGACCAGTCGTTGCCCGTGGCGACCCGGATCACCTCGCCGAGGAGCACGGTGTTGCTGTTGGAATACTGGTAGGAGGTGCCGGGATCGAACTGCACCGGTTTGTCGAAGGCGAAGCCGAGCAGCTCCTTGCCGGTCCAGGCCCGGCCGGGGTCCGCCAGCAGCTCCTCCCCGAACTCGGGCGAGGCGGTGTAGTTGAAGAGGCCCGAACGCATCTCGGCGAGCTGGCGGACCGTCATCTCGTCGCCGCGCGGTACGCCGCTCACGTATTTGCTCACCGGATCGTCGAGCCCGACCAGCCCCTCCTCCGCCAGTTGCATGACGACGGTGGTGACGAAGGACTTGGTCACGCTGCGGTAGCCGAAATAGGTCTCCGGCGTCGGCGGCGTGCCTGTCGCGACGTTCGCGAGCCCCGAATTCGACGTCCAGCGCACGTCGCCCTGGCGGATCGAGACGGCCGCGCCCGGAATGCGCTTTTCCGTCAGCGTCCGGTCGATGGTGGCCTGGATGTCGGCCGCGGTCGCGCCATCGCTCCACGGCACGTCACCGGTCTGCGCGAGCGAACCCGCCGGGAACACCAGAAGCAGGGCGGCCGCCAGAACAAAGCGCCTGCGCGAGAGCGATATGCCGAACAAAACCGGGCTCCAGACCTTAGTTCCAAAATATAATGCAGCGTATCAGGTTGAGTCCGCGAATCCACCGTCAGCCGCCCGGAAGTTTGCCCTGCGCGAAACAATCGTGCGGTCGCATTCCCGGCAGAGGTCAAATTCAATGACGCACCCTTCCGGGTCACGCGAATAGCGCTTGCCGATGGTGAGACCCGGCGCCAATTACGGCGGCGGCGTCACGCGCCCGCGCGCGTCGCCCGAACGGCCTTAGCAAGGAACCCCGTGAGGCCACCCCTGCCCGAAGGACAAGCGCGCCACATGCTGCGCAAGCTCGGCACCGTCTCCAGCCTCACGCTGGGGAGCCGGCTGCTCGGCTTCCTGCGCGATATCGTGCTCGCCGCGACGCTCGGCGCCGGTCCGGTCGCCGATGCGTTCATGCTGGCCTTCCGCCTCCCCAACCACTTCCGCGCCATCCTCGCCGAGGGTGCCTTCAACGCCGCCTTCCTGCCGACATGGGCGGCGGCGGATGCGGCGGGGCGCGACAGCGCGGGGCTCAGCTCCGAAGTGATCGGCTGGCTTTCGCTCGCCAACATCGCGCTCCTCGCCCTGGCGCTGGGCGCGACGGGATGGCTCCTCGCCGCCATCGCGCCGGGCCTGTCGCCGATGGACGACACCTTCCCTCTCGTCGTGACGCTGACGCGGATCACCTTTCCCTACCTCTTCTGCATGTCGCTGGTCGCGCTCCTGTCCGCGCTCCTCAACGGGCGGGACCGGTTCGCGGCGCCAGCGGCGGCACCCATCCTCCTCAACCTCTTCATGATCGGCGCGCTGCTCCTCGCGCAGCATTTCCCGAGCGCTGCGCACGCTGCGGCCTGGGGGGTGATGGCGTCCGGCATCGCGCAGGTGGCGCTGCTCGCCGCGGCGGTCTGGCGCGCGGGCATTGCCATTCCGCGCCCCCGTCTCGGCCTCTCGCCCGACACGCGGCTCTTCCTGCGCCGCCTCGGTCCGGCGGTCCTCACCTCCGGGGCACTGCAGGTCGCGATCTTCGCCGACACCATCATCGCGACCTTTCTGCCCGAAGGCTCGCTCTCGCACCTCTACTACTCCGACCGCCTCTACCAGCTCCCGATCGGCCTCATCGGCGTCGCCCTCGGGACCGTGGTCCTCCCCGACATCGGCCGCCGGGCGGGGCTCGGCGATGCGGCCGGCATGCGCACCGTCCTCGACCGGGCGCTTCTGATCTGCCTCGTCGCCGGCGTGCCGATGGCCGTCATGATGGCGACCCTCGGCGACTGGGCGATGGAGGTCCTCTTCGTCCGCGGTGCGTTCGATATGGCGGCTGCGAAGGCGTCCGCCGCGATCCTCGTGGCCTATGCGGCCGGCCTCGTGCCGGCGCTTGCGGTGCGCTCCCTCGTCGCGGGGTTCAGCGGGCGGGGCGATACCCGCACCCCGCTCCGGCTCCTCGTCGCCGCAACCGCCGTCAACATCGCGCTCAAGGTCGCCCTCGCGCCGGCGCTGGGGGCGGTCGGCCTCGCGCTGGCAACCTCCGCCGGCATCACCCTCTACGCGCTGCTCCTCTACCTCACCGCGCGCTCGCGCGGATTTCTCGGCGGGCCGGGCGCCGTGCCGAGCGCGATCCTGATCGGGGCCGGCGTCCTCTCTGCGGTCGCAATCATGCTGTGGCGGGACGCGGTACTCAGCCACATCGCCGCCCTCACACCGGCCGGCGGGCTGGTCCTTCCGCTCGTCGCCATCGTCGGCGCGGCTACGGCGTTCCACGCGCTGGCGACGGTGATTGCCATGAGGTTCGCACGGAGAAGGCAAAAGCCGGCCTGACGCCGGCGCGGCTCAGAGACAGCCCTCTCGCTTCTCCCGCTCGAGCGAGCCGGCATCGCTGACGCGCACCCGCGGGTGGAGACCCTTCTCGGCACCGCGTAGGAGCCGGGGTCCGGCTGATCGAGCGCGCCCTCAGCGCGGGGAGACCATTGCGGTCGCCTTCATCATCACCGCCTGGTGGGGGTGGGGCAGCGCCTTCACGGCGGTGACGGTGACGACGGGCGGCACCGGCAGGCCGTGGCGCGCCAGCGCGGCGTGGACGGCGTCGGCCTTCTCGGGCTGGGTGAGGTAGACGTCGAGCTGGACGATGCTGGAGAGGCCGGCGCCAACCGAGACGAGGATGTCGGCGATGTTGCCGAGCGTCGCGGCGGCCTGCGCAGCCGTGTCGATCACCAGCCGTCCGCCCTCGGTGACGCTGGCGCCCACAAAGGTGTCGTCCCGCCGCCGCGAGCTGGTGCCGGACACGAAGGCGAGGTTGCCGACCCGCTTGACGTGGGGGAAGCTGCCGCGCGGCCGCGCCTTGTGCGCCAGCGTCTTGTTCTCGATCACGAGCTGGCTCGACAGCGCCTGCGCTGCGGACTTGAGGCGGGCGATGATGTCGTCCCGGTCGCCATTGCGCAGCCGCGCGGACGGGGCGCTTACCACCAGGGCGCCGAGCGGGGCAAGGTTGGCGCCGGTGACGGGGGCGGCGAGGCAGTCGAGACCGGTTTCCATCTCGCCGCAGTCTTCCGCCAGGCCGGCGAGCGCGATGCGCTGAGCCTCGCGACGCACCTCGCGCATGTCGGTCCGGGTTTCGGGGGTGAGGGCGGGCAGCGCGATCTTCTCCAGCGCCTCCTCGCGGGCGAGCGGGGACAGGCACGCGAGCAGCAACTTGCCGGTGGCCGAGGCGTGGAGCGGGCGGTCGAGGTCGCTGCGGATGCGGAACGCGAGGGGGCGGCTTGCCTCCTGCCACACCAGCGGGCGTGGCTCCGGCCCGTGGAAGAGGGAGAGGCAGACGGTCTCGCGGAAGGTCTGCGAGAGGTGGTCGACCGTGCTGCGGGCGCGCTCGGCGACAATATCGGTGCGCATCGCCTGCTGGCCTAGCTCCGAGATCAGCATGCCAACGTGGTAGCGCGGGCCGGGAGTGCGATCGAGTGCGCCGACCTCCTCCAGCGTTAGGAGGAAGCGGTGCGTGGTGGACAGGGTCTGCCCGGTCGCCTCGGCCACCTCCTGCGGCGACAGTGGGCGCGTCTCCGACAGGAACAGCTTGAGAATGTCGAAGGCCTTGATGACCGAGTTGTTCTTGGGCGTCGCCATCGCTGCGGCGTCGGCTCAGGGCTTTTCGGGCGCGGCGGGTGACGGGGCCGGTTCGTCGCCCTCGCCCGTGAGGCCCTGCCGCAGGAACGCGGAGACGCCGCTGGCGTCCGCCTTGCCGAGGCCGATCTCCTTCAGCAGCGAGTCCACCACGGGGGCCTGCGTGCGGTAGCGCAGCGCGCTGTTGACCACCTGGTCGGGCAGATTCTGCGGGCCGGTGGGGGTGCCGTCGGCGCCGATCATGCCGCCGCCCGACAGCGCAAGCTGGCCGCCGACGAGCCCGTTGACCTCGACGATGCGGATATCGTCGATGTTCTCCATCGGCCGTGCGCTCTCGCGGATGATGTCCTTGAGGTGGTCGATGACCGAAAGGCGCACCTTCAGCGCCATCAGCTCGTCGGACATGGTGTTTTCCGCTTCGGTGAGGGCGCGGACGGCCTCGGCGTCCACCTCGCGCTGGTGGGCGTCGGTGTCGATCCGGGCCTTGTCGGCGATCGCCTCGGCCTCGGCCATGGCGGTGATGCGCGCGGCCTTGGAGCGGGTCTCCACCTCGTTGGCCTTTGCCATGTCGGTGGCCTCGCGCACGCGGGCTTCGGCGGCAACAAGAAGCGCCGCAACGTCGCTCTCGGCGGCGCTGTTGGCCTTGATGAGGGCGATGACCTTCTCGCGCTCCTCGCGCTCGCGGGCACGCAGCAGGGCCAGCGCCTCCTCGGCCTCCACCAGCGAGCGGCGGGCGCGCTCCACGTCCGCCAGCGCCTCGATCTGCGCCTTGGCGCTTTCCGACAGCGCGACGTCCTTGAGGTGCTCGCTCTCGATCAGCTGGCGCTGCTGCTCGATGGCCAGCGTGTCGATGGCAAGGCGCGATTCCATGTCGGCGCGGGAAACGGCCTCCTTGCGGCCGGTGCGGGCGATGGCGACGAGGCGGTCGGCCTCCTCGCGGTCGACGTCCAGCAGGCGGGCGAGCTCGACGCGGAGGCGCTCCAGCTCGTTGCCGGTGGCGAGCGTCACCTCGTCGGCCTCGCGCTGGCGGCGGGCCTGCTCCTGCGACACCTCCGAAAGCCTTGCCGCCTCCTCCATGGCGATGGCGTGCTCCTTGGCGATGCGGGCAAGGCGGATCGCCTTGTCGACGCCGGTGGTGACGCCGTCCACGGCCTCGCGGTTCTTCTCGCGCTGAGCGGCGATGGCGGCCTCCGCGCCGAGGCGGGCCATCTCGTCCTCCTCGTCCGCCTTGACGTTGGCGACGCGGATCTGCGCGTCGGCGGCGGCGCGGGCCTCCTCGGCCTCGCGGCGGTTTTCCGCCTCCGCCTTGGCGACCTCGGCCTTGCGGGCGGCTTCCTCGACCGCAACGTCCTTGTTGCTGGCGGCGCGCTGGACGCGGACGGCAGCGTCGGTCTCGATGGTGACGTTCTCCACCTCGCGGCGGATGCGCATCTTCTCCTGCGCCACCACAAGCTCGGTGGCGAGGCGGATCACCTCGCGCTGCTCGTCGGCCTTCAGGCTCGCGATCCGCACCTCCAGCTCTGCGGCAACGCGCGCCTCTTCGGACTCGCGGGTGCGCTCGGCGGTGGCCCGCGCGACCTCCGAGTCCTTGGCAGCCAGATGCATCGCCGTCTGCTTCTCGCGCTCGATGCGGCGGAGCTCGACGATCTGCTCGGACTCGATCCGCGCGTCCTCGATCGCCTGGCGGGTCTGCGCATTCTCCCGCTCCACCGCCTTCTGCACGGCGAGGCGCTCCACCTCGCGCTGCTGGTCGGCTCTGGCGGTGGCAAGGTCGATGGAGAGCTGGGCGGCGACGCGGGCCTCTTCGGCAAAGCGCCGACGGGAGGCTTCCTCGGACGAGATGGTGGCGCCCTGCTCGGCGCGGCGCACGGCGATCTCCTCCTGCTGGGCGAGGCGGGCGTATTCTTCCTGCTTGTCCAGCTCCAGCCGGCGTGTCTCGACTCCAGGTTCTTGGTCTGGATGTTGACGCGGCTGTCCTGCTCGATGGCGTTGCGCTTCAGCCGGCGGGACTTGATGTCAGCCGTCAGGCGCGTCAAGCCCTCGGCGTCGAATGCATTGTTGGGATCGAAGAATTCGCGGCTGGTCTGGTCGAGCTGGGTGAGCGAGGCGGATTCCAGCTCCAGGCCGGTCTGCTGCACTTCGGCGGCGACGTGCGCCTTAACGCGGCGGATGAAGTCGCCCCGCTGCTCGTGCAGTTCCTCCATCGTCATCTCGGCGGCGACGCTGCGCAGTGCATCGACGAAGCGGCCTTCCAGCAGGTCCCGCATCGCTTCGGGCCGGCCGGTCTTGGAGCCGAGCGCCTGCGCGGCGAGCGCGATCGCCTCGGGACTGCTGGCGACACGGACGTAGAACATGGCCGTGACGTCGATCCGCATCCGGTCACGGGTGATGATGGAGGTCTCGTCCTCGCGCGTGATCTCCAGCCGGTTGGTGGACATCGAAACCGGGGTGAGGTCGTGGAGCACGGGAATGACGAAGGCGCCGCCGTTCTGAACCACCTTCTGCCCGCCGAGGCCGGTGCGGACGAACGCGACTTCCTTGGTGGCGCGGCGATAGAGCCACCAGAACAACACCCACAAGATGACGATGAGAACCACGACGATGACGATCGTCAGGATCACGGCGGGGAGAACATCCATGGACCGGCTCCGCATTCGCGAGTGATGGCCGGGGCTCGGGAGAGTGGCCATCCGTTGCGACACAGTATGCACGCGACCTCGAGGCGTCCATCTCAATATTCGGTTTACAGTCTCGCTCTTTGAGTTACAGTCTCGAAGTCGACCGCACTGAGGACCTTCCGTGGCACTCGATCTGACCGGGCTTCCTGCACCAAAGTTCCGCTACTCTCCGGCGGTCGAAGCGGCCGGCATGGTTCGGACAGCAGGCATGGTCGGTCTCGACCCGGAATCCGGCGCGCTTGCAGAAGGTGGCGCCGCGGCCGAGTTCAGTCAGATCCTTGCAAATTTCGGCGCATTTCTCGCAGCCAACGGCTTTGCGAAGCGCGACGTTTTCGCCGCCAACGTATTCGTCACCGATTTTGCGGCGTTCGGCGCCATCAACACGATCTGGGACGAGTTCTTCGACGACGACGCGGCGCTGCCCGCGCGCACATCGGTTGGCGTCAGCGCTCTGCCGATCGGCGCCGCGGTCGAGGCCGATTTCATGCTGGCGCTGCGCAGCGCCCCCTCCGGAGCCTGAACGAATGACCGACATCGCCGCACCCGAGACGCGGGACGCCGACGGACGCGTGGTGAAGCACCTCGCCAAGCCGCGTGGCGCCTACCCGCACTTCCGCCGGGCGGGCCCTCTCGTGTTCGTGTCGGGCACCAGCTCGCGCCGGGCGGACAATACCATCGCCGGCGCCAGCGTCGACGCCATGGGCACCACCACGCTCGATATCCGCGAGCAGACGGCCGCGTGCATCGAGAACGTGCGCGCCATCCTGCAGGAAGCGGGCGGCGACCTCGAGAACCTCGTCGAGGTGTCGACCTTCCTCGTCAACATGAACGACTTCGGCGGCTACAACGAAGTCTACGGCCAGTATTTCTCCGAGAGCGGGCCGGCGCGCACGACCGTCGCCGTGCACCAGCTCCCGCATCCCCAGCTACTGATCGAAATCCGGGCCACGGCCTACATCGCCCAGTCGCCCACCAGCGCCGAATAGGAGAGCACCATGCCCAAGGGTGAAATCGTCGCCGGCTTCATCGCACCGCACCCGCCCCACCTTGTCTACGGCGAGAACCCGCCGCAGAACGAGCCGCGGTCGCAAGGCGGCTGGGAGCAGCTGCGCTGGGGCTACGAAAAGGTCCGCGAGGCGATCGACGAGTTGAAGCCCGACGTGCTCCTCGTCCACTCGCCGCACTGGAACACCCAGCTCGGCCACCATTTCCTCGGCGTCCCGCACCTCACCGGCAAGTCGGTCGACCCGATCTTCCCCAACCTCTTCCGTTACACCTACGACCTCAAGGTCGACACCGAACTTGCCGAGCTTGCCTGCAAGTATGCCCGCGAAGAGGGCCTCGTCTCCAAGATGATGACGAACCCGAAATTCCGGGTGGACTACGGCACCATCACCTCGCTCCACCTTGCGCGCCCGCAATGGGACCTGCCGGTGGTGGGCCTGTCCGCCAACAACTCGCCCTACTACCTCACCACCGAGGAGGGCTTTGCCGAGATGGACCTCTTGGGCAAGGCAACCCGCCGCGCCATCGAGGATTCCGGCCGCCGCGCCATCGTCCTGTGCTCGGCAACCATGAGCCACCGCCATTTCCAGGAAGAGCCCGCAACGCCCGAGGACATGAGCTGCGAGCATCCGTACTCGATGGAAATGTACCAGTGGGACATGAAGCTCATCCACCTGATGCGCACCGGCCAGATGAGCGAAGTCCACCGCCTGCTGCCCGAATTCGTCGACATTGCGTTCGCCGAGTTCAAGGCGGGGTCGTTCACCTGGATGTGCTCGGCCATGGGCTACCCCGAGCTTCCCGGCGAGCTTCTGGCGTTCGGCAACGTTATCGGCACCGGCAACGCCATCTTCAAGTGGGATCTCACCAAGCACGGCCTCGCGACGCCCGCGAGCCAGTGGCGCAGCGCCGCGCCTGCCAGCCGCAGCGCGGCACCCGCGCCGGCATGGGCCGCCTCGTCGCCCGCCTCCTCTGACGCGTTCTTCCGCGGCGATGGTCCCGCCGTCGGGGCGCGAGCGCTTTAGGAGCCATCGTGAGCGTCGTTTCCGCCTTCCTCGTTCCGGGTTCCCCGCTGCCGTACCTCAAGCCGGAGAACCCGCCCTGGAGCATCATCGCCCAGGCCTACCGGGCGGCAGGGCGGAACCTCGCCGCCTCCCGGCCGGACACGATCCTCGTCTACTCCACCCAGTGGATGGCGGTGCTGGACGAGCTGTGGCAGCTCCGCCGCTCGTTCAACGACGTGCACGTGGACGAGAACTGGTACGAATATGGCGACCTTCCGTACGAGCTGACCTGCGACGTTGAACTCGCTGCGGCGTGCGTCGAGGGCTCGAAAGGCATCGGCATCACGTCCAAGGGCGTTGATTACGACAAGTTCCCGATCGATACCGGCACCATCGTCGCCAACGGGTTCCTGAACCCAGGCAGCCGCATCCCGCTCACCATCGGCGCCAACAACCTCTACCACTCGTTCGAGGATACCATGCGCCTCGGCGAAATGGCCGCGAAGGCCGCGGACAGGATGGGCCGCCGGGTGGCGGTGGTGGGTGTCGGCGGTCTGTCGGGCTCGATCTTCCGCCACGAGATCGACATCGCGACCGACGGCATCGCCACCGCCAACGACGACGAGTGGAACCGCAAGATGCTGGCGCGGCTGGAGCGCGGCGGCGGCAACGAACTCGTCGAGTTCTCCAAGGACTACGCCAAGAACGCCAAGGCCGACATGGGGTTCAAGCACTTCGCCTGGATCCTCGGCGCCCTTGGCGGCCGCATCAACGGCGGACGCATCCATGCCTATGGCGCGACCTACGGGTCCGGCGCCGCGGTGGTGGAGTTTCGCCCCTAAGCCTCAAATCCGGGACGCCACGCCCCACAACAGGGAGACGGTACAGATGAGATTGACGGTAACGGGAGTGGCGGCTGCGGCCGCAATGCTGGCCGCATTCGCGGGGCCTGCGGCAGCGCAGGACGGATGCGTCATCAAGGTGGGCCGCGTCGTCCCGCTGACGGGGCCTCTGCTCGACATGGGCCGCGAGACCCCCTGGCTCGACGAGAACAAGGTCGACCCGATCAACGAAGCCGGCGGCCTGAAGGTCGGCGACCAGATGTGCAAGATCGAATACACGATCTACGATTCCAAGGGGACAGCCGCAGGCGCCGGCGAAGCCGCCCAGCGCGCGATCCTCGACGACAAGGTCGACGTCGTGATGGCGCAGGGCACGCCCGACACCACCAACCCGCCGTCCGACCTCTGCGAGCGCTACGAGGTGCCCTGCATCACCTCCGACACGCCCATCGAGGCATGGCTCTACGGCCCCGACGGCAAGCCGAAAGAGTACACCTACACCCACCACTTCTTCTTCGCGGTGCCGGACCTGGCGAAGAACCACATCGGCATGATCAAGGCGCTGCCGGGCGGCTTCAACGGCCGCATCGGCTACCTCTACCCCAACGACCCGGACGGCGTGGTGTTCGCCTCCCTGTTCGACCCCGCCTACAAGGGCGAGGGCTGGGATCCGGTCGACCCCGGCCGCTTCGAGCAGGGCCTGCCGGACTTCTCGGCGATCATCAACCAGTTCAAGCGGAGCCGCGTTGAGGTGGTGACCGGCGTTCTCGCCCCGCCCGATCTGCAGAACTACCTGCAGCAGGCCGCGCAGGCCGGCTTCAAGCCGAAGATGTACATCATCGACAAGGGCACGGGTTACCCGGAGCCGATGCGTGCGCTGGGCGATTTCGGCATCGACATCCTCTCGGTGAACTTCTGGTCGCCCGCCTTCCCCGGCAAGTCGAAGTATGGCGACTATGACGGGGCAGAGCTCGTGGAAGCCTACGAGAGCCAGAACCCCGGCAAGATGTACTCGCCGCCGCTCGCCTGGTCCGATGCCTCGTGGGACGTGCTGTTCGATGCGCTCGAGCGCGCCGGCACCACCGACCGCGACGCACTCCTCAAGGCGATCCACGAGACCGACCTCGACACGGTGGTCGGCAATATCAAGTTCAACGACCAGAACTTCGGTGTGTCGCCGCTGGGCGGAGCGCAGTGGCAGAAGGATGCCGAGGGCAACCTCGTCAAGCAGAACGTCTTCAACGAAGTCTACCCGGACGTTGCGATCACCGGCGAGATGAAGCTCTACCAGCAGTAAGCCTCCCGGAGACGGGGTTCGCCCCGTCTCCCCCTCCGAACGCCGCAGGCCATGACCCCGCTCTACCGCACCTTCCAAACGCAGCGTGATCTGGACGCCGCCTACGATGTCGAGGCCGCCGTGCCCGACTTCATGGCGTATGCGCGCCAGTTCGTGGAAGGTTCGGCCGAGTTCCGCGCCCGTACGCGCTGCCGGCTCGGCGTGCGCTACGGGCCGACGGTGGAAGAATACGCCGATATCTTCCCGGCTGAGCGTCGCGGGGCGCCCATCCTGGTCTTCATCCACGGCGGTTTCTGGCGGTCGCTGGCGGCGGGCGACTTCTCGTTCTGCGCCGAAGGCCCGCAGCGGGCCGGCATCACCACCGTCGTCGCCAACTACACGCTGGCGCCGAACGCCACCATCGGCGAGATCATCCGCCAGATGCGCGCGCTTGTGGCGTGGACTTACCGCCATGCCGAGGAGATCGGCGGCGACGCGAACGAGATCTACGTCTGCGGCCACTCCGCCGGCGGCCACCTGACGGCCGAGATGCTTCTGACCGACTGGGTGCGCGACTACGGCCTTCCCCGCGGGCTAATCCGCGGCGGCATCCCGATCAGCGGCCTGTTCGATCTGGAGCCGATAAAACTCCTCTCCTTCGTCCAGCCCGACCTCAGGCTGACGGACGGGGACGTCGCGGCCCACAGCCCGGCCGCACATGTACGCGGCGGCCGGCCACCGATGCTCCTCACCTACGGCTCAGACGAGCCATCAGAGTTCCTGCGCCAGTCGGACGAGTTCCTCGCTGCATGGCGCAAGGCCGGCAATCGGGCGACCTTCCTGCCCCAACTCGGCCGCAACCATTTCACCGCCATCACCGAGCTTGCGGACCCTGCGAGCACGCTCTGCCGCGCGATCTTCGACTTCATGGGCCACACGCCGCGCCGGGCTGCACCGGGGCGGCGAAACGCCATGCCGAGCGTCGCCAGCCTCATGCGAAACGCGTCCTGATGGCGGTGCTTCTGGCGGCGGAGGGGCTGCACAAGGCGTTCGGCGCCGTGAAAATCGCCGCGAACATCTCGTTCACCGTCGACGAGGGCGAGGTGGTTGGCATCATCGGCCCCAACGGCGCGGGCAAGACCACGCTGTTCGGCCTCCTCTCCGGCAACGTCCCCCTCGACAAGGGCCGCATCCGGTTCGACGGGCTCGACATCACAGCGCTTCCCAACCACGCCCGAGCGCGCGCCGGCATCGCCCGCACCTACCAGGTGCCGCGCCCGTTCACCCACATGACGGTCGCCGAGAACCTGCGCGTCGCGGCCCTCTTCGGCGGCGACCTCGAGGAGGCCGAGTGCGACGAATGGGTGGCGCAGGTGCTCACGTTCACCGGCCTCACCGCGCGCGCCCCCCTGCTCGCGGGCCGGCTGGGGCTCCTCGACCGCAAGCGCCACGAGCTTGCCCGCGCACTCGCCACCCGTCCCAGCCTCCTCCTCATCGACGAGGTGGCGGCGGGGCTGACGAACGCCGAGGTGGACGACTTCATCGCGCTTGTCGGGCGCATCAAGGGGGCGGGCATCACCGTGGTCTGGATCGAGCACGTCATGAAGACGATGCTGAAGGCGACCGACCGCCTGATCGCGCTGGCAGGTGGCGAGATCATCGCCGAGGGCGCGCCGGATGCGGTGATCGCCGACCCCAGGGTGAGGCGGGTGTATCTCGGTGCGTAAGGGGAGCCTCTTTGCCAAGCCCGGACGCGGAGGCCGCGTCCCGATGCTCACCGTGGAGGGCCTCAGCGCCTGGTACGGCGAGCTGAAGGCGCTGCACGAGCTGACCTTCAGCGTCAATTCGGGCGAGGTGCTGGCGATCAGTAGGCGCCAACGGGGCCGGCAAGTCGACGCTCCTGCGCTCAATCGTCGGCATGATGAACCGTGGCCGCACCGCGCACATCGAGGGCATGATCGAGTTCCAGGGCCGCCGGCTCGACAAGCTCCGCACCGAGCGCATCGTGGAGACCGGCGTCACCATGGTGCCGGAGGGTCGCAAACTGTTCCCGCGGATGACCGTGGCGGACAACCTGATGGTCGGCGCCCACCTGCCGCGGGTGCGCGAGGCTGCGCGCGAGCGGATGGCGGAAATGTTCGAGTTCTTTCCGCGTCTCGGCGAGCGGCGCGACCAGCTGGTCAGCCAGATGTCCGGCGGCGAGCAGCAGATGGTGGCGATCGCCCGCGCGCTGATGTCCTCGCCGCAGCTCGTCCTGTTCGACGAGCTGTCGCTCGGCCTCGCGCCCATCATCGTCGACGACATCTACGCCAAGGTGCGGGAGATCAACGCCGCCGGAGTCACCTGCGTCGTCATCGAGCAGGACATGCGCCGCGCGCTTGGCGTCGCCGACCACGTTCTCGTCATGCTGGAGGGCCGCGTCGTGCTGGACGGATCGCCGGCGTCGCTGGCGGAGGCGGACATCGTCGCCGCCTACTTCGGCGCCAAGGGCAAGGGTCACTGATGGAGCCCCTCCCCTTCAACGAAGCGCTGTACTGGACGATGATCGACATCGCCAACGCGCTCCTCACCGGCACCATGATCGGCGGCTACTACGCGATGCTCGCCTTCGGGCTGGCGCTGTCGTTCGGCGTGATGCGGCTCGTCAACCTTGCCCACGGCGAGTTCCTGGTGGTCGGCGCGTATCTGTCGGCGGTGATCCTGCAGGTGGTGCCGGTGCCGCCGTTCCTGGTGCTGATCGTGGTGGTGCCGGTGATGTTCTGCATCGGCTACGGCCTGCAGCGCTTCCTCCTCAACCGCGTGTCGGTTCAGGCGATGGAGCGGCGCGGCATGTCGGCCAACTTCGGGCTGATGGCGCCGATCCTCGTCACCTTCGGGCTCGGCATCTTCATCTCGCACCTCCTCCTGTCGATCTTCGCGTCAGACGCGATGAGCATCAAGAACGGCCTCGCCTTCTCCGCGATCCGCCTCAGCCAGGATCTCTCGATCTCCACACTTCGGCTGATCTTTTTCATCGTCGCCATCGCGACGCTCGCCGTCCTTACTCTCTTCCTGAAGCGCACGCTCACCGGCCGCGCCATCCGCGCCGCCGCCGACGACCCCGAATATGCCGCCCTCATGGGCATCCGCACCGATCACATCTTCGCGGTGGCGCTCGGCATCTCGCTGGCGATCTCGGGCCTTGCCGGGTTCATGATCGGGATGACGCGCACCTTCCAGCCGTTCGATGGGCCGCAGTTCATCCTGATCGCGTTCGGCGTCGTCATCATCGGCGGGCTCAACTCGCTGCCGGGGAGCCTGATCGGAGGCATCCTGCTCGGAGTCACGCAGGTGCTCGCGGGCACCTATTCGGCCCGTCGGCGCAGCTCGTAGGCGGCTACATGCTGGTCCTCGGCGTTCTCGCCTTCTTCCGCGAGGGGCTGTTTTCCAGATGATCGGCCGCACCCTCAACACCCTGTTCGAACCGCGCGTCGGCCGGTGGCTGCTGGTGGCGCTGCTGGCGCTCCTCGTGGTGATGCCGTTGCTGCTGGGCGAATCTGGCCAGTACTACACCGTGCTTCTGATGACGGTTTTCATCTTCGCGGTGCTCGGCCACTCGTGGAACCTCCTTGCCGGCTTCTGCGGCCTCCTCTCGTTCGGCACGCAGCTTTACGTGGGGCTGTCGGGCTTCACGGTGGCGATCCTCAGCTACTATTTCGGCGCCTCGGTGTGGTTCGGGATGCTGATGGGCGGCGTTGTCGCGGCGTTGTTCGCGTGGCTGCTCGCGGCGCCGGTGTCGGACCGCAATACGCGGCGCAGCACGTGGATCGGCATCGCGGTCGGCGTCGCGTTGTGGGTGATCTACGAGATCGTCATCGCGCATGTGCCGTCGGCGGACGTTTTTGGCGGGGCGTACATCCGCCGCGTCATCATCCTCTTCTGCCTGTTCCTCTACGCGTTGCCGCTCCTCAAGCTGGAGGGGGCCTACTTCGCGGTGGCGACATGGCTGATCGCGGCGGCGGTGGCATCCATCTTCAACGAGTGGCGCGTTGTCGGGGCCGGCGGCGGGATGACCGTCGCGTCCGACACCACGATCACCCAGCGCTACTATGCGGCGCTCATCCTTGTGGTGGTGGCAACCGGGGTGGTCTGGTGGCTGCTGAAAAGCCGGTACGGGCTGGCGCTGACCGCGGTGCGCGACGACAACGAGGCCGCGTCCTCCATCGGCATCGACATCCGCCGCGTGAAGACGATGGTATTCGTCATCTCCGCGCCGATGGCCGCCATGGCCGCCGGCCTCGACTACATCGACCAGGTGACGATCACCCCGCCCGACGCCTTCCACATCCGCTGGTCGGCCTACGTGGTGTTCATCGTGGTGGCTGGCGGGATGGGCACCCTTGAGGGGCCTCTCATCGGCGCCGTGCTGTTCGTCATCGTCCAGCGCATCCTCGTCGGCGTGTGGGGCGGCGGCGAGCTGACGCTCGGCATCGCGGCGGTGGCACTGATCCTCATCCTGCCGCGGGGGATCGCGGGCTTCATCGCCGACCGCCGCAATGCCGCGAGAGTCGCGCAGCCGGGCGGGGGCGATGCGGCGCCGGCCCTCTCCGCAGCGGGATCGCGGCCGCGTCAAAAGGCGCGCGGTGCCGGCGGCGTCTCGGCAGCGCTGCTGCTGCCGGCGAGCCCCCTGCCCTGGCTGAAACCTGACGCCAAGCCGTGGGCGGGTCTGGCGCGCGCCAGCCGGGCCGCGGCCGGCCGGATCACCGCCGCAAACCCTGATGCCATCGTGCTTATGGTGAGTGGCTGGACGACCGCGGGCGGCGTGCCGCTGATGGCGCAGCCCCGCCTCAAGGGCGAGCGCACCGACGACACCTTCCACGTCTTCGGCCCCATCGCCTACGACATCCGCATCGACCGGGATCTCGCCCGCGCCATCGCCGCCAGCGAGGCAGGCCGCCACGCCGCCGCCCATCTGGTGGAAGACAGCCACTACGCGGTGGACATGGGCATCATCCTCGCCGCGAAATGGCTCGCCGCCGGATCCACGCCGATGGTGGTGATCGGCCGTCCCGCCATGGCCGACGCCGCCCCGCTGGGGGCTGCGGTCGCAGCCGCCGCACGGGCCGCGGGCAAGCAGGTCGCGGTGATCGGCGTCGGCGCGCTCTCCGTTCCGCCCACGGCGCCGCCGGCCGATGCGGCGCACGACGCCATCGACACGGCGGCAAGCGACACTTTCAACCGCCGCGTCCTCGGCCTGATGGAAGCCGGCCGTACCGGCGCGCTCGCAAGCCTCGAGCCCGACGCCGGCGTCTCCGTCGACGGCGCCGGCGCGCACCTCGCCTTCCTCGCAGGCGCCATCGAAGGCCGTGCGATCGGCGCGGACATTCTCGCCTACGGCGCGACCCTGGGGTCCGGCGCTGCGGTAGCCACCTTCCAGCTGGCGCCCGAGCAGGTCCCCGAACGGTGACCTGCAATCGTGTTTTCAGCCGCCAATCGCGGCGCTCAGTCCGCGGCGCGATAGGCCTCGGGGATGGTGAAGACCTCGCCGGCCCGGGCGTAGCCGCCGTCCTTCACCTCTTCGATGAGCACCATCGTGTGGGGCCGCGCCGCTTCGGTGAAGAATTCGACGAGCATGTCCGTCGCGCGATGGACGATCTCTTCCTTCTGCGCCCGGGTCAGGGCCGCTTCGGGAATCTTGATGTTGATGAAGGGCATGGGTTTTCTCCGCGATTGCTGAACTTGAACTGGCTGGACGGCGAGGTTCGGTGATCCGCGCCCCCGCCGTCAGACGACGCCGCCGTTGGCGCGGATGATCTGGCCGTTGACCCAGCCGCCGTCTGGGCCGGCGAGGAACGACACGACGCGTGCGATGTCGTCGGGCTCGCCAAGCCGGCCGAACGGGTTCATCCCCGCGATCGCCGCGACCTGTTCGTCGGACTTGCCCGTGAGAAACAGATCGGTGCCGACCGGGCCTGGCGCGATGGCGTTGACGGTGATGCCGCGGGAGCCGAGTTCCTTGGCGAGGATGTGCGTGAGCGCCTCGACGGCCGCCTTCGTCGCCGAATAGAGGCCGTAGCCGGGCGGATAGAGCCCCACCACGCTGGACGAGATGCTGACGATCCGCCCGCCATCGGCAAGCCGCCGTGCCGCTTCGCGCATCCCGCGGAAGACGCCGCCAAGGTTGAGATCGACATGGCTCGCGAATGCATCGTCATCCGCCTCGGCGATAGGCGAAAGGCGCATCACGCCGGCATTGTTGACGAGTACCGTGGCGGGACCGAAGGCGGCCTCGGCTGCGTCGAAAAGGCGGGCGGCGCCCGGGGGGTCGGCGAGATCGGCCCCGGTCGCGATCGCACGCCCGCCGGCCATCTCGATCTCGCGGACGATGGCCTCGGCCGCCTCGCGCCCGCGGCCATAATGGACGGTGACGGCATGGCCGTCGGCGGCGAGCCGATGCGCCACGGCGGCGCCGATGCCCCCCGAAGCGCCCGTCACGATTGCGCTTCGATTCCGGTCGTCTGTCATTGCTGTCTCTCCGTTGCATGACGGAGATAGCAATCGGCGAGCGCGGGATAATCGCCTTACACTTGCCAACACTATCCGGCTGGGGCGAACAATGGGCGATGGATCACCTGATGAGCCTTACCCTGTTCGTTCGCGTGGTGGAGCGCGGCGCCTTCACAAAAGCGGCCGCCGACCTCGGCATTTCCCGCTCCACCGCGACGGACGCGATCGGGCGGCTGGAGAAGCGGCTCGGTGCCCGCCTGCTCGATCGCACCACCCGTCACGTCGCCGCGACCGCTGACGGCCTCGCCTTCTACCGGCGCTGCGTCACGATCCTCGCCGACATCGAGGATGCCCAGGCCGAGCTCAGGGACGGCGAGCCGCACGGGCTGTTGCGGATCGACGCGCCGACCCTTCTGACCCGCACCTTCCTCATCCCCGCCCTCCCCGCCTTTCTGGAGCGGCATCCGCGGATCGAGGTCGCGTTCGGCCAGAGCGAGCGAATCGTCGATCTCGTGCGGGAAGGGGTGGACTGCGCCATCCGCGTCGGTGACCCGGTCGACGATACGCTGATGCTGCGGCGTCTCGGCGCGCTGCAGGAAGTAACTGTGGCGAGTCCCGACTATCTCATCCGTCATGGCACGCCGCAGTCGGTGGACGATCTCAGCGGACACAGGATGATCGGCTTCATCTCGTCGCGAACCGGCGACGCGATGCCGCTCGAATTCACCGTGGACGGCGAACTCTGCGAACATCGGCTGCCACACCGGGTGAGCACCAACGATGCCGAGACCGCGGCCGATCTCGTCGGCCTGGGGTACGGCCTCTATCAGGCGCCGCGCTATCGCTTCGCCAAAGCGCTCCGCGCCGGAACGCTCGTCGAGGTGATGGGTTCGTTCGCGCCGCGGCCCACACCGGTCTCGGCGCTCTACGCCCGCACGCATCACCCGACCCCGCGGCTGCGGGCCTTCCTGGACTGGGCGGGCGCCGCCTTCGCGGAGCGGCTTCAGACGCTCTGAGCGCTATCGGCTGCGGAAGGAGACCAGGCGGCGGGCATCCTCGTCCCAGAGGGAGAGGCGGACGCAGCGGAGGCTCTGGCGCAGCGTGAGGCGGTTGATGCCGCGGAGTTCCGGATGGTCGCGCAGGACCTCGGGGAGCCGGTAGTGCGGGATACGGCTCGACAGATGGTGCACGTGGTGGATGCCCACGTTGGCGGAGAACCACCGCAGCAGCGCGGGGAGGTCGTAGTAGGAACTCCCGTGCAGGGCGGCTTCGTGGTGCTCCCATTCCTGCCCGCGGTCCCAGTGCGTCGTCTCGAACTGATGCTGGATGTAGAACAGCCAGACGCCGGCCCCTGCCCCCAGGAAGATGATCGGCAGGTGGATCATCAGGAACGTGCCGAAGCCTACGGCCCATGCGAGGCCGACCACCGCAGCCGCGATCGCAGCGTTGGTGCCCATGGTGCTTGCCCAGTGCATCCGGCCGGCGCGCATGAAGCCGATCGGCAGCCGGTGATGCAGGACGAAGACGAAGAACGGCCCCAAACCGAACAGGACCGGCACGCTGCGATAGATCCGGTACTGCAGCCGGCTCAGCCATCCGAGCGCGCGGTATTCCCGCACGGTGAGGGTGGCGACATCGCCGATCCCGCGCCGGTCGAGATGGCCCGACCCGGCGTGGTGAAGCGCATGCGTGCGGCGCCAGTGGTCGTAGGGCGTCAACGTGATGACGCCGAGCACCCTGCCGATCCAGTCGTTCGCTGCCCTGCCGCGGAACATCGAGCCGTGCCCGCAGTCGTGCTGGATGAGGAAGAGGCGGACGAGGAACCCCGCAGCCGGAAGCGCGAGCAACAGGGCGAGCCAGTAGCCGACGAACGTCAGCGCCAGCCACATCGCGGCCCAGAGCGCGGCAAACGGCGCGGCGGACATGACGATCGCGGCAACACTCCGCACGTGGTCGGGGTCGCGGTATCGTGCCAGCGCCTTGGACAATTGCCTAACCGCCACGGCGGAAGAAGGGTCGACGGCTGCATCGGGCAGCGGTGCCGATCCCTCGGGCGGACGGTTTTCGGCCGCGGGTGCGGCGTGGTCGGTGCGAGCTTGTCGTTCCGGGAATGCGGGCGAGTCGGCCTCCATGGCGTCAGTCCTTGTTTGGCGTCACGCCTTCAGCCGGAGATGTCGCATCCACCCGCAATACAATGCGTCCTCTGCCGGGATCGACGCTGTCGCCCGGGCAGATCGCTGCCGATGAACGTGACGTTCAGCAGCCGCACTCTCGTTTGTCGATGGATCCGCGTTCCGGGCGTGACGCCGGTTCCGCTCTCAGTTAAACGCGCCCGCGCCCAAAACGATCCACAGCGCGATGCATGGATGAAGTGGCCGCCTACGAGGCCGGCAAGTTCCACACCCAGTACATGATCGACCGCGTGGAAAAACATGCTCCCCTGCACTTTCGCTCTGGCTGCCGAACCTTCTCTACGGCCCGCAGCGCTAGAGCCCTCGACCAAGGAGCCATTGCCGATGCTGGACACCATCCTGTCAGGCGGCCTCGTCTATGACGGCACGGGCGCGGACCCCATCCATGCCGACGTCGGGATCGAGAACGGCCGCATCGCCGCCATCAGCGATTTGTCTGGCGCTGAAGCCGCCCGGCGGGTCGAGATCAAGGGGCTCGCGGTGTCGCCGGGCTTCATCGACCTCCACACCCATTCGGACTTCACGCTCGCCGCCGACGGCCGGGCGCAGAGCCAGGTCCACCAGGGCGTCACCACCGAGGTGATCGGCCAGTGCGGTTATTCGTGCGCGCCGGTGCGCTCGGCGCGGGACGTCGAGATCATGGCGCCGGGCTTTACCGGCGGCATGGTGGACGTCGACTGGCGCAGCTTCGGCGAGTATCTCGACCACCTGTCGCGCATGAAGCTCGGGGTGAACGTTGCGGCCTTCGTCGGCCACGGCACCATCCATCGCGCGGTGCTGGGCGATGCGCTGCGGCCTGCCGACGACGCCGAGCTCGACGAGATGAAGGTGCTTCTGGAAGAGAGCATCGACGGCGGCGCCTACGGCTTCTCCACCGGCCTCGAATACTGGCCCGGCAACCTTGCGACGCCGGACCAGCTCGCCGAACTCGTCACCATCGCGGGGCGCCGCGGCGTCCTCTACGCCACCCACGTGCGCAACCGCGACCTCTTCTACGACATCGGCTTCGGCGAAGCGATCTCCACCGCCCGCGCCGGCGAGGCACGGCTCCAGATCTCGCACATCCAGCCGAAATACGGCGCGCCGCCCTATGCGATGGAGCACTCCATCCGCCTCGTCGAGGAGGCGAAGAAGAACGGCGTCGACATCGCCTACGACGTCATCCCGCACGACTGGTCGCACACCCGCGTGCAGGCGATCCTGCCGCAGTGGGCGCAGGAGGGCGGCGTGGAGGCCGTGATGGCGCGGCTGAAGGACAAGGCGACGCGCGAGAAGATCAAGGGCAACCGCCGGCCGATGTGGCGTCTCGTCAAGGACGGGCACTGGGACAAGATCGTCCTGATGCAGTCGACCCAGAACCCCGAGTTCATCGGCATGACGTTCGACGAGATCGGCGCCAAGCGCGGCGTCGCCGACCCCTACGACGCGGCGCTCGACATGCTGATCGAGGAAGGCGAGCACATGGCCCACCTGATGTGGACCTCGCAGTCCTTCTCGGAGGACGACATCCGCCTCGCCATCTCGCAGCCGGACTGCGCGATCATCTCCGACACGCTGGCACTGTCGCCCGAAGGCTGCCTCAAGCACCACATCGGTTCGCTGAGCGGCTACGGCTGGGCCGCCCGCTTCCTCCAGCACTATGTGCGCAATGTCGGCGTGATCAGCCTGCAGGAGGGCATCCGGCGGATCTCATCCCTTCCGGCAGAGCGGCTCGGCATCACCGACCGCGGCACCCTGCGCGAAGGCGCGTGGGCCGACGTAACGGTGTTCGACGCCGCGCAGATCGAGAGCCACTGCGACGTCAGCGAGCCGCGCCGGTTCGCGACGGGAATCGCGCATGTGCTGGTGAACGGCGTGTTCGGCATGTTCGAGGGCGAGCGGACCCTGGACGACGGCGGGATGGTCCTTCGCTCGCACTGACGGGCGCCGCATCGGCGGAACCGTGCTGCGGCCCGCCGCGTTCAGCGTTCGCCCTTGCGGTAGGGCTGCATCAAGGCTGCCGGAACGCTCGTCCGCCGCGACATGACGACGAGGGCGAGGATGGCGAGGAGGTAGGGCATCGCGAGGAAGAGCTGGTACGGGAGCACCGCGCCGAGCGGCGTCTGCTGGAGGCGGACCTGGAAGGCGTCGAACGCCGCGAAGAGGACCGCGGCGAGCACCGCCCGCCCCGGCTTCCATGCGCCGACCACCACCAGCGCGATGCACACCCAGCCGCGCCCGTTCACCATCTCGAAGAAGAACGAGGAGAAGGACGACAGGGTGAGGAACGCGCCGCCGATGCCCATCAGCCCGGAGCCTGCGACGACTGCCCCGACGCGCAGCGCCGTCACCGAGAGACCCTGCGCCTCGACTGCGGCCGGGTTCTCCCCGACCGCGCGCAGGGCAAGGCCGAGCGGCGTGCGCCAGAGCACGAACGCGACGAGGGCCGCGAGGACGAACGCGAGGTAGGTGAGCGGCGTCTGCGTGAAGAGCGCGGGGCCGACGAGCGGGAGGTCGGAGAGCACCGGAATCGGGAACGGCTCGAACGGCTCGATCCGCGGCGGCGACGTCACCTCGGGCAGGATGAGGCGGTAGGCGTAGTAGGACGACGCGGTCGCCAGCAGCGTGATGCCGAGGCCGACGACGTGTTGCGAGAGGCCGAGCGGCACCGTGAGGACGCCGTGGAGGAGGCCGAACGCCATCCCGGTCGCGGCGGCCACCGCGACGCCGCCCCAGAGCGGCATCCCGGCCCAGACCGCGATCCAGCCCGCGAACGCGCCCGCGACCATGATCCCCTCGATGCCGAGGTTGAGCACGCCCAGCCCGCTCGCAGACGAGTTCGCCGAGCGTGGCGAAGATGAGCGGCGAGGCGATGCGCACGGTCGCGACCCAGAACGCCGTGGTGATGAGGATCTCGAGCGCTTCCATCAGCGCCACCTGATCCGGTAGCGCGACAGCCCCACGGCGACGACCATGAAGAGGAGCGCCGCGGCGAGGAGAACGTCGGCGATGTAGCTCGGCACCCCTGCGGCGCGGCTCATCGAGTCGGCGCCGACGAAGACCCCGGCCACGAAGATCGCCGCGAGGACGACGCCGAGCGGGTGGAGGAGCGCCAGCATCGCGACGATGATGCCGGTGTAGCCGAAGCCGGGCGACAGATCCCGCGAGAGGTTGCCCTTGAGGCCCGCCACCTCCGAGAAGCCGGCGAGCGCGGCGAGCCCGCCGGAGAGGAGCGCGGTCCACACGAGGACGCGCTCCACCGGGATGCCGGCGAAGCGGGCCGCCTCGATGCCGAGGCCGACGGCGCGGATGCGGTAGCCGAGCACCGTGCGCGTCTCGATCAGCCAGACCAGCACCGCAGAGATGATTGCGAGGAGAAAACCCCAGTGGAGGCGGAGGCCCTCCACGATCCGCGGCAGGCGCGCCTCCTCGATGAGGCGAGCCGAGCGCGGCCAGCCCATCGCCCGCGGGTCCTTCAGCGGCCCTTCGAGGAGCCAGGAGACGATGAGGAGCGCGACGAAGTTGAGGAGGAGCGTCGTCACCACCTCGTCGACGCCGAAGCGCGACTTCAGCATCACCGGGCCGAGGAGGACGAGGCCGCCGGCCGCCATCGCCGCCAGCGCCGCGACGGGGAGGAGAATCGCCGACGGCCACGGCAGCGCGCCGGTGCCGAGGAGCACGGTGACGACCGCGCCCGCGTAGAGCTGCGCCTCCGCGCCGATGTTCCAGAGCCGCGCGCGGAAGGCGACTGCGACCGCAAGGCCGGTGAAGATCAGCGGCGTCGCGCGGTTCAGCGTTTCCAGCACCGCGAGGCGGCTGCCGACGGCGCCCTCCACGAGGAGCTGGAGCACGGAGAGCGGCGCCGCGCCAGCGAGCGCGCCGAGGAAGGCCGCGAGGAGGAGCGTCGCCGCGATCGCGGCGATGGGGAAACCGGCGCGGCGGGCGAGGCCCGGCGCCGCAAGGGGTTCAAGCCGCATCGCGTTCCGTTTCGAAGCCGTGGCCGCCCATCAGGAGGCCGAGGTCTGCCGCATTCGCCGTGCCGCGCGGGAAGGCGCGGGACAGGCGGCCGGCGGACATGACGTGGACCACGTCGGCGAGGGCGAGGAGTTCGTCGAGATCCTCCGAAACGTAGAGGACCGCCGCGCCAGCGTCCCGCGCCGCGATCAGCTTTCGCTCCACGAAGGCGATCGCGCCGACGTCGAGCCCGCGGACGGGCTGGTTGGCGAGGATGATGCCGGGCGCCGCCTCCAGCACGCGGCCGAGGATCAGCTTCTGCATGTTGCCGCCGGAGAGAAGCCGGGCGGGGAGCTCGGGGCCCGGGCAGCGCACGTCGTAGGCGGCGATGATGTCGCGCGCGTGGGCGGTGGCGCGGGCGCGGTCGAGGATGCCCGCGCGCGCGAACGGGCGGCCGCCGTGGCCTTCGAGGATCGCGTTCTCGGCGATCGTGAAGTCCGCGACGGTGCCCTCGTGGTGGCGGTCCTCCGGGATGCGGCCGATGCCGGCGGCCAGCGCGCGGGCGGGCGACCATGCGGCGGTGTGCGCCCCGTCGACCTCGAAGGTGCCCGCAGCGGGCCGTTCCAGCCCCGCGATCAGCGCCGCGAGCGCCGCCTGGCCGTTGCCTGCGACGCCTGCGATGCCGGTGATCTCGCCGCCCCTCAACGCCAGCGTCACGCCCGCGAGACCGGGGCCGCGGCGGGGTTTCGTGCTGACGCCCTCGAGGGCGAGGCGGACCGGCCCCGGCGTCCCGGTCGAGGCCGAGGGAAGGTCCACCGTGCCGCCGACCATCAGGGCGGCGAGGCCGGCGCGGTCGGTGTCGGCGGTCTGCACCTCGCCGGCGACGCGGCCGCGGCGCAGCACCACGGCGCGCTCGGCGACGGCCAGAACCTCGTGCAGCTTGTGGCTGATGACGATGACCGCGAGCCCCTTCGCCGCCATCTGGCGCAGCGTCGCGAACAGGTCCGCGGCTTCCTGCGGGGTGAGGACGGCCGTCGGCTCGTCGAGCACCAGGATGCGGGCGTCGCGGTAGAGCGCCTTCAGGATCTCGACGCGCTGGCGCTCGCCGACCGTGAGGTCGCCGACCTTCGCCGAAGGATCGACGGCGAGACCGAACGTGCGCGAGAGCTCCGCGATCCGCTGCCGCGCCGCCTTGCGCGCGCGCGCCGGGCGCCACAGCGGCTCGGTGCCGAGGACGATGTTCTCCTCGACGGTGAGGTTGTTCGCCAGCGTGAAGTGCTGGTGCACCATGCCGACGCCGGCGGCGAGCGACGCGGCGGGATCGCCCTGCGGCAACGGGCGGCCGAATACCTCGACGGTCCCCTCGTCGGCCGTGTAGTGGCCGAAGAGGATATTCATGAGCGTGGTCTTGCCGGCGCCGTTCTCGCCCAGCAGGGCGAGGATCTCGCCGCGATTAAGATCGAGCGAGACGTCCTCGTTCGCCACCACCGCGCCGAAACTGCGCGTGATGCCGCGGAGGCGGAGGACCGTCTCCGCCTCGCCGCTCACGGTCTGGCCCCCGGTCGCGCCAGGATCACGAGGAGGCCGGCTCCTCGTCGTTGATCTCGACGGTGAACGAGCCGTCCTTGATCGCCGCCTCGCGCTCGGCGGCAAGCTTCACCGCTTCCTCGGGGACCTTGCCCTCGAACGTGCCGAGCGGCGACATCGACGCGCCGCCCGCAGCCATGTGGCTGTAGGGGCCGTAGTCCTCTGCGGCGAAGGTGCCGGCGGCGACCTTCTCGAGCGCGGCGTCGAACGTCGGCTCGAAGTGCCAGAGCGCGGAGACGACCACCGTCTCGGGGTATTCGGGCTGGGTGTCGATGACGTTGCCGATGGCGACGATGCCGCGCTCCTGTGCGGCGTCCGACACGCCGAAGCGCTCGGCGTACATGACGTCGGCGCCGGCGTCGATCATCGCGAACGCGGTCTCCTTCGCCTTCGGCGGGTCGAACCACGAGCCGATGAAGGCGACCTGGAACTCGGCGTCCGGCCGGGTCTCGCGAACGCCGGCCATGAAGGCGTTCATCAGGCGGTTCACCTCGGGGATCGGGAAGCCGCCGACCATGCCGATGTTGCCGGTCTCCGTCATCGCGCCGGCGATGATGCCGGTGAGGTACGACGCGTCCTGGATGTAGTTGTCGAACACCGCGAAGTTGGGGAGCGCCGGGTCCGGCTTGAACGAGGAGCCCATCAGGAACGCGACCTCGGGGTACTCGGCCGCGACCTCGCGCGCCTCGTCCTCGACGCCGAACACTTCGCCGACGATGAACTTGACGCCACTCTCGGCGTATTCGCGCATCACGCGCGGATAGTCGGTGTTGGAGACGTTCTCGGAGAACTGGTAGGCGACCTTGCCGGCGCTTTCGGCCGCGGTCGCCGCCTTGTGGATGCGGCTCACCCACTGCTGCTCCACCGGCACGGTGTAGATGCCCGCGGTGGAGATCGGGTCGGCGGCGAGGAGAGGCCGCGGCAACAGGCTCGCCGCCATGAGGCTTGCGCCTCCGATCAGCACATCCCGTCGGCTAAGGGCGTCGAATGTTCGTCCCGTCATGCTTGCTCTCTCCCGTCCTGTCGGCCGTGTTCTTTCGGCATTGGGCCTACTCTAAGGCAAGCGATGCGCCAAGTCTGCCGCCGCCGAAGAGCGCTCCGACCACAGATTCAGTCGCCAGGACATGGCGACTGGGGAGACCGTCCCGGCGGCGTTCAGGCCTTCGAGGGAGCCGCGGACATCGGGGCGGAGATCGGGGTGTAGAGGTCGGGCTGCCTGTGGGCGGCGAAGTTGAAGATGTTGCGGCGGATCTCGGCGCAGCGGTCGAGGTCCACGTCGGCGACCACGATCTCGTCCTCCCGCGTGGCAGCGACTGCGAGGATTTCGCCCGTCGGCGCGATAATGCATGAGCCACCGATCATCTCGCAGCCTTCCTCCAGGCCTGCTTTGGCGGCAGCGATCACGTAGGTTCCGTTCTGATAGGCGCCCGCCTGCATCGACAGGTGGTTGTGGAAGTCCTGCAGGCGGTCGTGTTCGGGCGCCTCGGGATAATGCTGCGGCGTGTTGTAGCCGAGGCAGACGATCTCGGCCTCCTGCAGACCCAGGATGCGCCAGGTCTCGGGCCAGCGCCGGTCGTTGCAGATGCAAAGCCCGACCCGCCCGCCGAGCGCATCGACCACCGGCCATCCGAGGTCGCCGCGCGCAAAGTAGCGCTTCTCGAGGTTCTGGAACGGCGCGCCCGGGTGGTGGTCGCGGTGCCCCGGCAGGTGGATCTTGCGATATTTCGAGACGATCGTCCCATCCGGCGCGACGAGGATCGCGGTGTTGTAGTGCGTCCCCTCGGCGAGTTCGGCGTAGCCGAGGTGGAAGGCGATGCCGAGTTCGCGGGCGCGGGTGAAGAGCGGCGCGGTCTCGTTGGACGGCATCTCGATCTCGAAATACGCGTCGAGCTCGGCCGGATCATCGATCCACCAGTGCGGGAAGAACGCGGTGAGCGCAGCCTCGGGGAAGACGACGAGCGTTGCGCCGCGCGCGTGCGCCTTCTCCAGCAGCGCGATCATGCGGTCGACGGCGGACGAGCGGGGCTCGTCCCTGGCGATGGGGCCGAGCTGTGCGGCGGCGACGGTGAGCGTGCGAGCCATTGTCCTTGGTCCTCGATGGCGGCGTCTGTCAAAGGCGACGTTCTGGTCGTTGGAATGGACGACGCCGCCCGGTGCTGGGCGGCGTCGCTCGGCGGTCTGCGCCCGCGACGCGGGACGGTATCAGTCGGCCATGTAGACGGACTGGTTCGCCTTGGTGGACTCTTCCTTCAGCGTCGCGAGCAGCGCAGCGGCATCCTCACCGAGCGCCTCGGCGATGTGCTTCTCGAACGCCGGCACCGTCACTTCGCGCATCTTCGCGCGGTCTTCCGGCGAGAGCGACGTGATCTTCATCGAACTCGGCGAGGCCGGAAAGGCCGCGGTCGGACGCCTCGATGATCCGCGCGAGGCCGCGCGAGGCCTCGACGCACTGTTCGGCGCCGCGCATTGACGATCGTCTTGTTGTCGTCGGACAGGCCTTCCCAGATCGCGCCGTTCAGGATCAGCGTATAGGGCGAATAAAGGTGGTTGGTGAGCGTGAGGTAGTCCTGCACCTCGCCGAAGTTGGAGAAGGAGATGATCGGCACGGGGTTCATCTGGCCGTCGATCACGCCCGTCTGCAGCGCCGAATAGACCTCGCCCCAGGCGAGCGGATAGGCCTCTGCCCCGAGCGCGTTCATGATCGCCTGGTGCGCCGGCACCGTCATCGTGCGCAGGCGGATATCCTTGAAGTCGTCGAGCGTGGCGATCTCCTTCTTGGAGTTCGTCACCGCGAAGAAGCCGCCGGTGTCGGGGAAGCCGAGGACCTTCACGTCGCCGAGGTTCTTCTCGATGTCGGCGGCGAAGTCCTTGCCGAACTTGCCGTCCAGCACCTCGTAGTAGGAGCCGTCGTCGGAGAAGGCGAACGGCAGGTTCAGAACGTCGATGTTCTTGTAGTAGGGCGCCATCGCGCCGGTGGACGAGGTCGCCATCTCGATGACGCCGTCACGCACCATCTGGACCTGCTCGGTGGCGGAGCCGATCGAGGCGTTCGGGTAGATCTCGACCGCGATGTCGCCGTTCGAGGCGGTCTCGACCGTGTTCTTGAACACCGCAGCGCAGGCGTGGGCCGGGTTGTCGTAAGGGTCCGGGTTGTTGTCGTGCGCGAAGCGGATCTCGACGCTCTGCGCGGAGGCGGCGCCGGCGAGGAGCGCGAGCGCCGCCGCCGAAGCGAGAAGTGTGCGGATGGGTGAGATCATCGGGAGTTCTCCTTTGTGAGGACGTGTCGCGCGGCTCAGCCGAAGCCGAGGGCGCGCGGGATGAAGAGCGCGAGGCCCGGGAAGTAGGCGAAGACGAGGAGGACGCCGATCTCGGCCAGCAGGAACGGCCACAGCCGCGCGGCGATCGCCTCCAGTCTCTCGCCGGTGACAGACGACAGAACGAACAGACATGCGCCGACGGGCGGCGTCATCAGCGAGATGTTGAGGGCGAGGACGAAGATGATGCCCGAGTGGATCGGCTCCAGCCCGATGGATGCGGCAAGCGGCACCAGCACCGGCGCGAGGATGATGAGGATCGCGGTGATGTCCATCACCATGCCGATGACGAGGAGCACCGACACGATCAGCAGGATGATGACGTAGCGGTTGTCCGAGATCGCGAGGACGCCCTCTGCGATCGCCTGGGGGATGCGTTCGAAGCTCAGCCACCAGCCGAGCATCGATGCGAACGCGATGATGACGAAGATCACGCCGGTGATGCGCCCCGTCGTCAGCAGCATCCTGTAGAGGTCGCGGAGGCCGAGATTGCGGTAGACGACGACGCCGAGGAGCAGCGCGTAGGCGACCGCGACGGAGGCGGCTTCGGTGGGGGTGACGATGCCGCCCAGAATGCCGCCGAGGATGATGACCGGCATCAGGAGCGCGGCGAGCGACCGTGCGAAGACACGGACGATCTCGCCGAACGTGGCGCGCGGCTCCGGGTCCGGCAGCTTGTTGCGGCGCGCGCCGATGGCGATGATGGCCATGCACACGATGCAGATGGCGAGGCCGGGCAGGATGCCGGCGGCGAACAGGCCGCCGATGGAGACGCCGAGCAGAGAGCCGTAGATCACCATGAGGCCGGACGGTGGGATCGTCGGCCCGATGATGGAGCCCGCTGCCGTGACGGCGCAGGCATAGTCGCGGCGGTAGCCCTGCTCGACCATCGCCGGGACCAGCGTCTTGCCGAACGCCGCGGCGTCGGCCGTCGCAGCGCCGGTGAGCCCTGCGAAGAAGACGGATGCCACCATGTTGGCGTGGGCGAGGCCGCCGCGGAAATGGCCGACGAGGACGTGGGCGAACCGCATCAGCTGCTGCGTGATGCCGATGTGGTTCATGATCTCGCCGGCGAGGATGAAGAACGGCATGGCGAGGAACGGGAAGCTGTCGAGCCCCGAGAACAGCTTGGTGACGCCGAGCGCGAGGAACTTCTCGCCGCCCATCGAGACGAGGCCTGCGAGGCCCGGTGAGGCCGATCGCGAAGCCGATCGGCGTGCCGAGGAGGAGGAGGGCGAGGAAGATGCCGCCGACGATCATTCGGCTTCTCCCGCTTCCGCGGCGAGGTGCTGGGTGCCGCCGTCGCGGATGACGCAGAGCGCCAGCTGGATCGCGCAGAGGGCAGCGGCCGCGGGGATCGCCGCGAAGGCCGGCGCCATCGAGATGCCGAAGATCATCGCCTGCCGGTTCGCGCCGCCGGACGCGAAGCCGATCCCGTACCACAGGACGTAGAGGAAAAGGCCGAAGGCGAGGATGTCGGACAGGATCATCGCCCCGCGCCGGATCCCGGCCGGCAGGCGATCGATCAGGATGGTGAGGCCGATATGCTCGCGCCGCGCGATGGCGCAGGAGATGGCGAGGAAGGCCATCCAGATCATCAGGTATCGCGCGAGGATTTCCGGCCAGTTGAGCTGCCACTTGAAGACGTAGCGGTCGGCGACGCCGATCCAGACGTCGAGGACGAGCGCCGCCATCAGGATGACGACCGCGATCTCGACGACACGGTTGAGGGCCGCGCTCGTGGCTCCGGCGAACTCTCTCATTGCAGTACGGCTCCCGTCTTCATTCAGTCACCGATCGGCAGGCCGGACCTGGACATGTCCAGCGCGGCGAGGCTTTTTCGGATGCGGCGCAGGCCCTCCAGCACGCCCGGCCCGATCGTCTCGGCGACGGACGTCGCGAGGACGTCGACCACGGTGAGGAGGGCGTAGCGGGCGGAGGTGGGCTTCACGATGTGCGCGTCGCCGGGCACGGAAAAGCCGAGGACCATCTCGGCGGTGCGTGCCAGCTCGGAGCCGGGGTCGGTGATCGCGATGGTGGTCGCGCCGTAGCCGCGGGCGACGCGGGTCGCGTCGAGCACCGAGGCGGTGTGTCCGGAGGCGGAGAGTGAAATCGCAACGGTGGTCTCGCCGGCGACGGCGGAGACCATGCGCTGCATCTGCCCGTCGGTATGGGCGGTGATGGGGATGTTGAAACGGAAGAGCCGGTTCTGGAGCTCGACCGCGCCGACGGAGGAGACGCCGCCGGAGCCGAAGGTCACGACCTGCCGCGCGCCGACGATGGCGTGCGCCGCGCGGGCGACCACGGCCATGTCGAGCGAGGCTGCGGCGCGCTCGATCGCGCCGATGGCGCCGGCTCGGACGCTCGCGACGATGCGCTCGTCCGACGGCGAGCGCATGACCGGCTCGGGGAACATCGCGAAGCCGCCGATGGCGTTGATCTCGGCAAGGCGCAGCTTGAAGTCGCGCAGCCCCTCCGAGCCGAGCGCCCGGCAGAAGCGGGTGACGGTGGGCTCGGAAACGCCGGCCCGGTTCGCGAGCTCGTGGATCGGCGCGACCGACGCCGCCGCCGCGTCGTCGAGCACGAGCGACGCGAGACGCTGCTCGGCCGGGCTGCCGGAGGCAGCAAGGCGGCGAAGCGCTCCGGCCATTTCGCTCGATCTCGACCCGTCCACGCGTATCCCTTCACCGGCTGTCGGTTACGGCCGGGTTTCGGCCGCTCCAGAACAGTCACGGTGCATAGGGTTGCGCGTCCGATGTTGGAAGGCAACATCAATATGTGATCCGAACGCGCCCAGTTGCTGGGCAACAGGCCCAATTTTTCGCCGAACGCAGGAAAGTTTCATATCTCGTCTTGCGCGGGCCTCGATCCGGCGACTACCGTTCGCTCCGAAACCGTCGTCGGCTTGACGGACTGATCCGGCACCCTCCGGCTCTCCGCTGCCGGCAATCCCGCGCTGATTGAGGAGCCCTTCCGTGGCGAAAGAATGTTTCGGCAAATCCGCCGTCCCGCTGTCCCCCGCCGTTCGCGCCGGGGATTTCATCTTCTGCTCGGGCCAGGTTCCGGTCGGGCCGGACGGCGAAATGGTCGGCGGCAGCATCGAGAAGCAGACCCGCCAGGTGCTCGAGAACATCAAGGCCGCGCTGGCGCTGGCCGGTGCCGAGATGAGCGACATCGTCAAGACCACCGCCTGGCTCCACGACGCGCGTGACTTCGGCGGCTTCAACAAGGCCTACGCCGAATATTTCACCTCCGAGCCGCCGGCGCGCACCACCGCCGAGTCGCGCCTGATGGTCGACATCAAGGTCGAGATCGAGGCCATCGCCTACAAGCCGCGCTGAGGAACCCGCGCATGAGCCCCGATCTCATCCTCAAGGGCGGGCGGGTGATCGACCCCGCCAACGGCGTCGACCGCGTGACCGACGTCGCCTTCGGTGACGGCGTGTGCGTCGGCGTCGGCGACGACATCGCCCCCGGCAACGCCGAGATCCGCGACGTCACCGGCAAGATCGTCACCCCCGGCATCATCGACCTGCACACGCACGTCTACTGGGGCGGCACCTCGCTCGGCATCGACCCGCACGATTTCGCGCGCACCAGCGCGGTGACGACGATGATCGACACCGGCTCGGCCGGCCCCGGCAACTTCGCCGGCTTCCGCAAGCACGTCATCGAGCCTTCGGAGCCGCGCATTCTTGCCTACCTGCACATCTCGTTCGCCGGGATCTACGGGTTCCACAACCGCATCATGGTCGGCGAGAGCCACGACTTCCGCCTGATGGCCGCCCGCGAGTGCGCCGCGGTGATCGAGGCCAACCGCGACGTCATCGTCGGCGTGAAGGTTCGCATCGGTCGCCATGCGTCAGGGCCGTCGGGCATCGCCCCGCTCGACGTGGCGCTCGAGGTCGCCGGCGAACTCGACGTCCCCGTCATGTGCCATATCGACGAGCCGCCGCCGACCTACGAGGCCGTCGTCTCGAAGCTCCGGAAGGGCGACGTCCTCACCCACTGCTACCGCCCCTTCCCCAACGCGCCGGTCTACGGCACCGGCGAGGTGAAGCCCGAGATCCTGAAGGCCCGCGAGCGCGGCGTCATCTTCGACATCGGCCACGGCATGGGCTCCTTCTCGTGGAAGACGGCGAAGGCGATGATGGCGGCAGGCTTCCCGCCCGACGTCATCTCGTCCGACGTCCACGAATTCTGCATCCGCGGCCCTGCCTACGACCAGCTCACCACGATGACGAAGTTCCTCGTCCTCGGCATGGAGCTGCCGGAGGTGATCGAGCGCTCCACCATCACCGCCGCGAAGGCGCTGCAGCGGCCGGAGCTCGGCCATCTCGGCAAGGGCAACGTGGGCGACGCGTCCATCATCTCGCTGGACGAGGGGTCGTTCGAACTCGAGGACGTGCTCGGCGTCATCGAGACCTCGCCGGTGAAGCTGAAGGCCGAGGGCGTCGTCCTCGCCGGCAAGTGGTGGCACGGCTGAGCCGATGATCTGGGAACGGATGACCAGCGCCGAGATCGCCGCGGTCGACCGCAGCGTCCCGGTCGTCCTGTCGCTGGCGGCGGTGGAGCAGCACGGCCCCCACCTCGCGGTGGCGACCGACGCGGTCATCGGCGCCCACCTTCTGGCGGCGCTCGATGCGGCGCGACCGGAGGGGGTGCTGATCCTGCCGCAGGTCAAGGTCGGCTGCTCCGAGCACCACATGGACTTCGCCGGCACGCTGACCCTCAGCCATGCCACCTTCATGGCGGTGGTCACCGACATGGTGAGCGCGGTGGTGCGGCAGGGTTTCCGCAACGTCGTCCTTCTCAACAGCCATGGCGGCAACCAGGCGGTCGGCGCGCTCCTTGCGGAGACGCTCGGCGCCGCACATCCGGGCTGCCGGATCGTGTTCGCGACATGGTGGCGGCTCGCGACCGAGGCGCTGGCCGAAATCGGCGAAGGCGGCGCCGAGGCGACCGGCCACGCCTGCGAATTCGAGACGTCGCTGATGCTCGCCGCCGCGCCGAGGGACGTGCGGGCCGAGCGCATCCCCGGCCCGTCACGGGCGAAAACATTCGCGTGGGCGGGCGGTGACATGTTCACCGCCCCGGCCGCCGCGTTCTACCGCACGATGGCGGAGCAGACCGACGGCACCGGCGTCCTCGGCGACCCGTCGCTCGCAAACGCCGACAAGGGGCACGCCATCACCGCGGCCGTCGCCGTCCGCCTCGCCGCGATCGTCGACGACCTCGCCGCAGCACCCCCGCGGGCGGCGGCATGAGCCTCGCGCCCGCCCTCGCCACCGGTCACGCCAGCGCCGCCGAGCGCATGGTCTGCACCGCGTGCGAGGCGGTCGTGCCGCTCGAACGGGTCGCCTCGATCTGCCCGGACTGCGGCGGCATCCTCGACTGGGTGGCCGGCGACCGCCCGCCGCAGACGCCGGGCGAAGGCATCTGGCGCCACGCCGACGTCCTGCCGACCTGCGCGCCCGAGCACCGGGTCACGCTCGGCGAAGGAAACGGGCCGCTCCTGCGGGCGCCGCGTCTCGGCGATGCGCTCGGCCTTTCGGACCTGTGGGTAAAAAACGAGAGCCTCCAGCCGACCGGATCGTTCAAGGATCTCGGCGTTGCCGTCGCGGTGTCTCTGGCGAAGGCGCACGGGCTGCCGGGCGCGGTGCTGTCCTCATCGGGCAACGCGGGCGCTTCGGCGGCGGCCTATTGCGCACGGGCCGGACTGCCGCTCACGGTGCTGGTGCCAGCCACCGCGCCGCCGGCCAAGCTCAGGCAGATCGCGATCGCCGGCGCCCGCCTCGTCACCGTCGACGGGCCCACCGCCGACTGCTGCCGCCTCGCGGTCGAGCTTGCCGCGGCAGACGGCCTCGCCAACCTCACGACCACCTTCCACAACCCCTACGGCATCGACGGCTACGCCACGATCGCGGACGAGGTCGCCCACCTCGCGCCGGACGTCCTCCTCCTGCCGATCTCGTCCGGCCCGCTTCTCGCCGGCATGATGAAGGGCTTCGCGCGGCTCAAGGAGGCCGGCCGCATCGACCGGATGCCGCGCCCGGTCGCGATCCAGCCCGAGGCCTGCGCGCCGATCACCCGTGCCTTCGAGGCCGGCGGCGCGATCCAGCCGTGGTCCTACCGCCAGACCATCGCCGGCGCTCTCAACGACACGCTCGCCGGCTACGAGCGCGACGGTGACCGCACGCTCGCCTTCATCCGCCAGCATGACGGCGCCGCGGTCGCGGTGGCGGACGAGGCGATCATCGCCGCCCAGCACCTTGCCGCGCGCAGCGAGGGGCTGGTGCTGGAGCCGAGCGCCGCGGTCCCGTTCGCCGCCATGGAAGCCGTGCGCGACGTGCTCGGCCTTACAGGCCGCGAACGCATCCTCGCGGTCGTTACCGGCCACGGTCTCAAGGATCTCTCCACGGTCGCCGCGACCAACCTTCCGGACCCGATCCGCCCCCGGATGGACGATCTGCGCGAACTTCTCGCGCAGCCAGGACCATGACGCTCGTTGTCATCAGGAATCATACCGCATCATCGGGATTGTGCGACGTAGGTCGATGTCTTTAACGTCCATGATCCAGCCAGAAGCAGCGGACCAGTTCTTCGGTCCGCAAGGTCCACCACGACGCTCAGGAAGGAACATCATGACCCTTGCCATATCCATCCGCCCCGAAACCTGCTTACGACGGGCTGCCGCGACCGCGATGGTCGCCGCCGGCCTCGCTTTTTCCGGCACCGCCATGGCGCAGGAAACGACGATGGCGATCGCCCACGTCCTTCCCGAGTCGCTCGACAACGAGGTCCAGCCGGCCCTCCTGCACTTCAAGCGCCTCGTCGAGGGCAAGACCGACGGCGCCATCGCGGTCGAGATCTACGGCGCCGGCCAGCTCGGCTCGGAGGTCGAGACCGGCAAGCAGGCGCAGGACGGCGCTCTCCTGCAGTCGACCGTCATCTCGTCGGGTGCGATGAGCTCGTTCTTCCCGAAGTACCAGATCATCACCGCGCCGTTCCTGTTCCCGGACTACCGCGTCGCCCACGCCTTCTTCGACGGCGAGTGGTTCGCGAAGTTCATGCACGAAACGGTCGACGAAGCGGGCCTGCGCTACCTCGGCACGTTCGACGATGGCGGCGGCTTCGTCGCGTTCACCAACAACGGCAAGCCGATCAAGACCGTCGAGGATCTCGAGGGGATGAAGATCCGCGTCGAGGAGAACCCCGCGCACGTCGCGACCATGAAGGCGCTCGGCGCATCCGCAACGCCGCTGCCCTGGGGCGAGGTCATCACCGCGCTGTCCACCGGCCTCGCCGACGGCCAGTTCAACGCGCCGGGCGTGTCGCTCAACTGGAACCTGTGGGAAGTGAACGACTACACGACCCTCTCGGGCCACGTGTACAACTCGCAGTCCTGGCTCGTTTCCGAAGACTGGTTCCAGACGCTCACCGACGAGCAGAAGGAGATCGTGATCTCCTCCGCACGCGAGGCGATCGCCCTCGCGCACGGCATCTCGGCACTGTCGGCCATCGCTGGCTGGGAAGCGTCCTGCAAGAACTTCAAGGAATGCTACGTCCTGCCCGAGGCCGAGCGCACGAAGATGTCCGAAATCGCCCGCCCCGCGTGGCGTGAGTGGATCACCACCGACTTCGGCCTCGACGGCGCGCTCGTCGACGACCTCTTCGCCACGGTGGAGGCCGTCACCGAGGAGACGTCGACCACCGACATGGAACGCTACGGCGGCTAACCGCCCCGCCGGCCGGTTCACCCGGCCGGCATTTCCTGCCCCGGATCACCGGGGCGGGCCCTCTGGCACCATGGAGGCCGGCCGATGTCGTCCAAGCTCGCAACGATCTCCGAGACGCTGAACAGGATCGTCACGCTGGTCTGCGTGCTGTTCGTGCTCGCGATGCTGTCGATCTCGTTCTCCGGCTTCTTCTACATGATCGTCACCGGCGACGCGCTGTCGTGGACCTACTCGCTGGCGCGTCTCTTCATTCCCTGGCTGGGGCTCCTGTCGCTGACGATCGCCTTCTGGCACGGCGAGCACATCGCGATGACGGCGCTGATGTCGATCCTGCCGAAACCCGTCGTGCGCGCGCTGCACTACGTCAACACCGGCCTGATCGCGCTCTTCGCGGTCCTCATGATCTGGTACGGCTGGGACTTCTTCATGAAGTCGCGCGACATCTACATGGTCAGCGACACCATCCAGATCCACGCCAAGTGGGTGACCGCGGCGGTCCCCGCGACCGGCCTGGTGCTCCTCATCCACGTCCTGTGCGGCGCCAACCTCCTCGACGAGAGATCGCTCGCCGAGGAAGCCCGTGCGCTTGCATCCCATGAGGTCGACAACCGGCCCTGAGCGCGTTCCCGCCCGCCCGCGCATCCGCCAACGAAAGCCCGCCCGATGACCTCCGCCCTCACAGTCTTCGTCGTTCTCATCTTCCTCGGCACGCCGATCGCGCTCGTCATGGCGCTGTCGGGCCTTGCGGGAAGCTGGGAGCTGGGCGGGCTCCGGTTCATCCAGGTCATCGCAGAGCGCATGTTCTCCGGCGTCTCGGGCTACCTCCTGATGGCGGTGCCCTACTTCATCTTCACCTCGGAGCTGATGAACCAATCGGGGCTGACGGAACGGCTGATCGCCTTCAACAACGCGCTCCTGGGGCGCGTCCGGGGTGCGCTCAGCCACGTCAACATCGTCGTGTCGCTGTTCTTCTCCGGCCTCACGGGCGCGGCAATCACAGATACGGTGGCGATCGGCAAGATCATGATCCCGGCGATGAAGCGCGAAGGCTACACGCCGGAGTACGCCGCGGCCGTCACCGCGTGCTCGTCGATCATCGGGCCGATCATCCCGCCTTCGGTGGTGATGGTGGTCTATGCCGCGATCCTGCAGAACGTCTCGGTCCTCGACCTCTTCGCCGCGGGCATCCTGCCCGGCGTCCTGATGACCGTGGCGCTCCTCGCCGCCTCTTTCGTGATGGCGTGGATCTACAAGTTCCCCCGCCACGGCGACACCAACCTTCGCGCCGCGGCCCGCGCGTTCCTCCCCACCATCCCGGCGCTTCTCGTTCCGGTGATCATCCTGGGCGGCATCCTCGGCGGCCTCACCACCATCACCGAGGCCTCGGCCTTTGCGGCGGCCTACACGCTGGTGCTCGGCGTCCTCGTCTACCGCACGCTGACGGTGCGGAAGATCTGGGAATGCCTCGTCTCGACGGTGCGGTTCTCGGGCGTCGTGTTCTTCCTGCTGGCGACGTCGACCGTGCTCGGCTGGTTCGTCACGCGCTCCGGCCTTGCACGTGAGGCGGCCTCGTTCATCTCCACCATCTCGGACAACTGGATGGTGCAGATCGGCCTCGTCAACGTCCTCCTCATCCTGCTCGGCACGGTGCTCGACGTGTTGCCGGCGCTGGTGGTCGTGGCGCCGGTGCTGGTGCCGGCGATGGTCCAGCTCGGCTTCGATCCGCTCCACTTCGCGATCGTGATGATCATCACGCTCAACATCGCCAACATCACCCCGCCCGTCGGCATGACCCTGATGACCGCCTCGCAGATCGCCGGCGTCCCCTACCACCGCGCGATCGTCGCCTCGCTGCCGTTCTACATGTCGCACCTTGCGGTGGTGGTGGTGGTGTCGCTGTGGCCGGGCTTCGTCCTCTTCGTCCCCAGCCTGTTCGACTGATCGATCCAAGACCCCGTCGGAGACCCATCATGGCGCTCGCCACAGAGACCAATTCCCCCATCCTCGCGCAATTTCGCCAGCGCACGCGCCGCTCGGCCGAGCACGATGCGTCCGCCCGCGAGGTATTTCCGACCGGCATCACCCACGATTCGCGCCGCCTGTCGCCCTACCCGCTGACGGTCGACCAGGGCCGCGGCAGCCGCAAATGGGACATCGACGGCAATGAGTACGTCGACTATTTCGGCGGCCACGGCGCGCTGCTCCTCGGCCACTGCCACCCGCGCGTCACCGCCGCCGTCACCGAGGCGCTCGCCGACGGCACGCAGTTCGCCGCCTCCACCACGCGCGAGCTCGCATGGGGCCGGGCCGTCATCGACATGGTGCCCTCGGTCGAGCGGGTGCGCTTCACCGCGTCGGGGACCGAGGCGACGCTCCTCGCGCTCCGCCTCGCCCGCGCCTGTACCGGACGGCGCAAGCTGGTGCGCTTCGCCTCGCACTTCCACGGCTGGCACGACCACATGACGAGCGGCTACACGAGCCACTTCGACGGCGCGCCCACCGCCGGCGTGCTGCCGTCCATCGCCGCCGACGTGATCCTCGTTCCGCCCAACGATGTTGCCGCCGTGCGCGCCGCGCTCGCAGGCGAGGACGTCGCCGCGCTGATCGTGGAGCCGACGGGCGCCTCGTTCGGCCGCGTTCCGATCGCGCCGGGCGTCCTGGAAGCGCTGCGGGACGCGACGCGCGAGACGGGCACCGTCCTCATCTTCGACGAGGTCATCTCCGGCTTCCGCGTCTCCCCCGGCGGTGCGCAGGCCGAGGCCGGCGTCACGCCCGACCTCACGACGATGGCGAAGATCGTTGCGGGCGGGCTGCCGGGCGGTGCCGTCGGCGGCGCCAGAGAAATCCTCGACCGGCTCGACTTCGACGCGGCAGCCGCGGGCGGCTTCGAGAAGATCGCCCACCCCGGCACCTTCAACGCGAACCCCGTGTCGGCCGCCGCAGGCATCGCGGCGCTCGACGTGATCGCGACCACATCCGCCTGCGCCGACGCCAACGCCTATGCCGCCGAGCTGCGCACGCGCCTCAACCGCCTGTTCGCCCGCGCCGGCAGCCCGTACGCCGCCTACGGACGCTTCTCCGAGTTCCACATCTTCCTCAACCCCGAGGGCCGCTCGCTCGACCACGCGGCGTTCGACCCGCTGTCGGTGCCGTGGAAGGAACTGAAGGCCGCCCCGGTGAAGCTCGTCGACCGGCTGCGGATCGCGCTCCTCAACAACGGCGTCGACATTTCGGGCTGGCCGGGCGGCCTCGCCAGCGCCGTCCACACCACGGCGGACATTGACCTGACCCTGACCGCGTTCGAGACCGCGCTGTCCGAGCTCAGGAACGAGCCGGACCTCTGAGACCGCCCCACAAGGACACAACGCCGGTGAAGATCTCCGACCTCGACACCCCCGCCATCCTCGTCGATACCGCCGTTGCCGAACGCAACCTTGCGAAGGCACAGGCCTACGCCGACAAGCACGCCCTGCCGCTCCGCCCGCACATCAAGACGCACAAGCTGCCGCTCTGGGCAAAGCGGCAGATCGAGCTCGGCGCGGTCGGCATCACCTGCCAGAAGGTCGGCGAGGCTGAGGTGATGGCGGACGGTGGCATCACCGACATCTTCCTCCCCTACAACATCCTGGGCTCCGCCAAACTCGACCGGCTGGCGGCGCTTCACGAGCGCATCACGCTGTCGGTAACGGCCGACAGCGCGGCAACGGTCGATGGCTATGCCGGCCGCTTCACCGACAGCGGGCACCCGCTGCCGGTGCTGGTGGAGGTCGACACCGGCGCCGGCCGCTGCGGCGCCCAGACGCCCGAGGAGGTGGTGGCGCTCGCGAGACAGATCGACGCCGCGCCGGGGCTGGGGTTCGACGGCCTCATGACCTATCCGCCGCGCGGGAAGACCGCGGAGGTCAATGAACGGCTCGGCGCGATCAGGGACGCGCTCGTCGCTGCCGGTCTGCCGCCGCGGCAGATCTCCAACGGTGGCTCGCCCGACCTCGAGCGCGCGCACGAGGTGACGAACGCCACCGAGCACCGGCCTGGCACCTACATCTACCACGACCGGATGCAGACCGGCGCCGGCCGCGGCTCGCTCGACGACTGCGCCCTCACCGTCCTCGCGACGGTGGTTAGCCGACCGACACCGGACCGCGCCGTCCTCGACACCGGTTCCAAGGCGCTCGCGATGGACGCCTCAGGCCATCCGGACTTTCCGGGCCACGGCCATCTGGTCGAATACCCCGGGGCGGTCATCATTTCGCTCAGCGAAGAGCACGGCGTCGTCGACGTCTCCGCCTGCGCGTCGAAGCCCGAGGTGGGCGACCGGGTCCGGGTGATCCCGAACCATGTCTGCGTCGTCTCCAACCTCTTCGAGGCGGTGAACCTCGTGTCCGGCGACGACGTCGTGGAGACGGTCCCCGTCGCAGCGCGCGGCAAGCTCTCCTAGCCGGCAGCCATCGCGAGGACTGCGCCGAGGAGGACATTGGCGCCGGCCTCGATCTCGCCCGGCGCGGTGTACTCCGCCACGTTGTGGCTGAGGCCGTCCTTCGACGGCACGAAGATCATGCCGGTCGGGCAGAGCGGCGCAAACATCTGCGCATCGTGCCCCGCGCCCGACGGCATCCGCTTGACGGAGAGGCCGAACGCCTCCGCGCCCGCGGCGACGCTGTCGACCACCGCGGCGTCGAACGCCACCGGCTCAAAGCGGGCGAGCGTCCGCGACGTCACCGTGCAGCCCTCCGCCTCGGCAAACGCGCGCGCGCCCTCGTGCAATCTCGCCTCGGCGCTCTGGAGCGCGGTCTCGTCGGTGTGGCGCATGTCGACGGTCATCACCGCGCGCTGGGGCACCACGTTCACGAGATCCGGCTCGAACCTGATCCGGCCCACCGTCGTCACCTGCGGCGGGCCTGTCTCGTCGGCGATGGTCCGGGCGAGACAGGCGATCCGCGCGGCGACGATCCCGGCATCGCGGCGCATCGCCATCGGCGTCGTGCCGGCATGGTTGGAGACACCCTCGATGGCGAACTCCGTCCAAGAGATGCCCTGCACGCCCTCCACCGCGCCGATCGCGATGCCCTCGCGTTCGAGCACCGGCCCCTGCTCGATGTGGAGCTCGATGAATGCCGCCGGCCGCATCGCCCCCACCGGCAGCGCCCCGCGGTAGCCGATCCGGTCGAGCTCGTCGCCCATCCGCGCGCCGTCGATCCCCTCCGCGCCCAGCACCTCGTCGAGCGGCAAGGCGCCGGTCTGCGCGCCAGAGCCCATCATGTCCGGGGCGAACCGCGCCCCTTCCTCGTTGGTGAAGGCGGCGACGGCGATGGGGCGGTGCGTCGTGATCCCGGCGTCGTTCAGCGTCGCCACCACCTCGAGCCCTGCGAGCACCCCTAGCGCACCGTCATAGAGCCCGCCCGTCGCAACGGTGTCGATGTGCGAGCCGATCATCACCGGCGCCACCTCCGCCTCGCCCCTGCGCGTGCCGACAATGTTGCCGATCACGTCGACCTCGACGGCGAGGCCGAGCGCCTCCATCTCGCCGACCAGCCAGTCGCGCCCCGCCTTGTCCTCGTCGGTGAGAGCGAGCCGCTTCACTCCGCCGCCCGGCAGCGCGCCGATCCTGCCGAGCGCGAAGAGGCGGCCCATTAACCGGTCGCAGTCGATCCTGAGATTGCCCGTCACGCCACGACGTCCGCGCCGCTCCGGCCGACGATCTCGGCGTAAAGGGCGGGGTCCGTGTCGGCCTCGGTTGCGAACAGGAGAACACGGGAATTGGCATCGAGCCCCAGCGCGTCGCGTGCCGAAGGGTCGGCCATCGCGGCGGTCAGCACCGCAAGCCCCGCCGTGGCGGATTCCCCAGCGACGATGGCCGGATCACCGGGCACCGGATCGGCGAGGCGGCGCATCCCGGCGAGCGCGGCCTCGTCCGTGACCGCCACCGCGACGTCGGCATGGTCCTTCATGATTTCCCACGCGAGCAGCGAGACCTCGCCGCAGGCGAGCCCCGCCATCACGGTGTCGAGGTCGCCTTCGACAGCGGTCGGAGTGCCGGCGCGAAAGCTCTCCACCCAGCAGGCCGAGCGGTCCGGGTCGGCGAGCACGATGGTCGGCCGCGCGTCGCCCCACCGTCGCTTGGCTTGTGCCGCGACCGCCGCGGCCATTCCGCCGACGCCGGTCTGGAGGATGATGTGGGTCGGCGGCGTGCCCAGCGCCTCGCACGCCTCCCAGGCCATCAGCTCGTAGCCCTGCATCACGTAGCGCGGGACATCGGTGTAGCCCGGATAGGAGGTGTCGGAGACGATGAACCAGCCGTTCTCGTCCGCCTCCCGCGCGGCTTCCCGCACGCTGTTGTCATAGTTTCCCTTGGTGCGGACGACGCGGGCGCCGTAGCGCTCGATCGCGGCCTTGCGCCCCTCGCTGACGGTCGCGTGGATGAAGATCACGCACCCGCAGCCGAACCTCTGCGCGCCCCACGCGACGGAGCGACCATGGTTGCCGTCCGTCGCGCAGGCGACGGTGATGCCGGCGATGATGCTCCTGAAGCGCGGCTCCGCAAGCGCCTCGATCGGGGGGGCGGGCTCGCCCGTCCGGCGCGCGATTTCGCGGCAGAGCAGCGCCGCGACGGCGTAGGCCCCGCCGAGCGCCTTGAAGCTGCCGAGCCCGAAGCGCCCGCCTTCGTCCTTGATGTGCAGCGAGGCAACGCCGAGTTCTGCCGCGAGCCCGGGCAATGCGATGAGCGGTGTCGGCGCATAGCCGGACCACGCCGAGATCGCCTCGCGCGCCGTCGCCAGCGCCGCGTCGGACAGGATGTCCGCCTGCGCGCCGGTGTACGGCGCGCTTTTCCGGGCGCTGCGGTTCGGCACGATGTCCAACCCGACCTTCGACGTCGATCGCTCGCTCACATTCACCCTTTCCGCCCTCAGGCCGCATCGGAACCGTTCAGACCCCGATGCTGGCCTCCGCAGCACAAGGATGCAACGGTTTCGCCACCTGATGAGTGGCTGAACCCGCGTTGCGCAGAGCAAGCGGACGTCACGCAGGGTGGGGCGCACTCCGAGACAGGCTAGCGGATCATGGCAGGGGCCTCTCCTGGAGGAGGACCGTGGCGAGTGTCGCGACGAGGACGAGCGCGCCCGCGAGAGCGAGTGGTAGCGAAAGCCCCGACCGCAGCACGAGGACGGCGCCGACCGCCGCGCCGGCGAAGATGGCGACGACGCTCGCGATGCGGCGGCCCCAGTTGGGGTTGCCAGCGCCGAAGTCCGCGGCGAGGCCGGTGAGGGTGAGCGTCAGCACGGTGGTCGTCATGTCGGCGATCTTGAGACGGCGGACGACGGCGTTGCGCACGCCCATCGCAACGCCGGTCAGGGCGATGATCGCAAAAAGCTTCCATGTCGGCGCGAGGGTCGCGATGTCGTAGCCGACCGCGACAATCGCGGCGGCCCAAAGGAGCGTCGTTTCCACCGCGGCGGCGACCATGAGCATGTGCGCGCGCGGCCGGCTCGAGAGCCACGTCATGCAGCGCCCCGCGACCAGCGCTCCGGCGAGGAAGGCGGCGAGCGCGGCGAGATATGGCGCCACGAAGAACCCCGGCGCCCCGCCGACGGCGAAGCCCATGAAGACGATGTTGCCCGTCATGTTGGCGGTAAACACCTTGCCAAGGCCGAGCACGCTGATGGCGTCGACGAGCCCCGTCGTCAGCGACAGGACGAGGAGAAGGGCGACCAGTGCGGTCTCGCTTTGCGGCTTGTCGGGCATGGCGACCTCAGAATGTTTCAGGCGGTCATCGGCGAGGGCGGCGTGGGATGGTGAGCGCGGGCGCCGTCATCGCCGCCGACCGTTGACGAGAACGGCGATGGCAGCGAAGCCCGCGATGATGGCGACGTGTTCGAAGAAGGTCGCCATCTGATGGGCGCGCTCCGGACCTTCCGCGAGCCAGAACGCGTGGGCGACGAGGGTCGCCAAGGCGGTGAAGACGGCGAGGATGCCGGCACCCAGCCAGCACCAGCGGTCGGTGAGGACGAGAGCCGAGCCGACCGCCTGCGTTGCGATCGTGGCGGCCGCGACCGCCGCCGGCGCGGAAAAGCCCAGCGCTCCGGCCTCCGTGACGGCGCCTGGCCAGTGGAGGAGCTTGGCAATAGCGCTGATCGCGAACGGGGCGACGAGCCCTGCCCGGATCGCCCACACCGTCGCCGGTGCGTCGAGGATGGCGGCGACGGGGCGCATCAGACCGCCCAGCAGGCGCAGCCGAGCACGCCCCAGAACGACTGCACGTCGCCGGCCGGAACGTCCGCCCCGAGCGCCGCGGCATGGTCGTGGCCGTGCACGGCGCAGGCGGACGAACAGGCGCAGGCCGAGGCAAGCGCCACCCGGTCCTGCGTCCGGTGATAGCCGCCGAACGTCGCGACGGGGGACCAGTCCGGCATCGCCGGCGGCAGCTCGGGCGCCAGCGGACCGAAACCGCCGTCACCGTGCACCACCTCGCCGCCGAGCACGGTCAGCGCTGCGGTGATGTGGGCGATCTCGGCCTCCGGCACGGCGAAGTAGTCGGCCGAGAGGAGCGCGAGGTCGGCCATCTGCCCGGCCCTGATCTGCCCCTTCCGGCCCTCCTCGTTCGAGAACCAGGTGTTCGCGGCGGTCCAGAGCCACAGCGCGGTGTGGCGGTCCATCCGGTTCGCGGCGTGGTAGAGCGTGAGGTCGCCGACGGTGCGCCCGGTGACGAGCCAGGACAGCGAGACCCACGGATTGTAGCTCGCCACCCGGGTCGCGTCGGTGCCTGCGCCGACCTTCAGCCCTGCATCCAGCATCCGCCGGATCGGCGGGGTGTGCTCGGCGGCGCGCGCCCCGTAGCGCTCCACGAAGTATTCGCCCTGGTAGGCCATGCGGTGCTGCACGGCGATGCCGCCGCCGAGCGCCGCGATCCGGTCGATGTTGCGCTCCGAGATCGTCTCGGCGTGGTCGAAGAACCAGTTGAGCCCGGCGAGCGGAACGTCCCGGTCGACTTTCTCGAACACATCGAGCGCGCGCGAGATCGTCTCGTCGTAGGTGGCGTGGAGGCGCCACGGCCAGCGGTTCTCGGCCAGCAGCCGGATCACCGGCTCGAGGTCGCTCTCCATCGTCGGCGGCATGTCCGGCCGGGGGACGCGGAAATCCTCGAAGTCGGCGGCGGAGTAGACCAGCATCTCGCCGGCGCCGTTGTGGCGGTAGGTGTCGTCGCCGTGGCCGGGGGAAACCTCCTTCACCCACGAGGCGAAGTCGGCGAGCTCCTCCTTCGGCTTCTGGGTGAAGAGGTTGTAGCTGATGCGCAGGGTGAGCTCGCCCGCGTCATGCAGCTCCTCGATGATCGCGTAGTCGCCCGGATAGTTCTGGAAGCCGCCGCCGGCGTCGATGACGCTGGTGACGCCGAGGCCGTTCAGCTCGCGCATGAAGTGGCGGGTGGAGTTCTTCTGGTAGTCCGGCGGCAGCTTCGGCCCCTTGGCGAGAGTCGAGTAGAGGATCGTCGCGTTGGGCTGGGCCAGCAGAAGCCCGGTGGGGTTGCCCGCCGCATCGCGGACGATCTCGCCGCCCGGCGGGTTCGGCGTTTCCTTCGTGTAGCCGACGACGCGCAGGGCGGCTGCGTTGAGGAGCGCGCGGTCGTAGAGGTGGAGGATGAAGACCGGCGTGTCCGGCGCGGCGGCGTTCAGCTCCGCGATGGTCGGCAGGCGCTTCTCGGCGAACTGGTGCGCGGTGAAGCCGCCGACGACGCGCACCCACTGCGGCGCCGGGGTGCGCTCCACCTGCCGGCGCAGCATCGCCATCGCCTCGGAGAGGCTCGGCACGCCGTCCCACCTGAGCTCCATGTTGTAGTTGAGCCCGCCGCGGATGACGTGGATGTGGCTGTCGATGAGGCCGGGGATCATCCGCCGCCCGCCGGCGTCGATGACGTTGGCGTCCGGCATCGCGGCGCGCACCTCCGCCTCGCCGCCCACCACGAGGAAGCGCCCGTCCCGGATCGCGACCGCGGCCGCCTCCGGCTTCTCGCGGTCGAGGGTCGTGATCTTCGCGTTGACGATGACGAGATCGGCCATGCCTCAGACCTCCCTGCGCGGTTCGCCGGCATCCCTGCGCGGGGCGTCGTCGCCGGAATGCGCGAGCCGGCCGCGCTCGCTGCAGTCATCGTTGTGCGGGAGGGCGCCGAAGACGTGCCTGGCGCCGGACGTCTTCAGGAACGAGACGACCTCGTCGCCCCGCACCACCCGCTTGACGATCGGCACGACCTGCTCCCCGGCGAGGATGCCGAGAAGGCCGACGAGTGCGATCATTGGCGGCGCCGGCGAGCGGACCGCGATGAGCCCGTAGATGACGCCGACCAGAACGCCGGCGCCGAGCGAGAGGACGTAGGGCATCATCCCCCTCACTCCGCGGCCTGCGCGTGGTTTTCCTGCGCGCCGAACATCGTCTTGGCGTAGGTGATGCCGAGGCCGTAGGCGCCGGCGTAGGCCTTCGCGATGCCGGTGGTGGCGTCGTACGTCTCGCCGCGCGCCCAGTCGCGCTGCAGCTCGAGGAGATACTGCACCGACGTCATCGGCACGGCGCCGAGCTGGACCATCCGCTCCATCGCGCGCTCGTGCGCCTCGGCGGACACGTCACCGCAGGCGTCCGCGATGACGTAGACCTCGAAGCCCTGGTCGATGGCAGAGACCGCCGGGCCGACGATGCACACGCTCGTCCAGAGCCCCGCCATCACGATCCGCGGCTTGCCGATGCGGTTGACCTCCTCGATGACGACGCCATCCTCCCACGTGTTCATCGACGTGCGGTCGAGCATCGCCTGGCCGGGGAAGGCGTCTGCGATCTCGGAGAACATCGGGCCGGAGAAGGTGTCCCTGGCGACGGTGGTGAGGATGGTCGCCACGCCGAACGCCTTCGCGGCATTGGCGACGAGCGCCGCGTTGTTGCGCAGGAGCGTCGCGTCGATCGACCTGGTCGCGAACGCCATCTGCGACTGGAAGTCGATCAGGATCAGCGCGTGGTTCGTGGGGTCGAGGAGGCTCTTGCCGGGTTTGGGGCTGGCTGTGGGCATAGGTGCTCCGTCTGACCGTCGCCTGGCGCCCGGTCCTTTGTGGCGTGCAACTCTTGTCGCCACTCGCGATGCCGGGGTCTTGGCCGTTCGGCGCGTGGCTTGGACGGTTGCGATCCGCAATACGTCACCCTGCGCAGCAACCGGGTCCTCGCGACCCGACAGGCGACCGCGTGGTCAACGGGCGGCGCCGCAGCCCTGTTGACTATAGGTGGAATAGATCGCCATCACTGCGGCCGCAAATCTTGGCGATGATCGGCAAAATAAAGTCTTCGTCATCCATCATCACTTAATCGTGTGCATCGGACATACTGCCACTGCGCAGTTCGACGCACTCCACTCGTCTTTCTCTGCCGGAGGCCAAGTTCAGACGAACGAGCCCGAATATATCGGGCATCGAAAAGGGAGTGACGACATGAATGCTCATATGCGCGCTGCGGCGATCGGATTTGCGGTTCTGTTCAGCGGCTCTGCCATGGCGCAGGACATGACGATCGTCGAGAAAGCGCAGGACACGCCGGCACTGTCGACGCTGGTGACGGCCGTGAGCGAGGCCGGCCTTGTGGAGACGCTGAGCGGTGAAGGCCCGTTCACCGTCTTCGCACCGACGAATGACGCCTTCGACGCGCTGCCGGACGGGACGCTGGACGGCCTTCTCGCCGACAAGGATGCTCTGACGGGTGTCCTCACCTATCACGTCGTCAGCGGCGAAGTGATGGCGGCCGACCTTCTGGGCATGATCGAGGGTGACGGCGGGGATCACACCGTGACGACCGTCAATGGCGCGACGTTCAGCGCGGCAGTGGTCGACGGCACGGTCCAGCTCACCGATGGTCAGGGCAACACCGTCAACGTCGTGACCGCCGACGTCGACGCCTCGAACGGCGTCGTCCATGTGATCGACGGCGTCCTTCTTCCCTGATGATCAAATGCGTGCCCGCTAAGTCGCGGGCACGCATCCAGACTTCGCTCAAAGCAGAGGCGGGCGCTTACTGCCTCTGCGGTTCCGGCAGCGTCGCGGGCGCGATCTCGGTCTGGGGCGGATCGGTCACCGGCGCTTCGTTCTCTTCGCCCGTGACGACCGTCGCGGGATCCGAGACTGTGCCCTCTTCCGCGGTATCAACGGTCGCAGGAGCGGACGCATTGTCCTCACCCGCCAGGCTCACGCGGTCCGTGCCGATCGGCTCGGGCGTCACCGTTCCGTCGGCAGAGGCCACGCGCCACAAGGTGTTGCCGGCGTCGTCGGCAATCAGCAGCGCGCCGGTGCCGTCGATGCCGACGCCCACGGGGCGCCCGCGTGCGTTGTCGCCGTCGAGGAAGCCCGTCACGACATCCTGTGCCATGCCCGCCGGCTCGCCGTTCTCGAACGGCACGTAGACGACCTTGTAGCCGTTGAAGAAGGTGCGGTTCCAGCTCCCGTGCTCGCCGATGAAGGCGCCGTGGGCGTATTCATCCGGCAGCGCCGAACCCATCGAGAATGTGAGACCGAGCGCGGCGACGTGGCTCGACAGGGCGTAGTCGGGCGCAATCGCCGCCTCCACCATGTCCGGGCGGGGCGGATGAACGCGCGCGTCCACATGGTCGCCGTAGTAGCTCCACGGCCAGCCGTAGAAGGCACCGTCCTCGACCGACGTCATGTAGTCGGGCACGAGATTCGGGCCCAGTTCGTCCCGCTCGTTCACAACGGTGAAGAGGGTGCCGGTGTCCGGATGGAAGGTCAGCCCGTTTGGGTTGCGCAGGCCGGAGGCGAAGACGCGTGAGGCGCCCGTCTCTCGGTCCACCTGCCAGATCGCGGCGCGGCCCTTCTCGGCTTCCATTCCCCGTTCGGCGATGTTGGAGTTGGAGCCGACGGAGACGTAGAGCGTCTCGCCGTCCGGCGCGAGGGCAAGGTCCTTGGTCCAGTGGTGGTTGATCGGGCCGCCGGGCAGCGGGGTCAGCACGGCCGGCTCCGCCGTGATCTCGGTCTCGCCGAGCGTGTAGGGGTAGGCGAGGATCGCCTCCGTGGTGGCGACATAGAGCGTGTCGTCGACCCAGGCGACGCCGAAGGGCGAGGCGAGATCCGTCAGCAGGTCGCTGCGCTCGTCGACCACCCCGTCGCGGTCGGTATCGCGCAGAAGCGTGATGAGATTGCTCTCCTTCTGCGGACCGCCCCCACCATGCGCGATCTTCATGATGAAGCCGCGGATCCAGTCCTTCGGCCGTTCGATCGGCTTGCCGGACGGGCCGCGCGACTGGACCACGAGGACGTCGCCGTTGGGGAGGGTGTGGACCGTGCGCGGGTTGGCAAGGTCGGTCGCGTAGGCGGTGACGGCAAGGCCGTCGGGAACGCTCGGCGTTTCGCCGTCGGCCCAGCCGACCACCGTCGCCACCTTCATGGACGGGATAAGCGACTCGCTGGGCGCGGGCAGTTGCGGGTTCGGCCCGATCTGGGAGGAGACGTCGAAGTCCGAGCCCTCGTCGTTGCAGCCGGCGAGAGCGAGGATGGCGAGGCAGCCGCCGACGAGTGCGGTGGAGCGCCGAAGTTTCGAGGGGTTACGCATGGATGACTCCCAACTCGCGACGGTAGACCGGAGCGCGCCGGACGAGGGCGCTGATGATCAAGAGAACGACGGTTGCCGCCGAAAGGCCGAGGCCGAGGAAGACGACGCCGGTCCACCCGTCGCGGGCATGGACGAGGTTGTTCACGACGGCGACGCCGTAGGCGATCAGGAAGACGATGACGGCGCCCCAGCCCGGCAAGAGCGGGCGGACGGCGCGGCGGAAGACACCCTCGAGGGCGCCGACGACGAGTGCCACCCCGCCCATGACGGCACCGACCAGCAGAAGCCACTCGGCCCCGTGCTGCCAGAACAGGTTGGAGGTTTGCCAGTAGGCGATGTCGGCCGCGAGGACGAGGACGAACGGGACCACCGCGAACGGAACGAGCCCCGCGTAGAGTGCAGGCCCTCCGATCGCGACGGGCGTATGATCGTTTGGCGAAGCCATGAAGACGAACTCAATTTGATGGGTGTTTGTCCGGGGGGAATCGTCCGCGCTTCGAATACGTTCCTCCACCGGCCCGATTGTGGCGCCACCACACTGTCTCGCCGGACTGGCGTGGGCCGGGTGTGGAGCCGACCTTCGTTCGATAAAAAAGGGGCCCCGCAGGGCCCCTTCCTCGTCGCACGCCCCGCCGGTCAGCCGAGGCCGGGGAGCACGTCCTCGATGCGGATCGGCAGGTGGCGGACCCTGACGCCCGTCGCGTGGTACACCGCATTGGCGATCGCCGCCGCCGTGCCCACGATGCCGATCTCGCCGATGCCCTTGATGCCGGCGGGGTTCACCGTCTCGTCCACCTCAGGCACGATGATCGCGTCGAGCTGCTGGATGTCGGCGTTCACCGGCACGAGATATTCGGAGATGTTGGCGTTCACCACCTTGCCGGTGCGCGGGTCGATCTCCGTCTTCTCGTGGAGGGCATGGCCGATGCCCCAGATCATCCCGCCCAGATACTGCGAGCGGGCCGTCTTCTCGTTCATGATCCGGCCGGCCGCGAAGGCACCGACCAAGCGCGGGACGCGGATCTCCCCGGTGAAGCGGTTGACGCGGACCTCCACGTATTCGGCGCCGAACGCGAAGGCGGTGTAGTCCTCCATCGGGCCGCCGACGATCTTGACCTTGCCGTTGTAGAGCGTCTTCAGCGAGGATTTTTCGGCCCCGCGCGGCACCCACTCGACATACTCCTCGATGGCGGTCTGCCCGTAGTTGGCGAAGAGGTCCGCAAGGTCCGCCTCGCCCTTGTCCGCGCCGAGGCGCTCCAGGATGCGGCGGCAGGCGAGCTCCACGGTGGACACGTTGGAGGCGGTGGAGACCGAGCCGCCTGCAATGGTGCCCGGCGGCAGCGAAGACCGGCCAAGCTCCACCAGCACGTTCTCGACCGGCACCCCCAGCATCTCGGACGCCGCCTGCGCGATCACTGTGTAGGCGCCGGTGCCGACATCGTGCGAGCCCACCTCGACCCGTACCTTGCCGGTGATGTCCACGTGCACGCGCGCCGAGCACGGAGACATCTGCGTCGGGTAGGTGGCGGTCGCGGTGCCCCAGCCGATCAGCTCGTCGCCGTCACGCATGGAGCCCACCTCGGGCGTGTAGTCGGCCCAGCCGAACATCTCGCCCGCTTCGCGGTAGCACTCCTTGAGCGAGCGCGAGGTGAACGGCACGCCCTTCACCGGCTCCTTGTCGATGTCGTTCTTCAGGCGGAGCTCGACCGGGTCCATCTTCAGCGAGCGGGCGAGCTCGTCGACGGCGGACTCGAAGGCGAAGAAGTACGGCGTCTCGGCCGGGGCGCGCATGAATCCCGGCGTCTGGCGGTCGGCGTGGGCCACCGCGACGCGGGCGCGCTGGGCGTTGGAGCCGTACATGCGCAGCGTCATCTCGTTGCCGGCCACCATGTAGGTGTCGGCGCGGGAGGTGAGTTCGGTGCCGGTGTGGTCGACCGCGCGCAAGGTGCCGTCCGCCATCGCGCCGAGGCGAACGTCCTGCGTGGTCTCGGCGCGGAAGGAGGCGACCGTGAAGCCCTGCTGGCGCGTGACGGTGAGCTTGACTGGACGGCCGAGATCGCGCGCTGCCGCCGCCACGAGCGCGGTAAAGCTGAACAGCGAGCCCTTGCCGCCGAAACCGCCGCCCACGTACGGGCTGATGACGGTGACCTGCGAGGCGTCGATCCCGAGTTCGTCGGCGATGCCGGACTGAAAGCCCTCCACCCACTGGCTGGGCACGTAGACGGTGACGTTGTCGCCGTTCCATGCCGCCGAGGTGGAGAACAGCTCCATGGCGTTGTGCGTGTTGGCGGCGGTCTCGAAGGCGCCGCTCACCGTCACGTCGGAGGCGGCGAACTCGGCGTCGAAGTCGCCGCCGTCGATCGCCTTCTTCGGCACGTCCTCGCGTGTCACCCCATCCGAGTTGATCTCCGTCGCGGGCGGCTTCGCGTCGTAGGTGAGGGCGAGCTTCTCGGCCGCCTCGCGCGCGCCGATCACGGTCTCGGCCACCACCATCGCGACGGTCTCACCGTGGAAGCGCACGTCGGGTCCGGTGAAGCTCTGCCAGGACTGCTGGCCGCGCCCGCCGGCGCCGAAGAACTGCGAGGCCTCGACCCCGAGCGGATGGGCGTGGCTGTAGATGGCGCGCAGGCCCGGCACGGCGCGGGCGGCGGTGTCGTCGATCGCGGTGACGGTGCCGAGGCCGATGGTCGAGACCACCAGCTGGGCATGGAGCGGATTGGCGAGCGCGAAGTCGGCAGCGTAGCGCGCGGCGCCCGTCACCTTCAGCTTGCCCTCGATGCGGTCGTGCGGTGCGCCGACGCGGCCCTTGCCGGCCACCACGGTCTGTTGATCAGGTGCGGCCATTATCGTGTCCCTCCGTCGCGCGCCCATGGGGTCTGTTGCTGGCCCGGCGTCATCGCCGCGGCATCGAGAAGAGCCTTGGCGAGCGTGCGGCGGGCAAGCTCGATCTTGAAGTCGTTGTGGCCGTAGCCGCGGGCGCCTTCCATGGCGATGCGGCCGGCCTCCAGCGCATTGGCCTCGGTGAGCGCCCGTGCGGCGAGGAAGTCCTCCGCCGCACGGGCGCGCCAGGGCACGGTCGCCACCCCGCCAAGGCCGATGCGCACTTCCCGCACCGGCGCCTCGCCGCCGTCGCTGTCGAGAGCGACCGCCGCCGAGGCTAGCGCGAAGGCGTAGGATTCTCGGTCGCGCGCCTTCACGTAGACCGAGCGGCCCGCCCATGCCGGCACGGTGAAGCGGAAGCCGGTGATGAGGTCGGTATCGGCGAGCACCGTCTCTCGCTGCGGCGTGTCGCCTGGCTCGCGGTGCAGCTCGCCAAACGGGATCTCGCGGGCGCCGTCCTCGCCTTCCACCTCGACCGTCGCGTCGAACAGGATGAGCGCGTTCGCAAAGTCGCCGGCATAGCTTGCGATGCACTGATCGGACGTGCCGAGCACGGCGAGGAGGCGGTTGACGCCCTCGATGGCGGAGCAGCCCGAGCCCGGATCGCGCTTGTTGCAGGGGCTCGCGGTGTCGCGGAAATAGGGGCAGCGGGTGCGCTGGAGCACATTGCCGCCCAGCGTCGCGACGTTGCGAAGCTGTGGACTCGCCGCCTTCCAGAGCGCAGCCGACAGCACCGGCGCGCGGCTGGCGAAGACTTCGTGCTCCGCCGCCTCTGCCATCGTCACGCGGGCGCCGACATGGACGGTGTCGCCCTCGAGCGTGATCGCGTCGAGGCTCAGCTTCTTCACGTCGGTGAGCGAGGGGGGCGTGACGACGGCAATCTTCATGAGGTCGAGCATGGTGGTGCCGCCGGCGAGGAACGCGCCGCCCTGCCCGGCCGGCCCCATCGGCTCGACCATCGAAACGGCGCTCTCCACCGAGGCGGGCGCCTGGTAGCGGAAGGGTCTCATCGGCTGGTTCCCCCGGTGGCGGCGATGGTGGTCTCCTCGGTGGCGTCGCGCGCGCGCATCACAGCTTCGGTGATGCCCTTGTAGGCGCCGCACCGGCACAGGTTGCCGGACATGTATTCGCCGATCTCGCTCTTGGACCCGGCGTGGCCCTCCTTCACGCAGCCCACAGCGGACATGATCTGCCCGGGCGTGCAGTACCCGCACTGGAAGCCGTCCTGCTCGATGAAGGCGGCCTGCATCGGGTGCAGCTCGCCTTCCTTGTTCGCGAGGCCCTCGATGGTGACGATCGCCTTGCCGTCGGCCTGTGCGGCCAGCATCAGGCAGGAATTCACCCGTGTGCCGTCCACCAGCACGGTGCAGGCGCCGCACTGGCCGTGGTTGCAGCCTACCTTGGTGCCAGTGAGGTCGAGCTCTTCGCGCAGGAGGTCGAGCACGGTGGTGCGCGCATCGAGGTTGAGCGCGTGCTCGGTGCCGTTGATCCTGAGCGTAATGGAGACCTGCTCGTTGCCGGCTTCGGCGGCGCCCTGCGCGATGGCTTCGCGCGTCTGAAGGGCGATCCCCGTCAGCGAGGCGGCGCCCGCCGATGCGGATGCCGCCATGAAGTTGCGTCGCGTGACGCCCTTTTTCGGTTTGGATTCACTCACGGATAATCTCCTCCTCAATCTGGTGCACGTCATCGGTCGCGGCAGATTGGTGTGGTTCGGCAGGCGTTCCGCCGGGATGCTTATCGGAATGATTCCAGAGTGGGAGATTGTTCCTCGGCCGATGAGCGACACATGGGCACAGGGGTAAGTCCTGCTGACACGGACGGCGGATTATGCTTCCCGGTTGCCGCGGAGGCCTCCTCTAATACTTTACTGATGCCACTAACGTCAGCATTTCTTAAGATGACCTTTGAAGCAGCCACTCGATCTCGGCATCCGAAACGCTGTGGCGCTTCCTCGTCATCCTTGCAGCAGCTACGCTCGTGCGTCGGAGGCTTCGGCGCGGGGACCGATCATCGGCCGGCGTGCATCCGGGCAACGGTGAACTCTGCACAGCCGGGCATGCGACATTCGTTGACAAGGCCGCGCACCTCCTATCACCTGATAATGGTTGACAGATTGGGGATGCGAGTGCCGCGGGCGGAACAGATTGTCTTTATCACATCGCCGCTGGAGGCGGAGAATGTCGAACGGATCCGCGCAGCCGCTCCGGACGGCGTCCGGATCGACTATCAGCCCGACCTTCTGCCGCCCACGCGCTACGTCGCCGATCACAAGGGCAAGGACGGCTGGACGCGCACGCTCGAACAGCAGGCCCGCTGGGCCGAAGCGCTGAGCCAGGCGACGATCCTCTGGGACTTCCCCGCGGGCGATCCGGCGGACGGCGGCGGGCTGGCGCTGGCCCCCAATGTCAGGTGGGTCCAGACCTCGAGCTCAGGCGTGGGACAGCTGGTGCCGCGCCTCGGCCTTGCCGACAAGGACGTCACCATCACCACCGCGCGCGGCATCCACGCGATTCCGCTCGCCGAATTCGTGATGATGGCGCTGCTGATCCACCGCCGTGGCCTGATGCACCTGCAGTCCGAACAGCGCGCCCATCGCTGGACGCGGTACTGCGGCACGGACCTGCCCGATCAGGTGATGGCCGTCGTGGGTGCCGGCAAGGTCGGCGCCGAGGTTGGACGCCTCGCGCGCGCTTTCGGGATGCACGTCATCGCCGTGGTCGCCCGCCCCGATCCCGCCCGCGCCGACGATCTCAACGCCGACGAGGTCTGTGGCCCTGATGCGCTGGCGGATGTCGCCGCGCGCGCCGACTGCATCGCGGTCTGCGCGCCCCACACGCCCGAAACCGAAAACATGATCAGCGCCGACATCCTGGCGCGGGTGAAGCCGGGGATGACGTTCATCAACATCGGCCGCGGGGCCGTGGTGGACGAGCCCGCGCTGATCGAGGCGCTGCGTTCGGGTCAGGTTGGTTTCGCGGGGCTCGACGTCGCCGCGACCGAGCCGCTGCCCGAGGACTCGCCCCTGTGGGACATGCCCAACGTCCTCATCAGCCCGCACTCGGCATCAACCGTGCAACGCGAGAACGAACGGCTGACCGACATCTTCCTGCACAACCTCACCGCCTGGATGGCAGTGGATACCGACGCGATGATGAACGTGCTGGACAAGAAGCGGATGTACTGACGCCGGCACAAACCGCCCTTCTCCGACCAACAGCGAGATGAGAATGAGACTCAAGAATTTACGTCTGCCGCGAAGTGCATTCTGCATCGCGGCGGCGGCTTCGATCGCCGCCACGCCTCTTCATGCGCAGGATGCAACGCCCCAGTACGGCGGCGAGCTGATCTATGCCCAGTCGGGCGAGAAGTTCTCGCTGTTTCCGGGCCGCAACACCGACAACGGCGCCCAGGACATCTGGCTGAATTCCTGCGAGAACCTGTTCGAGATCAACGAGGACAGCGAACTGGTGCCGGTCCTCGCCGAAAGCTGGGACGTCAGCGAGGACGAGAAGACCGTCACGATCAAGCTGCGCGAGGGCGTCACGTTTCACGACGGCACGCCCTTCAACGGCGAAGCTGTGGCGTTCGTCTTCAACGAGGCGAAGGAGAAGGAGTTCATCTACATGAGCCTTCTCGAAGGCTTCGACCATGCCGATGCGCCGAGCGAATACGAGGTGGCGTTCTACCTCGAGAAGCCGTTCGCGGCGCTCCTGCCGAACCTTGCCTACAAGCCGCTCTGCATCTTCAGCCCCACCGCCTACAAGGAGATGGGTGAGGAAGGCATGGCGACCAAGATCGTCGGCACCGGCCCCTTCGTCCACCAGGAATACGTCAAGGGCGAATACAACCTCTTCGAGCGCAACGAGAATTACTGGAAAGAGGGCCTTCCCTACCTCGACTCGATCCGGATGCTGGTCGTCCCCGACCCCGCCACCCGCACCGCCATGCTGGAAAGCGGCGAGATCGACCGCACGGTCCAGATCTCGGACTATGACCTGCCGCGGCTCGAGGCCAACCCCGACATCACCGTGCGCACCCTGCCCTCGACCCGGCAGTTCTACGTGGTGCTGAACCACAAGAAGGCCCCGTTCGACGATCAGGCCGTCCGGCTGGCGCTGAACTACGCCATCGACAAGGCCGGCATCGTCCAGGCCGTGTTCGCCGGCACAGGCGCCACCGTTCCGATGGCGCCCACCCTGTCGCCCGGCGTCTACGGATATACCGACATGCGCAAGGAGGGCGAGGATTCGATCTTCCAGTACGACATCGACAAGGCCACCGCGATGCTGGCGGAAGCCGGCTATGAGGACCGCAACGGCAACGGCACCATCGAGGGGGCCGACGGCACGGAGCTCGAGTTCTCGCTCTGGACGCGGCGCGGCGGCACCAAGGGCGACTATCAGGTCGCCCAGCTCCTGCAGGCGTTCCTCGGCGAGATCGGCATCAAGGTCGACCTCGAGGTGATGGAAGGCGCGGCGTTCAGCGCGGCCGTCTCCCAGCCGCCGGAGGACGCGAAGTACGAGATGGCGCTCCTGTCGTGGGGCATCCCGACGGCCGACCCCGACGAGCCGATGATGTACTTCACCCACACCAAGGCGTGGAAGCCCAAGGGCGCCAACCGGATGTTCTTCTCCTCCGAGGAGATCGACCGCCTCGCCGACCTCGCCCACACCACGACGGACCAGGAAAAGCGCAAGGAATACGTCAAGCAGTGGATGGCGCAGCTCCTCGAGGAGGCGCCGGTGATCTATCTGCCGACGATCCACCTGACGCTGGGCAGCCGCTCCTACGTCCACGGTGACCGCATCCTCGCGACGGACAACTATCCCGCCACCGAGGCGTGGATCGACCAGGAAGCGAAGGCCGAGCAGGGCATCAGCCGCTGAGGCAAGGGCCGGGCACATATGCCCGGCCCACCCCGCCCCTCGGGCGGGCGCATCCGCGCCGTCGCTTCAGCGTTGACGCGCCTCGAACCTTCGTTCCGAAAAGAAAGCTCCGCCCCTCATGCTGCGGCTGATCGCATCCCGACTGATCTTCATGGTGCTGGCTGCGTTCCTGCTGCTGAGCTTCCTGTTCGCGCTGTTCCACCTCATCCCCGGCGACCCGGCGCAGCTGATGGCGGGCGACAACGCGCCGGACAACCTCGTCCAGTCGATCCGCGTCGCCTACGGGTTCGACCAGCCGTTGACGACGCAGTATTTCAACTACATGGGCAAGGTGCTGACGGGCGACTTCGGCGTCTCCAACTATTCGCGCCAGCCGGTGCTCGACATCGTGTTCCCCCGCATCCTCAACACCGCGGCGCTTGCGGGCTGCGCGATGCTCCTCGCCATGACGACGAGCCTCATCCTCGGCGCGCTGTCGGCGATGTTCTGGAACGGACCGCTCGACAAAAGCGTGACAGCGGTCTCGCTGATCGGGATCTGCACGCCGGTCTTCGTGACCGGCATCGTCAGCATCTACATCTTCGCCGTCTGGCTCCGCTGGCTCCCCATCGGCGGCATGGCCACGTGGCAGAACTTCGTGCTGCCGGTCGCGACACTGGGCCTCTACCAGGCGGCGATCTTCACCCGGATGGTGCGCTCGTGCATGGTCGACGCGCTGTCGCGCGACTTCATCACCACCGCGCGCGCCAAGGGCGTGCCGGAGCGCACGGTCGTCTTCCACCACGCGCTGCGCAATGCGCTTCTCCCCATCATCACGCTGTTCGGGCTCGGCCTCGGCCACACGCTGGGCGGATCGGTGGTGACCGAGACGATCTTCAACTGGCCGGGCCTCGGGCGCCTGATGGTCGACGCCATCCTGTCGCGCGACCTCCCCGTCCTGCAGGGGTCGATCTTCTTCTTCGCGATCATCTTCATCCTCGTGAACCTTGCGGTGGACATCCTCTACACCTGGGCCGACCCGCGGATTTCCTATGATTGATACCTCCAAGATCCGGGTGGCCCGATGCGCCAGTTCCTGAAGCAGTTCTCGCGCGACCGGGTCGGCGTGGTGTTCGGGCTGATCCTGATCGCCATCTACCTCGTGGCGATCTTCGCCCAGTGGATCGTGCCGGACGACTGGGCGAGGACGCAGCTCAGCCAGGGCATGCAGCCGCCCTCGTGGGAGCACTGGTTCGGCACCGACCAGTTCGGCCGCGACATGCTTTCGCGCGTGATCATCGCCACGCAGGTCACCGCCAAGATCACCACCTCGGCGCTCCTCTTCGCAGTGCTCCTCGGCGTCCCCATCGGGATGATCGTCGGCTATCACGGCGGGTGGATCGACGAGGTCGTGATGCGGCTCACCGACATCATGCTGATCTTCCCGATCATCATGCTCGCCATCGTCTTCGTCGTCATCGCCGGGCCATCGGAGCAGGGCGTGGTGATCGCGCTCGGGCTCAGCCAGCTGCCGCAGTTCGTGCGGATCGCGCGCGGCGTCACCCTCTCGGTCAAGGAAGAGCTCTACGTCGAGGCCGCGATCGCGGCGGGTGCCGGGTGGCCCTACATCCTGCGCCGTCACATCTGGCCGAACATCTCCACGCCAGTGATCGTGCAGGCGACGCTGACCTTGCCGGTGTTCGTGCTCAATGCCTCGGCGCTCAGCTATCTGGGGCTCGGCGTGCAGCCGCCCACGCCCGAATGGGGGCAAATGCTCAACGAGGCCAAGGAGCTCCTGATTGCGGCCCCGTACCTGATCATCGGCCCGTCGGTGGCGCTGTTCCTGTTCGTGGTGTCGGCCAACCTCGTGGGCGACGCGCTGCAGGAAACGCTTAACCCCAAGACGAAGGGGCAGCGGATGAAGCGCGAATTCCAGCGCTATGCGCGGCGCGGCCTGAAGCCCGGCAAGATGCGGGTCGAGCGCGCCGCCCGCGCGGGAACCACGCGATGACAACTCTCCTCGATGTGCGCGACCTCCGCGTCAGTTTCATGACCGAGCAGGGCATCGCGCGGGCGGTCGACGGCATCAGCTTCTCGATCGAGAACGGGCGGACCCTCGGCGTGGTCGGCGAGTCCGGCTGCGGCAAGTCGGTGACCTCTCGGGCCATCATGGGCCTCGTCAACGCGCCGGGCTGGATCGAGGGCGGCACCATCTCGTTCGCCGGGCGCGAGGGGACGACCGATCTCGCCGCCCTGCCCCGGAACGGCGAGCGGATGCGTTCCATCCGCGGCCGCGAGATCGCGATGATCTTTCAGGAGCCGATGACCGCGCTGAACCCCGTGTTCACCATCGGCGCCCAGATCGTCGAAGGCCTGCGCCTGCACGAAAAGGTGTCCGAGGCCGAGGCCCGCCGCCGCGCCATCGCCGCCCTGTCGGCGGTCGGCATTCCCGCGCCCGAGCAACGCTTCGGCGAATACCCGCACCAGCTGTCGGGCGGCATGCGCCAGCGCGCGATGATCGCCATGGCGATGATCTGCAACCCCACGCTCCTGATCGCCGACGAGCCCACCACCGCGCTCGACGTCACCATTCAGGCGCAGGTGCTGGACCTGATGAACGACATGCGACGCGAATTCGCCGGCGCCATCATGTTCATCACCCACGACCTCGGCGTGATCGCGAGCATGGCGGACGACGTGATCGTCATGTACCGCGGCAAGGTCGTGGAATCGGCCACCGTGCGCGACCTCTTCAAGAGCCCGCTGCACCCCTACACCCGCGGGTTGCTCCGGTCCGTGCCGTCGCTGACCGGCAACACCACGCGGCTCGAGACGATCGAGGGCACCGTCCCCTCGCCCACCGAGGACATCCGCGGCTGCGCCTTCGCGTCCCGCTGTCCCGACGTGATGGCGAAGTGCCGCGAGGCCGTCGCCCGCCCTCGCAGGAGAGGCCGGCCACCGCGCCGCCTGCTTCCTGCACCACGACCGGATCGAGGAGCAGCCCCATGGCTGAAGAGACGCTTCTCGAAGTGCGCGGCCTCACCAAGAGCTTCCCGATCCGCAAGGGTCTGCTCCGCCGCGTGAAGGCCGAGGTGAAGGCCGTCGACGGCGTCGACCTCACCATCGCGCGCGGCGAGACCGTTGGTCTCGTCGGTGAAAGCGGCTGCGGCAAGACCACCGCGGGCCGCTCGATCCTGCACCTCACCCGCCCCACCGGCGGCAGCGTCAAGCTGCGCTCCGCGATCCATTCGGGCGGCGGCCCGGCCGAACTCTTCGACGTGACCCGCGCCACGCCGAGGCAGCTGACGCTCCTCCGGCGCGACATGCAGATCATCTTCCAGGACCCTTATTCCTCGCTCGACCCGCGCATGACGGTGGGCGAGCTGATCGCCGAGCCGCTGGTGGTCCAGGGCATCGGCAACCGTTCCGAGCGGCAGGACCGGGTGCGCGCGCTGCTCAAGGCCGTCGGCCTCAGCCCCGACCACATCGGCCGTCATGCGCACGAATTTTCCGGCGGGCAGCGCCAGAGGATCGGCATCGCGCGGGCGCTGACGTTCAACCCCAACCTCATCGTCGCGGACGAGCCGGTGTCCGCGCTCGACGTGTCGGTGCAGGCGCAGGTCATCAACCTGATGCAGGACCTGCAGTCGGAATTCGGGCTGACCTACCTCTTCATCGCCCATGACCTCTCGGTGGTGCGCCACATCAGCCGCCGCGTCGCGGTGATGTATCTCGGCCGGATCGTCGAGTTCGCCGACACAGCGACGCTGTTCGCCAACCCGCGCCACCCCTACACCGAGGCGCTGATGTCCGCGGTCCCGGTCGCGGACCCCGACTTCAAGCGAACCCGCATCCGCCTCGAGGGCGACGTCCCCAGCCCCATCTCGCCCCCTCCGGGCTGCCCGTTCCACCCCCGCTGCCCCTACGCCGCCCCCATCTGCCGCGCCGAGGTGCCCGAACTCCGCGACGTCGGCGAGGCCCATCGGGCGAGCTGCCACCGCGTCGAGGAGCTGTCGCTGCGGGGCGTCGGCGCCGACTGATCTGCGGGTCGACGCCGGTCGATCAAATGCTCCGATGTCTTCCGCCTCCGGCAGTTTCGCTTCTAGAGGCGGCTCTGCCGGGAGCAACTTCATGCAGATTGGGAACGCACCGAGGCAAAGGTTTCGAATCGACAAGACAGGTCTGCTCGCATGGGGCGTTGTCCGCGCGTGCCGGCGCGAGGATTGGCCGGTGCCGGAGTCCAACGCCGTCCCGTTGGGAGAGGCCGTCGCATGCGTGAACTGTCGAGCGTGCACTCGCCGCAAACCCGGTACACGTTCGGTCGCTTCGAACTCGACATCAACAAGAACCGCCTCCTGCGCGAAGGTGTCGAGATCCGGATCGGCAGTCGTGCGACCGAGATCCTCAAGGTGCTGGTTGAGCATTGCGGCGAAACCGTCGCCAAGGACGTGTTCTTCGAGCGCGTGTGGCCGAACACCGTGGTCCACGAGGGTAACCTCAAGGTCAACATCGCCGGGCTGCGGCGGGCGCTCACCGACGAGGGGGCGAGCCCGATCACCACCGTGCCGGGACGCGGCTACCGCTTCATCGGCTCGGTCCGCCGCGAGGTCTCGTCCGGCGCGGAGAGCCACGCCGGCGCGAGCGTGCCGCTGCCGGCCGCGATCGCCCTGTTCGGCCGGGACGAGGACGTCGCGGCGCTGCGCACGCGGCTTAAGACCGACCCCATCGTCACCGTCGTCAGCACGGGCGGGATGGGAAAGACCGTTGTGGCGACCGCCGCCGCGCACGCCGCTGTCCGGAGCTTCCCCGACGGCGCCGCCTTCGTCGACTTCGCGGCGATCGGCGACCCGCAGTTCGTGCCCACCGCGATCGCCGCCGCGCTGCATCCGGGGATGACCGGCGCCGACCCGATCGCGGGCGTCATCCACATCCTGCGCGGACAGCGAAAGCTCCTGCTGTTCGACAACTGCGAGCATCTTCTCGCCGCCATCGCCTCGGCCGCGGAGCGCCTCGTCGGCCAGCTCCCGACCCTCTCCATCCTTGCCACGAGCCGGATGCCCCTGCGCGTGCGGGGCGAGCATGTGGTTCGTCTCGGCCCGCTCGGTGTGTGCGAGGCCGAGCTTCCGACGGCGGCTGAGGCACTGGCGTTCCCGGCGGTCCAGCTCTTCGCCGCGCGCGCCGCCGAGCGGGCGGACTATGCGCTGGGCGATGCCGATGCACCGGCGGTGGCGGAGATCTGCCGCCGGCTGGACGGCTGGCCGCTCGCCATCGAACTCGCAGCCCGCCAGATCGCCGCGCTGACCGCCCCGGAGATCCGCGATGCGCTGGACGACCGCTTTCGCCTCCTGAAGCTCGGACCGCCCGGCCGGCCGCTCCGCCATCAGACGCTTCTCGCGACGCTCGACTGGTGCTTCAGCCTCATGCCGGACCGCGAGCAGGGGATCGTCAGCGCGGTTTCAGTGTTCGCGAGCGCGTTCACCGTCGAAGGCGCGGCCACCGTGTCCGACCTGCCGCACGCCGAGACGTTCGATGTGCTCGCCCGGCTGGTATCGCAGACGAGCCTCGCGGCCGAGCTGGACGGCGACGTCATCCGCTACCGGTTCCCCGAGACGATGCGGGCCTACTGCCTGGAGCGGCTTCGCCTCAGTGGCGAGCAGCCTGCCGTGCTCCGCCGCCATGCGGCGTTCATCGGCGCCACGCTGGAGCGGGCCGCGACCGACTGGCCGCACCGTTCCGCACGCGAATGGGGCCAGCGCTACGGCCGATGGCTCGAGGACCTGCGCAGCGCCCTCGCCTTTACGCGTGACGACGCGGCGAGCCGGTCGCTCTACATCCACCTCGCGGCGGCGGGCACCGTGTTGTGGAACCATCTCTCGCGGCTCGACGAGTGCACCGTCCACACGGGCCACGCCGTCCAGCTCCTTGCAAACGCGGGGCTGAGCGGCTCCGCCACCGAGATGAGGCTGCAACTGGCGCTCGCCGGCGCCACCATGTTCTCCCGCGGGATCGACAGCGGGGCCCGCGAGGCCCTGGAGCGCGCCCACGTCATCGCCGAAAAACTCGACGATAGCGACCATCGCCTGCGCAGCCTGCGGATGATGGCCGGCTACGATCTCTTCGCCGGCCGGCACGATGCCGCGCTCGCCACCCTCTCCACTTTCGCGGAAGTCGCGGCCCGCGCCGATCCATCCGCGATGCCGGAGGGCGAGACCTTCTGCGCGATGGGCGAGACTTTCGTGGGCGAGCTTCGCACGGCACGCCGCCGCCTCGAGCGGCTGCACGCGCACGACCTACAGGGGGCTGAGGACCCCCGCTTCGCCCGCTTCCAGTTCGACCGCAATGTCGACGTGGGCAACATGCTCTCAGTCGTCCAGTGGCTGACCGGCCAGCCGGACTCCGCGGCGCGGACCGTCGCCACCACACTGCGTCACGCCGAGTCCACCCGGCACACGCTGTCGCTCAGCAACGCCCTCGCCTTCGCCGCCTGCCCCATCGCGTTATGGCGCGGCGACGACGAGGCCACAGCCCGCCATCTGGCGCGTCTCGACGATCAGATCGCCCGTTACGGCATCGAAACCTGGCGCCCCGTCGCCGCGCACCATCGGGCGGCCCTCGCCGTCTCGACGCGCGACCGCTCGGTCGATGCGGTGGGCCTCCTCGAAGGCGCCATCGCGGATCTCGACGCGACGCGCCACCGGGTGCGCAAACCCTACTATCTCGGCACCCTGGCGCTCGCCTTCCTGCAGGCGGACCGCGTGCCGGAAGCAGCCTCGGCGATCGCCGCAGCGCTCAACCACGCCGGGCGGCAGAACGAGCGCTGGATCCGCCCCGAACTCCTGCGGATCTCGGCGTCCATCGCGCTGGCGGAGGGGCAGCCGGGCGAGGCCGAGGCGATCCTGCACGATGCACTGGCCCTCGCCGAAGAGACCGGCGCCCTCGCCTTTCAGCTGCGCATCGCGACCGACCTTGCAGGGCTGTGGCGGGCTCAGCGTCCCGGCGACGCGCGCCGTATGCTGGCCCGCATCCATCTGTCCTTCACCGAGGGGTTACAGACCCGCGACCTTCGCCTTGCCGCCTCACTCCTCGACGCGCTTGCCCACCAGAACGGGAGCGCGGCCGGTTGAGGCGCAATCGCGTGGCCGGCACGCCAACCATGCGCCCGGCTAACCACGCTTAACATCGCTTTACTGAGGCCGGAGCGATGCCGGTCCTAGCCTCTCCGGGTGTGGCGCCGAAGGCCGCCTTGCAATCCGGAGAGAACATGAAACGCTTGCTCGCCATCCTCCTCACATCCACCGCGCTGATCGGCCCCGCCGCGGCGCAGACGGTCTGCGCGCCGTTGAACACCAGGCCCGCGGCATTCGCGGTGCCGGTGATCCACTACAACTCCGTCGAAATCGACGGGGTGAACGTCTTCTACCGCGAGGCCGGGCCCGCCGATGCGCCGGTGGTGCTGCTGCTGCACGGGTTTCCGACGTCCTCGCACATGTTCCGGAACCTCATCCCGCTGCTGGCCGACCGCTATCACGTGATCGCGCCGGACTATCCGGGCTACGGCCAGAGCGATGCGCCCGACGTGGAGAGCTTCGACTACAGCTTCGCCCACCTGACCGACATCGTCGATGCGCTGTCGGCCGAGCTCGGGCTCGAGCGCTACAGCATGTACGTGATGGACTACGGCGCGCCCATCGGCTACCGCCTCGCGCTCAAGCACCCCGAGCGGGTCGAGGCGCTGATCGTCCAGAACGGCAACGCCTACGTCGAGGGGCTGGCGGAGTTCTGGGACCCGATCAAGGCGTACTGGGCCGAAGACTCGCAGGAAAAGCGCAATGCGCTGCGGGGCCTCTTCACGCTCGAAACGACGAAGTTCCAGTACACCGACGGGATGGGCGACGTCGGCCGGATCAGTCCGGACAACTGGACGATCGATCAGGCCCTCCTCGACCGGCCGGGCAACAACGAGATCCAGCTCGACCTCCTCCACGACTACGGCACCAACGTGCCGCTCTATCCGCAATTCCAGGCCTTCTTCCGCGAGCACAAGCCGCCGACGCTGATCGTCTGGGGCAAGAACGACTTCATCTTCCCCGAGTCGGGCGCCCATCCCTATCTGCGCGATCTGCCGGACGCCGAGATGCACATCATCGATGCCGGTCACTTCGCGCTGGAGGACAAGCTCGACGTGATGGCGCCGCTCATCCACGATTTCCTGGACCGAGAAGTCTGCGGCTAGCCGGTTTTCGACAAGAAGGCCCCGTCAATCCCCAATAGATTGGCGGAGGCTCTGCTTCCTTCGCTACCTCAGCAATGGAGAACGGTCGTGACGACCACACCCACGACGAAGACGAGCGTCCTGCCGACCGGTGGCGGGGCAGCTCTCATGGACCCGGCCGACACGCTGGTGCTGCTGCTCGACCACCAGTCCGGCCTGTTCCAGACGGTCAAGGACATCCCGGTCGCCGACCTGCGCCGCAATGTCGAGATGATCGCGAAGCTTGCTGCGCTCCTCGGCATCCCCGTCATCACGACGGCCTCCGAGCCGACCGGCAGTAACGGGCCGCTGATGCCGGAAATCCATCAGTATGCGCCGCACGCCGTCTATGTCGCGCGCAGGGGCGAGGTGAACGCCTGGGACAACGCCGACTTCGTGGCGGCGGTCGAAGCGACCGGCCGCAAGACGCTCGTGATGGCCGGTGTCTGGACCAGCGTGTGCGTCATGTTCCCGGCGCTGGACGCGCGCGTCGCGGGCTACGACGTCTACGCGGTCATCGACGCATCGGGCGATCCGAGCGAGCTCGCCTCCCGCACCTCGCTCGCCCGCTTCGTGCAGGGCGGCGTGAAGCCGACGTCCACAAACGCGGTCCTGTCCGAACTGCACCGCACCTGGGCGCGCCCCGAGGCGGCGGACCTTGCCGTTCTCTACGGTCTCGTCGCACCCAACTACGCTGCAGTGGCGGAAAGCTACGTCGCGGCGCAGAAGGCCGCCCGCCCGACGGCGTGACGGAGGAACGGATGAGCTACGGGTTTCTCGACATCGCGGTGACGCCGAGCGTCCGGGCGGCGCAGGCCGACATGGGGGTCGCCGAGCACTGGGAGACCTTCAAGGGAAACCGGGCCTCGGACCGCTTCACGCAGAGCGAGATCGACTTCATCGCGCTTCGCGACAGCTTCTACATGGCGTCCGTCTCGGAGTCGGGCTGGCCCTACGTCCAGCACCGGGGCGGGCCGCCTGGGTTCCTGAAAGTGGTCGACGACAGAACCCTGGCGTTCGCCGACTACAGCGGCAACCGGCAGTACATCAGCACCGGCAACCTCGCGGCGAACGACCGGGCGTGCCTCATCCTCGTCGACTACCCGCGGCGCGCGCGGCTGAAGATCTACGCCCACGTCGAGACGCTTGCGCTCGAAGCCGATCCCGCGCTTACCGAACGCGTCTTCGACGCCGGCTACAAGGCGAGACGCGAGCGCATCTTCAGGCTGCGGCTCGACGCGTTCGACTGGAACTGCCCCCAGCACATCACCCCGCGATACACCGAAGACGAGGTAAGGCAGGCCGCCCGCCCGCTGCACGAGCGCATCGTCCGCCTCGAGGCCGAGATTGCAGCCCTGCGCTCCCAGTCCCCGGAGTGAGGGTACTGAAAGGCTGAAACCTGGCGCCCAGCAGCGTTCAGGGGCACCTCACCCGCCCAGCTCATCGAAGGCGCCAGTGTATGAGCGTCAGGTCCCCCACTTGCCCAGCCTCGAGTGAAGGACGCCGGGGTGGCCGAGGCGCCGACGGGGGGGGGGGTGGAACATCGCGGCCCGCCGCCGCCGGACTTTCGCCGACCCCTACCTGGCATTATCCGAACAGGAAGCCATCGTCGGTGACGGTGATCGCGATCTCGCCGGTGTCGGTGGTGAGGCCGCATTTGACCGTGTAGGTGAACAATTCGGTGAAGGTTTCGCCGTCCGCCAGGGCGTCGAAGAACGCTCCGGTGGCGGCGTAGTTGAGCTTGTGCGTCTGCGCGTCGAACGAGACGTGCCCCTCGAGGTCATCGAGGCCGTCGACCGAGACGATCGTCAGCGGGTCGAACTGGTCCTCGTCGAAGTCGTTGGCGAGGACCTGGTCCCACAGGTTCGCGCTCGTCGTGCCTCTGCTGAACGTGAACGCGTCATAGCCGTCCACCTGGACGCCGATGCCGAACCGCTTGACCGTTCCCGAGGCGAGCTCGACGAGCACGCCGAACTCCGTAAAGGAATGGGTGTCGGCGTTCGTGTCCTGCCTCGGATCGTCCGCCGTGAAGGTCAGGACGTGGGTATCAGGGTCGAAGGTGACGGAGCCCTTGGTGCCTGCCGTGCTGACGCCGACCAGGTGGGCATCGTACCCATACTGTTCGTGGACGAGGTCGGCCACGGAATCGTAGAGGTTGTCGGTCGTGTGGTCCTCCAGGACATTCGTGCTGAACCCGCCCTCTCCCTCGCCCACGTCGCCGTGCACGATGACGTTCACCGTCGCACTCGAGGTGCCGCCGTGGCCGTCGGCGACCGTGTAGTGGAAGGTGTCGAGCGCCTGCTCGCCGTCGCCTAGACCGGCGAAGATGCTGCCGGGATCGTAGACCAGCGCGCCGTCCACGATGCTGATCGTGGCACCTGCCTCGCTGACGCCGTCGAACCCGCCGATCGTGAGCACGTCGCCTGTATCGACATCCTCGTCGTTGCCGAGGACGTCGAGGACGAGCGGCGACGACGCGGTGGTCGTGCCCTCGTCGTCGTGGGCGACCGGCGCATCGTTCTGGCCGACCACGGTGATCGCGATCTGCCCCGTGCTCGTCCCGCCGAAGATGTCGCGGACGGTGTAGCTGAGGTGCTCGACGAAAGACCTGCCCGACGCCCAGCGCATCGAACACGCTGTTGGGCGCACTGTAGGTGATCGTGCCGTCCTGGTTGAGTTTCGCCTCGCCGGAGAGGCCGCTGAATTCAACGCTGCGGAGCGAGAACGCGTCGCCCTCCGCGTCCGTGTCGTTGGCGAGCGGGTCGAAGCGGACGGTGCCGCCCTCGTTCACGCTCACCGTGTCGAGGTGCGCATCCGGCGCCGTGTTGGCCGCAGAAGGTCCTGCAGCGACAACGTCATGTCCGTGAAGTCGAACCATTCGATGCCCGAAACTCGGTCGATCTCGCTGACCGCTCCGCTCGTGTTGGTGAGGCGGATGGTGTCGGCGTCCAGGATCTCGAGCTTGTAGTCGGCGCGGTCCGCGGGGAGGACCAGCGTATCGATCCCGGCGCCGCCGATCGCCTTGTCGACGCCGGCGCCGACCTGACTGAGGTCGTGGCCGGCGCCGCCGTCGACAAGGTCCGAATAGTCGCCGCCGATCAGCGTGTCGTTGCCGGCGCCGCAATAGAACAGAAGTCGCTCGACGTTGACCACCGTGGTGCCGTTGTCGAGCGTGTGGGTGAGCGAGGGGTCGCGCACGTCGATGCGGATGGCGCGGGTGGCATCGTCGCGCAGGATGACCGCGAGGTCGATGTCGTCGCCACCGTCGATGACCGCCCTGCCGCCGTTGGCGAGCAGGAGGTCGCTGCCGCCGCCGCCCATCAGCGTATCGCGGCCGGTGCCGCTTTCGAGGGTGTCCCAGCCATCACCCCCGTCGAGATAATCGTTGCCTGCGCCGCCGAAGAGACTGTCATCGCCGGCATTGCCGCGGATCGTGTCATTGAGCGCGCCACCGATGATGGTGTCGTTGCCCTGGCCCGCGGTGAAGTCGATGCGCTCGCCCCTCGTCGACATCGGCGATGCTGAGGTAGAGGTTCGCCGTCGCACCACCGAAGGCGAACTGCGCAAAGTCCGTGCCAAGGCCGCCGTCGACGAGCCGGGTGCTTTCGAAGATCTGGAGGAAGGTGTCGTTGCCTGCGCCGCCGGTCAGCGTATCGGCGCCGACACCGCCGGACAGGGTATCGTTGCCGTTGCCGCCGGAGAGAGCATCGTCGCCGCCCTGACCGTTCAGGATGTCGTTGCCATCCCCGCCTTCGATCGTGTCGTTGCCGAGATAGCCGTCGAGGAGGTCGTTGCCGGCGCCGCCGTTGAGAATGTCGGCATGGGCGCCGCCGTGGATGAAGTCATTGCCGGAGCCCGAGGTGATCGTCAGCGCCTCGATGTTCACAAGGGTCGTGCCGTCTCAAAGCTGATGGCTGGCGTTGCCGTCGACCAGATTGACGGAGAGGTCGGTTGTAATGCCGGACCGGTCGAGCACGGCGCGGTCGACTCCGGCGCCACCATCGAGGTAGCCGGCGTCAGGATCCGCCAGAAGATCGTCGCCACCCCCTCCGATGAGGGTGTCGAACCCGGCACCGCCGGACAGCGAGTCATCGCCGTCGCCACCGTCGATATAGTCGTTGCCGGCCTCACCGACGAGAATGTCATTGCCGGCATTCCCACGGATCGTGTCATCGAGAGCGCCGCCAATGATGGTGCCGTGGCCGCTGCCTGCGGTAAAGTCGATCCGCTCGATGTTTCTGACCGTGGTGTTGCCGAGGCGGGCCGACCCATCGTCGACGTCGGCAACGCTGAGGTAGAGGTTGGCCGTTGCGCCGCCGAAGGCGAACTGGGCGAAGTCGGTGCCGAGGCCGCCGTCGACGATCCGGGTGCCTTCGAAGACCTGGAGGAAAGTATCGTTGCCGGCGTCACCCATCAGCGTATCGGCGCCAACTCCGCCCGACAGCGTGTCGTTGCCGTTGCCGCCGGCAATAATATCGTTGCAGCCCTGGCGGCCAGGAGGTCGTCTCCGGCTCCGCCGATGATCGTGTCGTTCCCGAGGTAGCGGTCGAGGACGTCGTTACCTGCGCCGCCGTTGAGAATGTCGGCATATAGACCGCTTGTATGAAGTCGTTGCCGGACCCCGCTGTGATCGTCAGCGATTCGATGCTCACCAGCGTCGTGCCGTCGCCGATGAGGATATCCAGGCCGCTGCCCCCATGCAGCACGTCATTCCCGAGCCCCCGTTCAGGAAGTCGCGCAGATCGCCCCCGCTGATGGTGTCGTCTCCGGTGCCGGCGATCAACGCGATTTCTTCGATGCTGATCAGACGCGTCCCGTCGGACAGCGTCTGGTCGCCGCCGCTGATGAATCTGAACAAAATCGCTTCACTGGTTGCGTGCCGGTCGAGTCCGGCAAAATCGATCCCGGCGCCCCCATCGAGCACATTGATACCGACAGTGTCGTCGGAAAGGCTGTCGTCGCCGTCACCGGCGCGCAGCGTATCGGACCCGGCTCCGCCGACCAGGGTATCGGCACCGGCGCCACCATCGAGGAGGTTGTCTCCGGCTCGGCCCTCGATGTAGTCACGACCGTCGCCGCCGAAGATGACGTCGGCGAGCGCGCCGCCCTTGATCGTATCGTTGCCGGAACCCGCGTGCATCGTCATCGCCTCGATCCTGACCATGACCGCGCCGTTGCCGAGCGTCTGGGGTCCTGCCGGTTCTGCGAGATCGATTTCGGCCGCGGCGGCTGCCGCGGTCCAGTCGAGGATCGCGTGGTCGACCCCGTCCCCACCGTCGATGATCGCGTCGCCGAGCGCGGCGTTGAGAGTATCGCTACCCGCACCGCCGAACAGGCTGTCCGCACCGCCGCCGCCGAGGAGGAGATCGGCTCCGTCGCCGCCGACCGGCCGGTCGTTTCCCGCGCCGCCGTCGATCCTGTCTGACCCGCCGGCACCGACGATCACGTCTTCCCCGGGCGTACCGGTGAGCCTGTCGTCGCCGTCGGTGCCGTAGATCCTCACCTGCTGCGATCCGGCCGCAACGACCCGCGCCTGCAGGGTCTTCCGATCAACTTCGATGCCCGATGGGCTTAGAGACGGGTCTACAGGCCGGGCGTGCCGCTCGTCCGGCACCGCCTCGTCATCGTTCCACGGAATGTCGGCGAGCCCGTCGCCGAACGGGTTGATAGTGTTCGCTAGCGTGATCGCACACATGCCTCTTCCTTTGCCGGCGCGGTCCGCGCGGCGGTGTGATCGGTCGATGAAGGCAGGTGGTCCGCGGGAGCGCACGAACGCTCAGGTGATGGGGCGGGCGCAGCGCCGGCGGGGGGCCCGGCCGCGCCCGCCCTGCACCGGCAGGTCGTGCATCAGTCCCTCGGCAGCATTTCGATGCCGTGGCGGGCCGTGACGGCGAGGAGCGCGGGGATGTCCGGCTGGCCCATGGGCGGGAACGTGGGAGCGTCCGCATTGGGCTCGCCGGCGTCGAACAGGAACCGTTCGTGCGGCCCGCCCGGCAGGCTGATGATCAGCATCCGTGAAGGCGTGTCGCGCGCGTTGCGGAAGCCGTGCGCCTGACCCGGCGCCACGTAGGTGAAGCCGCCGGGGCCGAGGGTCGTGACCGTTTCCTCGAGGACGAACTCGAAGGCGCCGTCGAGCACGTAGAAGGCCTCTGCATCCTTCTGGCGATGCGGCGGCGTGCCCTGGCCGGGCACCGTCACGGCCTCGCAGAGGGAGAAGCTGCCCCCGGTGTCCGCACCGAGCGCGCGGAACGTCACGAGGGTGCCGAGAAGGTGGACGGTGCTGCCGCCGGCCGGACCGTCCACGGTCGCGATGTTCGTCATTGTCTATTCCTTTATGATACGATAGTCTCGTTATGAGATATTCGTCTCATAAGTGGAGTTGCCATGAGCCGTCAAGACGGTGCCGAGAGGGTCGAGCAGAAAAAGCGGACGCGAAACCTGCTGCTGCAGGCGGCGCGGGAAATGATGCTTGAGGGCCGTCAGCCGACCGTGCCGGATGTGGCGGACCGCGCCGGCATCTCGCGCGCCACCGCGTACCGTTACTTCTCGTCGCCGGCCGTGATTGCGGAGGAAGCGACGCTCGACGCGATCGCGCTCCGCTTCGAGGACGTCGACTTCAGGGCCGCGCTCGACACGCCCGACGTTGCCGCCCGGACGGAAAATGTCGTGTCCGCGATCCTGACCATGGTGATCGACAACGAGGCACTGTTTCGCAGCTACCTGAAGATCGCGTCGGGCAACGATCAGGCCTCCCGCGGCGCGCGGCGGACGCGGTGGCTGCGGGAGGCGATCGCCCCCTTGGAAGAGACCGTGCCCGCCGCCGAACTCGACCGCCTCGTCGACGCGCTCTGCCTGCTGGGCGGGATCGAAACGATCGTGGTGCTGAAGGACGTCTGCGGGCTGGAGCGCGACGCCATCGACGCGACGGCGCGGTGGATGGCGCGGACCCTCGTCGCCGGCGTGGCGGCCACGGAGCCGTCGGCTCCCGACGCCACCCCCGCGGTGCGAGTGCGAAAGAAGGCAGCGCCTCGCAAGTAAAGCGGCTGGCGGCACGGCCGGTTCGCTCGCGTCGAAAAGCGGATGCTGTGACATGGTGTCAGGTTTCTATTGACTAAGGTGCCGGCGGGCTGGGGTTCAGGCGGCCGCGCGGATCAGCGCTCTCTCGGCCGCTCCCGCGGTGCAGGGCGCCGGGACGACGCCGAACGCGGCGGCGGCAGTGGCCACCCGCTGCGGTGCGTCGGGCAGTGCATCGGGGCCCTCGCGGCGGAATGAGACCGGCGACAACGAGCCGGCGAGCAGCGCCGCCGCAAGGTCAGGCCAGCGGGCGAGGCCGGGCTGACCCCTGCCCTGCGGGCAAGCGCTATTGATGTCTCGTTGCTGGTCGGGATCTGCCCGCGCAGGCGGCGTGCCCGTGCGAGCGCAACGCCATCCGCCATCTCCGACCGCGAGGGTCGCGGCGCGAGGCCGGCAAGCGTGTAGGCGATCCAGCGCGCCTGCAGCTCCAGGACGGGAAGCACCGGGCCGATCTGGTTGAAATGAAGGCACGGTATGGGGCCCCGTCGCGACGATGACGTGCGCGAAGTCTTCGGTTTGCACGCCCGCAGCCGAGGCTGAGCGGATCGTGAGGCCGCCGCCTGCGCGCCGCTCCAGCCGTTCGACCCGCGTCCGGAACCGGATCCGCCACGCGAGGTCGAACGTTGCGGCGTAGCGGGCGAGATAGGCCCCCATCTCGTCCCGCGTCGGATAGAGGGCGACGCTGGGGTCGTGAGCGAGATCGCCGAAGACGGACATCAGCCGGCTGGTGTTGGTGCGCATCCCGGCCCACGTCGCGCTCGCGGGGTTCGCGGCGTTCCACTGGCCGCCGACCGCATCCGCAGCCTCGAATACCGCGGGCGAGAAACCGTGCCTGACGAGCCAGCGCGCGGCCACCAACCCGCCGGGGCCGGCGCCGATGATGGCAATGGTGGTATCCGCGGAACTGTCGGCGGTGAGCATGGGAGCGGTCCTTCGTTGAACTCGCGCTCCAGATAGACGCTCGCCATTGTCCGCGTTGCTAAATGGCTCCTAAGTTGCCTTCGGTAATTGCTAAACTATTCCTAAGCCGGGTTGAGGCGCGGCAGGCAGGTCAGGCGATGCGGATCGACGAAGCGCTGGCACGGTTCGTCACCAGCCCGGTGATGATCATGATCGGCACGCGGAACGGGGACAAGCGTCCGGCGATCGCCCGCGGCGTCGGCGCCCGCCTCGTCGACGACACGCCACTCGGCATCGCAGTTTCGGCCTGGCAATGGCCCGACACGGTGGCGAACATGCGGGGCAATGGCCGCACTGCCGTTACCTTCGCCCGCCCGGCGGACTACGTATCGTACCAGATCACGGGCATGGTCAGCGTCCGCGAGGCGCTGCCGGCCGATCTTGCTCTGGTGCGGGACTACTGCACCGCGGTGGCCGCGGGTGGATGAGGCTGGTTTTCCTCGACTGCGAGATCGATACGGACCGGCACGTCTTCTCGGTTCGCGGTGAGATCCGCCATCTGGAGCCGCAGGTCTTCGACCTCCTCCTCCATCTCGCGCGCAATCGCGACCGACTGGTGACGCGGGACGAACTGATCGACACGGTCTGGCACGGCCGGATCGTGTCCGACGCGACGATCGCTGCCCGGATCGCGGACGCCCGCCGCGCCGTGGGCGACGACGGCCGCCGGCAGGTGGTGATTGCGACCGTCGCGCGCCGCGGCGTGCGCTTCCTGCCTCCCGTCAGCTGCACCGACGCGCCCCTGCCCGGCACTGCGAACGCAGAGTCGGCCGACGCGAAGCCGACGGACGCGAGGGTGAGTTTTTGTCGGGCCGCCGACGGAACGCGGATTGCCTTCATCCAATCGGGCGCCGGGCCGCCGCTCCTGCGGGCGGGCCATTGGCTGACCCACCTAGAGCACGACAAGAGCAGCCCGATCTGGCAGCCTTTGATCGCTGAGTTCTCGTCATTCTCGACGTTCGTGCGCTATGACGCGCGGGGCAGTTCCTGCAGGCGTTCGCCTCGATCTTCGTGCCCGACGGCTCGACCGAGCAGATCCGCTCCCTGACCGAGCTGCAGCGCATCTCGGTCGACGTCGACACCGCGATCCGCCTGCGCCGCGCGTTCGACACGCTCGACGCGGAGGCGTTTCTCCCAAGGATCCTCGCGCCGACGCTCGTGATCCACGCGCGCAACAACGGCGTTCACCCCTTGTCGGAGTCGCTTCGCCTCGCCTCAGAGCTTGCCGGCGCCCAGTTGCTCGTCCTGGAATCGCACAACCACGTCCTCGTCGAGAGCGAGCCAGCCTGGCGCGTCTTCTTCGACGAGGTCCGGCGCTTCCTCGAGGAGCACGAAGCATCACTCTGAAGTCAGCCCGTCCGAGCTCGCCGCAGCTCGACGTCGAAGCGGTAACCCCGTCAGTTCGCGCTCTTCTTGTTCTGGAACGCCGCGATGCCCCGGGTGTGATCGCCGGTGGTGAAGCAGAGGGTGTTCATCTCGTTCTCGTAGCGCAGCCCGCCTTCCAGGCCGGCTGCGATGCCCATCCGCACCGACGCCTTGACCGCCTCGACGGCGACGGGCGCGTGCGCGGCGATGCGGGCGCAAAGCGCGCGCGCGGCGGTCTCGGCCTGACCTGCGTCCACCACCTCCTCCACGAGGCCGAGGCGCTGTGCCTCCTCGGCGTCCACGATGTCGCCGGTGAGGAGGAGGCGCATTGCCTGGCCGTAGCCGCACAGGCGCGGGAGCATCTGCGAGGCGCCGCCGCCGCCGACCCAGCCGTGCTTCACCTCGGGAAAGCCGATCCGCGCCGTCGTATCGGCGACGCGGATGTCCGCCGACAGCGCGATCTCGCCGCCGCCGCCCAGGACCCACCCCTTGAGCGCCGCGACCACGGGCTTGCGGATGTTGCGGAAGGCGGTGGCGTATTCGGTGCGGTTTCGGAAGGACCACGCCGACGGGTACTCAGCCAGCGCATTGAGGTCGCTGCCGGCGCAGAACGCCTTGTCACCGGCGCCCGTCAGCATGACGGCACTCACGTCCTCGTGACGGTCGACTTCGCGGCAGATCTCCGCAATGGCATCGGCCATCTCGGGTGTGATGGCATTCATCTTCTCGGGGCGGTCGAAGCGGATTTCGGCGATGCGATCGTCGACCTCGAGGCGGACGTTGGTCATGGTGTTCCTCTTGCGGTGGCCGGCGACGGTTTCAGTTCTTGTCGAGCCAGCGCATCACGTGCGTGGCGGCGACGCACTGTGCCGCGCCGGACCGGCTCACGGTGCAGGTGGACAGGGTCCGGCCCTTCTCGATGTCGATGGCCCTGATCTCGTAGCTCGCCGTCAGCGTGTCGCCGATGAAGACCGGGGCCAGGAAGCGGACCTTGTCGAAGCCGAGGGAGACTGAGGCGCCGGTGTAGCCGCGATCCCGGGCGAGCGCGCTCATGCCGGCGGAAGCCGCAGAGAGCAGCGCCATGGAGAGGAGACCGTGCGCGATCCGCCCTCCGAAGGGCGTCTGGCGCGCGTAGTCCTCGTTCATGTGGATCGGGTCGAAGTCACCGCTGACGGCGGCGAAGAGGGTGAGGTCGGTTTCCGTCAACGTCTTGGAGCGGACGATGCGGTCGCCGACCTTGACGACGGCGGCGAATGATCGTTCCGGTGACATTCTCAGCCTTCGGCCGCGCGGCGCTGGGTCATGAGGAGGTGCTCGCCATTCTGGACGACGGTGCCGTCCTGGTTCAGCACCTCGAAGAAGAACGTGACGATGCCGCGGTCCGGGCGCTTGGTCTCGCGTTTGGCGCGCACGGTGATGCGCACCGAGATGCGGTCGCCGATGTGGATCGGGCCGCGGAAGCTCCAGTTCCAGCCGAGCGAGGCGATGCCGCGGATGCGAACCGACGAGCGCGTCTTGAGGCCGTCGGCGAGGGCGAGGCCGAGGAGGCCGTGTGCGATCCGCCCCGAAAAGCCGTTCGCCCTGGCAAACTCGTCGTCCATGTGGACGTCGAACAGATCGCCCGAGATGCCGGCATAAGTGACGACGTGCGTCTCGGTGACATTGATGCCGCCGGTCTCGAACCAGTCGCCTTCGTGAAGGTCGTCGTAGGTGTATTCGCCGGGCGACAGGTGGTTGGAGGTCTCGCTCACCGGGTGTCGATCCTTTGGGGAATGGGGGTCGTGTCCGGGCGGCCTCCGGCGCGGGGGCCGCCCGGTCCGTCGGTTACTGGCTCGAGCTGAGGTCGCGGACCTTCTGGACGAGGTCGTTGCCGATCTCGGCTTCGTATTTCTCGACCACAGGGGCGACGGCTGCCTTGAACTCGTCGATGGCCTCGATCTCGTTCACTTCGACGCCGGACGCCTTGATCTGCTCCATGCTGTCTTCCCAGGCCTTGGCGATGTAGTCGATCTGGTAGTTCTCGGCTGTCCGGGCAGCATCCCGGATCGCCTGCTGCATCTCGGGCGAGTAGCCGTCGAACGTCGCCTTGTTCATCATGATTGCGATGACGGCGATGGAGTGACGATCCAGCGAGTAGTACTTGATCGCATCGTTCCAGCCCCAGGACATGACGCTGGCCGGATCGTTCTCGCCGGCGTCGACGGTGCCGAGCTGCAGTGCGGTGAAGAGCTCGGACGAAGGCATCGGCGTCGGCAGCATGCCGAGGCGGGTGAACATGTCCACGTAGACCGGACTTTCCATCGAGCGGATCTTGAGGCCCTTGAGGTCCTCGACCGTCTTCACCGGACGTTCGTTGTTGAAGATCGAGCGGAACCCGGCGATGGCATAGCCGATGATCTCGACGCCATCGTCAGCCGCTTCCTCGCGGATGATGTCGCCGACTTCGCCCTGCACGACCGCCTTGTAGTGGTCGAGGTCGTCGAACATGTACGGCAGGTCGAAGACGCGCGTCGACGGCGCCCAGCCAAGGATGTACGGCGTTGCGGCGTGGGACAGGTCGACCACGCCGGTCTGCGTCATCTCCGCGAGCTCGCGCTCGTTGGAGCCGAGGGCGCCGGAGAAGAAGCCCTTCACGGTCAGTTCGCCGCCGGTGTTTTCTTCCAGCGCCTTGCCGAAGGTGTTGATGAATTCGCCCATGTAGCCGCCTTCGGGGGGCTGGCTGCTGGCGAAACGCAACTCGGCGGCCGACGCGGCGCCCGCGAAGCCGAGTGTGATGGCGAGGGCTGCTGCAGTGAGCATCTTGCCTTGTGTGCCATATCTCATGACGTCCTCCTTACTTTCTGGTTGTTTTGAACCTCAACCCGACTACCGCCGCGAGAGACTTGGCAGGTATTCGGTCAAGGTCGGGATGTAGGCGACGGTAAAGAGCGCGATGACCATCGCCAGAAGGAAGGGAAGCAGGTCCTTGGTGAACTTCTCGACGCTGAGCCCGCTGATCGCCGAGCCGACGAAGAGGCACGAGCCCACCGGGGGGGTCGCAAGTCCGATGGACAGCCCCATCACCATCGTGACGGTGAAGTGCAGGTCGGACATGCCGATGGTGCGCGCGATCGGCTGGAAGATCGGCGCGAAGATCAGGATCGCGGGCAGCGGGTCGAGGAACGTGCCGACGATCAGGTAGCACACCAGCATCAGGGCGATGATGCCGGCCGGCTCGTCGGTGATGAAGGCAATGGCGGCGGCGACGGCCTCCGGCACGCCCGCGATGGCGAAGAGCCACGCCAGCACAACCGACGCGCCGAGGCAGAACATGATCGCCGACAGCCGCATGATGACGTTGATCACGCAGTTGTAGAGCTGGCGCGCAGAGGGGAGCCGGCCGAGCAGGAAGATGCCCACCACCAGCGCGTAGATCACCGCGATGTTGGACGCTTCCGTCGGCGTGATGAAGCCGCCGAGGATGCCGCCGATGATCACCACCGGGATTCCGAGACCGGGGATGCCGAGCCAGAAGGCCCGCCCGCGCTCGCGCCAGGTCATCTTCGAGGAGGCCGGGAAACCCTTGACCGCGCCATAGAACAGCGAGACCGCCAGCAGCGAGAAGCCCGCGATGAGGCCGGGGAAGACGCCGCCCAGGAAGACGCTGGACACCGAAGTCGATGTGGCGAGGGCGGCCACGATCATGATCCCGGAGGGCGGGATGATGACGCCGATGACGGACGACACCACCGTGACCGCCGTCGCATAGGCCTTGGTGTAGCCCTGCTTGACCATGGCGGGGATCATCATGCTGCCGACGGCGGCGGTGTCGGCGCTCGCCGACCCGGAGATGCCGGCGAACAGCATCGAGACGACGATGTTGACGTGCGACAGGCCGCCCTTGATCTGCCCGACCATGGCATCGGCACATCGCATCAGCCGGTCGAACAGCGAGGTGATCCCCATCAACTCGCCCGCCAGCATGAAGAACGGGATGCACAGCAGGATATAGTTGTCGACGCCGCCGAAGAACTTCTGCGAGACGACGATCGTCGGGATCGACGGGTAGAAGAGGTAGAGAACAGCAAACGCCGTCGCCAGCATCGAATAGGCAATGGGAACGCCGATTACGAGCAGGACGAAGAACGAGACGAGAATGAAGACCGCGGACATTCAGGCGCTCCCGCCGGTGGCTTCGCCGCGCGCGAGGCGCTCGCGCCGATGCGCCTCGCGGTCCGGATCGTTGAGGTCCTCGACGATGCAGCGGATGCGATTGATCGCCGTCAGCACCACGGCCACCGGCAGCGCGATGTAAATGTAGGTGAGCGGGATCTCCAGCACCGAGGAGATGCCGCTGGCGCCGACCTGCCCGAACTTGATGCTCTCCACCAGGAACAGCGCCAGCACGGTGAAGATGACGATCTCGCGGATGACGGCGAGTACGCGCTGCCCCTGGGGCGGGAGCGCGTCGGCCATGAATGTGATCTGGAAGTGGGCGCGGCGGCGTTCCACCAGCGCGATGCCGCTGAGGCACAGCCAGATGAAGGCGAAGCGGCCGATCTCGACGGTCCAGGGGAAGGGCGTCACCAGGACGTAGCGGCCGGCGACGCCGAGCGCGACCACGCCGAACGCAACGAGCAGCATCGCGATCGCGAGCGCCTCGCTCAGGATATCGACGACAGCGAAGAATCGTCTCGCAAGCAACGGCAAGGTTGCGCCTCCCGATGGCCAGGACCGCACGCCTCCACTGCCGGGATGCTAAGCGACCTTCGTTTCCTCTACCGCAATAATCTTATTGACCGATCGATAAGTCAATCGGTAATTTGTAGCCAACGAGAGGCGCCAGCGATGTGCCTTTTCATAGAAGCGTCGGGGGCAACCATGAAAATCATCACCAAGGAAGCGGCTGCAGCTTTGATCGCGGATGGCGCGACGGTGCTGATCGGCGGGTCCGGCGGCGGACACGCGGTGCCCGAGGCGCTGATGGCCGCCATCGAGACCCGCTTCCTGGAAGAGGCACACCCGCAGCAGATCACCTCGCTGCATCCCGTCGGGCTCGGCGAGCGCAACGCGCTCGGCGCGAACCATTTTGCGCATGAGGGCCTGCTGAAGCGGATCATCTGCGGCACGCTGGTCGACTCGCCGAAGGTTGCCGACATGGCCGCTGCCAACAAGATCGAAGCCTACACGCTGCCCCAGGGTGCGCTGTCGCAGCTGATGCGCGACATGGCGGCAGGCCGGCCCGGGCTCATCACCCACGTGGGGCTCCACACCTTCGTCGACCCGCGCCACGACGGCGGGCGGCAAAGCGAGCGCTCAACGGAGGATCTGGTCGAGGTGGTGGAGCTGGCCGGCCGCGAATGGCTCTTCTACAAGCCCTACCACGTCGACGTCGCCCTCCTGCGCGGCACCACTGCGGACGAGAACGGTAACGTCTCGATGGAGGAGGAAGCGGTTTTTGGCGAGATGCTGTCGATGGCGCAGGCCACCCGGCGTTGCGGCGGCACCGTCATCGTGCAGGTGAAGCGACTTGCCAAGGCCGGGACGCTCAATCCGAAGACCGTGAAGATCCCCGGGATCCTCGTCGACATGGTGGTCGTCGAGCCTGACCAGATGCAGACCTACCAGAGCCACTACAATCCCTCGTTCGCCGGCGAGGTCCGGGTGCCGCTGTCGGGCTTCCCTCGCCTGCCGCTCGACGCGCGCAAGATCGTCGCCCGCCGCTGCGCCATGGAGATCGAGTCGCGCATGGTCTGCAACATCGGCGCGGGGATCTGTACCGGTATCGGACTGGTGGCGGCCGAGGAGGATATCCTGGGCGACTTCATGCTGACCAACGAGCAGGGCCTCATCGGCGGTGCGCCCGCGGCGGGGCTGGAAGCAGGGGCCGCCTGGAATTACGACATGATGGTCGACCAACCCTACCAGTTCGACTTCTACGACGGCGGCGGGCTCGACCTCGCGTTCCTCTCCTTCGTCGAGATCGACCCGTCCGGCTCGGTCAACATCAGCCGCTTCAAGAACCGCATCGTCGGCATCGGCGGCTTCGTGAACATCAGCCAGAACGCCAAGACGATCGTGTTCGCGGGAACCTTCACGGCCGGGGGGCTCGCTGTCACCGCCGCGGATGGCCGGCTCACCATTGCGAGCGAGGGCCGCCACCGGCGGTTCGTGTCGGGCCTGGAGCAGCTGACGTTCAATGCACCCTACGGCGCCTCGCGCGGCCAGCAGGTCAAGTACGTGACGGAGCGGGCCGTCTTCCGCGCCACCGTCGACGGACTGGAGCTGATCGAGATCGCCCCCGGCATCTCTCTCGAGAAGGATGTGCTGGCGCACATGGATTTCACGCCGGCGATCGCTGCCGACCTCAAGGAGATGGATGCGCGCCTCTTCCGGGCAGCGCCGATGGGCCTGGCGCTGGCCCCGGCCGAGGTTAGGCAGACGGAGACGGTCTGCTAGAATGGCGCAATTCCGTCCAACCCGAAATCCGAGCCCATGGCCCTAGACGAAGCGCGACCACACTCCCGCAAGGTCAGGAAGGCGCAGACGCGCGACTCGATCAAGGCGGCGGTATCGGACATGCTGATCCTCTACGGCTACCGTGGCACCAGCATGTCCAAGATCTCGCAAGTCGTCGGGGGCACCACGACCAACATCTTCTATCACTTCGGCTCGAAGGAGAACCTGATCGACGAGGTGATCGAGGACTACGTGGAACAGGCCACCGAGGCACAAAAGGCGATCTGGACCGACGCGGACCTTTACCTGCGCGAGAAGATCGAGAGCGTGATCGAGATGAACCGGGAGCGCCATCGCCGGTTCAATTCGGAGGGCAGCACCGGCAATTCCTGGAGCCTCATCGGCCGCATGCGCCTTGAGACGGATGTGATCAGCGAGCGGGCGCGCGGCGACCTGCACCGGTTCGGCGAGGCGCTGAGCCTGATGGTGCTGGAGGCGCTGCAGCAAGCCGTTGCGTCGGGCGAGTTGAAGCGCGGCACTCCGGTCGAAGATGCCTCGCGCGTGATCGCCAACATCGTGAACAGCAGCTCAGTCCTCACCGTCGAGATGGGGTCCTTCGACAAGGTCGCATCTCTGGTCACGTCCTGCGCCCAGATGCTCTTTGACGCCTATGGGACGCCGAAGGCCGTCAGCGGAGAGCTCTACAGGCGCACCCGCCCCCCGCTCGCCAGCCGAGCCTGAACACCGGTTTCGAACGGCTCACCCGTTATCGCTGAACCCATGCGCCAGCAGCGCTTCGCGGATATCCCGCCGGCGATCCTGGCTATCGAAGGGAAAGGCGGCGAAGAACTGGTCTATCGAGGCGTCCAGACGCCGGGCCCGGGTCTGAGCGGCCCAATACCGGGCCTCGTCGCGTTTGCCGGCAAGCTCTGAGAGCGCCATCGCGATGGTGGCGATCAGGTAGTGGGCGCCCGGCCTCCCCGCCCCTCGAACCGACCAGTCCGCCGCGGCTTCGAGGTCTCCGACGTGCAGATGGGCAACGCCCATCGCCGACTCCATCGCATACCGGAATGGGTCGAGCGGGCTCAGGGTCATCGCCTTCTGCAGATCCTCGATGGACTGCGCCCCCTTGCCTGCCATGACGTCGGCCCAGGCATGAGCGTAGTATCCCTGCGCGAAGCTGGGGCTCAGCGACGTCGCGCGATCGATCCAGCCCTGCCCAGCAGCGGGATCTCCGACCAGCCAGTGGGACCGCCCGAAGTTGAAATTGACGAACGGGTCGTCAGGGTCGATCGCGAGGCCGGCTTCCGCATGACGCCGCGCATCGTGAACGGCCCGGTCGCGATTGTGGCCGTATCGCAGGAACGCCGCCTGGAAACTGGTGAATGATCGGGCGGCATAGGCACGGGCAAAACCCGGATCAAGATCGAGCGATCGGCCGAAGTAGCCATCGGCCCACGCGTTGTCGGCCTCGGCCACATCCATTCCGGTGACCAACCGATCACCGTGGTGTCCCGGAACGATCGTCCAGATCCACGGACCCGGCCCGTTCGACATCATGTACATGAACCCGGCGGACAATCCCGTCGGCCAATGGATTTGTAGTCTTCCGCGGCGCCTCCGTGCTGCTGAAGCGCGACGTGCCCGCGGTTTTCGGGCTCGATCAAAAGTCCGACGTTGGGTGTCTGACCGCGCGCCTTTTCCGCCTTTCAGCTCACGCAAGCTTTTCGTGATGAAGCAAAAGCTCCCGCACTTCCTCGCGCCTGGGCATACCGCTCCAGCCGCGGGGGTCACGACATTTTGCTCCGGCCGCGGCGGTCGCGAAGGCGGGCAGCCTGGAGCACGCTCTGTCCCTCCGCGATCGCGAGCGCATAGGCACCGTGGAACACGTCGCCGACGCCGTTCGAATTGATGGCCGTCAGCTTGAGGGCCGGGACGTGGACGACGTCGTCGCCGACGAGCCAGAGGGAACCCTCTTCGCCGAGGGTTACGCCGATCGTCTGTGCCGGCGCGACGCGCGCGGCGCGGACCGCGGCTTCAGGATCGGAGACACCTGCGATCTCCCTCAGGCCCTGGGCGGAAAAGACGGCGTGGTCGACGAGCGGCAGAAGGCCGGCCAGCGTGTCGGGCGCTCCGGCGTCGGCATCGAGGACCGTCGGAACTCCGCGCGCACGGGCTTCGGCGAACACGGCCTCGGCGCCGTTCGGCCAGCGCAGGTCCGCGAGGACCGCCCCCTGGCCCGAAATGCCAGCGAGGTCGATCCAGCTCGTCTCGTCCGCGAGCGCACCGCGGAAATTCGTCAGCATCCGCTCTCCGTTCGCATCGATGTGAACGGCGGAGCAGGCGGTGCGGCCTCCGGGGATTGCACGAACCTGGTCGGTGGTGACGCCGGCTGCGGCAAGTTCGTCGCGGAGCGTGGCGCCGGCGGCATCCGCCCCGACCCGAGCGACAAGGCGCACTTCGCCGCCAAGTGCCGCGACGCTTACAGCGGCGGTTGCCGCCATTCCGCCGCCGCGCTCCAGATAGTCGGACGCGATGGACTTCGAGGCGGCCATCGGCAGGGCTTCGACGTAGAAGATCCGGTCGAGGGTCACGCCACCGACGCACAGGACACGGGCCGGTAGAAGGGGCATCGGGATGATCCGCGAGAGGGAGGCGACGGAAGCCCGAAAACGGGCCTCCGTCCTGATGGCGCTTACTGGACTGCTTCGATGTCCGCGGCAGTCGTCACGGACCAGTCTTCAGCGAACAGCTTGTCGAGCGCCGGGCGGGCCGCTTCCATGAAGTCGGCATAGTCCGGCGTGGTCACTTCCATGCCAGCTTCCTTCAGCTTTGCAAGAAGCGCGTCCTCGCTGCTGACGGCGAGTTCGTCGCCGTAGGCGAGCGCTTCGGCCGCGGCTTCGTCCACGATGGTGCGCTGCTCATCGGACAGGCCTTCGTAGAAGTCTTCGTTCATCAGCCAGAGGGACGTGGCGTAGAGGTGCCCGGTCTGCGCCAGGTAGTCCTGCGCCTCCTGCAGCTTGAACGTGTAGATCTGGTCGTAAGGGCCATCGGAGGCGGAAACGACGCCGAGCTTGAGCGAGGTGAAGAGCTCGGGCAGCGCGATCGGAACGACCACGGCGCCGATCTCGGAGAACGCCTCGATGAAGGGCTTCGACTGCCCCATGCGGATCTTCACGCCCTGAAGGTCGGCCACCGAGTTGATCGGCTTGTTCGAGGTGATGTGGCGGTAGCCGCGGCCCATGATGCCGAGGGCGTGGATACCGTTCTGGTCGGAGAAGATCTCGCGGACCTGATCGCCGAGCTCACCGGCCCAGACGTTGTAGAAGTGGTCCTTGTCGCGGAACACGAACGGAGCGTCGAAGAACGAGTAGCTGGGTGCGAGGGACACGATCGGATAGGTACCGAAGATCCCCATCTCGATCTCGCCGATCTTGAGGGCTTCGAGGTTGTCCTTTTCGCCGCCCATCTGGCCGCCGGCGAAGAACTCGACCGCGATGTCGCCGCCGCTCTTCTCCTCGACGATCTCGCCGAACCGGTGGGCGGCCTTCAGCATGTCGGTGCCGTCGTTGAATGCGCTGGCGATGCGGAGCGTGACGTCCTGCGCGGAGGCGGCCGTGCCGTTGAGCGCCGCTGCGGCCGCAAGACAGGCCACAGCCACGAGCTGCCGTGTGTTGTTGAGCATACTTCTCTCCCTGATTCGGCGCAGGTGCTGGCCCGTGTGCCATCCTGTCGCTCTCTGCGGGAACTCTATAGGATAAACCACAAATAGACACAACCTTAATCGACACAAAGCGTCGTAAACGCCCGCATAGCCACACATAATATGTTGCTTTATGTGATTTTCTGTGTCATCAGGTCGGCCAACAGCCCTCCAGAGGCTGAGCAACCGCGAGGGAGGCGACGTGCCGTCGATGCGTGAAGATCCTGAAGCTGCGCCGACCGGGACCGCCGGCAGTCAATCCGCCGAAGGCGCCGGACCGCTGCGCAAGGCCAACGAGTGGCTCGCGACCGGTCTCGGCGCGCTGTTCCTGCTGATCCTCCTCCTCGTCAACGCCCAGATCATCTTCCGCTTCGTGCTCGAGATCTCGGTGCCGTGGACGGAGGACGTCAGCCGGCTCCTCTTCATCTTTCTCATCTATCTCGGCGCGGCGGTCGCTTTCCATCAACGCTCGATGATCACGATCAATTCGATCCCCTCATTCCTTCCGGCGACGGAGCGGCCGCTGCGCGCGGTCGCCTCACTCCTCGTGTTCCTGACTGCGGCTTTCCTGTTCTACGCGTCGATCCCGATGGTGCGGTCGAGCTGGAACACGACCCTGCCGACCGTGGACTGGATCTCGAATGGCTGGGCCTATGTCGCGTTCTCGGTGAGCTTCGGCCTGATGCTCGTTCACAGCCTCGCCGAGTTCGTCGCGCTTCTCATGCGGCGGAGGGGCTGAGCGATGGCGTTTGCTTATGTCGGCGTTCTCTTCGCGCTGTTCGCGCTCACCGTGCCGGTGGCGTTCGCGCTCGCCGGAACCTCGATCGTGGTCACGATCCTGGAGCGCGGACTCGACTTCAACCCGGCCTTCATGGTGCAGCGCGCCGTCTCGGGGCTCGACAACTTCCTCCTCCTGTCGGTCCCGTTCTTCATCTACACCGGCAAGGTGATGAACGCTGGCGGCATCACAGACCGGATCTTCGCCTTCGCCAACGCGCTCGTCGGCTGGATGCGGGGCGGCCTCGCGCAGGTCAACGTGATGGCGAGCGTCATCTTCGCGGGGATGACCGGAACCGCGGTCTCCGATGCCGCCGGCCTCGGCACGGTCGTGCTCAAGGGCATGCGCGCCCACGGCTACAAGGACGAATTCTCCGTCGCAGTCACCGCGGCCTCGTCCACCATCGGGCCGATCATTCCGCCATCTGTACCGCTCGTCATCTACGCGCTGCTGTCCGGCGTCTCGGTCGGGGAGATCCTTCTGGCCGGGCTCGTACCAGGGCTTCTGATGGCCGCGGCGCTGATGATCTACATCGCGATCTACGCCCGGGTGAAGGGCCTGCCGAGTGACGGGCGCCTCAGCATCTCGGCCATCGCGCGCGCCTTCTGGCGCGGCCTGCCCGCCCTCCTCACCCCCGTGATCATCGTCGGCGGCATCGTGTCCGGCGTCGCGACGCCGACCGAGGCCTCGGCCGTCGCCGGGCTCTACGGCTCGTTCCTCGCGGTCTGCGTCTACCGGACCGCGAACCTCAGGCACCTCCTGGAAATCGCGAAGCAGACCGCAGTCGAGACCGGCACGATCATGCTGATCGTGTCGATGGCAATGATCTTCGGCTACCTCGTCACCCGCGCCGGCTTCACGCTCGACATGGCGGACGGCATCGCGGCGATGTCGACCGACCCCATCACGGTGGCGCTCCTGCTCGCCGGCTTCCTGCTCGTCGTCGGATGCTTCCTCGAAGGCACCGCGGCGATCATCATCCTGACGCCAGTCCTGCTGCCGGTGATGCTCAATGTCGGGATCGACCCGGTCGCGTTCGGTGTCGTGATGGTGCTGACGATGATGATCGGGCTTCTGACGCCGCCCTTCGGCATGGTCCTCTTCGTCCTCGCACGGGTCTCGCCGGTGCCTCTCCACCGGATCGTGGTCGCGGTGCTGCCGTTCATCATTCCGCTGCTGCTGGTCGATCTTCTCCTCATCATCTTCCCGAAGATCGTCCTCTTCCTGCCGAATCTCATTCTCTGATACCCATGAAAGGAAGCGACGATGTCCGCTTCAGTCGCGCACACGCTCCACAAGCTGGCGCCGGTCCTCGAGGTCGCCACCAGGCACGGTTTTGCCGTCGGCTCCTTCGCACCGCGCTACACGGCGATGATCGCCCCCATCCTGCGCGCCGGGGAACGTCTCGCCTCCCCGATCATCGTGCAGATCTCGCAGCGCGAGATGGAGCGCTACGGGATAACGCCGGCCGAGTTCGGCGATGCCTTCCGCCACGCCCTCGATGAGGTGAAACCGACGATCCCGATCGTCCTCCACCTTGACCACACCTTCGAGCTCGCCGTCGTCGAGGCCGCGATCGACGCCGGCTTCACCTCGGTGATGATGGACGGGTCTGCAAAACCGTTCGACGAGAACGTCGCGCTTTCGCGCACCGCGGCCGAGCTCGCCCACGCCCGCGGCGTCTCGATCGAGGCCGAGCTCGGCAAGATCGGCACGACCGATTTCGTCGAGACCGAAGACGACGTCGAGCTCTACACCGACCCCGCCGAGGCGGCCGAGTTCGTCCGCCAGACCGGGGTCGACGCGCTCGCCGTCTCCGTCGGCACCGCGCACGGCCACTACGTCGTGCGCCAGCCCAAGGTCGACCTCGATCGCCTCGAACAGATCCGCGCCGTGACGAAAGCGCATCTCGTGCTTCATGGCGGCTCGGGCGTCCCGGCGGAGATGATCCAGTCGGCGGTGAGCCTTGCCGGCGGCGGAATCTCGAAGGTGAACATCGCGACCGATCTGGAGGCGGCCCTTCTGGAGGAACTCGGCCGCACGGAGCGGATGACCAACGCCGAGTGCAGCGCCCTCCCCGCCGAGGAGCTCAGGCGCGGGCAGAAGGCGGTGGAGAACACGGTCGCGGAGAAGATCGAGACCTTCCTTCTCAGCGCCGGCAAGGCTTCCCTGTTCAACGGTGGGTAAAGACACGGCGAGGCTCGGCATGTCCTTCGACGACAAGAGCCTTATGCCCGGCGAGCGGATCCGGGCCATCGCGGCACAGATCGAGGCGGACGGAAGGGTCCGGGTCGAGGACGCTGCCGCGCGCTTCGGTGTCTCCACGGAAACCGTCCGGCGCGACCTCAAGCAGATCGCGTCGACCGGGCGGGCGAAGCTCGTCCGCGGCGGCGCGATCCTGGACGGCCCGCCCGCCGCGGCGACTTCCGCCGGCGTCCTGCCGCCCGTCGATCAGCGCGCCTTCGCCAACGAAGCGGAAAAGGCCGCGATCGGCCGGGCCGCCGCGGAGTTCGTGAAGGACGGGCAGACCGTACTCCTGGACGGCGGCACCACCACCGTCGCTGTCGCGCGTGCCCTGAGGGGCCTCCGGAACCTCACGATCATGACGAACAATCTGGCGCTCGCGCACGAGATCGCGCGGAACGCCGGGTGGCGCGTCCATGTGGTCGGCGGCGAGCTGTCGCCGGCTTCCATGAGCCTCGTCGGGCTCGGCGCCATACGCGGGCTGCAACACTCGGCGGTCGACGTCGCATTTCTCGGCGCCGCCGGTGTATCGGCCCAGCACGGCTTCACGAGCCCGGACCCGTTCGAGTCGGAGCTGAAGCGCAGCATGATGGCGATCGCCCGGCGGGTCATCGTCGTCGCCGACCACACCAAGCTGTCCGCCAGCGGCTTCGCTTCCTTCGCGATGCCACAGGACATTCACCTCTTCATCACATCCGACGGCGCCGATCCGCAGGCCCTCGCCGCACTGCGCACGGCAGGCGCCGACCTCCTCATCGCCGGCCAGGAGACCATCCATGACTGACACCCCGCCTCGCGTCGCCGTCATCCACACCGTCGCGATGCTCGCCGAGCGCTTCAAGGGCCTCCTCGCCGAGACCTACCCGGGGCTCGACTGCTTCCACGTCGTCGACGAGAGCCTCCTCCAGGACCTCATCCGCCACGGCCAGTCGCCAGATCTCGTCGCCCGCGTCGCCGGTCATGTCGTGCTGGCCGAGAAGGCGGGTGCGAGCCTCATCGTGTTCACCTGCTCGTCCACCTCGCCGGCGATCGACACCGCGCGGCAGCTGGTGTCCGTGCCGGTCGTGAAGATCGACGACGCTATGGCCGCCGAGGCGGCCGCCATCGGCGGGCGGATCGGCCTCGTCTGCACCACGCCGAGCACGGTCGAGCCGAGTGCGAACCTCATCCGAAGCCACGCCGCGACCGCCGGCAAGACGGTAGAGATCGAGGTCTCGCTCAACCACGCGGCATACGAAGCCCTGATGGCCGGCGACCGCGCCCAGCATGACGCGATCGTGGAAGAGGCGGCAACGCGCCTCGCCCCGGCGTGCGATGCGATCGTCCTGGCGCAGGCGTCGCTCGCCCATCTTGCCGAACCGATCGGCCGCAAGGTCACCGTGCCGGTACTTTCGAGCCCCCAGAACTGCATCCGCTCCCTCGCCAGCTATCTGTAATCGCGCGGGCGGAAAACCGGTGGCGTGGGTGAATTACCCTGTCGTTGCCGTCAGGGTGCCGGAACGAAGAGCCGATGACCAGTTGCCCGGTATCGGGGGGAGAAGCCCGCTTGCCGGGGCGGATGGTCCTCGAACAAATTGCCGCCGTCAGCGATCCGATCGACGTTAGGCGCCTCGCAGCACATCACCCCGCGGTGGTATGCGGAGATGTTCCACATCCCGACATCATCGCCCCGGATCGCGAGGCCGGTCACAGCGCCGGCAGAACTTTCCGGGGTCGCCGGATCAGGACGGCCAGGATGAGTGCCGAAGCGAAGGGGGCAGTCGCGGCGGCGCAGAGGATTGCCAGGGTGCCGTCGGGCCCGAGCGCCTTGAGCAAGGACGCGCCTATGATTGGGGCGGCCGCGCCGGCCAGCAGCATCGGCATGGCGAGGCGGCCCATCGTCTGGGCGTAGCGGTCGGGGCCGAACAGGGTCAGCGGGAGCGCGCCGCGGGCGATCGACCAGAGGCCGTTGCCGGCGCCGTAAGCGACGAGCGCCGCGGCGGCCGGGGCACCGAGCAGCAGTCCGGCGAAACCGAGGAGCACGAGGCCTGTCGACCAGCCCATCGTCCAGATGGGGTGATGGCGTCCCCGGCCCAGCATCTCGAGAATCCGCGCACCCACCTGCGCCGGGCCGATCAGCGCGCCGAGGCCGATGGCGGCGCCAAGCGCGTAGCCGTGGGCGGCGAGGATGGTGATGAGATGGATCGACCAGATCGTCGACAGCATCGTGAGCGTGACGCCTGCCACGACGAGGCAGACGAAGCGCGGGTCGAAGATCCCCGGAAGCGCAGCCGGTGGCACGTCAGGTGATGGCAGCAGCGGCACCGGCACGGACCGGGGCAGCGCGAACACGCTGAGCGGCAGAGTGACCGCGAGGTGCAGCGCGGCGTAGGCGAAGCACGCGCCCCGCCAGCCCGCATGCTCGACGAGGGTTGCCGAGATCGGCCAGCAGACCGTGCTTGCAAAACCGCCCCAGAGGGTGAGCTGGGTGATCGCCGCGCGGGCGTCTCTCCCGTAGAGGCGCCCGAGCGTCGAGAAGGCGGCGTCATAGAGGCTCGCCGACATGCCGAGGCCGAGCACGCCCCAGGCGATGAAATAGGCCGCTTCGCTGGCTGCCGACCCAAGGAGCACGAGGCCGGCGGCGTTCAGCACCATTCCGCAGGCGAGCACGCGCCGCCCGCCTTCGGCCTGGATCAGGCGCCCGACCGAGGGCGCGGCAAGGCCCGCCACCAGCAGGCCGCAGGAGACGCCGGCCGACAGGATGCCGGCGTCCCAGCCCATCTCGGCGCCGATGGGACCGGCGAGCACCGCCATCAGGTAGAAGGTGCTCCCCCACGCGAAGATCTCGATGATCCCGAGCGCCGAGACGGTGCGATGCCAGCCCGCGTGGCTCATGCCGGAACGCTTGCCCGCTGGCGCTCCGCGCATCCGCACCCGGTCTCGCCGGCGTCCTTCGCGGCTTCGTCCGCGCGGCAGCAGGCGTCGGCGTTCGCCCGTGGTGGGCCACCGCAGCATCCGCCGCCGCCCGTGTCGGCGCCCACAAGGGACACAGGAGCGGGCGCGGCATCCGTCCGGCAGACACCGGTCTCGGGCAACTTGAGCCGGACGTCTCGTGCCGCGGCATGGTCGCCGGCGAGTTCGGCGACGACCGAGCGGACCTGTTCGTAACCCGTCGCCATCAGGAACGTCGGAGCGCGGCCGTAGCTCTTCATGCCCACGATATAGAAGTCGCGTTCGGGATGGGCGAGTTCGACGGCGCCGTGCGGCCGAACGGTGCCGCAGGAGTGGAGGTTGGGGTCGATCAGCGGCGCGAGCGCGGGCGTCGCCTCGACCACCGGATCAAGCGACAGCCGCAGCTCGGAGAGCGGCGCGAAATCCGGCCGGAAACCCGCCGCGACGACGATGCTGTCGACGACGAGACTGGCCGGCTGCCCCTGCGACAACGCCTGGACCGCCAGGGCGTCGCCCGCCGCCGCAACGCCGAGCACGGCGAACGGGGACAGGAGCTCGACCCGGCCTGAACGGACGGCTTCCTCCGCACGCAGGCCGAGCCGGCCCCGACCGGGCAGCGCATCGTTCAGCCCGCCGCCGAGCAGACGCGCTATCCCGCCAGAGCGCGTCGCCCAGGTGATGCGCGTCTCCGGCACCTCGTCCTGCAGGTCCATGAGGTCGAGCGCGGCGTTGATCGCCGAATGCCCGGCACCGATGACCAGCGTATGGCGGCCGGCGTATTGCGCGCGGCGGGCACCGAGGATGTCAGGAATGCCGTAGTGGATGCGGTCCCGGTTTTCGGTCTCGCCGTCGACAGGGAGGCCGTCGAGCCCGATGGGGTTGGGCCTTACCCACGTTCCCGAGGCGTCGATCACCGCGCGGGCGCGGACGCGGTGTCGTGCCCCCGCCCCGTCGCGCCAGACGATGACGAACGGCGCCTCATCGCGGCCCTCGCCGGCGAGCTTGGAGTGCCCCTCGCGGACAACGGAGACGACCTCCGCGCCGTACCTCACCGCCGGCTCGATCGCGGGATGGGCGGCGAGAGGCGCGAGATAATCACGGATGATCTCCTCGCCGGTCGGCAGGTGGTCGGGGTCCGGAGCGCGCCAGCCTGCCTGCTCGAGGAGGGCGCGGGCGGCAGAATCGATGTTGTACTCCCACGGGGAAAAGACGCGCACATGCGCCCATTCGGCGACGGTTGCGCCCGCGACGGCCCCACGCTCGAAGACGACAGGGGTGAGGCCGCGGGTTACGAGGTGGGCTGCCGCGGCGAGCCCGACGGGCCCGGCACCGATGACAGCGATGGGGAGAGTGGGGTGAAGCATCGCCAGCGTCCATTTTCCAAGGTTCTAGCAGGATCGAATTAGTCGGCAAAAAATGTTGCCGCTCCCGCCATCAGGCGGTGGAGGGGGCGGCAAGTCTGGTCGTGCCGCCGCTGCAGGCGCCATCGGCGCAGCATTCGTCAGCGAGGTAGCCGATCAGCGCGCTCATCGCGGGATACTCGGCGTGGCATATGAGGCTCGTGCCATCCCGTTCCTGCCGTACGAGGCCGCGATCGACGAGCCGCTTCAGGTGGTGGGACAGGGTCGATGCGGGCAGCCCGACCACGTCCTGCACCTTCCCGACGGCAAGCCCGCAAGGCCCGGCACGCACCAGCGCCCGGTAGATCTGAAGCCTGGTCGGGTTGCCGAGCGCTTCGAGCTGCCCGGCTGCTATTTCGAGTTTCATGGAATGATCTATGCCGTGCAGGCAGACCGACGTCAACAGCTATTTCTATTCCCGTCGAAATTCATATCAGTGGACGATGGATCGTCTCGAACGCATCCTTTCCCTCCCGTTACGCGGCGCAGCCGTAGGTGCCGAGGTAGCCGACCGTCAGGCCGCGATCGAGCGTCATCGTCAGTGTCGCTTCGGTGCGGGCGGCGTCAGCGTTGCCGAGGGGGTCGTCGCCGGGACCGCCGACCGTCATCGTGATGCCGGGCGCGGCCGCCGCCGGACCGGAGGCGAGTGTGGCCGGATCCGCCTCGAGGCGGACGAGATCGCCGCTGATCCTGATGAGGGCCGAGCCGTCCGCGCCGAGGGCCAGCACCGGGCGGCTGCCTTCGGTGTAGGTGAACGTGCAACGGGCTCCCGACGGCAATCCCTCGGCCATTTCGGCCTGCGAGATGAACTGCGGGTCGAGCGAAGGAAGGTCGGCGGTGGCGAGCGCCTCTTCGAGAAGTCACGACGGCGGCGGCCGGAGCGGCCTCCTCGCTGCCGTCGCCCTCGCGGTCGATGGCATCGATGAGGTAACGCATCTCCGCGATCTCCTTGTCCTGCGCGTAGACGATGTCGTCTGCGAGCTTGCGCACGCGCGGATCGGATATGTCGGCCCGGCTCGACGTCATGATCGCGATCGAGTGGTGCGGGATCATCGCGCGCATGTATGACGTGTCGCCGACGGTGATCTGGCTGCGCACCAGGAAAAGCGACAGCGCGAAGACGATCACGGAGCCCGCGAAGATCGCGATGTTGGCGCGGGTGTTCTTGTACATGGCAAGCATGAACGCGAGCATGATGAACGCCATCGTCGCGCCCATCAGAACGGCCATGTAGGCGCGGGTCTCGGAGAAGAAGATGTGCTCGAACAGGTAAGTGTTGAGATACATCAGGACAAACATGACGACGGTGGACGTCAGGATCATCGCGCCGAAGCGGACGTAAGACATAATCTTGACCTCTAGGCTCGGTTTCAATCGGATGCCGCGACGCTGCGGCGGTCGGTGTCGTAAGCGGAGCGTGCCGCGGGCCGGGTCTCAGGTTTAACGTTTTTCGCGGGAGCTCGGTTCGAGGGCCAGGCGGTCGATGATCGGACAGTCGGGCCGGTCGTCGCCGTGGCAGTTCTTCGCGAGGTGTTTCAGCGTGTTCGCCATCGCCTGCAGCTCGCCGATCTTCGCCTCCAGTTCGGCGACATGGGCGAGCGCGACCTGCTTGACGTCGGCGCTCGCGCGGCTTCGGTCGCGCCAGAGGGCGAGAAGTTCGCCGATCTGCGCCATCGAGAAGCCGAAGTCGCGCGCCTGGCGGATGAAGCGCAGGGTGTGAACGTCGGGCTCGGCGTAGCTGCGGTACCCGGCCGGGGATCGCTTCGCCTTCGCGATCAGCCCGGTTTCCTCGTAGTACCGGATCATCTTCGCGCTGACGCCGGACGCCTTCGATGCCTCGCCGATGTTCATGACGGCGCACCGGCGAGCGGGGCGGTGCCGTCAGCCGCCGGCTCGCCGAGTGCGGGCCGGACGCGCTTCAGGCGGAGCGCGTTGGTGACGACGAAGACGCTCGACAGCGCCATCGCGCCCGCAGCGAAGACCGGCGAGAGGAGGACCCCGAACGCCGGGTAGAGCACGCCCGCCGCGACCGGGATGAGGGCGACGTTGTAGGCGAAGGCCCAGAAGAGGTTCTGGCGGATGTTCGCCATCGTCGCCCGCGAGAGCTTGAGGGCGTTCGCGACGCCGCGAAGGTCGCCCGCCATCAGGACGACGTCCGCCGCCTCGATCGCGACATCGGTGCCGGTGCCGATGGCGATGCCGACGTCCGCCGCGGCGAGCGCCGGCGCATCGTTGATCCCGTCGCCGACGAAGGCCACCGGGCCATGGCGGCGAAGCGCCGTCACCGCGTCGACCTTCCCGTCCGGCAGGACCTCCGCCACCACCTCGTCGATGCCGAGGCGGGCCGCAACGGCCTCGGCCGTGCGGCGGTTGTCGCCTGTGATCATCGCGACCTTGAGGCCGAGGTCGTGCAGCGCGGCGAGGGCCGCCGCGGTGGTCGGCTTCACGGGATCGGCGACGGCGACGATTGCGGCGAGGCGGCCGTCGACCGCGGCGTAGAGCGGCGACCTGCCCTCGCGCCCGAGCCGTTCCGCCTCCGCCGCGAAAGGCGCAACGTCGAGGCCGAGCCGGGTCATGTGGCGGTCGGCGCCGACCTCGACACGGCGCCCCTCGACCATTGCGCCGACGCCATAGCCGGGCACAGCCTCGAAGTCCGTGACCGCGAGGGACGCGAGCCCCCGCCTCTCCGCCGCCGCCACGATGGCCGACGCGATCGGATGCTCCGACTTCGCCTCAACGGCGGCGACGAGCGCCAGCACATCGGCCTCGTCGAACCCGTCCGCCACGCTGAAATCGGTGAGCTCCGGCCGGCCTTCGGTGAGCGTCCCCGTCTTGTCGAACGCGACGACCGCGATGTCCTTCATCGACTGCAGCGCCTCGCCGCGGCGCGTGAGGACGCCCATCTCGGCCCCGCGCCCGATGCCGACCATGATCGAGGTCGGCGTCGCGAGCCCCATCGCGCACGGACAGGCGATGATGAGGACAGCGACCGCGTTGACCAGTGCGAACGACAGCGCCGGATCAGGGCCGAAGATCAGCCAGGCGAGGAACGTCAGCGCCGCCACCGCCATCACGACGGGAACGAAGACGTAGGTCACGCGGTCGACCAGCGCCTGGATCGGCAGCTTGGCCCCCTGCGCCTCGCCGACCATGCGGATGATCTGCGACAGCACGGTGTCGGCGCCGACCCGCGTCGCCCTGAGGGTGAAGGCGCCGGTCTTGTTGAGCGTGCCGCCGACGACCTCGTCGCCTTCGCCGCACGCCACGGGAACGGGCTCGCCGGTGATCATCGACTGGTCGATAAAGCTCAACCCCTCGGTGACGACGCCGTCGACCGGGACCGTTTCACCCGGCCGAACGAGGACGAGATCGCCGACCGCCACCGCTTCCAGCGGCAGGTCGACGGCCTCGCCGCCACGCATCACTCGGGCGGTCTTTGCACGGAGGCCGACGAGGCGACGGATCGCGTCGCCGGTCTGCCCCTTCGCCCGCGCCTCCAGGAAGCGGCCGACGAGGATGAGCGTGACGATCACCGCCGCCGCCTCGTAATAGACATTCTGCGTGCCGGGCGGCAGGAGACCGGATGCGAACGTCGCGACGACGGAGTAGCCCCACGCGGCCCCTGCCCCCAGCGCGACGAGCGAGTTCATGTCGGGTCCGCCGCGCAGGAGCGCCGGAAGGCCCTTGCGGAAGAACCGCAGGCCCGGGCCGAACAGGACGAGGGTGGTGAGCACGAACTGGATCACCCAGCTCGTCTGCCGGCCGATCGCCGCGTCGATGGCGTGGTGGAACGCCGGGACGAGGTGGGCGCCCATCTCCAGGACGAAGACGGGCAGCGTCAGCGCCGCGGCGATGGCGACATCGCGGCGAAGTGCAGCGATCTCGCTCGCCTTCCTGGTCTCGGCGGCGGTATCGGCAGCGCCGGAACGATCGACCCTTGCATCATAGCCTGCGCCGTCGACCGCCGCGATCAGCGCGGGTTCGGAGACGAGACCCCCGAGATACCGCACCGTCGCCCGCTCGGTTGCGAGGTTGACGGCGACCGAGATGACGCCAGGAACCGCAGCGAGCGCCCGCTCCACCCGGCCGACGCAGGAGGCGCAGGTCATCCCCTCGATGGCGAGCTCGATCGTTTCCCCGGGGACGTCATATCCGGCGTCCTCGACAGCCGCGCGGATCGCGGCGGCATCGGCTGGCCCGTCGAAGACGACACGGGCGCGTTCCGCAGCGAGGTTCACGCTGGCGTCCGTCGCGCCGGGGATCGCCTTCAGCGCTCGCTCGACGCGGCCGACGCACGACGCGCAGGTCATTCCCTCGACGCCGAACTCGACGCTCGTCGCAGCAGCGCCCGCCGGCAAATGTCGCTCAGTCATCGCATCCATGAGAGCCTCCCGCTCTGAACGTCACATCCAGATGGGGCTTCCCATCATGGGAAGGTCAAGCGTGGCCGCACAAACTATTTTCCGGCCACTTCCTTGACCTTCCCATGGTGGGAATCCCCACATCCGTCGCATCGAAGAACCGGAGTTAGCGTCATGAGACTGTCCATTCCCGACATGCACTGCGGCGGCTGCGTGAGGGGCGTCACCCGCGCGGTCGAGAGGGTCGACGCGCACGCCGCGGTCTCGACCGACCTCGCGACGCGTGAGGCGACCGTCGAGACCGATGCCAGCGCGGCGGCCATCCTTGCCGCGCTGGAGAAGGCCGGCTTCCCGGCCGAGCTGCGCTAGGTCGTGGCGTCCCGGGCCGTTAAGCGTGCCCGGGACGTCCCGCGTCAATGCGCTGCGGACGTTAGCGCATCCCCGCCATCTGTGCGTTGAGCTCGTCGTGGCGGGTGCGGATTTCCGCAGGCCAGCGGCTCTTTATGTAGGAGAGCACGGCGATGATCTCGTCGTCGCTGAGGGTCGCCTCGAAGGCCGGCATGTTGGAGTGGTACGGCTCGCCGTTGCCCATCTCCTTCGGCGGCCCCTCCTTGGTCAGCGCGAAGAGCATGACGTCGGGGTGGTGCCAGGTGTGGCCGCTCTCGTCGTGCGGCGGAGCCGGCAGGCGGCCGTCCGGCCCCCGCTCGCGCCAGTTCGCCTCGCCCTCGAGGTCCGCGCCATGGCAGGACGCGCACTCTGCCGCATAGATCCGCGCCCCTTCCGCGACCACGGCCGCATCGTCCGGCGCCAGCGCAATGGCCGGTTCGGGCGCAGGCTGAGGCCAGAACGCGACCGCCGCGACGGCGGCGAGGCCGACCAGCGCGCCGACCGCGATCATGATGATGGGCCGACTTGCGGTCATCGCCCGACCTCCCCGCTCACTGCCCGGCCCGGTAGAAAACCGTGCCTTCCTTGCCATCGCCGAAGGTGACGACGTCGTATTGCGCGGCGGGGTCGTTGCCCATGCCGACCGAGCCCTGCGGCATCCCGGGGACGGCGATCCCGCGCACGTCCGGCTTCTCGTCGAGAAGCCTGGCAATCGCCTCGGGCGGCACATGGCCTTCGAGCACATAGCCCTCGATCGCCGCGCTATGGCAGCCCTGGACTGCCGCGGGCACCCCGGCCTGCCGGCGCAGCTGCGCGAGGTCCTCGAGTTCGGTCACCTCGACCTTGTAGCCGAGCTGTTTCATGTGGTCGGCCCACGCGGTGCAGCAGCCGCACCAAGGCGTCTTGTAGACGTGCATGGTGTGGGCGGACGGATCGTCGGCCCGGACCGGCGTCGTTTCGATAGCGGCGATCGCGAGAAGCGCGCCTGCGAAGAGAATGGCTCTGGACATCATCCGATGCCTCCTGAATTGCGGGTGTTGACCGGACGCCCGCCTACGGAAGACGGGTTGCCGGAAGGACGCGTCGCGATAGAGCGGCGCTCTGAACGGAATTGCGGGTCGTCGTCCGCGACAGGGCGGACGGCTGGCGGAACAGAGTCCGAGACAGTCGGCGCCGAGGCGCCCACTCGGGACAACCGGCAAGGCGGCCGCTGCTCAGACCGTTAGTGCGGGCGATCGTGGAGGGGGTGGGTCGTGCCGGGGCGGAACGACCGTGCCGCCAGCCGAGGTCGCGAACGCGGCACGCGTCCGCACGCCAGCGAAGAGCGGGACGAACGGCGCAACGACGAGCATCGGGCTCGCACCGCATGAGGCGAGGCCGGCGGGGCAGTCCGGCATCGCCGCCGCACCGTCCGGGCAGTGGCCGCCGGGGCAAGGCGGCATGCCGCTCGCGTCGTCGCCCGCCATCGCCATCGTCGAAACCGGCTCCGCCATCCCGGACCCGCCGACGGAGGCAGGGCCGCTCAGGAGCACCCCGGCGACGATCAATGCGTGAAGGATGACGGCGAACAGGCGCATTCACTGTTGATGGCGACGCGGGCCTCCTGTGTCAACGGCGCCCTCTCCTACGCTTCAACGGCCAGCCCCTGCAGAAGCCGTGCGGGTCGAACGAAGGCAGCAATGTCGCACTTCGGGCAGATCCGAAGGCCCGAGGCGATTGAGGCTTGCGCAATTGTGTTCAACTGCTTAGCCCGCAGCGTCTCCAGGAGAGCCGTTCCGCCGACGCTGTTACGCGTCATCCTCGCAGCCGCCATCTCGATGGCCCTCGCCGTTGCCGGCGCGGGTCATGCGGCGCCTGTGGCGGTTGCCGACGTGGTGGTTGCGACGCCCGCCGCCGCGACGGAGCATCAGCACGGGGCGCACGGCGATCACGACGCCGGTGCCGTCTCCAAGCAAGCCGCGGTCGGGTGCGCCGACACGGATCAGTGTCTCGGCTGTGCGGCGCATTGCCCTGCCATCGCTGTCGTGGCGTTCGTCCACACGGCCTCGCCCTCTCCGTCGGCCCGGTTCGCGCCGCGGCATGACAGGTGCGCGGCACGCTTCGTCCCGACAGAAGAGCGTCCACCGGAAGCGATCTGACCACCCGCGGCTTGCCCGCGTCCCAAGGTTCCGATCTCTCAATCCGGTATCCCCATGCTCCGTATCATCACGGGCGCGCTCGCCGCGTCGGTGGCGGGCTGCGGCAGCGCGACATATGTCGCCGAACCGCCGCCCTTTGCCGCCGTGCCGACGCTCGCCTCCACCCATCGCGCCGGCCCCTCGCCGACCGCCGGCTATACGCACCGCACGCCGGTCGAACCCGCGCCGCCGCCGGCCCCACCGGCCGCGGAGGACGGCTTCGCCAGGCCGAGGGTCGGCTCGTGAGGCGCGCCGTTCGCGTCGCCAGCGTCGGCGCGGCCGCCGGCCTTCTTGCCGGCTGCGTGTCGCCGGCCGAGTTTCCGATCGACCGCGGCTTTGCGGAGGTGAGTGTCGCCGCCACCCCGGTCACGAAGACCCGCAGCGTCTGGGCGACCAACGCGGTCCTCTCGGCCCGGAACGAGTCGGAGGTCGCCGGCCTCGTCGCAGGACGGACGATCGACCCCGACACTGCCGTCAGGGTCGCGCTCCTCAACAACCGCGAACTCCAGGCGAACTACGCCGAGCTTGGAATCGCCGTCGCGGATCTGTGGCAGGAGAGCCTGCCGGTAAACCCGATCGCCTCCGTCGGAACCAGCGTGAACCCGATCATGCAGGCGGTCGAGGCGCTGGTGATCGCCAACATCCTCTCCTACGCGACGCGCGAACGCAGGGTCGCCATCGCCGAGACCAGACTGAGGCAGGCGCAGGCCCGCGCAGTGGAGCAGACGCTGGATCTGGCGCTCCAGACCCGGCGCGCCTGGGTCGAGGCGGCGGCCGCCTGGGGCGTCGTCGGCGAGCTCAACCGTGCGCTGGTCGCGGCCGACGCCGCCGCCGAACTCGCCGTCGAACTCGGCCGCACCGGCGCCTTCCCGAAGATCGAGCAGGCCCGCAACCAGGCCTTCTACGCCGAGCTGACGGCCGAGAAAGCGCGCGCCGTGGTGGAAGCCCGCCTCGCCAAGGAGAGGCTGACGCGCCTCCTCGGCCTCTGGGGCGTCACCCTCTCCTACGAGGTGCCGAACGGCCTCCCGCCGCTGCCGCGCCACATCCGCGACGAGTCCGCGATCGAGCGGGCGGCCCTTCAGAACCGCGTCGACCTCACGATCGCGAAGCTGGAGCTCGAAGCCCTCGCCCGCAGCTACGGCCTCACCAGGGCGACCCGTTACCTCACCGACCTCGAAGTCATCGCCGGCGCCGAGATCGAACGGGAGGAAGAGACGTCCGAGGAGGACGGCAAGGAGGAGACGGAGGTGACGAACCGCCTGACGCCGCGGCTCGAGGTGGAGTTCGAGATCCCGATCTTCGACACCGGCGCTGCACGAATGCGCAAGGCCGAACTCGAGATCATGCGCGCGACCAATCTCCTCGCCGCACGCGCGGTCGCGGTCCGCTCCGAGGCGCGCGCGGCCCACGTCGCCTACGCCGGCAGTTACGACATCGCACGGCACTACCGTGACGCCGTGGTGCCGCTCAGGAAGGCCGTCGAGGACGAATCGCTCCTCAACTACAACGGCATGATCACGTCGACGTTCGACCTTCTCGCCGACACGCGCGCGCGGATCGACAGCGTGCGCGCGGCGCTCGACGCACGGCGCGACTTCTACCTCGCCGAAATCGACATCACGGCCGCCATCTGGGGCGGTGGCGTTTCCGGGGCGGCACCCGCGGCTGAGGCCGCAAGCGACGAAGCCGAAGGAGCAGCACATTGACCGACCGCACATTCTCCCGCCGCGCGGTGCTCGGCGCCGGCGCCGCCCTCGTCTCCACCGCCGCCTGGTCGAAGACCACGCACATGGGCCTGCCGGACGCGCCGGTCATGGAAAGCGCCGCGACGCAGGCTCCCGTCGCGCCGTCGATCGGGCGCCCGTACAACCCGGTCTGCACCCTCAACGGCTGGTCGCTCCCGTTCCGCATGAACGGGAACGTGAAGGAGTTTCACCTCGTCGCCGAACCGGTCGAGCGCGAACTCTCGGACGGCACCATCGCGCATCTCTGGGGCTACAACGGCCAGTCGCCGGGCCCCACGATCGAGGCGGTGGAGGGCGACCGCGTGCGCATCTTCGTCACCAACCGGCTGCCGGAGCACACGTCCGTCCACTGGCACGGCGTGATCCTGCCGTGCGGGATGGATGGCGTGACCGGCCTCACCCAGCCCGCGATCCCGGCCGGGAAGACCTTCGTCTACGAGTTCGACCTGACGAAGTCCGGCACGCACATGTACCACCCGCACGGCGACGAGATGGTGCAGATGGCGATGGGGATGATGGGCTTCTTCGTCATCCACCCGAAGGACCCGGACTTCATGAAGGTCGACCGGGACTACGTGTTCCTTCTCTCCGCCTACGACATCGAGCCCGGCAGCTACATGCCGCGCGTGATGGAGATGACGGACTTCAACCTGTGGACCTTCAACAGCCGCATCTTCCCCGGGATTGATCCGCTGGTGGCGGCAAAGGGCGACAGGGTGCGGGTGCGCGTCGGCAACCTCACGATGACCAACCACCCGATCCACATGCACGGCTACCACTTCGAGGTGACGGGGACGGACGGCGGCTGGGTGCGTCCCGAAGCGCGCTGGCCTGAGGTGACCATCGACATCCCCGTCGGCGGCATGCGCGCCTACGAGTTCGACGCGGTCCACGAGGGCGACTGGGCGCTGCACTGCCACAAGTCGCACCACACGATGAACGCGATGGGCCACGACATTCCGACCTTCATCGGCGCCGACAAGGGCAGCGTCGCGCGCAAGATCCGCCTCGTTCAGCCCGAATACATGCCGATGGGCTCTACCGGAATGGCGGAGATGGCCGAGATGTCGATGCCGATCCCGGACAACACCGAGCCGATGATGGGCGGATGGGGCCCGTTCGGGTCGGTCGAGATGGGCGGCATGTTCACGGTGATGAAGGTCCGCGAGGGCCTCGCCGCCGACGACTATGCCGACCCCGGCTGGTTCGACCACCCGCCGGGCACCGTCGCCTACGAATGGACCGGCGCCCTCCCAGAAACGGCGAGCGCCGCAGGCCCGGCCACGGCTGCCCCCGTCAACCACGAACACCACACCCCGCGCGCGGCGAAGCCCCGCGGCTGAAAGAGGAAGACCCCATGATGAAGACCACCACGTTCGCCGCCCTCGTTGCGGCATTTCTCCTTGTCGCTCCCGAAGCTTACGCCGACGGCACGACCGGCGAGGTCACCAAGGTCGACACGCGCCGCAACCGCGTTACGGTCAAGCATGGACCGATCGAGAATCTCGACATGCAGGCGATGACCATGGTTTTCGAGGTTTCCGACCCCGCGATGATGGACAAGCTCACGGTGGGGACGCCGATCGTCTTCACCGCCGACCGGATCAACGGCAAGCTGACGATCACCGAACTCGAATAGCCGGCAGCCAGCGGAAACAACGACCCGGAGGAACCATGAAGCTCACGACATTCGCCGCCGCTGCGGCGCTCGCCATCGCGCCGGTGGCTGCATCGGCCCACTCGTCCGTAACGTCCGACACGCCGAAGGAGGGGGAAACCCTTGAGGCGGCGCCTGACGTCGTCCGGCTCAACTTCGGCGACGCGATGCGCATCACCGTCCTCAAGCTGACCGGCCCTGCGGGCGAGATCCGGCTGTCGCGAACCGACGGCATGAAGCCCGTCACGACGATCGAGGCGACCCCTGACGGCACGATGGCGCCAGGGGCCTACGAGATCGAATGGCGCGGGATGGGCGAGGACGGCCACGTCATGGAAGGCACGGTCGATTTCACGATCGCGCCGTGAGCGAAATCGACGGCTTCACCGCCTTCGGGATTGTGATCCGCGCCCTCGGCTATGGCGGGGGCCTGCTCGCGGTCGGCAGCGGCCTCTTTCTCGCCGCCTACGCCGGGCGCCGGTTCGAGCACAGCGAGCCTGAGGCGATCCGCCGGACCATGCGTCAGACCGCATGGCTCGGCGGCGTCGCGGCAATCCTGGCAGCCGCCGCCACGTGCGGCGGTGTGGGCATACGGGCCGGCCGCCTCTCGGGCCTCGACCTTGCGGGAATGACCGACCCGGTCATGCTGGGGATCGTTCTCGAAGGCCCGGCCGGGATGGCCGTCGCCTGGCGTCTCTCGGCCCTTGCCGCCGCAGTCGCCGCGCTCGCCATCTTCCGCACGCCGGCGGGCCGTGCGCTCGCCCTCCTCGCTGCTGCGGCCTACGCGTTCTCGTACACGTTCGCCGGCCATGCGACCGAGGGTCCACGCTGGCTGGTGCCGGCCGCCCTGACCATCCACCTCATCGCCGCCGCATTCTGGATCGGATCGTTCGTGCCCCTCGCGTTGATGACCCGCCGGGCGGCAACCGCGGACGCAGCCGCCCTGCTCCACGCGTTCGGACGCTCCGCCGTATTCGTGGTCGCCGCCCTCATCGCGGCAGGCACAGTGTTCGCCGCCGTTCTCGTACAAACGCCGGCTGGCTTGTTCGGAAGCCCCTACGGGCTGATCCTGCTCGCAAAGCTTCTCGTCGTCGCGCTTCTTCTCGCGCTCGCAGGAGCCAACAAGCTCCTGCTGGTGCCGAACTTTGCCAAGGACCCTGACCGCGCCGGCAGTCACCTCCGCCGCTCGATCGCTCTCGAAGCCGTCGCAGCAGCCACCATCCTGCTCCTGACCGCGATCCTTACCTCATCGGCGACCCCGCCAGTCCGGGCGGTCGCGGAGACATCCGCCTCGCAGTAGCACCGCTTCGCGCCGCTAGGGTCGGCCTGGGCAGTGGGGTTGAACGGGTCGCCCGCCTCCTGCGCCAACAAGGGCGCTGAAGAAAGGCTGAGGATTACCGCGAGTCGCATCTCGTTGTTCCGTCACTGTGTGTTCTGCAATCCGAGATCAGTCCCGGCGGTGCATCACCATCCCGCCGTGGTAGAGGACGTCGTCGACGAACTCGCCGTCCGCGGTGAAGCCGGTGTCGTCCCAGTATTCGATGTGGTCACCGGTCACCTCGTAGCGGCCCTGGTAGGCCAGCTCGTTGTTCCCGCGCGCCTCGACGTAGCGGCCGTTCGGCAGCAGGCGCTGGCGGATGCGGCCATCGCCGGTCACCCAGAGGCCGACATAGGGGTGCCCGGCCTCGTTCTCGGTCGTCGTCATCGGAGCCGTCTCCTCGTTGGCCATTGCGACTGCGGAAGCGCCGATCAGCACGGCGATCATGAGCCCGCGCATCAGTGCGCCGCCCGGGTCGGGCGCACGACGATTTCGTTGACGTCGACGTCCTCGGGTTGCTCGATCACGAACCGCACAGCCCGCGCGATCGCCTCCGGCTTGAGCGCGATGGCGCGATAGGTGCGCATCGCTTCCGCGGCACCCGGGTCGGTGATGGTGTCCGCGAGCTCGCTCTCGACCACGCCCGGGTGGACGCACGTCACGCGGATCGCGTCGTTCTCCTGCCGCAGACCGTCGGAGATGGCGCGGACGGCGAACTTGGTGGCGCAGTAGACCGCGGCCGTCGGCGACACGGTGAGCGCCCCGACCGAGGCGATGTTGACGACGTGACCGGAGCCGCGCGCCGTCATCTCAGGCAACACCGCGGCGATCCCGTTGAGGACGCCCTTGATGTTGACGTCCACCATCCTGTCCCACTCGTCGACCTTGAGGGCCGCGAGCGGTGAAAGCGGCATGACGCCCGCGTTGTTGACGATCACGTCGACCCGCCCCCACTCGGCGCGGGCCGCCTCGGCAAAGTCGCCGACGTCCTGCCGGTCGGTCACGTCGAGCGCACGCGCTTTCGCATTGCCCCCGGCTGCACGGATCTCGTCCGCCAGCTGCTCGAGGCGGTCCACCCGCCGGGCGCCAAGCATGACGTTGGCCCCGGCGGCGGCGAGTTCGCGCGCGATCGCCTCACCAATGCCGCTCGAAGCGCCGGTGACGAGGACTGTTTTGTCGAGACTCATCTGTCCTGTTCCCTCTGCTGTCGGCAGGTACGCTGCCGTTGCCTGGTAGATGAGGTGCAGGCATTGGTGTCAGAAGGCGCCTTATGCTAACCGCCGCGTCAACGAAAGCTAACCAATGGATCTCAACGGGCTTGGCGTGTTCACCGCTGTCGCGGAGACGGGTGGCTTCCGCTCCGCGGCCGACCGGCTCGGCGTGACGCGCTCCGCGGTCAGCCAGGGCATCCGGCGCCTGGAAGAGCGGATGGGGGTCGCACTGGTGCGCAGGACCACCCGCAGCGTGAGCCTGACCGAGGAGGGCGAGCGGCTTTACGAGAGTATCGCGCCGGCACTGGCCGATATCGTCGCGGCGGTGCAAACCAGCATCGACCAGCCGCGCAGGCCGAGCGGCGTGCTGCGCCTCGCCGTATCCTCGATTGCGGAGAGCGTCCTCTCCGGCCCGCTGCTTGCGAGCTTCGCCGACGCCTATCCGGCTGTGCGGATCGATGTGTTCGTCACCGACGACGAGTTCGACATCGTTGCTGCCGGCTACGACGCCGGTGTGCGCCTCGGCGAGGTCATCGAGGCCGACATGATCGCGGTCCCGGTGTCCGGTGACCAGCGCGAGATGGCGGTCTGCGCACCGTCCTACCTCGCCCGCTTCGGCGCGCCGGAGCATCCGCGCGACCTCGTCCATCACCGCTGCATCGGCTGGCGGCCGCGGCCGGACCTTCCGCCCTACCGCTGGGAGTTCAGCGAGGACGGCCGCGACTTCGACGTGGCCGTCGATCCGGAGATCACCACCAACGACCTTCGCCTGATGATCCGCCTCGCGTGCGCCGGCGCCGGCATCACCTTCGCGGTGGTCGACACGTTGAGGCCTTTCGTGGAGCGCGGCGAGCTCGTCCCGGTCCTCGAAAACTACTGTCCCCCCTACGCGGGCTTTCATCTCTACTATCCGAACCGGCGCAACCTTGCGCCGAAGCTCCGTGCGCTCATCGACCATGTCCGCTCCTGTCGTCGCTCCCAGGCGGACGACTGACCGGCAGGCTCAGCCCACGGCTCCCGCTACATTCGGCAGCACGACCACCCGCGTGCCGACCGGAACGCGCGCGTAAAGATCGATGATGTCCTGATTGAAGAGCCGGACGCAGCCCGAGGACACCATTGTGCCGATCGATCGAGGCTCCGTGGTGCCGTGCAGCCGGTAAAGTGTGTCGCGGCCGTCGCGGTAGAGGTACAGCGCGCGCGGTCCGAGCGGATTTCCCGGCCCGCCGGGAAGTCCGTCGGCATATTGGGCATAGCGCTCCGGCTCACGGGCGATCATGGCGGGGGTCGGCGTCCACCGCGGCCACTCGGCCTTGCGGTCGATCGTCGCCTCGCCCTCGAAGTTGAACGCCTCCTGCTTGCCGACGCCGATGCCGTAGCGGAGCGCGCGGCCGCCCGCGAGCACCAGATACGCATGGCGCGCCCCGAGATCGACGACGATCGTGCCGGGAGCCTCGCCGGTCGGGTCGCTCACCTCCTGGCGCAGAAAGCGGGGATCCACCTGCCGCACGTCGACGGCAGGAATCGGAAACGGTTCGGTCTCGATGGCGGCGTACTCCGCGGCGTATCGGAGCTGTAGGCGCTGCATCTGCTGCGCGGCGAGGTCGTCTTCACTCGTGACGCAGGCGGCCAGAGCGAACGGGGTGGTGAGGACGAAGGCCCGTCGGTTGAAGTTCATCGGTGTGCTCCACTTGTGGCGCCCAAATGCGTGGAGAGACAGCTCGATGTCTATGAGCTATAGACCACTACAGCCTATAGCCAGGAGTTATGAATGGACCTCGCCCTCGCGCTCCGCGCTTTCGTGCGAACCGTCGAACGAGGCTCGGTCAGCGCTGCCGCGCGGGACCTCTCAGTGTCTCAGCCGGGGGTCAGCAAGCATCTGCGCAATCTCGAAGAGCATGTCGGGGCACGGCTCCTGGAGCGCTCGACCCGGGTCGTGCGGCCGACCCCGCTCGGCCAGACCCTCTACGAGGCGAGCCGGCAAGGCCTTGCGACCATCGACGCCGCGCTCGAAGGCGTACGTCGAGACATGGGGGCCGTGGAAGGGTTGCTGCGGGTCCACGCGCCGACCTGCATCGGCGCGAAGCAACTCTACCCGCTCGTGCTCGACTTCCAGGAGCGCTATCCGGCCGTGACCGTCGATCTGGCACTGGAGAACCGCACGGTCGATCTCGTCTACGAGAACTTCGACCTCGCGCTTCGCCTCGGAAGGCCTGAGGACCAGGGCCTGATCATCCGCCAGATCGGCATCGTTCGGCGCATCCTCGTCGCCACCCCCGCGCTGCTTTCGCGGATCGGTCCCGTCGACACGCTCGAACAGCTTGCGGAGGCTCCGGTCGTGAGCATGCTGTCGACGGCGCCGCTCGACACCCTGACGCTGTATCGAGGCGGCAAGACATGCGAGGCGCGGATAAGGCCCATCCTGCGCAGCAACAATCCCGATGTCGTCGTGCGGACACTGATCGCGGGGCGCGGGGTCGGTCCGGTGCAACCGCTCCTCGTCCCCGACGAACTCGCCGACGGCAGGCTCGTCCGGATCCTGCCGGAGTACGAACTGCACTCCTCCGAAGCCTTCTTCGCCTACCCCTCGGTCCGCTTCATGCGCCCCGTCGTCCGCGCCTTCACGGATTTCGCCATAGCACGGCTGCGCAAAGTCTCTGGGATCGGCGGCACGTTTGCGCCAGTCCAGGCCCCCGGCGTCGCCTCGCCGCGCGCACTGCGTGAGGCGTAGGTAGCGGCCGGGCACCCGAAGGCACCGTGAGGGTGCCGGCCGGTGTTGCCGTGGCGGCCCGTTACCGCGCATGACCGTGGTCGGCTCGGGGATTGTCCCGCAGGAGGTGAGAACATGACCAAGGGATCCGACCTGTTTGTCGCGGCGCTGGAGAACGAGGGCGTCACGCGCATCTTCGGCGTCCCGGGCGAGGAAAACCTCGATCTCCTGGAATCGCTGCGGACCTCGAGGATCGAACTCGTCCTGACGCGTCACGAGCAGGCGGCTGCCTTCATGGCGGCGACGTACGGACGGCTCACGGGGCGGCCCGGCGTCTGCCTCGCGACCCTCGGCCCCGGCGCGCTCAACTTCTCCACCGGGGCCGCCTATGCGCACCTCGGCGCCATGCCGATGATCCTCATCACGGGTCAGAAGGCGGTGATGAGCGCCAAGCAGGCCCGGTTCCAGATCGTCGACATCGTGGCCTCGATGAGGCCGCTCACCAAGATGACGCGCCAGATCGTCAGCCCGTCGGCCATCCCGTCGCTGGTGCGGGACGCCTTCCGCGTCGCGACGGAGGAGCGGCCGGGGCCGGTTCACCTCGAACTGCCCGAGGACGTCGCCGGCGCCGAGGTGGACGACGCCTCGCCTGTTCCCGTCCATCCGGTCGAACGTCCCGTCGCGTCGGCCGCCGCGCTGGGCCGTGCGGCCGATTACATCCTCGCGGCCGAGCGGCCGCTCGTGATGATCGGCGCAGGGGGCAACCGGCCCTCCCTCGTCGAGCCGCTTTCGGCGTTCGTCGCGCGCGCCGGACTGCCCTTCTTCAATACGCAGATGGGCAAGGGCGCCGTCCACGGCGGCTCGAACCTCTACATGGGCACCGCGGCGCTCTCCGAAGGCGACTATGTGCATGAGGCCGTGGAGCGCGCCGATCTCATCATCGCCATCGGCCACGACACGGTCGAGAAGCCGCCCTTCCTGATGCGCAGCGCCGGTGGGCCAAAGGTCATCCATGTCGGCTACCAGTCCGCGACGGTCGAACAGGTCTACCACCCGGACGTGGAGCTGATCGGCGACATCGCCGCCTCCGTCGAAGGGCTCGGCGCGCGGCTTGCGGGGCGGCTTGCGGTAGACCCGGGAATGCTCGAGCTCCGCCAGCGGATCCTCGCCCGGCTCAACGAGCGGGCCGAAGAGGATCGCTTCCCGGTGACGCCCCAGCGCCTCGTGCATGACGTCCGCGCCGTCATGCCGGACGACGGGATCGTGTGCCTCGACAACGGCATGTACAAGATCTGGTTCGCGCGAAACTACCGCACCCACGTCGCCAACACGCTCCTCCTCGACAACGCCCTCGCCACGATGGGAGCGGGCCTGCCCTCCGCGATGATGGCGGCGATCCTTCATCCGGATCGCCGCGTCATGGCGGTCTGCGGAGATGGCGGCTTCATGATGAACTCGCAGGAGATGGAAACGGCGGTGCGGCTCGGGCTCAACCTCGTCGTGCTCGTCCTCAACGACAGCGCCTACGGGATGATCCGCTGGAAGCAGGCGGTCGACGGCTTCCCGGATTACGGCATGCAGTTCAACAACCCGGATTTCGTGCGCTATGCCGAGGCCTACGGGGCGAAGGGCTCGCGTGTCGGCGCGGTCCAGGATCTCGTGCCGACCCTCGAAGCTGCTTTCCGGGGCGGCGGCGTCCATCTGGTCGAGGTGCCGATCGACTATTCCGAGAACACGCGCGTGCTGGTCGACGAGCTGCGCAACCGAACGCCGGACGTGGACTGCGCATGAGCGCGTTGGTTGGAGCCGTGGTTGACCCGCGAGAAAACGTTTGATGCCTGAGGTGGCGCAGGCGTTCGACGGCGCTCCTATTGCGGCGATTATCTGCAGGTCGCCTCCGCAAGCCTTGCCCAGTCACGCGCTTCCCGTAACCGATCACCCTACCCCGTCGGCGAACATCGGGTCGCCGGCATCGACGATGCGGAGCGATCCGTCTCCCTCGACGCTGAGGATCCGGTCTGCGTGGCGCAGGGTGCTCAGGCGGTGCGCGATCACGATCCGGGTGGCTGGCAATGCAACGATGGCGCGCATCGCGGCTTCCTGGGTTGCGTCGTCGAGTGCGCTGGTGGCCTCGTCGAGGATCAGCACGGCGGGTTTTTGCGCGAGGGCTCGCGCCAGAAGGAGACGCTGGGCCTGGCCGCCGGAGATGACGCGGCTGGAATCGGTCAGGAGCGTGTAAAGGCCCATCGGCATTGCGCGAACGTCGTCGGCCATGGAGGCGTCTTCCAGACGCCCGCCAGATATCCGCTTCGGTCGCTGCCGAGGTGCCGCGGACGGCGTCGAGGATCGTCCCCGGCATCAGCCTGCCGTTCTGCAGGATGACGCCGATCTGCCGCCGCACGGCGCTGATGTCGAGGCCCGCGAGGTCGTGGCCGTCGATCTCGATCGTCCCCGACGCGACGGGCATGAAGCCTAGAAGGAGCTTGGCGAGCGTGCTCTTGCCGGCGCCCGAGCGCCCGATGATCCCGATGAATTCGCCCGGTTCGATCGCGAGCGAAACGTCCTCGAGCAGGAACGGCGCGTCGGGGCCGTAGCGGAAGCTGACCGATTTCAGTTCGATCGCGCCGCGCAGGCGGCCGGGGTCGGCGAAGCCGGTGGTGGGCTCGGGTTCGGCAAGGAGGACGGCCTCGCCGAATTTCGCCACCGGGCGGTTGAACCACAGCTCGACGATCACGCGCGCCACCTGCGCGTTAGCGCCGATCATCAGCGAGAATGCCGCGAAGATCGCCAGGACGTCGCTGAGGGCGAGGCGGGCAGCGTCGGTCGCGGTGGCGACGTCGAGGACGACGGCGTAGAGGAGCGCGGTCCAAAGGACCGCGAGACCTGCAAGGAGGCTCTCGTGCACGACGACCACGTGGTGAGCACGGGCGATCCGGTCGCGCAGCCCGAGGAGGCGATCTGCCCACAGCAGGAACGCACGCTCCTCCGCGCCCGCTAGGCGCAGCTTCGAGATCCCGGTCGCGAACTGGAGGACGGCGTTTTCGGCAAGGCCCGCGAGCTGTTCGCCGGTGGAGAAGGCGCGGACCTGGAGGAAGCCCGAGCCCGTCGCGAGCGCGATCTCGACCACGCTGACGCCGAGAGCGAGCCAGCCGACCAGCGCATCGGTCACGAAGATGTAGACGAGGCTCGAGATCGCGAGCGCAAGGCTGGTCGCGATGGTGATGGCGCTGCGCCGCAGCCCTGCCGCCGCGAGCTGGACGCCCTCCGTGCGCATCGCAAGGTCCGCGACGGAGAAGCGGCTGCGTGCGGCGAGCGGCAGGCGGATGATCCGGTCCCAAAGCGCCGCGAAGGTCGCGGCGGCCGCCCAAGCCTCCATCCGCAGCTTCACGAATTCGGTGATCAGCGCGACCGTGGCGCTGACGATCGCGACGAGTGCGATCGCGGCGCCCGTGGCGATCAGGGCACCGTCGAGGCGCGAGGGGATCGCCGTGGAGAAGGCGAACCGCGTCGCGAACGGGATGGCCTGGCCGAGCGCCGCCGCCGCGATGGCGAGCGCGCCGAGGCTGAGGACGCTGCGCCACGTCTGGCGGAGCCCGAATCCGAGGAGGGCGGGAAAGCGCACGTTCCGGACCGGCAATGGCCGCATGAAGACGCTGGCGCGCGGCGCGATCTTAGCCGCCATCGCGGCGTCGACCGCCGCGTCGAGGCCGGCGCGCGGGCATTGCGCCCGGTAGCGCATTCCCTCGCGCGTCAACGCGACCGGCGTCCCGTCGAGGAGTTCGCCGACCAGCGGACCCGCGTCGCGCCGCCACCAGCCGTCCTTCAGTGCCACCGACTGGAGCCGCAGGTCGGATGCGCTTGCGATCTCGCCGAGCGTGATCGGCCGGTCCGCATCGTCCCGGCGGGTTCGCTGGGGCCGGACGAGCGTCTGTTGCCGGCCGGCGACGAGACGCGCCACCTCGAACAGGCCGCGGGGGTCGGCGGCGTCGGTGCCGGGCGGGAGCGCCGTCGGCCGGCCGACGATTTCGCTTGCCCGCTGGCGGACGCGGGCGGCCGCATCGCGCTCGAACGCGGCGGCGAGCGTGACGCGGTTCTGCTCGTCGGCCCGCGCCAGCATGGTCGCCAGCGCGAGCTGGCCGAGGGCGAGCGGCTTCGAACGACCGCAGCGCGTCCGAAAAATCCGCGCGGGTTCGCGCCGCGCCGGTGCCCATGACCGCGAACGTTCCGCCGGTCTCGCCGGTCAGCCAGGCACCGGGCGGAAGGACCGCGAGGCTCTCGACGATGTCCTGGCCGAACAGGAGGCCGGAGCCGTCCCGCAGGTCGAGCCAGACGACTTCGCGCCGGGCGATGAGGACGCCGCCGGCCGACACGGTCACATCCGGCGGCGCGACGGCCGAAAGGTTCGCCGCGGCATCGACGGCGAAGCTGCCCGGCAGGCGGGAGGCGAGCGCGGCGATCCATGCGTCGAGGGCGGCGTCGGCCGCAGCCTCCAGCCGGACCGGCTCGAGTTGCGCATCGGGCGATGGAGAGGCGTGGAGGACGAAGCCGAGGTCCGACGGCGGGATCTCGCGCAGCAGCGCGCCCGGCCCGAGGGTGCCGATGTATGCTTCGTTTCCGCCGGACGGGCGGGCGAGGAAGAGGTTCACCTCGCCGCTCGTGACCCGCCATGTCCGGCACGGATCGTCCGTCCCGTCGGCGCGCGCATCGGCCGACGTGGCGTCGAGATCGATCGGGCCGGTCATCGCGTCGTCCATCAGGCGGACATGATCTGCGAGAACGGGCCGCCCGCCGCCAGCAGCGCGACCGGGGTGCCGCTCTCCACGATGCGTCCCCGGTGAAGGACGATAACCCGGTCGCACTCCATCACGGCGCTGAGGCGGTGGGCGATGACGATCATCGTGCACCCGCGGCGGCGGAGGTTCCGCAGGACGGCAGCCTCGGTCTCGCCGTCGAGCGCCGCGGTCGCCTCGTCGAGCACCAGGATGCTCGGCGCGCGGGTCAGGGCGCGGGCGATCTCGATCCGCGACCGTTCCCCGCCGGAAAAGTTGGCGCCGTCCTCGGCGACCTTGGCGCGGTAGCCGCCCCGGCGGCGCGCGATGGCATCGTCGATCGCGGCGTCTCGCGCGCATTCGACGAGGGTTTCCTCGGACAGCGTTTCGTCCCACAGGGCGATGTTTTCGCGGACCGTTCCCTCGAACAGGACGATGCGCTGGTCGACCACGGCGATGGCGCGCCGCACGAGGTCGCGCGGAATATCGAGGAGGGGCCTGCCGTCGATGAGGATCTCGCCGCTCCACGGCTGGTAGAGGCCGGTGAGGAGGTTGCCGAGGCTCGACTTGCCGGAGCCAGACGCGCCGACGATGGCGAGCCGCATCCCAGGCTCGACCGTGAGGGAGACGCCGCTGAGGAGAGGCGGATCAACCGGGCTGTAGCCGAAGGTGATGCCGCGCAGCTCGACGCGGCCCTCGATCCGGCGCGGCGCATCCGGCGCAGGACGCGCGGTGAACTCCGGTGCTGCGGGGTGCCTGAGCGTATCGTCGAGCATCGTCATCGTGGCGCGGGTGGCCTGCAGCTTGATGCCGATCTGCGTCAGCTGCACGACCGGACCGTTGAACGACACCATCAGGCTCTGGAACGCCACGAGCTCGCCGATGCTCATCGCGCCGTCCATGATCCTGAATCCTCCGGCGACAAGGACAGCCGCGGACGCGAGCATGCCCATCAGAGTCGGGAGCACGATGAGGATCGTCTGGCGCGCCGCCATCGTCTGCGCGAGGTTCTGCCGCCGTGCGTTGAGGCCGACGAGCTGGGTCACGAAGGTGCCCTCCGCGCCGGCAGCCTTGTAGGCGTCCGCGATCTTGAGGCCGTCGCGGCCGATGCCCTCGACTCGCGCGGTCGCGATCAGGTGCCGCTGCCCGTCCTCGCGCAGCGTGCGGCCGACGAGGACCATCGTCGCCAGGCTGACCGACGCGAAGGCGAACGCGATGGCGGCGAGCGGCGGCGCGTAGGCGGCCATCGCGGCGAGGAAGGCGAGCGAGGTGAGAAGGTTCAGGCCGGCGATGCCGAAGTCGCTCGCGACCATGGTGGCGAGCTGCTCGTTGAGGCCGATGCGGCCCGGCATGTCCGTCGGCCGGCGCTGCGAGAAGTAGGCGACGGGGAGCCGCAGCATGTGCCGCATGGTGGCGAAGGCGCCCGCGACCGAGAGGCTCGATTCCAGCCGCAGGATCACGGCGCGCTGAAGATAGGTGGACGCCGCCGTTAGCAGCGCGACGATGACCATGCCGATCATCAGCGGGCGCATCCAGTCGGTGGTGCCGGCGATGAGGATGCGGTCGACGAAGAGCTGGGACGCCGCGGCCGCGATCAGGCCGAGCACCACGATCGGGAGTGCGAGGAGGAGAAGAAAGAGGCCCGCCGGACCGTGGCCGCGCAGACGCGCAGCGAGGCCGGACCAGCCGCCGGGTCGCTCGCCGCCGCGTTCGAACCCCTCGCCCGGCGCCATGGCGATGGCGATTCCGGTGAAGCTCCGGTCGAGCTCGGCAAGGTCGACCCGCCGCCGCCCGGACGCCGGATCGTTGATGACGGCGCCGCGGGCATCGGCGCGCTCGAGGACCACGAAGTGATCCATGTTCCAGTGCAGGATCGCAGGCACCCTGACCTTCGTGAGGCCATCGAGCTCGATGCGCTGCGGCGTCACCGCCAGGCCGAGCGCGCGCGCCGCGCGGGCGACGTTGATGGCCGAGCTGCCGTCGCGGGACACGCCGCACATCACGCGCAGCTCCTCCAGCGTCACGAACCGGCCGAAATAGCCGAGCACCATGGCGAGCGAAGCCGCGCCGCATTCGGCCGCCTCCATCTGAAGGATGGTCGGCGTCCGCGCTTTATTGCGACGCATAGGCACCTTCGAGAAGGTCGAGCCCGAACAGGCGGCGCACGGTCGGCAGGATCAGCGAGATGAGGCGCACCTTCTTCACGGTGACCGAGACCGTGGCGAGCGTGCCCGGCTCCACCGCCTTGTCCGGCTTGCGGTCGCTCGACCAGTCGAGCTCGCCTGGCGCGTCGGCGCGCGTGTCGAGCGCGATCAGCGCCTCGAACGGTGCGGACATCTGCGCCGTGAAGTTGCTGACGAGCTGGTCGTTGTGGAGGACGCGCAGCATGCCCTGCGTGCTCGCCGGCGCGTCGGAGATCTGGACGACCCGCCCGCGGATAAACCCGTTCTCGCCCCGCTCGACGTTGACCGGCGAGACCTCCACCGGCTGCCCGACCTCGATCTTCTTGCCGTCCTCCGCCGAGAAGTAGGCGATCGTCACCGGCAGGCGGGAGGCCGCCACGTCCTGTCGCTCCACCACCATGATGGCGGTGCCGCGCTGCACCGCCTCACCGCCGTCGGTCTTCAGCTCGATCACGCGCCCGCCATAGTTCGCCCGCACCACGCCGAGCCGCTCCAGACGCTGGCGGATCGCGTCCGTCGCGCGGCTCGCTTCGGCGACACGCCGGCTCGCCTCCAGCTCGTCCCGCTCGCGCTGGATGCGGCGGGTCGCATCGTCAAGCGCGAGCTGGTTGCGCTCCCGCTCCGCCTGCGCGATCTGCGCCTCGACCATGATGAACTCGGCGTTGGCCGCGAGCACCCTGTCCTGCGCGACGATCTGGCGGCTCGAGAGGTCGCGCAGCACGCCGAGCCGCTCCGAAATCGAGTCGCGATGCTTCTGCAGGAGCTCGACGTTCTCCGTGAGCGCAGCGTCGCGGCGCGTCCGGAACTCGTCGAGCGCGCCGGTTTCGCGGGCCTGGTCGCCGCGGATCCGGGTGAGGAACGCCTGATCGTCGTGGAGCTTGGCCTCGGCCGCGGCGAGTTCGAGACGCACGTCGGGCTGCTCGACCACCGCGAGCGCCATGCCGGGGGTGACGGTGTCCCCGACCTTGACCTGAAGATCGCCGAGGATGCCCTGCGTATCCGACACGATGTCGATCACTCCGCCCGGAGCAACGATGATGCCGCGCGTCTCGACGTTGACCGGAACATCGATGATCGCGCTGGCGGCGAGAGCAGCCGACAGTAATCCTACGACCGCGAGCCCTGCGATCCACGTCCGGGGGTCGAGTACTTCAAGGTGATCGTCATGCCTCTCCACGGCGATCGCAGCCTCGAGCGCGGGTAATCTATACTTGCTCGCCGCCATCCTTCAGCCCCGCAGGAAAGATTATATCTGTACGATTACAGAGTTGTTTCGGTATCAAGCCTTATATGGATTCCGCCATTGGAAAGATATTGTTCCATATCGTGCTTCGGTCGGAAAACAGACGAGAACTCGATGCTCCCTCTTCAATAACCGAATAGACGAACGCTTTGATCGGGGCTAGAAAATTATCAGCCATAGCCCGATATCGGGTCGGAGTGGCGGTCTCATATGAGGTTGGAAATGTCGGTCGCCACTGTCGATAAGTTCATGAGCGAAGCAATCGCTGATCCGGACTTCGCAGAAAAATTTTCCCAAACGCTTGCCGCCAGCCGCTCGCCGCAGGAGGCGGGCGAGACCGTCGCGCGGCTCGGCGCTGAGCGCGGGTACGAGTTCTCCGCCGCCGACGCCCTCGCGTTCCGGGAGAGCATGATGGTGACGCTCGAGCCGATCTTCGCCGGCCGTCCCGCCCACGTGGAAGGCGACGACATCCTCGCCGGCGTGAGCGGTGGCAGCCAGGTCTTCGATCCCAACCTGGTCCAGACGGGGATGGGCACCGGGATGCCCGGCGGCATGGTTGTCGGCGCGGCGGCCGGCGCTGCGGTCGACAGTGCGCAGAACGGCAGCAACTTCATGGAAACCTTCGCGCACAACCTCAACAACGCGCTGAACGATGCGAAGAACACGGTCCAGCAGGTCTTCTCGTTCCCCTGGTAGGGGAGCGATGCCGCCACCTGATGTGACGGACCGCGGCTCGAGCGCGCATCGCCGGCCCGCCTGACCCGGATTTCATCGGGCGGCCACGCCGCCGGGCACAAACGGCAACGCAAACAAGCGGGCGGGGCTTCGTCTCCGCCCGGAGTTCCTCCCGCCATGAGGGGCGCGCCGGACGGCCGGCCCGCAACTCATTTTGCAGCAGGTCATCCGATGCCCGTCACAGACGTCGAACATTTCGTCGCCCGCACCTTCGATCCGGCGTTTGCACCAGAGTTCCCAGCAGAGCCGGCTCGGGCCGGCTCCCGGCAGGAGGCAACCGAAATCCTCGCGCGGCTCGGTGCGAGCCACGGCCATGTATTTTCGCCGGAAGAGGCTCTCGCCTTCTGCGAAAAGGCGCGTGTCATCCTGGCCCCCTCCCCTCCGGTTCCGCCTTCGTCGGCAGACGACTCCATCCTCGACGGCGTGCGAGGCGGCAGCTCCATCTTTTCCGGACAGCCGCCCACTTCCCCGCAGTCGTCGCCTTCTACGATGGATCTGTTATCCCAGTCGCTGTCTGGACACGTCGGCGGATCATCGACTCTTGGCGGCGCCGGCGAACCTTCCGGCAACGTCGACGTCCAGAGGCTTGTCGACATGCTGAACCAGTTGGGACCGAGCTCACATGGGGTGAGCGAGCCTGGGAACAAAACGCAGGACCTAATGAACAATACAATCACCGCCTGGAGTCAGCCGGGCGGCGGCTGACGGCAGCACCGTGACTGTCCGGAACGCGCTGGCGGCATGGCGGGCCGCTCTCGGCGAGGCGAACGTGTCGACGGCGCCGGATGTCCTCGCGGCGTGCGAGACGGCAACGTTTCCGACCGACCAGCGCGTCGTCGCCCTGCTCTGCGCAGGCAACGCGGCCGAAGTCGCGCTTTGCCTCGGCGTCGCGCGCGAGCATCGCGTGCCGCTTCACCCGATCAGCCGCGGCCGCAACTGGGGCCTCGGCTCGCGCGTGCCGGCCGCCGACTGCTCTGCCATCCTCGACCTGTCGCGGATGGACGCCATCACCGCGTTCGATGCGCGCATGGGAACCATCACCGTCGAGCCCGGCGTGACGTTCCGGCAGGTTCACGAGCACCTGCGCAACGCCGACGCGCCCTGGTTCCTGCCGGCGATCGGCGGTCCGGGCGATGCCAGCGTCATCGGCAACCTTGCCGAGCGCGGCGGCGGCAGCGGCCCGACCGGAGAGCGCGCGCGCCATGCCTGCGCTCTCACCGTCGTGCTGCCCGACGGATCGATGGTCACCACCGGCTTCGGCATGTTCCCCGGCGCCGCGATGACGACGCTCTCCCGCCACGGACCCGGGCCGAGCCTCGACGGTCTCTTCCTCCAGTCCAATTTCGGCATCATCGTCGCGGCAACGCTGTTTCTCAGCCCCACACCGGCGGATCTGCGGACGATCCACGCGCGCGTTTCCGGCGGCGCCGGCCTGGCCGCCGCGCTCGACGTCGCCCGCGCCCTCGTCCGCGACGCGGTCATCCAGCCAAACTGCCTGACCGTCTGGAACCCGGCGAAGGCGTTCATGATCGGCCGGCGCTACCCGTTCATCGCAACGATGGGAGAGACTCCGCTGCCCCGCCCGCGGGACGAGGCCGACCGGGTCTGGCACATTGCGGCGAGCATCAACGCCGCCTCTCCGGCGATCGGCGCGGCGTTGTCGGACCATGCTGCCGGCGCCCTGCGGGCAGCCGGGGCCGAGGTTGCAGTCGCAGAGATGGCCGACGAACCGGCCCTGCGCGCTGGCGCCGCCGCGCTCGGCGCGCCGCATGAAGCCGTCGCTGCCACCGTCTACTGGCGCAAGACGGCGGGCCCACGGGGGCCGCTCGCGCCCGAGGCCGACCGCTGCGGGCTGCACTGGCTGTGTTTCCCGATACCGCTCGTCGGCGAAAGCACCGTCGAAGCGATGCGCTTGATCGAAGATACCGCCCACGCGCACGGCTTCGAGGCCGCGATCTCCGGCGCCGCCACCTCGCACCGCGTCCTCGATGTCTTCGTCGCCATCATCTACGACCGCGACAGTGAAGGACACGACGCTGCAGCCAGGACGTGCCACGACACGCTGCTCGACGCCATGAGCGCCCGCGGCATCCACCCCTCGCGCCTCGGCATCCAGTCGATGCGAGCCCTCGCCAGCGCGTCCCCGCCCTACGCCGCGCTCATCCGCACGATCCACCACGCGCTCGACCCCCACGCGATACTCGCGCCGGGGCATTACGAGTTCTGAGCGGCGCAATCTGTGCTGCGCCCGAAGCCGACGCCTGTGTCGCCGCGGACAGCGGCGTGCCGGTCGGCGGCGAGGCAGTCGTGCCTTCGAATCTATAGGTCGATAACTGTAACAGCATGGTGGCTGACGCCTGTAATCCAGCCTTGCCTGTAAAACCCCGGATCACGCATACTTGGACCAGCCGCTCCTTGCAGCGGCTCAACCCCGGAAGGCGATACAGTCATCAAGCCGTACAAGCCCCTTCACGCAAACCGAGCCACCTGTGAATCGCGTCACGCCAATCGTGCGCATCGCCTCGCCAACAGGACGGCCCTGCCGTACCAAAACATCGACATTGCGCAGCTTCGCGACGGCCCATGCTCGAGCAAGAATTAGAGAAACCGTTGATGCGAAGCCCTCTCGATTTCTCGGACAAATTGCGCGTCCTCGTGGTCGAGGACGAATACCTTGTCGCGCTGTCTCTGGAGGACGCGTTGGAGGAACTCGGATACCAATGTTCCGGCATTGCCGGGACACCTGAGGAAGCCATCGCGGTCGCGCAATCGGAACGTCCGGCGATCGCGCTCGTCGATATCGGCCTGCGCGGCGGCGGTGACGGCGTGAGACTCGCGAAAGAGCTCCGGGAACGTTTCGAAATCGCCGTCGTCTTTCTGTCCGGGTCGAACGATCCTGAAACCCGGCGGCGCGCCGAAGTGGCCCAGCCGCGGGGTTTTCTGTCCAAGCCTTGCACGGACGACGAACTGGGCGTCGCGCTCCGGTCGGCACTCGCCGAGCCTCCGCCCGCCTGACGACATCCTGCCCATTCAAGGCGCGCCCTTTCGGGCAGAGTTACACTGACACGATCGGGTGAGCGAACGGGCCACCGTCTAATAATTGTTCGGGAGATCACGCATGGACGGGGCTGTCGCCAACGAGACGCTTGACGCGAGGCAATTGCTGAAGGTGCTCCGGGCCTTTCGCAAGGGCGATTTTTCGGTACGCCTGCCGACCGACCTGATTGGCACCGGTGGAGCGATTGCGGAAGCCTTCAACGACGTGGTCGAGCTCAACCAGGAGATGGCCAAGGAGTTGAGCCGCCTGAGTACGGCCGTGGGCAAGGACGGCAGGACCAGTCAGCGGGGGAAGCTGGATGACGCGAAGGGCGGGTGGGCCACCTGCATCGACTCCGTCAACAGCCTGATCGAAGACATGGCGCAGCCGACCACGGAGGTGGCTCGTATCATCGGCGCCGTAGCCGAGGGCGATCTGTCGCAAACCATGGCGCTGGAGGCCGACGGTCGGCCGCTGAAGGGCGATTTCCTGAAGAAGGCGAAAACCATCAACACGATGGTCGAGCGACTTGGCCTGGTTTCATCGGAAGTGACCCGTGTGGCGCGCGAGGTCGGTACCGACGGCAAGCTGGGCGGACAGGCAAAGGTCAAGGGTGCCGCCGGCACCTGGAAGGATCTGACCGACAACGTCAACGCAATGGCGACCAACCTTACCGGGCAGGTCCGCAATATTGCGGAGGTCACGACGGCGGTTGCGCGTGGCGACCTGTCCAAGAAGATCACGGTCGACGTCAAGGGTGAGATTCTCGAGCTGAAGAATACGATCAATACGATGGTCGATCAGCTCAATTCCTTCGCCTCTGAGGTGACGCGCGTCGCCCGCGAGGTCGGCACCGAGGGCAAGCTCGGCGGGCAGGCCAAGGTGGAGGGCGTTGCCGGCACCTGGAAGAACCTGACCGACAACGTCAATTCGATGGCCGGCAACCTGACGGTCCAGCTGCGTGACGTGTCGAAGGTCGCGACGGCGATCGCCAGCGGCGACATGAGCCAGAAGATCACGGTCGATGTGCAGGGAGAGATCCTGCAGATCAAGGACGTGATCAACCTCATGGTCGACCAGCTTTCCTCCTTCGCCTCGGAGGTCACGCGCGTCGCCCGCGAAGTCGGCACCGAGGGCAAGCTGGGCGGGCAGGCCAAGGTGGAGGGCGTCGCCGGAACCTGGAAGGACCTGACCGACAACGTCAACGCGATGGCGACGAACCTAACCGGACAGGTCCGCAACATCGCCGATGTCACCACCGCCGTCGCTCGCGGCGATCTGTCGAAGAAGATTACCGTCAACGTCAAGGGCGAGATCCTCGAACTGAAGAACACGATCAACACCATGGTCGATCAGCTGTCATCCTTCGCTTCCGAGGTGACACGCGTCGCGCGCGAGGTGGGCACCGAAGGCAAGCTCGGCGGACAGGCGAAGGTCGATGGTGTGGCGGGCACCTGGAAGGACCTGACCGACAACGTCAACTCGATGGCAGGCAATCTGACCGTGCAGCTGCGCGACGTCTCTAAGGTTGCGACGGCGATTGCGAGTGGCGACCTGACCCAGAAGATCACCGTCGATGTGCAGGGCGAGATCCTGCAGATCAAGGATGTGATCAATACTATGGTCGATCAGTTGTCCTCCTTCGCCTCGGAGGTGACCCGCGTCGCCCGTGAGGTTGGCGCCGAGGGCAAGCTGGGCGTCCAGGCCAAGGTGGAGGGCGTTGCAGGCACGTGGAAGAACCTGACGGACAACGTCAATTCGATGGCCGGCAACCTGACGGTCCAGCTGCGTGACGTGTCGAAGGTCGCGACGGCGATCGCCAGCGGTGACATGAGCCAGAAGATCACGGTCGATGTGCAGGGAGAGATCCTGCAGATCAAGGACGTGATCAACCTCATGGTCGACCAGCTGTCGTCCTTCGCCTCGGAGGTAACGCGCGTCGCCCGTGAAGTCGGCACCGAGGGCAAGCTCGGCGGGCAGGCCAAGGTCGAGGGTGTCGCCGGAACCTGGAAGGACCTGACCGACAACGTCAACGCGATGGCGACGAACCTGACCGGGCAGGTCCGCAACATCGCCGATGTCACCACCGCCGTCGCTCGCGGCGATCTGTCGAAGAAAATCACCGTCAACGTGAAGGGCGAGATCGAGGAACTGAAGAACACCATCAACACGATGGTCGATCAGCTCAATTCGTTCGCCTCGGAAGTGACGCGCGTCGCGCGCGATGTGGGCACGGAAGGCAAGCTCGGCGGCGAGGCCCGGGTCGAGGGGGTCGCCGGCACCTGGAAGGACCTGACCGACAATGTGAACGCGATGGCGACCAATCTGACGGGTCAGGTTCGCAACATTGCGGAAGTGACCACGGCGGTCGCCGGCGGCGATCTGTCGAAGAAGATCACCGTCGACGTGAAGGGCGAAATCCTGGAGCTGAAGAATACCATCAACACGATGGTGGACCAGCTCAATGGCTTCGCCTCGGAAGTGACACGCGTCGCGCGAGAGGTGGGAACGCAGGGCAAGCTGGGCGGACAGGCGCATGTGGAAGGCGTTGCCGGCACCTGGAAGGACCTGACCGACAACGTCAACATGATGGCGACCAACCTCACCAATCAGGTGCGCGGCATCGCTCAGGTCGTCACGGCGGTCGCCAACGGCAACCTGAAGCGCAAGCTGACCGTCGACGCCAAGGGCGAGATTGCCGAACTCGCCGAGACGATCAACGGAATGATCGACACGCTCGCGACCTTCGGCGACCAGGTAACCGACGTCGCCCGCGAAGTGGGTATCGAGGGCAAGCTCGGTGGCCAGGCCAAGGTCCCGGGCGCCGCCGGATTGTGGCGCGACCTCACCGACAACGTGAACCAGCTCGCAGACAACCTGACCACCCAGGTGCGCGCCATCGCCGAAGTTGCGACCGCAGTCGCTGACGGCGACCTGACCCGTTCGATCGCGGTCGAAGCATCGGGTGAGGTTGCCGCGCTGAAGGACAACATCAACCAGATGATCGGCAACCTGCGCGAAACGACGGCGTACAACACCGAGCAGGACTGGTTGAAGACCAACCTCGCGCGCTTCACCCGGATGATGCAGGGCGAGCGCGACCTGGTCACGGTGTCTAACCTCGTGCTGTCGGAGCTCGCGCCGCTAGTTGGCGCCCAGCAGGGGGTGTTCTACACGGCAAGAGAAGAGGCGAACGAGAACAACCGGCGGGAAACCGTCCTCGGCCTCCTCGCCAGCTACGCCTACAAGGAGCGCAAGTCCCTCTCCACCAATTACCGGATGAGGGAAGGGTTGGTGGGCCAGTGTGCCTTCGAGAGGCAGCGGATCCTGCTCACCAACGTGCCGAGCAACTACATTCAGATCAATTCCGGCTTGGGCGAGGCGCCGCCGCTCAACATCGTCGTCCTGCCGGTGCTGTTCGAGGATGAGGTCCGTGCTGTGCTCGAATTGGCCTCGTTCAACCGTTTCAGCGAGACGCATCTCTCGTTTCTCGACCAGCTTACCGAGAGCATCGGCATCGTCCTGAACACCATCGCGACAAACACCCGGACCGAGGATCTGCTGACGCAGTCGCAGCGTCTCACAACCGAACTTCAAAGCCAGCAGGAAGAACTTCGCACGACCAACGATCGGCTGGAGCAGCAGGCGGCGACACTTCGCCAGTCAGAAGAGCTGTTGATGAGCCAGCAGGAAGAGCTCCGCGGCAAGAATGATGAATTGCAGGAGAAAGCGCACCTTCTGGCGATCGAGAAGAAGCAGGTTGAGGCGACCAATCAGGAGGTCAAGCGCGCCAAGCAGGCGGTCGAGGAAAAGGCGGAGCAGCTCGCCCTTACGTCCAAATACAAGTCCGAGTTTCTCGCCAACATGTCTCACGAGCTGCGGACGCCGCTCAACAGCATGCTTGTTCTGTCAAAACTGCTGGCAGATAACCCGGATCATACGCTGAGCAGCAAGCAGGTGGAGTTCGCCCGCACGATACGTTCCTCGGGCAATGATCTATTGTCGCTGATCAACGAGATTCTCGACCTTTCGAAAATCGAGTCCGGTGCGATGACGGTCGAGATACGAGAATTGCTTTTTTCGGATCTCAAGCAGCACCTGAAGCGTACCTTCGACCCGGTGGCTTCGGAAAAGGGGCTGAACTACACGATCGATTTCGAAAGTTCGCTGCCGCCGCTGATCTATACCGACGAGATGCGGCTCCAGCAGGTTCTGCTCAACCTCCTATCGAACGCGTTCAAATTCACCCACGACGGCGGCGTATCGATCAATGGACGCATTGCGACATCGGGATGGAACGCGGCCCATCCCGTGTTGTCCACGACCGACCGGGTTATCGCCTTCACGATCAAGGACACCGGGATCGGCATTTCGGAAGAGCATCTGAAGACGATCTTCGAGGCGTTCCAGCAGGCTGACGGTTCGACGAGCCGGAAGTATGGCGGTACAGGTCTCGGCCTGTCGATCTGCCGGGAAATCGCACGGCTGCTGGGCGGAGAAATCACGGTCGAAAGCACGCCGGGCAAGGGCAGCAGCTTCACGCTCTTCCTGCCCCTCGACCTGCAGCCGGTCGAGAAATTCGAAAAACAGGAGCCGTCACCGCGTCCAGCCACGACGGCGCGATCCGCGGTCGAGGAGAGGGGCGCGGATGTGCCCCGTCCGCGCGCGGTTATCGACGATCGTGGGAATCTCGATGGCTCGGTGCCAGCTGTCCTGATCGTCGAAGACGACGTGAATTTCGCCAATGTGCTGCTGGATGTCGTCCGCGACGCCGGCATGAAGGGCGTCGTCGCGGGTCGTGGCTGGGAAGTGGTCGGGATGGCCAGAAAGCTTCCGATCGATGCAATTTCCCTCGACATTGGGCTGCCGGACATCGACGGCTGGGCCCTGCTTGATCGGATCAAGCACGAGGCCGAAACCCGCCACATCCCGGTTCACATCATCTCGGTGCAGGAGCAGCGCAAACGCGGTCTCAAAATAGGCGCCTATGGGTTCACCGGAAAGCCCGCCGAGCGTGACGAACTGCTCGCCGCGTTCGGTCGGCTCAAGGATTTCGTCGAGCGTAAGGAGCGCGCAGTCCTCATGGTCCAGAGCGCTGGCGGCGAGGCTACGCTGGGGGACATGCTGGGCAAAGATCCCGACGTGATCGTCAAGGCCACAAAGCCGGGAAGTGCTCTGAAGGAACTGGACGCCGGGCGTTACGACTGCGTCGTGATCGACTGCTCGTCGGTGCCGGCCCAGGGCGTCAAGTTCCTGAGTGACCTGTCCGGGGCCGCGCTGCCCGACAGCTTGCCGGTCATTGTGTATGTCCCGAAAGAACTTTCGGCGAAGAACATGGACATCGTCCAGGCGCGGATGCCCCGTATCAACAAGCGCCTCGTGACGAGCAGCGACGCGTTGATTTACGAGGCCGCCTTGTGTCTCCATCAGCGGGTCTCCGACCTTCCCGCTCAGACACAGGAAGCGGTGGAGCGCGTCGAGCGCGGCGATACCGGTCTTGCTGGCACGCGGGTCGCGATCATCGACGACGACATCCGCAACATTTTCTCGCTGACAAGCGTTCTCGAGCAATACGGCGTCGAAGTTTTCCATGCCGAGGATGGCCGCAGCGGCATTGATCTCGTGCGAAAGACACGAGGTCTGAAAGTCGTCCTCATCGACATCATGATGCCGGAGATGGACGGCTATGAGACAATTCGGCGAATTCGGGATCTCGGCGGCCCGGTCTCGCGTTTGCCACTGATCGCGGTGACCGCAAAGGCGATGAAAGAGGACCGGCAGAAATGTCTCAACGCTGGCGCATCCGACTACGTCGCCAAACCGGTGGATCCCGAACAGCTGATCTCGACCATCCGGGCCTGGCTGTATCAGACGCGAGATGCCGTCGAATGAACCGTTGCCGGCCGGAGCCGGAGGCGATTTCCCACGATCGCGATCGGTGGTCGATCTGACCCGGGCCAACCCATTGGAAGACGAAGCCACGGCGCCGGTGCGGCCAGCGCTTTTACTCGTCGACGACGATCCGCGCAACATCACTGCGCTATCCGGCTTGCTCGCTGGACTCGACGCCGATCTGGTTTCGGCGACGTCCGGGCTGGAGGCGCTGCGGCTGGTTCTGCAGCGCGACTTCTGCGCTATCCTCATGGACGTGCGCATGCCGGGCATGGACGGCTACGAAACGGTCGCCATCATTCGGCAACGAGAGAAGTCGCGCAGGATCCCGGTGATCTTCCTGACCGCCTACGACAAGGACGACATGCATGTCGTCCGGGGCTATTCGGCAGGCGCGGTCGACTACGTCTTCAAGCCGGTCGAGCCGGTGATCCTGCGCGCGAAGGTCTCGGTTTTCATCGAACTGCACAAGCAGGCCGACGAAATCCGGCGCAAGGCGGAACATGAACGCCAGTTGCTCGAAGAGAATCTTCGGATTCGCGCTGAACATGTTGAAGCCGAGCATCAGCTGCGTTCGACGGAAAAGCGCGAAGCGACCGTTATCCGGTCGTTGCCGATTGCGGTGTATGAAGCCGAGCTCTCAAGTGAGGGAGCGGTGCGCACATTCCTGCATGACGAGAGCGTCAAGCGTCTGCTCGGCTTCCACGCAGCGGTTTTTGCGGAAGACACAGAACTGTGGGCGACCCGAATCCATGGCGAGGATATAGATAACGTCCTGAACGCGCTGAAGAACATTCCGTCCGGCGGTGACTATTCCGTCGAGTATCGCTGGCGCTGCGCCGACGATGTCTTCCGCTATTTCCTCGACAGGGGTGTGGTGGCGACGGGTGGCAACGGATCCGAATCGCGCATTTTCGGCACCATGTTCGACGTTCATGATCGCCGCATGCTCGAGCAGCAGTTGCTGCACGCCCAGAAGATCGACGCAGTGGGCAAGCTGACCGGCGGCATTGCTCACGATTTCAACAATATGCTGACCGTAGTTATCGGCAATCTTGATCGCATGCAGCGAACCGAGAACCTGGACGCTCGGACGGCACGCAGGATCGATCATGCGCTGCAGGGAGCCCTGCATTGCCGCGACATGACGAAGAGACTGCTCGGATTTTCCCGGCAACAGAGCCAGGCTCCGCAGGCGATCAATCTCAACGAACTCATCCATAGCCTGGCTGATCTGCTATCGCGCACCTTGGGCGAGAGGGTTGATATCCGCACGGAATTGGCTGAGGACCTCGCCGCCGTGTACATCGACCCGGGGCAGATCGAGGCGGCGATCCTCAATCTGCTGGTCAACGCCCGCGACGCCATGCCCAAGGGTGGCCGGGTTGTGATCCGGACCGCCGAGGCTCGAGTCGACAATTCCTGGAGAGGGAAAGACCCCGATCTCGCCGCCGGACGCTATGTGCTCCTTCAGGTCGCCGATAGCGGCATCGGCATGTCCGAGGAGGTTCGGTCGAAAGCCTGCGATGCGTTCTTTACGACCAAGGAAGAGGGGAACGGCACCGGGCTCGGTCTCAGCACGATTCATGGTTTCGTCAAGCAGTCGGGCGGCGGTCTTGGAATCGAGAGCGCCCCGGGCGCGGGGACAACAATCAGCATCTATCTGCCGAGCTATGCCGGCGCCGCCCACCGACCGTCTGTCACGTCCGGCGACAAGGGGCACGCGAAGCTGCCCCGCGCCCGCGAGGGAGATGTCATCCTGCTGGTGGAGGACGAGGCTGCGGTGCGCCAGACCGCCGTCAGTGCCCTGACCGAGCTCGGCTACCGGATCATCGAAGCCGACACTGCCGCCTCGGCGCTTCAGGCGCTCGGCGCCGCCGAAGACGTTCGCTTGCTGTTTACCGATATCATCATGCCGGGCTCGGAAAACGGCTACGAGCTTGCGCTTGAGGCGCAGCGCCGACGCCCGGAATTGAAGGTCCTGTTTACCTCCGGCTACGGTGGTGAAATCGTAGCCTCCGCGGGGGAAGACGCCCTGAAGCCTTTCCTGCTGAAGCCATATCGGGACTACGAACTCGCTTGCGCAGTCCGAGACGCACTCGATTGACGGGCCGCACGAAGCTCTTGCCGGATGAGTGCGCTGCCTAGCGCATCAGGCTTGGCAGGAAGAGCGAAATCTGCGGGATCAGCTTGACCAGGATCAGCGCAAAGCCCAGGGGCACGTAGAACGGCCCCAGCGCGACGACGGCGCGGTTGATCGACACGTTGCCGACCTTCGCCACCGCGAACAAGACCATCCCCACCGGCGGCGTCAGCAGGCCGATCATCAGGTTCAGCACCATGATGACGCCGAAGTGTACCGGGTCTACGCCAACCGCCACCGCAAGCGGTAACAACATCGGCGTGAAAATGGTAATGGCCGCGTTGGTTTCCATGAAAAGGCCCACCACCAGCAGGAACACGTTGATCTGGCGCATGTCGGCTGTCTCCAGTGGGCTGGGAGGGGTCGGGCAGACGACGCGGCACCCGCAGGCACCGCGTCGCTCTGGACGGTTGCGCTAGTCGAGGTACTGCGAAACCGTGTCAAACACGCCGGGCGCCCAACCCTTCGCCAGTTCGTCGATCGCGGGGCGCGCTGCCGTCACGAATGCAGCGCGGTCCACGGTGACGCCGGTCATCCCGTGCTCGCTCTCCAGGCTCGAGCAGGTGGCATCGATCTGCTGCTTTGCCACGTCGTCGCCATAGGCGGCGGCTTCAACGGCGGACTGGACGACGATTTCGCGCATCTCGGGCGTCAGGGAATCGAGGAAGTTGCTGGAGATGGACCAGTGCCACACCGCCGGCACGTGCGCCGTGTACATGATGTGCGACTGGACTTCGTACATCTTGGCCTGGTTGATGTTGAAGCAGGGATTCTCCTGCCCCCCGACCACGCCTATCTGGAGCGCCGAGAAAAGCTCGGGATAGGCGACCGGGGTGGGGCTAGCCCCAACCGCTGTCCAGCGTCACTGGGCTTCGAGCTCGACAAGCTCATCGAGCACGGCCGGATCGCGATGGAGCACGTCTACGTCGATCCCGCCGAACTCGCGGAGATCGGCGACTACGATCTCGAGGCACTGTTCCTGCGGGTGGAGGTGGCGATCGACGAGGTCGGCGCCAAGCGCGTCGTGCTGGCCTGGTCTCGGGTGTGGCCGGCTCGGGCAAGTCCTCTCTTGCCGCGAACTTCGCCTCGGCGGCCCGCGCCGTGGGCGAGCGCGTGGTCTATTTCTCGTTCGACCGCCGATCAGGCGGTGCGCAACATGCGATCGATCGGGATCGACCTGAAGACGCCGCTCGAGGACGGCCGCCTGAAATACGTCGCCGTCCGGCCGACCTTCTACAGTCTGGAGATGCACCTCGCCATCATGCTGCGCGAGGTGACCCGGCACGACCCTTCCGTCGTCGTGCTCGACCCGATCTCGGCCTTCATGGAAAGCGGGGACCGGATCGAGGTGGCAGGCCATGCTGCTGCGGATGGTCGACGCGCTGAAAAGCAGGGGCATCACGGCGGTCTTCACCAACCTCAGCCACGGCGAGCAGATCGTCATCACCGATGCCGGGCTGAGCTCGCTCATGGATGTGTGGATCCTGATGCTGAACCGCGAGGTCAACGGCGAATTCAACCGGGAACTCCACCTGCTCAAGGCCCGCGGCACCTCGCATTCCAACCAGGTCCGCGAATTCGTCATGGGCAAGGATGGCATCAGACTTCTGGAACCCGACCTCGGCGAAACCGGCGCCCTGACCGGATCGGCTCGCAGGGCCGAGGAAGCCCGGTTGCGGCGAAACGAGCGGGAGCGCATCAATTCGGTCACCCGGCGCGAGGCCCAGATCGAGCAACGCCGCCGCAAGGTGGCCGCGCAGATCGAGGCGTTGCAGGCCGAGCTGCAGGCTTCTGGAGGCGGAAGAAACGCTGCGCGCCATCCGCGAGGGCGAGGTCGACGCACTCGTGATCGGCGCCGCTGACCGGGAGCAGGTGCTGAGCATCGGCGGCGATCCCGAGGCCTTCCAGAGCTTCGTCCACGGCATGGAAGCCGGGGTCGCGGTGATCGGCGGGGACGGTGGGTTGCTCTATGCGAACGGCGCCTTCGACCGGCTCACGATGCAGGGCCGGACCTGGCCCGGAGTGAGCCTGACCGAGATCTTCGACGCCGATACCGTCGAAGTCCTGACCGAGGCCGTGGGCTCCGGACAGGACGTAAGCCGGGATGTCCAGATCAGGGTCGGCGCAGAGCGCGCCACGCGCATCGTCAAGCTGTCCACGCGCGCACTTCAGCTGGGTCTCGTGCGGGGGACCGCGCTCACCCTCACCGACATGACCGACCGCATCCTCGCCGAGCGCGAGGAACAGGCGGAGCGGTCGGCCCGGGCGATCATCGCCTCGGCGAACGAGGCCGTGCTGGTCTGCGACAGATCGGGCACGATCACGCATGCGAATGCGGCTGCACACGCTCTCTACTCCGGCGAACGGGTCGGCGGCCAGCTGGCCGAGCTGGTCCCGCTGACCTTCGTGCATCCCTCCGGCCTGACCGGAACGGAGGACCTCCTCGATTTCGCCGTGGCCGGGGACGCCATCCAGGGGCTGGAGGCGGTCGCGCCGCTGGCGCCGGGTGCCAAGGACTTCCTCGTCAGCGCCGCGCCGCTGCGCGGGTCGGAGGACGAGGTCAGCGGCGCCTTCGTCACGATGGTGGATCTCAGCCAGCGCAAGGCGAGCGAGCGGCGTCAGACCCTCCTGATGCGAGAACTCGACCATCGGGTGAAGAACACGCTGACGCTCGTCCTCGCGATAAGCCGCAGGACCCTGAAGAGCTCAGCGCACCTTCGACGACTTCCAGTCCGTGTTCACCGCGCGGATCCAGGCCCTCGCCGCGACGCACAACCTGCTGGCCGAACGGTCGTGGGAAGTGCTTCCCGTTCGCGACATCGTGGAGGCCGAGCTCGCGCCCTTCGTCGAGTTCGAGCGGTCCCGCGTCGAGGTCGACGGACCGCACGATCGCATCCAGCCCCGTGCGGCGATCGCGCTCGGCCTCGTCGTCCACGAACTTGCGACGAACGCGGTGAAGTACGGCGCGCTCGCCCATGAAAGCGGAAGCCTCAGGATCAGCGGTCTGCCGCAGGCCGATCCGGATGCGCCCTTGAGGCTCGAATGGCGCGAGGTCGCGGGACGCATCGTCACGCCGCCGGAGCAGACGGGCTACGGTTGCACGGTGATCGCGCATTCTCTGCAATATGCCACCGGCGGGGGCGCGGATCTGCGCTTCGAGCCCGAGGGCATCGTCTGCAAGATCTCCATTCCCCGGATCGACGTCATTCCCGCGCAGCCGGACACGCCACTGCCCGCCCGCTCTTAGTTTCTGTCCAAGGGGACCTGTCGCCTTCTGCGCGGGGGGCAACCAGCGTCGCACCGCGGGCTGCGTCCCGCGCGCGACTGGAGAGGTGCCAAAGGGCCGCCACCATCCGACTTACCGACTGCGGCCCCGCGAGTTTGCGACGAATACCAATCCGGCGCACCTCCAGTCCCAGTACTCAGGTACGAGATGCCTTCGCTAGTGGGGCAGGAAACTGCGATCAATGTCGAAGCCGCAGGCGGCCGGCTCTCAGCAGCAGGCTCGATTCACCACTGCTCGTGGAATCGGCGCACCTCGGCGAGGAACGTGTCGCGTGGCCAGTCCTCGGCTTTGCCGGTGTGCGAGGCAGGAGGTGTAGCCGTCGAGGCGGACGTTGAACGTCTTGCCGCACGCCGCATGGCCGGTGAGCAGTTGCTGCTTGAAGGAGGGCTCTCCCGCGGTGGCGAGCAGCGTCGGCAGCATGTCCTCCAGCGAGAGGATCTCGTTCGAGATCTGGCCACCTTCGAGTCATCCGGCCCACCCTTCGTGAGGTCGGCAGAATGGGGGGCGCCAAGGTTCACACTGACCCTTAGTGTATATTCGCTTCACATGCCCAGACCAAAGGGCCTGAAAACTTTAAAGGCGGCCTCTCTTACTTAAACGCATATTGACAGTTGTACATAAAATGCGACTGTGCGGCCAATTCTCGTTTGGCCAAATCCCCCCACTTGGCGGCGCGCGTGTCCCACCCGCCCCCTCGAAAGCAGTCCACGCCATGACGGTCCGGGTTGTATCGCTTAGCTCGGTCGCCTCGGCGCCCGGAGTCCTCACCGTCGGTCAGTCGGTGACATTCATCGCTCAGACCAACCGCCCCGTCGTCGTGGAGGGCATCCCGACCCTCATCACCTCCGATGGCCAGGTCGCCTTCTACGTCGCGGCGCTGTCCACCCCGACGGCCCTGGCGTTCCGCTACACGGTGGGGCTGGGGGACACGTCGTCCGACCTCACCGTCGTCGCCATGACGACCAATGGCGGCTCGATCACCGGGGAAGCGAAGCTCTTCCTCGAGGCCCCGAAGCAGTATGACACTGGCGACGCGCCGAGGGACATCGCCGTGGCCGACGTCAACGGCGACGGCAAGCTCGACCTCGTTACCGCGAACGAAGGCGACAACTCCGTTTCGGTGCTCCTGGGCACCAGCCCCGCGCTCAGCTCGGTGACCGGCAACTTCGGCTTCACCGACGCAAAGCACTATGACGCCGGGCCCCGCCCCAGCTCGGTCGCCATAGGCGACCTCAACAACGACGGCAAGCTCGACATCGCCGTCACCAACCTCCTGGCGGACACGGTGACGCTCCTCAAGGGCGATGGCCAAGGCGTTTTCGAAACACTGCAGCCCAGCGACCCGACGGGGGCCGGGCCCGTCTCGGTCACCGCCGCGGACCTGAACGGCGACGGCAACCTCGACCTCGTCATCGCCATCAACAACCGGAAGGTGTCGGTTCTGTCCGGCGACGGCCGCTTCAACCTCAGTACCGGCGTCACCCACGGCGTCGGGTCCTCGCCTGTCGCCTCCGCCGCGGCCGACATCGACGGGGACGGCGATGTCGATGTCTTCGTCGTCAACAAGAACGGCAGCTCCGTCTCGGTGCTGCTGAACGACGGCAGCGGCGGGTTCGGGAGCGGCGGGAGCCTGCGCGTCGGCGCCTCGCCGACTGATTTGATCGCCGTGGACGTGAACGACGACGGCGACATCGACCTCGTCATCACCAACAGCGGCGACGACACCGTCTCGGTGCTGCTCGGCGACGGCGCCGGCGGCTTCGCCCCCGCCATCGTCTCCATCGCACCGGATAACCCGCTCGCCGTCGACGCGGGCGACGTGGACGGCGACGGGACGATTGATCTCGTCGTCGTCAGCGACGACGGCGTGTCCGTCCTCTCGGGCCGGGGCAACGGCAGCTTCGGCCTGCCCGAGACGTGGTCGGCCGGCGGTCGCCCCACCGGCGTCGTCGTCGCCGACTTCAACAAGGACGGTCTGGCCGACATTGTCGTCACCAACGGCAACGACGACACCGTGTCCGTCTTCAAGAACACCTCCGATCGCGAAGAGAGCCTGCTGCTGCCGACCATCGTCCTCAATGCCGGCACCGTCACCGGCTTCGTGATCGACGGCGGGGTGCCGAGCGTGATCGACCGCGGCGCCACCACGGGCACCTTCGGCGCCGGCGCGACCCTCGAGATCCGCATCGTCTTCAGCGAGGCCGTGATCGTCAGCGGCGTGCCACAGCTCACGCTGAACACCGGGGGGACCGCCACCTACGTCAGCGGCTCCAGCACGGACACCCTGGTGTTCACCACCACCGTCGCCGCCGGGCAGAACGCCACGAACCTCGGCGTGACCGGCCTGACGCTTCCCACCGGCGCGCGCATCGTCGATGAAAGCGGCAACCACGTCTCCCTGGCCGAGGCGCCCGGGACCATCGGCGGCGTCATCGTGGACACGGCGCCCCCCACGGTCGCGGTGGACGACGACGCCTCGCCCGACAGCGGACGGTTCGGCGTCGGCCAGGTCGTCACCATCACGATCACCGGCAACGAGAAGCTCTTCGTCACCGGCACGCCGACCCTGACGCTGAACAATGGCGGTGCCGCCGTCTACGTGTCGGGTTCCGGCGCCGAGGACCTCGTGTTCCGCTACACCATCGGCGCCGGGCAGGACACCGCCGAGCTCGCCGTCACCGGCGTCGACCTGTCCGGCGGCGCCATCCGCGACCGCGCCGGCAACGACGCGGTCCTGACCGGCGCCAGCGCCACCTTCGCCGGGCTGAACATCGACACCACGACCCCGGTCGTCGTCGACATCGCGACCTCCCCCGGCTCCGGCTCGTTCGACGTCGGCCAGACCATCACCTTCACGCTGACCCTGAGCGAGGCGGTGAACGTGGTGGGCAGCCCGGTGCTGCAGCTCAACGACGGCGGCGTCGCCACCTATGTCGGCGGCGACGGAACGACGAGCCTCGTGTTCAGCACCACGGTCGCCGCCGGGCAGAACGCCGCCGCGCTTGCGGTCACCGGCGTGACCCTGCCCGCAGGCGCCTCCATCCGCGCCGCCACGGTCAGCGCCCCCGACGCCTACCTGGCCTCTGCCACGGAAACCTTCGACGCCGTCAGCGTGAACACGTCCTTCCCGTTCGTGGAAGCTCTCGTCGCGATCCCGGGGGACGCGGTCTTCGGCGCAGGTGCCGTCGTCACGCTGAACCTCGTGATGAGCAAGGCCGTGACCGTGTCGGGCGGCATACCGACCCTGACGCTGGACGACGGCTCGGTCGCCACCTACGTCTCCGGCTCAGGCACGGACAGGCTGGTCTTCACGAGCGTGGTCGCCCCCGGCCAGACCTCGCCCGACCTCTCCGTCACGGCGATGAACCTCAACGGCGCCGTCATCGCCGATGGGGCCGGGCGGCCCGCGGGCCTCGCGGGCGCCGTCGGCAACCCGGAGGGCACGCTCGTCATCGACGCCGGGGCCGTCACCGTCACGGAGATCGAAGCGACGACCGCGGAGACGGGGCCGCTCGGGATCGGGGACGTGGTGACATTCACCGCCACGGTGGACCGGGCCATCGTCGTCACGACGACGGACGGCGCCCCGACGCTCGCGCTCAGCGACGGCGGCACCGCCACCTACGACGCCGCCGCCTCGACCGCGACCACGCTCGTGTTCCACCACACGGTGGCCGCCGGACAGAATGCGGCGAACCTCGCGGTCGACGCCCTCGTCCTGAACGGCGCCACCGTCGCCGTTCCCGACACGCCGCTGACGCTCTCGACGCCGTCGACCTACCACTATGGCAACTACCCCAATCCTTCGGACAGCACGACGATCGCCGACCTGGACGGGGATGGCATCTCCGACATCGTGATCTCGAACTACGGCGCACTGTCCATCCTTCTGGGCGATGGCGGTGGCGGCTTCCTCGCGCCGATCACCTACAGGCCGGAACACGCGGGCGGGACGATCTTCGTGGCTTCCGGGCCCGCCGTGGTCGCGGACGTGAACCGGGACGGCAATGCGGACGTCATCGTTCCGTCGTCGAACACCCGCGGGATCTTCGTGTCGCTCGGCGACGGCGACGGCAACCTCGGCGTCCCGACTTTCCTCGATACGACGTACGAAGGCGGGCCATACCCCAAATCGGCGGAAGCCTTGACCGTCGCCGACCTGAACCGGGATGGCGCGCTCGACATCGTGGCCGGGACCGGCAACTCCTACTACGGGACCGGCCACGCCGTCTTCGTCATGTACGGCGACGGCGACGGCGGGTTCGGCGTGGCGACGCCCTTCGCCGCGGGAATGGCGGCCAATTCAATTGAAGTGATCGACATGGACGGCGACGGCCATCTCGATGTGGTCGCTGCGGGTGGCGTCGCCCAGGGCGTGCTCGGCCGCGTGGAAGTCATGTACGGCGACGGCAATGGGGGCCTGAGCGCCGCCACAACCGTTTTCACGGGCCGCAGCGAATGGCCAGGCCAGGTGGTCGTCGCGGACCTGAACGGGGATGGCAGGCTCGACGTCGCGGCCGTGGACCACAACGACAACACGCTCTCCTTCGCGCTGGCCGATGGCAGCGGCGGCTTCGGGCCCGTCGCCAGCCTCGCGACAGGTATCGAGCCCTCCGACCTCGCGGCGGTGGACGTGAACGGCGACGGCAAGATCGACCTCGTCGTCCCGAATACGCGCGGCGGCGACCTGCAGGTCTTCCTCGGGAACGGCGGCGGCGGTTTCGCCGCCCCCGTCAGCTTCGAGGCCGCGTCCGGGCTCATCCAGCGGCTGGGCAGCGTCGCGGCCGGAGACCTGAATGGCGATGGCCGGCCGGATTTCGTCGGTACGGAGTGGTACTCCGGAAACGTCTTCGTGCTGCTGAACGAGACCCTTTCGCCGAACGTCTTTGACCCCGGCGGCGCCGCCACCGCCCCCGGACGCCAGACGGGCCTCGTGGTGGACACCAAAGCGCCCATCATTCTGTCTGAGACCTCGAACCCCGGCCGGGGCGTCTACGACGTCGGCCAGACCATCACCCTCACCCTCACCGGCGACGAGCCGCTCTTCGTCACCGGCGCCCCGGTGCTGACGCTGAACAACGGCGCCACCGCCACCTATGTCGGCGGCTCCGGCACCGCGAGCCTGCAGTTCCGCACTACAGTCGCCGCGGGCGGGGACGCCGCCACCCTCGCCGCCACCGGCGTTACTCTCCCGATCGGCACGACCATCCGCGACGCCGCGGGCAACGACGCCGACCTTTCCGGCGCGCCTGCCAGCTTTCCCGGGCTCTCGATCGTCACCACGCCGCCGCGCGTTGTGTCGGTGACCGCGAACCCGGCCGACGGCGCACTCGGCGCCGGGGCCGTCGTGACGCTGGAGGTGGAGCTGGACAAGATCGTCGCCGTCGCGCGCGGTGTTCCGACCCTGACCCTCAGCAACGGCGGCACGGCGACCTACCTCTCCGGCTCCGGCACGGACACGCTGCTGTTCACCACCACGATCGCCACCGGCCAGTCGACGCCGGACCTCGCCGTCACGGCGATCAACCTGAATGGCGCGGGGGTGACGGACCTTCGCGGCCAGGCGGCGAACCTCGGCGGCGCCGTTGGCAACCCCGCCGGTGTCCTCGCCGTGTCGGCGCCGGCCGTGACGATCGTCGAGATCGAGGCGACGCCCTCGGTCGTCGGACCGCTCGGCGCCGGAAGCAAGGTGACGTTCACCGCCACGCTCGGCGGAGCGGTGACAGTCTCCGGCACGCCCACGCTGACGCTGAACGACGGCGGCATTGCCACCTACGACGCGGCCGCCTCCACCGCGACGAGCCTCGTCTTCCGCCACACGGTGCTGGCGGGGCAGAACACCGCCGACCTCGCGGTGACCGCGCTCACCCTCAACGGCGCGAGCATCGCGGCGCCCGGAAGCCTGGCCTTCGGGGCGCCCACGGGCGCCGCGACCGATCTCGGCAACGCGGCCGGAAGCACCTTCGCGGACGTGAACGGGGATGGCAGGCTCGACGCGATCGTCACGATGGACGGTTCCTACCAGGTGTCCGTGATGCTCGGCGCCGGCGGCGGGTTCGGCCCCGCCACGGCCTACGACCTCGGCCCGCTCGACGGGCCGCCCGTGATTTCGGGCACGTCCGGCGGGCAGGTCGTCACGGAGGACGTGAACGGGGATGGCCGGCTGGACCTGATCGTCTCCGATCAGGGCCAGGGCACGGTGTCGCTGCTGCTCGGCACCGGCGCAGGCGCGTTCGCCCCGGCGACCACCGTCCGCCACGACGCGAGCGGCCTCCCTCCTCACGCCGTCACGGTCGCGGACGTGAACGGGGACGGCAATGCCGACATTCTCGTCGCCGGCGTCACCGCCGTGACGCTGATGCTCGGCGACGGCGCCGGCGGCTTCGGCGCACCGGGCAGCTACGAGATGGGCTTCGGCATCGAAGGGCTCGCCACGGCCGACGTGAACGGCGACGGCCGGCTCGACCTCATCGCCGCGTTCGGCGGCGACTCCTCCAATGGCGACTTCAATAACGGCGGCGTGTCGGTCCGGCTCGGCAATGGCGGCACCGGATTCGGACCCTTCGTCAGCCACTTCGAAAGCGCCGTTGGTTACGCGGCGGGGCAAGTGCCGAACGCGGTGATCTCGGCCGACGTGAACCGCGACGGCAGGGCGGACATAATCGTCGCCAACTATCTCGGCCATGACGTCTCGGTCCTGCTCGGCAACGGCCTGGGCGGCTTCAATCCCGCCAACAACTATGCCGCCAACCTCGCCGCCCTGGCGATGGCGGCGGCCGACCTGGACGGCGACGGCAAGCTTGATCTCGCCGTTTCCAACGTATGGGGCGAGATCGACGTGCTGCGGGGCGACGGCGCCGGCGGTTTCGGTGCGCCCACGCGCGTCGCCACTGGCAGCGAGACCCGCAGCATCACCGGCAGCGTCGCCTCCGACGCGAACCTCGTGGCGCTCTCGGCGGTGGACGTGAACGGCGACGCCCGGCCCGACCTGGTCGCCACGAGCAGGGGCGGCGACGTCATCACCTTGCTCAACCTTTCCGCCGCGCCGGGGACCTTCACCTCCGGCGGCATCGCGACGGCCCCCGGCGCCAGCACCGGCCTGGTGGTGGATACCACTCCTCCGGGCCAGGTCACCCTCATCAGGGGCACCTCCGCGGACGAGACCCTGCACGGCGACGACGGGCAGAACGCCATGTTCGGCAGGGGCGGCAATGACACAATCCGCGGCTTCGCAGGCGACGACGAGCTGAGCGGCAACGACGGCGACGACATCCTGTACGGCGACGCGGGCGCGGACAAGCTCAGAGGCGGCCTCGGTGCCGATCGGATGGTGGGCGGTGCTGACGACGACACCTACTTCGTGGATGACCTGGGCGACCGGGTGGTGGAAAGAGCCGATGGTGGTGACGACCGCGTCATGGCCCTGTTGGATTGGACGCTGGGCCGCGAATTCGAGCGCCTGACCCTTTCCGGCACTGCCGACCTGAATGGAACAGGCAACGGGCTGGCGAACCGGCTGGAGGGCAACGCGGGCGCGAACAACCTCTACGGCAGCGCCGGCGAGGACACGCTGAGAGGCGGCCTCGGTGCCGATCGCATGGTGGGCGGCGCTGACGACGACACCTACTTCGTGGATGACCTGGGCGACAGGGTGGTGGAAACAGCCGGTGGTGGTTCCGACGGCGTCGTGGCCCTGTTGGACTGGACGCTGGGCCGCGAGGTCGAGCGCCTGACCCTTTCGGGCACGGCGGACCTCAATGGCACCGGCAACGGGCTGGCCAACCGGCTGCATGGCAACGCTGGCGCGAACAACCTCGATGGCGGCGAGGGCGAGGACGCGCTCTTTGGCGGTGCGGGCAAGGACACCCTCGACGGCGGCGCCGGCGCGGATTTGCTGAAGGGCGGCGAAGGCGTGGACACCCTCGAGGGCGGGTTTGGTGGCGACCGCTTCCACTTCCGCAGTGCCGCCGAAGCCGACGGCGATGTCATCACGGACTTCAACGTGGGCCAAGGTGACATGATTGATCTGCGCCTCATCGACGCGAATGGCACGCTGGCGGGCGATCCGCGCTTCGACTGGATTGGTGACGCAGCCTTTGGCGGCGTGGCTGGTCAACTGCGTTTCGTCGGCGGGGCACTCGTCGGCGATGTGGATGGCGACGGCGCGGGCGATTTCCGCATCGACCTCGATGGCGTGACGTCGCTCACGTCGGACAGCATCTGGCTGTGAGCGAGACCGCCGCGAAAGGGGCGGTTCGGCCGTTGCTCCGACTTCGTCAGG